>JBALDB010000056.1:0-498079 GCA_036918135.1 Nostoc sp.
GGTGGTGGATTCGATCCTAGTAAAATACCGTCGTCTGGTGGTGGATTCGATCCTAGCCAAATTCCATCATTTGGTGGTGGTGGATTCGATCCTAGTAAAATACCGTCGTCTGGTGGTGGATTCGATCCTAGCCAAATTCCATCATTTGGTGGTGGTGGATTCGATCCTAGCCAAATTCCATCATTTGGTGGTGGACAAATTCCATTCGCTTAATAAAGACAGTAATTATAATCCTTGAGTAAATTAGTAGATTGACACAAGGAAATAAACAATAATGATTTTTTCAGTACATACTATGCTAATCAGCTATGTTATGCACTGAAACTTTTTACTATTAAAGACTTTAGCAAAATTTTCTCTCATGTTCGCAATCAAGAAAATTAAAGCCTTGATTTAAATAAATTTTAGGTTGAATAAACTGATACTTGACATAACAAATAGGAGAATTAATATCAATGGAAGCATTTGCTATCAATTCGATAAATAATGAAGTTAACACCTTGAATGCAAATGGTAGTAACAACCTGTATAACGCTAATTCCTTTGCAGCCAATGGCAGTCTATATACTGAAGGCAGTCAATTGACAGGTGGTAACAATCTGTTTATAGGTAACGGTGGCGGAACTATTCCAGGTGGCGGTATCAACCCCTTTGCTGGCGAAGCTGGTGGTAAGCTTCAGCAATTAATTTTTGACCGCTTGAAGTTAATTCTAGGTGACAATTTTTTCAAGGACATTGACAAGACATTGGCTGGAGGTAGCAACCCGTTTCTAACCGGTGGCAATCCCATTTTAGATAGTGGAAATCTGCTTGACCAATCGCCTTTCGATCCGTTAAGAGAAGTCCTTGGTAATAATATACCCTTTAGTAACAATGGAAATACATCTAATGTTGGTAGTCCACCGTTTAATCAAGATAACGCACCTGTTGGTAATGCTAACAGGAACTTTGGTAATAATAACGCGACCATTGGTAATTTTAACTCTGATTATGGCAATGACAGCGCAACCATTGGTAATGGCAATTGGAACTTTAATAACGACAACGCAACCATTGGTAATGGTAACTGGTTATTTGCAAAAGATAACACAACCCTTGGTAACGGCAACTGGTATTGGGACAACGGAAGTAACAACGCAACACTAGGAAATGGCAATTGGCACTTCGGGACTGACAACTCAACCATTGGAAACGGCAATTGGCACTTTGGTGATGACAATACAAGCTTAGGAAATGGTAACTGGGATTTTGGTAGTAATAATACAATTATTGGCAATGGCAACTGGGTTTTTACCAGTGGAAATACAATCATTGGTAATGGTAATTGGCTAAAAGATAGTGACAACACAACTATTGGAAACGTTAACAACACCGACAATTTTTCGCAAGGAGTCAGAACTGATGCTAACAACCTGATTGACTCCCTTATAGGTAGAATAGGTCAAGATTTTACTGTGTTAACAGGAGATTTTGATGTATCAAGTACCCAGACGTATAACCGACTTATTTCTTCTAGAAGTAATGATATTAGTGACAGCGATATATCTAACAATATTCAGCGAGTTTTGGCATCACTCAACATGATTCCTGGGAATCAGCCTGGGCAAAACCCGCAATCTGTCCCAGAACCCACTTCTTCAGTGTCGCTGTTAGTAATGGCGGTTGTGTGTTTGCTATTGTCAATTTTTAAGAAACAACAACACTGTTAAAGTCAATATTTATTAAACCGTCACCCCTTCCAACTCCTCATCTGTCAACTCATATAATTGGCGCAATTTATCTAACTTATCATCATCAGCTTGCCAAAAACCACGCCCATGCGCCTCCAACATTCTGCCTACAATATTGCGGAAAGCTTCTGGATTTGCTTTGCGTAATTTCTCTGCCATTTCTGCATCTAAAGCATAAGTATCAGCTGCTTGGTTATATACCCAATCATCGGTAAAATCGGCAGTACCACCCCAACCGATTAAAGCCGTCATGCGTTGGGAAATTTCAAAAGCACCACCCGAACCTTGATTTGACATTGCTTCGGCCCATTTGGGATTTACTAATTTACTGCGATATTCGATTCTGAGTAAATCATCTAAATTGCGGGGTGTAGTATCTTTTGAGAAACTTTCCACAAAACTAGTTGTAACTTTATTACCGCGTTGTTTTTCTGCTGCCTTTTTCAAACCGCCAGTATTAGCGTAATATTCTTGAATATCGGTTAAACCATATTCTACAGAATCGATTTCTTGGATAATGCGATCGCTTGTTTTTAATAATGTATTCAAAACTTCTGGTCTAGCTTCACCTTTATCTTCTCTACCATAGCTAAATACATTCCGACTTTGCCAAGTATTGCCTAATTCCTCACTAGATTCCCAGTTACCATCAACTACTCTATCATTCACCAAAGAACCAAAATCACCTGCCGGATTAGAAAACAGTCTCGCCGATGCATTTTCTACACCTTGGGCTTTTAAAACTAAAGCGTGCTTTCTAATAAAATTCCTATCTTCCGGTTCATCAATATTAGCTGCCCGTTGAAATAAATCATCCAACAATTCAATGATATTGACAAAACTATCTCGAAAAATTCCAGATAAATTTCCTAACACATCAATCCGCGGATGTCCAACCTCAGCCAAAGGTTTTAATTCATAACGAACAATTCGCCCAGTTCCTTCCTTAACAGGTTCAGCCCCCACCAATTCCAACAGAATTCCTAAAGATTCACCCTTAGTTTTAATTGCATCTAATCCCCATAACATCACCGCCACCGTTTCTGGGTACTTACCATGTTCTTCCAAATGCTGGGCGATAATTTTTTGAGCAATTTCTCGTCCTCGTTCATAAGCCCCAGGTGAAGGCATTCTATAAGGATCTAAAGCATGAATATTTCTCCCAGTTGGTAACACCCCAACACCATCCCGCAACAAATCACCGCCAGGTGCAGGCGGAATATATTCCCCATTCAATCCCCTTAATAAATTTGTTAATTCATCTGTAGATTGCATCAACAAATCTTTGATTAGTCTTTCTTCTTCTTCTCTTTCTTCTCTGCGTCTGTGTAATTCCTCTCCAAAATAAGCCTCTAAATACGAAGCTAATTCTTCCTCACTTGGCTTTTCTCCCAATGTATGCAACCCAGAAGAAAACAGACGATTTTCTAAAACTTGCAAATATTCGTATAATTCCACTAAATAATCTTCAAAAGCATGAGTACTAAACATCCGAATGTTTTCTGGAGAAAAGGAAATACCCAACTTTTTCGCATCTTCAAACGGACAATCTGCATCTAAACCCGTATCCAGAATTTTTTTACAAATTGCTTCTTTGAGGGCATAATTCTTTTGTGGGTCTTCGCGATACTCTGAGATTAAATCTCGCAATGCCATTAATTCCTTATATAAACCTGCCCGACCATAAGGCGGTACATTGTGAGAAATCAATACACCATAACCGCGACGTTTTGCCAAAATTGACTCAGAAGGATTATTCGCCGCATATATATATAGATTAGGCAAATCTCCTAACAAAATATCCGACCAAGAATAACCCGTATTCCCCAAAGGAGAACCAGGCAACCATTCCACCGTACCATGCATTCCAAAGTGAACTATAGCATCAGCTTGAAACTCGTTTTGCAACCATTTATAATAAGCAGCATATTGGGGATGGGGCGTTAAATCGCGTTCAAACATTAAGCGCATTGGGTCGCCTTGTATTCCCAAAGGTGGTTGTACCCCTACCCAGACATTGCCTAATTGCACACCACCAATTTGAAATTCATCACCATAGGTTTTAATACCAGTCGCCGTCAAAGATTTCCATTGTTTTTCAATGCGAGATGTTTGCAGATATCCCAGCCATTTTTCTAATGTGCGGACGTTTACAGACGTGGGGATGTTATTTGAGTCATTTAAAGTTTCGTCTGCTTCTTTTACCCAGCGAATCAATTCTTCACCGTCTTCTGGTAAATCTGCAATGTTGTAACCTTGTTCTTTGAGTGCAGAAAGAAACTTCAAAAGACTACGGGGGACATTTAATAATGCAGCTGTGCCCACAGCACCGTAACCTGGGGGGAAGCCATATAGAATAATTGCAATCTTGCGTTCAGATGCAGGTTTTTGCCGCAAAGCCACCCAACTTTTCACTCTACCAATTAATCGCTGTACCCGTTCGGGAACCAAATAAATATTTTCGCCTACTAAACCGCCGAGGGGAACAGTATCAATTGCACCATCCAATTCTGGTAAAGCATACAATACTACACTTTGCAAGCCGCCGACACCCTGGCGCGTCCAGGAGTAGATATCTTGAATTAATAGTGGTGCTGCAACAATATAAGGTAGATTTTTAGCAGTGAGGATGCGCTTTGCTACATCCACCTGACGCCCTGCTTCCATCGAACCAGCCGGCCCGCCCACCAGAGGAAAGCCGATTGTTGAAACGATCGCATCCACCTTCACTGCTTCAGTTGAAAGTGAGGGAGTCTCAATATTACCTAATTCTCGTTGCTGAATTTCATAGTCGGTTGTCATCCAGTCTCGTACCGCTACGTGTCCTTCCACACCGTTGATGAAAATCGGCAAAGGAATTAATCCAGCTGATTCAAAATGCCGAATCAGTTGCGGAATATAAGGTTGTTTAGTAATAACGTGTTTGCGATAAAGTAAAATTCCAATAACAGGTCTTGTAGAGACGCGATTCATGAGCCAGCGCGTTGCGGGGGTTCCCCCCGTTGTAGCGACTGGCATCGCCTCTGGGTCTTTAAAATAGGTTTGATACCATTCCAAATATTCACGCGGCGATACAAAAAACCCTGAATAGTCGGGATGGAGTAACCCCATATTCGGGGTTTCTAGTGGCGGGGGAATCTCGCCGACCTTCAAACCTAAGTATTTTTCTGCCAGTGTCCAGAATAATGAAGCGACGTTTTCTGAACCGCCAGCATTCCAGTAACCATAGATAATTAACCAGTTGCGTAAGTCTTGGACTTTTTGTACTGGTACGTATTTGAGGAGTTTCGGCCCAATTTTTAAGAAGCTAATGTAACCAGCGAGTTTGTCTTCTTCTCGTCCGTTGCTAAATTTGTCGAGAATGAATTTAACGGGTTTGGGCATTCCTTTGGGTTTATCGCCAATGGCAAAGTTACCCAGCTTGTTTAAACTCATCAATTCCAAGGCTGACTCAAACACCAGCCGAATCGGAATTTGGGCAAGGCGATCGCGCAGCCACACAACTTGGTCATAATCAAATAGTAAGCTGCCGAAAAACACATCCGCCCCATCAAGTGCTGCTTCTACTTCTAGGCGTTTGGTTGTTAGATCGCGATCGCTAAATACCCGAATATCCAACTGTGGACAGCCAGAGTTAGCTAAAAAAGCCGCTTTTCTGTACAAATCAGCGTTAAACGATTCAAACCCAGCAATTAAGACGATGCGTTTCATGCACGTAAGTGAAGAAATATTTCTTTACTTAAATTTTAAACGTGCTTTCAGACTGATTGTTAAATATCTACCGACATATTTCTCTGAGTAGAATCCCCAGTGAACTTTAAAATTGGTGACCTAGTTAAACGTAAGGAAATACGGGCACTGGTACAGCTGCGCGTTGCAGATGTGTACAACGAAGATAGTACCGTTGGTGAGTATATCAATTTCCGAGCGAGAGGGATTGATTCGTCAATTTTTAAGGGAGGATGTGATGCAAGAATCGGTAATTTATCAAGATATTTTACAAACTCAGGAATTGATTCGTCAATTTTTAAGCCTGCTGCTTCTGAGCGAACTTTGATGTAATTTCTTGTTTGGCGATTATGGGCTAGCCTTCCTAAACCTTCCAGCACCCTCCCAACACTTAATATATATCCCCTGCCCACTCCCCACTCCTCACTTGCTTCATTTCACAAATTCTGGTAGTTCTATCCAAAAACGACTACCTTGTGAGACTTCTGACTCCATGCCTACCTGTCCACCCATGCGTTCAATGCCTTTACGCACGATCGCTAGTCCGATTCCTGTACCAGGATAGGCTTCTATGCTGTGTAGACGCTCGAAAACACCAAAAATCCGCTCCCAATGCTGCGGTAAAATGCCTATGCCATTGTCTTCTACCCACAAACGCAGCCAGCGTTCGCGGTGTTCTGTCCGTATTCTGACTTGGGGTTGAATTCCAGGTGTCACAAATTTAATGGCGTTGGTTATTAAGTTTGTAATAATTTGCTCGACAGTACGGTAGTTACCCACAATTTCTAGCAGAGGTTCGGCAATTATCACTTGGGCCTGCTTTTGTTGCAGCGATACTTCTAATTGCGTCAGCACTTGCTTGACTAATGAGTTGAGGTTAATTGGTTGCAGGGGCAAGTCGATGCGACTCAAGCGGCTGTATTCTAACAAGTCCAGCAGCAGGTTGTCCATCCGCTCGACGTTACTGGCGATGCGATGGAGTAAATCTTGTCCGTTTGAATTTAATACAGTACCGTAGTCTTCTAAAAGAATAGTAGCGAATCCCCGGATAGCACGTAGAGGTTCTTGCAAGTCGTGGGAGATAGAGTAGGCAAAAGCTTCTAAGGCACTGTTAGCTTCTTCAAGCTGTTGTGTACGGTTGTGAACTAATTGTTCGAGTTGTTCGGTGTAGCGCTGCAATTGTTCGCGCAAGCGGGATTGCTGAATAGCGATCGCTAACTGATTTGCCACCTCGCGGGCAATTTCCACATCTTCGTCAGTTAATGACCACGGTTGAATTACTCCCACGTTCAAAGAGCCGATTAGCTGTTGTTGAGCAATTACAGGTACATTCATTATTAAGCGAATGCCTTGGTCGAACAGCCGTTGTTGAACGCGATGGGTTCTGGGATGCTCAGCCAGGTTTTCAATCACGATCGCCTGGTTTTGTTGCAAGTCTTCAATGTTGCCAAAATCATGTAATGAGAAAGTTTCGCCGACGGAAAAGCCAATGCCATCATTAGACTCAACAGCTAAGACAGTGGCCTGTTGCTGTTCCCAATCAAATAAAGTCACATCCATAAATTGGCAGGGAAGTAAGGGATAAGTCGCAGCCAAAGCAACTTCAGCAATTCCTCTGGGAGAAATTGCCCCCAAAATCGACCGATCTAACTCTTGGAGAGTCTGTAATCTTGTTGCATAGCGTTTTAGCGCTTCTTCTGAGCGTTTGCGCCCAGTGATGTCTTCCACTAGCCCATCAATGACCAACTCACCATTAATAGTATTAAGCGTTTCATTCACTGATATCCATATATAGCTACCATCTGCTCTACGTAACCATAATTCCCGTTCTCGTCTTTGCTGTGGTCTAATATCTTCTGCTTTGGAAGAAATCTCATTAAAGCTCCTGTTTGACTGAATTTCTTCTAAAGAATCAAGTCTCAAAAGTCTGAGAAATGCAGTGTTAACCTCTAGCAAATGTCCGTCAGGAATTGCCTGAAACACGCCGATATCTAATTGGTTGAGTAAAGATTGCAGGCGGTTCTCTAAAAAGCTAGCTCTACGCCGAGTTTCATTGCGTTCTAAGACAGACCTCACCGTTGCGGACAAGCGAACCAGGTGCTTGGGTGACTTGAGAATGTAATCATCAAGTCCATTTTTCATCGCCTCAACGGCAATCTCCTGAGTGCCTGTGTTGGTAAACATAATCACCGGGCGATAGGGGTAGCGGTTCTTGAGGAGATGTAATATTTCTAAACCATTGTTCCAACGCAGTTGGTAATCAGTGATTGTCAAGTCAAAGCGACCTGCTAATAGTGCTTGCTCAAACTTATCTGGTTCACCCACTTCCTCTATTTCTACATCGGGAAATTCCCGCCGCATTTCGCGGATAATCATAAAGCGGTCATTTGGATTGTCGTCAATAATCAGAATGTGCATGGGAAACCAAAATTGATGCTTGAGAAGCTCTAAGTGCAGAGTACTAAGGAAAGTCAATTTAATAAATTACAACTTTTGTAGTATGTGTTAGGAATGTAACGCATAATTGAAAATGTTTTTGTGTGTTACGCCGTCTTGAACATACCCTACTGACGCTTGAATTTATTTACCAATCATGAATTACTTAGTAATGCCTTTTCTAGGCTAAACCATTAGTCAGTGTAAACCAACGGTTGTTGATTTAAATTTAGCTAGTAAGCATCAAGAAACTTTACCATTGCAATCTCCCCCTGTTCCTGGGATTTCTGCCCATATCTGAATTTGGGGTTGTCTATTAACAGGGACAAATTTAATTGCATTACTTAGCAGGTTCACAAGTACTTGAATAAAAATTGTCCAATTACCTATAACTTCTGGAAGTGGTTGCTCTACATTTACAGCAAGCGAATTAAAGGTTAGGACATCTTGAAAGTCTAGATGTCAGGAATAGTAATGTTTTACCTCCTGCCTCCAGCAAGAACTGCCTTCTGCCTCCTGCTATACCTGAGCTTGTGGCGATCGCAATTCTACTTCTAGTTGGTTTATAGCTTCTGTAATAATCTCTGTTAGGTTAAGTATACGCAGCTTAATTTCTACCTGACTCAAGCGCGAGTAACCAAGCAGGTCTTGAATTAGTCCATCCATCCGTTCGGCAGAGGCGACAATCCTTTAACCTGCTGTCGGGGCGTACAGATGTAAGCCCCTACTAAGTAGGTCGGCGTAAATAATTTTCGTTGGGATAAGGCAGGAGGCAGGGAAAAAAAGAGTTTGAGCTTTGTTTACTTTTCTTCGCACAGTTTAGTTTTATTGTGCTGACTTACTTAATATATTTTTAATAATAATTTCGTAAATGGAAATTACCTTACTTATTGTAATAAATTAGCAATGGTTTGAATTAAGTGGGGCGGATCTATTGGCTTGCTAATATGGGCTTGAAAACCCGCTTCGAGCGCCTGCTGTTCGTTGCCTTCTCCAGCATACGCTGTCAGAGCGATCGCCAAAATTTCCCCTCCTTGTTCTGGACTCATTGACCTAATTTGTTGTAGCAACATATAACCATCCATTTCTGGCATTCCCACATCGCTGATTAATAAATCTGGTTTCGACTGTGGCAAAATTTTCAGCACCTCTGTTGCTGATGGCACAGCGATGACAGTGGCTCCACACTGTTGGAGTACGAAGCTAACTAACTCTAGGGAATCGGGATCGTCATCTACAGCTAAGATTTTCAGACCATCAAGAGTTGGAGTATTACTAGCAGTGGCATCGCTTTCTTTACTACTATCAAGTGAATTGGTAAGTATCATCGGCAACTTGATAATAAAGGTTGCTCCCCGACCTTCTCCTAAACTTTCTGCAAAGACTGTTCCGCCATGCATTTCCACTAAATAACGCACAATTGCTAATCCCAAACCTAAGCCGCCAAATTTTCTAGTGGTTGCACTATCAGCCTGACGGAAGGTGTCAAACACATAAGGCAGAAAATCTGGGCTGATTCCTTTGCCTGTGTCTTTAACTCTGATTTGAACTTGAGAATCGATTTGCTCTAAATAAATTTCAACTTGTCCGCCTTCAGGAGTGAATTTAATCGCGTTGGAGAGAAGATTCCAGACGATTTGTTGCAAGCGTCCGGGATCTCCAAATACTTGACCAACATCAGAATCGAGAGTGGAGTGAATTTGAATCAATTTTGCTTCCGCTGATAGCCGTACTGTTTCGATTGCGGCTCGAATAATGGTTGCCAAATCAACTGGACAAACATTGAGACTGAGTTTACCTCGCAAAATGCGGGAAATATCCAGTAGGTCTTCAATGAGTTTAGTTTGTAATTTAGCATTTCGTTCAATGGTTTCCAAAGCAAAAGCAGTCTTTTTTTGGTCTAGCTTGTTGCTACGCAAAAGTTTTGCCCAACCCAAAATCGGATTTAAGGGAGTTCTAATTTCGTGAGAGAGAACAGCAAGAAACTCATCTTTAATTCGATTTGCATCTATTGCTTGTTGGTAAAGCCGAGCATTATCAATTGCTGTAGCTGCCCGCAGAGCCAAGGCTTGAGCCATATTTAAATTAGTTTGACTGTAGCGACGGTTTTCTTGGGTGGTAATCAAAGTAATCGTTCCTAGCTTGCGTAAGCCTCCACTGTAGGCATCGCCAGCCACTAGCGGCACAATTATATAAGATTGGATGTCGATTTGGCGCATCAACCGTTGGGTTTCTGTGTCCTGCATTGCTAGTAAAAAAGAATTGGCGGCTGCATCAGTAATTAATTCTGATTCGCCTGTTTGCAAAACCTTTCTCACACCAAAATCAGCTTCTGCTGAAGTGGAATAAAACCGTCTCAGTAGGAGGAAGAGTGCTTCTTTTTCAGGAGTCGTTGCTGCGACAATCGGCTCCTCAAATACTGCCAAATTAGTCTCAACAATATCAATCAAACAGCAATCAGCTAAAATTGGAACTACCAAGTTTGCTAATTTTCTCAGAGTCGCGTGGTAATCGAGGGAAGATACCAGCAATTGACTGGCTTCTGAGAGCAAACTGTAATTTTGTTTTTCAATCTCAGCTTCCATACGGGCAGCTTGTTCGCTGACGAGCAGTTGCTCTCGTTCTAACTCTACTCGTTTGCGATCGCTAATATCCTCTACTAAGCCATCAATGATAGCGTTACCATCGATTTCAGTGAAGGTTTTACTTACACGCACCCAAATCAAACTACCATCAGCTCGTCGCAATTGGATTTCGCGATCGCGCACTTCACCATTTTCTCGCAGTTGATTAATTAGCTGAGCGTAATCTTCTGGCTGAAAACAAAGCTCAATGAACCGACTCGCTTGCTCTTGGGTTAAGGTTCCTAACCCAATCAAACGTAGGAATGCTGGGTTGCATTCCAATAAAGAACCATCGAAAGTTGCTCGATAAATGCCAACATTTAAGTGGTTGAGTAGAGTTTCAAACCGAATTTCTAAATTTGCAGCTTTTTGGCGAGTTTTAGCTCGTTCTAGTGCCGAGCGCACTGCTGCTATCAAACGTACTTGGTGCTGCGGAGATTTGATTACATAGTCATCTAATCCAGACTTCATTGCCTCTACAGCAATCTCCTGAGTCCCGCTGTTGGTGAACATAATTACTGGGCAATTAGGATACCTAGCTTTAATTGCGTGTAGTACTTCTAAACCATTACTCCAGCGCAATTGATAATCGCTGACAACCAAGTTAAATTGCCCCCTCTCCAATGCCTGAGCGAAGTCTTCTGCTGCAGCAACTTGTTCTACTTGCAGGTCAGAAAACTCACGTTGCAATTGCCGAATTGCGAGGAGGCGATCGTTTGGATTGTCATCAATCAAGAGAATTCGTAACATTCCATTTGGCTACAAGTCCAATTGTTATCAAATCATAAGCCTAAAAGTAGCTTAAAAGTACTCTAGATTTAGGAATGATTTCAGAAGACAAAGTAAAAGATATGATATTTGCTTGCGGCTATTTCGTACAATAGTGATGAATTGCCTTTATCAACAGGTTATGATTATATTGGCTAAATTTGTAGCTTTTACCTAACACCTTAGCTAATTTATCTAAAATAAGTAGAATTAATTTGGCTTAGCTGTCTTATGAATTCCCGCCGCATTTTAAAAGCTGGTGAATCTTATACTTTCAGTAGATATTTTGAATTACCCTTTACTATTGATGATATTTTACCAGAATTAAATTGTACGCTAGAAAGGATAAATTTAACTTTACCTGAATCTTTAGAAGTTTTCGATTTACAGTTTCTCCAGCAGCAGCTTCAGCGGAATTTATCTCATATTGATTTAGTTAATGAAACTACTAGGCGTGAAGCTTTAATTGGCCCAATTTTATTTGAGGTGTGTGATTTAACTAATCAGCGACTTAATATAGAATATTCTATTGCTATCAACGACTATCTCAAAGGGACTCTTAATTATTACATTGCAGCGCCTCAAAATTTATTAGTCATTGAAGCAAAACAATCAGATTTAGTTAGAGGATTTACTCAACTTGCCATTGAATTAATTGCACTTGACGAATGGACTAAATCTACATCTGAACTTCTATATGGAGCAGTTACAACTGGCGAAGACTGGCGTTTTGGAATTTATAATCGGGTAAATCGTCAGGTGACTCAAGACCAAAAACGCTATCAACTTCCACAAGATTTATCGCTGCTTGTAAAAATCCTTGTGGGGATTATTAATGGGTAAAAATTTTCCAAAGGAGCGATCGCTCATATAATCGGTGGGTATTGGGTATGAGGGATGCAAAGAGCCAGAGGGGCACAGCAGAAAGACTGCTCCCACAGCTCCCCACTCTCTACTCCCCCAAAGTGAATTAATTCTTTCATACTTGCTTGCGATTACAATACAGTACCAAAAGTACAAATAATCCCATTCCTACTAAATATTTTATCGGATCGGGAATGCTAGGATTAGGCGAAAAAAAGCCTTCAATCGTACCTGCAATCATTAACATTGGTACAATCCCAAATACTAACTGCACTGCCTGATTACCATAAAATTTCAGTGCATCCCCTCGGCGATATTTACCAGGAAATAAAATTGCTCTTGCTAATAAAAATCCTGCACCTCCAGCAAAAAATATCGCCGGCAGTTCTAAGGAACCATGTGGAAATACGAATGCCCAAAAAGGATAAGCTAAATTATTTTGAGCAACTAAAGTACCAACAGCACCAATTAATAAACCATTAAATATCATTAAATAAGCTGTGTATACCCCAGCTGTAATCCCACCTGCAACTGCCCCAAAAGACACCGACAAATTATTGATTGTAATACTGCTGGATGCCAAAGGTTCAACGCCAACAATTGACCCCATCCACAATTTATGCTCATCTCGTACCTTGGTAATCAAGTTTTCCGGTACAATCGAGGACATAAAGCTAGGATTTTGCCAGGAATACCACCAGGCTACTACTCCACCCAGTAAAAACAGCGCCGTTGCCACAGCGATATATGCAAATGTTTTTTGGACTACAGATGGTAATCCCCAACGATAGAATTCTAAAACTGCCTGCCATTCCTGTCGCCGCGAACCTTGGTAAATCTGCGTATAAGCACGAGTTGTTAAAGATTGTAAACTTTGTATCAAAGTATTGCTGATTTGCTGGGTGCGGGCACGGGCTAAATCCGCCGTTACTGAACGATACAAACTAGCTAACTCTCTAATTTCGCCTGCCCGTAGAGACTTTAATCCTTTCTTTTCTACCTGCTTTAATAGGGCATTCAAACGCTGCCAATTCGGTTCTCGTCGTGCAATCCAACGTTGAATATTCATGAATTTTAAGAACACTGACTTTAACTTAGCTTAAGATAGCCTCAAATTCAGATCCGTACTTTCAAGGGAAATTTGGTATTATGTCTGAAAATTTTGGCTCTCCTGGTCGCATACAACCATTAACTATCGGTAACGTTGTCAGTGCTGCGGTGCGATTGTATCGTTCTCATCTCAAGACTTATCTGAATTTAGCTGCGATCGCTCACTTGTGGATTTTAGTCCCAGTCTATGGCTGGGCAAAATATGCTGCGATTTCTGGATTAATTTCCCGTTTGGCTTTTAGAGAATTGGTTTACCAACCTGAAAGTGTCCAATCTGCTAGAACCCATGTTAATACACGTCTGTGGTCATTTTTGAGAGTTGCTTTCCAAGTAGGAATATCTTTACTAATAATTTATTTTGGATTAGCGCTCGTTGGTGGTATTTTAGCTGGCTTGCTGGGCGTAGTATTAGGAAGGATATTAGGTAGTTCAGGCATTGTAGTTATAACCACATTGGCAGTTATTATAACGGTATTAATTGTACTATTAGGAATAAGCTGGTTTTACTCGCGTTGGGTAGTTGCTGAAGTTCCCCTAGCAGTTGAGGAAAATATTAATGGTGGCGAAAGTGTTGCCAGAAGTTGGGAGTTAACTAAAGCCTTAGTATTTCGGATTCAAGCTGTAGTTTTAGTTGCTTTTTTGGTGACATTCCCAATAGTATTTGTATTCAACTATATACCCAGCTTATTTCTCATAAAACTTGAGCCAGGCTCTACTACTTACTCAATTGTGTATCTTATTTCTTGGATTGGTAGCTTAGTCGGTGGAGTTTTTGTGATGCCATTCTGGCAAGCACTCAAAGCTGTTTTATACTTGGACTTGTGTAGTCGGCGTGAAGGTTTGGGTTTGCAGCTACGACAACCTCCTTCTGAGGATTTTCGTTAACTCAATACCTGAATTCAACTTTATTAATTTTTCATTAGTTCGGATATGCGCTTTTTTAATCGCATCACATTCCAGACTCCAGAAAGTGTAGAACTGGAATTCACTTTAGCAGGAATCGGCAATCGAGCTTTAGCATTGCTGATTGACTATATAGTGTTGGGTGTAACTTTGTCTGTGCTTTTTTCGACCTGGGCTTTCTTTTCAATACAACTGTCCAATTTTCTCGAAGGTTTGATTACAAATACTCAAAATATAGGACTTTGGCTATTAGCAATTTTCTTCATTATCGCCTTTGCAATTTATATCGGCTATTTCGTATTTTTTGAAACTTTATGGTTTGGACAAACCCCTGGTAAACGTATTGCTAAAATTCGCGTAGTTCGAGATGATGGTAAACTCATTGGGCTACAACAAGCAACATTACGTGCTTTATTACGACCCTTTGATGAAACTTTCTTTATTGGCGCTTTTTTAATTATGTTAGGTAGCCGAGAAAAGCGCTTGGGTGATTTAGCTGCTGGTACAATTGTGATTCAAGCCGAACCAAACACTGGATCGACAACATTCACAATTTCAGACCAAGCACAAATACTCCACAAGGAGTTACTACAAATTGCCAATTTATCCCAATTGTTACCTGATGACTTTGCTGTGATTCGTGAATATTTGCAACGACGTGGTGCAATGTCATTAAAAGCTAGAGCATCACTATCTTTAAAGTTAGCTGAGCAAGTTAAATCTATTATTAATTTAGAACAGTTACCATCAACTGAGACACCAGATGTATTTTTAGAAGCTATTTACCTTGTTTATCAACAGCAAGATTTTTAAATGGTAAACACTTAGGGAACTGCAAGAAATAAAAACAACTACTTGAAGTTGTGACTGATGACTGTTGAGTATCAGCAGAGAGGTATTTTTTATTTGTCAGTGCCGTTAGTTACCATAGTCTTAAACTAGAACAGTAGAAGTAATCCCTCCAACTCCTGTAAATTTTAGGTTTTTGGAGGGATAGTCAAATGTTGCAGCAAAAAGTGAATTTGATATTAGTTAACAACTATTAGATTAATTTTTGGTTAATTAAAGGTTAAATATAGGTTATATCGATGATGGTTGCTGCTTTAGCGGAACTGCGATCGCCAACTCACTACCTTGTTCTAGTGCTAAAATATACCTAGAGCTAATTACTATAATATTAACCAAAACTTTGAACAACGTACATGTCATTTCCTGTATCGCTGGTTAAAAACAAGCCACCATCATCACTTTCTATATTTTGACTACCAGCAATACTCTTTTGTAGAACTTGAATAAGTCTTTGGGGAGTGAAAGATTCCAATTCTACAAACTTTCCAGATTCCAAAAATTGGACTTCTTCAGCAGATAAGTTTTGACGAATTTCTGTTGCTAGTTTTATAGCTGCTTGCGCCGATTCTGGAGAGGATTGAATGAACATTCCTCGCTTAGCAGCAATAATTTGACGTGGTGTTAGTCCAATATCAATAATTACAATATTACTATCTTGAAACCATTTAGGACTAGTGCGTAGATGATGAACTAAACCGATTCCCTGGGGACTACAATCATGAAACGCATAGACTTTTAAATCAGGATTGCGACGTAGCATTTGCATCATAGTTTCAAAAATCCTTTGAGGATAACCAGTGATGCTCAAAATTGCACAGTTATTTTCAAAATGGAAATTATTAGCGATTAATAGTTGAGCAATAGTAGTGCGATCGCAAACGACTAATCTATCGAAACTGTAAGCAGTAACATCAGGATTAAATGTGGCGATGGTATTATCTTCGCGTGGGTAAGGAAGAATTTTTGTAATTAAACCATTTATTTGTCGCCACCGATTTACCCAATTTTCAAAATCGTTTTCAGCAAATAAAAATTCCTGTATTGATAGTTTGGGATTTTGTAGCTGTTGAGTTCCCAAATATATCGATACCATTCCCATAAGCACACTCAAGGTAAAGGCATAGAATGAACTTATAACTAATATACTGGTATAAATTCCCCCACTGAGAATGAGAATTCCAATAATTTGTAAGACTCTGGCATTAGCTCTGCGATTTTTAGGGCTAAGTTTACTAGAATCGCTATTTTTAAAAATATTGAAAATATAAAATGAGTTAAAAATAAATAATGCTAAGACAATAATTTCTTGATTTACACTAGTGAAATTAGCCGAAGCAAAAGCTATTATCAAACTCAAAAATAAATAGCTGAATAACGAGCTAAATATTGAAAAAACAGATTTACTACCAAGACGTAAATTTAAAAAATAAAAAAGCTGTTTAGGGGTAAAAAATAAAGTATTATTAGCAGAAATATCAGATAAAACTTTAGCAAACATCGGGTCAGTAATTTTAACTTTACCCATACTAGTCGGTTCAAAAGCAAACGGATGATTGCATTTTATACACCGACCTTGATTAGCTATCCTATCTTTTAATTTATTATCAGTTCCACATTGAATACACTTCATAAGTTTGATTAAATATTAATAGTAAACCTTTAGTTATCCGGCACCTGATTTGCCAGCAGAACATTGTAGTCTTCTCGTTGACGAATTAGGCGGTGTCTGCCATTTTCTAACAAGACTTCCGCAGGTTTAGGGCGGTGTAAAAAGTGAGATGACATTGCATAGCCATAAGCACCCACATCTAAAATGGCAATAACATCACCAATTTTTAATGCTGGGAGTTGGCAATTTTTTCCTAAATAATCTCTGGAGTAAGTTGTGTTCCCACAAACATCAGTTGTAAATAGGGAGTGGGTAGAGACGCGACGCCAGTCGCTACAACGGGGGGAACCCCCGCAACGCGCTGGCTCATTAATCGCGTCTGTACAAGAATGGGGGGAGTAGGAAATAGAGAGTTGTTTTTTCCAGGTGAGGATTTCTCGGTAGCCACCGTGTACTGAAGGTACTGAAAGATTAGCAACGGTGGTATCAACTCCGAGAATTTGTTTGTCTGCTTGCCATTTTACAGAAACAACTTGAGCAAGCAAAGTTGCACATCCAGCGATCGCAGCTCGTCCCGGTTCAATTACCAAATCAATTTTTCTTTCTAAACGCCGAATTCTTTGGCTTAACTCAGTTCCAAATATTTCCCAGTCAAACCCTACTTTATTGTGATGATAAGGGTAGCCAAAGCCACCACCAAAATCTAGATATTCCCAATCTGGTAACAGTTGTGCTGTAGCAATCACCTTATCAATCACCTCGGTGAAAGCTGCTGTAGCATTAGTTCCTGTCCCCCGATAAAAGTGTAAACCACTCAGCTTCAGTCCAACCTCACCAGTTAAAGCGATCGCCTCACCAAATTCCTCAGGACGCACACCAATGCGGCTATCTCCCGTAATTTCTGGCAAATTCAAGCGTAAACCCAAGTGGGGAGGCAGGGGGGCAGGGGTGTAGAGGGAAGTTTTAGAGTCAGCCAAGACTTGGCAACACAACTGTAATTGATCCAAACTATCTAAATTGAGAGTTGTGACTCCCCAATTGAGAACTTGGATCATCTCAGCGCGGTTTAAATTGCTACCACTGTAAACAATCTCATTGGAGTTAAAACCTGCTTGCAAACCTAGATAAACATCTCCTGGCGTATTGGCGTGGAGTCCCCACCCAGCCGAGCGAAAAATTTTTAACAGTGCAATGTTACCATTAGTCACGCTAGCAAAGCGAAATAGCGTCTGAGGATAGCTGACAGCTTGAGTAATAGATTTAATAGTTTGGCGTAAGCGATCGCCATCATAAACATAAAGCGGAGAACCGTAATTACTCAGTAACTCCTGCGTCTGTTCCCAAGAAAATGGGGGACTAAAAGAATTTTGAAACTCATAAAATTTCTTGCTCTCCATAACTTCAAGTGAGTTGTTCGGTGTATCAATTATGAATTATAAATTACGAATTATTCTGTAATTCCTCCATAGCCAACGAGGTAACCAAAACGGATGATTCCAAGATTGTTTGCTAAGTTTTTCATTTAAAAAGTGCGATCGCCAAAGTTGCCACATAATCAATAACCAGAGAATCTCACCAATCCGACGACCTTGAATAGCTGCTCCGAGTTTACCTTCAACAATTTGGGCGGCGATGTCAGAGTAAAAATGATTGTTAGCACTCAATATTTCTGGATTTAGCCAGACACCAAGTTGATGCCAAAAATCATTTAAACACCAAGAAGTTAAAGGAACTCCCATACCACGCTTTTGTCGCCAGACAATTTCAGGCGGTAGCCAATTTTCGACAGCCCGTTTGAGGATATATTTTTCACAAGCTCCCTGTAAGCAAAGTTCTCCAGACAAACTAAATGTCCACTGTGCTAAATCTAGGTTACAAAAAGGCGATCGCACCCACAAGCCATGAGCAAACCCCAAAGCAGTAGCACGGGGATGAATATTCTGCGCTCCTTTGAGCATCAAACTGGCACGGCGAAGGCGATGTAGCAAAGATGGACACTCAGTAGTATCCAGAGCTGCCACGAGCCAATCTTCAGGATGTAAATTCTCTATCTGAGCATATATTTCTGGCTGATAAACTTGAGATTCGTATCCCCAAAGACGATGAAAAGTGCGGAGATATTGCTGGATAAAAGTTTCCTCTCCAGCGGGATTTTCTGACTGATAGACACCTGCGGCAATTAAAGGTTTATTCGTCCAACCAGCAAATAATTGATCTCCACCTTCCCCATTAAAAATTACCTGCGTTTCTTGACTAGCTCTTTGAGATAAGAGATACAACGGAACACACACGCCATCTCCAAAAGGTAAATCCAACGCTTCCACCGTAGGAATTAAGGCATTTTCAATCTGGTTTGGCGTTGCTGCCACTTTTACTAAAGGAATTTTTAGAAATTGCGCGACTTGTTCGGCATAGGGATATTCTGGAATGCCTGCGTTACCGAAATCCAAGGTGTAGACACGGACTTTCACCCCTGCTTGTACTAGTAGCGCCGCTACAATTGAAGAATCAAGTCCGCCAGAGAGAAACACCCCAACAGGCTCATCCTTTAAATCGGCAATTTGTTGCTCAATGGAATTTTTTAGCAGGATTTGCAATTCCTTAATTGCCGTAGCTTCATCTGTTAGCTGTTCTGGGGCTTGTCGCCACGAATTGATGTTTTGAGATTTAGGTGTTTGCAGGATACCGAATTCACAATTACTCTGCCAAATCAATTCAGTCCCCGCCGGAACTGCAAACACTCCCCTCACCGGAGTTAAAGGTGTTGGAACGTAGGAAAAACAGCTATAGCCGTATAAGCCAGGAACGCTAACTTCTGATTGTTGCAATGGTAAGAGTAGTTGCAGTTGGGTTGCAAACCAGATGACTTGTCCTTGTACAGTCCAATACAAAGGCATCTTTCCGAAAGGTTCTCTGCCTAAAATTAAGCAATTATTTTCCTCTAGACTTACCCAAGCATCGAGCGAAGTGAATATTCCTGACGCCGAAACACCAGCAATTTGATTTTGTAACAGTGAATTTCTATCCAATCCGATATAAACAACATTCCAGATAGGAATAAAATGATTTTCTTGTTGAGAGAACTGACTTTTCAAGTCATCTGTAAAAACCAGATTAAACCCCTTCTTTGGTAGAGAAAAATTCAAAGCCTCTCCCCTTGTAGAGGAGAGGTTTGGAGAAAGGTTTTCCACAACACCAGTTAACAGCGCTTCCAATTGATGTTGAGCGCCATAGCCCCAATACCCAAGAAAATGACGTGGGATATTGTCCATATAGGACTAATTCACTTCAAAGGTTCGATCGCTAATTTTACGCCCTTCTAAAAACATTTGTACCCGCCATTTGCCAACGGTTGCAGCTGAATTAATCGTGTAGCGACACTGGGTATTCCAAACAGAAGTATTAATTGCGCGAGTTTGATAGCTGTTTTGCTTGACAATTTGACCGTTTGGGTCAATCCAATTACAAGACAGAGCCAGCTTTTGACCTAAGGGTGCATCCTTCAATGTGACACGGTAAAAAACTTCTGGATTGGTTTGGCGGGAAATTGTCTTTAAATCGCCGCTATTATTTTGCATCAAAGTGATGCGGTCTTGTTGAGCAGAAACACGAGAGAGTGCAGAATTATGTTGCTGCATCACAAATATTGTAGATGCACTTACCACTGCTAAGAGTGCTACCACGCCAGAGGTAATCCATCGATTCCGGCGTTTCTGCACTGAAAGTGCTTGACGACGATTTAACTGAATTACTGCTTGGTCTAGTAAGTCTGGAGATAAATTCATCTCCTGTAAAATTTCTTTAACCTGCTCTTGGTCTAATTCCCCTTCTCGACGCGTTTGCAGACTTTCTACTTCAGTGACTATTTGTGTTAATTCCTCTTGAGTCAGTCGCGGCGTCATAGCTTAACTCCTGTACAAAAAAGTTGATGGCGCTTGTTGATGATGTTGCAATCCGAAGAGTGTTTGGCAGAAGATACTCTACTTAATTGCAAACCTTTACTATACATTCCGGTGGATCGCATCATAAAACTACAAGTTTAGTTCGTTGCTTTTCGGATTTTCTCCTAAAAATTTTTGTAAAAATTATCAGCAAGTAGCTAGATTTTCAATGCTTAAAATTACTTGATTAAAGCTGCCGATCGCTATTTTTATTATAATTATGTGTTTTGGTGAATGTTAAACAACAAACAAGCGATCGCTGCTCAGGACGCAAAACCACACTTAACGCGCCTATTCTCATCAAACCCTGCCCTGAATTAGCTTTCAGAAACTAATTAACTCCATTTAGGAACCCTTAATGTTAATCTTGATTGTTTATTTTTTAACTTATTGATAAATTTAGATAATTCTGTTTGTGAAATGTAATTGATAATCGTATAACTTATTAAAACTTTAAAAATAAATTATGAATTAGTAATTATTATTCGGTCATTTTTTATTGTGAGTGTAGAGTGAGGAGTTAGGAGTTATTCTCCTTGTCCTCTTTTTTCCATGCCTAACCTCTACTATTTGGCAATATCTTCAAAGTCTGTTAACGCATAAGCAAACTCCCTAAAAGCTGTCTTAATTAGAACCTCTTTACTTCCTCTCTCCAAGGTAGAATTGCGTATGAGGTCTGTTAATTCTAAAAACAGCAGAGAAAACATAAAACGATCTTGACGGTCAACTTGTTTCAAACAAGAGAATATAAACTCATAAAGCTCTGTTTTTCTCGGTTTAGTTTGTTCATCCCATATCTGCAACCCAAGCCGAAAAGTTCTTAAACGGATTTCATTGGTGTTGTAAGACGTGTCTTTGTAGCGTACTGATACGCGCTGGGGTAAGTCCATAAGTTTTAGCTATGCATATTTAGTGTAGAGTAATTATTCAGTTATATTTTTACCCATCCGGAAAAATTTGATATGAGGCATGGGAAAAGGCAGTTCTTAGCAGAAGGAATAGAATATCAACGTTTTATTAACTAAGAATAAAAGTTAATAATATTTATACAACATTTATACACACTGAATCTAGAGTGATTATCTAAAAAAGAGGCTACGTCAACATGGGTATATTCTATATCTAGCAGACTATCTGTAACTTGTGGCGATCGCATAATTTGTGAGTTAAACTGCGTTTAATTAGGGTATTTAGCATTACATTTTACTTAAGTATTACTTGAAATTTTATGCCAGTAGCCATTCACGCCACGCAAAAAGCACTATTTAAGGTTTTTAGTAATGACTTCGCATTTTCCATCCCGGCTTATCAGCGTCCTTATGCCTGGACAAAAGACCAAGCAAGTGACTTATTAAATGATTTGTTGTCTTTTCTAGGGAATGATTCAGAAGCTATAGCCGATACCAATCCTTATTTTTTGGGAAGTATAGTTCTGATTAAGAGTGAAGATGCTCCTGAAGCCGACGTAGTTGATGGACAGCAGCGTTTGACAACGCTCACAATTCTTCTAGCTGTTTTACGAAGTTTACTCAGTAAAAAGAATGCATCAAAAATGACAAAATATATTTATCAGGAAGGCGATGAAATTGAAGGAACATCTGATTGTTACCGCCTCAAGTTACGAGAACGAGATGAAGATTTCTTTCGGGATTATATACAATCTGAAAACGGATTAGAGAATCTTCTGAAACTTGATGCTTCCCAATTAACTGATAGTCAAAGAAACATTCAAGTAAACACAAAATATTTTCATGAAGAATTACATCGATGTTCGGAACAGGAGCGAGATCGTTTTTCTCATTATCTAATGACACGCTGTTTTTTAGTAGTTGTTTCCACACCCGATCTAGACTCAGCTTATCGTATATTTTCTATTCTCAATGCGCGTGGTCTAGACCTCTCACTCAGTGATTTTCTTAAATCAGAGGTTATTGGAGCAATTCCTCAGTCGGAACAAGAGAAATACACAAGAATCTGGGAAACTGAAGAAGAAGATTTAGGTCGAGAGACGTTTCAAGAATTATTTGCTCATATCCGGATGATTTACCGGAAAGCAAAACTAAGTGAGACAGCCCTGAAAGAATTTCGTAAATACATACTGCCCACTAGAGAGCCACGGAAATTTATTAATGAAGTACTAAAGCCCTATTCAGATGCTTTAGAGATTATCAAAACAGCAAATTATCACAGCGCCCAAAATGCAAATGTTAATTCTTTGCTTCGGTGGTTGAATCAAATAGACAACGTTGATTGGATTCCACCAGCAATTCTCTATTTCTCTAAAAATAGTCACACTCCTGATAAATTAAAGCACTTTTTAACTGATTTAGAGAGACTAGCAGCAGGTTTAATGATTTTACGAGCAGATATAAATGAGCGTATCCGACGGTATACAAAACTACTTACTGCTATTGAAGAAGATGTCGATTTATATGTATTTGACTCACCCTTACAGTTAACTCCTGACGAAATAAATCGAATCATGAAAACGCTTGACGGAGATTTATATCTAATCAAGCGAATTAGACAATACGTTCTTCTGCGACTTGACTCTGCACTTTCCGAAGGAGTAGCTACTTATGACTATCCAGTTATTACAGTTGAGCATGTCCTTCCTCAAAATCCCAGCCAAGGAAGTATATGGCTTAAATGGTTTCCCAATAATGAAGAACGTATTCAGTATGTGCATCGCATGGGTAATTTAGCGCTGCTTTCTCGAAAGAAGAATGCCGAAGCACAAAACTACGATTTTGAGAAAAAGAAAAAGAAGTATTTTGTTAGCAATACGAATATTGTACCTTTTGTCCTGACAACCAAAGTTTTAGAACAATCTGAATGGACTCCAGAAGTTATTAAGCAGCGGCAAGAAGATTGTTTGCAAAGCCTAAGCAAAATATGGCGACTGTAAATGCGATCGCTGTTATTCAAGTCCGCTTGATTACTTATCAAATTAAAAAACTTTGCAACACATAAATAGTAGGGGCGTACAGCTGTATGCCCCTATCTATCAAATATTTCGTGAAATGGTATCAAGTAGTCTGGTGTTGATACCTGGGAATTAAAAAATTAGCCTGGTTGTATTTCTGGATGACCGTTTTCAACCACAAATGAAGCACGTTTACTAATCGTGCCATCTGGGGTTGTAACCTTTGATACAACCAGATAGTCTGTCTTCCAAGTTGTGGGAGTTACAGAACAGCGAACATACCCCCGTTGACCGTTGTAGAACTTAATGTGTGGGTTGTCGGGTAAATAAGCTTCAACCGTGGGACTGCTGTCTGCGCCATCTCCACCAGAACTAATTGAGGTACAGACAAATTCACTCCCGACTGTAGTAGATTGTGGATTATTAAAGTCAGCCTTTAAATTCATTGCCCAGTTGGAATGAATATCTCCCGATAAGACGACTGGATTCGATGGTTTGCGCTGTTTTAGAAAATGCATTAGGCGATCGCGGGAAGCCAAATATCCATCCCACTTATCCATACTGTAAGTTCCACCTTCTCCTGGCTTCATGTCAATCTGAGCGACTACAACCTGTTGAGCGATAATATTCCACTTGGTCTGCGATTTATTTAAACCATCATATAGCCAATCTTCCTGACGCTTGCCAGTAATCGTTGCTTTGGGATCGAAATCCGCTGCACACCGTTCTTTAGTACCATCACCACAAGGCTGATCTGTACGATACTGGCGGGTATCTAAGACATGGAAGGTTGCCAAATTCCCGAAATCAAGCCGACGGAAAATTTGTGCATTTGGGCCTTTAGGCTTTGAGAAGGGTCGCAGGGGCATATGCTCGTAGTAAGCTTGATAAGCAACTGCGCGGCGCTGTAGAAAAACTTTGGGGTCTTGGTCTGGTTCGTTATCGACTTCTGAAATATCATTAGCGTAGTTGTTTTCTACTTCGTGATCGTCCCAAGTAACAATCCAGGGAAATGCTAGATGAGCCGCTTGCAGATTAGCATCGGTTTTATAGAGAGCGTGACGGTTGCGGTAATCTTCCAACGTCAAAATTTCTGGACTGTTATGCGGTCTAACTGCTGTTGCTGAAATTCCTCCTTCGTAAATGTAGTCACCAACATGCACTACCAAATCGAGGTCGTCTTTAGCCAGATATTTGTAAGCAGTATAATACCCCTGCTGATAGTTCTGGCAAGAAACAAGAGCAAAGTTCAATTTACTCAAATAGCTATTTGCCAATGGAGCTGTACGAGTGCGACCAATTGGGCTAGCATCCTGACCGACATTAAATCGATACCAATACCAAGTATCAGGTTGTAGTCCTTCTACCACAACTCGAACTGAGTGAGCTAGTTGTGGGGTTGCCAATACCGTACCTTTAGAGACAATACGCCTCATATTGGAATCGCTTGCCACTTCCCAGTGAATAGGTACATTCACTGGTGGCATTCCTCCCCCGTTTAAATGTTCGGGAGCCAGACGAGTCCAAATTACTACGCTCGTGGGATCGGGTTCACCCGACGCTACACTCAAAGTGAAAGGATAATTGGAAAATCGGGTTTTGCCCACCGCTGTTTGATGAGAAAATTGGTTAGCGATCGCAAAACCACTCAATGCTCCTGCGCCGATAATTAAGTTGCGTCGTTTGATTCGACTCTGCAAGAACCGCTCAATATTATAATTATCTACCATTTTTTACTCCTGATTAACCGATGATTTGTCATTTATCTAATGACCAATGACCAATGATTAAGGACGGCAAATATTAAGCTTTAACCTTTTTCATGGAAATTAGCTTTTTATTCATCATCAAACCAAGGCTACAAGCCAATAAACTGCCAGCTAAAGTTGTCGGTTCAGGTACTCTTGTATAAGAAACGGTACCTGAAACTACTTCGACATCTGGAGAAGTTGTAGAGAAAAGTGTAAAATCCTCACCTATAATTTCGTAGCGGATGGAACTGGAAGGATTAGTTTTATCGTCGAATGTATAGTCTAATCCTAAAGAGGTTTTTCCTGGGGAAAACAACGTTGAATATACGAGGGGAAAGTCTGGATAGTTGATATCATCTTGTTCGGTGTACACTGTAGAATCACCATCAAATTTGAAATCAAGCGACTTTACTGCTACAGGATTTTCTTCACTGAAAGTTGAATCATTAAAACTGAAAAAGCCATTTCCCTTAGCGATCGGACTATCAACGCTGAAAGTATAATTAATAATTGCAGCAGATACAGATTTTGCATCTAGAGTTGCAAAACTTATAGTCAGGCTAGCAGCAGCAAACACTAATTGTGTAACCAATTTCATCTTTTGCTTTCCTTAATAACGACTTCTGCAAGCGATACACACTGGTAACTATTAATTAGTTTTTTACTAATTAAATTATCTTTCTTATACTTTTGAAAAAAGGAAGTTATCACTGTTAATTACAGTGATGACCAAAAATATTCAATTATTCAATTTGAACAATAAAGAGACAAGTTTTCAAATAATTGAAACGACCATATCTTAAAATCGTAAGTTTAAGCAAAGTTTAATCATAGGTAAAAATCGCAGCAAGTTTATTTTGCTAATCAAAGACGTACTAAAAACCAAGATATTGTTATGAAAAATTTTAGATTGACTTTTTCTGATATAATTAATGTCTAAAAATTTACATAAACTACATCTTGTAGCTTCCAAGCTTTAGAGACTATTAGGGCAAACACATCTAAATATCGATCGGCCGGAATAAGAGTGGAATGCACCAAGACCTCAATTACATAAAACTTTCGGAAAAGCCTAATGTTCAGCCAGATAGTAATAAATAGCTCAAACTAATTAAATGTGAAATGTTATTACGAGTAGAACAGAGTGGAACGTACCACTTTGTGGAAGCAAGCTAGGCAAAGCGTCTGGTAGACAAGCAATCACAATGACTGTGCGATTACTTCACTTTGCAATCGCTGCGTAGCCTACGGGTTCTCCGTACCCCTGCTCTTAAGCAAGCTACGCGTAGCCTTCCGTAGGAAAGGAGTACAAAATGGCAAGTATTTAACTAGACATAATATAATTTTTGATTTCAGTAAATTCAGCAAGTAGAAGTATTTTTAACTGTCTGCTACTCATTTCCTAATCAAAACGATAGCCTAAGAGAATCCAGGTACTCACATACATTGCATCATGTTACCCAAACCGAAAAAACACTGGACACCTTCAAATTGGGCAAGTTGGAAGCCCTTTGGCATTGGCGAACAGTACCCGAATAACTACTGGGAAGTCTAAGTTATATCTGCAATATCAATACTTGCAACGATTTTTTTGATATCTGCTACTTGTTTGCTACTTATACTCGCCCTTTTTGCCTTCATTTTCGACGATCGACGTCCGTAATCGCGCTACTCAATTACTACTCATTTTCTGATCTTTAACCCAAGACTCGAACCGCCGCAACTCGTCCCAAGTGCGCGATCGCGTAGAGAGTCCTTTGCCTTTAGAATGCTGATTTGGGTGAATAGTCTCTCGGCGCATTTCGATGTAATCCGCGGTCGCGCTTAAGATTTTCTCACCTACAATGCCTTGTGACATGGCATTTTCTTGATCTAATGCCTTGGCATAAGCCATAATTTTTTCTTCTAAGGCGATGGGAACGCGAATTGTTTTCGTTGCACCATTACGCCAAGTGCTATCCGTCCAAGTCGTTGAGTTTTTGTATTTGTTCATAAAAAAATGCCGTGTCACACGGCATTCTAAGCTAAATCCCTATTATCTAACAGCCAATGATCGGAACTTGCAATGATTGTAAAAAACAGCCTATTTAATCGAATTGTCATCAGCGGCTATTTGCAAAGACTGCCTTGAAAAACCAAAAATAACAAAACCGAGTCACTACTACAAACTAGAAGGACGTACACCTGTTGCAGTTGCGACTTTTGAAGAATGGTCAACTTGGAGGGCATCAAACCACGTCCAAATTGCTCTTACTTTAACTGAAGCTGCTGTGATTTCAACGGTGTTTTTAGGTTTAAATCAAAGGCTTAGCGCCGACAAACCACCCCTTGTTTTTGAAACGTTAGTTAGTAGCGATAAAGGCAGTCAGACATATCGTTATACGACCTGGGACAAGGCAATACAGGGTCATTGTAAGCAAGTGTCAAAGTTGCTTGCTACTCAGTCTCCATAAATTGCGATCGCGCTTTATAACAATAGCTGTCTATGTTGCCGAGTCGAACGGCGTACCACGTTCCCTAGCAGACGTTTAATCGAATAACACGTATATGCGTACTCTCCGTTCATTAGGGCGAGAATGACTACCCGTCAATATCCTCCCACTGGATATAGGGCGATCGCAATGGACGGCTATCTGCCCTCATAAGGGTATTAGCTGCCGATTTTAAACTAGCACGTTTAACACCAAAGCAAATTGTCTAGAGTGAATCTTCAATCCAAAATTTAAAATTCAAAATTCAGATAAATTTGCTTCCCCTAGTTTTCCCCGATTGTTTAGTAATCTACAAAATATCGAACAGAGGTTATTTTATGATTCACCATATTTCTATTGCTGTTAAAAACCCCAAACATGTTGCCCAAGTTCTTGGAGAAATTTTAAAAGCACAAGCTGTTCCTTTTCCTCCTAACCCAGGAAGTTACATGGTTCTACCTTTCGATGAACATGGTACAGGCATTGAACTTTATCCTCTGGGTTCTCAAATAGAACCTGGTGAAGGCGATGAGGGAGCTGTATTTGTGCATACTGCTATCAATTCGAGATTTACAGATATTCATGCGGCTATTTCTGTACCCACCAGCCAAAAAGAAATTGAACAAATCGCTGTCCGCGAAGGCTGGCGTGCAGTGCGCTGTAACCGCGATTCTTTCTTTGATGTGATTGAATTCTGGGTAGAAAACAGATTAATGATTGAATTCCTCACACCAGAGATGGCATCTCAGTATTTGAAATTTGCCACTCAGAAAGAAAATCTAAAATATTTTTTGTCAGAGCCGGCATTAGCAACAGTTTGATAAATATTATAAACAATCCTATTTTTTTAAATCCCTGGCTTCTTTAAGAATTCGGGGATTTTTTGATGCCAATGGTGTTGAGCTACTTATTAGCATTGCTAACTTTTCACCGCATCTGGAACTGACTTTTCACGTTATCTGGAAAAAGTGACAGGGTGCTGGTGTGGGGTTGCAGGTATTGGTAAGACTTTCATGATTTCCCCTACCCCCTACACCCAGCATCGACGAGGGTCTTAAGACTTCCTGTGAAAAGTCAGGTAGTTGTGGGAGATAGTGCGGGTTAGTAACCTAGCGATAGCAGTAACCCTATTAGCGAAGGAACGGCAAACTCCAGCGATTGCCTTTCAACTATTGTTCTATCCAATCACAGATGCAATTTTTGATACTAATTAATATAAGCAATTTGCAGAAGGTATTTGGCTGATGCCAGAAGCCACCAAGTGGTTCCAGAACCAATATGCACCGGATGAATCTGTGAGAACAGAACCCACTGCTTCTCTACTGCAAGCATCAATCGAGTGACTGCAAAGTTTGCCGCCTGTACTAATTATCACTAACTAGTTTAACGTACTGCAAGATGAAGGTGAGGCATGATGCGCGCAAGCTACTGAAGGCAGGCGTTACAGTCACGGCAGTGCGCTATTTGGGCACGATTTATAATTTTGTGATGTTGAATGCGATCGCCGCTACACCTGCAACACGAGGTGCGATCGCCCCATAACACCCGTCCGAATAATGTTAAGAAATATTTCGTTAATAGTATTTCTGACTAATGACGCAGATCGCAAAGGAGAAAACGAGTTACATTTATTTACAATGTCTTCAGTAGAAATTAATATATCTAACTCTGTTTCATCACTCTAGAAAACGAAAAATCAGATACCATTTTTAATCTAAAACAAAAAATGGCTTTGAGTTTTTATTTTCTAATCCAATGCCCAAAATTCTGACTTTTTGACGAAAGCCACTTGTCAGAAGGATTTAAAATTATTTCGTACAAGTGATGATAGAGTGCTAAACACATTCAAAAGGAAATTGCATGTGGATCGTCAAAATTGCTTTACGCCTTCCGTATACATTCGCGATCGCTGCTTTGATGATTGTGATCCTGGGTGTAGTCACGATATTTGGTACACCAGTTGACATTTTTCCATCAATCAATATTCCAGTTGTCAGTGTAGTTTGGACATACACTGGTACTACTTCTGAGGAAATGGCACAGCGAATCGTCACAATTAGCGAACGCGCCATGACCACAACCGTTGGTGACATCGAACATATCGAGTCTCAATCTTTGAGTGGTGTTAGTGTCGTGAAGGTTTTCTTCCAACCCAACGCTAATATAGCCTCAGCAGTCGCTCAAATCACCTCTGTCAGCCAAACAATTCTCCGCCCTTTGCCACCCGGTATCACACCGCCATTCATCATTCAATACAACGCTTCTAGCGTGCCGATTATCCAGATGAGTGTCAGTAGCAAAACCTTACCGGAACAAGCGCTCAACGACTATGCTACCAACTTCGTCCGCACGCAGTTAGCAACAGTACAAGGAGCGAGCGTACCTTTGCCTTATGGTGGGAAACCCCGGCAAATTATGGTTGATATCGATCCCCAAGCGATGTTGGCTAAAGGCGTTTCTGCCCAAGACGTAACTAACGCTGTCAGTGCCCAAAACTTGGTCTTACCTGCCGGCGGTATGAAGATAGGCACTCGCGACTTCGCCGTCCAAATTAACAATAGTCCGGATGTGGTGGCAGCCCTCAACGACTTGCCGATTAAGCAAGTTAACGGTAACGTGACTTACATTCGTGATGTCGCCCAAGTGCGAGATGGCTTTGCTGTCCAAACGAACGTTGTCCGTCAAAATGGCAGGCGATCGAGCTTACTTAGTATCCTTAAGAGTGGCAGTGCCTCGACTATTGATGTCATCGATCGCGTTAAAAAAGCCTTGCCTCGCATCCAATCTACCTTGCCCCCAGGACTAAATTTATCGTTTTTATTCGATCAATCTGTATTTGTGAAAGCTTCTATTCAAGGCGTTCTCAAAGAAGGATTGATTGCAGCCTGTCTCACCGCGCTGATGATTCTGATTTTCCTGGGAAGTTGGCGCAGCACTGTAATTGTAGCTGTATCGATTCCCCTCTCGATGCTGGTTTCGATTATTGTGATGAGTCGTTTGGGACAAACTTTCAACATCATGACCTTGGGTGGTTTGTCCTTGGCTGTTGGTATTCTCGTAGATGATGCTACGGTAGAAATTGAAAATATCCACCGAAATCTCGCACAAGGCAAACCAATCAAGCGAGCAATCTTAGATGGAGCGCAGCAAATTGCAACTCCAGCACTTGTGGCAACATTATGTATTTGTATTGTCTTTGTGCCGGTCGTGTTTCTCAGTGGAGTGGCAAAGTATCTGTTTGTGCCGCTAGCAATGGCGGTAGTATTTGCCATGCTTGCCTCCTATCTGCTGTCTCGGACTGTAGTCCCGACGATGGCAAATTATCTCCTACCACATGAAGCGGACTTGCATAGAGAAAGCGAGGGGCATAATGGTCATGGCGATCGCCATCATCTAGATTCGCCAGTCCAAAACAATAACGGTCACGACAACCACCATACTCATACGCCAGTCGAAATTCACGATCGCCGCGATCGCCATAGTCATTCGTCAGTCGAAAACAGTAATGGTTATGGCGATCGCCACCACACTTCAGAGAATACACAAAATACGCAACCTGTCAAGAAAGATTGGATATGGCGATTACACGAAAAGTTTAACCGACAATTTGAGAAATTTCGTAACTGGTACTACGATGTCCTAACCTCTGCATTGAATCACCGCCGCATAGTCTTTGTACTGTTTGGCGCTTTTATAGTCAGTGCAGGAGTTTTATTCCCGTTCGTCGGTCAAGACTTTTTCCCTGAAGTCGATGGCGGTCAATTTAGCCTCCACGTTCGAGCTTTACCTGGTACTCGTTTGGAAGAGACAGAAAGAATTGTTAGCCAAGTTGAAGGTGTTATTCGCCAGACTGTACCTCAAGAAAATCTCTCGATGATTTTGGATAACATCGGCTTACCCAACAGTGGTATTAACCTTACTTATGGTTACAACGGTGCGACAATTGGGCCGGCTGATGCTGATATTCTGGTGTCGCTAAAAAAATCTGGTTCAACTTTTTCTTACATTGAGCAACTCCGCCAGAAATTAAAAACGACATTTCCTAGTTACACCTTCTTTTTTGAGCCAGCTGATATTGTTACTCAAATTCTGAATTTCGGTTTGCCTGCTGCCGTTGACGTGCAAATATCTGGGCCTGGGCAAAACTCAAAGGATAACTTTAAAATTGCCAAACAAATCGAAGCACGGATGGTGCGCGTTCCTGGCGCTGTAGACGTACACATGCAGCAAGTTGTCGATGCTCCAAAGTTACGCCTTGATGTAGACCGCACAGAGGCTCAACAATTGGGTATGACCCAGCGTGATGTTGCTAATAGCGTCCTCACTTCCTTAAGTTCGAGCGGTCAAGCCGCAATCAACCAATGGCTCGATCCCAAAAAAGGCGTGAGTTACACTCTTGCCGTACAAGTTCCACAGTACAAACTTGACTCTATTGACAGCCTCAAAAATATGCCTGTTGGTAACGGTCAAACCGCACCCCAGCTTTTGGGTAATTTGGCTACTGTCAGACGCGACACGGGGATGCAAGTTGTCAATCACTACAACATTCAGCCAGTTTTTGATATCTACGCTAACTCTTCTGGTCGTGACCTTGGCGGAGTTGCCCAGGATGTGAACCGAATCATCGCTGATTATCAGAAAAAATTGCCTCACGGTAGTCTGATTACTGTACGCGGGCAAGTACAAACGATGAACTCTTCGTTTCTGGGACTTGGTTTGGGACTTGTGTTTGCAATTGTGCTAGTTTACTGCTTAATGGTGGTCAACTTCCAATCTTGGCTCGATCCCCTGATTATTATGATGGCCTTGCCGAGTGCTTTAGCTGGGATTGTTTGGATACTGTTTGTCACCCGCACCACTCTCAGCGTTCCTTCCTTAATGGGTGCAATTATGAGTATAGGTGTGGCAACATCAAACAGTATTTTACTGGTTACTTTTGCTAATGACCAGCGTCAAGAAGGGCAAAATGCTTATCAAGCAGCGCAAGCAGCAGGTCATACACGGTTGCGTCCTGTATTGATGACTGCCTTAGCTATGCTCATTGGTATGGTGCCGATGTCTCTCGGTCTTGGTGAAGGTGGCGAACAGAATGCACCCTTGGGTCGTGCTGTCATTGGCGGCTTGTCAGCTGCAACAATTGCTACTCTCATCTTCGTACCTGTCGTATATAGCATGTTACGGCGCAAACAACCTCGTCTGATTGATGAAGATGACGATTTAAATTTCTCAGATCCGCAGACTGCATACTCTTTGTCATCATCTCAAGGCAAGTCATAAGCTTTGGTAATAGGTAATAGGTAATGGGGAAAAATACCGTTTACCAATTACCAATTACTAATTACCAATTACCAATTACCAATCACCAATTACCTATGAATTCTCAGCATCCTTCATCTCCTGATTCTGAACAACAAACAACTTCTAGAAAAAGGCGTGGCATTGGTCGAATTGGTTGGGCTATACTTGGCGCTGTTTTTTTTGGTAGCCTACTAGCTATAGGTATTCTGCCCAGGTTAAACCAAAGGTCAGAATTACAAGCAGCCGTTAAGGAAGCAAGCACCGTACCCTCAGTCGATGTGATTACTCCCCGTCGCGGTGCTGCTACTACCAATTTAGAGCTACCTGGTAGTGTTGTACCCCTGAACCAAACGACTATCTATGCTCGCAGTACTGGGTATTTGCGGCGGTGGTACGCAGACATTGGCGATCGCGTCCGGGCTGGTCAGCTGTTAGCAGAGATTGATTCACCAGATATAGATCAGCAAGTTTTGCAAGCAAAGGCAGAAGCAGCACAAGCACAAGCCAACGTGCTTCAAAGCCGTGCTAGTTTAGCTAAAAGTGTTTCTGATTTAAAGCAAGCCCGCGCTAATTTATTGATAGCACGTCAGAGCTGGCAGCGCTGGCAAGTTCTTGTCAAACAAGGTGCAGTGCCTCAACAAGATGCAGATACAAGATATGCCACATATCAAGCTAACCTTGCCAACGTTGAGGCAGCACAAAATACGGTCAATTCTGACTCTGCCAATGTCAAAGCAGCACAAGCTAACGCCTACGCAATTCAAGCAAACTTCCAGCGTAATATCGTATTGCAGTCTTATAAAAAGGTCACTGCTCCCTTCAGTGGAATAATTACAGCACGTAACGTAAATACAGGTGTTTTAATTTCAGCAGGTAGTGGCAATAGCAGTAATACCAATAGCAGTACTACCAGTAGCAACACTGGTAATAGCAGCCTTTATACCATTGCTGCTTACGATACCTTAGACGTGAATGTGAATGTTCCCCAAAGTTCATCAGGTATACTCCAGACTGGTCAAACAGCACAAATTACTGTTAGAGAGTTACCACAACGAGTGTTTACGGGGAAAGTAGTGCGTACTAGCAATGCTATAGATCCCAATACTCGCACTTTGCTCACACAATTAGAAATACAGAATCCTGATGGTGCGTTGCGACCTGGAATGTATGCTAGTGTTAAATTTGCCATTAACCGTACTAATGCTCCCTTTGTGATCCCAGATAGTACCTTAGTGGTTAACGCCAACGGTACGCAGGTAGCAACTGTAACTAAAGACCAAACCGTGCATTATCAAAAAGTTGCCGTTGGGCGAGATTACGGTACTGAAGTAGAAATTACATCAGGTCTGACCGGAAATGAATCATTGATTGCTACTCCTACGGTCGATCAAACAGAGGGTTTGCGCGTGCAGCCAGTTGCACAAACAAAGTAGACTCAATGTTGTCAATTTACTACTTGACATACTCCCTTGAATACGCTACTCTAACGCTAAATTCGGGGGAGTATGTCAAAACATATAGCCGTAGTCATACTCTTTAGGACATTTTGAAAGGTGAATGCTGGAGTTAGCAATAGTTTTACCTCCTGCCTCCTGCCTCCTGCTATACTATTCACTTATCTTTCTTTAAACAGACAAGTCACATTAAATCCTCTTTCCTTCTGACTTTAAAAAGGGTGTAGGGTGTGGGGTATCGGGTATAGGGGAAGAAACTTTTTTCATATATGGCGGTGAAACTTGTTTCCTCAAGACTGCCTTCTGCCTCCTGCCTTGTTTCTTGAAAAAGGGTTAATTTAGACCCAATTCTTGTCTAATCATTTGTTGCTGATCCGGAGGAAGTTCAGCAAAATCTGTTGAAGATATAATAGCTGACTTCTGCTCATTAATAGAATTGCGATTCAGCACCGCAAGCATAGCGACACGAGGACGACCACCGTAAGAGCCATCATATACATCTGATCGTATTTTTAACTGTTTCTGAGCAGCAAGCTGACGTAATTGTTTGAGCATATCAGACATTTGTAAGCCATTGAGCTTTTTGTAAAACTCTGGAGCTTCTTCTTTGGCTACAACTTCATCGGCATAGGGTTTGTAGATGCCACCACAAATGGGATAAAGCCAATATAACTGATCGATTTGCTTTAACTTCTTATAAATTGCACCCACCATTGTTTTCAAGTCAGGATTATTGTTTTCTTGCCAGAAAGACCAAGGAAAAGTTGCGGATATTGCGTGGCGCGAGTGAACAGCTAAAGTCGCACTATCTAAGGGGTATTCTAAAATTTCTGGAGGAATGCCACTCATTGCATTTTCTAAAAATGTTGTCCACTGGGCATTGAGCATTGTCTGACGCTGTTTAACGCTTTCATCTTCGCTAGGTTCTTGTCCTGATTGATTCGTTTGACGACCTTGACTAACATTAATAATTAATGAAAGAAGTGGATGATTTGTTTGGATATAATTTGATGCATCTGTTCCATCCAAAATCCACCCTTTTTCTGTGTCAACAACTAAAAAACTTTTTGTCTTTTTATCGGCTATCAATCCAGCTTGAAAGGCTACGCTGTTTACTTCTGGTAAAGTTTCAAAACTTTGAGCTACTATCTGTTCTGCTTGCCTACCTGATGATGAAAAACCAACCCCAATGGTGAGAGTATTATCAAAGGTTGTGATTGTACCAAGTCGTCCTTCTAAGGGGATCGTTTTTTTGAATATTTGCCACTTTTTTTGGTCTTCAGGATTTGAAGGGTCAAACTTTTGGGTTGGTTGTGCGCCTTGACTCCATTGATTATATCGGGCTGCAATTGGATCGTCCTTAGCGAGTGCTGGGTCGTGAAAATTTCCAACAGGTTTTCCATAAGGACTTCGCCCAATCTCTCGTGCTGGAATCGTATTGCGGGCAGCAACAATGTCAGCAATTATTTTGTTTTTCCTCGAATCATCAATTTCTTCACTATTTCGAGATGTAAGGTCTACATCTTCTTCAGAAGCATAAGTCAATGTTGGATTAGCATTAGGTGTGTTCTCTACGCTTGTTAGCTTTAATTTATCTTTCTTTGCCCCCTTTTTTGCTCCTTTTTTTAAGTGTGCGTGTGGCAAATCTAACCATGTAACAGATTGCTTTGTTTGAGTGTCAGTACTTTTATCTTCAGAGTCTCCTGGGGCTCGGGATATTCGTAAATTTTGCTCTTTTGTCTGCGAAAGCTGTGACAATCTGCCTACAGGCTGTGCGCTAGGAGGGTTCCACATCACCTGATTTGCCATCCAATCGGCTTGTTGCTCGTACTGGTCGTTTGGCTCTCCCATTGCCAGCTTTGCTTGGGGATCGCGTAATGATATGCGACTAATATCATGACCAAAAGACCGTTGTTGAATGGCTTTTGCTAACAAGGATTGCTCATCAGCAGTCTGTGCTTCTTGAAGATTGGTTGATTCTGAAGTTTCTGTTTCGATGTCATTATTTGTTGGTAAACCAAAGCCGCGTATTGGGTTCGCCAGCGTTGGAGTAGTTGGTGAGACAAGTGATGGATTTGAAAAAGTTGATTTACCTGCTTTTTTGTGCCCAAACGTGCGATCGTTCATCTCACCCTTTCTCCATTGGTGGGTAAAGCCCTAATTTCTACTTCAGACATTTTTTATTAAAAATTTTACAATTTGTAGAAATCCGATTGCTATCGACTTTAGTCTAGTTAAGAGATTCCAGCATAGCTGCCTCCTGCTATAAGTTCAAAAATCAAAGCCGATTATTATAGTTATCAGTCCTCAGTTAGCTCAATAATTTCATCGAAGCAGAAGTTACGGACTAAATTTGCTAATTCTTCGGCTAATTGAGACTGAGTTGGCTCAATTTGTGCAATTAGTTGGGAAATTCGCTCACCATCTACTTCAACGGCTGCTTGATTCAGTTCAGCTATCCATTCGCCAGGCATAACCTCAATTGCAGAGTGAACATCGAAGATAGCAAATGGAAGGTTATCTGGCTTTTTGTCTGTGGTATTTTCACTGCTTTGCTGGGCGTAGATATAATCTACCTGCAAATATTCAGCTATCTTTTCAAAAATCACCTGTTCGCGGAATGGTTTACGAACCAAGTCGTCACAACCTGCGGCTAAGATACTTGCTTGTTGTTCTTCAAAAGCACTAGCAGTTAAGGCAATAATTACACTGCGGTGATTTACATCTGTATTTCTTTCCCTGGCTCTAATTTCTTTAGTTGCATCATAGCCATTCATTACAGGCATTCGCATATCCATCCAAATTAGGTGGGGTTGCCAATTTTGCCAAATTGCGATCGCTTCTTGCCCATTATTTGCAGCTTGGATTTCAAAACCTATGCTGCCAAGAAGTTGCACAATTAAATCGCGGTTTTCTTTGCGGTCATCCACTACCAGAATCCGATATGCAGGTTGGTTTGCTGCCAACTGAATCACGCGTCCTCTGCTCAACTTGGGTGTAGCTTTTAAGGCTGCAACTAAATTTACTTGCATGTCAAAGCTAAAAATAGATCCTTGCCCAACGGTACTGCTAATGTGAATATCGCCCCCCAACAAACGCACAAACTGTCGGCTAATAGTTAGTCCTAATCCAGTTCCCTCTTTGGTCTGGATACCGCTTGTTGTCTGCACAAAAGGCTGAAATAAGTTATCCATTTCTTCTTGTGCTATTCCCCGTCCAGTATCTTCGATTTCAAAGATTAGGGATTGGGGACTGGGTATTGGGAGATGGTGATTGGGGACTGGAGATTCGAGATTAGTTGTTCCTGTGGTTGTTTTATCATTTTGTCCATTTATCTCCTTATCCCCAGTCCCCAGTTCCCAGTCTCCAGTCGCCATTCTCACTCGCAACGTTACTCCCCCAGTTTGAGTAAACTTGACGGCATTACCTAAAAGGTTAATTAGGACTTGGCGGAGTTTACCTTCATCTGTTTGGACATAACGCGGCAGATCGGGGGACATTTCAAATTTGAGGAATAATTGCTTTGCTTGTGTCCGCACCTGAAACATTTCTTGTATTGTTTGCAACAACAAATAAAGGTCAAAGTCCTCAGGATTGAAAATGATTTGTCCTGCCTCAATTTTAGACATTTCCAGGACATCATTAATCAGGTTGAGTAAGTGTTCTCCACTACGGTTAATGGTAGCTAAAGATTCACGCTGATTGGAGTTGAGGCTGGTGTCTCGTTCCATTAATTGGGAAAAACCAAGAATCGCATTTAAAGGAGTACGGAGTTCGTGACTCATGTTAGCCAAAAAAGCACTTTTAGCTCGGCTAGCAGTTTCGGCTGCTTCTTTGGCAATTCTCAAGGCTTCTTCTGCTTGATGTCTGGCTTGACCGATCGCTATTATTTCACCTACTAATTTCAATAGATTAATATCTTCTTGGTTCCAGGTTTTTGAGCGGTGAATCATTGCTGTACCCACAAATCCCACTACTGTGCCAGCATGAAGCATGGGCACAGCTAATATAGACTGAAACGACATACTCTCAAACATTTGGCGTTCGGGTAGGTCTGGCGGTAAATCTTGCACGCAAGAAATTTGGCGATGTCCACCAACAAGAATCGGCTCGTAGAAATAGGGGAAAACTTCCACAGGCGAACCTCTGGCAATATCAATCAATGGTGTAACACCTCCAGCACACCATTCATGAATCAGGTAAAATTCGCTACGGTCGTTGGAGCATTTAAAGATACAACTGTGTTCAGCATCAATAAATTGAGCGATCGCTTTCAGTGTAAAATTAATTGCTGTTGCTAAATCTTGGTCGATAAATTGCCGAGAAATGCTGCTGAGTAAAGTTTCTGCTTGAGTTCGACGTTGCAAGGCTGCTTCTGCTAGTTTGCGATCGCTAATATCACGAGCTACCCCGACAATCTGGAAGTTACCCTGGGCATCTTGGGTGCGGACTGCATTAGAAGTTAGCCAAACCCAACCTTTTGTACGATGTTTGGCACGGTACTCAGTACCGGAAATTCCCTCACCTGTTGTGAGGATAGTTTGGGCAACTTCTAAACATTTCGGCACATCATCGGCATGAGTAAAGGATGCTAAGGAATTACCCTCCATTTCACTAGGGGCAAATCCAGTAGTCTTCAAGATATTTGGAGAAATATAGTTGAAAACCCCATCAGGATTGAGTACAAATAATACGTCGTTGACTTTTTCAACGATAGTGCGAAACTTTAACTCGCTTTCTTGTAGTGCGGCTTCTGCTTGTAGACGTTCCAATTCAGCACCAGCACGGGCGGCAAAAATTCTCACAATCAGTTCCCGTCCGGGATCGGGCTTCATTGGTTTAACATCTATTACTGCTAGATGTCCGATGATGTCACCAGATGAACTAGTTAGAGGTACGCCGAAAAAACTCTCGGCATTCATATTCACTAAATCTGCATCTTCTGGAAAAGTGGCTTGCACCGCTTGGGAGTAGTGGCACATGTTGCCTTGCAAAGCATGTTCGCAAGGAGTACCGCGCAAATCATATTCCAAGTTGTTGCAAATACCTCCAGAATACCAAAATGCCAAAGTGCGGACGCTAGTTTTTGACTCACCATTAAATTCAGTAACTAGAGCGTATTCAACTTGCAATACTTCGGCAAGGTAACGAACGCAGGAATTGAAAAATTCATTGCCTGTTTTAGCAGCTGTGCCCTCAAGAATTAAGTTTAAAGCCTGTTCTTGGCGTTTGCGATCGCTGATATCTGTAAACACGCAATCCAAACAAGATTCTTCGGAATTAAGGCGCAATGATAATAATAGCCAAACCACAGAGCCATCAGGGCGACGCACTGCTAATTCATAATTGCATACTTCGCCGTACTCTTGTATCTGTTTTAAAATCACTGCGCGTTCGCTGGGATTGAGATAAAAATCAGTTATCAGATAGTTACCAATTAAATCAGAAGCACAGGCAAAACCGACGATATATGCGCCACGATCGTTAGCATCAAGAATTAATCCATCTTCTGGACGGGTGCGGAAAATCCCTACTTGGGAATTTTCAAAGATGTTGCGGTACTTCATTTCACTACGACGCAAGGCTTCTTCTGCTTGTTTGCGTTCTGTGATGTCCCGTCCCACACCTGCGATCGCAATTTCACCACTGGGAGTAATAATTGTTGAAGTATTAAAGTTGAACCATCGCCAACTGTCGTCTTTGTGTCGCAATTGCACTTCAATATCAGTCAGCTTGTCGCCAGTTATAGCCCTTTGTAAGACGGCGGCGTTAGTTGCTAAATCTTCAGGTTTGGTAAAGTCTACCATCGAATGACCTTCAATTTCCGCCAAACTGTAACCCAGAATTGCAGTCACATTCGGCGAGTGATAGGTAAAAATTCCCTCTGGCGAGAGGACAAATATCAAATCACTGGCATTTTCAACAATGCTGCGGAATTTTAACTCATTTTCTTGCAGAGCTGCTTGGACGCGTTTGCGTTCTGTGGCATCAGTGCCCACTGAAAGAATTTCGATTAAGTTTCCTTGTTCGTCTAAAATGGGTTTATTTGCCCAAACTATCCAAACGCGATCGCCATTTTTGCATAAGTTCTCGTTTTCATTAAATAGATAGTTTTCTGGGTGCAGGCAAATATCCACCATTAACGTCTGTAAGTCGCGTCCAGAAGTTTCGGTTTCTGGAACAATTGTGCCGACAACATTACTTCCTGTAATCTCATCTAAATCGAAACCAAACAGCGTTTGACCATAATCATTTAAAAATACAATGTCACCATTGCTGTCCCAACGCAGAATGATGCAATTAGCTGTCTGCACTAAATCGCGGTACTGTGCTTCGCTTTGGCGTAAGGCTTCCTGAGTGCGTTTGCGAAGGCTAATATCCCGCACTATTGCTAAAATGTGTCGCTTGCCATTATAAATGCAGGTCGTTGCTTTAACTTCTACATCGATTAAAGTGCCATCTTTGCAGACATCAACTGCTTGTCCGTAAAATTCCTCACTAGCTCGCGTTTTCTCAATATACTCATGGAAAACAGAATCTGAATCGGGGTGAATGTAAGCAGATGGATGCAAAGTCATAAATTCTTCGTAGGTATAACCGTGCATCTGACAAGCAGCAGGATTCACTTCCACGACTGTTTGAGTTTCTATTTCAGTAATAAATAGTCCATCATTGATAGCTTCAAAAACACTGCGGTATTGCAATTCACTTTGTCGCAATGCTTCTTCTGCCTTTTGGCGTTGGGTGACATCGCGGAAGCACCACAATCTACCAATAATCTGTTCGCCAACGCGCTGAGGACAGGAGTAGCGCTCAAATATTCTGCCATCGCGCATTTCTAAGCAGTCGTAACTAACTACTTCCGGCTGTTGGTATAATTCTCGCACACGTTGCAAAAACTCATCGGGGTCTTTTAGTTGGTTTGCTAAATGCGCTAGTCGCCGACGATGACTTGGTTCCATTAAAAGTTCTGGTGGAATTGACCACATTTCTAAGAACTTTTGGTTATAACTAGTGATATTACCGGAGCTATTTACTACTAAGATACCGTCTTGAATTGATTCTAAAATAGCGTTTAATAAAGATAAAGAATTTTCTAGAGCTAGTTGGGTTTGTTTGCGTTGGCTAATATCGCGCCCCAAAACAAGCATTGCCTTGCGTCTACCATCCTGATGAAACAGAGGAGCTTTAATCATATCTAAACTGCTCGTTGTGCCATCAGGTCGGGGAACAACTTCTTCTACCCGATGCACAGCTCCCAACTGCCAAGATTGTTCATCTGTTTCGCTGCAATTGAGCAAGGCATCGTGATAAAAATTGCTAAATTCTGCCAGTTCTGAGTCGGTTTTGCCTCGATAATCAACCTCTTGTAGTTCTAAAAATTCTAAGTTAGCTTGGTTTGACAGCAACCATTTTCCCTCGCCGTCTTTTAAACAGATAATATCGGGTGTTGCGTTAATTAATGTGTGTAACCGCTCCTCAATCTCTTGCAAGGATTCTTGAGCTTGTTTCGTCTCGGTGATATCCTGAATCACCAGTATTGCAAATTTCTCATCAGTCAATCCGATACAGTTACCGGAAATTTGTAACGTTAAAGTGCGATCGCCCTGCTGCAACTGATAATTTGTTGTTTCATACTCTCCATTAAGTAACCGTACATGCGGATAGCAGGATAAAGCAACTAATTGTCCAGCCTGTGTTAAGGGTAGCAATTCAGTTAACATCAAGCCGCAGACAGTACCGTGGGCTTGGTTAACCAGAAATTCAAAGCTAGAATTGCACCATTGAATGCTTTGGTCTTCGCCCACCCAGACTACAGCATCAGCGATCGCATCCAGTGTAACTTCCATTTTGTTCAACGTGGCTTGCAATTGCTTTACCTGCTCTAGCTGTTGTGTAATCATCAACGACTCCTGTGAAAATAATTCGTAATACTCGCCAATGGCGAGAAGCAAGCTATGTGTTTTTCGTAATCTTTACAAATTAAGTACTGTACAAGTTAACAATCATGTGATATCAAAGACATTAATAAATCTGTATAGTAGATTGTATCGTTACTCCATCACTGGAATATTCGACTACAGTAAAACTACATATTCCCTTCAGATTTTACGGAAATGACACTAGCTTTTAATAAGTAACTGGGTAGGAAAACTTATCGTTGAGAGAAGGCAGAAGGGAAGAAACCTTTTTTATACTTGGTTGTAGGATTTTCTTGTGCTTGACTGACTTGTAAGTGGGAGTAGAAAGTGGGGAAAAGACCAGTTTTATGCTTGGTGATGTACGAAGTTCATCGGGACTGCCTCATCTGAGCAAATCGCGTTAGCTCCCTAAGTGAACTATATGAAGCTTTTATGAAGTTGATAGTTGCTTGTCCAGAAAAGTCTTCAAGTTCAAACATAAAATTCTCTTATGTATTTTTGAAGGCAATTCAATATCATAAATTTATTTTTAGTACAAACAAAAATTACTTTTTTGGCAAAAATAGCAAGCATTTTAATTAAAAAGCCAACTAAGTTTCCCAAGATATCATTTTTCAATAATATCCAGAAATATATCTGACAAAAGATTAAATTAAAGTTTATGTTTTTGTAGTCAAGTATTAGCTTTACATTAATCTGTATTTTGAAGCTTTGGTAAATATATTGATGTATTCGGAGTTATTGATAAATAATTAATAAAAAAAAATTATATTTAATACAACACTTTACTTTACTTAGTCTGAATTGAAGAAATATTTTCCAGATATTTATTCAAAAATATTTGGGCAATTTTCAACATAAATAAATGAAATCATGGCGGTTTTCATCACTATTTAGATTTAGATGATTATTGATGATATTGTCTGATTTTTTCAATATTCTTATAGCAGCGATCCCAAGGTTAATGCACAAAAGTGAGAACTCGTAAGGCTTCTGGAAAAAGTTTTACTCTCCTGACAGTATTCATACCTTTATCAATTTATTAAATTTAAATTGTATAAATCAAATTCTAGTGTTGTTACCTAAATAAATATTGCATTCAATAATGTTGAAAAAAACTCAAGTATTTTTTAAAAATTATGACTGTAACAACCCATGCTCAAATTTGTATTCTAGGTGGTGGATTTGCTGGAATATACACTGCCTTGCATCTAGATAAATTGTTTTGTAAGGGATCGGCCAAACCCAAGATTATTCTGATAGATCGAAACGAGCGTTTTCTGTTTACACCCTTTCTATATGAGTTGATCGCTCAAGAACTGATGCCGTGGGAAATAGCACCTGCCTATCTCAAGTTGTTGCGAGGAACTAATATTAGGTTCTGTAGAGGTACAGTCCAGCAAATCGATCTCAACAATTGCCAAGTGCAAATGCGAGATGGGCAAGTTTTGACCTACGATCGCCTTGTTTTGGCAGTTGGCAGAGAAACCTCATTAGAAAAAATTCCTGGTGCTGCTAAATATGCCTTTTCCTTTCGGACATTAGATGATGCCGAACGGCTAGATGAATATTTGCGATCGCTAGAAGTTTCGGATCGGCAAATTATCCGCATAGCGATCGCGGGTGGCGGTTCAAGTGGTGTAGAGTTAGCAGGTAAACTAAGCGATCGTTTGCAGGATCGAGGCCGCATTTACCTGATTGAACGAGGGGAAAAACTTTTAAAGTCTTTCACAACCTTTAGCCAGAGAACAGCCTATCAGGTCTTAGCCAAGCGTGGCGTCAGAATTCACTTAAAAACCAACATTCTATCTATTACTTCTGACTCGATTATTTTGGAACATCAAGGTCAGGAGAAAAACCTTCCAGTGGACTTGGTACTTTCAACTACAGGAACTTGCGTTAACCGTTCATTGCAGTATCTCAATCATCCCCAGAATCTTCAAGGGCAACTGCTGACTCGTTCCACACTACAACTTATAAATCGTCCAGAAGTCTTTGCCTTGGGAGATTTAGCTGATATCCGCGATCGACACGGCAAACAAATTCCATCTACAGCCCAGGCTGCTTATCAGCAAGCAAGTTGTGCAGCTTATAATCTCCGGGCGTCTCTAGCAAAGCAATCCCTACGACACTTTCATTATTTACATCTGGGAGAAATGCTCACTTTAGGCACAAATACAGCGATCGTTTCTAGCCTTGGTTTCATCAATTTCAAAGGACATTTAGGTCATGTGATTCGCCGATTAGTTTATCTGTTGCTGCGAATGCCAACCTTCAAGCATCGCATTCAAGTCGGCAAGCATTGGCTAGCCAAATTATTGTCTAGTAGTACCCACGGAAGAACTAATAATCGCCCTTACTCAGCTAACTATACTAACCACGACTCAAAATTTAAAACCAGAGTTGAGTTAAACGGTAAAAGCAAAACACCTAAATCATAAGCAGTTAAGGTAGCAATCTCATGATCTCCAACGCATCTTTAAAAGCACAAATAAAGAGCCTGTATCAAGATAAGAAAATTATCTTTCTTCATGCCTCATTTGCTATTATATGGTCGATAGCTATTTGGCTAATGTATCTCATATTTCCCAATCAGATAGGAACTCGCATCCAACTTTCAAGAATCATCCTCATTGGTATTTTCATTCAACTCTTCGTTTTGGGATTCCAAAAACGCAGCTATTTACTAAAAACCATTCGGGAATTCTTTAGCGGAAAAACATATCCGATAAATTTGGCTATATTTCGGATATTTCTGTTTGGAACTATATTAGTGTTAGTCATTAATAATTTTTCTCACATTGTATGGTTAAGCCAATTCCCGAAAGAATTGTTTGTTTTTCCCTTCGGTGCAAAGTGGCTATTTCCTCTAATTCCCATAAATGGAACGCTAGCTCAGATAAGTTGTTGGCTGTTAATTATTTGTTCGTTTACAGCCATGATTGGGCTTTTTACCCGTAGTTCAGCATGGCTGACTGTAATTCTCGGTTTCTACGCTCTGGGTATTCCTCAGTCTTTTGGTAAAGTCGATCACTACCATCACTTATTATGGTTTGCTGCCATTTTAGGCGTTAGTCGATGTGCCGATATCTTATCATTGGATGCTATTTTTATGGCTTGGAAACGAGCCGATCGCGGTCAAGTAGAACCTCCTGGTCTTTCTCAAATCTATGCCTTACCATTACGTTTCACTTGGCTGTTATTTGACGTTATTTACTTTTTTCCAGGACTGTATAAAGTATGGATTCCTGGTTTCGATTGGGTATTTACTGATAATTTAAAGTATCAAATATTTTTTAAATGGCTTGAGTGGAATGAAATAGATGGCTGGAACCCGCTGTTCAGATTAGATGGATATCCAGTCTTATATCGTTCGGCAGCTATTGGCTCAATTTGTTTTGAGTTAGCTTTTGTGGTTCTAGTATTCTTCCCTATAACTCGCTATCTAGCAGCTTTTGGAGGACTGCTTTTGCATAATATGATTGGTATGGTAATGCATATCCACTTCTTACTTCTCCAAACTTGCTATGTGGTATTTTTTGAGTGGAATGCTATTTTTTATTGGATTGGGAATCGGCTTTTTCCTACCGAGATGTATGTTGTATATGACGGCAATTGTAAGCTCTGCCGTCGGACAATTGCAACTTTAAAAGTGTTTGATATTTTTGGTCGATTAAAATTTGTCAACGCGCTGGATAATGAAGACCTTAAGACCCACAATCTTCTCTGGCTAGACAAACAGGCGCTATTAGCTGATATGCACGCAGTTCTTCAAAGAAAATCCTGGAAGGGTTTCCAAGCATACCGAGTTTTAGCAGCACGAATTCCCATTTTTTGGACAATTTTACCTTTACTATATGTTTGGCCTATACCAGATATTGGTAATCGTATTTATCGGCGCGTTGCTGATTCTCGTACTTGTAGTCGGCCTGAAGCTGAAATTCCTAAGACTCAAAAACGAAATTATCAACTCCCAAATTCTTCCCAGGCACTTGTAGTCATAGCTGTTGCATTGCTTATCGGGAATATCCTACTGGGTTTAATACAAAAAAGGTGGGCTTGGCCTCTGGCTTGCTATCCAACGTTTTCAGAGATAATAGGCCCCCAAGTAGAAACTATCCAAATTGTGCCTCTAAATGCAGCAGGTGCGCCTTTCAATTTGGAACTAAAAGACTTCAAGCAAAAAATGGGTCCAACAAAGTTTAAAGCGTTGGTTGACGATATTTTTGCATCAAAGGAAAAGAAAAAAGATGTAATCTCTCAAGAGCAAAGGGTCAGTTCTCTTTGGCAACTAATTAGCGATAATCATCCCAACCTCCCTCAAGCTAAATCAGTTCAATTTTTTAAAAATACACTATGGAACGATCCCCAAAAACTATCGGAGAATCCGATAGATAGTTCGCTAATTTATGAACTTAAATTGTAGAGCCAAAAGCATATCAATTAGGGTATTCATTCTTGTGGGGTGGGCAAGATGCGTGCCCTATAGACTATGTAGGCAATATCTCCACTCCACAGTAGTAATTTATTTCTTGGAGTTCTCTAACAAATTATGCCCAACAGCGACTTGATATAAAGATTGAATTGTTAATCCATCACTGGGGTATTGGACTACAGCAAAATTACATGTTACCTGAAAGCGATCGCCATCGAATGCTGTGAATATTTGCTGGCGTAAAGTAGTTAAAATCTCGCTCAGGCGATGGTTGATTTCTGGTTTTGTTAACCCAGAAATTCCCACTACAAAATCTCCGTTACCCCAATAACCTAGCACTTCACCACTACAAAATTCTGATTGGAATAAACGACTCCATCTTTGTAATACTTGGTTACCAGCTTCATGACCATACTTAATATTAATTTGACGCAAATCATTCACGCTCAAAATCGCCAAACAAACAGATTGCTGATTTTTCTCGGCTTGAGTAATCAAATGTTCCAAGTTGCGGCGAGACTGAAACTGATTTGCCAGTCCAGTTAGGGAATCTTTGGTAGAAAGGGACTGAAGTAAACGACTGCGTTCTAGGCGATGGGTAATGCGTGCTAACAATTCTGCGCCAACAACAGGTTTAATCACATAATCATCTCCGCCAACAGCAAACACTTGCTGGACAATTTTGATTTCTCGATGAGCAGTGAGAAAGACAATCGGTAATTCTTGCCATTGAGGATCGGTACGAACTGCTTGACAAAGTTCGATACCATTGATTTGGGGCATGTCCACATCTAAAATCAACAAATCCGGTGTAGTAGATTGCAGTACCTCCCAAAAACGTAAGGGATTGTCCAATGCTGTCATCCGCATACCCCAAGGTTCTAACATTGGGCGCAGTGCTGCTAAAATTAGAGGATCGTCATCTACTACCAATACGTTTATCCGCAAAGAACGAGTACGCTGTAATAGTTGCGACGAAACATCCCACACCTGAGCAGCTGTTACAGGTTGGGCTAGAAAACCCCGTGCCCCGCACTGAGCAAAAGTTACGCGTTCTACTAACTCATCAGTCTCAGCCAGCACCAGCACGGGTACGGGTGGGGTACGCGTCGCTAATTCGGACAGCAGTGCTAAACTTTCTTGCCGCCACCCTACCTCCATAACATTTAGTACTACTAAATCTGGGGATATAGTTTGGAGAAAGTTTTTTGCATCCTCTAAGTTAGTTATTTGCTGCCAACACATTCCCATGCATTCAACAAGTTGTTGCAACTGAGAACCTAATTGAGGATTGGGGTCAATTAATATTAATTGGCTACAAATTTCTGGGGCGATCGCACTAGTAGTTTGATTATCTACCTTTTGCCCCATCTGATTGATTAATTTACTCAAATCTTCAATCAATGACAGCAATTGCCGCTTTTGACTTGAAGATAAATCGCCATCTTTGCCTAAAATCTGTTCAATTTCCCGCGCTATTTGAGTGCCATTGTCTTGTTCAAACATGCCCAAGACACCAGCTAGTTTGTGCGCCTCTCGTTCTGCGGATTTGCGTAACTCCTGAGTCAGGGTTTTATTAGAAAGTGCTGCTGCTAATTCTTCCAGCACCGCTAATCGCTGCACCATCAACCCTTCATATTGCTTCCACAAGCCACCCATTGCTTCCTGAAATTGCTCCTCTACATGAAGACTTGGGATTTGCGATTTTTCTTTTTCCCCCTGCTCCCTGCTAAGAGCTCCCTTGCCTTTATCCACAGCAGGATTCAGCCGATATCCCAAGCCATAAACGTTTTCAATCCAGTCTACTGCTCCGGCGGCTTTCAACTTTTGTCTTAAATATTTGATATGTGATTTTACAGTCTCTTCCTGAGGTGGATCGTCAAAAGTCCACAAATGCTCAATGATATCTCCGCGACTAAAAACACGCGATGGATTCCTTAGAAATAGCTCCACCAAACTGTATTCTTTAGCGGTTAATTCTAATAGTTTGTTGTTATAGGTGACTTCGCAACTACTGGGATCTAGTCGGAGTCCGCCTACTTCTAGTATCGGGGTAACAGGGCGATCGCCGCGACGTAGCAGCGCCCGTATCCTTGCTTGCAGTTCTCCCAAGTCCAAAGGTTTGATCAGATAATCATCTGCACCTGCATCAAGTCCCTGAATCCGCTCTTTAGTACCATCTTTCGCAGTCATCAACAGAATCGGAGTGAAACACCCACCAGTACGTAATCGCTGACACAATGTAATCCCGTCTAGTTTCGGCAATCCTACATCTATCAGCAGCAGGTCGTAGCTGGCATTTTGAGTGTATTCCCAGCCCATTTGTCCATCTTGTGCTATATCAACAACATAGTGTTGTTTAGCAAGAGATTTCAACAAGACACTTGCTAAAACTTCTTCATCTTCAATTAGCAAGATTCTCATCGCACCCATCCAATATATAACTTGCTACCTTCCCCAAAAAAAATAGTAGACTAAATAGTTAATTTTCTACATGAAAAAAATATAAATAAATAATCTCTTCAACATGTATCATTTATGTTTGCAACTCTTCTGAAGGTTGGGCAATGAATCCGGTTTTCACTCCACGCTTGAATCCTGCGCGTTCATAGAAGTGCAACGTTTCCTCACTTTTTGAGCTAGTTAAAAGCATGACTTTGTAACACTGTTGTTGCCATGCTAAATCCAAGGCATAATGCAACACTCGCGTAGCAAATCCCTGTCGTCGATAATATGAGTGGGTAACAACATTTTCAATAATACCGTATGGACGTGCGCCGCGTGTCAAGTTGGGAACAATGGTTAAGTTACATGTAGCAACTAACTCGCCACCAATGTCGGCAACTATGTAATACAAATGTGGATTGTCGAGAATTTTATTCCAGATGGACTGTAATACGTCGTTAGCAGGTAGAGGTGCATCAACGGGATTGAGATGTTGATACAACGCTAGAAGTTGAGGAAGTTCGTCGCGTGCAATTAGGCGAACGGTAATTAGGGGTTTAGACAAAGCTGTATCGTTTTGGATTTTGGATGATGAATCGCCTTGTGTGTCCGGTTTGGTGGGAGTAAATCTGTGAGAATCATTTTTCAAATTGGCGTAATTATCGCAGAAAGTCTGTTTGAGAATTTGCCTGTTCACGCCAATGTTAGTTCAGTACGCACAACTCCAGCACGTTCGTGACGAGCCAGCAGTTTAACTGTACTACCTTGGGTAGCGCGTACTAACCATTCCACCTTGGCGCGATCGCTGGTAGGATCGCCTTGTCGTCTAGTAGGTGCTGAGGGCTTGTAGGCACGTCCTTCTAATTGACCTAATTCTTCACGGGGCTTACCTGTTACTAATGTTCCATCAGCAGGCAATTCAATTTCACAAATACAGCCTCGTACCAGCTTTTTATCCAAGGCTTTTTGGGTGATATAGGTGGGTAACCAACCTGTATTATGTATAACCATTTGCACTCGATAAGTATCATTACCCAAGCTATGAACGCTGGCTTGGTAAATTTCTAAACGGGGGGAAATTAACAAGTGCCATACTAGCCACTCAGGAAACAGGGCTATTTCTTTCTCTAAAAATTCTGGAGGTGGATTTGTCCAAGCATACATAATATCCCAGCCGCCGAGTTCAATCTGACCGAGTTGGGGATGGTCGAAGGGATACCAATCTACGTAGCCTTTACCTGCAAGTTTTTCATCATTCCAGCGCAGCAGTTTCAGGTCTTCTTCTACAGGGTGTTCCCGCGACCAATCGACGTATTTGTAATCAGTAATTCCCGCTTGGCGCTGGGGACTCCATACTTCTACTGTCCAGGCAAATAAACCTTGATATTCATAAGCCCAGTCATCGAATGTACCTGTAGTTACATCTTTGGGGTGATAGCGAAAATCGTGAAAAGCAGAAATCGCTGGGTATTGCGTGAGTTCAGTACCTTTTTTACCAATGCGTTGGTAGGTACGGAGGTCATTAACCGGGAATTCGTCATCACCTAAGTGGGTATAGGGACGGATGAGGACACCACTAAAGGTATGAAAAGCGATCGCCCCTGTAATATTCGCATGTGTGGTGATAAACTCGACGAGCGATCGTACTTCTGTTTCCGATGTCGGATAAGAACCAGCCCCCGATTGCTCAAATTCTTGCCGCCACAAAAATGGAAAATTTCGGTTTAAGTCTAATCCTTCTTTGGTAGGCTGAATTTGAATCTGAACTCCGTCATAATTTTCTATCAGTCCTTCTGGTAGTAAGCGATAATATTGACCGCCTGTTTCTGTGGGTTCGCGTCGCACCAATAAGCGTGGTTCGCTGGGGCAGACTTTCCAAGCGCCATTGGCATCGAGGATTCGCATTAGTAAAATCCGGCCATCGCCATCAATGTCTGACATCACTAACCCGTCGTTGGCTTCCTCATCGTGGGGATAGGGACGAGTGCTTGAGCGAATAAATTTCGGTTTGTCAGCTAATGCCAACTCCGCACCATCAGGGTTAACACGCGGACAAATGTAAAAGGTGCGCGTGTCTAAACAACGGGTAATTTCTGGGTGTGTGCCGTAGGCTGTGACTAATGTTTGCAAAAAGTACAGGCAAACACTCGACGGTGCTAGTTCAGTAGCGTGGATGTTGCCATCAATCCAGAGAGCAGGTTTTTCAACATCTAAACCAGTGGCAAAATTAGTAACTGTCAATAGCCAGATATCGCGTTGTTCGTAACTCTTGCCGATGCTTTCGATGCGTACTAATTGCGGAAATTCCTCGGCGTAACTGTGGAGAATGCCTGTTAGGTCTTCGTAACGGTAGTATTTATCAAACCGAACGTCTGGCATAATTAAACCTCACATATCCACCCGTCGATCCTAATTTACAATATCACTGATATAGAAAGGATAGGCATCGCTAGGATAAATCTCCGATCATTACTAATTAAGCGATCGTCTAAATCTCAGCCAAAGCAAGATATTATACTTATACAACATGATTTTTTGCGTAACTTTCATATTCTTCTTCTCGATTTAAAACCTGTGCTAGCACGCGCAAATTTAGTCGCTTGAGTAATTCAATAGTTATTGGTCGCTTATCACTCCAAAAAATCATTGATTCTAAAAACTCTTTAGCAGGTTGCGAATTTAGCATACCAGCAATGAAATATGCTTCAGATTTAGACCAACAAGGCACAAAGTAAACTGTATCATCAAAAATAACAGGTTGTCCGTTGATTGGCCCTACTTCTACAAAGTTAAGAGTTTTGTAAAATCCTGATATAGCTACTTTCCAAGGCGTAAAAGTATATTCACCTACACCAAATATAGAAAATTCTGGACGATTCCGATAGATAGAACTGCTACGCTTCAACAAATCTTCCCGATAATTTTGAAGATATTCCCATACTCTGGGAGCATCAAATTTTAAGTATGTTGTATCTTCTCCAAGATATCGCTGTGTAACAATAACGTATTTCCTAGAATTAGATGTGCGACCATTACTGACATCTGAACTTTTTAAAAGAGGGTAAACATAATCTCTTTCTAAAAAATAAACCTTCCCATAGCCATTAAGGTATTTATCTCCTTGACGTGTAAGTTCCATTACCTTAGAGCAGTCATGTTTCAAGCCAGAACGCCATCTATATACCGAGTCAATTCCTTGTAAATTAGACCAACGCTGATAATCTTTAATATTAGAAAAAATAATATTTTGAGCATAACCAAGGGTTTGTGATGCTTCTTGAGCATACAGATTATCAAAAACATCACAATTTATTGATAAATTCCCATCTCCAACCTGCAAAATCAATAAACAAGCATCTACAGAAGTATTAAAATTTTTTATAGCATCTATACAATATATTTGAGAGCGAACTACTCTATACTTTTGCTGCCAAACATGAATCAATATTTTCCTAGCAACAGAAGTTTTACATAACATAGCAATGATGCCAGTACGTTCTTTCAGCCACTCCAAATGTTTAATTAACATCCATTCTGAAATATCAAAATTACTTTTTCCCGTTAATGCATCATATCCATCCTTTCTTTTAAAGTTGGATTTTTGCGGTAAATTATAACTTCCTATCACACCTAAATCTGAGCTTGTTATCCAAGGTGGATTACCAATAATTAATAATGGATCGGCTAATGTATTAATAATATTTAACCAATTTAAACTAAAAAAGTTACTATTAATAATATCTATACTCTTAGAAAATTTTTCTTGTATAACTCTTTGTTTTAAATAATTTAGATGTTCTATATTAATATCAACGCCAACAAATTTATTAACACAAGAAAATATTTTACAAGCGGCTAGCAAAAAAGCTCCACGACCACAAGTAGGCTCTAAAACCGATCCTGGTGTTACACCCAGTTTATTAACGACTTTGGCTACTTCTAAGGCTAAATTTTCTGGTGTTTGAAAATCACCAAATTCCCATACATTTTTATCTTTATGTCGTACCATTTCAGTTATCGCACTTTAAAAATACCGCTAACCTCACCAGCCTTCTGTATAATACGACTATATTGAAGTCTCCACTGGAGGGCGTTTGAGATTGTTAAATAACCCTGCTCAGGTTGATTGTGAAGTATCTCTTCGGCTATGTTATTTGCTTCAATCTCGTCAACTGGTAGATTACGATCCATCATATAGGCAATAAGGTCTTCAGCATTACCATCATTTGCAAGAATATCTAGGATACCACGAGTCATCTGATAGTCAGCAGTACAGTTTTGATTAACAAAGATAGTGTGCTTCATATCGAGTCTACCAGTTTTACGTAAATGATCGTCTGTCTTTTCATAAACAAAGATTAGCAAACCATAACCGAGACCAAAAATTTTTTGCCGAGCAGATTTGAATGGGCATGAAGATTGAGGTTGGCGGATGCTTGTAACTTTCATGTCAATATTTAAATCTGGAAAATCTATTCCAGAAGCCGAGTTTCCTAGTTTATACTCATACAACAAAGCCAAATATACCCGAAATTTTTGCTCTAGGTAAGTTCCAACAGCCTTTCCATCTGTAACACCAAACAAAGTAGGCTCGTCATAAATACTTTCTATCTCGGAGAAATTCACAGCTTCTTGTAATAATAAATCAAGTGTTAGCAAAGGCTTCACTATTCTCTCTTCCTGTTTGATGCTCTATTTCAACTGAAAAACAATTTTACAGTGAGTACCTGCCATCTTGAAATGTTTTTAAACCTCAACTATGTCTGAATTCCACAAACCCCAACCCTTACTGCCATTAGATTCCAATTTGGATGTTACTCAAAATCACTACTGGAATTATCACAATATTGAAGCACTCATAACTTGCAAAAAACCTCTCACCGCCTCCAAAGACGAAGATTTATTTATTACCGTGCATCAAATTTGTGAACTCGCTTTTCACCAAATGATTATTGATATGGAACGAGTTTTAGATGCTTTCGCTGCGGCGCTGCAAGATACACGAGATGCGGTGATTGGTGATACAGCAGAGGCGTGTTATTTTTTGGAGCGCATTTTGCGTTTTTATGAAGTAGTGAATACAACTATGCCAATTTTAATGACAATGCGGGCATTTGCTGAGTTTAGAACAACTATTGGCCCCACTAGCGGTTTCCAGTCTTTTCAGTTTCGCCATCTGGAGATTATGAGTGGTGTTCGCAAGTATTGGGATGGCGGTACGAAGGATACAGAAGGTAAGCTGCACATTGCAGAAGTTGAGTTTAATTCGCGCTATGGCGAAGAAGTAACAAAATGGTTTGAGTTATACCACCAACGCAATCTTGCTGATTATTATCAAACTCTCACTAGCCGTGTTCCTGGTAACTCTCACCAAGAACGCATCGCCTATTTACAAAATCATCCCTATGCTAGTGCAATTCTTAAGCACCTGCGTGCTTACGATCGCTTGCAAACACAGTTTCATCAATCTCATTTGGGATTGGCAATTCAACAACTAAAGATAGTCGGTGTTGATATCGGTACTGGTGGTACATCTTTTCGAGATTATCTTGCTAAATACGACAAGGAAGAAGCCCCACTTTTTCCCGGACTAAATTAGCTTTTCCTTGTTTGTTATTTCAGCTAAAACAATAATCTAATCGAGGCGGTGTAGGCATCGCTATCATCACTAGGCAAGGATGTTCAAAAGTCTATATACCACTGACGCTACAACCAATAAATAACCAGCAGATAAGGCTGCTACTTTGCCTTTGGCAGTTGTCAGAAAATTTATTAAATAATTATAAAAAATATATATAATCTAGAAAATTATGCATGAAACTTATTAATAACAAGTCTCACAATTAAATATAATTTAGCACTCAAAGCTTGCAAGTGCTAAATCTTCACTGAAGTTTAATACCTATGGTATAGACATAAATTCTACTTTTTCTAGATAACTTAGGTATTTTTTAGGCATTATTTTAAGAGAAAAAGCATAAGTGATAGTAATTAAAAGCTGGGAGAATCGATATGAAATATACTTTTGATATTGTAGGAGTATCTCCACTTTTACAATTTTTTAATCACCAACAACAGATTTACCAACAAGCACCCCATCAAGGCGTGGAATATTTGGGAATGCATACCTGTACCCTAGATACATTTCTCAAATCTGTAGAATCAGTTCCACCACAGCGCGGTTGGAATCTAGATCGAGTTGTAGATACAGTAATTCAGTTTTGGTTGAATAACTCAGACAGTATTCATTATTGGAAAGTATGTTTAAGCGATGCTGGTAAAGATAATTTATTAATCACAAGGTTGGCAGATATAACTGCCTTACAAGCTGAATTTGAATCCCTACTAAATAAAGAGATATAAATAGAATGGTGTGGAAAAACAAAACTATGTTAAGAAAAATTAAATAAACTTAAACCCTCTTCCCTCCTGCCTCCTGCCTCCTGCCTCATCCCAACGATAAATATTCACACCGACCTACTTAGCACCTAAATCATTCCTAAACAACAAGCTCCCTGACTTCTAGTAAGAAGTCGGGGAGCTGAACTTTGGAATTTATTTTACACTTGACTACTGATATAGATTTTACTTACGTATATCGAGCTAAATTTTCTCGGCTTAATACTTGTTTTGACTTTGGGTTTGAGCATTCTTTTACCCGGAAAACAGTTGCAAATTCAAGGTTTAAAGCTGATAAATACTTGGTATTTACAACTCAGTTCCTCTAAAATGTTGCGCTAAGTGTTGACAATTTATCAATAATCGAATAACAAGGTGGCAGTAGCTTTAAAAAAAAGCGTTAGTGCATTTCTACCTAGAAACTAATTAATGCCCTTCATGAAACTTCATACGGAAAAGATAATTATGCCAAAAAATACGGAGTACAAAGCTGACAAATCAGGCAATCAAGCTATTGCTTACAAAGAGCGTCTGAATTCTTGGGCGATCGCTCGTTTACTTCCCGATACCCAACGAGAAATTGTTGCTCGCTTCCGCAATCGTTCTGATGCAGATGGTTATATCCAGCATTTGCGTCAGGAAATCCCGAACGCTTCTTTTATGGTCATCTTTGATTGTCAACGCGAAGAAGCTGTGATTTAAATCACAGGTTGACTTTGAGTTTTTGGATGGAGGAAACCTCCATCTAAAAAAATTTTTGCTTTTGTGTGTGCGCTCTTGAGATTGAAAATACGATGTGGGGGTAGGAGTCAAAAGATTTTCCGAGCGAGTGCGATCGCTGCAAAAATGTCACAACTCTAGATTGCAATCCAGGCTTCACTTCAAAATTCTGGATTTAGTCAACGAAGAGGACAAGCAGACATACAAATATAGGACTCTTATTTGAATGTATCAAAAAACTCCTTACACTTAAGGCAAAGGGCAACAGCCAATAGGCAATGGATAACAAACGAATATGCCCTACTCGCTCCCTACACTGTAGGAGTTGAAAAATCAAAGCAAATTACTATATTTTTCTTCTGAAAATTTCCGTAATTGCCCCCTTGCGATTGGTATTTTAGATTATTTAAAAGTAAAAGTTAGCACAAAAATCCCTGAAAGTGCTGGAGGGTTAATTAGTGGTCAAACAGCACCGACGTGATTGGTTCAAAGCTGTAAAATTTTGCTGCAAACCAGAATTACTAGCACTGTTGCTAGTAATTTTGTTGTCAATTTATGTAATCTTTCTGTGGCAAAAACTCTCATTGCCAATTGTGGGGTTATTAACACAATTGGAAATGATTGCCAGGTTATTAATTGTCGGGTTATTAGTAGCCACCACGCTGATATTATCAATTTATTTTACCCTGACAATGAAAGCAAGTAACCAGCAGATAGCAGCAAAAAATCAGGAATTAGCTCACAAGATTTTTGAACAAAAACAACTAGAAATTGCTCTGTGCAATCATGAGAATCGTCTGCGCCAGCTGTTAGAAACTGTCAAAGTCATTCCTTGGGAATTAGATTTAAAAACTTGCCGATTTATCTATGTCGGGCCACAAGCGGTAGAGTTACTCAATTATCCGCTTGCACAATGGTATGAGGAAAATTTTTGGGTCAATCATCTACATCCAGATGACCGAGAAAAATCTGTTCGTTTTTGTCAACAAGCAACTGATAGATGCGAAAATCATGAATTGGAATACCGAATGTTAGCAGCTGACGGGCGAGTTGTTTGGCTGCGACAGATTGTGACGGTAGTTCACGAAGCCGGAACTCCTACAATGCTGAGGGGGTTTATGTTTGACATTACTGATTTGAAGCTGGTTGAAGAAACCTTGAGACTGAGGGAGAGGGCACTTGCTGCTACCAGTAATGGAATTATTATTACCGATGCTAGACTTGCACATAATCCAATTATTTATGTCAATCCTGCCTTTGAGCGGATAACAGGTTATAGTACTACTGATGTAATTGGGGGGAATTGTCGATTTTTGCAAGGCACAGATACCGACCAACCAGCACTCGATCGACTGCGGTCATGTATCAAAGCGGGAACAAGTTGCAAAGTGATTCTCCGCAATTATCGTAAAGATGGCATCTTGTTCTGGAATGAATTGAGTATTTCTCCTATCCACGATCGAAATGGCAAGTTAAGTCACTTCATTGGCTCTCAAACAGATATTAGCGAGCGTAAACTTGCCGAAGCCCGATTGCGTTACCAAGCCCTGACCTTTGAAAACATGCACGATGGCGTGATTATTACAGATTTGACAGGAAGTATTATTGACTGGAATTTGGCTGCCGAAAGCATGTTTGGCTATACTAAAGCCGAGGTTTTAGGTAAAACTCCCACTATTTTACATCAACCTGAAGCAGCCCCACTGCTGACTAACAAAATTCTCGAAAAAATCAACCAGCAAGGACGCTGCTCAGGAGAAATAGATTTTATTCGTAAAGATGGCAGTCAGGGAATTTGTGAAACAACTGTAGTATCTTTACAGGATGAAGAGGGGCAAACTGTTGCCACTGTTGGTATCAATCACGATATTACCGAAAACAAACGAGCTAAAGAAGCACTGCAAAGGCAATTACATCGAACCTTACTACTCGAACAAATTACTCAAGAAATTCGTCAAAGTCTAGACACAAGCAAAATCTTTGAGACGGCTGCTACTCAAATTGGGCAAGCATTTGCAGTCGATCGCTGTTTAATTCATTCTTACATTAATCACCCTATCCCTCTAATTCCCCTAGTAGCTGAGTATAATGTCCTTCCTGGTTGCTGCTCGATATTAAACTTGGAAGTTTCGATAACTAACAATCCTCATGCCCAGCAGATGATGGCACAAGAAAGTGCGATCGCCTCTCCAGATGTTTACGTTGATACTTTACTCCAAGGCGCTGAGCTTACCTGCCGACAAATTGGACTCAAATCCATGCTCTGTGTCCGCACTTCTTATCAAGGAGAACCAAACGGTGCTATAATTCTCCACCAATGCAGCTATTTTCGCCAGTGGACACAAGATGAAATTGAATTACTAGAAGCAGTGGCCGCTCAGTTAGGTATTGCTTTAGCACAAGCTCAATTACTGGAACAAGAAACCCGCCAACGTCAAGAACTTACCTTGAAAAACTTTGCTTTGGAACGAGCAAAACGTCAGGCAGAAGCCGCAAATTTGGCGAAAAGTGAGTTTTTGGCGATGATGAGCCACGAAATTCGTACTCCCATGAATGCTGTTATTGCCATGACAGGTCTACTGCTGGATACTGACCTGACGCATCAGCAGCAAGATTTTGTGGAAACAATTCGCAGCAGCGGAGATGCTTTACTCACGATTATCAATGACATTTTAGATTTCTCCAAAATTGAGTCAGGGAAGTTGGAATTAGAAGAACAGCCCTTTGATTTGAGAGCTTGTGTAGAACAGGCTATCTACCTTCTAGCCCCGAAAGCTGCCCAAAAAGATATCGAATTAGCTTACCTGATAGAGGCGCAAGTTCCCACTCACATTATTGGCGATTTAACTCGTCTACGCCAAGTTTTGATGAACCTGCTCAACAATGCGATTAAGTTTACTGAAAACGGAGAAGTAGTACTTTCTGTTGAACTAGGGAGTGGGAATTTAACTTCAGAAACTTCTTCCCAGTCCCCAGTCGAAATTCAATTTGCCATTAAAGACACAGGTATTGGCATTGCACCAGAAAAAATAGAACGGTTATTTCAACCTTTTACTCAGGCTGATGCCTCGATGACTCGACGATATGGCGGTACAGGACTGGGACTGGCAATCAGCAAGCGGCTTAGTCAGATGATGGGCGGCACCCTTTGGGTTGAAAGTCAGGGCTTTGTTGGTGGCAATCCTAATTCTACATGGCAAAGTAAAAAATTATCTTCTTACTCTGGCGAAGGTTCAACATTTTACTTCACCATTACAGCCAAAGTGGCTACTGTGGCAGAACAAGCTCCCTTTAACACTTTGTTAGTGGATCTGGCTGGAAAGCGGCTGTTGATTGTGGATGACAATCTCACTAACCGCACAATTGTCAGCTTACAAGCAGAGTCTTGGAAAATGCAAACTTATGCTGCCAAATCTGCTAAAGAAGCTTTAGCCCAACTTGCTCAGGGAACGCAGTTCGATCTTGCCATTTTGGATATGCAACTGCCAGAAATAGATGGTATAACCCTAGCTCGTCAAATCCGCAAGCAATCTGGCTGTGAAAATCTACCTTTGGTGATGCTGATCCCTTTAGGTAAACTAGAAACCTCCTTTGATTTTGGTGATGTGCAGTTTGCTGCCTCTTTGAGCAAACCGATTAAACAGACTCAACTCTACGATGTTGTTACCTATGTTTTAGGTAATCAGCCGACCAAAGCCGATATGTCTCATTCTCATTCACCCTTAGTCGATCCGCATTTGGCACATCGATTACCACTGCGGATTCTTTTAGCAGAGGACACGCTTGTTAATCAGAAAGTTGCTCTCCTGATGCTACAGAAAATGAGTTATCAGGCAGATGTAGTAACTAATGGACTAGAAGTGTTGCAAGCGTTGGAAAAACAGCCTTATGACGTAGTGTTGATGGATATCCACATGCCTGAAATGGATGGTTTTGAAGCAACTCGGAGAATTTGTCAACAATGGGAAGTTGGTTTTCGTCCCTATATCATTGCGATCACTGCTAATGCCATGCGCGGCGATCGCGAAGCTTGTCTGGCTGCTGGTGCCAATGACTACATTAGTAAACCTGTTCAAATCGAGGAGTTAGCCCAAGCACTCAGCAACTGCCCACCCCCAACTAGTAAACAAGGTCGAGTCATCTCTGGAGAATTGCAACCTTCGCCAAATATCCTCCAGGTTCGACAAAACCAGACATTTAATAGTGCCAAGATAGATGCCAAAATTCTCAAATCCTTGCAGAATATCCTCAAAGGAGATCGTGCGGCATTTGCGGAATTGATTGAGTGTTATCTTACACAAACTCCTAAAATGTTGCAAAATATCGGCACAGCGATCGCAACTGAGGATACCCAGACTCTATGGAAGACAGCACATCAACTCAAATCCAGCAGTGCCTCTGTAGGAGCGATCGCCTTGGCGCAACTTTGCAAGCAATTAGAAACACAGGGACGCAGCAACAAATTACAAAGTAGCTTAGAGATTATATCACAACTCAACCAAGAATATGAACAGGTCAAAACTGCCCTACAAAAAGAACTTGCGAAGGAGGCACAATGAAAGCCACTCCTCAACAAACCCAATCATTAGTTTTAATTGTTGATGATGAGCCATTCATCCGCATGATTTTACGAAATTTCTTGGAGCGGGAAGGGTATAAAATTGTCGAAGCTGAAAATGGCATAGAAGCTTTAACTGTTTTTAACCAACTGCACCCTGATATAGTACTTCTTGATGCCATGATGCCCGATATGGATGGGTTTGAGTGTTGCACTCAGTTGCAAATTCTTGATTCTAGCAAGCATATTCCAGTATTAATGATTACAGGACTGGAAGATGAAGAGTCAGTTGACCGTGCATTTGAAGTGGGCGCAATCGACTATATTAATAAACCCATTTACTGGCCAGTTTTGCGACAACGGGTAAAACGCTTAATTCAACAATCTCAGTTACAACAAAAACTCGAAGCTGTGAATTTAGAATTGCAGCGATTAGTTACTATCGATGGATTAACCGAAGTGGCAAACCGCCGGGGATTTGAAGAGTATTTTTCCCAAGAGTGGCAGCGGATGAAACGGGAACAACGCCCACTTTCTCTAATTCTTTGCGATGTTGATTTTTTCAAATCATACAATGATACCTATGGTCATCGAGTAGGCGATCGCTGTCTATTACAAATTGCTCAAGCCATTAAAAATATTGTCAAACGTCCTGGAGATTTGGTTGCCCGTTATGGTGGGGAAGAATTTGCCATAATTTTACCTTACACAGACACCCAAGGGGCAACTCATATTGCCGAAAAAATTTGCGATGTTGTCCGCACATTGGCAATTCCTCATGGGAATTCACAAGTTAGTCCTTATGTAACCCTGAGTGCCGGCTTTACTACAGAAATTCCTCAACCAAATTCTGACTTGGAAGAAATGATAGCCGCAGCAGATCGGGCATTGTATCAAGCAAAAACAGCAGGACGCGATCGCTTTGTCCAAAATACTCTAGCTACCCAAATGCAATGAGGGAGATGGGGAGATGAGGTCATATCATGTGCGGTTAAAGTACTTATCATTAAGACCGCAGTTCCTAGCAGGGGGCAGGGGGAAAGAGGTTTTCCTGGTTTTTGCACAGATGCGGGAATTATAACTAATTAGGCGGACACGATATCAACTGTCAACAGTCAAAACTCAGCATTCCCAATGCCCCATAGCGAATTTAAAAATCTACCCCTCTTTTGAGTTCTACACCTTGATTGGCATAATGTTTGTGGCAGTAAACCTCTGAATGAACGCTAGCTAAGTCGAAGTATGCCGGTTGGTTTTGGCAACGGCCAGTGATGATAATTTCAGTGTCGCGGGGTTTGCGGAGAAAAGCTTGAACAATGGGTTCAACGGGGAGTAGTTCCAAGTCTACTGTGGGATTGAGTTCATCGAGAATAATCGTTTTATACAGCCCAGAGGCGATCGCAACTTTGGCAATTTCCCAACCCCGTTCGGCTTCTACGTAATCTAATTCTTGGCGAGAATTACGCCAGACAATTGCATCTCGACCGCAGCGTTGATGATCCACCACTTCTGGATACGACTGCTGCAAAGCAGCGATCGCTGCGTCTTCTGTGTAGCCAGTACCACCCTTGAGCCACTGCATAATTAATACACGGGTAGACCCTGGATGATTGATTCCCCTACCAATTGCCTGTAAGGCTTTGCCCAATGCACTCGTAGACTTACCTTTACCAGCACCAGTATAAATTTCAATACCATTAAGTAAGAGTGCTGTGGCAGTTGGGTGATGGTGCGGTTTCATTTCAGAGTGCAAATCTGCAATATCGAGTAACTTTTGTGGCGCGGCGCGTCCGGTAGCAATAATTTCCAACTCTTGTGGTTTGGATTTTAATGTCTGCACCACTTCATCCACTGGTAGTAAACCCAAATCGAGAACGGGGTTAATTTCATCTAAAACCACAACTGAATATAAACCACTGACAATCGCACCTTTGGCGACATCCCAACCTCGCGCCGCTTCATCTATGTCAAAGGCGGTGATTTCTTCTGGGCCAAAAAATTCAGCTCTCCCAGTGCGAACCTGGTCAATTAAATGGGGAAAGCCACGTTGCAAAGCTGCGATCGCCCCATCTTCATCATAATCACGTTCCGGCCCCTTTAAAAACCGCAGCAGTAAAACTCGGTTAGAATTACTAGGTGTATTTATTCCCAACCCAATCGAACGCAAAACCACCCCTAAAGCTGCTTGGGACTTACCTTTACCTGCACCATCGTAGACGTGAATTTGACCAATCAGCCGTTCTTGACGCACTTGCGCCGTGCGAATACCGATGCCGTTCCTTATCATTTCTCGAAAAGTTATAATATAGCAGTTTGTGAACTACCACAACTAACCCCAAGCGGTATAGTTGAGGCTTCTAAGTTCATTGGGGATTGTGTCTAGAAGACAAGAAACCTTGCCTGCTACCCGTCTTACATTCCCTTCATTAGCAGTATCGCTAGTTTCTAACGACAATATCCCCAAGGCTTCATTTTTGATAATTAAAGTCACTCAAGGGGTCACCTCCACTGCTCTCCAAAACGGAACGTGATAGTTTCCCATCTTTTTGCTCCTCAGTAAAAGGGCTGCTGTCATCAGAAGGTCATTGCCAACATCTCATTTTTCTGGTTAGATTACTAGGTTCTACTGGTGGCTTAAGTTTAGCACTTATATTTTATACATCGATTACGTCATTAATATTTAGAATAAGCTATAAAATGTCATTGTTTAAAGAGAATTAATCATGTCTGCAACAGGATGTAGTAAAGCAGGAGACAGGTTAACAGCGATCGATTTGATGAAAACTATCTTCAGCCGTGCAGTTGTAATCTGCACAATTTGTATTTTCCCGATTAAAACATTAGCAGTGTCAAAACCCACTGCAATTTTTCATGCATTCGATCGGCAGTATAGTGACATCGAAAAGGTTGTATGTGAAATCGGGAAGCAAGGATATTCTCACATTCAAATTCCTCCAGCCCAAAAATCTAATCCTGCCCCAGAATGGTGGGCGCGATATCAACCTTTAGACTACAACATTATTGAAGGTAGAGGTTCGCTCTTAAATTTAAAAAAACTGATTAATCAAGCCCATAGTTGTCATGTAAAAGTGATTGCTGATGTTGTTTTCAATCACATGGCTAATTTAGATGGTAATGATGATTTTGAAGATTTAACTAAATTTCCCGGTTTTTCTTTAAGTGACTTTAATTCAGATTCAAAGCGTCCAGGGAAAAAACCCTGTGATATTAATTATAACGATGGTAATAGAGATTCAGAAATTAATTGTTGGTTGGGTGGACTTCCTGACTTGATATTTACTAATAACGTTAAAACAATTCAAAAAGCTCATTTAAAGAAATTGCTAGATTTAGGGATTGATGGATTTCGATTTGATGCTGCCAAGCATATGCCAACAGATGTTGTTAAAGAGTATGTCAGCTATGTGGATCGAGAAAGTAAAGGAAAAGCATGGAATTATCTTGAGGTAATCACAGATAGTGACACCAGTGCAGAAAATTATAACTGGATTGCTGCTGTTACAGATTATGTTCTCTACAACTCAATGAAAAATGCCTTCAGTTTCAGTGGAGATTTGCGATCGCTGCGAATTCCCATAGCCATAAACGATCCGCGTAGTGTCACCTTTGGCAGAAACCACGATAATATCCGCGAGATTAATTCAAGTGCCATCAACCCTTATAGGGATCGTTCTGACTCTTTCCTAGCAACAGCTTACGTCCTAGCAAGAGAAAGTGGCACTCCTCTAATACTGAACTGGGATAATAGAGATGCTTCTTTTATTAAATATGGTGTCAAATTTCGCCAGATTATGGAGCAACGAGGAAATCAGGGAAAAAATATCAAAGAAAATGTTTTGGCAGCTGTTGATAGTCCGACTGTATTGCTAATGGAGCGAGGCAGTGAAGGATTTTTTGTTGTGAATAAAGGTGAGAATAAATTTAATGTTCCAGTACTGGATTTGACTTTGACGAATTTGTCAGGATGTTATCGGGAACTCCGTAATAACTTTACTGTTGCGATTGAGCGTCGCGAGGGCACTAAAAAATTTATCACTCGTTGGGGAAGCTGGAATAGAGGTGGTATGGAAGTTCAAAAACGCGATGCGCTTTATTTTATTCGAGAACCTTTTAATCAATGTCAAGTCTAGAGGCTTCCTCTTGCTCGAAAGTCTTGTGTACTCAGGATTATTGATTTTATAACAGGAGGCACGAGGTAAAACATTATTATTCCTGACATCCAGGCTTTCAAAATGTCCTAACCTTTAATTCGCTTGCTATATTTTCTGGAGAGAGCGATTAAAGAGCGATAGGTAGGAATCCACCTGCCTGCATTTTCCATAATCTGTGGTAAGCACCGCCTTGGGCCAAGAGTTTGGCGTGGGTACCATCTTCGATAATCCGACCTTGGTCGAACACTAAAATCCGGTCTAAATGGGCAATGGTAGACAGGCGATGAGCTACCACAATCACAGTTTTGCCATCCATTGCTAAATCTAAGGTTTCCTGGATCGCTTTTTCGGTAATCGAATCGAGACTGGAGGTGGCTTCATCCAAAATTAGGATCGGGGCATCTTTAAGGATTACCCGCGCGATCGCAATCCGTTGTCTCTGCCCTCCAGATAATTTAACACCGCGTTCACCCACTAAAGAATCATAACCCTCTTTCATCTTGACGATAAAATCGTGAGCATAAGCCTTGCGTGCGGCTTCAATTACTTCCTCATCGGTTGCATCTATGCGTCCGTAACGAATATTTTCGATCAATGTACGATGGAACAGAGATGGATCTTGGGGAATTAAGCCGATCTGGGCATGTAGGGCATTTTGAGTCATATCTCGAATATCGATCCCATCAATGAGAATTTGTCCTGATTGAGAATCAAAAAGACGCAAAATTAAATTGACAAAAGTAGATTTTCCAGAGCCGGAAAAGCCCACCAAGCCAACACGCTCACCTGGTTGGATGGCGATGGAGAGGTTTTCAAAGACTTGTTTGCCTAACGTGTAGCTGAAATTCACTTGCCGAAACTCAATTTTACCTTGGGTAATGGAATGAGCGATCGCTTTATCGCGATCGATTAACTCATGGGGTTGAACAATTATGGACACACCATTGACGACATTGCCGATATGTTCAAAGAATTCTATAAATCGTCGGCTCAAATTGCGGGCTTCACTAACAATCAACAATGACAGACTAGTTGCCACAACAAAGTCAGCAGCAGTGAGCGCTCCTTTACTCCAGAGTGAGAGCGAGTAATACAGGGTGCCAATTTTCAGAATCGCTGCTGAGATGAACTGAAACCAGCGAATTCGTTCTGAGTACCAGTTGGACTTTCTCACCTCATTGATTTCGCGCTTTAATTGCTCATTCAAATAGCGTCGTTCAAAACCCAGGCGAGCAAACAGTCGGCTACTGCTGAGATTTGTCACCGCATCTACAATCATGCCAGTCGTCTCACTTCTTGCGGCTGCGGCTTTGCGGGAGTAAATTCGGCAGCGAGTTGCTAGCCAGAACGAAATACTCACGAACAGAACTGCCCACACACCCACGAATGCAGCAAGCGGAGGATAGGCACGATACAGTAATATCGCAGCGACAATATACACAACGATCAAGGACATAAATTCAGTAATTAGCATTTGCATCGTCTGGGTCACACCTAGAGAGGTTTCGCCGATGCGATGCGCCAATGCCCCAGCAAAACTACTACTCAGGTAGCGATGCGAATGGTGTTGCAAGTAGGCATATAGGGAGCGGACGATGTGCTGTCGGTGAATCGGATGGAGAATGGTCTGCAATAGTCCAGCCGCTCGCCCAAATATCACTTCACCTACACTTAAAGCGGTGAATAGCATCAGCGGTTGGCTAATAGCATCAAGAATGGGCTTAATGTCACCAGTCGATCGCGTCACGCTCCTGACGATCTGACCAATAGCATAGGGCAACATAATACCACAGGTTGCGTGTATTGTCTCCAGGATCGCCATTGCCAGATACCACCAGCGGAACTGGTTAACGAAATAACAAATGAACCTAAATGGAGTATCAGGTAAGTTTGGTGCATCGGCAGCACGTTGAAAAGATTTGGAAAGTTTGACCTTTTTTCTCATAAAAGTTGTTCTGGTAGTAGCAAGCTGTTCTGTAAAATAAAAATGGACGGCTGCTTTAGCCGCCCTATGGAGTTAAATTGAGTAGGAGAATAGAAAAATCCTAGTCTCTAGTTTCTAAACCATAATTTCAGGTGGTGTGATTGCAGCATATAAATCCGGCGGAAGTAATGCATCCTGAATGTTAATTTTCTTTGGTATCACACCTTCTTGAAAGAATAAATCTGCCACGCGTTGTTGTTCTGCAATCAGTGCTTGGCTCAGGCCTCTGCGCCCTGCGAAAGTGCGACGAGACATCACCCTTGCGGCTACATCCTCATCAAGTTTTTGTTCAGAGATGATTAATTTTTTTACCTCATCTCGATTCGCGTCTGCCCACTTATCAAGAGCTTGAAGTTCCTCAATGAGAATTTTGAGTATGCCAGGGTTTTCTTGGGCAAACTTCCTGTCAGCAATATAATAGCCACCAGGAGAATCTAGTCCAACAGCATCTCTGAGGACGCGAATTCGACCCATCTTTTCGGCGATTGCATAATGCGGATCGCTTGTCATCCAAACTGGAATTTTACCTTGGAGAAAAGCAGCTCGCGCCTCGATAGTTGGTATACTTTTAATTTTAATATCTCTGATAGTCAAGCCGATTGACTGCAAGGCTCTGAGAATAAAATAGTGCGATGCCGAGCCTTTTTGAAAATAAACTTCTTGCCCCTTAATCTCCTCAAATTTTTTCAGCGGTGACTCTGGAGGTACAGCAATCACACTACTTGTCCCTGTTGTTTTGTTTCTTTGCGTACCGACGACATAAACCAACTGTGACCCAGCTACTTGGGCAAAAATTGGTGGCGTTTCCCCTACCGATCCTACGTCAACTCTTCCGGCAGCCATTCCTTCCATAAGCTGAGGCCCTTGGACAAATTGCGCCCATTCCACCTTGATTCCCAGCGGCTCTAAGCGTTTTTCTAAGACTTTCCGATTTCTGACAAGATCCCCCGCAGTTTGATAGCCCATGCGGAGAACTTTACTCTTGATCCCAAGGGAACTTGAACTGCTAGTAGTATTATTTAATATATTTTGTTGGCTACAACTTCCTAACAAATATGCTAAAGAAAAACCTGATAGACTTGATGTAGCAACATTGAGAAAACGACGGCGTTTAATCATAGCTAATTTATCCATGAGATATTTCTGATTTAAAGGAATTCTGTAATCATTAGTCATTAGTTATTAGTCATTTGTCACTTGTACTGAGCGACTTGTGCCGAGCAAAGCCGAGTAAGCCGTTGGCGCAGCCTCTCGTAGAGAAGTATTGGTCATTTCTCCCCCTACCTCCCCTTGTTCCCCACTCCCCACACTCCCCAATCTCTAACGCAGAGAATCTCCGCTGCGATATTCGGCGGTGAGGTCGTCGAGTTTTTGTTTCAAATTGTCGTCGAGTTTTACTTCCACAGCCTTAAGGCTGTCAGCAAGTTGTTCTGGGCGGCTAGCACCAACTATCGGGGCAGTGATAATCGGATTAGCCAGAACCCAAGCTAGAGCTAGAGTCGTAAGCGACAATCCAGCCAAGTCCGCGACTGTACGTAATTCCTCAACAGTATTAAACTCGCGATCGCGCCAATAGCGTTCTTGATAACGTTCTGCAACAGCACCCAGAGTAAAACGCGTGCCTGCGGTAGGGCCTTGAGCGAGATTGTGTTTACCGGTGAGCAGACCACCCGCCAAGGGATTATAGGAAATTACACCCAGTCCTTCTTCTTTTGCCAAAGGCAGTAGTTCTCGCTCAATTTCGCGGAACAGCAGGTTATAGCGAGGCTGAATCGAGACAAAGCGAGTCAGATTACGCACATCAGCGCGACCCAAGGCACGGCTGAGTCGATAAGCTAAGAAGTTAGAAACCCCGATATAGCGTGCTTTACCAGCACGAACTACTGTATCCAATGCTTCTAGAGTTTCATCAAGGGGGGTTGAGGCATCGTCGGAGTGCAATTGATACAAGTCTACATAATCTGTTTGCAGCCGTCTTAGAGAAGCATCGATCGCATCTAGAATATGTTTGCGTGAAGCACCCCGATCCCAAGGCGCAGGGCCAACTTGGCCTACGCACTTTGTAGCCACAATAAAATGTTCGCGTTTGCCTTTGAGCCAGCGCCCAACTATTTCTTCAGTACGCCCAGCAGTGGCTAGTCCACCCCCAAGTGGATAAACATCCGCTGTATCCAAAAAGTTGATTCCAGCATCAGCGGCGATGTCAAGAATCTGCTTGGAAGTTTCTTCATCAATCTGGAATCCGAAGGTCATGGTGCCCAGACAAAGGCGAGAAATGGTCAATCCGGTTTTACCGAGTTTAGTGCTTGGTAGGGTCATGGTGTTGGTTGTTGAGTTAAAGGGATTGGGGAATTCAATTTTAGATTTTGAATTTTAATCCAAAATCAAGTTCGGTTAATTACGAAAAAAGGAGTAGGTCTTTTTGGTAATTGGGAAAAAGGTAATTGGTAATTGCCAAGAGGTGAACAGTTATGTTTTTCTCCCCCATTACCCATTAGCGATTACCCATTACCCATTACCAACCCTCACAGATATCATAAGTATTCAACCGGAGATGATATAAAATCCAAAATCTAAAATTCCTAACTCCCCGTATCCAGCAAAGTCATTTACACTACTGCTAAGTTCCGATCCACTTGTTGAGATTCGATGTTAGCTACCTTGGATTCAACCGCTGTTCCCTTGAAGAAGTCTCTTTTGGCTTGGGTGTAGAACTTGTAAGGATTAGTGAATACATAAGACTTGAAGTCTGCTTCGGAAATCACGCCTTCTGCTACGAGATCCCAGCTTTCAGCCAAGGGAGAGGTAAGATCGGGCACATCCCAGTGACCAACATCAGAGGAATAGATGGCATTGATTTTCACACCCAACGGATTGGCTTTATCATTGAATGCTGCGGCGATGGTGCGGTCGTCTGACTCGGAGCCAAAGAAGAAACTATTCACCCAGCGATCGCGGATGTCTTCAATTGTTTCAATTCCTGCTGCGGCAAAATCGTTGAGTTCGCTGGCAACTGGTTGGCGGCTATAACGGTTAAATGAAGAACCTAATACACTCTTAGTCAATTCTTCTTTGCTCAGGGAATACCCTTGAGTAATTTCGCCACCGAAACGCTCGAACAACTCGAACAACTCATCAGAATTTGTTAGTTCTGGGTTGTAGTTTTCCAGTCCCTTGAGATTGCGCTTGGAAAAGCGATCTACCAAATGAATATAAACGTGGGCACCCCAGTCTGCGCCCCCTTCTAACATACCTACGCGCAACTGTGGAAAACGCTTGGTCACACCACCAAAGAACAACGCTTTGGCAAATGCTTGGGAACCATCAGCGAAGTGACCGATGTGGTTATTCATGTAGTTACTGATGGACGAGCGTCCAGTCCAACCCTGACTGCCGTAGTGGGTAGTAACAGGTACACCTAGTTCGACGACCTTAGCCCAGAATGGATCGTAGTCATATTCACTATCCAAACCGTAAAAGTCGATATAAGAGGCATACTTAGCGATTTCCGGGAATTGCTCGGCTGGATATTTCTCGGCGAGCGCCTTAATCGGTCGTTTTACACCACCAGGAATATTAACTACTTTTAAACCCAGTGTTTTCACTGTAAATTCAAGCTCCTCAATGGCTTCTTGAGGATTACTCATGGGGATACCAGCCACCGGTGTCAGGCGATCGCTATATTTTCGGTAGATATCAGCATGGTAGTGATTCACCGCTCGTTGCAGTGCTTGACGGTTCTCTGGACTTGCCCCAGCCGGTGCTAAGACATTGTTGGGAAACAGCACCGAATAGTCTGACCCCTGCTCTGCTTGACGCTCATAGAGCAATGCCGGGAGCGTGTAAGTAGCAAGATCCAGCGTATTGCGAGTGACTCTTGCCCACCAAGGCGATCGAATTGTGCGGTTGTGTTGACGTTCTTGGGGAGTTTGTTGATACCAATCTTTACCATTGCTCTTAGAGTTAAGACGCGAAGCTTCCGCCTTGCGTAATTCATCTACGAGTTTTGCACCACCATAATTAGCAATGTAATCCTCAAAAGCTGGGGTGAAATCATTAGTATGAACGTCAGTATCGATTACCGGATAATCAAGAGTTGCTCTGATTCCAGCAGAGCGAGAAGTTTTTAATCGGCTATATTCAGTCATGCTTTTTCCTTCCAAAAATTACAAATTTTAATCCAATGTCTTTGGAAATTGAGAGCGCTCAGTTAAGAGTTTTTCTCCCTCTACTCCCTACCCCCTGCCTCTTCTCTAGGGTGGAGATCTACAGAAATTACGTTTTAAAAGGTATGGCTTAAGCATCTATAAAAAATTCCTTCACGCCAACACCAATCTTTCATTCACTTGTTTACTGGCAAAACGATTGCTCGGCCGACCCAATCCCAAATTTTCACGCAAGGTACTGCCTTCGTATTCGGTACGAAATAGTCCGCGTTTTTGGAGGACAGGAATCACTAGGTTAACGAAATCATCTAACCCTGTAGGTAAGATTGGCGGCATGATATTAAACCCGTCTGCTGCATTGTTGTTGAACCATTCTTCTAACTGGTCAGCAATAGTTTCAGGAGTACCAAGGATGGTGCGATGACCTCTGGCAGTAGCAAGAGAAAGATATAACTGGCGCAGCGTCAGAGTGCCACGAGTAGCTAAATCCTTGACTAGTTTGAGACGACTCTTGTTGGTATTGGTGTCGCTAGGTAGTTCGGGAGTTATATCATCTAGAGAATATTTGGATAAATCGACACCTTTGTAATAATTTTCCAAAATACCCCAGGCTACATCGGGGTGAATCAACGATTGTAATAATTCGTACTTTTCTTGAGCTTCTGATTCAGTACGGCCAATGATAGGGAAAGCACCAGGCATAATTTTTAGTTCGTCTGGCGAACGCCCATATTTAGCCAGCCGACCTTTAAGATCGGTATAAAATTCCTGGGCATCGGCTAGGGTTTGATTAGCGGTGAAGATAACTTCGGCAGTACGCGCAGCCAAGTCCCGTCCAGCTTCAGAGGCTCCAGCCTGCACAATCACCGGATAGCCTTGGGGTGGACGACCAACGTTCAAGGGGCCTTTTACAGAAAAATGTTTGCCCTTATGATTAAGTATGTGCAGTTTGTTCAAATCGAAATAGATACCAGATTCTTTGTCACGGATGAAGGCGTCGTCTTCCCAGCTATCCCATAGTCCTTTTACCACTTCTACAAACTCTTCGGCACGTTCATAACGCTGGCTGTGTTCGGGGTGTTGGTCGTGACCGAAATTGCGAGCAGCATTCTCATTGCCTGTGGTGACTACATTCCAGCCTGCCCGACCTTTACTTAAATAGTCTAAAGAGGCAAACTTACGTGCCAAGGTGTAGGGTTCTTCATAGGTGGTCGAGGCAGTAGCAATGAAGCCGATGTTTTGGGTGATAGAGGACAAAGCCGAAAACAGGGTGACCGGCTCGAAATGAACAAGTTTACCATTGCGTTTTTGAGTTTCCGGTGCACCACCCCAGATTCCTGGGCTGTCTGCTAGAAAAACTGCATCGAACAAGCCACGTTCGGCGGTCTGGGTAATTTCTTTGTAATGCTCAAAATTCAAGCCAGCATCCGCTTGTGAATCGGGATGCCGCCAAGCAGAAACATGATGTCCGGTGGCTTGAATAAATGCACCTAACCGAAACTTACGTGTTTTGTTCATATATTTTGTTGTTTTGTTATATTGCGTTAGTGCTAGCTCTACCGGAGGTATCGCTATATGTATACCCAATGACTTTTCATGTCTGCGTCAGGTATGCCTAAAGCAGATATAAAAAGACAATGAATGTAATAATGGAATGCTTTGGCAACAACTAAACTTACTTGCAGAAGCTTACTGATTGCTTTACAAAAAATTAGATGACGGAATTGTAGCTCAGGTTGATACTACAGCAGAACTAAAGATGCTACTACTTGGGGAGCTAAACACCATAAATTTCTATAGGAATTTGACTCAGCAGATACACTTTACACAATAAACACAAAAAAAGATGTGTTGGCAATCACAATTGTATGATAAACGAATTATTAGTTATTCAAACATTAAGTATTGCAAATTTGGTGCTAGGCATTGGGAGTGTTGGCTGATGACTGTTGAGAAGGCACAAGGCAGTCCCGATGAAATAAGTTTCACCACCAAGCATGAAAAATGTATTTTCCCCTACACCCTTACACCCCTCTTTCAAGTCAGAGGGTAGGAGGCAGAATTCCATAAAAGCTTCTGGTTGAGTCGATGGGGAGTATTATCTCCCACACCTCTCAGTTAGAACCGGACATGCCGCGTTTCCGTGCATCCGGCTCCCGATGCTCTGGTTTGCTCATGTGCAGGTAATCATGACAGCTTTCATGGATTGCTATTAGATTATTCTTTTTCCAGTTGGAGTGGTTCCCGTTTTTGTGATGTAGGTTAACTTTCTCATCAGATAGGAGTTTAAGTCCACAGGCTGCACAAGTATGGTTTTGCCGTTTTAAGGCAGAAGAGGTTTCACCGTCGTAGAGTTTGCTGTTACGTTGGCTCCAGTAGGCGATGTCTCCATCAAAAGGTGATTTTGTGCCTTTGACGTTGACGTGTTTGTTTTCGGAGTAGGAAACCTTGGGGAACGCCTTGTCCAGCAAGACCTTGCTGGTTTCGCGGTTGAGTTTGGTTTCCTTGTTGAACACCTTGAATGCTCTGCGTTGGATGTGATACAACGAAAATCGTGAACCGTTCATCTTGCAGTAGCGGTGGTAGTTCCTCCATCCTCTAACTACAGGGGCTAATTTGAAAGCCTTTGTTGTAGCACCAATATTCGAGTTGTTGACAATGCGCTTTACTTTCTGACGGAATATCTTAAAGTTGTCCGCTGAAGGGATACATCTAAATTTTCCGTTGTTCTGCACGCTTATGTGCCAACCAAGGAAATCAAAGCCCAAAGTCGTAGCGGTTAGCTTGGTCTTTTTCTGGCTGATATTCATCCCCCTATCTGCTAGAAATTGGCTGATTTTGGCTAGTATGATGTTGGAGGTGGGCAGGACTTTCACCTGCATCTATCTAAGAGTTCAACCATCTCTATTTCTAGATTTGGTTGGTGGGGTTATTTACGGACTGATTACCGTGATTCACCCACATCGAATCGCACGCCCTCTGCCTTTGTTCGATAACTGTTGACTGTTTGATGAGGAGTTAAGAGTTATTCTCACCCTATCCCCTGCCCCTTGCTCCCCTCTCCCCTGCCTCGGCCTCATTCCCTAGTTTGCACTAATAGAATAATTTCCCCATCACCGTCACTATCCCGGTTATACTCTCTACAGTTAACCCCTACCATTAACTTTTTATGCGTGAAAATTGGATGCTTCCGAGGATTTTTCCCATTGGTGGAATTCTGTTTGACTTTTTATTTGTACTGATTGCCATTCCCATTGAAGCATATGTTTTGCACAAACGGCTAAAATTTGACAAAAAAACTAGTATTTTTTATGCTATTTCTATTAATTTATTTTCTAGTGTAATTGGTTGGATTGTATTTTTTGTCTCAGAACCAATGCTGCCAATACAGTTAAAATCTGAATTAATTAATTATCTATTCTTTAATACTTTTAAATCATCTAGTACGCAAACTCTATTAATTTTAACTGCTTTTATAATTTTCTTTGCTAATTTTATTGTTAAATTTTTTCTGTTGAAAGTTTTACTTTTATCTTTAGTCAAGGAACCATTTGCTAACAAAGAAGAGGATACTCAAGTATCTGTGAGGCAGAAATGGCGCGGTTTTAAAAATATAAAATTTCAAAATACAAACTTAGTTACTACTATATTGATAGCAAATTCTCTGAGCTATAGTGCAATAACTATTATTTTATTGTTTCGTTCCCAGTAGAAAATTTAATTTTTGCAGCCAGACTATTGATTAATCAAGTGTAGGTAAAAAGATGAATACACTACTTAAAGATTTATTCGGAGTTTACAAATTTATTGAAGGGCTTTACGCAGGAATTAGAAAGATATTAGTTCCAGCCAAAGCTTATTCTTGGCAGACATTTATTTATCTGAGTGTTTTTTCTTGGTTACTTTCATATTTGGCTACAGGATATATCAGAGATATTATTGCATTTTTCGGTTGGATGTTTTTAATTGCTGGTACATCTTGGTATACAACAGAAGATCCTTTGAGGGTTCCTGGTACTTTCATGCCAGTGGGAGCAGTAATCACTGGATTTTTAGTTAGTGTTTTTGCATTTGGAAGTCAAAAGGATGGAGTTACACCAACAACAATTGTTTTGTGGCCAACAATTTCAGCACTAATTACGGCAATCCCAGAATTTATCGAAGGAAGTGATACAGATGCCAAAGCTCAAATTCCTAAGCCAGAAGACCGCCAAAGAATCATAGTTTTACTTGCTAGTTGTATGTTGCTAAGCTGCTGGATTCAGTTTTATTTTGTGGTGGATAATTGGTTAGAACAATATCCCAGTATGCAGACAGATAGTTTTAGACGTAATACCTTTGTTGTCAGAACTCAAGAACCAACTAAAGTACCACAAAATGGAATTATAATTTTAAACAAACTTCAACCAATAGTAGAAGAACAAATAGCTCAAACACCTTGGTCAGAAGTAGAAAAATGGTTGCTAGATGCAAAACAGCGAGTAGGAAGCTTGGGTAGAGAAGTAATTGAAAAAAACCTAGTAAAATATGAAGAGAAGGAATTATGGCGTGTTGAACCGCGTGTATCTAATACTAAGTCTGGGTATATATTAGATTTACTAAGTATTTGGACAGGGCCGAGTTCTAACCGACGGGGATATTTTTTAAAGAAATCTTGTCGGATTGAACCAGTTGCAGCAACTAATAAATCAGGGAACAAAATCACAGTTGGAGAAATTGAATGCGATCGCTTAAATAAATTTCTCGCTGGTTCGCCACCTCCCCAGCAGTGAAGAGTGGGGAGATGGGGATGATGGGGAGTGTGGGAAGTGTGGGAAGTGTGGGAAGAGAGGGGAGAGAGGGGGGCAAGATTTGTTCTCCATCCTCCCACACCTCCTTTTCCTCCCACACCTGCATTTGTTCTCCATCCTCCCACACCTCCCACACCTCCATTTGTTCCCCATCCTCCCACACTGCCTGTTTGCTCAATGACAAATAACAAATGACAAATAACAAATGACAACCAGAATTTTTGTACTCGCTAAGAATGTGTTTCAGGAAGTGATACGCGATCGCATCCTATATATTATTGGTTTTTATGCGTTAATACTCGCCGCTGCTTTCGGTATCCTTCCTCAATTTGCGGCTACTACCGAAGACAAAATATTTTTAGATTTTGGCATGGCGGCGATGAATGCAATCGGGTTAATTGTGACGATATTTGTTGGGACGGGACTAGTTAATAAAGAAATTGAAAAACGTACTGTCTTAGTACTAATTGCTAAACCTGTTAGCCGCAGTGAAATTATTGTTGGCAAGTATTTGGGGTTGTCCGCAGTGCTAGCGGTACTGATAGCTACGATGACAGTAATTTATCTGTTATTTCTGCAATTTGGGAAAGTTGCTCATCCAACAGCAAGTATTTTAATTGCGACAATTTTCTTATTTTTGCAGTTGTCATTAATCACCGCTGTAGCTATTACCTTTGGTGTTTTTACAGCTTCACTACTGGCGACTGTTTTAACTTTTGCGGTGTATTTAATGGGAAATATTACCCAAGATTTAGTACAACTTGGGCGGCTTAGTCGTAACCTTGGAATAGAACGTTTAACTCAAGCTTTGTTTCTCATTTTGCCAGATTTATCGCGGTTAGATTTGAAAAATGATGCTGTTTATGGTTTGCAAGCACTACCCGATACAACAGCACTGATTATCAATGCTAGCTATGGCTTACTCTATAGTGTGATGTTGTTAGCGCTCGCTATTGTAATTTTCTCACAACGCGAGTTTTAGTCATTGGCCAAACAGGGCATTGAGCAAAAATAACAAATGACCAATGACTAATGACCAATGACTTAATAACTAATGACTATTGATGGTTCTTTAACTGTAGCATCAGGCATAATTGTATCTCGGAATTTTGCATAAATTAGATTTGTCTGGTAAAGATTTGCTTTACTCAAGTTGGTCTTAGTTAAGTTTGCCCATGTCAAGTCTGCACTAGTTAAATTAGCTTCAGTTAAATTAGCTTCTAGTAATACTGCCCCACATAGCTTTGCTTTTGTGAAATTTGCTCTAACTAAATTTGCTTCAATCAGTGATGTTTCAATTAATTTGGCTTCAGTTAGGTCTGCTTCTCTCAAATCCGCAGCACATAAAGAAGTACCCCAAAGGTTACTATTTATTAATTTCACCCGCCATAAAAAACTTCCACACAAATTTGCTTGCTTTAAATCGGCATTACTTAAATTAGCTTCACACAAAGAGGCTTCATACAAATTAGCTTCGCATAAACTAGCTTGCATCAAATTTGCGCCACTTAAATTAGCACGAGTTAGTATACAACCAGATAGATCTGTACCATGCAAATCTGCCCCGATGAAGTTAACTCCACTTAAATCTAATCCTTTGAGGTCAATTTCACTTAAGTCATATCCACTGAAATTGTGACACTGAAAATATTTATTTGTGATTCGATCTAAGATAAATTCCTGCTTGTTAGCATAATCTTTCATGGTATTCACCTCTGGGTGTAATTCATCTCAAAGGACGATCGCAAAGTTAGCGTATATTGAGAGTACACCTCAAATGGAAATAAAAGCGAGCGATAATCAAGAAGAAATTTGGAAAAAATTCTCAATAACCTGAAAATACGCTCTTAAAATCTTTTTTAAGACAAAAAATGCTGACATAAGTCAGGAAATATTGATATGCTACTGTAATCAACTTGGATATATTTATTTGTCTAAGCCTACACCTGACGCTTCCACATTTCTGGCAGGTGGCCTCAACTAAGAACTAAACTTCGTGCGATTCTATTTCAGCCAAAAGTTTGAGCCAGTTAAATATGGGGCTTGATATTAAGGCAAACTGTGACGTTGAAAAAAGTTCCAAATTGTTTCACTGGCATTCAGTCCTAGCTTAGCATTGAATTTATTTAGGCCCTCATCAGTTGAAGCACCACCAGGCCAGAAATGTCCACCGTTTACTATCGCTAAGTGCCAAACTTCTGAATTGTTGCTACAACCTGCGTAGAGAGAGGTTTTCACTTTATCTTCAGGAAACTGCGAAGATTTATTTGATGAGGTACATTGATCGTGCGATCGCCAAAAGTTTACCATGTCTGAGATCGAAACTAACGCTCCTCGTTGAGTGCGATCGTCACCTTGATAAAGTACATCGCGATCGTTTGTACCGTTAATTGTTAACATCGATATCGGAGTTTGAGGTTGGCAATTAGGTTTAAGTTTAACTGGGAGCGAACCAGCTACTGATGCAAAACCAGCAATTTTATTAGGTAACTTACAAGCCAGTGCTTGGGTAAGTATTCCACCTCTAGAAAAACCGGTAGCATAAACTTTGTGACTATTAATATTCATTTGCTGCTGAAGGCGATCGATTAATGCACTGACAAACAAAACATCATCTGCCTTTCCTTGAGTATTACCTCTAACATTCCATCTTTGGTTAATTCCATCTGGATAAACAACAATAAATCCTTTTTTCTCTGCTAATTCGTTGAAGCGAGTCACATTACTTATAGATTGACCACTACCATCATCCCCATGAAACACTAAAACTAAGGGCATTGGACGGTTTTGATTATAAGATTTTGGAGTGTAAAAATAGTAAGTGCGTAATTTTCCTTGGTCATATAGCTCTCCATAATTCTGACCTTTGACAATTTTTTTAGATATACTTCTTTCTTCAGCTTGGCTCGAATTGCAGGCTATTACGAAAGTAATAGTACATACAGATATAAAAATATTTTTTAAAAATTGAGAACCTTGAGATTTTTGATAAGTATTCATCTTAATTAAATTTACTTTATTAAAATGTTATCATTAAAAGCGGCGAGACACCCCATCCTCCGAGTAGGTATTTGAGGTTGCTCACCGCTACTTTCGGCATAGGGCATTAGTAAATTTTTCCTCATCCCCTATACCTAAAAACTGCATGTCCCTTGTGGGTGGAGTTTTTGATTTTTACTTGATAAATGGCCTTTTACTAAATAGAGACTAATAAATTAAGTATGAATAGTCTCTATTTAAGATGCTAAACTCTTACATTTACATAATGAGCAGGAACTCGAACTTTAACTAACCTGTTACCACGTCGTACTGTTTCCCAGTGTGCAGGAATTAACTTACGTCGATATCGGGCAGCAACAACAGGTCTACGCACAACAACAGTTTTATGCACGTTAGGTCTAATAATGATCTCTGCTGCGGATGCTTGTGATGGCATGGAAGAAATGGCAAATGGTAAAGCAAGTAATGTACCTAAAAGAATACGTTTCATCTTCAAATCTCTCGATTAATTGGTTAGATTTTCTACAGTATTCCTCATGAAGTCGCAAATATATATTCTTACCTAATCTTAATGATTGTAGTAAGTTTTTTATTATTATCGGACTTAATTCAGTACCCTGTATAGTTCTTAGTTTAAAATTTTAAATAGCAATAGACAGTGTAATAAAGTCACAATTTGAATCTAACTAAAGTCATATTAAGCAATTAAAATACCTTTTATCTCACTGTTCTACTCTTCTTTCCCAGTTTGCAACTGCAAATACACTACTACCAAAGTTACTGCTAACAGCATCGTTGCGGCGGCTGCATAACCAAAATCAAATTGAGCAAACGCATCATGGTAAATGTAGTAAACCAGCAAATTAGTCAAATTTAATGTGCCGTAGCCGATTATTAGATAAAGTTGTTTAAAACTCTGCAATCTAAAAATCGCCGTGGTGATTGTTGTAAATATGACGGTAGGACGCAATCTGGGCAGTATAATATGCCAAAATTGTTGCCAAGCATTTGCGCCATCTAAATCTCACGACTTACTATATATTTTTGGTATTAATAATTTTCCCTTTTTGCTGTTATGACCATCCGCCCTGATTGTACTTCTAGCTTGGTTTCTCCAAACATTAACGATGTCTGCCGACAAGACACTCCTTTAAAACTTGGAATTATGGCTTCTGGAAATGGCAGCAATTTTGATGTTGTTGCCCAAGCTATTGAAGATAAACAGCTAAATGCCAACATTCAAGTTTTGATTTATAATAATCCAACGGCTAAAGCAGCGGTTAGAGCAGCTAATCGAGGAGTAGAAGCTGTATTGTTGAATCACCGCGACTACAAAAGCCGAGAAAAGTTTGATGAGAAAATTGTGCAAACATTACGGCAGTATGATGTGGAATGGGTGATTATGGCAGGCTGGATGCGACTTTTGACATCAGTCTTTATAGATGCTTTTCCTAACAGAATTATTAATATACATCCGAGTTTGTTACCTAGTTTTAGGGGAATTCATGCTGTAGAACAAGCTTTAACATCTGGAGTAAAAATCACTGGTTGTACTGTGCATATCGCTTGTTTAGAAATGGACAGCGGGCCAATATTGATGCAAGCCGCAGTACCAGTGCTACCAGATGATACGCCAGAAACACTCCATGCTAGAATTCAAATTCAAGAACATCGGATTTTGCCAATGGCGATCGCTTTAGCAGGCTCTACTAATTTTTAGTCACACTAAATACTAGTGTGATTCGCTGCGTTGAGGTGATTTTTCAGATAGTTATTTAGGCAAACTGATAAGTCACTACTTGAGCATTTAGCAACGTCTTATTTTTTACTTCTCGATAATTGCCACATTTTCCACATATAGCTAGAAATCCAATTCGTCGTAATATGAGCGGCGATGGGCACTATTAAGTTGCCAGTGAGCAAGGCGCTATATGCTAATATTATCCCGACAATAGTTGCCCAAACTACATAAGGCCATTGTTGAGAACCGCTCAGATGCAAGATGCCGAAGCAAAGACTAGATACAATCACAGCCAAATGATTGAAACCTAAAGCTGGTAGCATCACGCCCCGAAATAACAATTCTTCACTCAAGCCAGGTAGCAACCCTAACCAAATTAAGTCTGGTAAGGCTAAAGGCTTCAATACCACTTCTAGATAAAAATCTGCACTTTGACGGTAGGAATTCCAAAGGCGATAAGTTAAGCCACTTAATGCGGTAATGGCAAATCCCAACCCTACACCCAACAGTAAATCTCTTTGGTTCAACTTCCAGGATAATAGGGAAAAGTTGCCGAAGTGCAACGACACTTTGGCGACTACCAGCAAAATTATTGCAGTCGCTCCCATCGCCCCAAGTACTTGGATACGTGTCAGATATGGAATTTCTGGTTCTTGCTTTTGTTGTTCAATCACGGATTTTTAGGGAATGGGGAGGTGTGGTTCGACTCCCTTCGACTACGCTCAGGGCAAGTCGCTCACCAATCGGGAGATGAGGGAGATGTAGTTCGACTTCCTTCGACTACGCTCAGGGCAAGTCGCTCACTAACCGGGAGATGAGGGAGCGTCTTTGGCGAGGCTCCTAACTCCTGTACAGATGCGATTAATCGCGTCTCTACTCCTAACTTATAACTTCTAATGACTAATGATTAGTGAGTACTGGTTGCAAAGATGATAATTTGGGACAAACAGCAGAGGGATTGATGCCTGCTTTATGTGCCACTAATACACCCACTGCCTCTAAATATGAGTTTACCTGTATGGATTCGATCCCCAACGGTTGGGGAGGAACTTCGATCGCAGTTTTATTTTCTTCTACTGTAATTATTTGGCATTGTGTTTGACTTAAACTCAATAAAGCACTACCACCACAGGCATTTGCAGGTACGACAAGAGCATCTACTCCTTCTGCCCAAATATCTTCTTGTTCTAATGCTATCGTTTTTCTCTCTACTATAAATTGTGGGGCACGACTCAAGCCGACGAGAACGCATGGTAAAAATGTGTAGCCCAATTCTTCAGCTGCGGAACGGGGTGCTAAGTCCGGTTCTGGGGGGGTGCCAGCTAGAGCAGGAGAATGGGCACAAGGAATTTTAAAGGTTCGCACTAGCAAATGGCTAATTACGGCTTCAGCACCAGCTAGGGAATCAACTCCTTCGCCGTGGCGGTATTTCTGTACTGCCTCTTCATTCATATCATCTCTGAAACGGGCGACAACTGCGATCGCTTCTGCCCCGGCTTTTTTAATTAGTATTTCCGCTGCCCTTAACAAGCTATCGGGGTTCCCAATTGTCCCCCAACTTGTACCTGATAGAGTAGTCCGTAATTCTACATTCAAAGGGGCATCAGTGATGACATAATCTGTTAAGGTCAATCCCAGAGTCGCTCTCGCTGCATCGGCTGCTTGCAGGTGTCTTAGCCGCAACTCCGGCTCAATACCTTGGTCTAAAAGCAAACCTATCTTGTTATTTCTGACTGGACGCAAACCCCAGCATCCAGCGGCAAATTTGTCAAGTCCAAAACCTTCAACGTAGAAAGCATTTGGGAGATTCCAGTACAAGCTTGCGCCATTGAGGACATTGGGGTGAGTAATCAGGCGATCGCAAACCTGTGCTATAACTCTGGCAACAGGCAAAGCATCTCCAGCGTAACCCCCAATTGCTGCCCCAACGCCAGTTGGTACAATTAAGATAGCAGTGTATGGACGCATATTGAGTGCTGAGTGAGGAGTAGAGACGCGATTAATCACGTCTGTACAAGAGTTAGGAGTTCAAAGTTATTATCCCCCATCTCCCCATTGCCCCATCTCCCTACTTTTAACTCTTAACTGTCGTGACAACGGCTTCAACTGTAGCCTTTTGCTGGGCAACGTCCACAGAGGTAACCGCCCAACGCAGGGGTTCACCTTGTTTTTTCAACTCTGTTTCGATTGTTTTGAGTAACTCTGCGGGAGTTTCTTGCAGGTCAATTTCTGCGGTAATAAAATGAGTTGTCATCGCCCTAAATCCTATTGATTTTTAGTTTATACAATAGCTTATCAGGTGCTATCAAATACCTATGTGATTTTCCAGTTTTTGTAATCATGTTAGCGAACAGTCATTCAGTTATTAATAAATCAACTCTTATACTGATAACTGTTCGCTTGGTTATTAGTCTTTTCCAAATTGCAACTGATAAAGTTTGTCTTCTTTTTCACTCTCAATTTTCAAATCAGAAAGGGGTTTAGCAATACAAAGCAATACATAACCTTGTTTTTGTAAATCTGGACTAACGCCCATGCCGTCAGTTTGATCGACAGTTCCTTGGCTGATTTGACCAGCGCAAGTTGTACAAACCCCTGCATGACAAGAACTTGGCAAATCTAAACCAGCAGCATCGGCGACTGATAAGATGGTCTGGTCTTCCGGGACTTGCAAAGTATGAATTTGACCCTGGTGATTAATTTCTACGGTGTAAGTTTTGGGCATATACAAAGGAAGCGTCAAGCTACGGGCAAGTTTATTAGTTTATCTGAATTAGTTAAAAATATCTAGATATTACCATAAAAATTTAGGCTAAAGTCTGAATAGTTTATAGATTAGTAACATTATTTACTATAATAAAGGTAAATAAATGTATTAATTTTGCTTACTATAAAAATGCGCGATCGCCTTTCTAGCGATTGATTATTTTTTTTACTGGAAGTCCCCTACGAAAAGCCGAGGTAAGTTGAAGGGTCAAAAGTCAAAATTTATTTAATTTTTATAGAAGATCTGGGTCAATATTTAATTCTCGCAACTTAGCGGCTAGGCGTTCCGCGCGTTGCTTCTCTTGCTCTGCACGCTGTTTTTCCTCGTCCGCACGCTGCTTTTCCTGCTCTGCTAATTCTTGCGGTGTCGGCACTAACTGCCCTTGTGCTGTAAAATAGCGTAATTGATTATCCTGCACACCCAAATATAAATCTAACTGCTGACTCCATAACCAACCTTGGGGGTTTGGTTCTATTGGTTGGTAATGAGCGTCTACTAAATGAAACCCCACAAATTCTAAATCATTCGGGTCAAACCAAAAATACTCAGGTGTGCGAAAGGTATCTTGGTAAATTTGTTTTTTTAAACCTTTGTCTGTAGCTTTTGTGGAAGACGAAAGCAACTCGACAATGATATTCGGATATTTACCATCTTCTTGCCAAATCACCCAACTTTTACGCGGTTTGCGATTGCATCCTAACACTACAAAAAAGTCTGGGCCGCGAAATTCTTCTGATTTAAGCTGACGTTGGCTATAGTAAATCGTCAAATTCCCCGCTGCATAAAAGTCATTGCGGTTTTGCCACCATAATTCTAAGCATTGTAATAACAGAATAATTTGGCGTAGATGTAAATCGCTTTCCAATGGTGGTTCGTCACTGTATATATCTCCTGGTGGAAATATTATATCTTTTGCTGATTCTAATTCTTGGGCAACTGACATGACTTTCTTGGGGCTAGGGGTGAGATATTCGGATAAACAGCTACGGGTGGATGCATAGATGTAATTACTATCATAATCTTGCTGATTTATATTTATGTGCGAATTGCTCTAGATTAAGACTTCGCTGTTACTGCTAAGTAAATTTTGACTTCCCCAACGGGACTGTAATAACAGAAACCTGATTGCAAATTGCGTTTTGGGCGACTCATGAAAAAATCGCTAAAATATCGCGCTTGCTATAATGCACTCACCAACAAACTTTGGTCATCAATGTTATAACTTTAACTCTTAAGGTTACATTATCAAGCCTTAAGGTCACAAGATTAACCCTTAAAACTATAACATGAAGCCTTGAGGCTACAACATTAAGCCTTAAGGTTACAAGATGAAGACTTAAAGCTATAACAAAAAGCCTTGAGGTTAAAAGATGAAGGCTTAAGGTTAAAGCGATCGCTATTCACAAGAAGTAAAGGTGCAATGTGCTATGCAGTGGCGAGCGCACTACTTAATCAACCTTGGTTACCAACATCATAGCAGCGCAATGCCCCATAAACAATTCAAGATGCTGTACCCTCAGCAGTAACACACCCTACAATTTATATTTCTTCACACATTGAATTTTGCTCGCTGACTTAGTTATTGCATCCAAACGAGAACCGCTATAGAAGTAAAAGTGCGATCGTTGCAACAACATTGTAGTTTTCGTACAACTTAAACACAATATTATTTGGCTGAAAATCAAGTTTTGGCGCTCAAATTCAGAAAAATCACGGGCATAAATAAAAACTTTGACTACAAAAAATGCGCTTTTTGCTGAACCATAATACAGGTTAATTGAGACAAAATAGCTCTAGAAAGCTCTTAAAAGTAGAAACTTATGTCTCGACAAAAACGTAGTTCCCGGATTCTAGAAAAAGCTCAGTTTAGAGTTGCCGGATTGAAAGCTATCGATCCAAATATTAATTTTGATGATACTTATAACTTGCGAAACTTGACTCAATTAATAGAAAACTTTCACAATATGCTTGATAATTATAATGCTGATATAGCTATGATTGACTCTTCTAGAAAAAAGCTGGATGAGATGGAAAAAACCTTAGGTCACGTTTCAGACAAAATGCTGACATGGGTTGGTTGTAAGTATGGTAAAAACAGCAATGAATATGAACTTGCAGGTGGTGTTCGAGACAGCGAACGTATCCGTAAAAGCAGATTGACACGCTTAAAATCTAACATAGATAAAACATCAGATGAAAATGCTGTAACCGCCTAGTACCGCTACGCAAAAGTAGAGACGCGATTAATCGCGTCTCTACAAAAGTCAAAAGGCTTATATAATCTGCATTTAACTTTTTTAAAATGGTATTTGTAAAAATTTAAGGTGTCCAGATAGCCGACTTATCAAAAAAGTCGGCTATCTATTCGATCGCGAATAATTTAGTACTGCTATATAATAAGACTTTGCATTAACCTATAACTTCCGAAATCTTAAAATTGAATGACCCGGTTCATACATGATAAATTTGCCAAAGACTATCTTGAAGAATTGCTAAAAGACTACGGAGAAGTCAAAGCATCAGAAAAAGTCTCAGGAGAGATTAAAGAAATAGATGTTTTCTTCACCCCTGCCAAACAGCAAAGCTCTAATTTAGAAATACTAGGTTTGCTAGGAAGATTTACGGAACATTCTGCACTCATAAAACTCTTCCGTAATCCAGCTTCTAACGATGAAATATGCGACTGTATTCTAAAATTATTAGAAGTAAAGGCTCTTTGACGACGAGAATCTAAAACCAATAAAACCAAACTTCAGGACTCGGAAATCCCTAAATTGTGGATTCTGACACCTACCGTATCTGAAACTAGGTTGTCTAGTTTTGGAACTATGCAACAAGCAGGTTGGTTACCAGGAGTACATTTTCTGCCAGATGCCTTGCGGACAGCAATTGTAGCAATACATCAACTCTCGCCAACACCGGAGACTTTATGGTTGAGACTTTTGGGTAGAGGAAGCGTGCAGGCACAAGCAATTATTGAGTTGCAGGCCTTACCATTAGATCATCCATATCAAAAAGCAACCCTGGAATTAGTTTACAACTTGCGTGAAAATTTAAGAGTAAATCAAGAGTTAGAAGCAGATGATAGGGAGTTAATTATGCGACTAGAACCACTTTATCAAAGAGACAGAGAACAAGCCAAAGAAGAAGGAAGACAAGAAGGAGAAAGAGACTTAATACTGTGTCTACTCAATCGCCGTATTGGTGAAATTGATGCGTTATTAATCGAGCGAATTTCAGAATTATCGATTGACAAATTAGAAAACTTAGGAGAGGTGTTATTAGATTTTTCTAATATTGCTGATTTAAAAGCTTGGTTAAACCAACAATCAGAATAAATTATCACTAAATTAATTAATTTATAACCAAGTTGGAGTTTACAGCAACACTAAACAAGTTTGTTCGTAGTCTATAAAAAGTTAAAAATATTTGATTGACGAAAACTAAACTTTAAGTATAAAACTAAAAGGCTAATAAGAGATTACCAGTAAGGCTTTCACTCATAAAAATAAGGTAAACTTTTATAGCTAACCCCTGCCTAAAAATATTTCATAATTAAAGGTAGAACATCCCAATGGAGAATATAAAAATGCTAGAACAATACCGTCAACATGTTGCGGAACGCGCCCAACTCGGTATTCCCCCTTTACCATTGGATGCGAAGCAAACCTCAGAATTATGTGAATTACTGAAGAATCCGCCCAAAGGTGAAAAAGATAGATTATTGCATTTATTAAGCGATCGCGTCCCTCCTGGTGTTGATGCAGCCGCTTATGTAAAAGCTGGATTTCTCACCGCTATTGCCAAGGAAGAAATTACCAGTCCTTTGATTTCGCCTATAGAAGCGGTGCAATTGCTGGGCACAATGGTAGGCGGTTATAATGTGCAAGCTTTAATTGATTTGCTGCAATTGCCCACTGTATCTGTATCAGATTCTTCCGAAACACCTCTGGTAATGGGAGGACAAGGAAAGGAACCCATCGCCGCTTACGCTGCCAATGCCTTGAGTAAAATCCTCTTAGTGTATGATGCTTTCCATGATGTTTTGGAATTGTCGAAAACCAATCCTTTTGCTAAGCAGGTAATTGACTCTTGGGCGGAAGCTGAGTGGTTTACTGTTCGCCCGACTGTACCAGAAGCGATTACTGTTACCGTTTTTAAAGTTCCTGGCGAAACCAACACTGATGACTTATCCCCTGCCCAAAGCGCCACAACTCGCCCAGATATTCCCTTACACGCCCTAGTGATGTTAGAGTCACGCCAACCGGGAAGTTTACAAACCATTGCCGAACTGAAAAAGCAAGGACATCCTGTAGCTTACGTGGGAGATGTGGTTGGTACGGGTTCCTCCCGGAAATCTGCTATCAATTCGGTGTTGTGGCACATGGGAAATAATATACCTTTTGTGCCCAATAAACGCGCTGGGGGATATATTTTAGGTAGTGCGATCGCGCCTATCTTCTTTAACACAGCTGAAGATGCCGGTGCTTTGCCTATCCAGTGCGATGTCACCAAACTAGAAACTGGCATGGTAATTACCATCCATCCTTACAAAGGCGAAATCACAAACCAAGCAGGCGAAGTTATTTCTACCTTCAGCCTCAAACCAGATACCATCCTCGATGAAGTCCGCGCAGGTGGACGCATCCCCCTACTTATCGGGCGTACCCTCACCGATAAAACCCGCCAAGCACTCGGTTTAGAACCCAGCACCGTTTTTATCCGTCCCCAACAACCAAGCGATACAGGCAAAGGCTACACCCTAGCCCAAAAAATCGTCGGTAAAGCTTGCGGATTAGCTGGTGTGCGTCCTGGTACATCTTGCGAACCAATCATGACTACCGTTGGTTCCCAGGATACCACAGGCCCTATGACCCGCGACGAATTGAAAGAACTCGCTTGTTTGGGTTTCAGTGCAGACTTAGTAATGCAGAGTTTTTGTCACACAGCAGCTTATCCCAAACCAGTAGACATTAAAACTCACCACGAACTCCCCGACTTCTTCGCCCAACGTGGCGGTGTCGCCTTGCGTCCCGGTGATGGTATTATCCACTCTTGGTTAAACCGGATGCTGCTACCCGACACCGTGGGAACTGGCGGCGACTCCCACACCCGTTTTCCCTTAGGAATTTCCTTCCCTGCCGGTTCTGGGTTAGTGGCGTTTGCTGCGGCGTTGGGCGTCATGCCTCTGGATATGCCAGAGTCAGTTTTGGTAAGATTCAAAGGTGAATTACAACCCGGTGTCACCCTGCGAGATATTGTGAATGCCATTCCCTACGTTGCAATTCAAAAAGGTTTGCTAACAGTCGAAAAGCAAAACAAGAAAAATGTCTTCTCTGGGCGAATTTTAGAAATTGAAGGTTTGCCAGATTTAAAAGTGGAACAAGCCTTTGAACTCGCCGACGCAACCGCTGAACGTTCATGTGCGGGTTCTACCATTAAGCTGAGTGTAGAGACAATTTCTGAATATCTGCGTTCTAACGTCGCACTTTTGAAAAACATGATTGCGCGGGGCTATCACGATGCGCGTACCATTCTCCGCCGCATTGCCAAAATGGAAGAATGGTTAGCAAATCCCGTGTTATTAGCAGCCGATACGGATGCGGAGTATGCCGAAATTATTGAAATTGATTTGAACGAAATCAAAGAACCAATTGTTGCTGCTCCCAATGACCCCGATAATGTTAAATTATTATCGTCAGTTGCTAATGACCCAGTGCAAGAAGTATTCGTCGGTTCATGTATGACGAATATCGGTCATTATCGGGCAACAGCGAAAGTTTTGGAAGGTGCTGGTGAAGTAAAAACCCGCCTGTGGATAGCACCACCAACCCGCATGGATGAACATCAATTAAAAGAAGAAGGAATGTATGCGATTTTTGGGGCTGCGGGTGCAAGGACAGAAATGGCAGGATGCAGTTTGTGTATGGGAAATCAGGCGCGAGTTGCTGATGCTACAACAGTGTTTTCAACCTCTACCCGCAACTTTAATAATCGCATGGGTAAAGATGCGCGAGTGTATCTTGGTTCAGCAGAATTAGCCGCAGTTTGTGCGCTGTTAGGACGCATTCCCACTGTGCAGGAATATTTAGATATTGTGGCGAAGAAGATTAATCCTTTTGCTGATGATTTGTATCGCTATTTGAACTTCGATCAAATCGTTGGTTTTGAAGACGAAGGGCGAGTGATTTCAAAAGAAGAACAAGCTTTGTTGGTCTAATCTAAATTAAGGTGGGCTTTTTGGCTCACCTTCACTTTAAATGTATAGTATTGGAGAACTAATAAAATCATATGGATGCTTTATCTGTCAATACCCAAAATCTATACAACCGAGACTTTTATTTATGGATACAAACAATCGTCCAGCAGTTAAAGGAACATAAATTTGATGAACTAGATATACATAATTTAATTGAAGAAGTTGAAAGTACGGGGAGAAGTGAAAAACGTGAATTAAAAAGTCGATTTGTCGTACTATTAATACACTTAATTAAATGGCAATATCAGCCGGAAAAACGAAGTGAAAGTTGGCGCAGTACCATTTCTGAACAACGTATCTGTATTGAACTATTATTAGAAGATAGCCCTAGTTTACAACCTTTAATTGCAGAAGTATTTGAAGATTGTTATCAAAAAGCTCGTCTCAAAGCATCTGACGAAACAGGCATTAAATTAAATTTTTTTCCTAAAGAATCTCCTTTTACTTTAGAAGAAACTCTTAATAATTATTTCTTAAGTAAATAATTAAAAGAGGTTGGGTACTGCCCACCTGAAACTATAATTTTAATAAATAAAAGCTGATGGTTTTTTATACATACCTTTTGGATTTATTTAATTCATACCAGCAAAAGATCTATACCATGATGTTGTTAAACAAGCACTAATTAAAGATGGCTGGAAACAAGGAAAGAGAGTTAAAGGAATTTCTGTTTATACTCGTATTAAGAATAACAAGATTTACATTGAAGAAGATTGGACTGAGGAAGGAATAGCAACTGAGTTAATACGGTTAGGTGTTCTGGCTAATGATATTGTGCTAGCTTCTCAGCCAACAGAGGTGAGACAATACACCGATTTTGCAAAAGCTTAAAATATGAGCTAATAATAATTGCTTTAACTTACTGATAGGCTTATAAGAATACATTAACACAGCCCGCAATTTCGGGCTTTTTTAATTTATGTCTTTTTCCGAATTATTACTGATGTCGATGTTTTTAGATAAGCAATAATCTGAATTTAAGGCTTGTTTGCCAGCAAATTTATACAATTTTTATTTTAGGCATAATAAATGTCAACACTATTACCTTCTGAAGAAAATATTACAAGACTCAAGGTTCAACCAACGTTAGGAGAAAAACATTTACTCTCTTTTTTAAAAGACCTTCTCCCTAACAATTATGAAATATACTATCAACCCTTTTTGAATGGAGATAGACCAGATATTATTATCATGCGAAAGAATTTTAAGGTCATGCTCATAGAAGTTAAAGACTGGGATTTAGATTCTTACTACATAGATCCTAATAAAAAATTGAGATTAAAACATAATAATTCAATTATTAAATCACCTATTGAGCAGGTCAAAGCTTACAAAGATAATTTATATAATTTGCATATTGAGAACTTACTTGAAAAAAAATGGATAATCATAAATTTTTTGGTATTGTTTCTTGTGCAATTTACTTTCACAATCAAAATCAAGAGACATTAAGAAGTTTTATAGAAAATGCTTTTGAATCGGAAAATGATAAAAATTTCATAAAAATCTTTGGTTATGACTCTATAAATATTCAAAAATTTAGGGTTATTCTTAGCGAACAAGGGCTTTATAGCCCATCATCACATTTTGATGATGAAATATACAATAGTTTCAAGCGCTATCTTCAACCACCACTCCATACTTTGGAAGAAGGAATAATAATTAATTTTAACGCGCAACAAAAAAGATTAGTAAAAAGTGAGGCTACTATTGCAGGAAGAAAGATTAAAGGAGTGGCTGGTTCTGGCAAAACACAGATATTGGCACAAAGAGCAGTTAATGCACATAAAAGAACTGGTAGTAAAGTTTTAATTTTGACTTATAATATAACTCTTAAAAATTATATTCACGATAAAATCAGTGATGTAAAAGAAGAATTTAGTTGGGATGGCTTCTATATAACTAATTATCATAATTTTTTGAAAGCAGAATTCAATAATTTAGGTATAGAAATTGAGATTCCACGAAACTTCAAAAATTGGACTAATCAGCAAAAAAGAGATTATTTTGAGAGCAAGTACTACTCAAATAAAGAAATATTTGAACAAGTGAAAAATAAAATAATCAAGTATAAAGCTATTTTAATAGATGAACTTCAAGATTATAAAGAAGAATGGCAACAAATAATAAGAAAATATTTTTGGGATGAAAGTGGTGAATATGTAGTATTTGGTGATGTTAAGCAAAATATTTATCACAGACCATTAGATGAATATCATGATTTCAAAGCAGTAGGTATACCTAGTGAATGGAATGTTCTTAATAAATCATTTAGACTGAACACTAAAATAGCAAATATAGCCTTGGCTTTTCAAAGATATTTTTTTACTGACAAGTATCAACTAGATCAAATCATGACAACTCATTTACAGCCCAGTATTTTCGAGCTAGAGGAATATTATCAATATGCTTACTATGAGAAATCAACTCCTATAACAAAGATAGTTGATGATATTTTTTCATTAATATTAAAATTAGGTAAACATCCCAATGATATTGGTTTTTTATCATCACAAATAGAAATTTTAAGAGAAATAGATTATTTAATTAGAACTAAAAAACATGAAAAAACTCAGAAAATGTTTGAAAACAAGGAGATGTATGACAAACTCAAAAGCAATAGTAGCAATTTTGAAAGCGATATAAATAAAATTAGAGACAATAAAAAATTTAATTTTTGGAGCAATGCTGGATGTATAAAAATATCTACTATTCATAGTTTTAAAGGTTGGGAAATAAATACACTTTTTCTAATTATTGAGGCTGGTGATAATGAAAATAACACACATGAGGGTTCAATAGATGAATTAGTATATACTGGTTTTACAAGATGTAGACATAATTTGATAATAATTAATATTGCAAATTCTCGATATCACATTTTCTTTAAAGAACTTATTGATGATCATTTATTTTAAAATCTACGAAATGATTAGGATAATAAAGCGCTATCGCACTCTTAATTCTTAGATGGGTAAACGTAGCCCGTCGTAAACATCAGTCATTGGTTTGCGCGAAACTGTAACCAATACTGTTCACACACTTTATAAAATGGGTTTTGCTGAGATTAATGAATGAAGTCCACTTTTACCTGCTTCTGAACCAGGAAAAGTGATGAAGATTTTAACCCGCAGCGTTCCCATAGACTAACAATTGTATTTGTAATATTATGGAGCGATGTCTACGATATCGCTCCATAAATTCTTAACAAAGAATATTCTGAATTTAGCCAGAAAAACTTGATAGCTATCTCTTGCTCAGACTAGATAAACTTTCCTCTACCTCAGCACGATCGCTTGCATCGGGATTGAGCCGAAGATAAGTCTGGAGGTCGGCAGATGCAGCATCAGATTGACCTAAACTAATTAATACGATCGCCCGATTTTGATAGAAGTCTGGATTATCTGGTAATAAAGCGATCGCAGCTGATAAATCGCTCAAAGCTTCTGGTAGTTGTCCGAGTTCGTAGTGAAGTGTGGCTCGATTTGCTAATAATAAAGGTTGCTGTGAATTTAAAGCAAGTGCCGCATTATAATCTAATAAAGCTGCTTCCAGATGTCCCCACGCTTCAAATGCTTGAGCGCGACCAATTAATGCTGGAGTTAGAGTAGGTTCTAAATCAAGAGCAACTGAATAAGCCTTAGTTGCTTCTTCGAGTAGACCTTTTGAGTAATAGCAATGTCCGATATTCATCCATACTTCATAGTATGGTGGGCTAAGCTCAATAGCTTGCTGGTAATCGTTCAAAGCATTTTCTAAAAGACCGAGGCGTTGGTAAACATTACCGCGATCGTTGTAGTACTCTGAGTAGTTTGGATCGGCGGCGATGGCAGCTGTAAAATAAATCACAGCTTCTTCTAATTCACCCATTGCTGCGTAAACTTGAGCAATGTTATAGTCCAAAACTGAGCGATGTAATCGATGTTGACCTTCACTCAAATGATTTTTGAACTCTTCAATTGCAGACTTACAAAGTGCGATTGCTTCTTCAGGAAAACCTTGACGGTGTTTAACAAGTGCTAAACCGTTCATATCAAAAGCAGTCATAAAATGCCTATCATCAGCTGGAATATCCGAAGTTGATTCTGCTAAGATACTCAGACTGCGATTGAGATAATCTTCAGCTAAAGCATGGTCATGTTCTGGTAAAAACCGAGTATGGAACATTGCCATTATGTAATAAGCTCGAACTAATTGCGCTGGTGCATCAAGTTTGAGGAGAGCTTCTTCTTGAACAATTTGATATGCCTTCGTAATATTTCCTGTTGTTGCATAGCAGTTAAAAAGATTCCCAACCATATTCCAGCGCATGTTATTGTCTTTTCCACAAAGACGCTCAAGTTGAGTAGCAACAGGTTCGCAATATACTAACGCATCTTCATAAAAACCTTGGTGATTATAAATTCCCAAGAGTCTTGCTTGCCAAATCAATGCTTTTTCAGGTTCGTCAGTTTGTAACCAACAGGAAATTAGTCGCGGCCCGTGAATTTCAAGTTCAATAGGATCTCTACCAATTTGTTCTTCCAACTTTTGCGCCAGTTGGGACATTCTTTCGGAGAAAATTACTACTTCTGGTTCGGGTGGTAATTGTAAGCTAATCTTTTGTGCCAAAAACTGATGATTTAAGTGAGTAATGGCAGTTTCACCCCTATTAGGAGCAGTAGCAAAAAGTAAACTTAAGTTTAATTTTTCTCCCCGACGACGAATGAGTTCAGCAAAAAAGCGACGTACTAAAAATCCTGCTCGCTCATAATTATTACAAGCAACCAACCAAGGAGAACCATCGGTGTAATCATACCAGGAATCTAGTAAATTGATTACCCCATGTATGATTCTATAAGCTCGGTCTAAAGGATAATTACGAACCCTTTCATCATCCACAGAACTGTCTGTTAAATTCGGGTTTTTTACCGATATTTGACGCCTTAATGCAGGCAGAATCATTGCTAATTCATAGCTATGTTTGTCAATCAGATGTGGTGCTTTTGCTTGAATATCTGGTAAAAGTTGATTTAGCCATTGATTTAATCCAGCCCATAACCCATCTTCTTGGGGATTAAATGATAGTAGCCAAGTTTTTGCTTTATTTTCTTGACCTACCTGTAACCATTGCTGCAAAATTTCTAACCTAGAACTACCCGATTCTGCCTCTAGCAAAATCACCTTACCTATTTCTGGTTGTTGTAAAATAGCTTGTTCGAGAGTATTGTGGCGCTTCATAATTTATCTCCTTTTAGTAAGACGTAAACTGTTAATCCAAAGAAAAATACCAATACCTTGAATTCCAAAAACTAGCAATCCCATTACTAAGGCATCGGTGAAGGCATAAGGATTAGATTGATACCCTGCACTCAACGTGCCTAAAAGTAAGGAAGCATAATTCCACATGGTTGGAATACCGATGAAAAACAACGACCAAAATGCAGCGATGTGACCTAAAATGTAGACAACTGCGTAACAGCGAATCACTCGCATCTCGCCTTTAGGAATAGACGATTGGTCAGTGGGATGAGAAAATCTGAGTAATCGAAATATTTGGTTTTGTAGGAAAACCTTTGTATCCTTCATCAGACTTCTACATCTAAAAAAATTCGCAATTACGTAGTAAAAATCAGTCCGAACAAAGAAATAGCATTGCCAAAGTAAACCAAGTAGATAACTTAAAGCGATCGCTTGCATTAGCTGTGAAACAATGGGGGATATTACTACCCATTTTTCTTGTTGAGCAAATAAAATCAATAGTAAAACAGAAGTTAATACAACATCTAGCAATGGCCCTGCAAGAAAAGGTAAATACCGCTGATTTCGTGGGACGCCCCATATCCCAGTCATATCTGTTTCTGCTACAAGTATCCAAAGGCGATTGCTTAACCTTAATTGACAAGAAACACCCACTGCTTTAGCAGCAACTAAATGAGCCATCTCATGTAGAAATACTGCGACAACATTAATTCCGGTTAAAATTAACGTCATCAAAGTGACATTTTTTGTAAATACAAAGGCTTGATAACCTGGCATAATTGCAGGTTTAAAGATAACAGCGACTAAAGCTAATAATATGACTAATGCATAACTAATTAATACTTTATAGCTAAATAACTGTTTTGCAGAAGATTGGGAAATCCAAGTGAAGTGATTTTTTTGCTTTGGTTGCTTAGTATATGTTGGTAAAACTGTTTGTTTAGAAGATAGAATATTAACAAAATCGTTTGCTTCTAAAACCTCTAGCAGACCTTCAATATCTGGTAATTCATTATACTTTTTTTGGTAAAGTGATTGTGCTTGTCCAATAGTTTTCCCAGCAGCTAAATAGTCCAGTAACTCTATTGCATCAGAGGGTAATGCTAGAAAAATATTAGTATCTACTCTACCAATGATGAATTCATCTCCTTCAGATTGGCGAGTAAATGGATAAATAGAAACTAGAGCATCGGCAGGATATCTTGTCACGTCAAGTTTCCTTGCTAATATAGTGTTGTAATAATTTTAAATTGAAGAGTTAAAACTCAGGAGTTAGAATCAATATACTTCTTCCAAAACTTCTAATTTTAAACTCTTTCTCGGTGGCTGGGCGTGAAATAAAAAATCTTTATTAATTAGTGGGGGTTTATAACCCACCACTAATTTCAGGAAAAGTATGTAGCTAGCTCACTGAACTACTTAAATATAAAACTGAAATTAAATAGTTCATTGATTTTTTTGCTTACCAGCAATTACTACATATCCAGCAGACATAAGCCGCTGCTCTGGTTGTTCTGAGTGTTTCCACTTCACGAATCACAAATTTCTTCATTGTCTTGGATTGAATAGCTTCTACAGTTTTCATTGTTTTTTCTTTCGTTTAATGTTTGTTTGGGGCAATATCTGCTACCCTTATGTTTATGAATATAGAGAACAATCGGGTAAAACTAGGGAAGTAATTGAATGAATTTCAGAAGTTACCAGCAATTACTGCATATCCAACAAACATAAGCCGCTGCTCTGGTTGTTCTAAGTGTTTCCACTTCACGAATCACAAATTTCTTCATTGTCTTAGGTTGAATAGTTTCTACAGTTTTCATTGTTTTGTCCTTGTTTTGAGGTTTGTTTTGGGCAATGTTTTCTGCCCTTGTATTTATGAATATAGAGAGCGATCGGGTAAAATTAGGGGAGCCGATTGAATGAATTTCAGAAGTTACCAGCAGTTACTGCATATCCAACAAACATAAGCCGCTGATCTGGTTGTTCTGAGTGTTTCCACTTCACGAATCACAAACTTCTTCATTGTCTTAGGTTGAATAGCTTCTACAGTTTTCATTGTTTTCTCCTTGTTTTAATGTTTGTTGTGGGCAATCTTCTCTGCCCTTGTGTTTATGAATATAGAGAACAATCGGGTAAAATTAGGGGAGCTGATTGAATTAATTTCAGAAGTTACCAGCAATTACTACATATCCAGCAGACATAAGCCGCTGCTCTGGTTGTTCTGAGTGTTTCCACTTCACGAATCACAAATTTCTTCATTGTCTTGGGTTGAATAGCTTCTACAGTTTTCATAGTTTTTTCCTTGTTTTGATGTTTGTTTGGGGCAATGTTCTCTGCCCTTGTATTTATAAATATAGAGAGCGATCGGGTAAAACTCAGGGAGTCGATTGAATTAATTTGAGAAATTTTCAGCAGTGCTTTAATGGATTTAAAAGGACTTTAATTATGATGTCCGGCAAATCATCTGTAATGACAGTTATTTGAGCAAAAATGAGATCGCAGTTTATAGAAATACCTTGGTAGAGGCGCATAGCTGTGCGCGCCTACGAAAAATCTATACGTGCGAAGATTTTCGTGAAATGGTATGAGGCATTAGACATTGAAAGACCAATGACAAATGAAAATTGTTATAAAATTACATCCACCCGCCAATTTCGGCGTCGGTCAAAGGCTTCTCTAATTTGGTATATTCTGTCTGAGCAGCCCGCAATACGTGTTTCATCTGCACTGGTTCATCGGCATCAGCAGCTAGAAAAGCTGCATTTAAGGCTATATTACGGATATTACCGCCAGCCACATTTAGCCGCGCCAGTTTCAGGGCATCTAAGTCTGCGGTTGGTGTGTTAGCTGGAAAGACGCGTCGCCAAATCTCGGATCGTTGTGCTGTATCGGGAAAGGGGAACTGCACCACGAAACGAATACGTCGTAGGAAGGCTGTATCAATTGCACTCTTTAAGTTAGTAGTCAGAACTGCTAAACCTGGGTAGCTTTCCATTCGTTGCAATAAGTAGCTGACTTCAATATTGGCATAGCGATCGCGTGCATCTTTGACTTCACTACGTTTACCAAACAAAGCGTCAGCTTCATCAAACAACAAAATCACTCCGCCTTGTTCGGCGGCATCAAACACCCGCCGCAGATTCTTTTCTGTCTCCCCAATATACTTACTGACTACCGATGACAAGTCAATGCGATACAGATCCAGGCGCAATCTATGTGCCAGTACTTCTGCGCCCAAGGTTTTACCTGTGCCGCTACCACCTGCAAATAAGGCACTGATTCCCAATCCTCGCCCACCTTTGCCAGCAAAACCCCAACTGTTATATACAGTACTGCGCTGCCGCACGTGCGCCGCAATTTCATGCAGAATTTGTTTTTGTGGTTCTGGTAATATCAAGTCGTCCCAATCACCAGAAGGCTCAATTCGTTGCGCGAGTTCATCCAAGCGCGGACGTGCTTGCACGCGACAGGCATCCCATAAAATCTCAGTGATATCGTTTTCTGGTGTTTGTGCTAGTTGTCCTGCGGCTTCTGCACAAGCAGCGCGAATAGTTGCGGCACTCAAGTTAAACTGCTCTATCAAGGTTTTGACTTGCCCGTTCATTTGCGGTGCGATCGCCGTTAGTGCATCTTGCCAAACTACACCTTGTTCTTTGATTGTTGGTTGATGTACGTCAAAACTAACTACCAGGCGTTGTGGTAGGCGCATTCGTTCCCGGCTGGTGATAATTAAAAAGCCGTTGAGGCGTTCGATGAAATGAGCGATCGCATTCAGCCGCGCTGTATCATTGCTATCTAGTTCGTTGCAATCTAAGAGTAAGGCACACCTACTTAAAATTGTCTCACGAGTCCATAACCGCATGAGATTATCCAACTCGCTCGGTGCTTGGGGAATAACTTGTGCAGGCATTACCCACAAACTCAAACCCCCCAGTTGACAAATTCTGGCGGCAATGGCGCGTTTACTAATAGTTTCTATACCACATAACTGTACAATTGGCAAGCTATTTATCTTCTGAGCTTGCGACCACACAGCAGCGACTCGCTCTGCTAGTTCTTGGTGGGACGGTACTAACTCGCTAACTTCTTGTAATGGTTCAATGATGCCAGCTAAGCGATCGTCAAGATATTGAATACCTGTGAGATAATGCAAAATCCGCTCGTCAATTCTCAAGGGACTCAGGGTTAGCGCATGAGCATCACCAATTTGAATTAACCGCCAATGACGTAAAGGAGCATTGGGGGCGATCGCATCCCAGTGGACGTGAGGTAAAGTTGCTAAAGCTAAACTTAACGTTGGGTAAGCTCGCTGTGGATCGCCGTGGATATTAGCACATAATTTGGCAAAATCTCCATTTAATTCCATACCTGCACACACCAGCAACAAATCACTCTCAAAGGATGAAAGCCTAAACATTTTGCAGACTCTATCCAATGCCGATGGTGCAGGCATCGCAGCAGCAGCTTCTTGGAGGGCTTGCTGTAAATTTTCGTGGTTTTTTGCCTCAGATTGATTTTGCAAACTGACAGTATGATTTTCTAAAATTCCACGCACTACGGCTAGGGCTGCTGATAAGTAGTGGTAGTTTGCCCGATCCCAATCGATGGTTGTAGCATTCATGAAATTGTCACCTGTGGCGAATCATATTCTCCCGACTGATTTTTGTACAATGGACTTTCTGCGCCGTCTACCCGCACGCGCACCATATAAGTTCCTGGCTTAACATTTTTAATCGGAATCGTAATTGCATCAGTATCTTCAGTGCGTGGTTCAACTAACAAAGAGTAAGCTACCAGACTTGGGGCTGAGACATCGCTAAGCAGCAAAACTACACGCTGTCCTTTGCCGACTTGGGGATGGAATTTGACGGTGATTTCTGCTGAGCGTAAATCTTTACCACTATTTTCTACCTGACCAACAAATGCCGTAATTTTTGGGTGTAGGACAAAAGTTGCAACATTTGATTCAACTATCCGATCCGTTTGTCCTGGGTTGCCTATTGTCAAATGTACCACTTGGATACTCTGCACGCTGGGGTACAAATCTGCTGGGACTAATAAGCTAATTTGCGTTTCTTTCACATCTTGAGGAACTAGTAACGTCTCTGTGTTACCCAATCTAATTCTAGTGATATCACCGCGTAACCGCTTCCCACGAATGATTAATGTTGCGCCGCCAACAATCATTTGCTCATATTCAGTTTTTGCCAAAGCTATCACTTGTTCAATATTTGGTTGAGACAAGGGCATCATGTAGAAGCCTTCAAGGTCATCAGATTTACTACTCTCAATCAATACCATTGATGCCAGGTAGGTAGCTGAAGGTCGATAGTGCGTCTGTAAAGCAGACCATAATCTAGAAGTTTCTTCCATGTTAAAAAACTCTGGGGTGAGTTTGATTTGCCCAATTGCTTGTGCTAAATCAGATACAGACACCCCAGCCACAGCTTGGGAAAAAGCACTTGAGGTATTGGTTGTAGATGCATTAATTAAAGTATTCTCAATAATATCTGCTGTAATCAATGGAGTTTTATGTAATAAATGCATTGCGTAGCCTAGTAGCAGCTCTGTCTGAAAATCCTTGGCTCCGTAGGCTGTTAATAAATAATGGAGGTCGAGAGCAAGTGGTGGAGTCGTAGAGGGTGAATTTCCACTTAGACGTGAGTGCCTGCTGCGAAATTCCTGAGATACCCAATCGACATTGCGATTCTGCGTCACTTGATAGAGAAAGAGGTTGAGTTGAGCGCGCTCATCAGCTTCAACTGAAATTCGATCGGGCGGTAGGGCAGTTACAATCACATCACCAACACTAGCAGCGATCGGATCGCTGACTAAACCGTTTTCTAGCAAAACTTTTAGTACTGCTGTCACGGCGGCTATAGAGAGTACGTTACTCATCCTCGTTCCTCATGGCAATAGCACATATTAATCATGTACGCTAGGACACATTCACAGAATATATTTTGCAAAACTTTAAATATTCTGTAGGGCAGACTAGCTGCTTGGCATACAAAACGTACTAGTGAGTGGGTATATCAAATGCTTAGTTGCTTGATATTTGCCTAATTTATCAGTACTCAATCCTAATCTCTAATTTTTAATTGCCAATTTCCAGTTTCTAGCTCAATACTTATCAGGAACTAATTTCAACCATCATAGGTCTTAATTTTAAGCATTTTATCAAATTATTAGCATTACTTTAAGTTGCTAATATGCTAAGCTGAGTGTAACTAGATAAGTATAAGTAATATAAATTACTAAGACTTTACATAATAAACAATCAAACAAACAAAAAATTTGTAATACTGTAAGAAATTAGGAGCCAAGCCAAAAAGACCTTGGTTTTGACTTCTGAATTATTACGTAACACTAGTACTATCTCTGATTAAACTTAACACTTTAAAATAACTAGGATGGGTTCCCCCAGATGAAATCCCCACCTTCTTCAGATTCTTGGAATGGCCGCTTCGTCGGTGATAACCAGCGGTATCGTTTAGACCGACGGTTAGGCAAAGGTGGCATGGGAGAAGTTTTCCTGGCAATGGACACGCGTGTAGGTCAGCAGGTAGCCTTGAAGTTGCTCAAAGATACGCTGGTGGCTTCGCAAGAAATGAGAAAGCGCTTTGAGCGTGAGGTAGCAGTTTGTGCTGCCTTGCAAAGCGACCACATCGTGAAAATTAGTGATTGTGGAGTCACTCCAGAAGGCTTTCCATTTTATGTAATGGAATATTTACGGGGACAAACCCTCAGACAATTATTGCTGCGTGAAAAGCGGCTGTCTGTGGAGCGGACTGTAAAAATTATGGCGCAAGTTTGCAAGGGTCTAGAGCTTGCCCATCAAGGAGTGACTCTGCAACGCGATGGAGGAAAAACCACTGAGCATATTCAGGTAATTCACCGCGACCTGAAACCAGATAATATATTTTTAGTGCCTACAGATTTGGGAGAATGGGTAAAGGTTTTAGATTTTGGTGTTGCCAAAATCCGTAGTGAATCTTCGGAAAATACCAACATTACAAATATTACGAGTACATTCATTGGTACATTTCGTTACGCGCCTCCCGAACAAATCCAAAGTGATAAAAACCTGGATGCTAGGGGTGATATTTACAGCTTAGGGATTATCCTTTATGAAATGTTGAGTGCAGCCGATCCATTTGGGATTAGCATTAAGGGTAATCAGATCAGTGAAGCTTCCTGGGTATTAGCTCATGCGTATGAGCCACCAAAACCACTGCAGGAGCAACCAGGGTGTGAGAATTTACCCGAACAATTGGAAGCCGTGGTGATGAAATGCCTCCACAAGAACCCGGCTAACCGATTTACTACGGTAGAAGAACTCGATCGCGCTTTGCAAGCTGCCGCCAAATTTGTCACGGGCACTAATAGTGTACCCAGACAGGCTAGTGTGCAGCCACAACCTTTCTCCAATCAAGGTTCAAATCACGAAACCGTTCCCAGACAATCAAACGACGATACGATTCTTCGTCCTCCAGCTGCCTATAATCAAAGTTCAAATCACGAAACCGTTTCCAGACAATCGAGCGACGATACCATTCTTCGCCCTCCAGCTGCCTACAATCAAAGTTCAAATCACGAAACCGTTCCCAGACAATCGAGCGACGACACGATTCTTCGTCCTCCAGATGGCTATAATCAGGGTTCAAATCACGAAACCGTTCCTAGACCATTTAACCCGATTGAACAAAGCCAACCTCAAGTAACTATTCCTCCGCTTTCATCTGGGTACAATCAAGGTTCAAATCACGAAACTGTTCCTAGACCATTTAATCCAGTCGAGCAAAATCAACCTGAGACTAACAATCCTCAACAGAGTCCTGTGAATAATCCTAACCCTAGCAAACCGGATGCGACTTTGTTTCAACCGCGATCGACATCTAATCCAGGTATACCGCAAGTACCAACAGATAAAACTTTGTATCAGCCACGACCTGCATCCAATCAAGGCGGAGTACAAGTACCATCAGATAAGACACTGTACCAGCCGCGACGCACACCCAATCAAGGTACACCGCAAGTACCAACAGATAAGACACTCTATCAGCCGCGACCTATATCCAATCAAGGCAGGCCAGAAGCATCACTAGATAAGACGTTGTACCAACCGCGACCTGCATCTCATCAAAGCACAGCACAAGTGCGAACTGATGACACTATATACCAACCAAGGTTAAATGAGCAGTCATCTACGGGAACTACTCCCAATTTCTTGCGAATCTTGGGAGTCATCTTAGCAATTGGACTGACTTTAGCAGTAGTAACGTTTATATATACTCAATGGCAATCTTCTAAAAAGTCAAGCAGCGAGCAAAGTTTGCTTAATTAATACTTGTTGATGTAGTCAATCACTAAAGGTGCGTTATTAACGCACCTTTACTAATTAGATTTGAGCGCTAGACTATAACATTAGTACCAACTATCAAATTGCTAGCGGTGAAATTATTTAAAGTTACCAACGTGCTGAAACCATCACCACCACCGTTAGCGTCAACCTGCACTTGGGTAGAAGTACCCGATTGCACGAACTGTAGATAGCCATCACCGTAGGGAGAGCCACCATTGTAGCCCAGACTCTTGAATAAATCAGTTAAAACTAACTTATCCTGGTTTTGATTAAAATCAGTGATTTTATCGCCAGTAGTACCCTTGTCACTTAAGGCTTGATAGACAAACTGGTCGTTACCGCTACCACCAGTGAGGCTGTCGTTACCAGCACCTCCAACGAGGATATCATTTCCCGTACCACCAATGAGTGTGTCATTGCCGATACCACCCCGCAGCAAGTCGTTGCCACTCTTGCCATCAATTTTATCGTTACCCCCCTGACCATTAACTACATCATTTGAGTTATCTAAACCTGTAATGTTGTTAGCAAGGTCATTGAGGAAAGTCACAGTGTTGTTGATACCAATGCTTGTATCAGTGGAGTTAGCATCCAGGACATTAAAGCTATCAGTAATGCTAGTTTGTCCATCAAATAAGATATTGCCAATGGCTGGTGTTGTACCAGAAGCTTTTAGGTTCTCCAAATCTTCTAATTTGAATTTTTCGAGGATGACTTTTGTGTCACTCACTCCTTCAAAGGTGATTTCCAAACTTGTGCCATTCTGGGTAAGCAGCAGATTTTGGGCAGTTAAACCAGCACCTTGGAATTTGATGGTATCTACTTCCGCAATGACTGCTGCTGAGGGATTTGTGCCTTTACCCACTCCACCAAAATCGGTGATAGTATCAGTCTGGTCACGCAAGTTATAGACAAATTTATCTTTGCCACCGCCACCAGTTAGGGTGTCGTTGCCTTTCTTGGCTGTGATGGTATCGTTGCCCGCTTTACCGTTAATTTTGTCCGGGGAGTTGCTGCCCACTAGGATATCAGCGCCACTAGTTCCAGTGAGGTTAAGACCGTCAGACTGGAGTTCATCAGCACCAATATCAACTTTTCCACCAGATATGCGGTTAAATCCAGAACCACGTTGGTCAGTGGTGACACTAGCAGGAATTAGGGCATTATTACCAGCGTTAATCGCAGGACTACCTGTAAGTAAATCTTGAGTCAAGGTTGGGCCACCGTTATCTTGCAGTTGCCCAAGTTTGGGATCGATGGGGTTGCTGCTAGTGCCCACTAAGGTGCTGGTGGTAAAGCCAGTGCTACCAGTATTATTGCCAATCAGGTTATTACCAGCATCAGTGAAGCTGCCAAAAACGTCTGGAGAATCCGGTGCATTAACCGCAGAATTACCCGCAACGATGGTGTTTCCAACAACCACAGTGCCTTTAGAGTCATTGAAAACACCCCCACCGTTGCCATTCTCGTAAATAGCATCTGCCTTATTATTAGTAATGGTGTCATTGGTAAGGGTGAGAGTGCCTGTGTTAAATATGCCACCGCCGTTGTAGTTTGAGAAATTGCCAAAGACAGTGCTGTTAGTTATATCGGCAGTGCCGGAGTTATAAATGCCGCCACCATAGGTCGAGTAGGGATCAGGGCTTGTGCGGTTCAGACCACTAGCATCAATACTATTATTATAAACAGTGCTGTTAGTTATCTTCAGAGTACCTGTATTAAATATACCGCCACCATAGGTAGAAGTGAAGTCACCATTCGCACTATTATCAGAGATAGTACTGTTAGTCAGACTGAGAGTACCTTTGTTAAATATACCACCACCTAATGATGACCCCTGATTACCAGAGACAGTGGTGTTGGTCAGGCTGAGATTGCCTCTGTTAAAAATGCCTCCGACTGCTCCCTGATTGTCTGAGACAGTACTGTTAGTTAAGTTAAGGCTGGTATTATTATTGAGAAGAATACTGCCATATATGACATCATCAGCATTGGCAATCTTCAAGCCATCAATGCTGACATCTGTGCCTGTCCCCGTTATCTCAAATACTCCTGAGGCATTATTGCCGCCGATAGTCAGCTTCGATGCTCCAGTTCCGACAATGGTTAAATCGTCAGTAATCGTCAGCTGCCCAGAGGTGAGGGTGATGACATCTGGCACGCCATCAGCGAACATGCTGCCTGCAAAAGTAATTGTATTCGCTCCAGCAGTCGCATTGGCATTCAGAATCGCTTGTCGCAACGACCCTTTTCCCGAATCATTGGTATTAGTTACTACTGTGTCAGTATTAACAGATAATGGACTAGTGGACTGGACTTCATAAGCACCAATATCAACTGTATTCCCAGATATTCGGTTAAATCCAGCACCTCTTTGGTCTGTGGTCACACTAGATGCTAAGGAATTCTTACCAGCGTTAATGGCAGGACTACCTGTCAGTAAGGCATAAGTTAAAGTTGCACCACCGTTATTTTGCAGAGGCCCGAGTTTTGGGTTAATCGGGCTAGTGCTGGTGCCCACTAAGGTACTGGTGGTAAAACCAGTGCTACCAGTCTTATTGCCAATCAGGTTATTACCTAAATCGCTGAAATTACTGCCCGACACGTCCGGGTTGATGTCGCCGGACGTAGATTTATCGAAGTTACTTGCAATAATGGTATTCCCGACAACGGTGATTACGTCGTTCCGAGCAACAGTCTCATCATTGAAAACGCCACCACCGTTACCAATGCCATCGCTGTTAGAGTCAGCTATGTTGTTGGCGATTGTACTGTTAATCAGGCTAAGGTTGCTAAAGTTATAAATCCCACCCCCATCTTCTAAGGCCTGATTGCCAGAGACAGTACTGTTAGTCAGGGTAGCTGTACCGACTCTAAAACCATAAAAATCTGTTCCGTTATAAATACCGCCGCCGTAGTAGTTCGCTGTATTGTTAGAGACAGTGCTATTGATCAGCTTTAAATCACCTGAGCTAGAAATGCCACCACCATAGTTTGCTGTATTACCAGAGACAGTGCTATCGGTAAGCCGAATGCGGTCACTCCCCAAGCCATCCACTGAACTATAAATACCACCGCCCTCGGAGGTCGCTGTGTTCCCAAAGACGCTGCTTTTAGTGAGACTAAGGATACCTGAGTTGTCGATACCACCACCGGAGTTTGCCGTATTGCCAGAGATATTAGTATTGGTCAGCTTCAGGATGCCTGAGTTGTAGATACCACCGCCCGGATTAGTTGCGGTGTTACCAGAGACATTACTGTTAGTCAGGCTAAGGATGGTATTACCATCGACCAAAATACCTCCGCCATATCCACTATTACCATTAACAATTTTTAAACCATCAATGGTGGCATCTGTTCCTATTCCTGATATCTCAAACACTCTAGAGGCATGATTGCCACTGATCGTCAACTTAGATGCCCCAGTTCCCAAGATGGTGATATCATCAGTGATTGTCAGTTGTCCAGAGGTAAGAGTGATGGTATCTGGAGTGGCATCAGCGAACACACCGCCGAAGGTAATGGTATCATTTCCAGCAGTCGCATTGGCTAACTTAATTGCCTCACGTAAGGTAGTGATACCGTTATTCGCATTGCCATCATCAGCGTCGGCGGTACTATTCACCGTAAACGTTGCCAGTACTCCTGCGTAAGCTTGCTGTGTGTTTTCTGTAAATGCTAAATTTACTTCCATCTGTGCAGTGCAAACTGACAACTCCCAGTTACCGCTTAATGCTGCATTGCCAATCGGCTGACTAGAAGCGGCAATATTTGCACTTGTGAGTTGGTGCAGTTTTTCTAAAAATTCTGCCCCTGCATCACCAAAAGCCACATTGCAACCGTACAGGAGTAAGTTTTTGGTGGAAAATATCTGCTGCCATTGTTGCAGTTGTTGGCTATATTCCTTGAGGGTGTCGAGTCCTAAATGAGTGTTGCCTAGTTGCAAACAACCAGGCGCACCGTGAGAGACTAAATGAATGTCGGTGATGTCGGAGCGATCGCAATTCCTCAAAATTTCGGTAATTTGTTCAACACCGTTTTGTGTTTGGTCAAGTAGGAACACTTTGGTGTTATTAACCACTCCTTTGACTAAACTGTTATAGTCTTCAATTCCCATATCGATGAAGACTAAACTATAGTTATCGGAGGTGAAAATTCTTGGATTTACTTGGGGGCGTGATGTGTGTAGCGTTGTCATTTGGTTATTTCAAGTTAAGGTTATGAGTAAAACTCAAACCGACTTTAGCCTTGTGATTATAGGGTTTTCACACAACTACCAACAACTAAATCAAGAACTAAGACAAACTATATATTCACTAGGAATTTTTTCTTCATTGGTATCATCTAGCAAGTTGGTGATTTTGTAAAGCAGCAAATCTAGATAATTTTACTAGGTTACTCAAATCATCTTAATGATATTTGTCAAAAACCAGGCTTTTTCGACGTTAGACTTGAAAATCTCCTTTTTTATTCCAAAAACCTAGTTTTTTAATTTATTGGAAATAATACTAAATATTAATTAATGAATATATTGCTTAATATTTGTTTCAACATTGTCTCTATCACATTGATAGATTAAATACATAATATATCTTAATATATAAACTGCAATAATTAAGCCAAAAAGATTTATAGTAATTTTTCGCAAATATTAATTTTCTAATACTGCTGATCGGGCAGAATATAAATAATTATTATAAATAATAAATAATATGGAAAAAAGTGTTATTAATGCCAGCCTTTCGACTGAGAACCTAACCTTTCGTCCAGGTGATACTCCTGCTTCGTTTGAGGTAACTGTCAATAATGACAGCGATCGCTTTGTGAATTTTCAGCTAGAAATTACCGCCGCTGGAGAAACTCGCAATTCAGGATATGTTTGGTATAAACTTCAACCGGAAGTGGCAGCAGCTAAGCCACCAGGCAGTAGTACGATATTCCAAGTGTTGATATTTAATACACCGATAGTCGGATTTGTCGGCACTGTTAACCTGATGGTAAAGGTTTTTTCACCACAGTTAGCACAACAATGCAGACTTGTGCTACGCCTAAAAATTGAGCGAGACAATAGACCAACACAATTAAGTTTAGAATTACCTGTGCGAGAGTTCCAAGTTTATCCGCGTAATGCTGTAGATATACCAGTACGGGTGCGGAACTTGAGTCAACAACCGACTAATGTAACGCTACGTTTTACAGGCGTCGATCCTTCTTGGCTGACTAATAGTGCAGAACGGCGATTAGCCCTAGATGCAGGTGGTTTAGCAGAAGCGACATTCCAATGCCAGCCTCCTTCTGTCGTCCAAGCACCCAGCCAAAACTATCCTTTTGTGATTGAAGCTGTTAGCAATAATGGTTACCCTACTACTACCCAAGGCAATATTGAAGTTTTACCTGTGGGTTTTGTAGAATTTACCACCACACACAAACAGCAAAAAATTCCTAGTAAATCGGCATGGTTACCCGACTGGAAATCTAATACAGCCTCCTTTGAATTGCTATTTAAAAATGCTAGTAACTTATATCAGCAACTTGATGTCCAAATTCAAGGTAGAGACCAACGAAAATGTAGTTTTAAAAAGTCTCCCGAAGCCACCAATTTGAATTTAGGAGAGACAACTAAAGTTATTCTCGATGTTAAAACAAAACGCCCTTGGCTCGGAATAGGCAAAACTTTATTACTGGAGGCTAAATCGGAATTATCCGACCAACGTTTAGGTAGTACAGACCCCGCTACCCAGACATTAGAAGTGCAGGTTTTACCGATTATACCTCTGTGGTTACAATTAGCAGCGATCGCATTATTAGCAGCACTGATAGCATGGATAGTGCAACCCAGAGGTGTCATGCATACGCGTTCTGTGAACTCGGTGCGTTTGAGTGGCATTGGTTTGTCTGTTGTCAGTGGTTCAGATGATTGCACATTAAGACTTTGGAGCATCGGTGCCGAACGCTTAGACCCGGATGACAGAGTAACATATAATGGGCAGCCTGTAGCTTGCGAGCAACGGCAACAGCCCAAAGGTCTGATGGCGATTACCGATGATGCTGTAGAAGTCTTACGCTTCATGCCATTACAAAACGACCGTGTTGCCGTCGGTTTAGATAATGGTGTAATTGAACTCAGGGATGTACCTTCAGGTGCTAAAATTAGCGAACTTCAAGACCTTAAAGACCCAAAAGCAAAAGGCGATCGCGTTTTTGATTTAGCTTTCACTCCCAACTCACTAAATTTATTTAGTGGTTATGGCAGTGGTAAAGTGAGATTATGGTCAAGACCAGCGCCTAACACCAATTTCCTGCCAGAACCGCAAGCGATCGATGTCCAAAGTACATTGAAACTATCAGGTTTCCAAGTCCGTGCCTTAACTCTCAGTCCAGATGCTACAACTGTTGTAATTGCTGGAAACTTTAAGCGCTTCGTCTTATGGCAGTGGAATTCAAATCAAACTAATAAAAAATTTCCAGGTTTATCAGTGCAAAATCTGGAAAAATTAGATGAAAGAGTTGGGCGTGAAGATTATATTTGGGCATTAGCTTTTGTTCCTAACTCGGCAGAAAAAATCCTCGCAACCTCTGATTCTGCGGGATACATTACAATTTGGAATTTAAATCGCTGCCAAACTCTCAAAAATCCCAATCCCCAGGTACAAGTAAATGAACTAAATTGCCCAACACTAGACCGCTGGTCAGCGTCGAAAACATCTGTGCGTAGTCTGGCATTTAGTGAAGATGGTAATCTGCTAGTAAGTGGTGGCGACGATGGGCGAGTCGTAGTTTGGTACTTAACCCCCGACCATAAACTTGACAAAGCAAAGGCAGCAGAAGGTAAAACAATTTACCAAAGCTCTAAAAAAATCAATAGTATCGACTTGAAAACTAATCAAGGAACCATGATTGTGAGTGGTAGTGAAGATTTTCAGGTCAAACTACACCGCATCAAATAAGGGAGTCGATAACATGCAAGCTAAATTCAATCCATTACAAGTTTATATCAACCCTCCTGATATCCAATTTGGGATGCCTGGAGATACCATTGTTCTCTATGTAGTTGTCAGCAATCAGGGAGACCAGAGTGCTGTTATTGACTTATATTTTGTTTTTGATGAGGTTTTTCAAAATTTAACAGGCTGGTCTAGTTCTCCGAGAGAAAGTTTAGCATTAGCTCCAGGACAAAGTAGCGATGAAGTTGTATTTGAATTTCAAATCGCCCCTGAAGCTTTTCCAGGAACCTATGACTATACCCTAGTTGTAGACTCCCCTGAACACTACCCCCAAGATACTCCCATTACTTTCCCAAATCAAATTAAAGTTCTGCTTAAAGAACAGACCGCAATTCGTTTAAATGACCCGACATTTTCTATTAGACCTAATACTAATCCTAACAAACCGCTAATTTTTAATTTTAGCGAACCTTTGCAAGTCGAGGTGATAGTTGACAATCGCTCTTATCTGGTAGATCGTTTCCGGTTGGCTTGCCCAGATTTAGACGATGACTGGTTTACAATTAATTATCCCAAGACTGGATTCGAGGGACAAGGGTTGGTGTCTGACGTAACTGCACTCGAACTCAATCCTGGTACTCAAGGTCAAATATTATTAAAATTTCATCCACCTGTAAATACCTTGGCTGGCAGCTACTCTCCGACAATCCGCTTATATTCGGAAAACTCTCCAGACTTAGTGCTACTGGATTTGGTATACATTCAAATTCCCACAAATTATCGCCTAGACATAGAACTGAATACGATTTTGGGACAAGTTAGCCGTAGTCTTGGCAAGTATGAATTATCACTGGCTAATCAGGGTAATATTGTCCGCGAACTGATGTTGAGCTTAAAAAGTCGAGATGAAGAAGAACTGTATACTTACGCTTTTGACCCTACTGAAGTAAGATTATTACCTAGTAAAAGTGCCATAGCCAATTTGATGGTCAAACCTAAACCTTGGTGGCGACGACCGTGGTTTGGTACAGGGCTAGTTGTCAACTTTAGAGTTGATATTAAAGACCAACAAAGTTTACCTTTACCTAACACATTGCCTCAGGGAACCTTGGTATGGAAACCTCGCCCTTGGTGGCAATTTCTCCTGTTACTTTTAGCAATTTTGGGTGTATTGGGAGGAATAGGATTTATTATTTGGCGAGTTTTAAATCCGGAACCTTTGAGATTGGAAAATTTTAGTGCTAATAACCCACGAATCACTGAAGACGAAGATGAGGTAGCTTTGAGGTGGCAGATTCACAATTATCAACAGTTACAAAATCTGATTTTAACAACCAAAGGTTCGCAACCGATTCAGCCGATTACCTATGACTTTAGGAATGGTATTCCTGAGTCGTTAGGTAAAGGCAGCGCTAATGAAATACCTCCTTGTCAGGTGCAAGAAAAACAAGAATTAATTTGTAGCAATGTCAAAACTGGAGTGAAAACTAGAGGAAATTATACTTTTGAGTTACAAGCATTTTATCGTAATGGGATACAGTTATTTTCTCCCAAAGAGCAAGTAGTAACTCAAACAACTCAAGTAGAAGTAGCTGAGAAACAAATTGCTCAAGTGATTAATTTTCAAGCAGATAAAACCCAATATACTAAAGGTCAAAATATTCTTTTAAGTTGGGCGATCGCTCGTCCTTTATTACTCGCACAAGTTCAAGTTACTGGTAATGCAGATGATGGTACATTATACGGTGAACCAATTACTTATAAATTCAATCAAGGTAAGATAACCGACCCGAAGCTGCAAAAATTATGCACGCAACAAAATCAACAACTTCAATGTAAAAATATTCCTCTATCAGCATCTAAAGCTGGAAAATTTGCCTTTAAAATCAAAGCTTTTCCGAATAATGGAAGTCAAAAAATTGATGCTAAAAATACTGAATCTAAAATCGAAATCTTACCGAAACCATTTAAGATTATCTCTTTTACTATCAACGGTAGCGAACAACCAAATGTAGTTCTCAATGAAGGAGCAACTGCTACTCTTAACTGGAAAGTAGAAGGAGAAAATATTCAGGTGAAACTTCAACCATACGGCAATGATGTTGCACCAGTTGGTTCAATCAAACTTCCAGTTAATTTAGCTTTCCCACCTCAAATTGCATTGCAAGTTAATGATATATCTGGGAAGCAGCAACCCCAGCAGCGAGGATTTGCAATCACAGTTATTAAAAAAGTAGTGCCGACTCCTGTACCTCCCCTAAACCCAATTCAACCTACTCTTCCACGCAGTAACCCATTTAAGAGTCCTTTACCTCTACCTCTAAGGTAATCTGACTAAAAAATTAATGGATTACACTTTTTGGGAAATGTGAAAAGCAGAGATATAGGAAAGTTGCAGACTACCACCGAAATCATCTTCTATGCGATGCCTCAATCCTGAAAATAAAGACTCTTTGGTGTGTGGATCTAATTTTAGATATGGCGAGTAAGTATTTAAAAGTGTTAGATATTCATCTACAGTGTAGGTTACTTGCGATCTAACTTGTTCAGATATCAAGTCTTTGAATTGCCCCGATTCAATAGCCATATTTCCTAATTCTCTCAAGACATATTCTTGAGTTGCTTGATCTTCATAGCGATTAAGAGATGGAGTATATACTTGATAAATTTCAGATAAGCTTTTATACACTTCGTAGCTGGGTTGAAGTTCTTTATTCCACAATAAAATTAAACGGCTACTTTCTTTGAGAGCATTTGCGGCTTTTGGATATCCTATTTCCGGTAATATCCAATGAAAAGAACTCGCTGCTAAAACGGCATCAAATTCAAAAGGTTTGAGTTTCCACTCTTCAAAGGATGTGTTTTCAATCTCTACATTGGAATAGGGTTGACAATTGTATTCAGCTAGCTGAAAAAAATCTGGGTTAGGTTCCAAGCAGGTCATTGAGCAACCCAATTGAGCAAATGCTACCGTTGCAGTTCCAGGGCCACATCCCAATTCCAGAATTTTTGAATTTGTGGAGAGTTGAGCAACTTGTGCAACTTGCTCAATCAACTCCTGAGGATAGCGGGGTCTTGCTTTGTTATAAGCTTTGGCTGCGGCAGAATACCAATTTTTGCGCTGTTCGAGGTCTGTGGTGGAGCAGCTGATTATTTTTTGTTTTATGTCTTCGATCATCTATTCAATTCCTTCAAATCCTTTTATGGCTGGATTATTCACCAATTCCGAATTGTGGATTCTGACTAGCTCAGCGTCTTTGCCTATTTGACAACAAAGGTTTTCGCAACGGTACTACCTCGGCTTCACTACTTTCGCGTGCTACCCGAATCAGCAATCCAGCAGCTATCAAACTGGCAATCATAGAATTACCACCATAGCTAAACATCGGCAAGGGTAAGCCAGTAGTTGGTAAAGAACCTGTAGCAACACCAATGTGCAGCAATGATTGTCCTACCATTAAAACCGTTACACCTATCGCTACCAGTCGATGCACTGAATTTTTTGCCTTTAGCGCTACGACTAATCCCAAAGTCGCAAATATTGCTAAAAGTGCCAACAGCACCATACTGCCAACAAAACCAAATTCTTCGGCGAACACGGCAAAAATAAAATCTGTGTCCTGAATTGGTAAATAAAATAGCTTTTGTTGGGAAAGTCCAAATCCGGCTCCCCAAGTTCTACCAGAACCTACAGCCAATAAACTTTGCACCAATTGGTAACCGTCTCCTGTCGCATCCGCCCAAGGATTCAAGAATGACATCACCCGCTTGCGCTGATACTCTTTGATGCTAATACTGAGTACTGCTAACATTACTCCACCAATTGCTGTCCCTCCCAAGTACTTATAAGGTAACCCAGCTGCTAGGGCAATTAGCCAAATAGTCATCCCGCAAAGTGCTGTTGTACTTAAGTTAGGCTGGGCAAGAATTCCTAAAAGAACCAAACCGAAAATAACCAGCCAAGCGCAGCGAACCCGCCAACTAATTCGTTCCCATTGACCAAAAAGCCGCGCACTTTGCAGCACTAGAAATGGTTTAATCAATTCTGAGGGTTGAATGGGAATTGGCCCGATCGCTATCCAACGCGCTGCATCAAAAGCCTTTTTTCCCAATCCTGGGATCAGCGTCACGAAAATTAATGTCAAAAACACCATCAAAAACCAATGGGATTGTCCCAAAATTTTCTGCAATGGCGAGTTAACAATAATATTGAATCCGACTAAGGCAACTAAAACCCAAAGCAGTTGCCGCTTAAAGTAGTACAATCCATCACTATGACGGGCATCAGCAACGGGATAGGATGCTGAAAATAGCATAATCAAGCCGACGAACAGCCAAACGAATGTTAACCAGCGCAATAACCGCGCTTCTAATGCCCAGTTAGAGACAGAATTATCAAAAAATGGAATCAGACGGCGTAGATTCACGAGCGGTATAGGTGAAAAGTTAGGAATTGAAAGTTAGGAATAAAACTCATAAATCATAACTCATAACACACTAATGTGATGCACCGTTTTCACAATACATTAGTGTAAGTTGTTACAGATACTCAAGGTTTAGTAATCAGTAACTTTTGCAAATTATTTTTGTCTAGCGATGCCCAATCTTTGTGAAGCAAATGCTACCAAGGCTACACTTACAGAAGATATTCATATTTAATCACAAACCATCAAGGACGACGATAACGATAATTTTCACTTTCTCCTGCAAGGATTGTTATATAAACTTATACTAATCTCAAAAATAATAGTAGATTTATAATTGATAAAGTACACAAACCATATTTAGTAGCTAGGCGTCAAGCCTGTATTGCTTTTGACTTATGACTTGTGAATTCTGCTCTTACAGCTGGGTTTTTCATTGATAGCGGAATTTCAATCCAAAATTCAGTTCCTTGTCCTGGTTCTGATACGCATCTGAGTGTTCCCCCGTGTTTTTCGACAATAATTTGATAGCTAATTGATAAACCTAATCCTGTACCCTTACCGACAGGCTTAGTTGTGAAAAATGGAGCGAACAGTCGTTCTTTAACAGCTTCTGTCATTCCTGAACCATTATCAGCGATCCGAATTACAACAGACTTGCTTTCTATAGCTTGTGTAGTAATTGTAATGATATTAAGCTGAGGATGAATTTCTGCGCTTTGTGGTTTACTTTTATAGTTATCAAAAGCATCGACTGCATTACTAATAATATTCATGAATACCTGATTTAGTTGACCAGGATAGCAATCTATCAAAGGCAAATTTCCATAATTTTTAACTACTTTGATACCAGGACCATCGACACTACTCTTGAAACGATTTTGTAAAATTAGCAAAGTATTGTCCAGTCCTTGGTGAATATCAACACTTTTTTTCTCAGCTTCATCAACTCGAGAGAAGTTCTTCAGGGACAATACAATTTCCGAGATTCGTTCGGCTCCTACTTCCATCGAATTGAGGATTTTAGGCAAATCATCTAGTAAAAAATCTAAATCAATTTCCTCAACGTATTTTTGAATTTCTGGCATTGAATTGGCAGAAAATTGCTCATAAAGTTGCACCAGTTTGAGTAAAGATTCTATATAATCTCTTGCGTATTTTAAATTTCCATAAATAAAATTAACAGGATTATTAATTTCGTGAGCAACTCCCGCAACTAACTGTCCCAAACTAGACATTTTCTCAGCTTGAATTAATTGAGCTTGAGTTTGCTGGAGTTCTTTGAGAGAGTTTTCCAATTTTTTAGCTTGAGCCTCAGCAATTTGCGCTAGATTTTCCTTGATTTGTAGCGCACCGCGTAATTGCACTCTTTGTTGTTTCAGTTCACTTGTTAACTTTTTAGCATCAGCTAAAGCGGTATTTTGAGCTTGCAATAAAAACAGAAAATCAGCAATTGGGTCATGAATTGCAAAATCTTTGAGCTTGATACCCAAAGGAGCAAGATTAGTTGTATCTGTAATCCAAGGAGAACCTAAGAAAAATATCACCTCCTGCTCTGGGTGATACATCATCTGACCCTTGAGCTGCATTCCATTGTGGAGAAACTCTAAGATGAACAAAGCACGAGACTGTTTACTAATAGCATCAAAATCGACTAAAATTTTTGGTCGATTGATTTGGAAATGCTGCTCAATCAATTTACCAACTATTGGTTCGGAACTAATACGTTCTAAGACATCACCAGCTTGTACAATTTGGCGATCGCGGTTAAATGCGAAATGGAAAGGAAAAGCTTTCGCCAGTAACTCTGGTGAAAGCGTAAGGTAAGGAGGAGCCATGCTGCTGCTGTCCTACGGTCAATTTGGTTTATAAATCACTAAAAATTTATCATGTTCGCTACCTTCATCTCGACTTTGGGTTTGGGTAATACGAACTTGTGTATCAAATCTAGTTCCCAACCCCTTAACTAGACCAAAAATCATTGGCGTCAGCCCTTCTCTATTAGAACGATAGTGTAAGTTGAGAGAGTTTTCTTCCATATCAGTACACTCAAATGATGGGGGCTGAAGTTTGGGAAAGCTAACTCCTACACGAGCATGAAGATTGTCGAGATTTTCTAAAAACTCAGGTAGCGTATCTCCACTCATATCCATCATTCCGCCATAGCCTTCTTGGGCTGTGTACTGAACCCAGAATTCCCCAAAAGCTTGCATAATTTCTGTGGGAGATAAACCCAAAACGCCACTAGCAGCTTTTATTAACCTGTGGGTGATGTCATCAGGATAGCCTTCCATACTGATGAAAACATCTACATCCACCTCTGCTTTATGTTTAATTACTTTCCAAGTTTCTTTACCAAAGCGATTGCACACCATGTCTTGAATCGCCTTGTTCACTAATCCATACATGGAAGTCTCCTCTTACTGCACCTAATTTTGCTTCGTGAATTTGACTGAGACTCAATAAATAATTCTCTAAAATGACAAAATTTCTTTTACTCAAACTTGGAAATGTCTGATTACAGTTTTAAAAACCTAAGAAATCGGGAAAACTGTTCGCATTTTAATACTATACTCCAATATACTCACAACCGTATTTCCACCCTTTCCTTTAATCTATATTTATGCACTTACAAAAAGCGATGAATTAGGAGACAAGCTATATTTAGAGATTTGACATTGAATTCCGTTAAAAAATTGAACGTGGGTATCCATAGCTTCTCTAATACCCAGTTTGATTTTGGTATCGTATTCAATCATTGCAATTTGAGGTTCAATCACTGCTGCTTGCTTCACTGCATGACTATCATCAACATTAATATGGACTTCAAGAAGGTCTGAGAATTTCAGTAGATTTTCGCTTCCGCAGGAAATGAAGCTTATCGGGCAATGATATCACTCAGTATTGCTGGTGTTGAAGAAGATATGAGCGTGCCTTATGAAGACTAGCTGAAGATTAGCAACCAAACGCTGATTGTATTTGATGAAACTGTTGAACAGACTAAAAATAGGCAAAATGTTGGCGCTTTAGTCCCACTTTATACTTACGGATATCGCCTAGTAAAGATGTTTAACTTTTAGTTTTATAAAAATACGAACAATAAAAAAGAGGTCAAAAAAGACCTCTTACCAATTCCCTAAAAAAAATGTTCTGTCTACAGCTATTACGCCAAACCAGCATTAGCACCTTGCTTCCCAGTTGCCAATTCCACTTTGATGATTTTACCGCCTGCTTTCTGAATGCGTTGCTGTTCGCGGAACCAGTTCTCATAAGGAACTAGCTTAGTGAAGTAAGTATTTTGTAGTTCGCGTTGGGTACGAATTCGGGTTTGGCTAGGAACTAGAGCAGTAATTTTAAACAAACGGGCCATGTTTTGAAAATCTCCTGTATTGTTTGTGAAAACTTTTTTATTTCTAAATCTTGAGTGCAAATCTTTAAATTAATCATTCAAAGGCTGGAAATCAAACATCAATACTAGACCACCAACACTCATCACTGACAATTTATCAAGATAAGCAATATAACGTTCTAGCACTCACGATTGATTTCCAGACCTTAATAAAACCGCACCTAAATTCTTAAGCGCAAACTAGCTCTTAGCTTAAGCCAGAGGAGATATAGTCTAAGTAAACGCCCATTTCCTTACCGGCGTCAGAACCTACCAAGCTGGCGGTTACTTCTTTAATAGATTGGATAGCTTGTACGGTAGCACCAACGGGAACACCCAAGGAGTTATAGGTTTCCTTCAAGCCATTGAGTACACGCTCATCCAAAATGGAAGGATCGCCAGCCAACATAGCATAGGTGGCATAGCGGAGGTAGTAATCTAAATCACGAATACAAGCAGCATAGCGACGGGTGGTATACATGTTGCCGCCGGGACGAGTGATGTCAGAGTACAGCAAAGATTTTGCTACAGCTTCTTTGACAATCGTAGCAGCGTTGGCGCTGATGGTGCTAGCAGCACGTACCCGCAGTTCGCCAGTGGAGAAATAGCTTTTTAGCTTGTCTAAAGCAGTGCTATCGAGGTATTTACCTTGAACGTCTGCGGAGTTAATGACAGCGGTAATTGCGTCTTGAGCCATGTTGTTAATTCCTTATTTCCAACTGTATTGCAATACTTCTACTTGATGCTCAGTAAACAGCTTTACCCTAGTAAAGCACCAACTAGATAGTCGAAGTAGCTACCAGCTTCAGCAGCATCATCACCAGACAGCAGGCTAGCAGCACCAGCCTTCACTCCCCGGATACCTTCAGCAACAGCATCGATAGGAGTTCCCAAGGACTTATAAAGTTCACGGGCACCGATAACACCAATTTCTTCGATGGGGGTAACATCACCAGCAACGATACCGTAGGTAACGAGGCGGAGGTAGTAATCTAGGTCACGCAGACAAGTAGCAGTCAATTCTTGACCGTAAGCGTTACCACCAGGAGAGACAACATCAGGACGCTTTTGGAACAGTTGATCGCCAGCTTGTTTAATTAACCGTTCGCGATTCTCTGTCAAAACCTGAGCAATCCGCAGACGGCGCTCACCAGCGGCTACAAAGGATTTGATCCGATCCAATTCACCAGGGCTGAGGTAGCGGGCTTCTGCGTCAGCATTCACGATCGCTTTCGTGACGATACTCATTTATGGATTCCTCCAATACGAATGAAACCAGGATTTAATTAAACTGGTGCGACTTTCAATTTGGTACTTGAGTTTGTTTTCTCATCCTTTTAGACACAACAGTTTAATAACTGCTAGGGCTAAAAAATTACGAATCTGCTTGAGTCAACATAAGTACACAAGCTTTTCAACTCAGTTACCTTCCGCAAAACATTTTCCGGCATTCTGTTGAGCATTTATGACTGTTCTTAACACTTTGTAATATTGTTTTTCAGATTTGCTGTTTTTGCTGCAATCTGAGAGGAGTATTACGAAAGGTTACGAAGGGTTATAGGGACTGGGGATTCAGTATTAGGTTTTAATTCATACTTCCCAGTCCCTATTGCCTTATTCAGCTTTACGCTCACCTTCCACGGTTTGACCGCTAACATTGTTATAAGAACGTCCCAGTTCGGCATACGAGGGCTGTTTGTCCTCGATCGCTGCCTTTTGGCTTGCGATATCTGCGAGCGCCTGAGCTATCAGCGGCGTATCACTAGATCCTGGACGGGCTTGCACGGGCTTAAAGCTCGGTACAACTACGTCGTCATTTTGCTTGGTTAACTGGTTGTAAAGCTTCTCGGTATTCGGGAAGTTTGCAGCTGGTAGGGTCGGGAAGCGACGGTAAGGCACAGTATCTTCACCAAACACCTGGTTATATTCCACACTATTTAACAAGGTACTAATAAAGGCACGAATACCTTGAGTAGCCAAAATCTGGTTATATTTGCGGATTTCTGCTTGGTCTAGTGGCGCACGTCCCAGGAAGTGTTTGGTTCCCAACTCAATTACTTTGGTGTTGGGGTAGGGTGTGTAGAATTCTTTGAGATAGAGATTCGAGTAACCCAAACCTTCAATAAATTCCTTGACGCTGATTTCACCGTTGCCTAGTTTGCTCTCCCACGCCGTAAACTCATTTTTGGCGATGTAGGGTGCAATATCGCGCTCAAAAATCTGACGATACGCAGCGCTAATCAAAGTTTGCACTGCAACTTTGTCACTGGTATTCGCCACTAACTTGAAGATTTTGGTTTGTTCGCGTTGCTTGCTAACACCTTGGTTAATTCGGAACTGAATGTCTGGCTCCGACCGATTTTGTGTGACTGTACCCAGTGTCACAAAACTCGGTGTTGTTTCCTTCTGGACTTTGGCAGCAACATCTTCACGAATACTACCAACGCGCAACTGTCGTCCTGCCACACCACCAGGAGTCAAATACCGTTCGTAAGGAACTGTATCTTCACCATATGCTTCACTGTATTCTACGCTGTTAATAATGGCGTCAACCACCGCGTAAAAGCCTTGTTTAGCAGCGATATCAAAGTACTTGTTGATTTCTTGACGACCGTAGGTCGGCCGACCCAACAAACGACGGTGAATGTACTCGATCGCTTTACAAACATACAGTGATGACCAGTAGAGATTGCGGAATACATCCGACTTAGCCAAACCGCGGACAAACTCGCGTACAGAAATGTTGCCGTTTTCCAGCTTGATTTCCAATACCTTTTGGCGCTGACCATCGTAAACATCGCGACCGAAAACTTGTAAATAAGCAGCTCTAATCACTGCTTGAGTTGAGCTTTCGGAGAATCTGACGCTAGAATTTTTAGCTGCCTTTCTGCCAACAGTCCCAGGCAGTTGATCCAACTTGAACACCTTGGGTCCAAGAGTACCAGGAGCTTCACCTCGTGCCTTAGGATTGCTATTTTGGTTATTAATCCCTGCCCCTTGGTGAATCAGGATGCGCTTGGTATCCTTGCCAAAAGGAGCTGGGCTGGTGCTGGGGTTGCGAGTTTCTTTCGGGAAAATCGCCCCAAACTGAATTTCTAAGGGGTCGTTACCAGAACCGTATGGATGCTGGTCTGGTAGCGGTTGCTCGTAAGCCGCAAATGTGGTGATGAACTGAGGTATCTTGCGGAAAGGCGCACTGTAGTTAAACAGGTCTTGTTGCGGTCCCCAGTTGCGACATTCTTGGGCTTCTTGGCCCAATCCCCGGAGGTAGGGTACTGTTTCTTCGCCAAAATAGTCGCCGTATTCAGCAGAATCTACTAAGGCATCTACTATGGCAGCTAGACCACCGTTAGAAATAATCGAAAAATATTTTTGTACTTCTTCGCGGCTACTCGGTCCCCGTCCCAAAATGTGACGGAAAGCTAATTCGATGACTCGGCTGTTAATAAAAGGCTGGTAAAACTGTTTTTGGTAAAGAGGAGATTTAGCTAGGCGGCGAACGAACTCCTTCATGGAGATGTCGCCATTCTTCACTTTGGATTCTAGGTCAGAAATAGACAAGCTGTAAGCACGGGTAATATCGCGCTCAAATATTTGCCGATAGGCTGCTTTGACTACCTCATTTTTTTCGCTAGCTGACAATCCAGGTTTCATCACAAACTTGGGACGCCGTTCTGCCGCATTGAAGTAAATTTGTGGCAGTTCCAAGCCTTGCTGGTCGCTAGAAGGACGTTGGCGCAGTTTATTGGAAGGTGTAGCTGCTTTGAATTCTGTAAGCAAAACATCCATGTACTGAGACACAATTTCTGTAGCCTCAGCATCCTTACGGAAAAACGAAAGTGACCCGGCTTTAATTTCTTGCAAAGCCACTATTGTCGCTTCGCCAGAACAGGCATTTTCAATTATTTCCCGCAAACCGCGTGTATTCACTGCGATGATGTTGGGGTCGCCAGCAACGATCGCATAAGTAGCATAGCGTAAGAACCAGGATAAATCCCGCAAGCTCTTAGCCATGTTGCTCGGACCATAACGAGCAATATTAATTGGTCTAAAACCTGGAGGTGTTGGGCCGCTGGGGGATGAGTTAAAAATTGAGCGTAAATTTTCTAGGAACCCACCACGACTTTCAACGTAGGTTATTGTTCCCAGTTGCATCCCTTGTTGAGCATTAGCACCGCCAACAGCACTAACAGGTACTATTTCTACTTCTTTGGGCTTTTCTAAAAAAGCCATTGGCGAACCACCGACAAAAATCCGGTTGGCAGCCCGAGATACAATAATCTCGGAATTTTCCGTGAGCGTCTGGGCAATTTCTAGACGCTTTGCACCAGATGCAAAATAGCTTGCCAGTTCATTTAGTTCACCAGTTCCCAAAAAACGGTCTTGCTGCTCCGCTTGGGTAATTGTCGCTACAGCTAGGGTTTGATATAGTTGCGGACGCGCAACTGAGCTTCCACCACTTGCCTTAACACTCATCGGATTTGTAAAACTCCCATCATAATCGTTTATGTGTTAAGTCTGGGTCGCTTTGAGGCTTGACACATCGGTGTGTCTATGCTTATGAGCTTAAGAGTACTGCCTGCAAAACTGCCAGTAAATTAACCCAGTTAGCTTTTAGATTAAAACGTTTTGCGTTATTAAGGCGGGTTTATTAAGAAGTGTGTAGAAGATGTAGCTTTAATGCATCAAATTTCAAATAGATACTCTTGTTTGTCTGAGACAAAACTAAGTTTTGTAACTAAGTAGGTAGTCAATTGTCATTTGTCCTCTCTTACAAAGTTCTGATGCCTGCAGGAAGCCGCAAAGCGTCTACGGAGGAAACCTCCGCACCCTGCGGGAAGCTGCAGAAGCGTCTACAGACTTTGCGCTTCCTTCGTCCTTTGGCTAATGACAAATCACCAACGCTTGTGTAGACAGTGAATGTTAGTCAGTGCTAAGTTGTTTTTGCTACTAATACCTGAAGATAACAGATAACGCGACTCTGGAAATCAGGTTTAAATTCAGGGTAATTAGGCTATACCTAGCAGCATTCTCTACCCGTAAAATACTATGCATAAAAGTTTTAAATTTAACTATTTATTCAATGTTACGGCGTCTGCCATAGCAGTTATATTGGCTGTCACTCCTGCAAATGCACTTCCAGGGGAAAACATTAGCACCGTTGTTAAGTGGGCAAAAACGAGACCTCAACTACCCACCCTGAGATACAACAGCGAAGCCCACGGCTATGGCGGTACAAAGGGAAAACTGTATTTTTATGCCGATGTCACTTCTGAAAATGGGACAGTAACAAAAGAAGGAATCACTGTTAGTGGTAGCGATCGCCTCAAATTCACCACAAAAAATGCGAATGCAGTAAAATTGTTACAAAATATTTATAATTCTCAGATTGCCAATGACTTCCAGAAGTCTGGCTATGTTACCAAAATTGGTCGTGACTTATTTTATCGCGGACAAAAGTTTGCTTACATCACTGCCGAGGTGCAAGGCGGGTCATCATTTCAGATAATTCCTTTGAGAAATTTGCAAGAATTTATCAATAATGCAAAATATTGTCAAACCAATCAATGCGACCTTTGATTAATTCTCCAGTCTGGAATTTAGATAAGCATTATCAATCAATAAAGGTACGCAATCACTAACATTAAAAGCAGCCGCCAGTTCAACATCTGGTTCAAAACCTTTTTCTATCAACTCTTTACCAGAACTGCATTTTTTCAAGTATCCTACTAAATCCTGCTGGAAAGCTTGAAATGCTGCTACGGCTGCTTCGGCTTCTGGGGATAAATTACCACGTAAATAGCTAAGAATTGCCCCAGCACCAATTAAATCTTCAAATGCAGGACGGAGACTATTATCATCTTTCCATCTCTCACCAGCAGAAATCACAGCGATTTTATTGCCATACTTTTGGGCAAACTCGGCTACAGCTTGGCAATTCCGCAAACAACCAGCTAAAGTTGGCGTCTCTTCAGTATGTAAAGTCAGAAAAGAACCATTAGGTGAAGGCAAAACTAGTCTAGTTCCCGCTGGAATCTGTTCTAGTGACTTTGGAGAAAGAGAATATCCGCTTGTTGTCCAACGTTGTCTATGACTTGCCAACTCTGCTTGTAGTGACTTGGCATAATCTATAACTGATTCATCTCTATATGCGTAGGGAAAAATAATCGCGCCGTTATTCGTGGCAATTTCTACACAAGTAGAAAAAGAAAGAATATCAACTATTATTACCGCATCACTAATAGAAGCAAGTTGATAAACTCCTTGTGCGCCCCATTCACAGCGTAAATTAAACTCTGATTGGTCGTAAATCATAGGAGCTATCGCAAAAAACAATATTATAAAAATTTAACAATAGATAAGTAAGCTAGTCTAAATAATTAATGTCCGCACTGCTTTAGAAAAAGATGGTTCGATGATTACCCACGATCCACTGCATCTGAAAGTTAATGATATTGAATTTTTTGTGGATTTAAAAGCAGAAAGATTATTAGCAGCACAAAAACAAGGTCAATAAATAGCCGTAAAAATTAAATTCTTTGTAAATGTATCGGAAGTAATAGAATTTCATCTTGCTTTAGGTCAAACCCTGAATTATCATCGGCTAGCATTGAAAAAAGAAGAACCGGAATGTATTTTATATCTAGCTCTTAGTTAAGATACATACCAAGACTTTTTCTCACATCAATTTATTCAAAATTCTTTAAAAAATATTAAATTAAACTTTTAATATTTAATTACTTTAGTCAGAATATTGTTTTCTGGAAGGAATAAATTACTCTTAAATTATTTAAGATTTTTAAGTAATCATTCTGCTAATGACTTGGCTAATGGCACAGAGATTCAATTATTATTTGACACAGAACGCCATCATTATCAAGTCTTAAATATTGTCTGGAAAGAACAACGAAGAATTTATGGAGTCATTATTCATGTTGATATCAAAGACCAAAAAATTTAGATACAAAGAGATGGTACAGAAATCGGCATCGCTAACGAATTAATCGCTGCTGGAGTATCGAAAGAAGATATTATATTAGGATTTCACGCTCCTTACAAACGCGAATTTACTGATTTTGCTGTTGGATAACTAGTAGAAAATAAGCAAGAGTAATCTTTGCCCTAATCATCCACCATTCGCTAAACTCAAAACTGCTGCGTTATTCCTCATCATGTCCGATTCCCAAACTGTTAGTACTGCCGTTGCCAAACTCTACAATACCTACCCCTTTCCGCCGGAAGCTTTGTTAGACGAACCGCCTCCAGGGTACAATTGGCGCTGGAATTGGCTAGCTGCTTATAACTTCTGCACAGGTCAAAAACCCCAAAAGCAAGATATCCGCATTTTGGATGCTGGTTGTGGTACTGGAGTAAGTACAGAGTACTTGGTTCACCTCAATCCTCAAGCTTCTGTTGTGGGAATTGACCTCAGTAGTGGTGCTTTGGATATAGCAAAAGAACGTTGTCAGCGTTCTGGGGCTAACCGGGTTGAGTTTCATCACCTCAGCTTATTTGATGCCGAACAATTACCTGGTGAGTTTGATTTAATTAACTGCGTTGGTGTTTTGCACCATACCGCCGACCCAATTGCTGGTATTCAAACCTTGGCAAAAAAGTTAGCACCAAGCGGCTTGATGCACATTTTTGTCTACGGGGAGTTGGGGCGCTGGGAAATTCAACTCATGCAAAAAGCGATCGCACTTCTCCAAGGTGACAAAAAAGGTGACTACCGCGATGGTGTTCAAGTCGGACGAAAAATATTTGCTTCTTTGCCAGAAAATAATCGAATTGTCAAGTATGAAAAACAGCGTTGGTCGTTAGAAAACCACAAGGACGAACACTTTGCTGATATGTACGTTCATCCCCAGGAAATTGACTATAACATTGAGACGCTGTTTGAATTAATTGATGCTTCGGGATTGGAGTTTATTGGCTTCTCGAATCCGAGTTTTTGGGATTTAGAGAGACTTTTGGCTAAAGCACCAGAGTTGATACAACGGGGTGAAGAATTGAGCGATCGCCAACGTTATCGCTTGATAGAATTATTAGATCCAGAAGTCAGTCATTATGAGTTTTTCCTCGGTCGTTCTCCCCTCATTAAAGCCGACTGGTCAGACGATAACGCTCTATTGGCAGCAATTCCCGAACTTAATCCTTGTATTGAGGGATTTCCCAGTCAATGTTTTTTTAATTACGATTACCAAATTGTTAACTTGTCAGTTGCCGAGTTTGAGTTTATGCAAAAATGTGACGCTCATTCAACAGTGGCAGAGATTTTGGCAGGTGTGGAACTGGGATTAGGTGGGGTTAGAAGGCTTGTCCAACAGCAGTTGATTTTATTAACACCAGTTCAATCACAGTAGAATTTATACTTTTGGTGATGGGCGATCGCCCATCACGACTTTTGATAAATTTGATGTAGATTAGAAAAGTGTCCCACATCCAAAAAAGTTGCAATTGTTTGCAATTCAGCAATGGTGCAATATCTAACACCAAGACGCTACTCTACAAGTTCTGCTTTGCAGTCAGCGTCTTTACTCCTCAACACCTATTTAGTTTCAACACCAAGATGCTGATTATACAAAAACTTTGGAGGACAATTACTCGCTAAAAAAAGGCAAATTTGTATAAATTGAAAGTTGTCTAGGCATTAATTCGTGCATTATTGCCATATTTCGCTATATTGCTTCATTAAACCCTTTATTACTGCAAGAGAGCGTAATTTTGTTTTAATTTTTCACATTCGCAAGAAGTTAATTGTTTTTTTCTAAAGTATTGTTACCGGATCGTGATATGATTCAGCTGACTGAATGTGCAGTCATCATCCGTTAGCTGTACTAGTTTCGAGTCCCGTGAGCTTGTCAGAAGAACCAATTGCACCGACTCCGACGACACGACAAGATGCTAAAACTGATTCTGAGAACACAGAATCAGATAACTCTATGGGAGAGTTCTATCAACTCTACCAAAAGTTATTAGTAATCACACTTGTCTTGACGGGGATTATTTTTATCTCTGTGTGGATTTTTTATTCCTTAAACATTGCTCTCAATTATTTGATTGGAGCGTGTACAGGTGTGGTTTACTTAAAAATGCTGGCTAAAGATGTTGAGCGACTTGGTGGTGAGAAAAACCGTCTGAGCAAAACTCGTTTTGCTTTGTTCATTGGATTGATTGTATTGGCAACTCAATGGCATGAGCTAAAGATTGTGCCCATATTTTTGGGATTTCTAACTTACAAAGCGACGCTCCTCGTCTACATGGTGCAAACTGCGTTCATTCCTGATTCTTAAAAAGTCAGGCTCACAAAGACAATACTCCCATCCTCGCTCGTTGGGGAAAATGCTTGAAGAATGCAAATGCTTAGTGTCTTAAACGCCTTTAATTCTTTTCCCCTCGCCGAATTAGAAGTAGGTCATCATTTCTACTGGCAGTTGGGCAATCTTAAAATTCATGGGCAAGTTTTTCTCACCTCATGGTTTGTGATTAGCATTTTAGTAGTGGCTTCAATAGCTGCTACTCGCAACGCCCAGAAAATTCCCAAGGGCATCCAAAATTTGATGGAATATGCTCTAGAGTTTATTCGGGATCTGGCAAAAAACCAACTTGGTGAGAAAGAGTACCGCCCTTGGGTGCCATTTATTGGTACGTTGTTCTTGTTTATTTTCGTATCGAACTGGTCAGGCGCGCTAATTCCCTGGAAGCTAATCAAGCTACCTTCGGGTGAATTGGCAGCTCCCACCAATGACATCAATACAACCGTTGCATTGGCACTGCTAACCTCTTTAGCGTACTTTTATGCGGGTTTTAGCAAGCGGGGTTTGGGCTACTTTAAGAAGTATATAGAGCCAACACCTGTGCTGTTGCCGATCGCAATTCTTGAAGATTTTACTAAGCCCCTCTCCCTAAGCTTCCGTCTTTTTGGCAATATACTGGCGGATGAATTGGTAGTAGCGGTGCTAGTCCTGCTAGTTCCTTTATTTATACCTCTGCCTGTAATGGCCTTGGGTTTGTTTACCAGTGCCATTCAAGCCCTGGTTTTTGCTACCCTAGCCGGAGCATACATTCATGAGGCAATGGAGGGACACGGTGGAGAAGAGCATGAGGAGCATTAAATTCAGTCAACAGCGAACAGTTAACAGTTATTGAGCGTGCGGCAAAACTGACGAATGATAACTGATAACTGATAACTGTTAAGCTTCTCAGTTGATAGCACAGTTCCAAGAGCGGTATGCGCTCAAAATGTCGCCAAGCGCGATTTGTGAGAACTCGGTGCAGCGTGAAAAACACGTTTCTAGTAGTTAAGGTAAATTTTTCTGTTCTGTAATCAAACCAAGGAAAATCAAAATGGATCCATTAGTTTCTGCTGCTTCAGTTCTAGCTGCTGCTCTAGCAATCGGTTTAGCTGCAATTGGTCCTGGTATTGGTCAAGGAAATGCTGCTGGACAAGCAGTAGAAGGTATTGCCCGTCAACCAGAAGCAGAAGGAAAAATTCGCGGTACTTTGCTATTAACCTTGGCTTTCATGGAATCTCTGACTATTTATGGTCTAGTGATTGCTCTGGTGCTGCTGTTTGCTAACCCCTTCTCAGCATAAAACCTCAGAAGTTTTTGTGAGTGTGGAGACGTGAACCATCACGCCTCTACAATCTAGGAGATTTTGGGCATTAACAATTTTAGATTTGGAATTTTGGATTTTGGATTATCAACAGTTTTTGGTACATACGCCGAAACTGATAGGTAGAAAAAATTTCAAATTATCAATCTAAAATACCCACAACGTACCCTTGGGTTGGTGTTCATCTAAAATCCTCGCTCTAAAATCCAAAATCCCTTGACCCTTCTTGGCTATGGGTCTCTAAAATATCAAAGGTTGGATGATTTTGCTAGCCATGAAAACTGCTACTCCAGCCAAAGAGGAGAGAAATGTTTGATTTCGATGCTACCTTGCCCTTCATGGCATTGCAGTTCCTGCTATTGGCAGCTTTGTTGAATGTAATTTTCTATAAACCACTCACCAAGGTACTAGACGATCGCGATAATTACATCCGAACGAATACCCTTGAGGCAAAGGAAAGCTTAGCGAAAGCTGAGCGGTTAGCCGCCGAATATGAACAGCAGCTCGCAGACGCTCGCAGACAATCGCAAGCTACTGTAGAAGCAGCTCAAGTAGAAGCGAAGAAAATTACTGCCGAAAAAATCGCTGAGGCGCAAAAAGAAGCTCAGTCTCAACGAGAACAAGCTGCTGTTGAAATAGAACAACAAAAGCAGGAAGCTTTACGTACCTTAGAGCAACAAGTTGATGGTCTAAGCAGGCAGATTCTAGAAAAATTATTAGGACCAACTCCAGTTTAGATTATCTGACAAGATTGGTTCTGTAAAAGCATACGCGCAACTGGCCCCAAATCCAGAGCGCTTTATTAAGTGTCAAAAAAAGGGTAAGAATTCAGCACCCGGGAGTCAGAAGTTAAAATTGCTCAGGAATGTAGTTATGGTTGGTATATTTATTTATCATATATTCTCCTGCCTTAACTGTTTTGACTCCTGAATTCTGTCAAAAAAAGGCACTTTTTTTCCTTGGGGATAAAGATACTAGATTTCCCTTGGGATTAAAGATACCGGATTTACCTTTGGGAAAATAGAACGTATTAGCAAGCGAGCAGCGCACTTGTAGATGGGTATCATGGGCACATTCTTTTTACTTGCCGCAGAAGCGCACGCTGTTCACTCTGAAATGGCAGAAGGCGCAGCAGAGGGTGGTTTTGGTCTAAATCTAGACATTTTAGAAACCAATCTCATCAATCTAGCGATTTTGGTTGGCATATTATTCTACTTCGGACGTAAAGTTTTAAGCAATATCCTGAACGAGCGACAATCCAATATTGCCACCGCCATTCAGGAAGCAGAAGGGCGCTTAAAAGAGGCAAAGATTGCCCTATCCCAAGCGCAAGAGCAGTTAACCAAAGCTCAAGCAGAGGCACAAAGCATCCGGAAATCTGCCCAAGAAAATGCTCAAAAGGCGAAAGAAGCCTTATTAGCGAAGGCGGCGCAAGACGTAGAACGCTTGAAACAAACAGCCGCAGCAGATTTAAACACCGAACAAGAGCGAGCGATCGCCCAACTGCGGCAACGGGTAGCTACACTAGCATTACAAAGAGTCGAGTCGCAACTCAAAGGCGGAATTGCTGACGATGCTCAACAAAGTTTAATTGACCGCAGCATCGCACAACTCGGAGGTAGCGTATGACAAGTCAAGTAGCGACAATCGAAATAGCCCAGCCATACGCACAAGCACTTTTGTCAATAGCGCAATCAAAAAATTTGACAGAAGAGTTCGGAGAAGATGCGCGTACTCTCGTGAGCCTGCTCTCCACAAACAAAGAGCTAGAAAACTTTTTGGGCAACCCATTTATTCAGCCTGAGAACAAAAAATCTCTGATCAGACAAATAGTCGGTGAAAGCGCTAATCCCTACTTACGCAATTTTTTGCTGGTATTGGTAGATAAGCGGCGTATTGCCTTCTTAGAACCGATTTTACAACAATATCTGGCGCTGTTGCGGCAGCTGAACCAAACCGTATTAGCGGAAGTAACTTCAGCCGTTCCCCTCACAAAAGCTCAACAGCAAGCAATTACAGAAAAGGTGATTGCCATCACTAATGCTCGTCAGGTAGAACTAGAAACAAAAGTTGATGGCGAATTGATTGGTGGTGTAATTATTAAAGTCGGCTCCCAAGTAATTGACGCCAGTATTCGGGGTCAGCTGCGCCGCCTTTCATTGCGCTTAACTAGTAGCTAGAAAATTAAAAGTACAGACGCGATTAGTTGCGTCTGTACAACAGTTAGGAGTTGGGAGTAGAGACGCAATTAACGCAAGTCTTTCCAAGAGTTAGGAGTTAAGTAAACAGTAATTTATTTTGACTTTTAACTTTTATCTTTGCTTTTTTTACTCATCACTTCTGACTTGTGACTCTAAACTCATCGCTCCTAACTCTTAACTCCTAACTAAAATTACTTCTTCCGTCTCCAAACCAAAAAAGATAGACACATGAGCATATCAATTAGACCAGACGAAATCAGCAGCATTATTCAACAACAAATCGAGCAATACGACCAAGAAGTCAAAGTTGCTAACGTTGGTACTGTCCTGCAAGTTGGTGACGGTATTGCCCGGATTTATGGTCTGGAAAAGGCTATGGCTGGGGAACTCTTAGAATTTGAAGACGGTACAGTCGGTATCGCCCAGAACTTAGAAGAAGACAATGTGGGTGCGGTACTCATGGGTGAAGGTCTGGAAATTCAAGAAGGTAGCTCCGTAACCGCTACTGGTAGAATCGCCCAGGTACCCGTAGGGGAAGCTTTAATTGGACGAGTTGTAGATGGCTTGGGTCGTGCTATTGACGGTAAGGGAGACATCAAAACCTCAGAAAGCCGTTTGATTGAATCTCCAGCACCTGGTATTATTGCCCGCAGGTCTGTACACGAACCCATGCAAACGGGTATCACAGCTATTGACTCAATGATTCCCATCGGTCGCGGCCAGCGGGAATTGATTATTGGTGACCGTCAAACCGGCAAAACTGCGATCGCCATTGATACAATCATTAATCAAAAAGAAGAAGATGTAGTTTGCGTCTACGTTGCAGTTGGTCAAAAAGCTTCCACCGTCGCTAACGTGGTGCAGACACTACAAGAAAAAGGCGCGATGGATTACACCGTTGTCGTCACCGCTAATGCCAGTGACCCAGCTACCTTACAATACCTAGCTCCTTACACAGGCGCAACTATTGCTGAGTACTTCATGTACAAAGGCAAAGCTACCTTAGTAATTTACGATGACCTCTCCAAGCAAGCCCAAGCCTATCGGCAAATGTCCCTGTTGCTACGTCGTCCACCCGGACGGGAAGCTTACCCTGGAGATGTATTTTACATCCACTCCCGCTTGTTAGAAAGAGCAGCCAAGCTCAGCGATGAATTAGGTAAAGGCAGCATGACCGCCCTACCAATCATCGAAACCCAAGCTGGTGACGTTTCAGCATACATTCCTACCAATGTAATTTCAATTACCGACGGTCAGATATTCTTGTCTTCTGACTTGTTCAACGCTGGTATCCGTCCCGCTGTAAACCCAGGTATTTCGGTATCGCGTGTAGGTTCTGCGGCTCAAACCAAGGCAATGAAAAAAGTTGCCGGTAAAATTAAATTGGAACTGGCACAATTCGACGACTTGCAAGCCTTCGCACAATTTGCTTCTGACTTAGATAAAGCCACTCAAGACCAATTAGCACGGGGTCAACGCTTGCGGGAATTGCTCAAGCAACCCCAAAACGCTCCTCTGTCGGTATACGAGCAAGTAGCGATTCTCTATGCTGGTATCAACGGATATTTAGATGATGTACCTGTAGATAAAGTTACCAGCTTTACCCAAGGTCTCCGGGAGTACTTGAAGACAGGTAAGCCCCAGTACGCGCAAGCAGTACAAAGCAAGAAAGTACTGGATGCTGATGAAGAAGCAGCCTTGAAAGAAGCACTCACGGAATACAAAAAGACCTTCAAAGCAGCAGCGTAATTAGTCATTAGTCATTAGTCATTAGTCATTGGTAAATACAGCAGAATTCAGAATTAGAATAGGCTCTCTATCTAGTTTTGACATCTAAATGGTGTACTTTACGTTTGTAATCCACTGTAACTAATGACTAGTGACAAAGCGCAAAGTCAGAGCGCCGACTTAGGGCACAGACGCTCAAAGGGCGGCAAAACAGAGATATCTGTTAGCGACTCTAGAGCGTCACTTTGCAACAAAGGACAAATGACAAATGACTAAGGACTAAGAACAAAAATATGGCCAATCTTAAAGCAATACGCGATCGCATTCAGTCGGTCAAAAACACCAAAAAAATCACAGAAGCCATGCGCCTAGTAGCGGCAGCTAGGGTGCGTCGGGCGCAAGAACAAGTGCTAGCAACTCGCCCCTTTGCCGACCGCTTGGCACAAGTGTTGTATGGTTTGCAAAGCCGTCTGCGGTTTGAAGAAGCAAACCTGCCACTGCTAAGAAAACGCCAAGTTAAGTCCGTGGCGCTTTTGGTTGTCTCTGGCGATCGGGGTCTATGCGGTGGTTACAATACTAACGTTATTCGTCGTGCCGAAAACCGCGCCAAGGAACTCAAGGCAGAAGGTGTAAATTATACATACGTGCTTATTGGGCGCAAAGCTACACAGTACTTTCAACGCCGCAGTCAACCCATTGACGGCACATACAGCGGCTTAGAGCAAATTCCCACCGCAGCCGAAGCTACTGAAATTGCTGACCAACTACTTTCGTTGTTCCTTTCGGAAAAAGTAGACCGGGTTGAATTAATTTATACCAGGTTTGTCTCATTAGTTAGCTCGCGTCCTGTGGTGCAAACTCTGCTACCCCTAGATGCCCAAGGTTTAGAAGCAAGCGATGACGAAATCTTCCGCTTGACAACCCGTGGCGGTCAATTTCAAGTCGAACGCGAGAAAGTAACTAATCAAGTGCGGTCATTAGCTCCTGACATGATTTTCGAGCAAGATCCGCTACAGATTCTTGATTCTTTGTTGCCCCTATATCTGAGTAACCAGCTATTGCGGGCACTCCAAGAATCAGCGGCTAGCGAGTTAGCAGCCCGGATGACAGCTATGAGTAACGCCAGTGATAACGCTGGTGAATTGATTAACACGCTCACCCTGTCTTACAACAAAGCCCGACAAGCGGCAATTACCCAAGAACTCCTTGAGGTTGTGGGTGGTGCCGAAGCATTAACTTAGGGAATAGCCACTTGCTAGCCATCACAAATAGCTAATTGCTGGGAGATTTAAAACTAGCGATTAGCTATTTTTAATTTTGAGGTCAATCACAATAGTGGAATAAACTAACCGATTCGTATCATCAATTCGCCGCGACCAATAGCCAACTAATGTAATGATGACCGCCCCTAACTTCGTGACACAAAAAGACGTGCTACTTCACAGGCAAAGTTAGGCAGCAATGGCGATGTAATCACATCATCTACTAGCAATGTCGTAACCAGTTTTAATTGAGCATTGTCTCGTCGATAGACTTCAATTCTTTGAGCGATGCGATCGACAATCCAATATTCCTTGACTCCTTGAACCGAATACAATTTCAACTTAGCTAATCGATCGCGGTCTTCATTGGCTTTTCCTTTTGACAGCACTTCCACCACCAGTTCCGGCGCTCCGTGAAAATGCCCCGCCTCATCTTGAATTTGAGCCAACCGTTTATAACTTACCCACACCACATCGGGAGCTACATTATCAGAGTCCGAAAAAATCAGTCCTGGCATAATGGAAGCTTCTCCTAAACCACTCTCCAAAGACCAATTATCTAAGACGGCAAAGATTCGACCTGTAGTCTGTTGATGTTTATGGTGGGGCGATCGCGTGACAAACAATTCTCCATCAATAATCTGATAACGAATCCATTCGTTATCAGGTAATGCTGCAATATCTTGAATTGTCCAGCGAATGCTTGTAGTCTGACTCATGACAATTAAGCCTGATTAATGAGAGTTTAATATTTCTTTGTCTTCTTGTGACACATTTCCTTAACAGTAAACTATAATATATATAGCGTATGGGTCCGTCACGGTTTCGACAGGTTGGCGAACGCTGCTCTGTGATTCAGGTCGAGAGTGAGTCATCTCTCGGAAATCAAAGGCTCAAAACAAAAGTAAATGCGAATAACATCGTAAAATTTGCTCGTCGGGAAGCTCTAGTAGCAGCCTAAAATACCTCTTACAGGTTCGAGCGTCTTTAGTTTGACTCCGTTAAGGACTAGGGACAAACCCCAACGGATGCTCTAGCAAGCGTTCTCTGGTTGGCTTGCTGGCTAAGATTAAATCAGAGCATCCTACGTTCGGGATAATGAACGATTCCCGCCTTGAGGATCAAAAAGGCTAAACCTGTGAATGAGTGGGGGGTCAATACCCAATTTGGACAGCAGTTCGACTCTGCTCGGATCCACTAAAGAACAACTAACAAGTCCACCTGATAATTTGAGATCGAGGTGGATTTTGTTTTTTGTTGTCTTAATAGAACTAGAGATAAAAATTTCAAGTTGTTAACAAGCTAGGTGCTTTAATTCGCAATAAAGCACCTAGTCCCAAAAGTACCTGATTACAAACAGATTCAATTGCAGGGCGTTCTACATAAACGAAGTCCGGTTCTGGCAAACAGACAAACGGCTCTTGAATTTTAGTTTGACTGGGGCTGTCACTGTCGTCAAGAGCTGCGATCGCTTGCCAATCTTGTCCCAACTTGTGACAACTTTCTTGAAAATACCAAAAATCAACAGGTTTTTGATTGAGGAAGTTGCTAACTGTCGCTAGAGAACATCCTAATTCCTCAGCCAAATCTTTTTAACGTGGATAACCATAACGCTTAGCAGCCGACTTGACTTTTTAGATACAATCTTTGCGAACTGTAACTGAGCGTGACATTACTAGATATTGTGTGGGAAGATGTTCAGATTATATAGTTTGCTCTCCACATTTTCTAAAAACTCAGTTATCAGTCAGTTATTTAAGCAATTTGCAGTTGAATCAAATAAATTAGCTTAGTACAAACAAAAGCAGTTTTAACTACTCTGCTTCTAGACATTATACGGCTACATTTCCAAACTTACTTTGCCTTTTTTTGAGTACCCGTCTTAGTCGATCTGCACTCAAATTTACCTGACGTTCAGATGCCAGTTTATTTGCGAGTTCTTTATAATTATAAGCCTTTGGCTGTTGAGATAAGCACTTTTCTAAATAAATCAAATCTAATTCCGAATATCGAGGTTTTCCTCCTCGACCAGCAGCATCCCATAAGCCTACTAACCCTAACTTTTCCCAACGATGAAGGGTTTGACGTACTGTTGAAATAGCCCAATTCAAGCCTTTAGCAATTTGCTCATTTTTTAAGCCACGAGCATTCAACAGTAAAACTTGGGCACGATCCTTTGTACGTTGAGGAACATCTTTGGCTTTTCTTAACTCTTCTAGAGTCAGCTTTTCTTCTTCAGTTAGAAAAACTTTCAATCGGCATCCCATAAATAATAACCTTTGATACAGTCAACTTTTAGCACTTTTATATCTATATCAGACCTCTATATTTACTACGGACACATCTAAATAATACGCTACTAAACAAATAATAAGTATTAGCAATGCCAGAGTTTAGTCTGATGTCTACGACGCACAAAATATTTGGCTTGATAATATTTTCAAGTTTGGGAAATTATCATAGTCAATCAACTTTTAGAAAAATTTAGACGCATTAAAAAGTACAGCTTTAGTCTGTATAGGTATGCTTATTGAAGCATAGGCAGAGACCGTAGCTAATAGCTATGAGGATAATAGTTTGTTGGTGTTATCCTGATTACTGCCTAAAGTCGATCGTAAAAAAACTCTATCATTAAACTTAATTCCATTTATCGTATTTCTACCGACATTTATCGAAACTTTAAAAACGATTTTTCTCCGATTTTAGACTGGGATGAGCAAAAAAAGATATACAAGCCCAGTTTTTGATTTAACTCCTGTAACAAGATTAGCTTTGACTGTTTACTAAAAAATATCTGTTATCTCTACTTTACATAAAATTTATATTTTATGTAATAAGGTTGTTGGTTGAGACAACAATACATTTAATATCTATTGGGGTAAATACTAGTAACTGCTTATCTTTTGACAATTCTTAAAAATCTGCAATCAAATTATCTTACTTTTCATACCTTTCATACCTTTCTTACTTTTCATACCTTTCTTACTTTTCTTACTTAGTTATAAGAGAAGGGAAGATTTGGTTTTGGCAGATTGGTATTTAGATCTGGCTAAGGTTATACAAACCAAGTCCGCCTAGCTTACAGGAACGTCAACGTTAAATGCAGACTTGATGTAATTTATCTAGCTAGGATTTAATTTTAGTATTTCTTCTCAACTAATATGCTCCTTAATATATCACCTAAAAACTAATCATTTAAAATTCATGCTCGCTTAAGGAGTTGCGTATAAATCAAGGATTTATTTGTCAATTATGGTATGTATTAATTATTTATACATTTTTTTATATTTGAAATAATTTGGAATCTTTAAAAATTTTATAGTCAAAAAATCTCAGTGACATGATATTTTGTAATTATCATATAGTTGAGAAATAGCAAAATTATATACTCAGTAGATAATTAGAGATAAATTAGTATTTGGTAGATTTTTGGAGTTAAATTTTTAGCAAATAAATAGCAATAATTAATACAAGTTAAAAAAATCGAAAACTAATATTCATTACAACTTTAAAAAAATTTTCTAGGGATAATGGGGATAGAAAAAATCTGAAAATTTGCGCTCGGAGACGGATAATGGTAGCGATCGCAGAGAACGTTCAACATCGGCTAACTATACAAACTGTAGAAATTGCCCCGAATACAACGGCGATTCGCTCTCTTGATTGGGACCGCGATCGCTTCGATATCGAATTCGGATTGCAAAATGGTACAACCTACAATTCATATCTAATTAGGGGCGAACAAACAGTTTTGATTGATACTTCTCACCAGAAGTTTCGCGATCTGTATTTAGAGACTTTAAAAGGTCTTGTCAACCCCAAAACAATTGATTACATAATTGTCAGCCATACAGAGCCAGACCATAGCGGCTTAGTAGAAGATGTGCTTCAGTTAGCACCCAGAGCTACTGTGCTAGCTTCCAAAGTTGCATTGCAATTTTTGGAAGGCCTAGTACACGATCCGTTTAGTAAGCGGGTTGTGAAAACAGGCGATCGCATAGATATCGGCAAAGGACACGAAATTGAATTCGTGAGTGCGCCTAACCTACACTGGCCGGACACAATCTTTAGTTTTGACCGCAAAACCCAAACCATCTACACCTGTGATGCATTTGGGATGCACTTTTGTGACGATCGCACCTTCGACGAAGATTTAGAAGCGATCGAAGCTGACTTTAGATTTTACTACGACTGCTTAATGGGCCCTAACGCTCGTTCTCTGCTGAATGCCATGAAGAGAATGGGTGAATTAGGGAAAATTAATATTATCGCCAACGGTCACGGGCCTTTATTACACCACCATTTAGATGTTCTAACTGGATGCTACGAAACTTGGAGCCACAGACAAACCAAAGCAGAAACAACAGTTGGCTTGTTCTTTGTCTCAGGTTACGGATATGGCGATCGACTTGGTCATGCAATTGCTGAAGGAATCCAGAAAACAGGCGTTGGGGTGGAAGTCCTGGATCTAAATACTGCCCAAAGCCAAGAAATCCAAGAATTAGCTGGTAGAGCAGCTGGCATCATTATTGGTATGCCACCCAGCACCGGCGCCGCCGCCCAAGCCAGTATCAGTTCCCTGCTAGCTGTAGCCAAGAATAAGCAAGTAGTTGGGCTGTTTGAATGCTATGGCGGAGATGATGAACCCGTTGATACACTCCGAAGAAAATTTATTGACCTGGGTGTGAAAGAAGCCTTCCCTGCGATTCGGATTAAAGAAGCTCCCACAGCATCCACATTCCAATTGTGTCAAGAAGCAGGTACAGACTTGGGACAATTGCTGGTGCGCGATCGCAACATCAAGCAAATCAAATCCCTTGATGTCAACATGGAAAAGGCGCTGGGTCGGATTAGCAGCGGACTTTATATCATTACAACCAAAAAAGGTGATGTCAGCAGTGCCATGCTAGCCTCTTGGGTATCACAAGCAAGCTTGCAACCATTAGGATTCACAATCGCCATTGCCAAAGACCGCGCCATTGATTCCTTAATGCAAGTAGGCGATCGCTTCGTCCTTAACGTACTGGAAGAAGGCAATTATCAAGAACTCAAGAAGCACTTTCTCAAGCGCTTACTTCCCGGTGCTGACCGATTTTCGGGAGTGAAAACTCAAACCGCCAAAAACGGCTCCCCGATTCTGACTGATGCCCTAGCATACATGGAATGTGAAGTACAAAGCAGCATGGAGTGCAGCGACCACTGGATTTTATACTGCACCGTCACTGAAGGTCGTGTCTCCAAAGTAGATGGACTAACCGCCATTCGCCATCGCAAAGTTGGAAATTACTACTAGGAATTAGGTATGGGGAGATGGGGAAGTGTGGGGAGTGTGGGGAGAGAGGGGGGAAAGATTTCTTCCCCATCCTCCCACATCTCCCACACCTCCCACACTCCCTATCTTCCCACTACCCCACCACCCCATACTCCCAATGCCCAATTCCCAATTCCCAATTCCCCAAATTAAACACCTATGATCAATTCCAAGCCACGCGACGTACAAGTTTTACCAATTGCCACAAATACTAAGGCTCTGAGGGCACGTAGTTGGTCACGTCTGCGGTTTGAAATTGAATATGCACTTGAAAGAGGTACTACCTCTAATTGCTATTTAATTGAAGCTGATAAAACTGCACTCTTCGATCCACCGCCAGAAAGCTTTACCGAAATTTATTTAGAGGCGTTACAGCAGACTTTAGATTTGAAACGTTTGGATTATGTAATCTTAGGTCATTTTAATCCCAACCGAGTCGCAACCCTTAAAGCAATTTTAGAACTGGCACCACAGGTGACCTTTGTTTGTTCTCTTCCTGGTGCTAACAATTTGCGTGCTGCTTTCCTAGACCGCGATTTGCAAGTCTTGGTGATGCGGGGGAAAGAAACTCTGGATTTGGGCAAAGGTCATGTTTTGAAATTCCTCCCGATTCCCAGTCCGCGTTGGCCGGAAGGACTTTGTACTTACGACCAGCAAACCCAAATTCTTTACACAGATAAGTTATTTGCAACTCATATCTGTGGCGATGAAGTGTTTGATGATAATCCAGAGACACTCAAAGAAGACCAGCGTTATTACTTTAACTGCCTAATGGCTCCCCAAGCTGCTCACGTGCAAGCAGCTTTAGAGAAAATATCAGATTTACAGGTAAGAATGTATGCTGTAGGTCACGGCCCTTTGGTACGCACCGGCTTAATTGAACTGACCAAAGCTTACGCAGAATGGAGCCGTTCTCACAACGATCGCGAAATTTCCGTTGCTTTACTTTATGCCTCAGCTTACGGAAATACAGCGACTTTAGCACAAGCGATCGCTCTGGGACTGACTAAAGGTGGAGTCGCAGTCAAATCAATTAACTGCGAATTTGCCACTCCCGATGAAATTCGCATCAACCTACAACAGTCAGATGGTTTTATCATCGGTTCTCCTACCATCGGCGGTCACGCGCCGACTCCTATTCATACTGCTTTAGGTATTGTGTTATCGAGCGGTGACAACAGCAAATTGGCTGGGGTGTTTGGTTCCTATGGCTGGAGTGGTGAAGCATTTGACTTAATTGAAGGTAAACTCCGGGATGCTGGATATCGTTTGGGTTTTGACACTTTGAAGGTGAAGTTTAAACCTGATGATGTCACTCTCAAATTCTGTGAAGAAGTAGGTACAGACTTTGCCCAAGCTTTGAAAAAAGCTAAAAAGGTGCGCGTACCCCAACAAGCTGCGACTCCAATGGAACAAGCTGTGGGTCGAATTGTTGGTTCTGTTTGCGTACTCACAGCTAAGCTTGGAGAAGTATCTACTGGGATGCTAGGCGCTTGGGTTTCTCAAGCTACCTTTAATCCACCTGGACTTACGGTTGCTATTGCCAAAGACCGAGCGATCGAATCTTTAATGTATCCTGGCGGTAAATTTGCTTTAAATATCCTATCTGAAGGCAATCATCAAGATTACATGAAGCATTTCCGTAAATCTTTTGCGCCTGGAGAAGACCGATTTGCCAACTTTAGTACAGCAGTTGCAGATAACGGCTGTACTGTTCTTACCGACGCCTCAGCATATCTGGAATGCTCAGTAAACCAACGTCTGGAATGCGGCGATCACTGGGTTGTGTATGCAACTGTAGATGAAGGTAAATTACTCAAGCCTGATGCTATTACTGCCATCAACCATCGTAAAACCGGCACTCATTATTAAACAGTAAGAAGTTTGACTTAAGGAAATTGCCTTAGCTTGAATATAGCCGAGGCTTTTGAGTAGAAAAATTCTCTTTTTTCTTGTGGGATGGGTATCTTGCCCGTCCCAATTTTTTTATGGCTAATCAACAAAATCTAAGCAATTTTAGGCTGGAGTTTAAAAGCGTAGGTGTAGCCCGTTGTAAACATTGCTAAAAACTAAACTTTAAATATTTAAGCCAAAATAGATGTTTTGCTTTCTATTTACGTACTCACATTTTTATCAAAAAAAATAAGGAGAGCGTTTTCTATATTATCTATCTAAAGACAGATATTTGAGATTTTAGAGTCTGAGATTATACGCATATTTTAATATTACAAAGGCAACACTTGTTTTCAAAGTCACTTTGACAATACTCTGATTTTTGATATGAGGAATCACTAGCTGCAAGCTATCTCGACAGCTTTATTATTCGTGCGGCTGACAGAGGAGCTGTTGCTGGTGCATCGCCTAGACTACGCCCATAGGGGCATTGACCCAAGAGTTATTTCTGCCCTGCGGCGAAATTCTCACCAATTGAACACCAGAGTTATCGAGGAATCAAAGCCAAGTGAATCCCAGTGACAACAATATTGACAAACCATCCTTAGAAATCAACGCTTCTCGTCAGTTCACGGCTTGGCTGTATGAGCAAAACCTGAGTCTATCTTTCACTACCTATCAAGCGGGAAAGTTATTCTTCATTGGCTTGCAACCAAACGGCAGATTATCTGTATTTGAACGCACCTTTGAGCGGTGCATGGGGTTGTATGCCAATGGCAGCAGCCTCTACATGAGTACTCTATATCAACTGTGGCGATTTGAAAACATTATCCAACCCGAACAAAGCCACCAAGGCTACGATGCTCTTTATTTGCCTCAAATGAGTTATGTGACGGGAGATTTGGATATTCACGATATCGCTCTGAGTCAAGTAGAAGAAAAAGATTTAAAGCCACAAAAGTTAGTATTTGTCAATACACTATTTAGTTGTTTGGGAACAGTTAGCGAAACGCATAGTTTCATTCCCTTGTGGCAGCCAACCTTTATCAGCAAGCTAGCAGCGGAAGATAGATGTCACCTGAATGGGTTGGCAATGCAGGCAGGGAAACCCAAATATGTCACTGCTGTCAGCCAGTCGGATGTGGCAGAAGGCTGGCGGGAGCATCGGCGAAATGGGGGCTGTGTAATAAATATCGAGAGCAATGAAATCGTCTTACGGGGCCTGTCCATGCCCCACTCACCGCGCTCTCATCAGGACAAACTCTGGATGCTCAACTCAGGTACGGGAGAGTTTGGCTTTGCCGACATTGAACGGGGAGTATTTGAACCAGTCGCCTTTTGTCCAGGATATCTGCGTGGTTGTGCTTTTCATGGCAACTTTGCAGTGGTGGGAATTTCCCAACCTAGACATAACAAAACTTTCAGCGGTTTGCTTTTAGACGAGAAATTGCAACAGAAAAACGTCGAGCCTCGCTGTGGGTTGCTAGTGATTGACCTGAGGAGCGGCGATATTGTTCATTCCTTGCGAATAGAAGGAGTTGTACTGGAATTATACGACGTGGTGGCGCTACCAGGGGTGCGGCGTCCAATGGCGATCGGATTTCGCAGCGACGAAATTCGGCGGGTGGTGACGGTGGGATGAGAAGCAATTCAAAATTCAAATTCCAATTTATAACAGGAATCAACAACAATGGCTAATGCAGTTTTCAACCTCTCAGACCTCAACGGCAGCAACGGCTTCGCGATTAGCGGCATTGATACAGGTAATGGCTTAGGCAACTCCGTTAGCGATGCCGGGGACATCAATGGCGACGGCTTGGATGACGTGATTATTGGGGCAAGTGGTGCTGGGGAGAGTTATGTGGTGTTTGGCAGCAGCAGTGGCTTTAGTGCCCAACTTGACCTTTCATCCCTGGACGGTAGTAACGGCTTCGTAATTAATGGTGCGAGTCGCGTAGGCTCCTCTGGAGACATCAACGGTGACGGCTTTGACGACCTGATTCTCGGGGCACCATCTGCCTCCCCCAACGGCAATCTATTTGCTGGGGAGAGTTACGTAGTCTTTGGCAAGAGTACTGGCTTTGGCGCTAGCCTCAACCTCTCTGACCTCAACGGCATCAACGGCTTTGCGATCGACGGCATTAATGAGGTGGACTACTCAGGCCGATCCGTTAGCAATGCGGGTGACATCAACGGCGATGGCTTCGATGACTTGATTATTGGTGCATCATACAGATTATCTGATATCGGAAGCTATGTAGTGTTTGGCAGCAGTAATGGTTTTAGTGCCAGCCTCAACCTCTCAAACCTTAATGGTAGCAACGGCTTCTCGATCGACGGTATCCAGACAAGCCCTAACTCGTCAATCTCCGTCAGTAATGCTGGAGATATCAACGGCGATGGCTTCGACGACCTGATTATCGGGTCATCAGGTGGTAACCCCAGTGATGATGGATACAGTGCTGCTGGTAAGAGTTACGTAGTGTTTGGCAAGAGTACTGGCTTTGGAGCCAGCCTCAACCTCTTAGACCTCAATGGCAGCAATGGCTTCGCAATCAATGGCATCGATCGGGGTGACAGCTCAGGCTCCTCCGTTAGCAGTGCTGGAGACATTAATGGCGATGGCTTCGACGACCTGATTATCGGGGCATCCGGTGGCGACCCTAACGGCAAGTATAATGCAGGGGAGAGCTACGTAGTGTTTGGCAAGAGTACTGGCTTTGAAGCCAACCTCAACCTCTTAGACCTCAATGGCAGCAACGGCTTTGTACTCAACGGCATTGATGAAAGGGACTTTTCAGGCGACTCTGTCAGCAGTGCCGGGGACTTCAACGGTGACGGCTTCGATGACCTAATTATCGGGGCACTCCTTGCCTCCCCCAATGGCAATTACGGTGCTGGGGAGAGCTATCTAGTGTTTGGCAGTAGCAGTGGCTTTGGAGCCGGACTCAACCTATCGAGTCTCAACGGCAGCAACGGCTTTGCAATCAACGGCATTGATACACGTGACTTCTCAGGCTCCTCCGTTAGTAGTGCTGGAGACATTAACGGCGATGGCTTTGAGGACTTAATTATTGGGGCACCCGATGCTGACCCGTATAATGCTGGGGAGAGCTACGTCATCTTTGGCTTTGCGGCTGCTACACCTACTAATCAACCTCCAGTGGCAGTTGCCGATACGGTTATCACCAACGAAGATACCGCCGTTAACATTTCGGTTTTAGTCAACGACAGCGACCCGAATAGCAGCCTCTTAACGGTGACAAATGTCACCAATGTGCCAGTTCCTGTTGGCACTCCCATTATCCTAAGTTCCGGTGCTTTAGTCATTCTCAATGCTGATGGCACTTTAACTTATAATCCCAATAGTAAATTTGAAACTTTGGGTATAAATGAAATTGGCAGTGACAACTTTACCTACACAGTTACCAATGGCGACTTTTTCAGTGTAGGTAGCGTCAATGTGACCATAAACGGGGTGAATAACGCACCCAGCTTTGCTTCTTTCAACCTCTCAGACCTCAATGGCAGCAATGGCTTCGTACTCAACGGCATTGATACATATGACTACTCAGGCTCATCCGTTAGCAATGCCGGAGACATTAACGGCGATGGCTTCGACGACCTGATTATCGGGGCTGCCAGTGCCGACCCCAACGGCAAGCAAGATGCTGGAGAGAGTTACGTGATATTTGGCAGCAGCAGTGGCTTTAGTCCCAGCCTCGAACTCTCTACCCTCAATGGCAGCAACGGCTTCGTACTCAACGGCATTGATGAGGGTGACTTTTCTGGCAACTCCGTTAGCAATGCTGGAGACATCAACGCCGACGGCATCGACGACCTGATTATTGGGGCAGTTGATGCCGACCCCAACGGCAAGTATAATGCTGGGGAGAGCTATCTGGTGTTTGGCAGTAGCAGCGGTTTTAGTCCCAGTCTCGACCTCTCTACTCTCAATGGCAGCAATGGTTTTGTAATCAACGGCATTGAGACATATGAATATTCAAGCAACTCCGTCAGCGGTGTTGGAGACATCAATGGTGATGGCTTCGATGACTTGATAATTGGGGCAAGAAATGCCAACCCCAACCCCAAGATAAATGCTAATAAGAGTTACGTGGTATTTGGCAGTAGCAGCGGCTTTGGAGCCAGCCTCGACCTTTCCACTCTGGACGGCAGCAACGGCTTCGCGATCGACGGCATTGATCCAAATGGCCAATTAGTCTCCTCCGTTAGCAATGCAGGTGACGTTAATGGCGACGGCTTCGACGACCTGATTATTGGGGCATACGGTGCTGGACAGAGTTACGTAGTGTTTGGCAGCAACAGTGGCTTTGGCGCTAGCCTCAACCTCTTAGACCTCAATGGCAGTAACGGCTTCGCGATCGAGGATCTCAATACGAATAGCTCGTTAGGCTCGTCTGTTAGCAATGCTGGAGATATCAACGGTGACGGCTTCGACGACCTGATTATTGAGGCACCTTTTGCCAACCCCACCATCTATTACAATGATATAGGAGAGAGCTACTTCGTCTATGGACAGAGCTACGTAGTCTTTGGCAAGAGCAGTGGTTTTGCAGCTAGTCTGAACCCCTCCGACCTTAACGGCAGCAACGGCTTCGCAATCGGTCAGTTAGACTCGTCCGTCAGCAGTGCAGGGGACTTTAACAGCGACGGCTTCGATGACCTGATTATTGGGTTACCTAGATCCAAAAACTCCAATGGTCAGTTTCGTGCTGGGCAGAGCTACGTAGTATTTGGCAGTAGCGGTGGCTTTGGAGCTAGTCTCAACCTCACCGACTTTATCGGTAGTAACGGTATCGTGATTAACGGCATTGATGAGGGTGACTACTTAGGCAACTCGGTCAGCAATGGCGGAGACATTAACGGGGACGGCTTCGATGACCTAATTATTGGGGCAAGTGGTGCCGACCCCAACGGAGTAAATTCTGCTGGGGAGAGCTACGTGATCTTCAACTTTGCACCTAAAGCTACCACCGATGAAGATACTGCCGTTAACATCCTTGCCAGTAGTATCCTAACGAAATATACAGATGTAGATGGGGATACCTTTAGCATCAGTGGCTTTACTAACCCCACTAATGGTACATTGACACTCAATAACAACGGTACTGTTGGGGATACCAACGATGACTACTTCGTTTACACCCCCAACGCCAACTATAACGGCGTTGATAGCTTTATCTACACTATCAGCGACACTAATGGCGGCAGCGTTACTGGTGCTTTTAAGGTAAAGGTTAAGCCAGTCAATGATGCACCAGTTGCAGTAAATGATACTGTTATCGCAGCCAAATATACACCTGTGCGTATCCAAGCAAATACTCTGCTAGCTAACGATACAGATATTGATAGCAGCAGCTTGAAAGTGACTAGTATCAGTGATGTGACTAAAGGTACTGCCGTACTTAAAAATAACGGCACTCCTAACAACTCCACAGACGACTTCATCCTTTTTACCCCAACTAGCGGGTTTAGTGGTGCGGCTAGCTTCAACTACACCATCACTGATAGACAACTTACCAGTAGTGCTAAGGTTACTGTGCAAGTTGGCGATCGCCTTTTTGGTGGTAACGGCAACGACAATCTCAACGGCACTCTTGGCAATGACTACCTCAAGGGTGGGAATGGCAAAGATTCCCTCAATGGCAATAAGGGTAATGATACCCTCGTCGGCGGTAGTGGTAATGACATCCTTTGTGGCGGTAATGGCAAAGATATCCTCTGCGGTGGCAATGGTAACGACAAATTGTCTGGTGGTTTTGGTAACGATACCCTCACAGGTGGCAATGGCAAGGATAAATTTGTCTTAACTGCAACCCAAGCCACTGATACTATTACTGACTTTTGCCAGGGTACTGACTTAATTGGACTGTCTGGTGGTCTGACCTTTACTCAGTTGAGTTTCTCCGGTCACAATATCATCGTCACTGCTAGTGATGAAATTTTGGCAACGCTGACTAGGATTAATACTACAACACTAACGGCTGCTAATTTCACTATTATTTAGTGCCTTGCTTTCTTGAAGTTAACAGAAATTTCAAGTCGATGACAGTCAGAATTTGAGACTTCAATGCCATTTTTCTAGGAGGTTATCAAGTTAAAAACAAGTCTGGCTAAATACTTGTCATTACGTTCGCCCTTGGCGTTCCCGTAGGGTACGCAGCGATAGCGAAGTGAAGTAATCGCAAAGTCAAAAAAGGGTGTGGGGGGTAGGGAAAACGGCATTGGTCGGAGCATTAAGGCAGGTTGCTAACTAAGAATTAGCCTAATTTTTCTACTCGTAAGCCAAAGTACGTCAAAACAAGTTCAGTTGAGCCAGTGTTAACAATTTCGTGTATTTCTCCTAGTTCTATTGCTACACAGTTTCCTGGAAGCAGGGGATATTCTTTACCATCAATATGAATTACTCCCGAACCAGCTTCCACAAAGAAGACTTCACACATATCCTGATGCGCGTGTGGCGGTGCAGTTTGTCCGGGAGCAAAACGTGCTTGGGAAAAGTTAGTCAGGTGAGGCAAATCGCCGTAGCGTAGCATCACCTTTTTCTTGATTTCGGGATTGTGAGAAACAGCCTCTTCTGGCAGGTTATTCAAGTCAGTGGTAATCATTCGGGTCGCAAATCGTTGGATAATTCCACAATACCCCTAGATCCATCAATCCGGACTCTTTGACCATCTTGCAAAAGCCATGTAGCACCACGAACATCCATGATTGCGGGGATTCCGTATTCACGTGCAACGATCGCACCGTGAGAAAGCCGTCCGCCAGCTTCAGCAATTAAGCCTCCAGCCCTTAGTAATAAAGGTGCCCAGCCGGAATCTGTGTAAGGTACTACTAAAATTGTATCCCGGTCAATTTCTGGTATTTCTTGTAAATTTCGCAACACCTTAACTCTGCCTTCGGTTTGCCCGTGACTAGCTCCAATACCTTGTAAAATTTGGTCAGAGTAGAGGGCAGAGGGCGCTAAGGGGTGAGGAGGTGTATTGCCGTAGACTACAAAAGGTACTTGAGCAATCTCGCTATCTTGGAAAAATTGCGATCGCCTAAATTCCACTAACTCAGCCAATTGCTCAATTAAGCTGGAATCTCCACCTGCAACTAAACGCCGCACTTCATCAAAGTCTAGAAAAAAGATATCGTCTGTTTTCTTTAGCAAACCAGACTCGATCCAAATCTTCTCTAAAGCCACAAAACTCCAACGCAATTCAGCTAAAAGCCGTGAATAAACTTCGGTGACTCGTCCTTTGATATCTACACGTCGCTGGACAAACCCACGTTTGCGGGTACGAAAAAAGATGCTATTGTTCGCGTCTTTAATGCCTGCTTTTGGTTCGTTCCCCTGAATTAACTGGACAAACATCTGCTTAATGAGTTGGGGATTCTCCCGCCAAGTGGGAACGGAAATATCTGTTCCTACTTCACTTAAATAGCCATAATCCTGAAGCAATTCGTCAAATTCATTCAGAATCTTCTTTCCTTGAGGGGTTTGGTTTAATTGCTCAAACACCTGCTGTGGCTCAAACTTAGATAATATCTGCTTGGCATCTGCGGCTATTGCAGCTAACGCTCGCAATGCTGCTATCTCTGGGGTGACGCTGCGATCGATTTGCCCATCTTTCACCCGGAAAATCGCCTGTCTCAGGGCAGCACTCAAAGGAGCTAAAATGCTGTAATACGTCGCTCGATGAACCAATTCCAAGATTGAGTCAATTCTTGCCAACAGCTTGGGCGGTTCCAAGTTATTTATCTGTTCCTGCGCCAACTGCGATAAACCAGGAATGAAGCGTTTGTGATAATCGCGTTTAAAGTCCTTTTCTAAATTTAACTCCCGCTTGAGTAACCTCCCTAGTCCAGGAAAATTCTCCCAGGTTGTCTTCCAAGACGGCTTACTGAGTTTTGTTCCTCTGGTTAAAAACTCCAGGCTTTCTGGTGGCAGTCCCATGCGGATAAAAATTTCTCCTAAGAGGGATGCATTAAAGTAGGCTCTGGAATAATGCAGAGTTGCTGTTTGGGTGAAATCTAACCCTAAGGCGCGTTCGGCTTTGCCGTTGCCGTTGGCATAGCGTCTCGCAGAGAAGGCATCACTCAAAACTAAAGTAAAAATTTCTCCCCAAACTCCACAAGTTAAAGGACGATTTATTGACCATGTTAAGGGGTGAATTACTCCCGGAATCACTTCGGCAGCGATTTTTCGTGTCCAGATGGGTAGCAAAGTGGTAATTGGTCGAGATTGCAACACCCAAAGCGTTTGACCGTCGTAACTCCACTCAATATCTTGAGGAATGCCATTGTAACGCTTTTCCAGTCGGAAAGCCAAATATGCAACTTGCTTGATTATTGCTTGTGGGACTCGTCCTTCACCTTCCAATTGCACAGAAGAAGAATTTTCCGTTTCAAAAACAAAAGCGCGATATTGTTCTGGTGTGACTTTTCCGGAAACGACTTGTGTCGGGCTGCCTGGGAGGGCTTCAATAATAATTGCATCACCTTGCTGGGTAATGGGATCGCGGCTGAAAGCGACACCAGAAAATACACTCTGGACTTGTTGTTGAATCAGCACTGCCATTGCTGTTTCATTTAAACCGCGATCGCGCCGATATTGCACGGCAGACGGATGATTGTAGGAAGCTTGCACTTGAGCGATCGCTGACTGTAATGCTTGGGGACTGGTAACATTTAAAACTGTTTGATACTGCCCAGCCGCAGAAGCGTGTTCTGAGTCTTCGCCAATGGCAGAAGAACGCACCACTAAAGGAGATAATTCTGATGGCTGGAGAAATTCCGTTAACAACTCAGGATCGTCAATCGGGGCAAGTACCCACCCCTTGGGCACTGAGTAACCCCAGCGCTTAATTTGAGATAATGTAGCCGCCTTTTCGCCGACAATGGTAGCATCCAACTCTTCATCTAAAGAAACCATTGCTCGATCGCCGCGTAAAAATTCTAACATCGCTTGCGATTCTGTTTGTGCTTCTTGGGCTGGCAGATTCATATCATCAGGAATTTTTGTGTAAATCCAGCCCATCAAACCAGCTAAAGCAATAACAGCAAGCATTCTGGGGATATCACTTAGATGCAGAAGGATGACAAACAAAGGAAATAGTAACAATACCCCAAATTTAACTACCTGTCTGGAGTGCAGAATTGAAAAGCTCATTCCGGCAAAGAAAAATACAAATATTGCTACCAGTGGGTCGTGTACTACAAATCCCCAGACGACATTTGTCGTACCTGCCCCTCTGCCTATCCAGTATCTACCGATTACCAAAGCGATCAGGGCAATTAATTCCCAAAATGAGCCTTCTAGAAAGAAAGCACGGCTGAGAAAAACTGCCGCAATCCCTTTAAAAGCTTCTGACAAAACTGCCAGAATTCCAACAAACGTACCCCCATGATAGAAAGCCGCTGATACACTGATGTTTCCTGTACCAACTTCTGATAATCGCTTACGCTTCAGGGCGTAAGTAATCCATGCAATCAGGGGTAATCCGCCCAAGAGGGGGCAGACAATTAAAATAACTAAGACACCCCAAAGTTCAAACATTATTAGATTTTAGATTTTAGATTTAAATTTGCCATCTAAAATCTCAAATCTCAACTCTAAAATTTTTATGAAATTTTTGATGATTATTAGGCGGCTTTGAGTAAATATAATTCTGGATTCTGTACTTTTCTTTAAGGACACTTGGCGAAGACGGAAACCGTTTTTGCCAGTGTCCTTGTCAGCTAATAATAGTTTTAGTTTAGTGCATAGGCGGCTTGCAGCGCCCAGATAATCAGAGCAGCGATCGACCCCAGAAGCAACACGGTAGAGATAGTGACTACTTTTGGAGAATCTGCACCCTCAAATTTCATAATTCCTCGATTTAAGTCGGACACAGCTTTGTAATCCTCCTGTTGTGTTAGGGCATCAAATATTTGTCCGTCTTGATTGTAGTCTTTCTTTTTGGGAATGACGTTAAATTCCTAATACTATTTTGTTTAAGCTTTGCAACTTCTCCATCGCCACAATTACTTACTTGTCTAGGGGAATTGGTTTTATTGATACAAAGTGGGAAGTGGGGGAATGAGGGGCACAGAGGAGATGGAAAGAAATTCAAGGAGTGTGGGAGGAAAAGGAGGATGGGGAGGATGGGGAAGATGGGGAAGAAATCTTTCCCCCCACACCTCCCCACGTACAGGGAGGGTTTGCCTAACTAAGCAAATGCTCTTTGAGGTGACGAGTGTATTGCAACGAAGTGATAGCTGCTATAACTAGTGCCTAATGACTAATGACCAATGACAAATGATAAAAGTAATGCTATTTGCAATTTTGGCGGTGGTTGTAGGATTGTTCGTTCTGTTAGAGATAGGATTGCGATCGCTCTTTGGCTTTGGGAATCCCCTGATTTATGTTAGTGATGAGCAAATTGGTTATTTATTGGCTCCTAACCAGCGTACCCGTCGTTTTGGTAATCGCATTGAAATTAATCAGTATTCGATGCGAGGTAGCCCAATTGCCAAGACACCTGCACCTTCTGTGCTGCGAGTTTTACTATTAGGTGATTCTATTGCTAATGGTGGTTGGTGGACAGATCGAGATAATACAATATCCAGTTTGATGATGCGTTCTTTGGCATCATCAACTAACAGTAATTATCGGGAAGTAGAAGTGCTAAATGCTTCAGCTAACTCTTGGGGGCCAAGAAATGAATTAGCTTATTTACAGAAGTTTAGCAATTTTAACGCCCAAGTAATAGTATTACTAATTAATACCGATGATTTGTTTGCAACTGCTCCGACTTCCTTACCAGTGGGACGCGATCGCAATTATCCAGATAGTAAACCACCTTTGGCATTGGTGGAAGTTTGGCAGCGTTATCTGACTAAGCAAAAGCCAATTCCGGAAATCAAAGCAGTACATAACGAAGCAGGCGATCGCGTAGGGATTAATTTGGAAGCGATCGGTAAAATTCAACAGCTAACTCGTCAAACCAACAGCGAATTTTTGCTAGTCATGACTCCCTTACTGCGAGAAATTGGCGAACCAGGTTCCCGCGATTATGAAATCAAAGCACGCCAGCGCTTGAGCGATTTTGCTAAAGTGCAACAAATTAACTATATTGACTTTTTATCAATATTTAATTCAAATCCCGACCCTAAAGGTTTGTTTCACGACCACATTCACCTGAACTTGCAAGGCAATCAATTTGTCAGTGAAGTTATAGAGCGATCGCTTTTAGAAATCTTAACTAAGTCCCATTCGCAGATTCTTTAGCATTGTGTCTCAAAGTTTTCAGTATTCTGATTTCTGTTTTCTTAACTTTCTCGAATCCAAAGTGCTAGTCCTCCGTCACGCCCACGAGCTGCAATAAAATCTTCTGTTACTAAAAAGAAGCCAAAGAAGGGTAGTTTAGCTATAGGCTGGCTATAAAAATCCTCAGACTGGACTTTACCAGAGCGAATCTGTCTGTTGTACACAACACGACCGAACAAACTGATGAGTATACGATTAAAGTCAAATGCCAATAAATTTTTCTTGCCCATGTATTGCACTGGCCCAGTAAGCTTTAACAATATAGGGAGTAATTCAACCTGATTACCAATTTCGCCTTTATCTAAATCTCGTTCTAAATTTGCACTAAAGGAAATGTGAATTGTAGCAAATTTGGGCACATACAAACCCTTGCCTAATACAATTCCTCCTCGTTCTCTAACTTTCTTCGTACCAGTAGCAAAGCAAAGCCGCCATTTTCCCAAAAGAGACTCAAACGGATAGTTTAGTCGTTGTTGCTTGGCAGCTTTTTCTGCTTGTAACAAGGCATTTACTAATGTTTCAGCACTAGGGCGTGTGTCTATCTGTCCTCGATACGCAGCCACAGCCTGGGATACCACAGTTATAAAGTCACTTGTAGATGTCAAATTAGCCGTCATGAGAGCTTGATTATTTTTTGTAATATTTCAAAAGTGCGTAGTTTTCCGCCGTAGCATCGCTTCTATCCTAAAGTTAGCAATCCTACTGGAAAATCTACCACTAACCGCCGATTTCTTAGCCAAGGTAATCCTAATATAATTTCCCTGAATTCAGAACCAGCAATGGCTTCGACAGTAAACTCTTGTGCATCTAATACTACTGTTCCCAGATAGCTATTAAAAGATGCTTCGCCCATTCCTGTTACTACATCTCGCGCACTTAAAAACGGCCACTTTAAAAACTCTAAATCCTGCTCGTTAATTGCCAGCCTATTCTGTCGAGCCTGTATGAAGTAACGCCATGACTGGTAAAATCTCACCATTGTCAGCAATCAACTCAATCTCAAAAAATAACTGACCAATCTCGTCAAACTCACCTTGGATCGTATTCGACTACAGACCCCAGTTTCATTTAGCCGGAAAGTGAAAAATTTTGCCCGTGGATGTTTTTCAAGGGCTTTCTGAACTGCTGTTAAGCTATCTGGGTCGATGAAGTAGTCTCCACTGTCTGGTTCAATAACAATGAACCAGTTATAGTGCTTCTCGATTAACTCAGGGCGAAGTTTTTCAAAAATCGGGCGACAGCGCTGGCGAAAAGCTTTTAGTTCAGCTTTGCGTTTGGCTTGTTCTTCAACAGAGATAGTCAGTTCTGGAAATAATCTGCCTTGATGAGGTTGGCGATAAGAATTCAGTTGTGTCATCACTTTGATTTCCTGAGATTCTCTATTCAATATATCATTAGATTTATAGCTATTTTTTGATTTTATATAAATAGCGATCGCAGATAGTTCTCGAATTAAATTATCAACTTAATCTAATTATAATCTGAGCATTATTTTTTATTAAAAAACTTATAAATACACATCGATATAATTTTGATTGTTATTAATTAAATTAACTATAATATAGAAAAAATTATCTTTTCCTAGTACAAAAATTAGTTTTTCTTCGATAACAGGCAATAGGCAATCGTAGGGACTAGGGACTGAGGACTAGTATTTTTACTCAGCATTCGGTGAGAAGTCCTATAGCTAGCCTGTACCAAGACTTTGGCGAAGTGCCTTCAGCCTTCTGCGTTCATCAACTATAATGTTAATCTGCAAAACTACCAGATATAGATTAGTAAACTTGTCTGGAAGGTACTTTTAGTTTGTTTAGGGGACTGGATCTATGATTGAGCTTGGTTTATTAGTACAGTCCCAGAATAATAATTTGGGTATAGGAAAAGTTATCGAAATATCTGAGAATAATGCGAACGTTGAGTATTTTTGCTCTATGGGGCAACGTCTGAAAAAAACGTTACCTTTAAATTCGCTCTCTCAAGTTAGGCTTGAACCCCAAGCGCGATGCTATATCAAGTCCCAAACCCAAGATAAATGGCTCGTTGGCAGAATTTTCGCCTGGGATGAAGAGACAGAACTATATCAAGTTGATTTACCAGACAAGAAAACTGCAATTGTAACGGAAGAAGAAATTTACGTCCGTTGTAATTTACCGAACACAGACCCAATTGAAACTCTAGCAATGAAGGGTCATGAAACGCCCTACTTCCATGACAAAAGATTGGCTTTTGTCAAATCTTTGATTCAGCAACGCGCTGTCAGTCGCGGAATGACGGGACTGATTTCGGCAAATATTAACCTTTATCCTCATCAGGTAGAAGTTGTGCGGCGGGTACTAGAAGACCCAATTCAACGCTATATTTTAGCAGACGAGGTGGGACTTGGAAAAACCATTGAGGCGGGTGCAATTCTTCGTCAATTCCTGTTAGATGAACCAAAAAAAGGTGCAGTGGTAATAGTTCCGCAATATTTGCTGCAACAATGGCGGACTGAGTTAGAAAACAAGTTTTATATTTCTCATTTTCCCAAACGCGTGGCGGTAGTAGCGGTTGAAGATATTCACAAAATTAATCTCAGAGCTAAGATAGGCTGTTTAATATTAGATGAAGCGCATCATATCGCAGCGATGGCAACCTCTAAAGATGCAGCAGTACGCCAGCGTTTTGAGACTTGCAAACAACTGGCTCATAAAAGCGATCGCTTGCTTTTATTATCCGCTACTCCTGTTGTGAATCACGAGCAAGATTTTTTAGCAATGTTGCATTTGCTCGACCCCACAACCTATAAACTAGACGATATCGCAGGTTTTCGCGCTAAAGTTGCCAGCCGCCAGCGAATTGGGAAAGTTTTGCTTGCTTTGGAAGAAGATGCAAAGCCTCTTGTCTTGAAAAACAACTTACAAGAATTACGCAACCTATTTACTGAGGATAAGTATTTACTAAACTTAGCAGATGATTTAGAAAAATGTTTATCAGGAAATTCGGCTGAGCAAAATCAAATCATCCAAGCAATTCGCACCCACATCAGCGATACCTATCGATTACATCGGCGAATGCTTCGTAACCGTCGCGCTGCGGTAGAAGATGTGATATTTGACCGAAATTTTACACCAAAAGAAGAATACGATTTAGATGAGCGATCGCTGGAGATTCACGAACTCATCAATCAATGGCGTACTGTTGCTTCCAATCAAAAGCAATATCAACGAATTTTTCTGTTGTTATTCCTTGCTTCTGGTAGTTGGTTAGGGATTTTAGAACAAGTAATTACAACTCGTTTAACCGGAAAACCTCATGCTAAACTTATTGGGGAATTTAAAGAAGATGATATTCGCCTATTAACTACAACTCCCAAATTCGCAGGTGAAGAAGAGATTTTGCAATCTTTACTGAAGATTATTCGTCAACCTGTAGAAGATGGAGAACGTAAAGAAAATCTCAGAACAGTACTGCTGAATCAACTAGGTACATACTTCAAAATTCCGCCAAATGTTCGCAGAAATCAAAAAGAATTTCTGACCAGGATACAGCAGAGAATTCGTAGACCAATAGCAGGCGAGATTTTCCCTAAATTTATTATATTTACCAGTTTTGTGCAAAGTTGTGCAGAAATTGTGCGCTATTTATCTGATACCTTTGGTACAGAGACAGTAGTCAGCCATCAATTTGGAGAATCACCAGACAAAGTTGAAGAAGGCTTAAATAGATTCAAAAACAATCCCAACTGCTTTATTCTAGTATGCGATCGCTCTGGAGAAGAAGGACGTAATCTCCAGTTTGCTGACTGGTTAATTCATTTCGACCTTCCTTGGTCACCTAATCAGTTAGAGCAAAGAATTGGCAGGCTTGACCGAATTGGTAGCAAAATTGGAGTCCAATCTTGTGTATTGATTGGGCCTTATTTAGAAGATAGCCCCCACAATGCTTGGTATCAAGTATTAAAAGATGGATTTGGGATTTTTCAACAGTCAATTGCTAGTTTTCAGTTTTATGTAGATGACAAATTGCCAGAATTAGAAGCAGCTTTATTTGAATCAAGTGCTGTTGGACTGTTGCGTATGATTCAGCCAATCAAAGCACAAATTCAAGCCGAAATTGTCAAGATTAGCGAACAAAATGCTTTAGATGAAATTGATGCTACCGATGAAATTGCAACCGAGTATTTTCAAGATTTAGATAATTATGATGCTCGCCATTTAGAAATGAAGCGAGCAATTGAAGGTTGGATTTGTGACGCACTTAATTTCAAAGCAATCACTAATCCAGATTCATCAGAAATCAAACGTTATCAACCAATAACCCGGACTTTAGTGCCGATAAATGAGTTAAAAACCCGTTTTGCTGACAGTTATTTAGACCAATTTGGTACATATAACCGCAGGATAGCAAATCAAAATTCTGGAATTAAACTTTTGCGAATTGGTGAAGGATTTGTAGAAGCATTGTTGAACTACATAGATTGGGATGACCGAGGTCAAGCCTTTGCCATGTGGCGCACTGATACATCTTGGGATGCTAAAGAAGGCAAGGAATGGTTTGGTTTCCAATACAATTATATAGTCGAGACAAATTTGAAAATTGCCAAACAGGTTTTTATCGATTACAAACTCGATAATTCTCAATTTAAAATTTTGCAGCGACGTGTAGATGCTCTATTTCCGCCAATTATCGAAACTATCTATATTGATGGTCGCAATGAGTCAATATCTGCTGTAGAAGATAAAATCCTGTTGAATATCTTGCAACGTCCATATAAAGACAAAAACAATTATCAACAACGAGATTACAATCTAGCAAAAGAGCGCTTAGAAATTATTGACAATTTTGTAGACCCCAATAAATGGCAAAACTTTTGCTATCAAGTACGTAACGCTTCTTTAGCATTACTTACCAATCGTCCCGATTTGATAGAATTGTGCGAAAAATGTGCGAAAGTTGCCGAAAAAAAATTAGGCAATAGAGTCGAACAATTACGCTTACTGCTGAATCAGCAAAGTTGGGATCAAACACTAGCTGAAGAACTCAAAATAGAAACTACTTTAAGTGCAGCTATTTTAGAAGGAATTCGCCAACCGCAAGTAAAACTTGATTCTGTCGGTTTCATTATTGTATCTGGGCGATCGCTTGTCTAATTGGTAATTGGGAATAGGTAACTGACGATTACCCATTACCCATTACCCATTCATCCTGAGCCTCGCCGAAGCATTACCGACCCTCACAGATATCATAAGTATTAACCGGACATGATATCACTGGGCTTGGATTTCTCCACCTTGGGGTTTTGATAGTGCCTTTAGTTCTTCCCAACTGTAATGAGGAGCTAATTCAATTGGTTTGCGATCGGCTCCTAATCTCAATCCTACTGTCGGCTGGAGTTCTTCAATAAATTCCTCTGCGTACCCTATTAGTTTGTTGGCTGCAACTCCACCAGTAATTGCTCCTGCAACCCCACCAATCGCAGCACCTACCTTACCAGCGATTGAGCGACCCAATGCCGCTCCTGCAATCCCACCTCCTGCTCCTCCTAATCCCGTTGCAATCACATGAGCATTAGAATCAGAGAAGGTTTGGTTTTGGCCTTCCAAATCAGTAGAATCAGCATTGGAGGATGTTTCAAGGGAAGTTTGGTTTTGGTTTTGTGCTTCCAAATCACGCTGTTTTTCGTTCATCATCTGTCTCTCCTAGAAATAATTCCACTTGTAATACTAATTTAGTATCAAGCTGCATAGAAAAGAGTTTCTAAAATAAAGTTATAAGAGCAGATAGACATTACCTGCTCAAATGTTAATTGGGCAAACAATTGTTGTATGCAAGTATGTAAGTATACAAAGAATAAAAAAGTTCATTATTAGGAATAAATAGATTTTCTTGCTCAAAATAATTAATATTTGCCAAATTAATCTAAACTAATAGAATAAAACTCTCATTTTTTAACAAAGAGATATTAAAGATTCTATTTAATTAAATTGCAAGCAAAAACTAAAATATCAATAAAATGGCAATAATGGCTGAAAGTTTGGATAACATGAGTGTTTTTAGACCCTGCCTCCTGCTTCATCCCAACCATAAATATTTACATCCACTTTTAAATATCTAATCCAAACACTGCTAATTCTGGCGGATGTTCAACAGTGAACTGATAATGAATCTCTCGCCGCTCCTCTATTGCAAAACTTAACTGCCATTCTAAAATACCCATTTCACCAAGTTGAATTTGTGGGTTAGTACGAATCAAACGCACTTTAATTTGCTCGTTGCGGCTTACAGGTAATTGTTCAGTTACTTTCAGATTTGCTTCTTTATCGAGTAAGTTAATAATTACTAATCGGTAACTATAAGTAATCCGGCGCTGGTTGCTAATTAGTCTTTTGTCTACCAGACGTTCAACTAAGTCACGCTCAATTTTTAAACCTTCATCAATTCCTAAATTCAGTTTAAATTCTTGCCCTGGTGCAATATTTTCTAACCCAGTGCTACCGATAAAAACATTATTGCGGAAAATATTCGCTTTACCTGGTAACAAAGTTGCACCGTTAGGACTATTTTTCACATTTGCTTGCAGATAAGCAAAACTTACCAAGCGCGGCATTGCCACATAATCAAATTTACAAGAATAATCATCATTAAAAATAGTCGTTTTATGGGGTGCGCCATCGCTAGGAATGTTACCGCCACCATTTAATTTAAAGGTAACTACACTCCCTTCTTTGGATACTTCTGCTGCAACAATTTCCGCAGCGATTGGATTATCCTCTGTAACTTCGTCTTGTTCTTGCCAATTTTCTTCACCAGCTGGAGCTGGTATGCTAGGCAGCATTGGTGACTGTGCAGCAAATCTTGCTCGTCGTTGTCGCGCTATTTGTAGACGTGGGGTATCAATATACCAAGGTTCAAGTTTGGGTGGAAGTGTACCTAAACCGGGTTTTGCTGTAGAAAGGGTGAGATTTGCACCAATCCAATCTTCGCCACTGCTTTGAGTAATTTCTGCAAGGTAACTCAAATGTACGATATCGCTCGTAGTGCTAAAACGCAAGTCATATAGCGGAGTCCAACTGGCGCGATTCACCAAGTATGATAGCTCTAGTTCAAACTCGCCTTCACCCGTAACTTCAACTGCTACAACTAAGCTTAAACTTTCTTTGGGATGCGGTGTTTGGATTTTTTGCAGTGAAGTGTGGAGTGCTTGCAGTTGTTTGTCTAATTCCTGCTGTTGACTTTTGCATTCTCCAGATGCGATTGCATATTCACCATACTGGCTTCCGAGAAAGTTGAGAAAATCCAAAGTTTCGCTTAGACTAAGATTTTTTCGCGACAAACTCTGTGCAAAAGGTTCCTCTGTTTTTTCGCGTAAACCTTCGATAAAACTAGACTGCAAAGCTAAAGCATCCACTTGGGCTTGCAAATGGCGTTTTTCTGCTTCTAATTGCTGAATTTGCCTTGTCAAATGTGCTACTCTTTCTGCCACAGGTTCAGTAGTGTAAATGCGATCGCTACTCACTCCCTGCAACCGTACCCCTACTGTACCCGTACCACCAACCCTGACAGACTCAGTTTCTAGAGTTATTGGCACTGGAGTAATTACTAATTCCCGTTCAACTCCTGTTAAATAAACTACACCCCGTCGTGTCACCAATACTCTATCAGCGTAGACTATAACAGCTACAATCTCGCTTTCTACTGTTTTGCGCCAAGAGTGAATTTCCGGGTTAACCACTGCCAGTTTTCTCCCATTTTTAATGGTTCTGCTGGTTAATTGTTAATGTTTCTGGCTGTAACCGTCAACCCCTTTAAAGAATTCAAAATTAAATAACCAAAATTCAAACATTTTCCCAAGAGTACCCAATCCCAAATCAGCTAAGTTTATCCAGGAATTGCTTCAACGGTACTATAGCTATAAGTAGCGTTTTGCTCTACAATAGTTTTCGCCGTAGCCAGCAGATAATCATAATAGGCACGAGCAACGATAGATAGCTGTTTTCCTGATGGGTAAACCATGTACCAATCTCGCTTAATAGGGAAATATTGAACATCTAAAATGCTGAACTCTGCTGCATCTAACAGTAAGGTATGGCGAGATAATACAGAAATTCCTAAACCACCTACAATCGCTTGTTTAATTGCTTCATTACTTCCTAATTCCAGCTTGACTTTTACCTTTACCTCTTGTTCATCAAATAAGCTTTGGACAGCGCGACGGGTTCCCGAACCTGGTTCCCGCATAATAAAAGGTTCTTCAGCCAGACGTTGTATGGGAATATTTTTTTCTCTCGATAAACGATGATTAATCGGTGCAAAGACTATTAAAGGGTTTTCTAAAAATGGTTGGCAAGTTATATCCATATTCTCTGGAATTTGGCTCATAATATACAAATCATCCAAATTTTGAGTCATCCGTTCCAAAATTTGTTCGTGATTTGTGACTTGTAACGAGATATCTATTCCTGGATAAAGTTCGCAAAACCGCCCTAATAAACGAGGGATAAAATACTTGGCTGTTGTAATCACTGCCAACCGTAGTTGTCCTTGTTTTAGCCCTTTTAAATCTGCTACCTTCATTTCAAACTGGGCTATATTATCAAAAATCTGCCGACAAGTAGCAAATAATTCTCTTCCTGCCTCTGTCAAATACAACCGCTTCCCCACCTGCTCAAATAATGGCAACCCTACGGATTTTGTCAGTTGCTTAATCTGCATGGAAACAGTAGGTTGAGTGAGAAACAATTCCTCAGCAGCACGAGTAAAGCTACTGTGCCGTGCCGCTGCCTCGAACACTTTTAACTGGTGCAGCGTCGCTTGATTCAAGGGAGATTCTCCTGTAAATAGCAATTCATAGATATATATCTAGTATTACTGAACAGTTGCAATTTATATAGCGATGCTTATAGAAAGTCGGGGGTTTTATTTATTATAGATAAAACTCTATTATCGCTATTCAAAGAAAAATATTTGATTTTTGAATTGAAAAAGCTATTATCAAAACAATAAGAAAAGCGTAAGATGCCTTCTAGTTGACGGTGAATGTTGAATGCTGAATGTGTAGTTTTCACAATTTATTGTTCTTCATTCATCATTCCATAATTCTTCTGCAACTTTTGTCGGTAGTTTAGTTAAATCTGGTAATCTTAACATTTCGATTTCGGCAACTTGCTCTTTGATATTCACTGGCAAGTTTAATGGTTGATTTTCTTCTATCCAGCAACTTGCTAATGGCAAGGTTTGTTCCATTTCGTCTAGGGGTCGAGGAATCACCATCACTGCATTTAACTCCCCAATGCGTTCTGCCTCAAACATCCCAGCTTCCACTGCTACGGCAACATTGGCTACAGAACCACGAATAATCGCTGTACACAAACCCGCACCAATTTTTTCATAAGCTGCTAAATGGACATCAGCAGCTTTGAGCATGGCATCACACGCGCCCACCATCGCTGGGAATCCTCGCGTTTCTACCAAACCAATTGCCTGATTACTCAGACGACTGGAATTACCCTCTTCCATCAATTTAGTAAAACGCGCAGTGATCGGAAGTACTATATCTAAGTTGGGATAAGGTCGGGGAATTACTAAGCTAGAAACCAGCTGACCAAATTGTTCAGCAGTTTGGACACCTGATTCTACCGCAAGACGTACATCCGCAATTCCACCCCGGACGATCGCAGTACAATGACCGCTACCAATTTTTTCATAACCAACTAGGTGAACTCCAGCAGATTTTAGCATCATATCTGCTGTTCCAACGATTGCTGGGAAGCTGAGGGTAGAAACTAAGCCCAAAGCAGTATCCTTGAGGTCGTCGAATTGACCCGATGAATGCATAGTACTCATAGACCGTTGATTAAATGTTTCCATGTGAATTTTCCAAGATACGGAAAAGGCCGACAACTTACAATTAACACTTACTCAGACTAATCGTCAGAGTTTTGGTCGCTCAAGGATTGTCTATGGGGAAACAATGTGGTCAAAAGTCTTTGTATACTGCCTTGCCCATAAATTTGAGTCCCGAAATTGTTAGGGGATTCTGTGGTTGGCACAGTTGGGTCTTCTTGGGGGGGTGGTTGCAAACTTGAGTCAGCATCACTCACAGGCTTCTCTGGTGGAGGAGACTGGGTTTGTGCAGTGGCGGGAGATTTAAAGAAGGAAATTGAACGCCCTTTTAACTCTACAAAACCTGAAGCTGATAAGTTAGTTGAAGAAATTACCTTTTGTTCGCCTTCCCCTAAGCCATTATCGTTTTGGGCAGTTGTCGAAGCTGGATTATTTAGGGATGGATTGAGTTGTTGTGTTTGACTAATTTGGCGACTGGTATCTCCCAAAATTGAACCAGATGGAATTACTTGTCCAGGTTCAACTGAACAATTGAAAATCGTTGTTGCTGAACCAATGCAAGCATTTGCTCCAATTTTGCCCTTGCCAACCATCAAAAAACCGGCTCCCAGGTTTGCGCCTGCTTCTACCTCTAGGGTTCCTTCATGGACTTGGAGAATTGACCCCATACCAATACAGACCCCTGGCCCAATGACGATCTTGCTGTTTGCAGCTGCTTGGAGTATTACCCCAGGTGCGAGTACCGCGCTTGGATCAACACTCACCTCACCACTAATGTAAGAATCAAAGTTATTGCTGAGGCGCAGTGGCGGCACAGACATGGAAATTTTAACCTCGAAAGGCACAAGAAATTAGAGATTTAGGAGTTAGAAGTCAAGAGTGAGGAATTAGTTCAAAGTAAGGAGTTATAAATTTTTAGTTTAGAGTTATGAATTCAAAATCTTTTTCAACTCCTAACTCCTAACCAAAGCAACCCAAACGTCTTTGGTGAGGCTCCTAACTCCTAACTCTTAAGGACGTTGAATAATAGTTTCCAATACCCGACGCTTGGCTTTGGGGTCAATACCAATCAAGCGTACATATTCTCCTTGATATTGAGCGAGGTGCGCTTCTACAGCTGCTATGGCTTCTCTCTCTGAAGAGCCTTTAATTGGCCCGCTACTAGTCCACGAACCTGTACGGAAGCGTCGCTGATCTACATGTTCAATGCTGATTTTATATCCTCCAGCCAATAATTGTCTTAACTGGTCTACTACTTCAGAATCTAAACGTGTACTGGTAGCTGTTGCCCTTCCTGAATAAGAAGACTCACTGCTATATGATTTTTGACCGCCACTGCTATATGATTTTTGACTACCACTACTAAATGATTTTTGACTACCACTATTAGAGGAACCTACTTGACCATTAGGACGTTGGATGATAGTTTCTAGTACCCGCCGTTTAGCTTTGGTGTCAATGCCAATTAAACGTACATACTCGCCTTGATGGTTGCCTATACACTCTTCTACAGCTGAAATCACTGCATTTGTCGAAGTTGCTTCAATTGACTTGCAACTACTCCAAGAACCAGTCCGGAAGCGGCGCTCATCCACGTGTTCGGTGCCAACTTTATAACCACCAGCCAAAAGTTGGCGAATTTGCTCTACAGTTTCGTTATCAATTTTGCCGCTGCCAGAGCCGTTACTATAGCTGTCACTATAGCTGTCACTATAGCTGTTACCATAGCCATTATTGCTGCTATAATTGCCATTGCTAGAACTACTAGGAGCTCTAAAGCTGGTAGCTGGTCTCACTTCACCATCGGGACGTTGGATGATTGTCTCTAACACCCTTCGTCTACCTTTATCAATGCCAAACAGCCGGACATATTCACCACTGTGGTTTCTGACACAAGTTTCCAAAGCGCCGATCGCTTCATTTAAAGATCTCGGTTCGATTGGCTGGCAACTAGTCCAAGAACCCGTCCGGAACCGTCTTTGGTCTACATGCTCCGTGCCAATTTTATACCCTTGCTGTAATAGATAGCGCAACTGCTCTATTGTTTCTGTACTTAAGTTATTACTCGACACGTTACTACTCCTTTCCAACTCTAAAACAGTAATACCATTACCTGTATAAGATTTAGCAATTTCATCCCGAATGGGGGTTATACATTTGGTATCCTCAGCACAGAGATAACCAGCTCGTAGTGCCTGATTAATCCCAACCACATGATGAGCGAATTCTTTATCTTGATCTTGCACATCTGGCAAGCGGTCAGCTTGCTGCTGGCTAGTAATTATTGCTCCTGAAGGTACATACTTTCCTGGGGGAATTTCTACATCTTGAATTAAAGCGTGCATCATCACGATGCAACCTGCACCTACCCTGGCATTAAACACTGTAGAGCGAAAGCCGATGAAGGAATTATCTCCTACATAAGCTGGCCCGTGAATTAGAGCCATGTGAGTAATGCAAGCATTTTTGCCTATCCATACCGAGTATTTATTTTGGTCGTCGCCAAGTACTCGACCTTGCTCCAACCCATGAATTACAACACCATCTTGAATATTAGTATTTTCACCAAGATAAAAGGGTGTGCCTTCATCCGCTCTAATCGTAGTCCCCGGAGCAACGATTACATTTGCACCTAAGCGTACATCTCCAATCAAATTGGAATATGTATGTACAAAAGCAGTTTTATGGATTTGGGGTTCAGCTAAATTCTTTGACCACGGGGTTGGGGGTGCCGCCGTGCTGCGGACTACCATTGCAAGATTCCTCCTCTATGTCATTTGTCTTTTGTCATTTGTCATTTGTCTTTTGTCATTTGTCAGTTGTCCTTTGTTACTCACTAATGACTAATGACTAATGACCAATGACTAATGACCAATGACTAATGACTACCTATATTGATCTTTTTTGCTGTAAATTAGGCGATCTGCTAGGTTAATGGTGTCTATAATTGCCACCACTGCTGCATCTAATGGACGCTGTTCATTGCCAACAACTTGACGAGCGGCACTGCCACGAGTGACGAGTACCCACTCATCTACTCCTGCTCCCACAGTATCTGCTGCTACTTCATACTGTGGTAGGATATTTCCGTCTTCATCCACTAATTGTAACAACAGTAGCTTTACACCTCTAAGACTTGGGTCTTTTTGCGTACTAACTACTGTGCCGCGAACTTTGGCAACTTGCATTACAAATTATGGTCTTCTACCAAAAGGACGAATTGCATTCACATTTTCCCGGAATTGCTCTACGTCTTCTGTATAACGAATTGGCAGGACGTATTCTAAGTTTTCGTGAGGACGAGCAATGATGTGAGTAGACAGTACTTGTCCGCCGTTGACTCGTTTGACCGATTCAACTCCTGCGGCTACGGAAGCTTGAACTTCTGATACGTCTCCCCGCACAATCACTGTCACCCGACCACTACCGATTTTTTCATAACCTACTAGAGTCACACGGGCTGCTTTCACCATTGCATCAGCAGCTTCCACTACCGCTGGAAAGCCTAGTGTTTCAACCATTCCTACTGCGATCGACATTAGTTTTAATCCTTATTTAAAGTTTTAGCCTTGGACACAAACGATGCTCAAAAAACTAGAAAGCGTTAATTACTTTGTTTAAACGGCTTTTAGGTACGGAACTGTTCCACAGCTTCTGTGTAACGTATCGGCAAGACGTACTCAAGGTTTTCGTGAGGACGAGCAATAATGTGTGTGGATAACACTTCACCACCATTGACTCTTCTGGCTGCTTCCACCCCAGCAGCTACGGAAGCTTGAACTTCCGATACGTCTCCCCTAACTATCACGGTGACGCGAGCGCTACCAATTTTCTCGTATCCTACTAAAGTGACACGGGCAGCTTTTACCATCGCATCAGCAGCTTCCACGACTGCTGGAAAGCCCTTCGTTTCAATCATTCCAACTGCAATTGGCATCGCAGAACTCCTACAAAATTAATCCAATCGGTACTGTTATTTGAAAATTTTGACGGGGAGAGCTTGATCTTAGAGCTAAGAAAACACTTCCAAATTAAGCATAGGAAAGCTTGGCGTCCCTGGCAATATAAATCACTATAATAGTTTATGATAAAAAAGTTTTAAAAAACTTAACAAAAATTTATCTGTGTCCATGAGCAATTAAAGTTCGCTGATTCCTAGAGCAGCTACTTATGCTTTATAATTTCTTTATGACATTTACAAAACGAGATTCATAGCCAAGGCTAATTCGATCTGGGAAGGGACGAGCAGTCGCTGTATGTTCTGCTGGTTCTATCTTTCTTCAGTTTTTGCTACATCTACAAGGACTAGGTGAAAAATATATAAATTTTTCAAATATATTGTATAAATTACTTGAGTCAAAGTAGAAATACAAATAAAAACAGGGATGATATTAAGGCAAGTAAATGCTTTTGCTTATGTGAAGTTATATTTTACTGAAGTTTAATAGAGTAAAAGTAAGTAAAAATACTCCGAAGTTACAGTAGAAACAATAGTAAAGAAAGATTGAGGTTTTGGCAAATTAATTTGTATGAAACAAATAGTTGTCTGAAAGCTTTTTTAAAATCAAGGCTAAGTCGTCAAGGTAAATTTAAATGAGTCAATTTTTATTTTTAACAAGTTGGTTTGTGCCGTTATATAGCTTATCCGGCGCAATTTTGACCTTACCGTGGGGGTTGGGAATAATCCGGCGAACAGGGCCAAGACCTGCGGCATACATCAACTTGTTGACGACCGTTTTGGCTTTTGTCCATAGCTTGTTTGTATTTAAAGATATTTGGGATAAAGAACCAGTAAAGTTATTGGTTAATTGGTTCAAAGCTGCGGATTTAGACTTATCCTTTGCCTTGGAACTCTCACCAGTAAGTATCGGGGCAACAGTTTTAATTACAGGCTTAAGCTTACTGGCACAAGTTTACGCCTTGGGTTACATGGAAAAAGACTGGTCGTTAGCGCGTTTTTTTGCGTTGCTGGGATTTTTTGAAGCGGCACTGAGTGCTCTAGCAATCAGTGATTCTCTATTTTTCAGCTATGCTCTTTTGGAAGTCCTGACACTTTCAACTTACTTGCTGGTGGGGTTCTGGTATGCTCAACCATTAGTGGTGACAGCAGCGCGAGATGCATTTTTAACTAAACGGGTGGGAGACTTATTACTGCTGATGGCTGTAGTCACCCTTTCCACCTTGGCTGGCAGTTTGAACTTTTCCGATTTATATGAGTGGGCGCAAACAGCTAATTTAAGCCCAATTACATCCACATTATTGGGGTTGGCTTTAATTGCTGGCCCTGCGGGTAAATGTGCCCAGTTTCCCCTGCACCTGTGGTTAGATGAAGCGATGGAAGGGCCGAACCCCGCCTCAGTAATGCGAAATTCCTTGGTAGTAGCTGGTGGTGCTTATTTGCTATTTAAACTGCAACCATTGTTAGCCCTCTCACCAGTTGCCTTGAATGTTTTGGTAGTTATGGGCACGGTAACAGCAATTGGTGCAACATTAGTATCCATAGCCCAAATAGACATTAAACGAGCCTTATCTCATTCTACTAGTGCATACATGGGGTTAGCGTTTTTGGCAGTAGGCTTACAGCAAGGGGGTGTAGCCTTGATGTTGCTGTTAACCCATGCGATCGCCAAAGCATTATTATTTATGAGTTCTGGTTCAGTAATATTAACTACCCAAAGCCAAGACTTAACGGAAATGGGCGGTCTGTGGTCAAGGATGCCAGCTACCACCACTGCCTACGTTGTCGGTTCGGCAGGAATGGTCACACTTTTACCACTAGGAAGCTTCTGGGCAATGTTAGCATGGGCTGACGGTTTTGTAAGTATTAGCCCTTGGGTGATTGGAGTTTTATTATTAGTCAATGGCTTGACAGCATTGAACTTGACCAGAGTATTTAGATTAGTTTTCTGGGGGAAACCGCAACCCAAGACCCGCCGTACCCCAGAAGTTGGTTGGTCGATGGCCTTGCCAATGGTGACTTTAATAGTATTGACTTTGCTTTTACCCCTAATGCTACAGCAATGGTATCTGCTACCTGATTGGGAAAGTATTAATTGGTATGTAGCATTAGCGCTATTTGCTTCTACAGTACTAGGAGTAGTTGTAGGCTCTACAGTTTATCTGCACAAAGCTTGGTCAAGATCGAGAATTTTAACATGGAGATTTGTCCAGGATTTGTTGGGTTATGACTTTTATATAGACCGAGTTTATCGACTCACCATAGTGAATGCAGTTGCACTGCTATCTAAGATTTCTGCTTGGAGCGATCGCTATTTGGTTGACGGTATAGTGAACTTAGTTGGCTTTGCTACAATTTTTGGCGGACAAAGTTTAAAGTACAGCATTTCTGGACAATCCCAAGGTTATATGTTGACCATCCTAGCTGTCGTCAGCATCCTGGGCTTTTTCATCAGCTGGTCGTTAGGTTTATTAAATAAATTGCCTTTTTAAGTAGAGACAAGGGTTAACCCTTGTCTCTACAAGTTTCTCCCGTTGCCTCCCCATCCCCTCATCCCCCTTACCTGAAGTCTATGCTTAGTGCTTTAATTCTAGTGCCGTTGATTGGCGCAGCTTTAATTGGTTTCTGGCCCTCTAGTATTAGTGGGAAACTTGCCCGTGGGGTAGCTTTGGGCTTTGCGATTACTGTTTTATTTTTGACAGTTGTATTAACAATTCAGTTCCGTCCTGGAGAAGTTAGTCAACAATTTGCCGAGTCTGTTCCTTGGATAGATGTTTTAGGCTTGAACTATAACCTGGGAGTAGATGGTTTATCTTTGCCATTGCTGATCTTAAATGGACTATTAACTTGCATTGCCATCTACAGTAGCGATGAATCCCTTGGGCGTCCTAAATTGTATTACTCTTTGATACTACTGTTAAGTGTTGGGGTGACAGGAGCTTTTTTAGCACAGGATTTACTGCTATTTTTCCTGTTTTACGAGTTGGAGTTAATTCCGCTATATCTGTTGATAGCTATTTGGGGTGGTACAAGACGGGGTTATGCTGCAACAAAATTTCTCATTTATACTGCTGTTTCCGGAATCCTGATTTTAGCAAGTTTCTTAGGTATAGTTTGGCTGAGTGGTTCCTCTAGCTTTGCATTAGCAAGCTTGAACACCACAACTTTACCTTTAGCAACACAACTTTTATTGCTAGTGGGAATTTTGGTAGGTTTTGGGATAAAAATTCCCTTAGTTCCCTTCCATACTTGGTTGCCAGATGCTCACGTTGAAGCTTCCACACCGATTTCCGTGCTTTTAGCTGGAGTACTGTTGAAGTTGGGAACTTACGGCTTACTGCGATTTGGCATGAACTTGTTACCACAAGCTTGGAGTTATCTGGCTCCTTGGTTAGCAATTTGGGCAGTTATAAGTGTATTGTATGGTTCATCGTGTGCGATCGCCCAAACAGATATGAAAAAAATGGTGGCGTACAGTTCTATTGGACACATGGGCTATGTACTGATAGCAGCAGCAGCGGCTACACCTTTAAGTGTCTTGGGTGCTGTCATGCAGATGATTAGTCACGGCTTGATTTCTGCAATGCTGTTTTTGTTGGTGGGAGTTGTGTATAAAAAAGCCGGAAGTCGGGATTTAGAAATCATTAGAGGACTGCTGAACCCAGAACGGGGTATGCCAGTAATCGGTAGCTTGATGATTGTGGGAGTCATGGCCAGCGCAGGTATACCGGGGATGTTAGGGTTCATTTCCGAATTCGTAGTTTATCGGGGCAGTTTTGCAGTTTTTCCGGTACAAACACTGTTATGCATGATTGGTACGGGTTTAACAGCGGTTTATTTTCTATTACTTATGAACCGCGCCTTTTTTGGACGTTTATCTTCACCTGTTGTCAACTTACCACGCGTGTATTGGAGCGATCGCATTCCCGCTGCAATCTTAGCCTTGCTAATTGTAATTTTTGGCATCCAGCCCTCTTGGTTATCACGCTGGACTGAACCAACAATTACAGCGATGGTGAATACTCAAAATGTTGTAGCAACAGTGTCCTTGGATAAGAAAATGGGGAGATGAGGAAGTGTGGGAAGTGTGGGGAGTGTGGGGAGAGGGGGGGGAAAGATGACCAGATGAGATAGTGTGGGGAGTGTGGGGGGAAAAATTTATACTTCTGGCTTTCGCCTCTTCTCCATCCTCCCACACCTCCTTTTTCTCCCACACTCCCTGTTTGCCCAATGCCCCATGCCTTATACTTTATGGAGAACTAGCAATGGTAACTATTAGAAATAAATTCACTAACGAACCTTTACCTGAGTTTATTGAACGCTTGCAAACAGGACAGGCATTACTTACCGATACTCCAGAAAATGTCGTGGAAGTAGTTGGTATTCTCAAAAGCTATGGCGTAGTTATAGATGCCTATTCAGTAAATCTAAATTACATTGCCGAGCATCAGTTTTTAGTATTTTTCCCATTTTTTAAATACTTTAATGGAAAAGTATCTTTTCAGAAATTACTGCGTCACTGGTGGCACGATCGCATTAATTTTGAATATGCCGAATATTGCATGAAAGGCATGATGTGGCACGGTGGCGGCGGTTTAGACACATATTTAGATACAGAAGAATTTAAAGAAAGAGCGCAAGCTGTCATCACAGCTAAATTTAAAAATAATCCTTTAATTTTAGGCATTAACCAACTGTTTCCGGAGTTTTTAACCGAACAGTTACGCGTTTTTGCTTACTACACTGGTTTAGGTCAATTTTGGCGAGTCATGGCTGATATTTTCCTCAGCTTATCAGACCGCTATGACAAAGGCGAAATCAAATCGATTCCCCAAGTTGTAGACCATATTAAAGCAGGGTTAGTGGAAAATGCATCCAAGCCAATTACCTACACAGTCAAAGTTCGGGAAAAACTCTATGATATCATTCCCGAAGACGTTGGTTTGACTTTCTTAGCAGACACAGCAATACCTTATGTAGAAGCAGTTTTCTTTAGAGGAACACCTTTCCAGGGCACAGTTTCATACAACGCCCAAGCTTATCAAATCTCCCCAGATCAAAGTCGATTCCAATATGGCGCATTATACGCCGATCCTTTACCCATCGGCGGCGCAGGTATTCCCCCCACCTTGTTGATGCAAGATATGCGTCATTATCTGCCAGAGTACTTGCATGAAATTTATCGTCACAGTCTTCGGGGAGAAGATGATTTGCGAGTGCAAATTTGCATGACTTTCCAAAAATCGATGTTTTGCGTCACCACAGCAGCGATTTTAGGACTAGCGCCTTATCCAATAGATACCAAAGATCCATCTGAGGAAAAAGCTAATCGAGTTTATTTCGGAAAGTGGATGAGTCGCTTAGAAACTTCACGGTTGTTAGATGTGAATAAATAGTTGACTTTTGGTAAAAATTATGCGTTCGGTTCAATGCCTAGAGAGCGCAATTGAGCAGCTAGGCCATCGGCTCTTTGGCGTTCTTGTTCGGCTCTTTGACGTTCTTGTTCGGCTCTTTCTTCGCCCGTCAACAACAAATTACCTTGTAAATCCCACCAGCGCAGCCAAGGTAATTCCATATTCTGATATTGTCCCTGCCATAGACCCAACTCCACCTCTAAAGGATGTATGGGATAATGTCCGCGTTCATTTGCTGTTAATAACTGATATTCTCCACCAATTAATTCATAAACTTCTACACTGGCTTTATTCACTTCATAAATGCCGTAGAAGGGAGGCCGAATCACTTGCTCGTAAATCCAAAATTTCCCCTTCCAAGGAGTTTTATCTCGCTCCTCTCTACCATCTCCAGAAACAAATTCTAATACAATTAATGGGGCAATAAATTCTCGCCATAATACATAAGACCTGCGCGTTTGTCCATCAAGAGTAGGTGGTACATTTCCTACATAAAACCAATCAGGTGCTTCGGCACCTTTTTCTGGAGGGTCAGTCATCCGCCAGTAGATACCGCTATCTTGACCGATGCAGTATTGTCCATCAGGATGACGCTTTTCCAATATCGGTTTTATTGAGTCGGTAAGGAGAATACTTTGAGGATGTTCCTGAAAGTTTTTCACGAATGTACCGTCAGACTCAGGAAGTTGTGTATGGTCTGGGAATGGGGTGAGGTCGGTGGATAAATCGGTTGCAGAGGTCATAAGGTCACCTTTGCAGGAATAAGGGTTGTTTTTTAGTTTAGCAAGCGATCGCAGTCTTTCTGTCAAAGCTAGGCTCAAGTTATTAAGGCTCTCTTGTGTCAGAATTAATCTAAGCATTTTGGGAGTTGCAAAGATGGCTTGGGTAGCTGGCGATCGCTTGCAAGGTGCAAAATACACCATTGAAAAAGAGTTGGGAAGAGGACGCTTTGGTATCACCTATTTAGTCAAAAATCAGAATGGCGATCGCCAAGTCATTAAAACCTTAAATGACGATTTACTAAATTCCCTAAACCAGTTGGAACGCGGACGACTGGAAACAATGTTTTGGCAAGAGGCGGTAAAACTTACTCAATGTAAACACAAACATATTGTGCAGGTTGCAGAACCGTTCAAAGAAGAAGAACACTGGTGTTTAGTAATGGAGTATGTCGATGGTGTGAGTTTAGCTGACCGTCGCCAACAAATACTTTCTGAATCAGAGGCTTTACGCTACATTCAACAAATTGGGGAAGCACTGATTAAAGTACATGAGAATCGGTTGATTCATCGAGATGTACATCCAGGAAATATCTTTTTGCGAGTGCGAGAAGGACAGCCGGAAACGGTGCTAATTGATTTTGGTTTAGCTCTCGATTTCGACCATATTTTAACCACAAGTAGAACTAAGGAAACTTCTGAGGGATTTACACCGCCTGAGCTTTATGCTCAACATACTAAACCAACTGGAGCATATAGCGATATTTATTCTTTAGCAGCAACTCTTTATGTACTTCTGACTGGAAAAACACCAGTCAGTGCGCTCAAACGTAAGGTGGATAAAGCTCCTTTAGTAGAACCGAAAAAATATAATCCTCAGATTAGCGATCGCACAAACCGCGCGATTTTAACAGGTATGAAGCTAAATCCTAAAGAGCGATCGCAATCGATGCGGGAATGGCTCGATTCTTTGGGTTTGACTGGAGAAAACTTGCAGCCTTCAGTAATTGAACCATCTAAAACTAAGTCAAATTGGGAGCGAAACATCCAGTTTTGGGGAGTGGTGATAGCAGCGATCGCAGCTTTAGGAGGCTTACTTGCAGGGGTGGGTGCTGTGATGGATAAATTAAAATCCCCTTCGTCTACCAGTCCAACCTCAGTATCTCCTAGTCCGTCGTCTAGCAAAACACCGTAGAATTAGCTAAACTCTCATTAAGATGCTGACACTAAAGTAATTTTTTACTTAGAGGTATTCATGCCCTGGATCTCAGGACAACGATTGCAAAGTGGCAAATATGTAATTGAGCAAGTCCTGAGACAGGGAGGATTCGGGATTACTTATAAGGCTTTGCATGTTGAACTAAACCAGATAGTTGTAATTAAGACACCCAATGAATTTCTCAGCCACGATGCGGAATATGAAAAGTACATAGAGAGATTTATCCAAGAAGGGCGAATACTCGCACGTTTATCAAAAGACCCTCATCCTCATATTGTGGGAGTGATTGATTTGTTTCAAGAAGGTGCTACCCACTGTTTAGTAATGGACTTTGTTGAGGGAGAAAATTTGTTTGAGGCAGTGAGGCGTAGGGGAGCTTTACCAGAAGCAGAGATTCTACCCTGCATCCGCCAGATTGGGGAAGCTTTGAGCGTAGTGCATCAAGCAGGTTTAGTACATAGAGATGCCCATCCTGGAAACATCATGGTGCGGAGAAATGGCAAAGCCGTTTTAATTGACTTTGGAATCGCTAAAGAACTTTTACCTAAAACTTTGAGTTCAAAAGGTATTGCGGGTAATGAAGGGTTTGCGCCCTATGAACAGATGAGCAGAGGTAGTCGTGAGCCAACAGTGGATGTTTATTGTTTGGCTGCTACACTTTATTATGCAGTAACAGGTCAACGCCCTACAACTTCTCTAGCTCGCAAGCTCGATAATGCTTCCCTAACTGCACCTAAACAAATTAGTCCAAGCATCAGCAATGGATTAAATCAAGCAATTCTTAAGGGCATGGTGCTGGAGGCAAAAGACCGCCCTCAGTCGATGCAGGCATGGTTGGCAATGCTAGAAGCACCAAAAGCAACGCCTCCACCATCTGTTGCTCCAGTCCATAAAAAAGAAGTTGTTCGTTCCAAAGCCAAGCTATTAGAGCCAATTCCAAGTAAACCAAGTACTAAATCATCTAGAATTATTCCCTGGGGCTCGTTGGTTTATGTATTATTTAGCTACCAACTCGTAGGCTACTTTTTAGGCGCGTCTAACGATTCGTACATAGTTTGGGCTTGGGCTGGGGCTTGGGCTGTGGCTTGGGCTGTGGCTGGGGCTGTGGCTGTGGCTGTGGCTGGGGCTGTGGCTGTGGTTGGGGCTGTGGCTGCGTATGTGACTTGGACTGTGTGGGCTGGGGCTTGGGCTGGGGCTGCGGTTTGGGCTTGGGCTGGGGCTGGGGCTATGGCTGTGGCTGGAGATAAATTACTAAAATCTTTTAGCAAATTTTATACTTTTCTAATTTTAGCTAGCATTTCTAGTCTAGGCTTGGGTTTGGGATGGTTAGTATATAGATTTTTAATATAGGTACATAGCTTACTCAAGCTTTAGAAGCTAACTGGCAAAAGATTTTGTAGCTGTTGTATTGAGTAGAAAAGCGATGTCTAACAACAAGCCGCTACGCATCTACGCACCTTTAAACTCATACCAAAATATTAAATTTCCGGCTCAACACCAAGCGCTGGTTTTAAGAGCGTTGTTATGGAAGATAAGCTAAATAAATAAACTGATATCTACATTAAAATAGTCCGCCAACGCTTCTGCTTGAGTTTTACTAATGGTGCGATCGCGAAGCGTCTGCGTTCGCGCAGCGTCTCGAAGGGAAGGAGAATCGCCATGACATATCGTAGTTAACTATGCTAATTTTTCTCTAACCCAAATACGAAAAGATTTCAACAAAGCAACCTCACCCATGCTTTGACTTTGCTGAATAAATTTACTCATCTCATTCACTGAAATCAGAGGAAAAGCGATGCTAGATTTACACTCAACATATTGCCCTGCTTGCAGCTGATAAAATTTCAAATTTTGCCCATCATATCGCCAAAGTTCATTTATAGCTAACGCTGCGTAAATATTAAATTTATTAATTGAACTATTAGTAATATCAATCTCAATTGCTAAATCAGGTAGTGGATCTGTTTCTAAATTAAGACTTTTCTTCCCTCTAACTCTTGGTTCATTTTGTATATAGTAGCAGTTATCTGGCTCTATCCCTTTTCTTGCTAATTTGCGCTTCAATGTTGTAGAACCAGCACTTTTAATTTCTCTTCCTATTTCTTCAGTCAAAGCAAATATCAAGCGGTCAAATTGAATTTTGGGATTTTCATGTTCAAAAAGTGGTGTCATGATTTCTAAAGTACCGCCATCATAAGCAAACCGAGAGTCTCTATCCTCACCTGTGTCTTTTAGCAAGGCTTCAAAGGTTTCCCAGCTAATGTTATGTAGTACTGTTCTTTGTTCTGCGGGTGTTGACTGGACTAGCATATTAAAATACTTCTTTCATGACAATTTCAACGCCAAGCGATGTGTAACGACAAACCACTATGCCTCTAAGCAATATTTCTCTAAAACTCAAGCGATCGCTATTTAAATGTTATCTTTTTTCTATTGGTTCACTGCCTAACCAAGAATCTCCCGATTTGAATTCGGGAGAGTGTCAAAAAACCCAAATGTATTGTCTTTATCAAGCAACAACCTCTTGCTTAGGCTTCCGCACTGGACGCTTGCGTTCGCTGCGACGAACGCCCCCTGCCATTTTGTACTCATCGCTATTCTTGCCATACTTTGCAGCTACGCTGACTAACACATGTTCTGTTAATTCCATCAGCGACTTTTCGGCTAATTCAAAGGCTCCCTGAGTTAGATCCACCGTGGAGAGGGTGGAGTTATGAGCTTCCAACTTCTCCTGTGTTTTTTTAATGGCGGCGGCAAAGGTGTCAATAGTGATTCCATTACCTAAATCTAAGGTGGGACTAATCGATTTCAAAGCCGCAATCCGACGCTGTGCCTTATCAAGTACTTTAGACCCACGTTTTGGACGTGACATAAATAACTTTCCTTTTTTTATGATGCAGTAGGATAAAAACTGACTTATATCCTTGTCTTTATCCCATTACAATAAACAAAATCGCGGTGATTAACACCCGCAATATTCAGTATTATTTAAAATATTTAGTACAAAAGTTATTATATTTGTTACGTAATTTTATTGACATTTATCTGAATTCAAGAAACGATCGCCCAAATTCAAGAAACGATCGCCCGAATTCAAGAAACGATCGCCCGAATTCAAGAAACGATCGCCCAAATTCAAGAAACGATCGCCCGAATTCAATAAACGACTGCCCGAATTCAAGAAACGATCGCCCGAATTCAAGAAACGATTGCCCAAATTCAATAAACGACCGCCCGAATTCAATGTCGGCTTCTCACTTGATTGCAATATCGAACTCCTATTTAATTTTTGCGAAACTCGGTGCGCCTTTATCTCGCTTCGCTGATGAAGATTCTCTGCGATCGCTTTGATTCCTGATGCTCAATCTATGTAAAAATATTTTTAAAGTATAAAAATATGCTCTATTGTAAAGATATAAGAAAGGCGATCGCTCTCTAAATATTCTCCACCCACAGAAGATTATTTGCGTAGTTACTAGTTTTCAGTGCGTTATAAAATTTTTCATCTGCTCTCACCATCTAGCATTGTTGCATAATGGCAAGAGCTAAGTTTTCTTTTTCTTGTCTAGCGCTTCCTGAATAGCTTCTCTACAGAATTGTGCAGGGTCGTCTTGTGCTTTCACTTCATCTTTCATTTTTTCAGTAGCGCGAAAACTAATAGTAGTTGATAGTGGTTCTTCTCTTTGTGATTCAAATGGTCTCAAACTTTCTGGGTTACCTTTTGGATTAGGCATTATGTAGAAATGTAAATATAAGCCTGAAACACTCGTTTGCAACTGTTTAATGTTTATTTGGTGGTTGTCTAACTTTGGCGAGTACAGCAACCACCAATATCCCAAGCAAAATGAGACAATTCTATGTTTACACGATCGGAACTTGAAATCAAAACCATTGCTGAACTACGCTTGCTATGTCAGCGTTATGGATTACGACCCACAGGGAAATCAGTGCAGAAGGTAAGCTATATCACATCGTTGATTGCATTTGGGGCGATCGCACTTAACCAGCTACAAGAAAGGAAAGGATTACGAAGATTATCTTTTGGCAGCTTTCAATCCATTGGCACGGCACTAGATGAAATGAATTCTCCTACAGTCGAACAAGCAGCGTTAATCAAGGCAAGCCTAGAAGGCAAATATTTGAGCGCACCTAGTCGCTGGGAGCAGGAGAAACTGCTTAACCTGTACAAAGCTAAACTGCTGCTAGAGCAAGTTATGGACTTGCTAGCGGACTAATTTATTTCCCTAACCTCAATAAGCCTTCTGTCAGTCCTCTTGTTGGGGACTTTTTTAGTAGCTATTGCCAAATACTTAAACTTCCGGTTCAATGCCAAGCGATGTCTAACGACAAGCCACTTCGTGTCTACGCAATTGGGCAGTTAAGCGATCGGCTCTTTGGCGTTCTAGTTCCGCCCTTTGACTTTCTAATTCTGCTCTTTGGCTTTCTAATTCTGCTCTTTGGCTTTCCTGTTCCGCCCTTTTATCACCAGTCAACAACAAATTACCTTGTAAATCCCACCACCGCAACCAAGGCAATTCGACATTTTGATAAACTCCTTGCCAAATACCTAATTCAACTCCCAAGCGCGTAATCGGATAATGTCCGCGCTCATTTGCTGTTAATAACTGATATTGACCACCAATTAATTCATACATTTCCACACTGGCTTTTTTAACTTCATAAATGCCATAAAAAGCCGGATGAATTACTTGCTCATAAATCCAAAATTTGCCTTGCCAAGGAGTTTTATCTCGTTCTTCACTACCATCACCAGAAACAAATTCTAAGGCAATTAATGGGGCAATAAATTCTCGCCACAGCACATAAGACCTGCGCGTTTGTCCATCGAGCAAAGGCGGTACATTTCCTACATAAAACCAATCTGGAGCTTCAGCACCTTTTTCGAGAGGGTCTGTCAAGCGCCAGTAAATACCTAAGTCCTGACCGATACAATATTGACCGTCAGGATGTAATTTATTGAGAACAGGTGTAATCGAGTCAGTAAGTAAGATGCTTTGGGGATGCTCTTGCCAATTCTTCACGAAAGTGCCATTAGACTCTGGTAGCTGCGTATGGTCGGGGAAAGGAGTCAGGTCTGTAGAGAGGTCGGTTGCAGAAGTCATAAGACTACCGAGAGCAGGAGTAAGGGTTGTTTTTCAGTGTAGCTTGACATCAGGCTAAGGCTTTGTCAACAGCTAGGCTTTTAGGTTCAACGCCGAGCGATGTCTGACGACAAGCCACTTCGTGTCTACGCTATTCACCTAATTTCAAAGTACGCGCAGTAAGCTGGGAATGCTTTCTATCGCTTCTAAATTTTCAATTTCTGCCAAAGCTTGCCGAAAGTTGCCTTCCCGCACATTATGGGTAACAACCACAATCTCTGCTAGTTCCCCTTGAAAGCCAGTTTGGACGATTGACTCCAAGCTGACGCCATAGTTACCAAAGCAAGTACCCAATTTACCGATAACTCCAGGTTGGTCGTTCGTGAGGAAACGCGCATAAAACCGAGTTATCAGTTCTGCCATTGGCGCAATTTGGCTGTATTCATCATGTCCGCAAGCTAATAAGGGATTGAGCGAACCTATTTCGGATTGATGTAATTTATTGGTGACTCTTTGCGTTTTTAAAGTAGCAGCTAAATTCAAGATATCTGAGGTTACAGCACTGGCGGTTGCACCAGCACCAGCACCAGGGCCAAAAAACATTACCTGCCCAATGGGTTCTCCTTCCACAAGTATGGCATTGTAAACACCGTTGATGCTAGCCAAAGGATGCGCTTGGGGTACTAAAGTCGGATGAACTCTCAACGACAGAGGAGATAGGGGAGATGAGCCAGATGAGGGAGTGATTCTTTTGGCGATCGCTAATAATTTGATCGTGAATCCCAATTTTTCGGCGTAGGCAATATCTGTTTTGCTGACTTGCCGAATTCCCTCAGTATAGACATCTTTGAGGTTGATACGTCCGCCAAAGCCTAATGACGCCAAAATAGCAATTTTATCAGCTGCGTCTAAGCCATCAACATCGGCTGTGGGGTCAGCTTCAGCATAACCCAAGCGCTGAGCATCAGCTAAGACATCACTGAAGTTGCTGCCTTCTGTTTGCATCCGTGTGAGGATGTAGTTTGTTGTACCGTTAACAATGCCAGTTACAGCATGAATGCGGTTAACACTTAAGGACTGCTTGAGCGGTTGAATTACCGGAATCCCACCACCCACAGCAGCTTCTAACATGACGTATACGCCGGATTGATTGGCTGTTGTGAAAATTTCTACACCAAAGCGAGCAATTGCCGCTTTATTCGCGGTGACTACGTGCTTGCCATTACTTAAAGCTTTGAGGATTAGCGATCGCGCTGGTTCTAGTCCACCTATAACTTCGACTATTATATCTACTGCCGGATCGTTGACAATAGCTTCCAAATCTGTAGTCAATACATCCGTGGGCAATTCTACTGCACGGGGTTTATCTAGCGATCGTACTCCTACTCGGTAGATTTCTATCTCTTGCAACAACGGGTGACGCCCAGTTTTATCTTGCAACAACTGCACTGTACCCGTCCCTACGGTTCCTAATCCCAGTATTCCCAGTTTCACACCCACAAATTTTGTACCCAATTTCACCAACAACAATTGTAGGTAGAGCATATTAATGCCCTACCTACTGATTATCCTTCTTCATTTGTCATTTGTTTTTAGTCATTCGTCGTTTGTCTAAAACTAATGACCAATGACTAATGAGTAATGACTAACTTAGTATGTTTCTACATGCCAGCGATGGGCTTTCTTGAGTTCCTTCTGGTAATCACTCCAAGTAACGCCTTCTTTAGCTGCTGCTGCTGTTAAGGCTGCATCAATACCTTCTTCCATACCTCGCAAACCGCAGATGTAGGTGTGGGTTTTTTCATTTTTAATCAATTGCCACAATTCATCAGCATGTTCGGCTACGCGGTCTTGGATATACATTCTACCGCCTTGGGGATTTTTCTGTTCGCGACTGATAGCAGGAGTCAGGCGGAAGTTATTGGGATATTTTTCTTGAATTTCTTCCAGTTCTTCCTTATATAAGAGATTTGGAGTTGTAGGTACACCAAATATTAGCCAAGAAAATCCCTTAAATTCGTATTCTGGATTAGCTGCTTTTTCAGCATCTTTAAACTGACGCCACAGGTAAGCCCGCATCGGTGCAATACCTGTTCCGGTTGCCATCATGATTATATTAGCATCCGGGTCTTCGGGTAATAACATTTCCTTACCCACTGGCCCTGTGATTTTCACATCTTCCCCAGGTTTGAGGAAACACAAGTGAGTAGAGCAAACACCGTACACCGTTTCGCCAGTTTCTGGGTGCTTGTACTCTAACTGACGGACACACAGTGATACTGTCTTATCATCTACATCATCGCCATGACGAGTTGAGGCAATGGAATACAGTCTGAGTTTTTCGGGCTTACCGTTCTTGTCCAATCCTGGTGGAATAATGCCGATACTTTGACCTTCTATGTACTTCAAATCACTACCAGACAGGTCAAACTTAATATGCTGAACAATACCAATTCCGTCTTCTTTGACTAACGCCTCATTAGATATTACCTTGCCAATAAACGGAGCATTGGGACGGTAAGTGTTAACAGGAACGTCACCTTTTTTGGCTTTCGCTTGAGTCATGGTGTTGCCTTTCTTGTCCTTGTTCTTGAGCTGTTCTTCAGCTTTAACTTCACTGTTAGTGTTCCCAGGTGTGGCTTTACCATTTCCTTCACCGTTAGCAGTTTCCTCAGATTTAGCTAACTCACTCTCTTCGCTGTTAGCATTTCCAAGTGAGGCTTTGCCATTAACTTGCTGTAGCGCAGTTATAGGCTGGATGCTAACAATTGTGCCGCCTAGACGAGTGATACGTCGCATTTCTTGATTCATGCGATTGTAAGGCACTCTGATGAACACACTGCCACTTTTACGAATTGGGTAGTTCGTTTGATCGGTTTCTTCACTCTGACGCAGACCTACCACTTCATAGAGGAAGACGCGGCTACCTAATTGTGTGTTGGCAGCACCCTCAACAGCACCTTGATTGTACATTCGTTCTACCACTCCGATATTTACTTAACCGTTTTTCAAAAAAACTATTCCCCTACCTTACCAGCTTTAGTTTACCGGATTTTCGTTTCACAAAACTGGCTTTTTGGAAAAACAGCATCATTAATTGATGCCTTGCTAAGTACACTCACCGAAGACATGCAGGCATAGTAAAAAACACACCTGTTCACCTTCTAAGGTAAAGGATAAGTCTTTTGGAGAATGTTAATAATGAATCAATTTAATCTTTTCTTCCTTAACTACCACCGATACTTTATTTGCTAACTTTTATCTACAAATACATCATGCTGCATAATACAGCATAAGCCGTATCAATCGATGCACTTAAAAGCATGTTCTGCTCGGTTTTACTTGACGAAATCTAGTACTGCCTCGAAATATTCTTAGCTATATTTATTGCTCGAACATATTTTACTACATGGTTAGTACAATTTCAGTTACAAATATAACGATACAGAGAACTGCGATTTAAGTAACTATAATCAGTTTCACTTGATGTGAAAAATCTGTCAACCTCCATCAGTGGCTTGCGATCAAAGTTTGTAATTTTACTTCCAAGTCTCAACCTGAATGGAATTGTTGCTAATTCCACTATTTTCTGAACAAAAGTATCTACTTACTGCATCCTTGGTAATTCCCTCACTATTACTACTAAATTTACTTACTCTTTTGGCTATGCTTGAGTCTTGCAGATATTTAATACAAAAAGCTTGTATCGGCAAGATTTTCTCCCTATTGGTAAAGGGCGATCGCCTTTGAGATATCTGGTTAAATTTTACTATCTTGGCGAATGGAATCGTTGAATGTTTACAACACCTACACTCCTATTTGACCATATCCATAAATTTACACGCAATAATTTTACTCATGCAAGTTAGGAAGTCATTCGTTGGATAGATTTTGATCTGCAATTAGCAGAATCTCAAAAATTTTGCCAATGAAATATATTATACTATTACAAATCATTACATTGAGTCAGAAGTCGCAGACTGATAGCAGTACAACACTTACGAGTGCTGGCGAACTCTCTTTGAAAATTAATAACTGAATCATCAAAATTATTGGTGAACCACACTAATTCTTCTAAAGGGTAAATCTTGTATGAGATACCCCATTCTGTTAAAATCAAATATACCACTAGGATTAAATACTTACCGGCACTAAGATTCAGGCCAGTCCAACGATTAGCAACTTATTAGTTTTGATGTTGTCTACCTGTTGATGTCTTATAGCTGTGCTGGGTAGCAAGAACGCAGGACAAACCAAAGGGGTAAACTCCTGGCTTCAAAATCTGCTGTGTGAAAAATTATTGACACAACTTTAGTATTTAGAGGAGATTTATGACAAGTAAGCCGGAACGCGTGGTACTGATTGGAGTAGCCGGAGACTCTGGTTGCGGTAAATCTACGTTTTTGCGTCGTCTGATAGATTTGTTTGGTGAAGATTTAATGACAGTCATCTGCTTGGATGACTATCACTCTTTGGATCGCAAACAACGTAAAGAAACGGGGATAACCGCACTAGACCCCAGGGCGAACAATTTTGACCTGATGTATGAGCAAATTAAAGCGCTCAAAAATGGTCAAGGGATTGATAAGCCGATTTACAACCACGAAACCGGCTTGATTGACCCGCCAGAGCGGGTGGAGCCGAATCATATTATAGTGGTTGAAGGACTGCATCCTTTATACGATGAGCGGGTGCGATCGCTAATTGACTTCAGCGTTTATTTTGACATTAGTGATGAAGTCAAAATTGCCTGGAAAATCCAGCGAGATATGGCTGAGCGCGGTCATGGCTACGATGATGTCTTAGCGCAAATCAATTCCCGCAAACCTGACTTTGAAAAGTTTATCGAACCACAAAGAGAATTTGCTGATGTAGTTCTTCAGGTATTGCCCACCAACTTGATCAAAAACGACACGGAGCGTCGAGTCTTACGGGTACGTATGCTCCAGCGCGAAGGTAAAGAAGGCTTTGAACCAACCTACCTATTTGATGAAGGGTCAACAATTAACTGGACTCCCTGTGGACGTAAGCTTACCTGTTCGTATCCTGGTATGCAATTATACTATGGCTCTGATGTCTATTACGGGCGTTACGTCTCAGTATTAGAGGTAGATGGTCAATTTGACAACCTAGAAGAAGTAATTTACATCGAAACCCATCTCAGCAATACATCCACCAAATATCAAGGTGAGTTAACTCACTTATTACTCCAGCACCGTGAATATCCAGGTTCCAACAATGGAACTGGTTTGTTCCAAGTGCTTACAGGTTTGAAAATGCGGGCTGCCTATGAGCGGTTGACAGCTACGGAAGCAAAGTTAGCAGTTCAGGTTTAAAGCAGCAGTGTTTGTGTCAAAGTTTAGCAGGGGCACTTTTGGGAGTGCCCCATTTTTTTATATTCTTAATATCAGAATCAAAAAATATAGCAGGGGGCAGGAGGCAGGCGGCAGAGGGCAGGAGGCAGAAGGTAAAACTATTACTATTCCCAGCTTTCACGCTTGTTATTATGTCCTAACCTATATGACTACAGCTATACAGCGTATTGCAGGTTTATGAGGTACAAAACTGAGAATTCAAAACTCTAATTATTTTTTATCCCTTCAGCATAGCTACCTCCTACCTCCTGCCTCAAGACCTGTGACTTTGTACTTCATGTAAACGAAAACTGCTGTATATCTTTTTTATAGATACTTGGGGTTGCATGATTGCGGGATGATTTTGGAATTTGCATCAACCACAATCTCCGTGTCAGTCTGAATCATTCCCTTGTTCAGCAACGCGCAAAATGCCATTAATAATAGTGTGATGGTCTTGGCTTAGATATCCGGTTTATGCGTTTATGAATTTCAACAAACTGCTGCAATGAAAAATATATGCCACAAGATAGCTGCTTTTTGGATATATATATGCCATGGAAGTTTGGAACAAGTACCTGAAGCATAAAAATAGTTAAAAACTAGAAATAAAAATGTTTTGTGACTTAGGTATAAACGTTTATATGTTCAAGGAGTGCTGTGAGAACAACTGTGTTAGAAAAAAACGCCCATAGAAGAATCTGCAATATCTAGTAGAGTCTTCAGAACAAATGAAAAAAGCGGGTTTTTGTAAATTAGTAGTACTAAGTGTATTTTCAGAAATTACTTTATATATTTTTGCTTTTTATTTTGTTTTAATGCTAAAAAATATATCAATAATTATTTAAGTATGGCTATTATTTATTACTATCTTTAGGATGCCCAATTCCCTCACTATAGTAAGATGTGCGCTCACTATCTTAACTGCTATTATATTTCTTAGAATAGAAATTACAGTTGACGTAACGAGGTAAGTAATGGCAATTAAATTGAAGGTTCCGAATATTAAAGGTGATGATTGCGCCAAAAAAATAACTAAATCTATTCAGACTATGGAATCTGATGCCAAAGTAGATGTGAACGTTGATACTAAAACTGTAACTGTAGAAACTGCCGCTTCTGAAGAGTCAATTAAACAGATAGTTCAATCTGCTGGTTTCACAATCGAAGGCTATTAATTACATTTCTAAATTGTTGGGCAGATTTAGATGAAGTAATTTAGCCCGCACAATTGCTTAGTCATATATTCGCCCGGTTAACGGGCGGAATATGATTAATTACTCTAGTCGCCAAAAAATATTTACCTCTTTTGACACACTAAAAATACTTATCTTTCTAGCTAACTTATATAGCTGTATTGTTACAGCTATATAATGTAGGACTTTAAAGTATTACTATACGGTTGTTTGCTCCTGATAAAATTGCTAAATTCAGTACTCGTTTTTAAGAACGAATTAACATAGGGTCATAAATTTGATATTCCTCAACCCCATAATTGCCCAAAATTAACCTAGCTTGCTCAAGCTCATTGTCTGTGCCACTAACGATGAGTAGATAGTTGCCTTGAGCAATTTGCTCGTTATAAAAGCGTGCCCACTCATCTCCTATTCCTAACCTCATAGCGTCAAAACGGTCGCTTAAATTAATATCTATTGACCCAATTAATTGAGAAAAGTTTTTAGAAATTAAGGAAATCTGGTTTGCTGGAAAACCTGCGACATACATATCATTAATTGTGGCTTCAACATTATCTATGTTATCGAAGTAACTAACAGCATACTTCGTGAGAATCCCAGTTTTATTAGGAATGGTACTAGCAGAATTTGTCGTACTTAAATAATTTGTAGGTAATTGCTCGCTGTTGAGATGCTCGTAAATACCAAACTCTTCAATACCCCAACGCTTTAAAATTGCTTCTACTTTTGCAATTTCACTAGATGTACAATCCACAATTATTAAATAGTGTCCATACTCTACTCGTTGATTATATGCTCTAGCTTGCTCTTCCGATATTCCCCAACCAACTAATGCGCCAGCAAAAGTCCCAGTAGCAGCGCCAATACTTGCCCCAACAAGGGTTGTAACCAAAGCAGTTGCAGCTGCGCCAGCCATCATTATTGGCCCAACTCCAGGGATTGCTAAAGTACCAAGACCTACTAATAAACCAGTTAGTCCACCAACAGCGCCGCCTGAAAGCCCTCCTACTGTTGCACCTTCATCAGCTTTATCACCAGTGCGCTCTTTAATTTCATCATCGGCCATCTCATGATTGTAGTCTGCATTCTGTACAACTACAGACACTTTATCCATCGCCAAGCCAGAATCTCTTAACTCATGTAATGCCCGTTCTGCATCTCGACGATGAGTAAAAACGCCTACAGCACGTTGATATTGACTTAAAACCATTGTTACTCCTTGATAGCAGGGTAAAATTAATTCCTTACAAATCTAGTTTTTCATTTCCTGTAATCTTAAATACAACTTTATTTAACTCAAAACCATCCTAAGTAATAAAATTAATTACAAACCCTGCAATCAGTACCCCTTTAAACTCACTTAAGCGTCTACCTACAACTTCCCACTGGTTATCTACTAAACTTTGCTATCACTAGGTCAGGGTCATCCTAGTTTGCTTATTTTTTGCTATCAGTAGTTGTACTGCTCATTTGTTCTCGCAAAATTGTAACTTGAGAAAGCATAATTTTCTCCATTGCCCCAGTTTCTAAGGTTCCGATCCAGCGAATCATTGATGAGAGAAATAGTTCTTTGAGATATGCAAAAGAAAAGCCATCTGTCAATGCAACTATCTGATTAATAGCTTCCTCAGATAACTGCATTGCTGTTGTTAATTTTTGATTCCACAACGTTATATAAGCTTGTCTGACTACAATATCTGGTAATTCAAAGTGATATTTGCGGTCAAAACGGCTGGGGCGATCGCTAATTGCAGAATCTAAACGTTCTGGATGATTTGTAGATGCAATAGTAATAATTCCTTCGTTCAAGGCGAAGCCATCCAATTCATTTAAAAAGAAAGAGCGATTTTCATCAGTTAATAGAGAATCGATATCTTCTAGTACCAAAATACAAGGTGCTGACTGCCTAGCTTGTTTGAATACTTTCCGAATATTTTCACTATCAGTGTCATACTCACACTTGAAGCTTTTGACATACAAGCAAGGCTGTTGCATTTGATTAATCAATGCTTTTACTGTATGCGTTTTGCCATTTCCTGGTGAACCTATAAACAAAATACCCCGCTTCCAAGGCACACCATAAGCTGTGTAAGTTTCGCGGGATGCAAAGAATCTATTCAAATCATCTTGAATATCTTGCTTGAGATTACCTTGCAAAATCAGATTGTCAAAAGTAGCACCTTGAATTGATTGAAATAGTTCAGTATTTTTTTGCCAATAACCATTTTCAAAGACTAAAACTTCGTCACGAATTTCTGAATTCCAATCACAAACATTAATAAAAAAATCTTCAGCTACTTCTTTGCTATCAGCCAAAATCCAGTAATATCGAGTTTTACAATAACCTTCTTGCCAACTCATTAAGAGAATATCGAGTTTATGTCCTTGCCATATAACTTCAAAACTGGCATTTTCGGTATGGTTATCAATTTCTTGCTCCATTCCATCCCAGCTAGTAATAATCTGGTTGTGGATAAAGATATTCTGTTGAAGAGTACAGGGGTTTACCTTAGCATACTTCTCCAAATTGAATGTCGGATCGTCCCCCTCTACCATTACTTTCTGGGGATAGATTGCTGCTAATTCTTGACTGATATGGTAGGCGATCGCATTATTAGGTAGACTTAACGCTTCTGTAATCAATTGTTGAATTTTCACAATTATTTATTTCCCTGGTAAGTTTTAGTCTGGAAATCCTCACACTGGTGTTTAGCTACAAGACCTCTAAGATAAATTCCGCAGAAAATCCAATATTTTCAATTCTCAGACTTAATTATCTAATTATCTTGTTTCATTTATGACAAAAATTAAGATTCACCTCACCGATCCGCGAATCTTAATTGCATCATCAAAAATTACAAGATATCAGTTACTTACTTTTTTTAAGTTCGTGCATACTTCTGACAACTTTTGTGACTAAATTTCTAGGTGTAAATCTGACGCTTTGAGTCAGTATCTTATTTCTCATACCAGGAATTACCACAGTTTTATTTGTCATCAAACCACGATAACCAATACTAGCAACGGTTTGTGTGTCCATCATTCTGTTAACGCTGGCAATTTTCGAGTTTTCCATTGCAGCAGTTTGTTGAAATTCCGAAGCTGTAGGCCCTGGACAAAGAACAGTGACGCTGACACCTGTACCTTCTAATTCATTAGCGATCGCTTCTGAAAATGATAAGACATAAGCTTTAGTAGCAAAATAAACTGCCATTAAAGGCCCTGGTTGAAAAGCAGCAGCCGAGGCAACATTTAATATTTTTCCATAGTCTTGCTCAAGCATTTCTTTAAGAAATAACTTAGTTAAATGAGTCAGACTCACGATATTTACCTGTAGCATTTTTAATTCAGTAGCGAGGTCTGTTTTGTTAAATGTTCCGTAAGTACCAAAACCAGCATTGTTGATCAGTACATCAATCTTGATGGATGCTTGCTGTAATTCTGTAAAAATTTCTTCTGGTGATGTTGGTAGAGATAAATCTTTAGTAACAGCTTTGACAAAAATATTGAATTTTTGCGGTAATTCGTTTACAATTTCAGTAAGTTTTTGTTCGTTCTTATCCACCAAAACAAGATTATAACTATGACGAGCAAAAATTTGTGTAAATTGGTAGCCTATTCCACTAGCTGCTCCAGTAATTAAAGCAGTTTTTTTGTGTCGATTTTTTGATGTTGTATTCATTTGATAAAAATGGCGAATCTAAGTTAGTTAATTGAAGTACAGTAATATATAACAATACCTTCGCCAAATCGAAAAATATGTATCTAGCTCGACAATTAAAATTAGCAGATATCTGCTCGTAATTTTATTTAATTTCTGAAAATAAGTGTTGTCCGACTCCCCGATTTATTAAATAAGTCGGGAAGCTAAGTTTTCACAAAACAACTTTATACAAACAGTTGCGTAAACTCATACATTAAATCCACCCTACCTTTACGTAACATGGCTGGATCTAATCTTTCAGTAGTATTGCAAGTCATTAAGACAACTAACCGTTGCTGCATCTGAATATTAGAATCATCAATTACACTCTGATACAAAGTACCATCCAGCAAACTGAGAATGTGTTCGGTTTTGTTATTGTATTGTGCTACTTCGGATGCACGATTTTGTGCTAAATTATCAGCTTCGTTGATGACAATACAAATCCGCTCTAAATAAGTGGGTGGGACAAAATTGGCGATCGCATCATGATCTAAAATAAAAATTACAAAACCTAAAGGTACAAGAATTTCTTTTGCTACTGCTTGTGTCCAAGCTGTTTTACCCGTCCCCGGTTCTCCATGTACAACAACTGCTAACTGATTTTGATTGAGAATTGCTTGCTGTACAGAATCAGTAAAGTTTTGGATGTCTGCTGGAAATGTGCGAATAGGAAATTGACTGTGAACTTTGCCTACACGGCTTTGATATCCACTCAGCATGACTGCTAAGTCGTAAGTTGCTTTGTTGATTAATGGTGCTAAATTTTTCGCCATTAAAGTATATTGTCGCCGTCCGCGATCGTAAGGATCGATTTGCAACCAAACGTCATATTTAGACCAGTAAGCATAAACAGTATTGATTACATCTAATCGTTCCCAGTTAAAAAACTTTTCTACAGGAAAGTAAAAATCTCTTTCTGAGTAATATTGAGTAATAATATCCGGACGAGCTAGTAAATGTAAAACTCGCACTACAGTAATTTCTTGTAATCTGTTTAGAACATAATCAATAGGAATACTGCTACGACTGACAAATTGAACGATGGGTGTTTCCGTACTCAAAATATCTTTGTAGCGATGATCTGGTGATTGAGGATCTGGTGTAATGTAATTCCAAAATTTTTCAATTTCGTAACGCGTATTATCAGATACAATACTTAAGAGATTTGCCCACCAAGCATAATTATTTCGTCCCAAAATATCAGCAATATTACTTGCTAAATTGAAACTTTTTTGAGTTAATTCGCGTGAGTCATGAGATAATAGATGCCATAAAAAGCTCCAGTCTAATTCTCGGTGAAACGGTCGCCAACCGCTAGCGAGTAAGCTTTGACGAGTATTATTCGCAGGAGTACCATCAATGCTTCTATAATAATCGAAATCCATATTTGTTTAGTTATACAGCGTTACTGAGTTATTTTACGTGTAAGTAGGAGGTTGGGAAAAGTTTATCTTGTAATATAAACCAATTGCGTGGAAGTCGCCAGAGCCAAAGTCTACATCAGTTAAAAGAACTACAGTGGTAAGTGACTATACACACTCTTTCAAGGATAGCTACTTCTGCGCCAACCTACCAGGTTGTTTATAACTCACTTTGAGAATTAAAATTATCAATAATCAAGCTAGATAGATAATAATGACTGTAAACCCACTCTTTTTGTAACTTGCAACTAGTTAGTTAGAAAAGCTCTTTAATCTAAACTAATTATAGTATACTACAAATAATACAAAATTTATATATATCAACTATTTTGAGAAATCAATTGACACAAAGGTTTTCAATTGAATGGAATACACTTGAAAATAAAATTAAATTATTGTAGGGCAGGATTGCTGTACTAGCCTATTGTGAAGCATGAAGGCGAAGTAAAGCCTCTCATAGCCTTATCAAACGTCAAGTTGAGTATTTACCATTAATTTCTATATAACCTTCTGAAAGGTCGCAACCCCATACAGTTGCAGAAGCTTCGCCAATATTAAGACTAACATGAATGTCTACTCGATCCTTGGACATAACTTGCCGCAACCGAGCCAGATTTTCCTCGCTTAAATTATCAGGATAAACTTTCACATTGTCAAACCTGATAATAACTCGTTCTGGATTTATCTGTTGTTCATTTTCACATTTGCCTATAGCCATAGCAACTCGTCCCCAATTTGGATCTGCTCCATAAACGGCGGTTTTGACCAATGGTGAATTTACAATTGCTTTAGCTACCTTTTTAGCTTGTGCATAGTTAATAGCAAAATCCACAGTTACCTGAATAATCTTAGTAGCACCTTCTCCATCTTGGGCAATTTTCAACACTAATTCATGGGCGATTTCTTGCAATGCATTAGCAAAATCTCGTTCTGGAACTTCGCCTGCCAAACCATTTGCTAAAATGACGGCAGAATCACTAGTAGAAGTATCAGTATCTATACTCAGGCAGTTAAATGTTTTATCAATAGTAGAGCGAAAAATAGAACGCAGACTGTTTGCTTTAATAGCAGCATCAGTAAAAAAGAAAGCTAGAAGAGTAGCCATATTCGGCTCAATCATACCGACACCTTTGGCAATTCCTACTAACTTGGCATTTCCGATTTGGCGTGTAGCGAGTTTCACTACTGTATCGGTGGTCATAATACCACGGGCTGCGGCATGAAAATCAGCAGCACTCAATTTTTTTCCTAATCCTAATAAACCTGCGCGGATTTTTTCAATGGGGTAACGTCTGCCAATTACACCTGTAGAAGCTATTACAATATTATGTGCAGCAACTCCAGTTTCAGTTGCAATTAATTGCAGAACCTCTTGAGCGTCAGCGATACCAACAGAACCATTAGCGACATTTGCATTCTTAGATATAACAACAATTGCTTGTGCTTGTGAATCTTTTAAGTTATCGCGGCTAATAGTAACACTTGGTCCAGCGAAAAGACTTTGAGTAAAAACTCCATCAGCAACACAAGGAACTTCTGATTTAATCAAGACAAAATCATCTGTTGTATCTCGGATTCCCAAGTTAGTAATAAATGCACTAAAACCTTGAGGTGGTGATGGTATAGATAATGACATTTGGGTTTCAATAAAAATTTGCTCTAATTATCTCAGTTTTTGGAACTGATAGAAGCTAACAAACTATAAATCAGGTAACGTCAGGGTGAATATCGTCCATCCATTGTTGCTTTCTACTTGAATCTTTCCTTGCAGTTGTTCGACTAATTTCTGCACTATAGGTAAACCTAATCCCGAACCACCTTGATTCCAGATGTCTGCATGAGGAAGGCGATAGAATTTTTCAAAGATTCGTGGTAATTCTTTTGCCGGAATTTCTGCTGAATTACTGATAGTGATGGTAGTTTTTGGGGGTGTTTCTGAAGAATCGTGACGTACACTAAGGACAATTTCACCAGCCGCAGGTGTATATTTACAGGCATTATTGAGCAATTCGACTAAAATCCGTTCTAAGCTAGTGCTGTGTGAAAATAGGGACGGGAGATCTGGTGTTAGATTTATCTGTAAAGTTTGCTGATGTTCTTGAATACGGATTTTAAATGGCTCAATTACCCAAGGTAACCACTGTTGTAAGAGCAACGCATCAGGTGTAATAATCGGGTAGGATGAGCTTTCTAAGCGTTGTAAGTCTAATAAATTGTTGATAAGTTCTAGCTCGCGATCGCACTCATCATCCATTAGTTTTAGATAGTGCTGAGTTTCCTCAATTAAAGAAGAGTTTTGTAACATTTGAATCATTACTTTTATATTACTTAGAGGCGATCGCAATTCATGAGAAACTAAATTCAAGAAGTCATTTTGGAGTTGATTTCTCTGTTCTAATTGACTCACAAGTTGTTCTTGCTCAATTTGCTTTTGACGAGCCTCAATCGCTCGTTTGCGCTCGCTAATATCTTGAAATATTAATACAGCACCCGTAATTTTATCTTTGTCATCTTTAATCGGTGCGGCACTATCATCAATTGGTATTTCTGCGCCGTCTTTAGCAATCAAAATCGTTTCTGGTGGTAGATTAACGATATTACCATTTTGAAGGACTTTCACAATCGGATTTTCAATAGGGTGATGAGTTTTTCCATTGGCAATATTGAATACTTCTGATGAATTTCTGCCACAAGCCTCTTCCTGTTTCCATCCAGTCAGATTTTCAGCTACAGGATTCATAAAAGTTACCAATTCTTGCTGGTCGCTAGCAATTACACCATCGCTAATACTTTTTAAAAGTGCATCTAGCCATTTTTTATTTGCTTTCAGTTGCTTTTCTAGACGATGTTTGATCAGAGTTATTTCAATATTAGTTTGGAGTTCTTTTTCTCTAAAAGGTTTGAGTAAGTAGCCGAATGGCTCGGTTATCTTAGCTCGTTCTAATGTTTTTTCGTCTGCATAAGCAGTTAAATAAATTACTGGAATGTCAAAATTTTTATAGATTTTTTGAGCAGCTTCTATACCATCCATTTGACCTTTGAGTCTAATATCCATTAATACCAAATCTGGAGAAATTTCTAATGCTTTATTAATAGCTTCTTCTCCTGAAGAAGCTATAATTGGAACTGTATAACCAAATTTATTTAGTCGATACTGTAAATCTTTAGCAACAATAGCTTCATCTTCTACAACTAAGATTTTGGCGTTTGGCATATTTGATATTTGTTCTATTTATATTTATATAGATGAAAATTTTAACTGGAATTTTACTCCGCTTTCATTTTTTATCTTGAGAGTTCCACCAAGTTGAGAGGTAAGAGCATCTACTAACTGCAAACCTAATGATGCTACTTTTTGGAAATCAAAGTTTGAAGGAAAACCAATACCATTATCACTAACTGTCAAAATAAAATTATTGTCATTATTTTGATTAAGCTCAATACAAATCAAACAATTTTGCTCTATTGTAAATGCATATTTTAACGAGTTGGATACAAGTTCATGGATAATTAAGCTACAAGGAATTGCTGCATCCAAACCTAGAAAAATACCCTCATCAATATTGATTGACACAGTAATCGCGTCTTCATTAACTTCATATGCAGTAAATAAGCTTGCTATTAAATCTCGAATATATTCACCAAAATTAATTCTTGCCAAGTCTTGAGATTGATATAATTTTTCGTGAATCAAAGCTATCGATGCAATTCGCTGCTGGGTTTGTTGAAATATTGCCAAATCGTCTTTGTCTTTGATATAGGCAGATTGTAAATTTAGCAAACTGGAAATCACCTGTAAATTATTTTTCACTCGATGGTAAATTTCTTTCAATAGCACCTCCTTTTCTAAAAGAGATGCTTTTATTTGCTCTTGTGAGTGCTTGCGATCGCTAATATCTTCAATTGCAGAAATAAAATACTTTGGCTCTCCGTTAGATTCACGCATTAAAGCTACCGTAAGATTAACCCAAACTATGGAAGTATCTTTGCGGAAATAGCGCTTTTCTATTGAATAAGTTTGAATACGAGCTGCTAAAACTTGGTCAATATATTTCAGGTCAGCCTCAAGATCGTCCGGGTGGGTAATATCTTGGAAAGTTAGCAACTGTAGCTCTTGGAGTGTGTAACCAAGAATATCGCAAAGCCTCTGGTTAACTAACAACCATTTACCATCTATTGCCACATAGGCAATGCCCACAGCAGCTTGATGGAATGCAGACCGGAATCGCTGTTCGCTTTCCCGCAATGCTATCTCCATTTGGTGGCGCTGAGTAATTTCTGCCTGTAGTGATTGATTAATTCTTGTTAACTCTGCTGTGCGTTCCTCAACCATACTTTCAAGGCGTTGTTCGCTTTTCCTTAAAACCTCCTCAGTCCGTTTGCGCTCAGCAATTTCCTTTGCTAGTTGGCAGTTAGCCGCCTCTAGTTGAGCAGGACTTGGCAAAGCTAATGCCTGAGGTATTAATGGCACAAGTTCTATGGCCGTAGCTACGGAGACCAAAGCGGTGATAGCTTTGATTAATCCTGATAGCCAATAGGTAGGATACCAGAGCGTCCACACATCCATTAAATGAGTTGTTCCACAAGCAACAATGAATGTGCTAAACATCAAAAATATCCAGTCAAAAGGCAAATCTCGCCGTTTGCGAACGAAATAAACTAGCATCACCGGAATTGAATAATAAGCAAGTGCAGTTAGCACATCTGAAAGCAGATGCAACCATACCAGTTCTGGTTTCCAGAGGTAGCAATGTCCGTGGGGAATAAACTGGTTAGTAGAGAAAAAACTATTTAAAAATTCCACGAGCAAAACCCATACACTGCACAAGTCCTGATCAAAGTTAAAGTGTGAAGCAATAAATTTTCAGCCTAGTTTCAGTAGAGGCACGGACGCCTAGAGAGTGGCCAGACATTGCCTAACGCTTCTACATCATTGTTATGTCATACTTTTTGAGATTTTTAACCTGATAGCTTAAGATTTATTGACATTAAAGTACCGCGATCGCTTTGGTAATTGTTACCGTAGATTTTCTGAAATAAACCATTGCATAGACATATAGCAATCTGAAATCATTGAAGCGCGGTAGACTACGCAAACGGCTTAAGATACTTGCTGCCGATAAAGGTTACGACTCCAATTGGATGAATGGTGGATACCGAGGCGAAGAATTTATACGTTGGGTAATGGATATATTTCGCGCTTATTGTGCAAATTGTTCTTAGACCTTTACAAAAAAGGGTTTTGTCCATTTACCGAAGCGTTGGGTTGTCGAGCGGACTTTCGGTTGGCTTAATTGGTGTCGGCGCTTAAGCAAAGATTATGAAACACTACTCGAAACCTCCCAGACATTTATCTATATTGCCATGATCCGAATCATGGTCAGACGACTGGCATGATTTTTGACTAGTTTCGACTTTTAAAACATCCTCTTAGGAGGACAAAAACAACAGCTAGCCATTGCGCGTGCTTTAGTAAGTCATCCTAAATTAGTTTTAGCTGATGAACCGACAGCGGCTTTAGACAGTAAAACAGGGCAAGATGTTGTTACCCTGATGCAAGATCTAGCAAACGAACAGAATTGTGCTATCTTAATGGTTACTCACGATAACAGAATATTAGATATTGCCGATCGCATAATTTACATGGAAGATGGTTATTTAGTCAAAGAAATTTGCTACTAGCGTAATTACAAGAGAATTAAACAACAATATTCCCAATTTTTTCAAGAAATCGGGATTTTTAAATATTGCCATATATCCTTGGTTACAACCTAAACGACAACAAAAGTATACCTTGAGTCTTAAGTAAGACACCCCTAGAGTATGAAGTTATAAGTTCTCAACTCAAAGAAAATATAGATGTAATGATAGTGAAGTTTTAACAATTGGGAATGTCTGGCTGTTTTTAGTTTTTGCTCCTTTATAAGAATAATCTGATAATTTCTCATATTAACTACAATTATTTCAATATTTTATGGTGCAAGATTTAATTTTTTGTATAAAAGAACAGTTTTACACTTTAGTTTAATAAGTCTTCAATATATAAAGATGTTTCTGAATGTTATATAAGTCCTCCTTGTGGATGTACCAATCTAGGACAAAACCTTCAATGTGAAGATTGTGTTTATCTTGAGGCTTGCTTATCTAATTTCAAGCGAAAAGTAGTTCAACTTAGTAAAATGTGAAATGTGATTACGAGCAAAACGGAGTGTAGACGCGTACCACTTCCCTACAGGACGCTACGTGGAAGCAAGTTATGCGTAGCGTCTCGTAGAGAACACAAGGGTAGCGAAGCAATCGCAAAGATTCTATCTTAAATATCTCCGAGAGTTATCAAGGTCAAAACAACAAATTAAATAAAAATTTAATTCTTTTGGTATAAATGGTTTTATTCTTAATGATAGAAGTTTGGCAAAACAGGAGCATGTATTCTATTTATTAGCCAAGGCGAGTAGGCTGCTCGTTCGTGTAAATTTAAAAGTAGGGAGGTTTCAAGAAAATCAATGTATTATATTGATGCAATTGTGTAAAGAATTAAGTTCACAAAAAAGTATGATTGATTTTCCTCCAAAAAGAACATGCTTAGAATTAGAATTATAGTTTTTTGTAGAATGGCGGTAAAAAATTTACAAAATTATTTTGAATTTCATTTACACGACCAATTAAATGCTTTTTGACATTTAAAAATTAGGTAAGAGACTCGTAAATATGTATTGTCAAAATCTACATTATAAAGTAGTAAATAGAACTAGGCAATAGCAATTTTAAAAATCAACAAAGCACTGCAATCTAGAACATACAAGGAACCATTATCATGAGACCTATTAATTTATCTAAAGCTGTTTTAGCTAGTTTGTTTGTCATCACTTTCGCTTCTGCATCCTTACCTATTTCTGTTTCTGCTCAATCCGGAGGCTCCGGCAGTGGCAGTAGCTCAGGAAGTAGTTCCGGTACAGGTACAAGTGGCACAAGTGGAACAGGTACAAGTGGAACTGGCACAGGCACAAGTGGAACAGGTACAGGCACAGGTACAACAGGTACAGGCACAGGTACAACTGGAACAGGTACAGGCACAGGCACAACAGGTACAGGCACAGGTACAACTGGAACAGGTACAGGCACAGGTACAACTGGAACAGGCACAAGTGGAACAGGTACAGGCTCAGGTATAACTGGAACAGGTACAGGTACAACTGGAACAGGTACAGATACAACTGGAACAGGTACAGGTACAGGCACAGGCACAACTGGAACAGGTACTGGAACAGGTACTGGCACTGACACAACTGGAACAGGCACTGGCAGTACAGGCACTGGTACAACTGGAACAGGCACTGGCAGTACAGGTACTGGAACAACTACAGATGGTACAGGTGGTGGTGGCACTACAGGTACTGATAGTACTGGTACAACTGGAACAGGTACTGGAACAACTACAGATGGTACAGGTGGTGGTGGCACTACAGGTACTGGTAGTACTGGTACAACTGGAACCACAGATAGCACTGGCACTACAGGTACTAACAGGAATGCACCTGTTACGGTTTACCAACAAAGTAGCGATCGCGGTTTCGATTGGGGTTGGCTAGGTTTGTTTGGTCTAGCTGGTTTAGCAGGTCTAGTTCGTCGTAATCGGGATAAAGTGAAAACTTACAGCGATCCTAATGAAGTAACAGGTTCTCGCTTGAAATAAGCTAATCGGCTTGTCATTCCTGAAGTTTCGATCTCAGGAAGTCAGAAGCTATTGAATTATCTGTTTATCATTGGTCATTAGTCGAGTTGTATTTACAAGCGACTAATGACCAATTAGGTTAAGTAGTTCGTTAGTCAGGTTAAAAGATTTGAAGAACCTGTAATAGTGTAGCCTCACCTGATGAGTCTTAACCAGAGAATATGTAACTTACATGCAGATTAGTTTATAAGTTAAAGTAGACTAGCAGAATTTATATCTAAAAATAACGTTGCTTGTGGTTGTTGACGCAGAATAGAAGCGGGACAGTTCGTGGTTATAGCTCCTTGCAACATTTCCTTTACCACATTTGCCTTACGTCTTTCTGGAGCAAGACAAATAATTTTTTTAGCGGAACAAATCATTGTAATCGTAACAGTAAAAGCGTATTGTGGCACAGTTTCAATATTCTGAAAGTGGCCTGTGTTTACTTGTTGCTGGCGGTTGGCATTATCTAGTTTAACTAATTTCACGCTGTAAGGATCTTGAAAATTTGCTACTGTTGGGTCATTAAAGGCCAAATGTCCATTTTCACCAACACCAAGACAGCACAAGTCAATTGGTTGGGCTTGCAATAATTTAGTATAGCGATCGCATTCTGTTACTGGTTGCAATGTATCACCTTCTATATAGTGAAATTCCTGGGAAGTAATCCGTTTCTCTACACGTTCTCGCAGATAGCGCCGGAAACTAGCAGGATGATCCCTACTAATTCCCAAATATTCATCTAGATGAAATAAAGTAATCCGCGACCAATCTATACCACCCAATGCAATCAAAGCATCAAGAAATTTCAGTTGGGAGTTACCTGTTGCTAACAAGACAGCAGCTGTATCCTGTTCCTTAAGAACCTGCTGTAAATACTTTTGGGTGATTTGTGCAACTGAGAACGCCATTTCGACTTCAGAGTTGTAAATCTGCACTAATAAATCGTCAACGGAAAAAAAGTTTGTTGCGGCTAACATTTGTTAATACAGAAGGTTATCAATAATGTTGACTGTTGACGGTTAATAATTAACGTGAAATTACATACCCTTTGAGGGGTGGCATGAGCTTAAATGCCTTATCCAGTTATAGAAGATAGATTTTAGAATTTAGCAGATTAATTTGCGACTCTTAAGGTTTGGTTAGAATACTGCCCTTAATAGGAGAATTTTTCCTCGGTTCCCAATCTCTAGTCCCTAGTCCAGCACAGTATAAATAGAGATACCGTTCACAATCAAACAAAAGCCGACAACACAAGCTCTTTGACTTTTGACTTCCGGCTTAGGGTACTAGTCTCTTGTATTGACACAATCACTAAAGAACAAAAACAATGTAAACTATGTGAATCAAGTTAACAATTATTTACATAGTACCAAAAAATTATGCTGGCTGCAATTCTTTTTGACCTAGACGGCACTATTGTCAACAGCGATCCAATACATTACCGAGCTTGGGAAGAAATGCTGTCAAATTTCAGCATAGAACTTGATGAAACCTTTTATAAATCACGAATTAGCGGGCGGTTAAATCCAAAAATTGTTCAAGATATTTTGCCACAATTATCAATAGCAGAAGGAGAAAAATTTGCAGACGAAAAAGAGGCACTTTTTCGCAAACTTGCCTCCCGTCTACAACTAATGAGTGGATTTTCTGAACTACTAGCATGGACAGAGATACATCAGTTAAAACGTGCATTAGTAACTAATGCTCCAAGATTAAATGCAGAATATATGCTAGAAGTTTTAGGTATAAAAGAAGCTTTCCATACAATTGTTTTAGCTGAAAATTGTATAGCGGGTAAACCCGACCCCACACCCTACCAAGTTGCTCTAAATAAGTTGGGGATTCAACCAGAGGAAGCGATCGCCCTAGAAGACTCTCCCTCTGGAATTCGGGCTGCCGTGGGCGCAGATATCCGCACTATTGGTATAGCGTCTACCCACAATCCTCTAATTTTGCAGGAAGTCGGCGCATTTATAGCAATACCAGATTTTACTGATTTGCAGTTGTGGACACTGCTAAACTCACTTATCGAGCCAGATTTAACTGCGATCGCTTCTGATTCTTGAGTACAAAACTGAGAATTTCGAGAATAGAGACACCTTTGGCGTCTCTATTTATTTTTCAGCCAAAATCGTGTAAATTTCCCGTTTAACTTCTTCTAGTAGCTGACGCACTCGATTTATTCGCTCTACATTGCCACTGCGAGCAACCTGCACGACTACAGCAGCTAATTCTGTTGCAACGTTCCGCAACTCAATAAACTCTTGGGGCTTACCTGTGATGAAACTTTTGAAGGTATCCCAAGGAGAGTCTGAAGTTTCTTGCTGGGAACGTTCTGCCAAAAGTTGTCTACCCTCATCTGTAATTGTGTAAATCCGCTTACCACCTTCCTGTGAGCTAGTTAAATAACCACCCTCCTCCAGCAATTGGAGTGTTGGATACACTGAACCAGGACTGAGGCGACGGAAACCACCATAGCGAGTTTCCATCTCTTTAATTAGGTCGTAACCATGACTGGGATGCTCAGATAACAATTCCAACAAGATGAACTTAATGTCACCCCTACGAGTCCGAAATTCATCTCCCCAACCACGACCGGACATTTCATCACCAAAGTTTTTGCCACGATCTCTACCATGATGCCTGCGATGCTCAAACCGAGACTTGACAAACAAAAAATCATCTTCGCTAACTCCTGCCCATGCAGGTACTCCAAAGCGCGAGCGAAAGTGTCTAAACATAAGTAAATTTCCAATCAACTTTCTCTACTATACGATATATCGTGATATATTCCGATATATCGCGATGGAATTTTGTAAAGATTTTTGAATGAAACAGATGATGCCAGTAGGAGCGTACACCTGTACATAGAGGTCAACTTAACGTGAAACCCTTGTCAAGACATGATTTTGAATTTACTCACGTACCATCACTCTTCGCCTCACCCTGGTTTTATCTAAAGCCAAAACTGTCCCTCCCCAAACTTCAGAGAAGGGTAAAACGTATGTTATGTAAGCGTTTTGATGAGGTCGAGCAAACGCGTAATATTAACCCTCTTCCCTCCTGACTTGAAAAAGGGGTGTAAGGGTGTAGGGGAAAATACATTTTTCATGCTTGGTGGTGAAACTTGTTTCATTGGGACTGCCTCCTGCCTCATCCCAACGAGAAATATTTACACCCATCTACTTACGTTAGAAGTTATAGCTTATGACTTGTCAGCACTTGTTGAACGAAACAATCTACTGATTGCAAATATTGGGAACCGGCAACTACTGCGGTGTCATTATGGTTTGCTCCTGGAACCAACAATAATTTCTTTGGTTCGGGAGCAGCAGCATAAAGTTTTTGGCTCATGAAAGAGGGTACAGCCGAATCCACAACGCCATGAATGAATAAAACGGGTATTTTTAAGTTTGGCAATTTTTTAATCGATTCAAACCGCTGTGTCAAGATTAGATCCACAGGAAACATCCAAAACATATTTCGATAAGCGATTAAATCGCGGATGGAGGTAAAAGAGCTTTCCACGATTAAACCAGCGGCTTGTGGGTGTTTCACTGCCAAATCGATGGCGATCGCACCTCCCAAAGAATGCCCATAAATAAAAATTTGCTTGGGTGGAATTTGTTGTTGCTGCACTAAGTAATTCCATGCTGTGACTGCATCTTCATAAACCCGCTTTTCATTGGGAAAAGAACCTTCACTGCGACCATAACCCCGATAATCAATTAGCAACACCGAAAACCCTAACTGATGAAACCGATTAGCATGAGCTATATTTACGCTAATATTAATACCGTTACCGTGTAAGTATAGCAACACCTTGGTATTAGGTTGTTTGGCTTTTATCCACCAACCATGAATGTGTTCTACCTTACCTGTTTTAACAGCTACAGGTAACCAAACCTCTTCATAAGGAAGATTGAAAAACTCTGGTGTCTTTTCAATAACAACAGAGGGAAAGAAAATGAACCGAGGTTGGTTAACAAAGAGAAATAGACAAATGCCAAGATAGGCGATCGCTGCAACTATCCCGACCCAAAATAGCAGTCGAAAAAATACTGGTATTACAAATTGCAGCTTGTTTATTTTCATCTTTTTTCAATTTAAAAGTATTTATTGTAACAAATTTATTACTTATATAAGCTGCTTTAGCATTTTAAAATAGAGGATTAAGTCATAATCAAGAAAATTTATCAAAAAATCAAATATTCAGTAAATTTACGTATGCACATTTAAGTCTTCTCAATGAAAGTAGAATTAGCCCATATCAGGAGAAGACTGTGACGCCCTTAAATGAAGCTCAACTAGAGCAACTAAAGGAAATAAGCACACATTTACGACAAGTAAGACAGCAAAAATCCATACGCATAGAAGAAATAGCCGCTCAAACAATGATTCGAGCAGGCGTTTTGCAAGCGTTAGAACAAGAGCGATTTGAAGAATTGCCTGAGCCTATTTTTCTTCAAGGATTTATCCGTCGCTATGGAGATGCTTTAGGGCTAAATGGGAATGCTTTATCACAGATGCTGATAACCAATGTTGTCCGTCAAGACTCTAAAAATACTCGTAATAATTTAGACAAAAAACGAAATACATACATCCCTCTGATTCTGACCTATATTTTATTATTAGTAAGTGCATCTGCTGGTCTTCTTTATACACTTAATCCCCGACTTACAGCTGAATCCGTGACTCCAGAAGACAATAATCAACAGTCAATAGTTAGCAATCAGACTAACAGAGGACTGGAGACTGGGGACTAAGGACTGGGAATGCGATTTTGAGTTTATGAGGTGGATTAATGAGTATTTGAAATGGATAAATCTAGTTGTAACTCTCCTGTGCCTCCCTGTCCTTGTTGCTCCCTCATCTCCAGTACCCAATACCTAATTTTCAAGATATTTGCGGTTTACGTTGATGCCAATTAGTGGATTGCTCATAAGCATAAGCTACTTGAAAAAGTTGGTCTTCTCGCAGTACGTTACCAATTAGCTGTAATCCTATGGGTAGTCCTTGCTCGTCAAAACCACATGGCAAACTTAAGCTAGGTAAACCAGCAAGATTTACCGGAATAGTCATTAAGTCATTTAAATACATACTTAAGGGGTCAGTAGTTTTTTCCCCTGCTTTAAATGCTGTAGTAGGAGATGTGGGGCAGACTAACACATCAACTGCACCAAAAGCTTTTTCAAAGTCTTGCTTAATCAGGGTGCGGACTTTTTGAGCTTTCAGGTAGTAGGCGTCATAATAGCCAGCCGAAAGCGCGTAAGTGCCGATCATAATCCGACGTTTAACTTCTGTACCAAAACCAGTGGCACGGGTACGAGTGTACATCGATAGGAGATTATCAGTATCAGCAGCCCGGTAACCATACTTAACACCATCGTAACGAGCCAAGTTAGCTGAGGCTTCTGATGGGGCGATAATGTAGTAAGTGGGTAAGCCATAGCGAAAACGGGGACAGGAAACTACATGAATTTCCGCTCCCAAACTTTGCAGTCGATCGACTGCTTTAGTAACAGCATCTTCGACTACAGAATCGAGACCTTCACCAAAAGTTTCTTTAATCACACCAATTCTGAGCTGACTTCTGGGTTTGAAATCTGGTTTCAAATTAGCAGCATAGTCGGGAATGGCAACTTTCAGGCTGGTGGAGTCTTTGGGATCGTAACCTGCGATCGCATTGAGTAATATTGCAGCATCTTCTACCGTGTATGCAAATGGGCCAATTTGATCCAAAGACGAAGCATAAGCCACCAAACCATAACGCGAAACCAAACCATAAGTTGGTTTCATCCCCACAACACCGCAGAAAGACGCAGGTTGGCGAATCGAACCGCCAGTATCAGAACCAAGAGCAACCACACATTCTTCGGCTGCTACGGCTGCTGCCGAACCCCCCGAAGAACCACCCGGAACTCGTGACAAATCCCAAGGGTTAGCTGTAACTTGGTATGCAGAGTTTTCTGTGGAACTACCCATTGCAAACTCATCCAAGTTGGTTTTACCCAGCATTACCGCCCCAGCATCAGCCAGTTTTTGCGTCACCGTTGATTCATAAGGTGGTATAAAATTTTCCAAAATACGCGAGCCGCAAGTAGTAGGAATCCCTTTGGTACACATATTATCTTTGATACCCACAGGAATTCCTGCTAGCAGTCCAATTTCTTCTCCCGCAGCAATTTTGGCATCCACAGTACCGGCCTGCTCTAATGCCCGTTCTGCGGTTACACATAAAAAGCTGTGCAATTTTGGCTCTAACGCTTGAATGCGTTCTAAAGCTTCTTGGGTAATTTCCACAGCAGAACGTTCTTTTTTTACCAACTGTTCGTGCAACTCGCGGATGGATGCCATGATTGCTCTCTTTATGACTCAAGTCCTTGATTTTAGTACATATTGAACGAGATTGGGCAACTTGGGCCCCCTCTGGGGATACTACGGTATATACACAGTCTGACTTTTCACGGTATATGGAAAAGTCAAAGGGTGTCGGGTGTAGTAAGACTTTCTTCTTTTCACTACACCCTATCCCCTACCCCCTAACGGAGGTTTTAGGACTTCCTGTGAAAAGTCAGATACACGGTAGGCTTCGGGAAGGGGAAACAAAGCTACGCTTTGACTCTTTAGGGTGCAAGGCTCCCCAACCTACAGACTACACACTTCCTCTGCTCCATGTCCTAAAATAAACTATTCTGAGATATATAAAACTTTGTATCCTGAGTTAAATAAGGTTTAATACTTCTTTTAAAACTGGTGCAAGAAGATTTTAGGTTAATTATTGATTTAGTCTCAGTTTTGGCGGTTGCAGCGTGTGGCGGACTATTAGCAGCACTTTTGCGCCAACCAGTGCTGCTGGGGTATCTCATTGGCGGCATGATTGTTGGGCCGGCTGGACTGGGAGTGATTAAAGAAGTTATTCAGGTAGAGACTCTGGCACAGTTCGGGGTGGCGTTTTTATTATTCGCTTTGGGTGTAGAATTTTCCTTTGCGGAACTCAAGAAAGTAAAAGCGATCGCTCTGGGTGGAGGTGGACTCCAGATTGCTTTGACGATTTTGGTCACGGTTACGGTATGCGGGTTAACTGGTGCTTGGGGAACGTTACCTGCTAAGGGAATGTTTTTGGGCTGTATTCTCTCATTGTCTTCTACGGCGGTTGTCCTCAAGTCGTTGATGGAGCGCAATGAAACAGAAACGCCCCACGGACAAGTGATGTTGGGTATTTTGGTTGTCCAGGATTTGGCGCTGGGATTAATGTTGGCAGTTTTACCAGCCCTCAACCAACCCGCAGAAACTATTGGTATCGCCGTCCTCACAGCACTGGCGACGATTGCTTTATTTGCCGCCGGCGCAGTAGCAGCGGGGATTTGGCTGATACCGCCTTTGTTGCGACTGTTAGCCCGTACTGAAAGTAAAGAGCTATTTTTATTAGGGGTTGTAGCTTTGTGTTTGGGTATTGCCTTGCTGACAGAGCATTTGGGGCTATCGATTGAAATGGGGGCATTTGTCGCCGGATTGATGATTTCTGAGGTGGAATACGCCGACCAAACCCTGACTTACGTAGAACCATTGCGAGATATCTTTGCCAGTTTGTTTTTCGCTGCCATTGGGATGTTAATTGACCCAGTGTTTTTGTGGAAGAACCTGGAATTGATTTTAGTGCTGGTGGCAATAGTTTTTGTTGGTAAGTTTCTGATTATCACTCCCTTAGTGAAACTGTTTCGCTACCCTTTGAAAACAGCGATAATCGCAGGTTTGGGGCTGGCGCAAATTGGGGAATTTTCCTTTGTTCTCGCCAGTGAAGGGCAGTTCTTAGGGTTGGTGTCCCGGCGAATATATTTACTGATTTTGGGAACCACAGCAGTCACTTTGATAGTGACGCCATTTGTTCTGCGGTTAGTGCCATTTTTATTTAACTTTGCCGAATCCATGCCCTGGTTGAAACCGTATCTAGCAGAAGACCAACCACGGGATACGTCAGAAGATTTACCTGCAAAAGACCATGTGGTAGTATGCGGCTATGGGCGAGTCGGCAAAAATTTAGTCAAGTTGTTGCAGCAACACGACCTACCCGTGATCGTAATTGACCAATCGGAAAGTAGAATTCAACAGTTGCGTGAAGCTGGGATATCTTATGTTTATGGCAATTGTGTGAGTTTACACGTTCTGGAAACTGCGGGAGTCAATCATGCCAAAGGAATGGCGATCGCACTTACTGACCCCATGAGTACCCGTCTTTGCTTGAAACGTGCTTTGGAATTGTATCCAGAATTAGATTTAGTTGCCCGCGCTACCTACAATCGAGATATTGAAGTGCTATATCAACTGGGAGCCAGAGAAGTAGTGCAACCAGAGTTTGAAGCCAGTTTAGAAATGGGAACTTATTTATTAATTGGCTTAGGCTTTTCCCAAGCTGTTGTTCAACGGGAAATGCAGCAAATTCGCAACGGTCATTATTTAGATTTGCGACCAGAACGTTCTGCTAGTGAAGTTGCCTACGATTTGCGCCGAGCAACTCAGGATTTAAATCAACGCTGGTATCCTCTACCATCAACTTCGCCTTTAATTGGCATGAGTTTAGAAGAAGCAGATATGCGCTACTTAACAGGAGCAAGTTTGATGGCAATTCGCCGCGCTAACGGCGATGAAATCGATTATCCCAGCAATCAAACGAAATTGGAAGAAGGCGATCGCTTGCTGGTAGTGGGAGCAGCTGAAGAACTGGCAGCTTTAGCAGAATTCGCCAAGGGACAAGCAGCTGTTCCCGGAGAAAATAGTGCTTGTCAGTGGATGGCGGTAAATGGTGACTCTCCAACGGTGGCTAAAACTCTTGCAGATTTGGGTATTAGCAAACATGGTATACAAGTGCAGGCAATTCGACGCGATGGCAAATTTATCCGCTATCCTGATGGCAGTACAGATTTGCGAGTTGGTGACCAAGTATTATTGTGCGGTAACTTGACAGGTCTGAGTCAAGTACAACAGTCATTTGGCATTCCTAATAAAGTACCCATTCCTCTCCCTGCAATCAAAGCTAGTAGCGCAGAAGCGCTCAAAGAGTTTCTGCCTGTTGATAAAATGACTGATTAACTAATTCGTAATTCGTAACTATTAATTAGGAATTACTCTAAGACTTTTGGTATAGTACTTACTGAAGAACTCTAAAATTCACTCTTATCAAAACAAAATTTAGGAGTCAGGAGCGAAACCTGACGTTTTTGTTACTCAGCTCAGAATTGAGCCTGATTGCGTCGTTTTAGTACGTTTTACACGCAATGATATATTATGATTTGCCGCAATTATATACTGGCGGCTTGGCAGAGCATCTCCGCTTTTGTTGCTCAATTGTGACTTCTGATTTCTTGTTCAATTATCTACAAAATATTTTGTAATAAAGATATACATATTGCTTCTAACAATAACAAAACTGATTATATGGTTGATTATACAAACTTAAAAATATCAGTAATTAATCAAAAACTGTTTATCAGTAATTGTTTATTAATTCTCACATTCATGACATCCTGTAATTCTCCAAATTCCAAGGAAGATTTGAGCAAAGAAATAGAAAGTGTTTCTTCTTGGGCAGCAACGGTACAGATGGTTGCTAACGCTTGGCTCAAAAGTAATGTACCCAAAAAATATGCTCAGCAAACATTAAATAAAGCTCAAACAGAATTTCTGAGTGAGAAAAAGAAAATTTCTCAAATTAAGCCATCAACAAATATAATTCAGCAGCACCAATCATTAATTGTAACTAATGTATCCCAATTAGCAAATCAAACAGAGAAAATGTCAAAAGCAATTGCCCAAAATAATTATTCTCAAGTCCAACAGGAATTAAAAGAATTAGAAATAGAAATGCAAAAAATTAATAAGTTAAAAACAATGCCATAGCCAGATTATGAAAAAAATTTTGGAAATTGCTCTGGGTATTGTTACTAGTATTGGTGGCTTTCTGGATGTGGGTGCGATCGCCACAACAGCGGAAGCTGGATCTATTTTTGGTTTTGAATTAATTTGGGCAATTATTCTCGGAACAATTTGTGTTATAGCTTTAGTAGAAATGTCAGGAAGATTAGCAGCAGTAAGTAAACATACATTAGCTGCGGCAATCAGAGAAAGATTTGGATTTAATTTTTTTATTGTACCTTTATTGGCAGAAATTATTGTCGATTTTTTGGTATTAGGTGCTGAAATTGGGGGAGTTTGTGTTGCTTTACAATTACTAACAGGTATTAGTTTTCAGTTTTACGCTTTACCTGTCGCTTTAGCTTTATGGTTATTAATTTGGTATGGCAACTTCGGCCTGATTGAAAATGGCGTTTCTGTGCTGGGATTAATTACACTCGTTTTTGTTGTCGCTACCTGCAAGCTACATCCTTCGCTGACAGAAATTGGTAGTAGCTTATTGCCAAGTTTACCACAAGAAGATAAAGCACATTATCTATTTCTTGTTGTTAGCATTCTGGGCGCTTTAATTAGTCCCTATCTATTTTACTTTTATTCTTCGGGTGCAGTCGAAGATAAATGGGATGAAGGACACATCGGGATAAATCGCGCTGTCGCAGGTTTAGGCATGGGCTTTGGCAGTATTGTATCATTAGGAGTATTAATTGTTGCGGCAATAATACTCAAACCCAAAGGTATCCAAGTCGATAGTTATGAACAAGCAGCATTAATGTTAACTGAACCTTTGGGTTATTGGGGATTTGTACTTTTTGCCCTTTCATTAGGTATTGCTTGCTTTGGTGCAGCACTGGAAGTAAGTTTAGATACCGCTTATATTGTGGCGCAAACTTTTGGTTGGAATTGGGGAGAAAGTCTGAAACCAAAAGATGCAGCACGTTTTAGTATGGTATACACAATATTTATTTTTCTAGCTTCCCTATTAATGGTTTTTGGGATAGATCCTTTACAATTGACTTTATTTTCAATGGCAATTACAGCAGTTATTTTACCGCCTGTGATTGTACCATTTCTGGTATTAATGAATGATAAACTATATGTTGGAAAATACCGCAATGGTTGGATAAGTAATGCAGTGATAATTTTTACGATTGGATTAACTTTTATCTTAGCAATTGTGGCTATTCCTTTAGAATTTATTGCAGGATAATATTAATTTTGAATTTGAAATTAGAAAATGTTTACTATCAAATACTTATAAGAGTATCAAACAATACTATCTATTTTATTTTGTATAAAATACGAGAGATTTTTGATAAATTCCTTAAAAGGAGACAATAAAAAATGAATTTAATTAGAGATGTCTTGGATAATCAATTAGTTGACCGCAATCAGCATGAAATGGGCAAAGTCGATGGGATTGTTATTCAGTTACGCGATGGAGAACCACCAAGACTTGCTTATATCGAAATCGGGATGACAACCCTCGCCAGACGAATACATCCGCGTTTAGCAAATTGGGTAGGGATAATTGCCCAGAAGTGGGGTGCGAAACAAAGTCAACCCTTGAGAATTCCTTGGTCAAAAGTGCTGGATGTTGGCATTGATGTAGATGTCGATGTGGAAGCAGAAGCAACACCAGCATTAGCCTATGAAAAATGGCTGCGCGATCGCATTATAAAAAAAATTCCGGGGCAGAATAATGACAACTCATGAAATTCATTTAGAATTACTGCTAGGTAAACAAGTCTTAGATTCTACAGGCAAAGCTATTGGACGTATCGAAGAAATTTGCGCCGAACAACAAGGCGAAGAATGGGTGATTAAAGAATATCTGATTGGCTACGCCGCCATATTAGAAAGGTTATCGGCTTGGAATATTGGCATCGGAATATTAAATCTCTTAGGGGCGCAGAAAATCTACGGTGGTTATACAGTGCCTTGGGATATGTTAGATTTGACAGATCCACAAAAGCCACGTCTGCATTGTAGTTTAGATGAATTAAAGTCAAATAATAATTCGTAATTCGGAATTCAGAATTCGGAATTTATGGTACTTTTTTCTAGAATTACAAAGTTAAGCCACTGCGTTGGATAGTTTTCCTGGCTTGTACCGCTAACGCAGAACCCCTAAAGTAGCAAGTGGGGTGAGGCAGTGTGCTTAGTTTTGGAGTAATAATTACGAATTACAAATTATTTTGACTCTTAAGTTTTTGGTTTGATATAAGCGATCGCTTGTTTCCAAATAGTGGTTTGCTCGCTGTTTTCGTCTAAAATGCATACACAATTTGGGTCTTGCCATAAAACTTTTCCTGTGATTACATCGCCAGTCAGCAACTTAAACTCTGCTGGCATTGTTTGTTTAATCAGGGTTTGAACTTGTTTAATACTAGGCAAAGTGGTGTCAAATTCAGTAATCATAGTCATTAGTCATTAGTCATTGGTCATTGGTCATTGGGCATTATTCACGAATGACCAATGACAAAACACAAATATAATTTATTGATTTGGGAAATGGCAATCAAATTTACTAAGTATCATGGTCTAGGCAACGACTTTATTTTAATTGACAATCGCTCGTCATCTTTGCCTGTGGTGACTCCAGACCAAGCCATCAAGTTGTGCGATCGCCATTTTGGTATCGGTGCTGATGGTGTCATTTTTGCCTTACCTGGAGAAAACAGCACCGATTACACCATGCGGATTTTCAATTCTGATGGTTCTGAACCAGAAATGTGTGGTAATGGTATTCGCTGCTTAGCTGCATTTTTGGCAGATTTAGAAGGTGAATCGCGCAATCAAGACTTATATCGCATTCATACCCTAGCTGGTGTGATTACACCCCAAATCCTACCTAATGGTCAAGTGAAGGTGGATATGGGTTTACCCAGGTTACTCGCTGTTGAAATTCCCACCACCCTTGCACCTGCCCAAGAAAAAGTAATTAATCAGCCTTTAGAAGTCGCGGGACAAACTTGGGAAGTCACCTGTGTAAGTATGGGAAATCCCCACTGTATTACCTTTGTGGAAGATGTAGCAGCAATTGAGCTAGAAACTATAGGCCCTAAATTCGAGCATCACTCGGCTTTTCCCCAACGCACAAATACCGAATTTATTCAAGTAGTGCGAGGCGATTATCTCAAAATGCGCGTTTGGGAACGCGGCGCTGGAATTACCTTGGCTTGTGGTACTGGTGCTTGTGCTTCCTTAGTGGCTGGTGTGCTAACTGGAAAATGCGATCGCACTGCCACTGTAGAATTACCAGGTGGGCTGTTACAAATTGAATGGTCAGACGACCAAAGAGTTTACATGACAGGCCCAGCTGAACGAGTATTCATAGGCGAACTGTAACCGACTTACTATTGGCATTACTCAGGTAGTAGTGCCATAGAAGTCTAGCAGCGATCGCTCGCCACGGTTGCCAGTGCTGTGTCATAATTTCTAGTTGTGCTGGTGTTGGACGTGTCGTCAATTTTTTGAGCTTTTGTAAAGCGATCGCCAATGCTAAATCACCTTTGGGAAAGACATCAGGACGTTGCAGTGCCATGAGTAAGTAAATATCAACTGTCCAGTCTCCAATACCTTTAAGACGCTTTAACTCAGTTCTAATTGCAGTTTCGTCCATTTTTGAGAGCTGACTGAGGTCAAGCTGACCAGTGGCGATCGCATTCGCCAACCCCCGACAGTATAAAATCTTTTGCCGACTGAATCCAATTGCTCTTAATTGAGCATCATCTAATGTCAGAAAATTTTCTGGCGTCAGCGTTATAACAATTCCACAAAGACGTGTAAATACAGCCTTAGCAGCCGCTAAGGAAACTTGTTGTTCGAGAATAATACACAGAAGCGTTGCAAAACCCGGTTCTCTTGACCATATCGGTGGAGGCCCCAGTGTTGCTAAAATCTGAGCCAAATCGCTGTCAAGATTGGCAAGCACCATTAAACCACGGGTAAGACTTTCTTGAGTCAGCGATTCTAATTCAGGTATCTGAGTCATGTTTGATAAATTTCGATTCTTGGATGAGCAGTTTTTGTTTGCGCTCAATTCCCCAGTGATAACCCCCAAGAGTGGCATCACTCCGTAATACACGGTGACATGGTACAATTAGCGCGATCGGATTAGCTCCACAAGCATTTCCCACAGCGCGGACGGCCTGAGGTTTGCCAATCTCACAAGCAATATCAGTATAGGTGCGCGTTTCACCGTAGGGAATTTTCTGTAATGCTTGCCACACTTGCTTCTGAAATGCTGTACCGCGGACATCAAGTGGTAAATCGAGATCCGCTTTACCTCCCACGAGCGAGTTGAGGACTGCCTGTATCCAATCTTTGTGTGTCTGGTCATCACGGACGATGTGCGCTTGGTGAAATTCCTCCCTCAAGATTTGTTCCAATTTGTCTGCTTCATCACCTAATTTTACGGCGCAGATACCCTTTTGTGTTATTGCCACCAGTAAATATCCTAGTGGACATGGAGCGATCGCATAAACAATAAACATTGTCTTTCCCGCTTGCTGGTAAGTTTTTGGTGTCATTCCCAGTTGCTTGGGTGCTTTCTCATACAGTCGGCTACTTGAACCATAGCCAGTGTCATAAATTGCATCGGTAATTTCTTCTCCTGACTGGAGACGCTGCTTTAATCGTTGGCTACGCAGCGCATCTGCATATTGAAAGGGAGATACGCCAATTATTTGCTTAAATATTTTTTGTAGATAACTAGGACTCATTCCCACCTCAGAGCATAATTCTAAAAGAGTGGGGATGCGATCGCTTTGGGCTTCAATGTATCGACATGCTGCTAAAACTTTTGCCTGAGCCGAATTTTCAACTGTTTGTGATTGTGGTTGACATCGCTTACAAGGTCGAAAACCTCCAATTTCAGCTTCTTGCACCGACTCAAAGAAACAAACTCGATCGCGATTTGGTCTACGGCTAGGGCAAATCGGTCGGCAATAAATGCCTGTAGAGTGAACGCCATAGAAAAGCTTACCATCAAAACTAGAGTCTCGATTGAGAACAGCTTGCCAGAGAATTTCCTCTAAGACTGGTGGCTGTTGTAATTGCATTGATGCCTCCTTGGAGGTATGTTTTAGCATCTGCGAAAATGGCTAAAGTCAAGCTATACACTAGATTAAGTGTATTGACAAAGTAGTTTCTATCCGATAGTTGCCATCAAAGTTGCTTAATTTTTCTGTATTCATGCTCAGCGATCGCTTGTTTCTCGACTTCACTGACATCGCATTGCTCCCGATATTTTCCTGTAAAACTCCAGTTCTCAAGATGGATCGCCTTTAATCTCAGTTAATTAATCAATTATCTCCCAGCCGCTATATTTCAAATCCCAGTCGATTCAAAGATTTCTTATAGCAAAATCTTTGTGACAAATGAATCGGCTGTCATGGTATAAAGCTGTACGCTCTTACAAGATATATCTTTAGGTTTAATTGAGTTGACCTACTTCATCACAGTCTTTAATACTGTGACAATTCACGTTAAAATATATAGTAGTCCTAGATGATTTGTGAAATACTTTTATCAAGTCACGCATTAGTGATTTTTCCTTTATCCCTTGTAATTCAAAATGACCAAGAACGACCAAAACAAGAATTTTAGCTTTTTCATTTAAGATTGCTATAGAATTAATTGTTATTTATTAAATACTAGCTTAATTATGAATCCACTGGAAATTCAAGCCGAGTACGAAAAATTTCCGGAAAAATTTGAAAGCATAATCATTAGCACTGTTAGCGCACAGGGACTACCTAACGCTAGTTATGCGCCGTTTGTAATGGATGATTTTAAAAATATTTATATTTACGTCAGTGGTCTTTCGACTCATACTAAAAATCTCTCTGTCAATCCTCATGCTAGTATTTTATTTATTGAAGATGAAGCCAAGAGTAAGCAAATTTTTGCTCGTAGCCGTTTGAGTTTTGATTGTACGGCAAGTTTGATAGAGCGTGAAACTGACAAGTGGAATCAAATTGTTGAGCAATTTCAAGGTCGATTTGGTCAAATGATAGAGGTTTTACGCGGCTTGTCAGATTTTCGGATTTTCCAGCTAACTCCTAATGAAGGTCGTTTTGTAGTTGGTTTTGGTGCAGCTTATCAAATTAGTAGTGATAATCTCTATCAACTTGTTCAGATTACAGGAGATAGCGACCAAAAATAACAATATAAGCATAAATACTAAGAATTCAACAGTCACAATAGTTAAATAATCATCAGAACATTTGGTGAATCAATATACTAGTCATAGTAGAGAAATCCTATTTGATTTGTGAACAAAATTTAGTACAATTCCAAGCTTCTATAACTCTTTTGCAAGAGTGCTTACCTATAGCGCTTCGCGCACCCTTCAGATAAGTTCATGAATCAAATCGGATAGCTAAAGATTATCACTTCTGATTATTAGGTACTCAATTCTGATTGATGAATTATTAATTATCAACATTACATTAAAGTTAATTTTTAAATTCTATGCTTAAATTTCAACCTCCTGGCTTTGGACATAAAGTCATCCATACATCCTTGGGGGCAATGATTTACTATACTCAAACGAATGTACCTTGGACGATCGCCCTTCGTCCAGAGTTTAATAGAGAAGGGGTTGGCAAAGATATTACTAACACTAAAGATTTACCGCCACTTCTATTTCTACATAACTTTGGTGGTGGAGCATCTGCTTATGAATGGTCTAAAGTTTATCCAGCTTTTGCTTCTACTTACCAGATTTTAGCCCCTGATTTAATTGGTTGGGGAGAATCGGCTCATCCAGTCAGAGATTATCAAATTAAAGATTATCTGGGCACAATCGCCGAATTTATTACCCAAACCTGTCACCGACCTGTGACGGTGGTAGCCTCATCTTTAACAGCAGCTTTTGCTATTCGTCTAGCTATTACCCAACCGAATTTATTCCAAAGATTATTTTTAGTATGTCCCTCTGGATTTGATGACTTTGGACAAGGCATTGGACGCAGACTTCCCTTAGCAGCAATTAATACACCTTTATTAGACGATTTTATTTATATTCTTGGTGCTAAAAATGAAATTGCAGTCCGAAACTTTTTACAAAGTTTTCTCTTTGCCAAATCACAACGAGTGTCTCAAGAGATGGTAGAAGCTTATTTAACTTCTGCACAACAACCCAATGCCAAGTTTGCTGCCTTAGCATTTTTACAGGGTGACCTTTACTTTGACTTAAGTTTATATATTCAACAACTAACAATTCCCACAGTGGTGTTTTGGGGAGAAAAAGCACAATTTACTAACATCAAATTAGGACGACGATTGGCAAATTTAAATCCTAATGCAATTCAAAAGTTTTATCCGATCGCAGATGCCGGCATCTTACCTCATTTGGAAGTACCAGAAATTGTCATCGGTCTATTACAGCGATATCTTGGGTAACTGGGGATTGGGGAAGTGGGATTCCCTCTAAAGATTAGTGGCTATTGCAATACCCGTTGAGGTGATATTCAGCACACATCGTAGACAATAATAGCTGTATTGCAGAATTTTGAGATTAGATATTAGTATAATTAGTAAAACTGAAATCTTAAATTATACTAATATTATTTTGGTGAGTACTACACCTTCGATGTCTGCAAATTACTCGCTCTATCCAACACGGCGGGGCAAGCACAAAATCTTTATTGGCATGGCTCCTGGGGTAGGTAAAACCTACCGAATGCTGGAAGAAGGACATGCACTCAAACAAGAAGGAATTGATGTAGTTGTTGGGCTTTTAGAAACCCACGGACGCAAGGAAACAGCAGAAAAGGCACAAGGACTAGAGATTGTCCCCCTTAAACAATATCCTCGCGGTGAGTTGACCCTAAAGGATATGGATACAGATGCTATTTTAAAGCGATCGCCCCAATTGGTCTTAATCGATGAACTTGCCCATACTAATGTCCCTGGTTCGCCACGTGAAAAACGCTATGAAGATGTAGAAATAGTCTTAGCAGCAGGTATCGATGTTTACTCGACAATGAATGTCCAACATCTGGAAAGTCTCAATGACCTAGTAGCTAGAATTACTGGAGTGATAGTACGTGAGCGAGTTCCTGACAGAATTCTAGATGAAGCAGATGAAGTAGTATTAGTAGATGTAACACCAGAAACACTGCAAGAACGATTATTAGAAGGCAAGATTTACGCACCGCAAAAAATCCAACAATCCCTCGATAACTTTTTCCAACGTCGTAACCTCATTGCTTTGCGGGAGTTGGCTTTGCGGGAAGTCGCAGACAACGTAGAAGAAAACGCGATCGCCACCATACCCAATGGACAATTTTGTAATATACACGAGCGAGTTTTAGTATGTGTATCTACTTACCCTAATTCTGTGCAACTGCTACGCCGTGGTGCAAGAATTGCTAGCTACATGAATGCCCCCCTGTATACTTTGTTTGTTGCCGAACCAGAACGCTTCTTGACTAAAGAAGAAAGTTTACACATTCATACTTGTGAGAAACTCTGTAAAGAATTTGAAGGAACTTTTCTACGGATAACTGATAGTAACGTAGCTAATGCGATCGCCGAAACAGCAGAGAAATATCGGATTACTCAAATTGTAATTGGAGAAAGTCAGCGATCGCGCTGGCAAATACTCCTGAAAGGCTCTTTAACACAGAAATTGGTACGCTTGCTCAAAAACATTGATTTGCATATCATCGCCAGCGAAAAAGTGATTTCACCCAAATAGGGCGATTATGGGGCATTGGGCATGGGGGGAGTGTAGGAGGAGTGGAAGGTGTGGGAGGATGGGGAAGAAATCTTTCCCCCCTCTCTCCCCTCTCTCCCCACACTTCCCTATCTCCTCATCTCCCCAGTCCCTTAGCTGACTACGAAATTTACCAACTTTCCAAGCACCACAATTACCTTTTTAATCTCTTTACCTGTAATGTAACGCTGGGCGAGTTCTGATTCCCGGGCATACTTCTCCTGTACTGCTGCATCTGATTGCCCTGGTACTTGAATCGTGCCGCGAGTTTTGCCATTAATCTGAATCGCCAAAGTAATTTCATCAGCTACTAAAGCAGCGGGGTCAAATGATGGCCAGGTTTGCGTATGAACTGAATCACTTTCACCCAACAAATGCCATAATTCATCAGCAATGTGTGGTGCAAAAGGTGCTAGCAATACTACCAAAGTGCGAATGCCTTCTGCATAAATTGGTGAATTTTTGCAGCTAGCATCAGTTAGAGCATTACTCAACTTCATCAATTCTGAAATAGCTGTGTTGAATTGATATTCGTCTTCCACGTCTTCCGTCACTGCTTGAATAGCCGTGTGAATTGCCCGCCGCAATTCTTTTTCTGCCTTACTTAAATCAGATTGGGGTTCGTTATCGGATATTCCAGCAGCAATATAATCTGCCACCAAACGCCAAACTCGATTTAAAAAGCGGAATTGTCCTTCTACATCGGCTTCATCCCATTCCAAATCTTTTTCTGGCGGTGCTTTGAACAAAATGAACATCCGTGCTGTATCTACACCGTATTTGGAAATTACATCTTCTGGTGCTACACCGTTCCCCTTGGACTTAGACATCGTGGCGTAGAGACGTTGCAGTGGTTCGCCTGTCTGGGGGTCACGGGGGTCAGCAGCATTTACCAGATCGGAAGCAATCCATTTATCCTTACCACCCTTTTGGGGATTCAAGTAAGTTAAACCCTGCACCATCCCTTGAGTTAACAGGCGTTGGAAGGGTTCGTCAAAATTCAACAAACCTCTGTCTCGTAGTACCTTGGTAAAGAACCGCGAATACAACAAATGTAAAATTGCGTGTTCAATCCCACCCACGTACTGATCGACTGGCATCCAATCATTGATTTTACTGGAATTAAAAACCTGTTCTTCATTCTTAGCATCTGGAAACCGCAAGAAATACCACGAAGAATCAATAAAAGTGTCCATCGTGTCAGTTTCCCGCTTGGCTGGAGTGCCACAAGTCGGACAAGGCACATTCACCCAACTTGACAACTGCGTTAAAGGTGAACCGCCACGTCCGGTAAATTCCACCTCTTGGGGCAACTCTACTGGCAAATCTTTGTCAGGCACTGGTACTATCCCACAATTAGGACAGTGAATTACGGGTATCGGCGCGCCCCAGTAACGCTGCCGGGAAATCAACCAATCGCGCAAGCGGTATTGCACCCGTACTTTACCAAAACCTTGTTTTTCGGCGTATTCAATTATCGCCTGTTTAGCATCTGGAGAAGCCATGCCAGTAAAAGCCCCGGAATTAATTAAAATTCCTGGTTCAGTGTATGCCTGATTGTATTCAATTTGAATTACTTGCGTGACTTCATCCATCTCTGATGTTGGAGTTAAATCAAAACCTGCAACATCATCCGGGGAAACGATAACAAAATCAATCGGCAAATCATAAGTTCGGGCAAACTTAAAATCTCGAACATCGTGTGCCGGTACACCCATGACTGCCCCTGTACCATACTCATACAGTACGTAGTCAGCAATCCAAATCGGCACTTCTTCCCCTGTAAACGGGTTAATTGCCTTACCGCCTGTAGGGACACCCCGCTTAGGTTTGTCTTCAGCAGTACGTTCCAACTCACTTTGATGAGAAATCTCTTTAATAAAAGCTTCTACTGTCGCTTGTTGTTCTTTTGTGGTGACACGCTTTGTTAAAGAATGTTCTGGTGCTAATACTACATAACTCACACCATAAACTGTATCTGGGCGTGTGGTGTACACAGCAATTTTTTCATCTATTCCTATGATGGGAAATTCTAAGTAAGCGCCTGTAGATTTGCCAATCCAGTTTGCTTGCATTAATTTGACGCGTTCCGGCCAACCCGTTAACTTATCCAAGTCGTTGAGTAATTCTTCAGCATAGTCAGTAATCTTGAAAAACCACTGCCGCAACAATTTACGCTCAACTATTGCGCCACTGCGCCAAGAACGTCCTTCACTATCGACTTGCTCATTTGCCAATACAGTTTGGTCAATGGGATCCCAGTTTACCGCCGCTTCTTTTTGGTAAGCTAACCCTGCTTGTAAAAATTGCAAAAAAATCCATTGCGTCCACTTGTAATAATCTGGCGAACAGGTAGCGAGTTCGCATTCCCAGTCGATGGATAAGCCAAGACGCTGCAATTGTTGGCGCATCTGGGCAATATTCTGATAAGTCCACTTTGCTGGGGGTACACCACGGTCAATGGCAGCGTTTTCTGCTGGCAAACCAAAAGCATCCCAACCCATTGGGTGTATTACTCGATACCCTTGCATTCGCTTAAGGCGGGCAATTACGTCAGTAATCGTATAATTACGGACGTGCCCCATATGTAAGCTGCCCGATGGATAAGGAAACATGGATAAAGCGTAAAATTTTGGCTTGTTACTAACTGTAGGTGTCTTATCTAAGCCAAGTTCTGCCCATATTTTTTGCCATTTTTCCTCAATTGCTGCGGGGTTGTATCGAGAATCAACTGAATAAGGTATTTCCAATGGTTTCATCCCTGTTACGCTTTATTTCTACTAATCCTAAGTATTTACTTTTTAGTACATTTGAACTGCTAAGTTAATTATCTGTCTAATAATTTACGTTTAACGTGAATCAAGTCTTGGAACCCATGTAATTTCGTAGGTAGTGCCAAAACAATTATTTTGGGCGAATCTAAAAACTCTTGTGGGATAAGAGGCGTTTCTAATTCACTTCTTACATAATTTATAAAATTAAATTATAAAATCAATTTTGAAATCTCCTGTATTTCTCATTCCTATCTATCTTATATCCCTAAAGTTCTTAGACTATCAGGGACAGTCTTTATTTCAAGTTCGGATCTCAACATATAGAAAAATCAAAAAACTCCTCATTGTTGAGGAGTGCGCTAAGAATCCTGTAAAGTGTGGACTACTGATTTACTAGTGCGATCGCCTCTTCAAGCCTCATCTTAGCCAGATGTAGGTTCTGAACGTGTAAACATAGAATTACCATTTCTCAAAAGTGGTATCGGTGGGTAACAACTTTCTCACAGTGGATACCCACTGATTAATGATTATTCAATACGCTTCCACATTAGTACAGCTTTATTAAGTAACGTAAAGTGTCTAAAGATAATCGTGGCAACCCAGACATTAAAAACTATGGTTTCAAAACTGATAGAGAAGAACCCTTAACCGAAAAGATGAATATACGCATGACTAAATCAATGAAACAAGAAGTACATAAACAAGACGACCCTCCAGAATTTTGTAGAGAAGCAATTCAAAAAGCACTGGATGAGAAAAAAGGAAAAGACAAGTAAGCTGTAATGTGAATACTTTCTTATAAATTAAAAACCCCTCCTGATGATGTAAGGAAGGGTTTATTAATCAGATGGTTAAAATAGGCAATGTTTGAATCAAATATAAAATTTTCTGATTTGGTACATGTTTTTGTTTATGGCACCCTCAAACCAGGTGAAGCTAACTATAAAAGATACTGCGCTGGCAAAGTCGTAGATGTTAAAAAAGCTTTTGTACAAGGCAAATTGTTTGCTTTACCAATGGGCTACCCAGCAATGACGCTAGGCGATAGCCAAGTCTACGGTTATTTACTTTCTTTTCCCAACCCAGCAATTTTAAATCAGCTTGATGTATTAGAGGATTACCACCCGACTAGAGAAATCTCACAAAACCTCTATAATCGAAAAACTGTCGAGGTTTATCAGGGAGAGTGGCTTTCTCTAGGATGGGCTTGGGTTTACTTAATGAGTTTAGAGCGAGTTAACGAATTAGGAGGTGTCCTCCAAGCTGACGGCTGGTGGAGTAACTCCGGCTTAACTACAAAGTACAATTATTAATCTGTAAATTGTTAATCCAATTAATTTATGTCGTCTGTGGAATCCTGGCGTTGTGGCTGTACCTGATAAATTGAATTTTCCGGAGATGCTACTGCTGCTTTCGGAATTTCAATTACTGGATTATTTAGTCCTACCATGAGCGAGGAAGGAGGTACTAAAGACGCTGAGGACATTTGTGACGATTCTATTTGTGGTCTTTGTGCCAGTTGTGGTGTTCTCGAACCACCAGTTACTAAACCAGATATTGCGCCTATAGCACAAGCCGCAGCTGCTACGCTTCCAACCATCCAGTTGAAGCGAGAACGGCGGCGCAAACGTGCTAATACCTGCTGGGCTGTTGCTTCTGGTGACTGTTGGACTGTTGGCACTGGGAGAGTCCGCAAGCCCTGCCTAAGCTTCAATAATCGGGCATACAAGCATTGAACTGAGGCATCATTTGCCAGCCATTCTTCTACTTGTCTGCGCTCGGCGGCTGTAACTTCGCCATCAAGATAAGCACTTAATAACTCGAAGCGATCGCGCTTCACCATATTCATAAAACCCGTTGATTCATTGGTATACTCAACCATTCCATCTGACAAATCTTCAGGAAGTTGTAAGGGGGAACGATCATCAAACTGAGAATCAGTAGTCATCTTAACATTATTACCAATTCATACACGGGTAAAGTGAATTGAAAATTCGGAAAAATTACGCAATTTTCCTCCTAACAGCAGAAGTTATCTACGTCTTTCTAGGGATTCTTAATCAATGCTTAAATTCCACCATTGGGCAGAGGTAAAATACTGTAGATTAGGAATCTAGATAGTTTTGCAATTGAGCTTGCAATCTAGATCTAGCTCTAGCAATTCTTGACTTGACAGTTCCTAAGGAAACTCCAGTAATTTCAGCAATTTCTTCGTATGCCATGCCTTCAATTTCTCTGAGGACAATAGTAGTACGAAACACTTCTGGTAAATCGGCGATCGCTTCCCGTAGTTGCTCGTAAAATTCTCTAGTTGTCAATTCTTCTTCCGGCCCTGGTGTATCGCCAGCAATTTCCCAATCCATTTCACCATCCTCTACCGAGCGGGGAGCATCGAGTGACAACGGACTCACAATTCGCTTGCGTTTTCGCAACTCATCGTAAAACAAGTTGGTAGCAATGCGGCTTAACCAGCCCCGAAATTTAGCAGGCTCTTGTAATCGATTAATATTCCGATACACTCGAATCCATACTTCTTGGGCCAAATCAGCTCTGTCAGCCCAATCTGGAGCTAAATGGTATAGAACCCGATCGACTTGGGTTTGATAGCGGCGCAGTAGTTCTGCAAATGCAGCACGATCTGGGCGCAGTCCAGCTTGACAACGCAAAATTAAATCGTGGTTAGGAAGTTTGTCAACTTGCACTGATGCTTCTGGATACTTTGCATCAACTGTTGACCAGGATACAGTAATCGACTGACTCATAAATCGTACTGGGTCTAAATCATCCCTTTCTATTAGACCTGCTAATAAGGCACAAGTTCCTTGCTAAGGTGACGGATTTATGACTGGAACACTGAGGCACACAATTTTAGCTAAATTTATAGCAATTAAGAGAACCTCTTTGTCCTTATACTGCTTGCATGTTTTTGTTTTATCTATCAACTAACAAAGGCGTACAACTTATGCACATTTTGTTACTTTTAGCAACTGGGTATATACGCTTGCTCAAAATAATTAAATTTAGTTATAAGGATGAGAATAAAAATTTTGTAATTCTAGCTTCTTGATACCTTTAAAATTTAGGCAATAATTTCCGAAAGTTGGGTTACTCTAGTGACGATAATGGTAGTTTATTTTGGAGATTTTGTTACCACAATAGTTGCTGATTGTTCTGGTTGTAGTACGTAACTAGCACTAGAGTTATTTTGCTCTGGTAGATGAACTTCAAAAAATAAGTTGAGGGAAAATGTAATCGTGACTGCTAGTAATAGTTTTTCAAACATGGTTTTTCTTCCACCCACACCATTAATAATTGATAGTTCCATTTCCAAAGTTCCACCAGAAAGTCCGAGTAGAGGCTTACAACCTCCTGAACTTTGGAGGAATAAGATTCTGACTGGAAGTTTTGCTGTTGGAACAATGCGTATGGCCTTAGTTTGCCCAAAGCTATTGGCAGATTAATAGCAGAAGTGATAAGTATTGATAAATTTTTGACGATCGGATGATGAACCCATCCAATTGTTCGGTTGGATACGTCAGGGATAAACAATAGGCGATGGCAATGGTAAGAAACGAATCTGTAGGGCGTATGGTAATGTTGCTTTGCTTTGGCACAGCATTTTTGTCTTTAGCTGTGCATTGGCGCATTACTACGGCACAACGGCAGTTTGAAAAGTCGGCATTTGCTTCGATGCGGCGAGATTCTAGCCAAACCAACCCTAAGGGAAGCCGCCCAGAACAAGTCTATAAGAATTTTTCACAAGTTAGTTTAGGAGAAGTTGCGCTCGGTGCAGGTGTTTCTCCTAGTGAAAATAGGCAAGGCTTAAGTATTGAGTCTAATACTAAGTCAAAAAGAATTAAGAAGAATATAGCTAAAGCAACAGTACGCACGTCTTCTAGACTCAAGCTTCAAACCAAGTCGAAAAAAATTAAGAAAAATTTAACTCAAGCAACCGAGCAAAGGGCTTCTGCGCTCAACTCTGGTGTAAAATCTCAAAATAAGCCCCAAACAATTAAGAAAAATATAGCTAATTCTCCACAGCTATCAACCAAGACGCGGTTAGTAGCACAAGCAGAAACACAAAATCCAGTTGTAGATAGTTGGCCAAAAGCTCTGTGGCCCCAAGCTTCAGCCGAACAACTACCATCTAATAAGTTACTATCTGGGAAAACAAAAGTGGTGGTTGATTTAAGCGATCGCCGCACCTACGTATACGTAGGAGATGAGGTGATTGCAAGCTACCCGATAGCTGTCGGTAAGAAAGGTTGGGAAACGCCTACGGGTTCTTTCCAAGTGATACACATGCGACATTATCCAGTCTGGCGTCACCCAATTACTGGCAAAATATTTGAAGCAGGTACAGATAGTCCGTTAGGAGACAGATGGATTGGCTTTTGGTCAGATGGACGGAATGAAATTGGCTTTCATGGCACACCCGACATTGACCTGGTAGGAACAGCTGTATCCCACGGTTGCTTAAGAATGCGTAATTCTGATGTCCGATTGTTATACGAACAAGTGAGTATAGGGACAAAAGTGTTAGTACGTGATTAATTAATAGTCATTGTCATCTGGCTTATCATTTGGCTTGTCATTTTGCTCAAAGTTAGGTGCATATGCCCTAAGTAAAGCGCCAACTTGGTCGAGAACTTCATTGCCAGTACTTTTGCCTAAGGCTTGTCGTTCTGGGAAGAAATTGGGTCGATCTAGGTAACGACCGATGGCTTCATTTACTTGCTGGGAAATCAGTTCTTGCAGTTCTGCTTGAGCGCGTTGGCGCTGGTAGTTAGCACCTTCTTCTGTAGTTGCATACAAGGGCGGTAACCGATTGAGAGCGTAAGCTGCAATATCACCAACATCTAGGGAACTTTCGCTGGTGGCTTCAATTTCGGCGACTCGAGCGATCGCTTCCGTTAGTACCAATTCTTCCATGACGTTAATGAATTGTTTTCGAGGTACCGCCACTACCTCACCAGTTAACAACGCACCCATCAGGCGATCGAGCGCCATATACTCTTCAATTGAGAGTTCTGAAGCGTTGTCACAGATTCTACCGACTTCTGCTTCCATTGCTGGTGTCAAATAACCATCCTGGAGAGCTTGTTCTACAATTTTTTCGATACTCATAACGCTTATCATCATTTATGTTAGCCAAGCAAGGTAGGGACGGTATCAATCCAATTTATTTTGCTGAATTTTCGCAAAAATATCCAAATTATACACAGACGCGATCAATTCCGCCTCTACTATTTAACGACCTTAGTTCGCCAAGGTGTAGGATCGACGGATACTCCGTTGACATATAGACCCCAGTGCAAATGTGGCCCCGTGGCTGCACCTGTTGAACCTACTGCGCCAATGAGTTGACCAGCTTTGACAAAATCACCTTCTTTAACGTTAATACGACTTAGGTGCATGAAAATACTAGTTACTCCTTGACCGTGGTCAATGCCCACTACGTTACCGTGAATCCGAAACCCTTGGGATACCCTACCTACCAAAGCAACTCGCCCAGCGGCTGGGGCAATCACGGCTGAACCGGCAGCACCAGCGTAGTCAAGGCCACGATGATAGTAGTCCTCTGCAAATTTACCATTATAGTAGCGGCGTACACCATAGTTTGTACTCATCCGTCCTGCATTGGGTCTGAGGAATACTCCATTCCAATATTTTTCTGGTGTTTCTAGTGCTTTAAAAGCTGCTACGCGCTTGAGTTCATACTCTGTGGCGTCAACTCCAGCTTTACCTGGTGGTAGAGTAATGTGCTGTACGGGAAACTTCCGATTTTGCACATTCACCGCCAAGTTTTGCACCTGACCATCTCCTGTAACTCGAAACGATCTCTTTCCAGACTTTTCCAAGGGAGTTGTCGGAACAAAAGCCCGATACTGATTGGGCGCAATTTTAAATGCTGGATACGTATTTTTACCATTACTTACTGTTGGATTTGTACCATTTTCTTGATTATCTAAATTAATTTCCACCGAAAGTGTATCCCCTAATTGAGGATTATTTGGAGTCACTTTTACTTGCAAAGCATTTACAGGCAATGCCCAAGTGATGGGGAGAACAGCAAACATTCCCTTGAACAAATTTATTGCACGGCGATTAACTGTCAAACTTTTGACATTTAAGCCGAGCAAGTTATTGTTTGATTTCCTAGTGCGATTCTCGCTAATCATAGAGCTATAAAAAATCCCTTGGTTGTGTGGGAAAATAGACTACCTTATTACTAGTGGTGTTTCCTTTTGACAGCGGATATTGTTGAAGGTCATAAATTTTATTTAGCAAATGCTTTAGAGACTTTATAAACACGAAGTAAATAACGAGCAGGTCGTAAGGAAGGATGATTTGTAAGTATAATTTTGTGAATTTATATTAACTTTAATAACTAAAGTGTGTGACATTGTGATTGTTCGTAAAATTTGACTACATTGATGGTAAAAACGCCTTAGTGACTTACTATAAGAATTCCTTGTTAGGCAACAAAAGAAACCTTTTATGGTTAAAGTCACTACATAATGGTACTTGAAGGAAATCTGGGAATCAACTGGACACTTGTTCAACTGGACACTCCTACCACACTTTGGGGTCGAGATTCAGTCTAAGTACATCAGCCAGATGGGCTAAGTCAGAGCAAAAGTGCCAGAAATAACCCAGAAAATTAAGGCGATTAAGATTTTACACGAAGCTAGCTAGATTTACTATGTAATTTCTAATCTCCATTTACATAGTGATAACAGATTTTTTTAATGTTGGTAAATTATATTTAATTTCAGTAAAATTACTTAATTTATTTTTTAAATAATAAATAGAATAATCGAGTTTGAATTTTGAAATTTTGAGTTTTCAAGGGTAATAATGGGGTTTTGAAGTCTAATTTTAGTAAATTTAGAGAATTTAAATGAATTTAATCTGATTAACTCCAGACTGATAGTTTTACTTATGAGTTGAGCTTACCATCTTGCATGTGAACGATGCGATCGGCAATGTCTAGGATGCGGTTGTCATGAGTAACCATCAAAATGGTACAGCCTTGTTCTTTTGCCAGTTTTTGCATGAGGTTAACTACATCTCGTCCCGATTGACTGTCAAGTGCGGCTGTAGGTTCATCGGCTAGAATAATTAGAGGATGGCTGACCAAAGCACGAGCGATCGCTACCCTTTGTTTTTGTCCCCCAGATAGTCGATCGGGATAGTAATGCAAGTGATTTCCTAATCCAACCTTCTCCAACATCTGGGCTGACAAAGTTTGCATCTTTTTTAACCCAAAATGTTTGTGTAATTCCAAAGCCATTTTCACATTTTGCAGCGCCGTCAAACTACCATGTAAATTATGTGCCTGGAAAATGTAGCTGTTATGGCGTCGCACCTGTACTAGTTGTTTGGTGTTAGCACCCCAAAGTTCTTGCCCCAACACCCGTAAACTACCAGATTGGATGGAACGCAACCCACCCACTAAGGTCAGCAAAGTACTTTTTCCAGAACCAGATGGCCCAGTCATGATAATGATTTCGCCAGTGTTAATCTCCAAGTTGATATTAGATAAAACTTGCTTGCGAAGTGAACCGGGACCAAAGTAGTGGTTGAGATTCTCAATCGAGATGATGGGAAGCATGAGAATTGAGGATTGGGTATTGAGGACACTTCGGCATTTTTTAAAACATATCAGCCGGGTCGGTGGCGTGGAGTTTGCGGGTGGCGATCGCACCGGAAATTGCACACATAATTATAGTCAGCACTAATACCTGTAATGCCCGAATCACGGTTATGTACATGGGCAAATTTGTAGCTGTGCGAGTCAGTTGGTAAAGTGTTAAGGATACAGCCAATCCGGGAAAGAAGCCCAATGCTGCCAATATTAAAGACTCTTCAAACACCACGCCTAGTAGATAGTAATTGCGGTATCCCATTGCTTTGAAAGTGGCGTATTCCCGAACGTGGGCATTAACGTCGGTAGAGAGGACTTGATAGACAATGATTACACCTACCACAAACCCCATTGATACACCCAGATTGAAAATAAACCCAATTGGGGAATTTGTTCTCCAAAAGTTATTTTCAAATTCAATAAATTCTGCGTGGGTTAGGACTTTGACATCATTTCTCAAGTAGGCTTTGAGCATTGCTGCCACTTTTTTGGAGTCATAGCCTGGTTTTATTTGAATCAAACCTAGACTGACACTGCTGGATTGTCGCCCAGAAAATAGCCATAAAAAATTTTGATCGCTAGTAATCAAGTTACCTTCAGCGCCAAAGGAAGCCCCGACTTGGAATAAACCACTAATGATAATTGTGCGGCGTTCTATTTCCGCAGTCACGATTTTACCTTCTTCAATTTGGGCGATCGCTTTTTGATAATCTCCTCTAGCACCACGGTCAAACAAGACCGCACCTGGCAGCTTGATTGCCTGCAATTGCTGGTTAACATCCGCTAAATCAAACGCTGGCTTGTCTGGGTTAAAGCCGATAACTAACACCCCCGTCTCACGGTGTGTTAGAGGATTTTTCCAGATTGTGTTGTTGAAATACATTGGTTCTGCCGACTTGACACCTGGTACATCCATTGCTTGGTAAAGTCGCCGCCGAGAAAACGTAGACAAGCTTGGTAAATTACGGGCTTGGGGACTAATTAAAACAATGTCTGCTTGCAAACTGCGGTGTAGTCTAGTATTACTGTCATACAGTGCAGTCTGAAAGCCCAGTTGCATGAACATGAGTAGATCCGCAAAGGCAATGCCTAACAATGCCACCAATAGACGACTTTTTTCATGACTCAGTTGCAGCCATCCTAAAGGGGTTCGGCGTCGCAGTTGTTCAATCAATCCCATAGTTTAGAGTGAGTGGGGAGTGGGGAGATGGGGAGGTGGGGAGATGGGGAGGTGGGGAGATGGGGGAAAATAATTAATGACCAATGACCAACGACCAATGACTAATGACTAATTTCAATTACTGCTTTAACTTGCATATTGGTTAGGTTGGCAGCTTTTTGGTTGAAGGCTCGATTTAGTCGGATGTGGACTTTTACTACTCTGCTGTCGATATTGCTAGCAGGATCGGTGTCAATGACATTTTGCCGCTGCACTTGCAAGCCTTTGCGATCTACGATTCCTTGTAATTCAATGGGTAGGAAATCGCCAAAGATTCGTACTTTTTGCCCTGAATGCACTTTGTCGATATCGCTTTCGTAAACTTCGGCGATGACGTACATCTGGCTGGTTTGCCCAATCTCAGCAATGCCATCATTTGATATTAATTCGCCAGGATAAGTGTGGATCTCGAATATCTGTCCATTTTCGGGCGATCGCACTTCGGCTTGTTTGAGGTTAACTTTCGCTAGATTCATGGCTGCTAGGGCACGATTGACTTCTGCTTGGGCAGCTGCTAAATCCACTCCTCGGACTTCGCTGATTCGATCGAGTGTTGCTATGGCTTCTTTGATTTGTTGCTGGCTAGTTAATTGGGTGCGATTTAACTGTGCTTGGGCTTGTTGTAAATTTTTTTGGGCTGTCTTTAAATTTAAACGTTTGCTGTCTCGTTGGGAGGCGGAAATTGCTCCTTGTTGATATAGTTGCTCATAGCGTTCGTCTTCTACTTGGGCGTTATCCACTTCAGCCTGGAATTTGGCAATTGTCGCTGCTTGTGTATCAATATCGCCAAAGCGTTCTGCTTTTAAGCGGCCGATCGCAGCTTTTTGGGCAGTTATTTCACCGGGTTTAGCACCTGCTTGGGTACGGTTAAAGTTGGCTTGGGCTACTTTTACCTGTGACTGCGCCTCTTTTAATGCTGCTTCTAAGCGATCGTGGCTGCTCAAAATTGCAATTACTTGTCCTGCTTTTACCCTATCGCCCTCCTTCACCAACAACTTTTCTACTCGACTTCCTTCTCCAGACACCGCAGCAGATAGTTTAATTACTTCCCCCTGTGGTTCGATTCTTCCTAAGGCTGTTACCGTTTTTAACTGTGGCAATTGTTTTGCTGGTACTTGTACTTCTTGAGTAGCGGAATTTTGCCAGAGTTTTATTGTATAAAAACTTATTGTGCCAACCAATAAAGATGCAATTATACCTATAGCAACAGATGGACGCAGAACAGACTTAGGGGACGTTGTGTACCCTAGCTTTGAGTTTCGCACCATAGATTACCTCTTAACTAGTGGCGCCCAAAAAATAACAATTTGAAGAAAAAGTCACAATTCAAAATTCAGATATCATTGGTCGATCGCTGCAAAGTCCTTAACAAAATGGGAAATTTTTGAGATTTTACTTAAATAAGGCGAATTAACCAGATAGGACAACAAAACTCTCTACTGAATCAGAGATTTGTGTTCCTAGTGAACTACTTTTGTTTTATAGAAGTACTTAGGGTATAGTAAACGTTTTTAAAATTACGGGTTGTAACAGTGCCAACAATCAGAGGTAAATTAAGTAGATATAAATATTTGTATTTTTCTAAGTCAAGTAAATTTTAATTATATTTACCTGACAATTGAAATTATTTATTGTTTTTCAACTAAAAATTATTTATTTACTTGATAAATAGCCTTAAAGAGAATTTATAATTATTTAACTTAAGGCACGCAGCGTATTATAAGTTACCAGCAAAGCTTGTTGATTAAATAATTACTAATTCGTAATACTTCGGCTTCGCCCATCTCGTAGAGAGGCTTCTCCTGACGGAGACGCTTGTCTGCGACACGCTACACAAACGCCAACAGCTACGCTCTTCCAAGGCTCAGTACAAGTTCGTAATTCGTAATTGAAGGTACAAGTCCCATTATTCATACCAATTCAAAATTCCAAATTCATGCATTAAGAAAGCCAGATAGAACAAAGGTATGTCCGTATGTATCTGTCGCATTCTTTTTTCAAATTGGTATCAGTTATAGACAGCAATAAAAAATTTATTCCTTATTTTCAAGCTCCATTATTCAGTTCTGGGTAATTACGAATTACGAATTAAGTAGAAGGACTAAATTAAACCTAACTTGAGATTATCCTTCTAGTCAGGCTCTTGAGCATTGAGCGAACTTGTACTGACTTGTACCGAGCAAAGCCGAGGTAGCGTAGTCGAAGTAGTCGAAATGCGTCTTCTAAATAATTGTGTCCACCTACTTATCAATTACGAATTATTTTAACAATGGTGCAAGATGTAAAGTAGAAGAAAAATACAAGTTAGAAAACTTACCTAAAATCATTATGAGTCTTTTTTGTCTAGTTCACGGTGCCTTCCAAGGCGCTTGGTGCTGGGATTTATTAATTCCTTATTTAGAAGCGCAAGGTCACAAAACAGTAGCAATGGATTTGCCAATTGAAGATGCATCTGCAAGTTTATCGCAATTTGCGGATGTAGTATTTCAAGCACTTCCAAAAACTGATGATGATATTGTGCTAGTTGGTCACTCAATGGCTGGTACTGTTATCCCACTTGTTGCCCAAGCGCATCAAGTACGTCAACTGGTATTCCTGACTGCGCTTATTCCATACCCAGGAACCACTACAGTTGACCAATTTTCTCATCATCTCGATTCTGATAGCCGCAAATCATTAAATTACGAACCAAAAGACTCATCTCAACTCGAACAATTCGATGATGAACCTTATATGTTTAATCCAGTTTCTGCTGGAAAAAACTTTTCAGATGAAGCAGTATTGAGGCAATTTTTCTATCAAGATTGTCAACCGGATGTAATGCGCTGGGCACTTTCAAAAAGACGTTTGCAACAATCAATGGCATATATTTTTGAAGTTAATCCCCTAAAAGCTTTACCAAATGTAGAGTGTAAATATATTCTTTGTACTGATGACTTGATAATCTCTCCTGTATGGTCACGCTATGCTGCACGTGAGCGTTTGGGAGTTGAGGCTATAGAACTGCCTGGAGGACATTGCCCGCACTTATCTCGTCCTGCTCACCTTGCCTCAGTATTAACTAATGATAAATTAGACTAAAACCCTCTTCCCTTGTACCTCCTGCTTTATCCCAACTACAAATATTTAGCTAACCTAGTTTCAAAAAGTTGTGATTGCTGTTAGCGGTAGCAGGACGTATAGCCTATGGTGAGTAAAAATTACTAGTACATTTAAGTTACTGAGACAACAGCACGATCGTTTACTAGCTTGCCATCTTCCATCTGGACAATGCGATCGGCAATATCTAAAATGCGGTTGTCATGAGTAACTAAAAGAATTGTACAGCCTTGTTCTTTTGCTAATTTTTGCATCAGGTTAACTACATCTCGTCCCGATTTACTGTCAAGGGCAGCGGTAGGTTCATCAGCTAAGACAATTTTCGGATGACTGACCAACGCCCGAGCGATCGCTACTCTTTGTTTTTGTCCCCCCGATAAGTCATCAGGATAGTAATTTAGGCGGTGTTCTAATCCTACCTCCCCTAACATCTGGGCTGACCGCGTTTTCATTTCTGATGGCGAAATATTCTTATGTACTTCCAAGCCCATTTTGACGTTCTGGAGTGCTGTCAGGCTACCGTGGAGATTGTGCGCTTGGAAAATATAACCGTTAGTGCGTCGAGCCTGGGTGAGTTGTGCTGCCTTAGCGCCACAAAGTTCTTGTCCTAAAACTAGCAAACTACCAGATTGAGCAGAACGCAATCCACCTACCAAGGTTAGCAGTGTAGTTTTACCAGAACCAGATGGCCCTGTCATAATAATAATTTCGCCACTATTAATTTCTAAGTTGATATCAAAAAGAACTTGTTTGCGAAGCTGACCGCGACCAAAGTAGTGGTCGAGATTTTTAACAGAAATAACGAGTTGACTAGTCATAAATAGCTCGATATACTCTTGACGCTCGTCCTTTGTCATTTTTGCTTTACAAATGACCAGTGACTAATGACTAATGACAATTTTTAAAACATATCTGCGGGGTCGGCAGACTGTAATTTGCGAGTGGCGATCGCTCCAGAAATCATACACATAATCATAGTCAGCATTAGTACTGTTAAGGCTCGCGCTAAAGTCATATATACAGGTAAATTTGTCGCATTCCGAGTTAGGTGGTAAAGTCCCAAGGGCACGATTGCACCTGGAATAAAGCCTAGTACTGCCAGAATTACTGCCTCTTCAAATACCACACCTAGTAAGTAAAAATTGCGATACCCCATTGCTTTGAATGTGGCATATTCTTTTGTATGGGCGTTTACATCAGTAGACAGGACTTGATAAACGATAATTACTCCTACCAGGAACCCCATCATTGCACCCAAGCTAAAAATAAAACCTATGGGAGTGTTTTTCTGCCAATAGTCTTTCTCAAAAGCGATAAATTCCTCTTTGGTAAGGACTTTAGTATCATCGCCTAAGTATGATTTTAAGTTTTTTGCTACTTGTTTTGGGTCATAGCCTGGTTGTAGTTGAATCAAGCCTAGACTGACACTGCTTGCCTGTTGTCTGGGAAATAGTCGTAAATAGTTCTGATCGCTAGTAATTAGACTACCGTCAGCAATAAAAGAAGCCCCGACTTTGAATAAGCCACTAATAGTAATTGTTCGTCGTTCTATTTCGGTTGTGACTGGTTTACCTTGTTCAACTTGGGCGATCGCCTCTGTATAATCTCCCCTAGAAGCACTGTCGAACAACACAGTGTCCGGTAGCTTAATCGCCTCTAAGTTACGCTTAACTTCCGGCAAGTCTAACATTTGGCGATCGGGATTGAACCCCATAACTAATACTGCTGTATGCTGGTGTGTTTGGGGATTCTTCCAATCGATAAAGCTGATATACATTGGTTCTGCTGACTTTACCCCCGGTATATCCATTGCTTGGTACAGTCGCCGCCGAGGAAAGGTAGACATATTAGCTAGGTTACGTGCCTGGGGACTGACTAACATAATGTCTCCCTGCATACTAGTATGTAACCTAGTATTACTGTCAAACAGAGCATTTTGAAACCCTAGTTGCATGAATATCAGAACATCAGCAAAAGCAATGCCTGATAATGCTACTAAAAAACGCCCTTTCTCATGACTCAGTTGCAGCCATCCTAGAGGTGTTCGCCGTCGCAGTTGTTCGATCAATCCCATAGTTTAGAGTAAGTGGGGAGACGCGGGGACGTGGAGAAAAACAAATGACAAATGACTATTGTACAGACGCGATTAATGAGCTAGCGCGTTGCGGGGGTTCCCCCCGTTGTAGCGACTGGCGTCGTGTCTCTACTAATGACAAATGACAAATGACTAATTTCACAATTCAATCACCGCCTTGACTTGCAGGTTAGTGAAGCTAGAAGCTTTAATGCTGGATATTCCATTCAGTTGCACATGGACTTCTACTACTCTGGCATCGATATTGCTAGAAGGATCGGCGTTGATGATGTTCTGCCGCTTGATTTGCCTTCCAATCCAATCCACCCTTCCTAATAATTCTTGAGGAAGGGAATCACTGGTTACCCGCACCAGCTGTCCGTGACGCACTTTGTGGATATCACTTTGATAGACTTCTGCTACTACATACATTTGGTCAGTTTGACCGAAATCCACAATCCCATCATTACCAACTGTTTCTCCCGCTCGTGTATTAATCTCTAAAATTTGACCGGGTTTAGGAACTCGAACATATACCTGCGCCAGTTGTGCTTTAATTTTATCGACGGTGGCTTGAGCGCTTTCTACTTCTGCTTGGGCGAGCGCTACGTCTGTTGGACGCACTTCAGTAGTTTGGTTAAGAGTGGCTTCTGCTTCGTTAATTTGCTGTTTTAGAGTAGCGATAGTTCTGTCTCGGTTGGCTTTTGCTTCGTTAATTTGCTGGTCAAGGGTAGCGATAGTTGTTGTCTGTGTAGCCTGACTTTCAATTAACTGCTGAGTGGTAGTTGCTGCACTCAAGCGTCTGTTGTCAACTTCCTGATTGGAAATTGCCCCTTGTTTATATAAAGTCTCGTAGCGTTGGGCGTCAGCTTGAGCATTACTTTTCTCGGCTGCTAAGCGATTTACTGTTGCTTGTAATTGCTGTTTTTGCCCTTTTAGTTCCGCTTCTAGGCGATTAATTGTGGCTTGCTGAGTTCTAATATTGCCTTCTAATTCCGCTTGCAGACGGATTACACTAGCCTGTCGTGCCCCGATTTCTCCCTGTTTTGCTCCCGCTTTCACTTGGGCAAGACGGGATCTCGCTACTAAGACTTGTTTTTGTGCTTCACCCAAAGTTGCTTGTAAGCGATCGCGACTATCCATAATCGCAATTACTTGCCCAAATCTGACCTTATCCCCCTCGTTAACCAATAGTTGTTCAACACGATTTCCTTCATTGGAGGTAGGTGCAGACAGTTTTATTACCTGTCCCTTTGGTTCTAGCCGCCCCAATGCTGTGACTGTTTTTACCACTGGCTTCATGGCTGCTGAGGTTTCTTGCTCCTTACTTACTCTGCTTTGAGACCTTTGCACCAGATAAAAACCTAGTCCACCTATAACTAAAGACGCAATTATTGTTAACAGTACAGGCAAGCGAAAAATTTTCTGGGAAGACCGTGATTCTTCTAGCTGTAAATTTGGCTCCATACCGCCCCCTCTTACCAGCGGTCAACAAAACTAAACCGTCTAGTTCTAAAATACTAAACTAAACCGTACAGTTTAGTCAATATCGCGGATCTAAACTTCGATTAATTTGTTCTAAACTAAAGGCTCGATTAAAAATATTTAGTAAGTTGGTACAAAAAAATCAAACTAAGTAAACAAAAGTAAACTAAGCTAAAACCCTTTTTTACCGTCCCTCGTCCCCCGTGCCTCCTACATTATGCCAACAACAAATATTTACACCGATCTACTTTGCCAAATTGTTTGAAAATAATAGCCTTTCTTATAGCATGTTTGAAAAGTCAAAATATATACTCGAAACCTCACTTCCATTCCTCTCTCCTGCTTTTGAAAGGCTTTGAAACCCCCATTCCCTTGTACGCAACTCGCTACCCGATTAAATTCGGGCTAAGGTCAAATTTAATCGGGATTAGGTCGGGGGGTTAGGTTCTGAGGCTTTTGGTGTTTCAGACAATACTTTCCAAACACCCTCTTAGAGAAAAAAGATATTTTTAGTTTGAGTTTAATTAGTTCAATAGTACTTAACCGCAGAGGCTCGTTAGAAATGACACGTATAAAAGCTAGTGAAATTGAGCGAGAAAATTCAAGCGATAAAATCGAAAAAATTTTACAAGGGTCAAAGCAAGAGTTTTTAGCACATGGCTACACTGGCGCAAGTATGGATAGAGTAGCAATAGCAGCAGGTGTTTCTAAAGCAACAATTTACAGCCATTTCCAAGATAAAGAAGGACTTTTTAAAGCTTTGATAGAGCAGTTAGCAAGAAAACGGTTTGAGTCAATTTTTGGCGCACAAACTTTAGAAGGAGAACCCAATATTGTATTACGGCAGTTATTAGCTAAAGCATTGACACAAATGGTTGAAGACAGTGAATTTCAAGCATTTCAGCGAGTAATAATTGGGGAATCTGCTCGTTTTCCTGAGTTAGCTCAGATTCTCTTCCGCTGTATTGCTAAACCAGGAAGTGAGATTATCAGTCAATATTTGGCTTCTCGCTCAGAACTTAATATTCCCGATCCAGACGCAATGGTATGGGTATTGATGGGGTCGATAGTGCATTTAGTGATTGCTCAAGAGATTATGCATGGTAAGGAGATTTTACCAATGGAAAGCGATCGCTTAATTAATGCTTTAACACACTTGATTAATAAATGCGGTGAATAAAACTTGCTTGTAGGAAATATAAAATGAAGAATCGAAGAAGTATTAATTGCTTTTTAGAGGCTGTTTGAAAAGTATTGGGGCAATACAATTTGCTACTACACAAATGTAGGCAAAGCCTTACTGTAGGATAGTCCGCTTGGGCGGACTAACGGAAAATAAAGCTTTTTCTAGTTTTTTATCAAAGCACTGGCTAGTACTTTCTCAATATCAAATTGATAGTTTTACAAACTTATCTAATTGTATTGATTTTTCTTTTTATACAAAACTTAAAAATTTTCAATATCACCTGTAAAATAAATTAATTATTATAACAACAAATTTTATGTATTTTAAAGAATAAGTATAAGTTATAGACAATATTATTTTATGCATTTTATTTCAAAAATTGAGGAGTAAGCCTTGTGGTATTTATGACGCATCAATTATTCAAACTATCAATCAAATATTTACCAGCAATTACAGCTTTAATTACAGTTTTTTCATTACCAGTTAAAGCCGCAACATTTTTTGTCAATCAAGGCGCTGCTTTTGGAGGTAATGATGAAGTTAATTGGTCGAGTTTAGGTAAAGTATTCAATCCCGCCACTCCTGATTTTTCTGTATTTTTACCTAACTCTTTTTCTGCAACATCCCAAGGGGATTTAGGATTAAATGTAAATATAACTCCAAGTAATAATCCTCAAATTACTCCACCATTTGTCTTTCAAACTTTACCTAATGGCATTCGGACTAACTTCGCATCAGGCGATTATATCCTGTTTGGAGGCATTGACCCAACAGGTTTTCAACCTCCTCCTCCTGGTACTCCCGCTCCTAATACTCTAGGTAATGGTAAGCCTTTTACTATCAGTTTTGACCAGCCTGTTTTTGGCGTTGGTACTCAGATAGCTGTAGACATTGGTAATTTAGAATATGAAACTTTTATCAGTGCTTTTGATAGTGCCAATAATTTGTTAGGTACTTTTTCAAGAGTAACTACTTCGTCACTAGCATTAGATAATTCCGCAGTGTTTTTGGGGATTCGTAGTGATACTCCAAATATCTCACGAGTAGTTTTTAGTAGTTCTCTTCCCCAATTCGGTTTGGCGATTAATCAAGTAAGCATCATCGGAGTTCCTGAACCAACTTATACTTTGGCAATATTAGTTTTTGGTATTTCAGGTACTGTTTTGATACGCCAACGCATTTGATACTCCTACAAGGTAAAATAGTTTTAATTAAAAAGGCCTATCTAATAAGCCTTTTTTACTTTGGGAGAGAGGTACTCGATATGATTCCCAATTATAAAAGTTAACACTTTTCCTTAATAAGTGAACTATAAAAGCTAGTTAACCCAACGTTTAGTAGCTTCTGCAATGCGTTGTCCAAAGCGTTGTGAAGTGAGATAGTCACCTGAATCTAGTACTGCTTCTTTCCCACTCATATCGAGTTGGCTTTGACCCATGACACCTAAAAATCCGCCTAGTCGATTAACCCCATCATCTTTCCCAAACAAAAAGCTTTGCAAGTCGCCAACGTTTACCCAAATCATGCCATGCTGGGCGGCGTTGGTGGCTAAATACAAGAGTGTACTTTGCTTATCACCACTGAGAGAGCTAGAGTGAGTGAAGCCCCCAGCAATTTTGTCCTTCCACCCATGTCGGAACCAAACTTCGCTACCAGTATCAATAAAAGCCTTGAACTGAGCTGCTACACCACCCATATAGGTAGGAGAGCCGAAAACAATCGCGTCCGCTTGATTGAGGGTTGCCATCATCGAATCATTCTTCCAACGACCATTGATAATCTGCTCTCCCTCAATTCGCAGCAGATTAACAGTGATGTCTTCAACTTTACTTGCACCTTCAGCAATAGCTTGGGCCATAAGATGAGTATGTCCTGCACCTGAGAAGTAGACAATTGCAATTGTGGGCATAAAAACTTAAGTCAATCTAGTAATTAATAGAGAGTTTCGCACAACTCAGACAAACCTTTAAAAATAAGTATATAGCGATGTATATAACAATTCTTATTTGAATTAAGTAAATAGGGTAGCACAGCTGTGCTACCTACGGATATCTGCGTTTTTCTGTATCTTACTCAAACGCAAACCGCACTCAATCCATTGCCCTTCATACCTTCTGCATATTTTGACTGATGGGGTCAAAACCTTTAGAAAAACGGGTACTTTCATCGTAGTAAGCGCCAGTTAAATTCGCTCCATACAATTTGGCATATTTGAGTTTGGCTCCTCGAAGATTCGCTTCATTAAGTTTGACACCGCTCAAATTAGCTCTAGTCAAGTTCGCCTTGGCTAAGTTAGCTCTACTCAAATCTGCTCCCCAGAGTTTGGCTTTAGCGAGATTAGCTCCACTCAAGTCAGATCCCCATAAATTAATTCCAGGTAAGTAAGCTCCAATCAGCTTGTCCCTAATTAAGTTGATGGCTGGAAAATATCTCTCCCCTGCGGCATAACGCCTTTTCAATTCCTCAGCATCCATGCATCACATTCACCTTTTTTAACAATACAGAAGTTATTTGTTCCCATTCTTGATTTAGCCCTCCTAAAAATTCTACCTGGCCACTGCGTCGATACCAGTAACGGGCATTGTTTAAATCACCCTCTTTGCGGTGCAGGTAAGCATGAACCCAAGCACTATCAGCATCGCTAGCATCTTGAACTATTTCATGAGCTTTACTCCAATCACCTTTGTTGTCATACCACATTGCTTGCAGCGCTTTTGGCAATGTCTGAGGACATGGGCGCTGTTTCTCAATCAATCGCAAGAATTCTTCTGTATTCACGATCGCCACCCAACAAAAATCAAACTTCTATCTTTAAGATACTCCTGACAGGAGCGAGGAAACTGAGTATTCGATATTAAGTATTGGATTGGGAAGAAATTTTCTCAATCCCTAGTTCCCAGTCTCCTTTTATATCTGCCTGACTGGAATAACTTCAAACTCAAAGGTACTAATTAAACGGTCAGCAATATAGACCTCTATTTTATACTTACCAACTGGGTCGCCAGGAGCGATCGTCCAAAAATTCTCAATTACGCCGTCAGGAGCAGACTGTGTACGCCGCGTTACAGATGTAGTACCGTCTGCTGAGATTGAGAAATCTTCACCACTATCTGTACCCCAAGTTTCTGGAGGTTTTGGTAACCGCAAGACTTCACGCCATTTAACTTCACCTTGGTAATCTTGGAGTTTAATTCGCCAACCGTAGGCGTTTCCTTGCTGGAGTGGCACTGTTGTTGTTTGGAAAATGGTAACGTTACCTTTAGCGTCAACTCTCTTCAACCCAAACTCAGCGTTACTAACAGTAATCTTTTTCAGGCTTGTTGGTGTAGGAAATGGTGTGATATTTTGTCCGATAAGAGAACTAGCGGCGATCGGCTTAGAAGCTATAACCCCAAATATTAGCCAAGAAGAAGCTAGCACAGCAGCAGTAGCCAAAATTCTCATTTTTTTGGTTTTCCTGTCAGACGTTTGGTACTTATTCAATTAATCTGACATGTTTTCCGGGTCAAGATTGCTTATAGTTGGACAAAGACTAAAGCTTTGTTGTTTGACAAAACTCCGATTTGGAGAAAATATTTTATTTTTACCAAATTAGTTGGTAGTATAAGGTTTGAGTTAAAAATACCTAACAACTTCAAGGCTTTAGTAAACAGATGAAAGAATATTTTTTGGTAAGTTCTTTAGTAGCTTGTGCCTTTGCGACTCTAATACCAAATCAAGCTTTTGCCGCCGATTTCAACTTATATGGGGCAGGAAGTTTAAGAGATGCACTAACGGAAGTCAGTCAAGACTTTACTCAAGAAACAGGCTACACAGTGAATACAGTCTTTGGGCCTTCAGGAATTAGAGAGCAAGCAATAGAAACAGAACTCCAACTCGGACAGCGTACTGCTGATGTGTTTGCTAGTGCAGATATTGGGAATCCACAAAAACTCTACATTAAAGGATTAAGCAGTCAACCAATAGAATTTACTCGAAACCAAATCGTTGCAGTGTTTTCCTCCAAGTATTCCCAAGTACAAATTACATCTAATCAGGTGTTGGATTACTTACTAAATCCCAATATCAAGGTAGGAACTTCAACACCCATAGCAGATCCTCTTGGTGACTACACTCAACAAATATTCACTCAAGCTGATTCAAAAAGACCTGGAAGTTTTGATGCTCTCAATAGTAAAGCTTTGCAATTAACAGGTGGGGCTAATTCACCGACAGTCCCATCAGGGCAGAATAGCTTAGTTTACTTCTTAGACACTACTCAGCAGGCAGATGTTTTCTTGACTTACTATACTGGTGCTATTGCATCGCAAAAAATCGATCCAAGTCTACAAATAGTTAAGCTACCAGATTATTTATCTGTTGCAGCACCATTTGGTTTAACAGTTCTTAAAAATGCCGATCCGAATGCACAGAAACTAGCAGATTACATTCTGTCATCAAAAGGACAGCAAATTTTGCATAATTATGGATTTAGTAGCCCCAGTCAATCAGTACCTGAGTCTGACTATGTGTATGGACTATTACTGTCTGCGGCTATAAGTTTAGTACTTAAGAAAAAATCGACCGAGCAAAAGCGAAATTTACAAACTTCAAATTTGAGATAAACTCAATTAAGATGACGGCGATAGCGAAATGGCGATCGCTGTCAATAATTATTGATTATAAAGTTTAGCTTGGGTTTATTTGGTATAGGTAAAAGGTAAGTGATATTCTGAAATTGGTAGGGATTCAAGTTTCAGAAAAAATTAAATACATAAACTACAAACACCTGACTTGTATTACAAAGCTAATTCAATTTTTGAACTCCTATTTTGCTTACTTCATAACCTTTTTGAACAGTGTGATAAGTTCTTCGCCATTTTTCTAGATAATCTATAGATATAGATTTAGATGTGACATTTACCCCATTTCCTCGCCAAGCAACTTCGGGATCAGTTGTAAAAACTCCGCATTCTAGTTGGTCTAGCCTGATATTCCAATATTCACTAAATCGACCTTTTAAGGTAATAACTTGTTCAAATACTTTATTTCTATGTTTATTTCTTCTTTTTCTTTCTGTCGCTCCTGTTGCTTCTGTATCAATAAACTTAGTTTCAATTAAAAACAGACTACCTTTAAATGTCAGGTAAACAAAATCGCACTTACCTAAATCTGTATAATCTGATATTGGCGATTTTTCAAATAACAACAATTCAGCGCACGAGGGAAATAATTCTTTGATATTTAAAAATAAATAAGCCTGCAACAAAAGTTCTTTATCATAAGGAAACAACAGCACCCCTTCAAAAAATTTTTGAATGTCCTCCTGAGTTTGGGGTTGAGTTCTTTTACAGTATGAAACAAATTTATGTAGCTCGTTGACAATCATCAATTTATAACTCCTTCCCCCGGTCGCAGCCTTAAGGTTCATGGCATCAAAAGATACCATTTCCTTAAGAGAAATTTCATCCGCATAAGTAACTAAAAAAACTATTAAAACCCTAGCTAATTAAGGTAATCTACTGTTGACAGTTGAGGAAAACTCATCTTTAATTTGCTTTCAGTACTGCTGCACTTTCGACTTTTAACATCAGTTACTAGTTAGAGATTTTATATGAGCAGGAAAACTAGCGTTTTGCAAAGCTTGAACAGTTATTCTGGAATCTTGTACGCAAAATTGCCAACCTAAGCGAACAAGCTTACGTGAATTTTCAGTTTGGATAACTCCGATTACTGGCATTTTTGCCTTTTCTTTATCTGGTGAGTGTTCTTGCAATATTTTTTTCAAGCGGTGTAATTCTTCAATATTAACTGCTTGTTGGGGATTTAATTCCACCATTACCATCTGTACTGTTTCCACTGGTTCTGCATCTTCAAGAATAAATTGAGTTTGCTCGTCACGTCGATCTACTTTTCCCCAAATAATCAATCTGGTATCAACTTGCAGTAGGGAAGTAATGCGTTCATAGGTTTTGGGAAAGACTACAGCTTCTAGTTGTGTAGTTAAGTCTTCTATTTGCAAAATTGCCATTTGATCGCCTTTTTTAGTAACGACTTTTTTGACATTATTTAACATCACAACTGCACAAAGTCGTGTATCTTCCCTTTGTTCTCCAAGCTGTGAAAGGTTAATTGGAGTTAAAAGTGGTACTATTTGCCGTAAAGATTTCAGTGGATGATCTGATACATAAAAACCTAATAATTCTTTCTCCATCTGTAATTTTTTCTGTGGAGGAAAATCCGGCACAGGTTTAGCTTTAGGAGCAGTTTCAAAGGCATTATTTACTCTTTTGTTTTGATTTTGAGAAAATCCATTACCTAATAAATCAAAGAGATTGCCTTGACCGCTGGCTCTATCTTTAGCGCGAGATTGTGCCCAATCATATACCAATTCTAGGTCATGAATTAACTGTTGGCGGTTAGTTTCAATTTTATCAAAGGCTCCACAGTAAATGAGTGACTCTAAAGTTCGGCGGTTAACTGCACGTAAATCTACACGATCGCAAAAATCAGCTAGGGATTTAAATTCTCCTGTCTCATTTCTAGCTGACAAAATACAGGCGATCGCATTCTGTCCCACATTACGTACTGCCGAAAATCCAAACAAAATCTTTCCTGCGGTTGGTGTAAAATCAACACCAGAACGATTAATATTTGGCGGATCTATGGGAATACCCATATTTGTACAGTTAGTGATATATTTCTGTACCTTATCTGTATCGCCACTGTTAGCCGTCAACAGCGCCGCCATATATTCCAATGGATAATTAGCTTTTAAATATGCTGTTTGATAAGTTACATAGCCATAGGCAGTTGAATGGGATTTATTGAAACAATTAGAAGCTATCAAACCATTTTTGATTGCAAAATTGTGGTCACACTCAACCCCAATATCATAGACATTTTGTTTGCCTAAATATTTGCGTGTTATTATTTTTACCATCTTATTACCTCTGTAAACAAATTTTGCAAACAAAATTAATTGATTAATAAAATGATGAAAATTGTAGATGGTGTATTACTGATAATACCATTCCTCAACGAAAGGAAACATTGCTATACTCTTACACAAAATTAACCACAATATATCAAAAGTTTAATAAACAAATAAACAAACAGTTAATAGCCAGATAATTGAGGTTTTAAAAACTTATTAAACACATTTAAATAGATATTAATCCGCTTGGTCAAAGAAATTACCCATTGTCTAGTACCAGTTAAACTTTAGGCGAACTCAGGGCATTCAATAATAGCAGTGACCACGGCACTTTAATATCGGGTATGAGCGATGAATACTTTCTCAGTATAGGCAATGCAGCTGGCAGCACAAAACGTAGAGAGCGTAACGACCCAGGTCGATCGCCATTTTCATCGACAATTCCATATTGGTTTGCGAGTTCGGCAACAATTTGCACGCGTCCTGTACGACGCATGATATTTGGATCGCCAGCGAGTTGAGCGATCGCTCGTCCGGTGAATAATGGTGTTTCCCAGTTGTAGCGTTCGCTGAAGAATGAGTTATTGCGATCGCTAGCATTTGTTTGGTTCGCTTCAGAAGCAAAACGGGAAAAAAGCTCAGTACCAACAATACCCGGCCAAATTGAAACCGAAGCGACATTGTAGGGCTTGAGTTCAACAGCCATATCAGCGGCTAGGCGATCGCAGGCTATTTTCCCAACACCGTATCCTACATTAAAGATATAAGACATGCTTCCCCAAGAAGAAATAGTGCAAATGAGTCCAGACTTTTGCTTGGTCATCATTCGGGCAGCAAAAATACTCGCTACATAATGGCTGCGAAGACCAACATTGTTGCAAGCATCCCAAAGACTCGGTTCACTATCCCAAAAAGGCTGCCCAGAAGCGTCTCTTAAGGCCTGAACTCCTGAGTAAGCATTATTTACCAGCAAATCGAGTCGTCCATTTTGCTCGTCTTGGATGCTCTCAAAGAGCAAACGCACCTGCTCATCGTCGCTGTGGTCTAGTTGGACGGGAATGCATACACCACCGACTTGCTCAACGGCTGATTGCGTTTCAGTTAGAGTCCCGGAAATATCATCATTGGCAGAGGAATTGTGCAAACTGCGACCCGTAATGTAGACAGTTGCCCCTGCTTCACCGAGACCAATGGCAATTCCCCGACCGATTCCCCGCGTTGCACCTGTGACTAATGTAACTTTACCTTTGAGGTGTTTCATGATTGCTGATGAAATATGTTTACACTGTCCAACCCTGTATTTTCAAGTTTGGAACTTTGCTAAAGTCGCTAGTGTTACGAGTCAATAATACTAAGTCCGGTGATGCAATTGCAGCTATTCTTAAATCCATCGTGGCTATGCGAACTCTTTGCGCTCGTAATCCTTCAAATATAGCTACTGCTCCAACATCGAATGGTAAAATTGGTGCTGCCGAAAACCCCTGAATGATTTCCATTAGCAGAGTATATCCCCGAACTATATCAGCAGGTGTTTGGGAACGAGTAATAAAGCTATGAGCGCCAATTACTTGCTCGTGGAAACTGACAATAGAAAAAGCAAAATCTGTGAGTTGATGCTGGGCAATACGAGCAGCTAATATTAAAAACTCTGTTCCTGAGCGTCGTTGCAGAAAACTGATATGGTCACCGTTTACGAGCCTGACTCCAACCTCTGGAACATTGACTTTACCCGAAGGAGAAGCAACGATGAGCAGTAACTCCAATGAAACACTAATAGAACAAACAGTAACCTACACCCTAGAGATAAATGGCAAATTTTACTTAATTGAAAATGTACCTGCACGGGTGAATCCAGAGACAGGAGAACAATTTTTCTCTCCGTCTACTGTAGAACGGTTGCAGCAGATTATTTACAACCAACAGCAGCCCGTTCGTATTCTTGAAACGCCAGTGTATGACTTTGCTGCTTAGGATAAATCAATAGAGTGGCGATCGCATCCTCAACAATAGGCAGTTGCTATTAACCAATTATCAAAACAAACAAAACGATGTCTGTGACGGGACACGCCTTTGCGTTTTGAACTCGACAATTGATGTTCAAAGGTGCAACTTCCGAGTTCAGAACTAGAATTGTGAGGGTTAAAGCCGCAATTTTGAGGATCAAAGGTGCAACTTCGAGGATAAAAGCCGCAATTTCGAGGAAAAAAGGTCAAGCGATCGCTCTTTTTACTCGACAATTCATGTTCACAGGTGCAACTTCAAAGATAAAAGCCGCAACTTCCAGGATCAAAGGTCAAACAGCCGCCCTTTTTATTCGACAGTTCATGTTCATAGGTGCAACGTCAAGGATAAAGGCCCCAACTTCCAGGATCGAAGGTCAAACAGCCGCCCTTTTTACTCGGCAGTTCGTCTTCAAAGGTGCAAGCTTCGAGTTCAGAGGTGGAATGACCAGATTTTGAGGTGGAGTTTAAAGAAGCACAAGGGGGTGATGTCTACGACGAGTTATGTTAATGCACATCGCCTTAATGCAATCATTGATACACGCTACATTATAAATTAGCTCAACTTCTCTGCTGCCTGTCCAAGCAGCAACTCGTCGTCAGGCATCGCCTCTGTAAAACCCCAAATGACTAACGAAGAACTGCTGGAAATAATTGAAAAAGCCGTTAGAGACAAGGTGAGAAAATTAAACCTTTCTGACAAAGGCTTAACAACACTGCCAGCAGAAATTGGACGACTTACCAACCTGCGCTCGCTCCACCTTGAAAACAATCAACTGAGCAGTTTGTCACCAGAAATAGTCCAACTCACCAACTTGCGATCGCTCCACCTTGAAAACAATCAACTAAGCAGTTTGTCACCAGAAATAGTCCAACTCACCAACCTGCAAACCCTCAACGTCCGCAGGAATCAACTCAGCAGGCTGCCACTGGAAATAGTCCAACTTACCAACCTGAGATCGCTCAACCTCAGCAGGAATCAACTGAGCAATCTACCATCTGAAATAGTCCAACTTACCAACCTGAAAACGCTCAATCTCAGCAGGAATCAACTGAGCAGTCTACCATCTGAAATAGCCCAACTTACCAATCTGCGATCGCTATACGTCTGGGGTAATCAACTAAGTAGTCTGCCACCGAAATTTGTCCAACTCATAAACCTGCAAACGCTCTACCTCTGGAGTAATCAACTGAGCAGTCTGCCACTGGAAATAGTCCAACTCACCAACCTGCGATCGCTCAACCTCAGCGACAATCAACTCAGCAGTCTGCCACCAGAATTTGTCCAACTCACTAAGCTGGAAACCCTCAACCTCAGCAGTAATCAACTGAGCAGTTTGCCAGGGGAAATAGTCCAACTTGCCAACCTGCGATCGCTCAACCTCAGTGACAATCAACTCAGCAGTCTGCCACCGGAAATTAGGCAACTAACAAACTTGAAAAAACTGGATCTGCGTGGAAATCCAATCCCCATTCCACCAGAGATTTTAGGATCGAAGAATTTATTTGAACAACCTGGTGATGTGAATGAAATTCTGGATTTCTATTTCCGAGCGCAAGATCCAACCGAAACTGAACCATTCTATGAAGCAAAATTCTTGATTGTTGGCGAAGGAGGAGCCGGGAAAACCTCTTTAGCCAAGAAAATCAGCAATGAAACCTACGAACTCCAGCCAAAAGAAAAATCAACCGAAGGCATTGAAGTCATTCAGTGGCACTTCACACTGCCCAATGGCAAAGATTTTCGCGTCAACGTCTGGGACTTTGGTGGTCAATCAATCTACCACCAAACCCATCAGTTTTTCCTCAGCAAGCGTTCTCTCTATGCCTTAGTTGCCGATACTCGCAAAGAAAACACTGATTTTTACTGGTGGCTGAAGGTTGTCGAACTCTTAAGCGACAAAAGCCCAGTTTTCATCATCAAAAACGAAAAACAAGACCGTCAGTGCGAAATCGATGGGGGACAGTTACGAGGAGAATTTGACAACCTCAAGGAAATTCTCGCAACCAATTTAGCTGATAACCGCGGTTTGATAGAGATTAAAAAGGCTATCGAGTTATACATCAGCAATCTTGACCACGTTGGTATACCTCTACCAAAACTTTGGGTAAGAGTCAGAGCCGCCCTAGAGAACTATTCGAGAAATTACATTAGCGTTGAAGAATACTTTACCCTTTGCCGAATTAATAATTTAATAGACCGTAAAGATATGCTGCGCTTGAGCAACTATTTACACGACCTCGGCGTTTGCCTACACTTTCAAGAAGATTCTACACTCAAACACTACGTCATTCTCAAACCAGAATGGGGTACAACTGCTGTCTACAAAGTTTTGGATAATCAAACTGTCAAGCAAAATCTTGGTTGTTTTACCAAAGACGATCTCAAAGATATTTGGCAAGAGAATGAATATGCTGATATGCGAGATGAACTCTTGCAATTAATGATGCGGTTCAAGCTTTGCTACGAAATTCCTGGTCGTCGTGACATTTATATTGCCCCACAATTGCTTTCCATTGAAAAAGCTAATTATACCTGGGATAACACCAATAACCTCATCCTCCGCTACACTTATACATTTATGCCCAAAGGCATCCTCACCAGCTTTATTGTCGAAACACATCCTTGGATTGAACAGCAAAAACTCGTTTGGAAAAACGGTGTTGTTCTCAAGAAAGACCAAACTCGTGCAGAAGTCATTGAAAACTACAATCAACGCGAAATTAAAATCTGTGTAGCCGGAAACCGCAAAAAAGAATTGATGGCAGTTATCACCCATGAACTTGAAAAAATCCACAACTCTTACGAACGTTTGCAATATCAAACCTTAGTTCCTTGTAACTGCGAAAAATGTGAAGGAAGCCAAACTCCTTATAGTTATCCTTTGAACGAACTGCGCGAGTTCCTAGATGATGGTGCTTACCTGATTCAATGCAGGAAAAGCCGTCAAATGATAAATGTCCGCAGGTTAATCGATGATGTCATGTTCCAACCTTATAGACCAGATAAGGAACTCAATCCCCAGGTTGCACAGTTGCAAAACGAACTGGAGCGAAAGCGAGATGAATCATTGACACATCGGCTACAAGATAGCAATCAAGAAGAAAAACTTATCATGAATAGTCAATCAGCAATGGAATTCAAGAAGGAAATTTTCATCTCTTATGCTTGGGGTGGAGAAAGTGAGCAGTTTGTCAATAAACTGGATGAAGCTTTGCAAGCAAAAGGAATCAAAATCATCCGCGATAAACGCGATTTGGGCTACAAAGGACTAATCAAAGCCTTCATGGAACGGATTGGACGCGGGAAATGTGTTATTGCTGTAATTAATGACAAGTATTTAAAGTCGCCCAATTGCATGTTTGAGTTAGTCCAAATTGCTAAAAATGGTAAATTTTATGATCGAATTTTCCCGATTGTTTTAGCGGATGCCCAAATTTATAAACCTATTGCCAGACTTAAATATATTAAGCATTGGGAAGACGAAATTAAAGAATTAGATGAAGGTATGAAAGGAGTTTCTGCAGCTAACTTACAGGGATTTCGTGAAGAAATTGACCAATACACCGAGATTCGCAACACGCTTGCCGAACTCACCAACTTGCTCAAAGACATGAACACGCTGACTGCTGATATTCACAGCGAATCAGGCTTTGAGCAATTGTTAAAGGCGATCGCACAGCGTTTAGATGAATAAAAATAACTTATTGATTAGGCTTAGAGGTTGAGTAGTGTCTCCAACGGGCTGGACTTACTGGTAGTGCTAATCCAGACAACTACAAAAGCTTTTGCTCGATTTCTTCAAGCTGCAAATCTAATCTATTCTGTTCTGTTTGGTTTTCCTGAATTTGCGCTTCTAGCTTGAATTTTATAGTGACATCCGTTTCAATGGCGTATGCTTGGCGCAGCAGTCCCAATTTTTTGCTCACAAGGTCATACTGTTCTTGGACTGAATTCCGTTCTTGCTCCAATCTCCGATGCTGGCGTTCAGTTAATCCCCCACTTGTTCTAGAAGGGCTGGAAGTTGTAAGTGTAGTATTTTGAGAAACAGTTGAGGAAGAAGTTTTTGATTTTGCCATTTCTTCAACTACCCTGCGAATTCCTTGAGTGACATTTAAAAAAGCCTCATCTTGATCTGGCCAGGTGGTGACAGGTTTAGCATTTTTGGGGAGTGCTTGCAGTTTACCAAAAGGCGCACCATTCCAGTCTGTCGGCTTCAGAATAATGGGAATTACACGAGCTTCTCGCGTTTCGTGTCGCTCCATTGCTCGTGTCATTTCTTTGTCGTAGCAGTAATCCGAAGCTAGAAAGTTAGCACTCACCAGCAGCAGAATGATATCTGCAACTTCAAGATTGTCATCGATCGCATTTGCCCATTCACTACCAGCACTGATTTCGCGATCGTGCCAAGCTTCAATAATCCCTTGACGTTTCATCATGCTCAGATGAGTTGCCAATTCGTCACGTAACGCTTCATCTTTGTGGGAATAGGAAAAAAATACTTTAACTGGATTAGACATATTATTGAATTTACTTGTTTAAATAGCTGTATAAGAGTATATAAGTAAATTTTCCCAACTAATTGCCAAAATCGAGAGTATTTATTTATCCTACTGTAATGAAACCGTAGCTTGTTGCTGAGATAAATCCATAAAATTCGCCAGCTTGTAAACAAGGCGCGCATCTAACTTGCCATCTTACTGATGATTGCTGAATTTACAAATATCAAAGCTGATGATTTAGCGATCGTAATTGACCAATTCTCAAAACAAACAAAACGATGTCTTCGATGGGACACGCCTTTAGGTTTTGAAGTCAAACATTCACCCTTTTAACTCGACAATTGATGTTCTAAAGTACAATCTTCGAGTTCAGAAGTGAAATGGTGAAGCTTAAAAGCGCAACTTCGAGGATTAAAGGCGCAAGTGCAAGGGTTAAAGGCGCAACTTCGAGGATTAAAGGCGCAAGTGCGAGGATTAAAGGTGCAACTTCGAGGCTTAAAGGCGCAAGTACGAGGATTAAAGGTGCAAGCACGAGGCTTAAAGGTGCAACTTCGAGGCTTAAAGGCGCAACTTCGAGGCTTAAAGGTGCAAGCACGAGGCTTAAAGGTGCAAGTGCGAGGCTTAAAGGTCAAACGATACCTACGATAGGCTGTGCTAACGCCTTTTTAACTCCACAATTCGAGTTCCAAAGTACAACTTCCAAGTTCTAAACTTGAGAGTTCGCGTTCTAATACCAATTTGAAAAAAGAATAATATGATGTCCAGCGAATCACCCTTAATATGTCATTGCGAGTGGAACGAAGTGAAACAAAGCAATCGCAAGGTTTTTGAGATTGCTTCCCTACCCTGCGGGAACGCTAAGAGCGAACGGTTGCAATGACATCAGAATAGTTGGAGGTAGGTGATTATAACTTGTCACCAAAAAGATTATAAAAGCGCATAATGCACCATGCTATCTGGTGGTGCGTTAGGCTTTAGCCTAACGTACCCTACTAAAGATTTACTAAATTCTGACTCCTGAATTCTCCTGAGATAAATCCATCAAATTCGCCAGCTTATAAACAACCCGCGCCCCAACATTACCATCCCACTCACTATCACCAACTTCACAAATATCAAAGCCAATAATTTTTCTGCCACTATTTACCAATTCCCGGAACAGACAAAATGCTTGTTCTAATTCCAATCCACCTGGAACAGGAGTACCTGTACTCGAACAAAGTTTTGGATCTAAACCATCAGCATCAAAGCTAATATAAACATACTCAGGTAAATGATTGATAATTTCTCGACATAAATCAATCCAAGTTGTCCCCGAGTAAAGCTTTCGTTTAATAGCAGGATCGTAATAAGCAATAATGCGACTATTAGATTGGTTAATTATCTGCACTTCATCATGAGAAATATCTCGCAAAGCAACTTGCACTAACTTGGAAATTTGCGGTATTTTCATGGCATTAAACATAATCGACGCATGAGAAAATTCAAATCCCTCATAGGCGTCGCGTAAATCTGCATGTGCGTCAATGTGCAAAATTCCATAATTTGGGTAGTGAGTCGCTAATGCTTGGAAATAACCTAACGGCGAACTATGATCTCCTCCAATGACTGCGACTCGTTTACCATTGTTAATTGCTTGCTGACAATTCTCAAACAGCCATTGATTAACTTGTTGACAAGCCTGATTGATTTCTGTTAGTACAGGTGTTAAATCTGGTGTATCTGAGAGTTTTTTACCTTGGGCTAGTCGTTCGATAATTTTTGCTGCTAAGCTGCGATAGTATTTATTCTTTTCTAAAATATCCTGGGAAATTTCGGCCATAAAAATTCCCTGCTTCCAGCCATCGGGATGATCGAAATCGAACAAATCTAATTGCGTTGAAGCATCCAGAATCCTCTGTGGCCCGTTAGCTGTACCTGCACCATAGGAAACAGTCACTTCCCACGGAACACCAAAGACAATCAAGTTTGCAGACTCGTAATCGAATGGTAAACCTAAAAGGTTGCCATTTATTTCACCTACGCTGCTGGGATTGTAGTCTTGTAGTTGATTACTCATCGATTATTTACTGAATTTAGTAGACAGCAGGCCGCCTAGTAGACATCTGCATTGTAATCAAAAATTTTCATGAGCGTTAAACTACATATAGCAGGAGGCAGGGGGCAGGAGGTAAAAACATTACTCTTCCTGACATTCACGCTTGTTATAATGTCCTAACCTATATGACTACGGCTATACCTTATAAATAAATGATGTTCTATTGCACACACTCCGATTAAGGATAGCGACAAGTCTATTTTTGCCGCAACGCAGCAAAATTAATTGCAAATTTTTTAAAACTCTCTTACTAAAGGAAATAATACTAAGTACGCTGGGCGATCGCTCACATAAAAGTGTTGAATAAGTTTTGTAGAGTGTATTATTGCGCTCGCTTACGCACAAAAATATCAGATCGTAGGTTAGGACTAATGCCAATAACACACCTTATATCTTAAAAGAATTGATAGCTACACCTCCGTAGCTCACAAAGGTGGAGTAGTTAAACTTTCTTAAATATAATACATCAGTTCCTTCTGTTGGCGGATTGCTCTCCGGTCACAAAGGTCTTGGAGTGTATATTTTTCTAATACGGAGTTAGCAGCTTGACGTGCTTCCTGCCACACTTCTTGAATTAGCTCACCTTCTACCGTGCTGGGAGGTGGTTCACAAGTAGAAACAGCAACATCTGACCCTTCCATACAGGTAAAAGCATCCAGTACTGTGATTGCCTTGGGGTCTCGTGCCAAAACATAGCCGCCTTTGGCTCCGCGTATACTTTTAATTAAACCTCCACGCCTTAATGTTGCCAGGAGTTGTTCTAAATAGCGGTTTGGTATGTCTTGTAATGCTGCTATTTCTCGAATTTGTAGGGCGTCACCGTTAGGGTAGCAAGTTGCTAACTCTAACAGGGCTAGAAGGGCGTATTCTGATTTGTTAGAGATTACCACAGGCGTAATATTTTAAAGTCACACCTAAATATACAAAGTCATTGGATCTATTTCCCTAAGCTATTGCGAAGAAAAACTTGACAATTAACTCATTGTTTACCGGCTTACTCTAGTTTAAATACTTTGAACAATAAAAACAATTACTTTTTTTTTTCAAGTTAATAAATCAAAATGATTAATGAGTTGACAGTATTCCTAACTGTCTCAACAAACACAAGGAGTGGAGGAAGAAAGATGCTTATTTGATTCATAGCGAGAAGTGTACGGTCTGTACGGCTGCTCTGGAGAAAAGGGAGTGGGGGAAATCAACAAAGAGGGTATTTCCTTGATTCTTCATACGTAGTTTAGATTTGCTAAGATTGCTTCCTTGCGATCTGCTTTAGTTGCAATGACACAATACTATCTTTAACAGTGAATTCAGTATCAATAAATACTTCGCCAAGCTTTCACCGTCTGTTTACCAATTTCGCTATCAACGGTTTGGCCTCCTTCTAATACTAGTCTGATGTCTAAATTCTCATCTGGAGCATTTTTCAAAGCAGTGGCTAACTCTTTATTGACAGCAAACGTGCCGGTTGAACTGTCTAATTGAAAAACTTGTCCTCTGACCTTGAGCAAGAGTTTATCTACTTTTTTAGTAGTGACAAACCTCACATAATCAGGTCTAGGATAATATATATTACCTGCGGTGTAAAACGAAGAACTTGCTCGGTCGTAATTTACTGTTACAAGTAGTCGAATGCTGGAAGGAGTCCACAAACTAATAACTTGCTTTGAGCCACTACGGTATAAATAACCACCTAAATAATTGCGATCGAAAACCCCAAATAACTCCCCTTCAAAAGGGTCAACGATTTTCACGGGTTTTGACCAAGGTACATTCATATCAGGAGACAGTCCTGCTGATTTGACCACTTGCAAATTAGTTGATGCTTGGGCAAGACTAGGTAGCTTTTGAACACTGGAAGCAGTGCAAACTCGAGGGGAAAGCACAGCCAAGCTCGCCGCTAAAAGAAGAACTGGAATTGTCCGTGGTAAGTCGCTCATGAGCCTGGGGTGGAATCTTCAAAGACAATAATTTAGACAGCTTTTATTTAGTTATCCTCACCAATACTTTTTTCTAATACACCGTATACGTAAACAAACCACCGATTTCAGATCAATGAAACGCTTGCGGTATAGTAATTACGAATTACAAATTACAAATTACGCCAAGCAGTACTAGAACCTTTGACAATCGAGTAAATCCTTCGTGTCTGAGAAGATGTCTTTTGACACTTCAACGTCGGAATACTCATCTACGCAATATAGAAAGCTGCTACAACTATTCTAGCTTGTGAATATTCATACAACTGGCAGAATTGTTCTAAATTAATAATTTTGAATTATCTTTATTTTTGATACATCGATAAAAGCAGACATTCCCAAACTAACCGTGGTTGAGCATAAGTAAGTAAATATTTACGAGCTTGTTCTAGCTGCTCGATTGTTTTAGATTGATGCCACTGCTGCCAGTAGAATTGCTGAAGATAATCAACTAACCACAGTTGTGCTTCTGTATCTAAATCTTTATCGATTTTTTTGGCTAACTCTAAAGCGTTGCGATAAGATTTAGGCGCGAGTTTCAAGTCTGCGAGTAATTCAGGGGGAATAGCTTGTAGTTGCTCAAAACAAGCGATCGCCTTTCCCACACTGCCAGCTGCTATGCTCAATACTGCTTGATATTCCAAAATTTCCTCATGACCTGTTTGCTTAAGTACAACAGCCAAAGACTGTGCATCTAGGCGATAAAAAGGAATGCGTTGACAGCGTGACACCAAGGTTGGTATCACAGACTCAACTGTAGGTGCAATTAAAATTAATGTCGCTTGTCCTGGTTCTTCTAAAGTTTTCAGTAAAGCATTCGCTGCTGCTTCTGCCATTGTTTGAGCTTCCTCCAGTACTACCACATTCCTTGGCGCTTCTAAAGGCGGACGACTGAGAAATTCAGTAATTTCCCGAATTTGCTCTAATCGAATTACTGGTGGTGTCTTACGTTTGAGTCCTTTTTCAGTGGCTTCTGCTGCTGTGAATCGTTGTCCCTGGTGTTGATAAGTTGGTTGCACCCACAATAAAGCTGGGTGATTACCTTGAAGCAAACGGTTCTGTAAAGATACACTGGCTTGCATTTCACTAGAGAATAGCAATTCTACAAAGCACCTAGCTGCTAAACTCCTTCCTACACCATCTGGGCCGACGAATAAATAAGCTGGAGGAACGCGGTTTTGTTTGACAGCTTGAGTGAGTAACTCTATAGCTTGTTGTTGTCCTACAAGTGGTGTAAATGGATCGTTGGGCATTGAGTATGGGTCAATTGTAATCTCTACAACAGTGGTCTTAGTGTTTAGAGGATAATTTTCTAAAATTTAATGGTGATTTTTTCAGTTTGAAGATATCAAAAATAAGTTTTTGAATTTTTCTAGATTTATTTAATAAATATTTTTTCACTAATGAAAATTATACTACATTATGGGCAAAAAAACTTCACATTTCTCAAGTACAAAAAACTTGTGGTATAAATGTTCTTTTTTGCCTTATACGTTGTTGTAATATTTAGCTTAGATAAAGAAAAGCAGACATTATCAAATAATTATTGCTGAATTAGATAATCTGAATACATAAGATAGAAAAAAAATAGCTTAAATTATTAACTTATCAACTATTAATTAAGTACAATCTTTTATCAAGATTTGCTGCAAATTTTTTTGGTTATTTGAAGCATTATTTAGGGTATATAAATGTTAGCCAAATAACTCCTATTTGATTGCGTAAAAAAACTCCCACTCAACCCAAAACTGCAAATTTAAGTGAATAAATATTGAGGATTTTAGCATTTTTTCAAGTAAAAAATCGTGAAAAAACCATAACACCGAAATCAAGATTACCAGAGGAAACCGAGATGGAAATCTTCGATTACGTAATTCTAGGAGCCGGATTGGGTGGACTTTCTGCTGCTGCCTGTTTAACTCGACAAGGCTACCGGGTAGCAGTTTTAGAACAACATTATTTACCTGGTGGATGCTGTCACACCTTTGATTATGGGGAATATAGTTTTTGTGCTAACGTTCATTACATTTCCCAATGTGGTTCTGGTCAAACCATAGCCCAATTTTTAAACTATATTCATCAAGATATAGCCTTTAATAGCCTTAATCCTGACTGCATCGACCGAGTTATTACACCAGAGGCAGATTTTAGAATTCCTTTAGGATGGGAGAATTTGCGATCGCGTTTACTTTCGACATTTCCAGAAGAAGCTGGGGCAATTAACCATTACTGCAATGAAATTGTGCAACTCCACCAAGAAATTCGCAACTTCGTACAGGAAGTACGGTGGTTCGATCGCAAATTATCTGATTGGTTAAAGTTACCAAAATATTTCAATTTATTTTGCAAGCGGAACTGGACACTACAAAATTTGTATAACCATGTCGGTTTGTCGCCTAAACTACAAGCAGTCTTGGCGGGGCAAAGTGGTGATTATGGATTACCACCTGAAGAAATTGCTCTACTCACCCACACTTCCTTAGTTTGGGACTACTCAGAAGGCGCTTATTATCCAAAACATCACTTCAGACACTTTGTTGACACTATTGCAAACGTAATTACCGCAGGTGGCGGTGTAATTAAGTACTCAACTTTAGTTAACCATATTCAAGTTAGCAACCATACTGTCCATAGCGTACTTGCCGATGGAATCACCTATCGCGCTACTAAGGCTTATATCAGCGACCTCGACCCCAAATTAACAGTAGAGTTGATGCACGATACTGAGGCTTTGAGCGATAAAGAGCGTCAACGCCTCACTCGTTACGAATACTCAGCTAGTGCTTTCAATATTTACTTAGGTTTAGATAGCGGCTTCAATCCCCATCGCTACGGCATCGGTAACTGGAATATTTGGTATTATCCTACAGGCAACCTCAATAAAGAATATCAACAACAATTGCAGGGAGACCTCAGTCAGCCGTGGATTTTCCTCTCGTGTCCGACGATGAAATCCAGCGAACCAGGCCTAGCACCAGAGGGACATCATGTTTTAGAGATTGCTACTGTCTGCTCCTATGAATCATTTGAATATCTGCATAAAACCAACCCCAAAGCATATAAAATTAAAAAACAGCAAGTTTATCAGCAGATAATGACAAGTGTGCGAGATTTGATTCCAGATGTGGACAACTACACCCGAATCAAAGTTTACGGTACACCTACCATCAGCGAATTTTATCTTAGACGACCCCAGGGTAATATTTACGGTGCAAAATTAGTACCAAAACAAGTTGGTTTAAATCGTCTGGGATATGTGACCGAATTACCGAACCTTTTTTTAGTAGGGGCGAGTGCTGGATATCCGAGTGTACCGGGTGTAATTGGTAATGGAATGGATGTAGTGGAACTATTGACAGGGCGATCGCCACGCCAGAAACTTGAAATAAGCACCGTTGGCAACAAGAACGCTTGTATGTAAGCATTTTAAACTTTGACATCACAAGCGTTTGTTACTTTTGAATTCATCGCTTACCTATTGTCCACCATCCCCTGATAAATTTAGCTCCCCATAGACATTGATATTAAATGTAAATTGAATCTGGATGTAGTTGTTGGGATATCCTGTAGGCAAAGGTGCAAAGGGCGCAGCTCTCTGTATAGCGTTGATTGCGGCTCGATCCGTCACACTAAATCCAGAAGTTTCTGCAAGCTCGAGATTGCTCAATTGACCTGAACGGCTAATACTGAAGTGAAGTACTGTTCGCCGGGAAGACTGGCTCAGTCCCGGTAGCCACTGCTGCCTTACTTGTTGCTGTAATTGGTTCAAGTAAGAGGTAATATCTATATCTTGACTTTGGGCATCAATACCAGGAGGAGCTTGGCGATCTCGGTTGGAATTAGGTAATGCTGCCAGATAATCACCACTAAAATTTCGACTAGATACACTCACCGTACCACCCAACAAGCTTGCTGCACCTGTATTTTTAGAAGACCGAGCTTGAGATGGTGTTCGTCCGCTTAAGGGTGTTCTTGACTGCCCTAAGTTCTTAGGATTCGGTACTGGTGATTTAGTAGCTCTTGCAAGCGCTGTTTTTCGCGGCTTAGCTAGCGGTGGTGTAGTATTAGGCGCGAGTGCAATTTTTTTCGGCTTTGATGCTGGTGGTGTGGTTGCTCTTGTAAGTGCTGTTGACTCAACTTTGGGCGCTGGTAACTTTGTATTAGGCGCGAGTGCAATTTTTTTCGGCTTTGGTGCTGGTGGTGTGGTTGCTCTTGCAAGTGGTGTTGGCTCAACTTTGGGCACTTGTAACTTTCGCGCCAGGGGCTTTGGCGGTGGTGTGGTTGCTCTTGTAAGTGGTGTTGGCTCAACTTTGGGCACTTGTAACTTTCGCGCCAGGGGCTTTGGCAGTGGTGTGGTTGCTCTTATGAGTGGTGTTGGCTCAACTTTGGGCACTTGTAACTTTCGCGCCAGGGGCTTTGGTGCTGGTGGTGTGGTTGCTCTTGTGAGTGGTGTTGGTTCAACTTTGGGCGCTGGTAACTTTGTATTTAGCACCAGGGGCTTTGGTGGTGTGGTTGCTCTTGTGAGTGGTGTTGGTTCAACTTTGGGCGCTGGTAACTTTGTATTTAGCACCAGGGGCTTTGGTGGTGTGGTTGCTCTTGTGAGTGGTGTTGGCTCAACTTTGGGTACTGGTAACTTTGTATTCAGCGCCAGGGGCTTTGGTGGTATGGTTGCTCTTGTGAGTGGTGTTGGCTCAACTTTGGGCGCTGGTAACTCTGTATTTGGCGTTAGGGGCTTTGGTGGTATGGTTGCTCTTGTGAGTGGTGTTGGCTCAACTTTGGGCGCTGGTAACTCTGTATTTGGCGTTAGGGGCTTTGGTACTGGTGGTATGGTTGCTCTTGTGAGTGGTGTTGGTTCAGATTTTGGTTGCTCAGGAGATAAATTTGTTGATTTTGCTTTCTGTTGCCTTGGTTCTGGCTGGAATACCTTTGCTGGAGATAAGGCTGTTAAGTCAGAAGAACTTTCACTAGAGGCTTTATGTGCATCTATTCGCGGCTTGACAGCAGAAACAGGTCTTTTCAGTAAAGCTTTACCACCTGCAATTGAATCTTTAATAGCCCGGCGTGAGGTTTTTTGAGGTATGTGTGTTTCATTAGGAGGAACTTCAACTATCTCAATTGGAATTTCTTGAGAAATATCTTGCTTCGGCTCAGGTACAAAAGCTGTAAGCAAATATTTGCCACCTACCAGTAAAGTAAAATGCACAAGGATAGAAATAACTAGACATTGGAGCGTTTCTCCAGGGCGCACGCTCCGATAGCGGTGTAATTCATCAGAAAAAGCCATGTTATTGTGCTTTTGCGTTATAGTGCTATTTAATCACTCTTACCAGAGAATAAATAATTGTGTCTTAGAGGATGTTTGAAAAGTCCTCTTGTAGGTATCAAAAGTTTTAGATTGCTCTAAATGTCCCTTAAAAAGGGAGGTAGTCGGGAAATCTAAAAGTGCCTAAAGTCACAGTGAAACACTTTTCAAACAACCTCTTAGAGTTAATAATAAAATATTTTCTTAATTAAATAACAACTTATAGAGTTGGTTACAGAATTAAAAGCTGAGTTAACTACCATGTCCAAAGCTGCAAAATGAAACTCTGACTACGTGCAATGACACAATACTCTTACTATAAATAATGAAGCAATTTCTCATCAATTAGAAACTTTATTAACTCCAGCGATCGCAAATCAACAAAAATCTTATAGCAGTCCTATAAGGATTTATAAAATCTTGATACCCAGGCTGTTTACCTATTGATTAATTCGGAGTCCCATAATAACTAAGTCTCGTTCAATACCGTCTAGTTCTGCAATTTTAGGTAAATGTCCCCACTGTTGAAATCCAAATGTTGCAAATAAGTTTAAACTGGGTTGATTGTGGGCAAAAATGAAGCATACTAAAGTTTTTAAACCCAAATTAGAACTTTCTTGAATTGCTTGTGCTAAAAGTTGCTTTCCTAAACCACATCGATGAAAGGCAGGCGCTATGTAAATACTAATTTCAGCTGTCGTACTATAAGCAGGTCGCCCATAAAACGATTGGAAACTCAGCCAGCCAGCAATTACTCCTTCTACTTCGATTACCCAAAGCGGACGTTGTGAAGGCGATCGCGCCTTAAACCAAGCAAGCCGACTTTCCACAGATACCGGTTCTAAATCAGCAGTTGCCATGCGGCTAGGAATTGCAGCATTGTAAATTGCCACAATTGTATGTAAGTCAGTTTCGGTCGCATGGCGAATCATCATTGCTAAGTCTCAAAGAAAATCTTCAGCAAATATTCAAAAATAATACAGCTTTAACAGTAGCAATTATAAGGCTCCTACCCTAATTCTTATAGATGTTGACGTAGAGATTCCCTAAAATACTAATTTACTAATTTTTAAATTAGAAAAAATACAAAAGCTATAAGCTAGATGAAGTAAAATTTTCTACCTTGTCTCATATGTATTTCAACTAGGAAGCTCTACATCATTAGCAAAGACACTAATGTTGCTAGAACTAGATAAAAATTGTAATGCATTGTCTCTTGTATTGGTTGTCACTAAAAAACTTTATAATTTCTCACTCTTAAATCATAAGTCTTTATTTCTAACCTCTGATTCATTTCTCATTCTCAAGAAACAGGTAACTTTAATAATTACACAAATAATAAATTTTTTTATTTCGACATCTATGTATATTTGGTTAAATTTCAATAAATTTAGTTTTTAATGTAATTGTAGCACAGCAATTTTTAGAATATATGCATCCTAATATACAATCCAAAATTGTCTACTAGTATAATTTTTAAATATTTTTATAAGGTATTAACATGCATATAGATAGAGAAAATTTTGTATTTTTAAGCGCAATTATGAAAAAGTTTATTTTATCAATTTCAATAAAAATAAATTGCATCTACAGCTAAAGATAGAGGGTGCTAATGTTAGTTATGCTTAAACTTAAATTAGTAGTAATATGAATTTTTGTAAAATTTTAACTTCTATGCACTATGCTAATTAAGTTTTTGATAAACAATGATACTTGTGTCAAGAAAATTAAACCTAATAATATATCTATAGAAGTTGAAGTTGCTATTTTTATAGATAAAATTAAAAATTTAATTTGGCTATTTGGTATTCCCTCTTGGCTTTTTGGCATAACTGATAGAAGTCTAGCTACATTTGCTGATGGCTATGTCTCGCCTGTAGAAATACTTCAACTATTTACAGCTTCTTTCTTTTTTTTCAGTTGGCTATATCTCAAACCAGAGGAAGGCTTTAATGGTAACGATTTAGAACCCAATCAGTATCAAGAATATCTTTATCGGATTCAAGCCGAAAAGCTGAAAATCAAAAAGCTACACATGATTAGCCAAGAATATATTTTACCATTCCCTTATGTTTGTCAAATATATCATCTCTTGAGCTTAAAACATTTAGAAACAGTTCATAGGTTTAGTCTTAATAATCTGAAAATTGTCAATGTTAGCCATTTTCAAACCACAAATATTGGTGGAATTATTAAATTCCAAACAATATTAGACTCGCCAGCTAATCCTTTGAGAGTTTGGCGACAACCGATTGTAGAGGTAGATTTAATATTACATACTCCTTACACTATCGAACTGAGTATTCCAGTCTACAATAACAAAAGAATAATTGTTATTTTTAATGTCTTCCCATTAAATGAATCAGAACATCATTTATTTATAGATATTTATAGTGACCTAGAATGGCCAAAGCCATTATTGCAAATCATTTTACATTTTGCTTCTTGTTTGACACTCTTTGAAGACTTGCCATATTTAAAAGCTCTAGCTGAGAAAAAGATAGAGCGTTTATTCAATTTAAATCGAACTTCAAATCACGAAACGGGGTTGCTGTTTAAAAGATTTGTTGAGCTATATGGTTCGAGTGGAGAAGCAATTAAATTAATTGAGGCAGAGAAGATAATTAAAAGTGAGGAGTGAGGAGTCAGTAATTCATAACTCATAACTCATAACTTATAACCTGATTTTTTTAAGCGCGTGCTAATAAGGGAGCAGCAGCTAGTAAGGTTTTGGTATAGGGGTGCTGAGGATTGGCAAAAATCTTTTTTGTATCACCGAGTTCAACAATTTTACCGCCGTTCATCACAGCAATCCGATCGCACAAAAATCTAGCTAACCAAAGGTCATGAGTAATAAACAGATAAGTTAACTCAAACTCTTCTTTTAATTGCAACATCAAATCTAGCACTTGTGACTGTACGCTGGCGTCTAACATACTCACAGGTTCATCACAAATTAAAAGTTTAGGGTGAGTAATCAAAGCACGAGCGATCGCTACTCGTTGTTGTTGTCCTCCAGACAAATCTGATGGATAACGCTCATAATACACTTGTGGCGGTGTTAAGCCAACTTTTTCTAACATCCACAAAACTTGTTCTTTTGCCTTCACTGAATCAGCGAGATTGTGAATAAATAAAGGATCGGCTATACTTTGTCCCACTGTCATTGCTGGATTCAGACAAGCATGGGGATCTTGAAAAACCATTTGTATTTGTCGCCGTGAAGACCGAATTTGTTTGCGCGACAGTCTAGTTAAATCTTGTCCTAAAAACTCAACTTTACCAGCCGTGGGACGAATTAGTTGCAAAATTGTCCGTGACAATGTACTTTTACCGCAACCTGATTCACCAACTAAACCAAGAATTTCTTTTGGATATAGCTCCAGATTAATACCATCTACTGCTTTAATTGTCTGTGCTTGTTTGTTAAATAGTCTTTCAATAAAGTTAGGTTCTATAGTGTAATATTGTTTGAGTTCCGTAACACTCAAAATCGGTGATTTCTGATTAATATTTGCAAATTGCTTTTTCTCCCCAGCCACCAGTCCCCATTGCCCCTTATCCCCACAGGGGACCCCGAGTTCCCCAGTCTCTATTTCATCGACTGATTGAATATGTAAAGCTGCTTTGAGGAGGGATTGGGTGTATTCATGTTGCGGTTGTTTAAATACACTTTCTGTGGAACCCATTTCCACCATCTTACCTTGGTACATAACGCCAATGCGATCGCAATACTCAGCTACCATTGCTAAATCGTGAGAAATCAGCAGCAATCCCATGTTTTCTTGACTGCACAGCCGAGTTAATTCTTGTAATATCTGCGCGGAAACAGTGACATCTAAACTCGTGGTAGGTTCATCTGCAACAATCAACTTCGGGTTGAGAAGTAAAGCTAAAGCAATGGCTACCCGTTGTCGCATTCCGCCGCTAAATTCATGAGGAAACTGATTCCAGCGACTTTCGGGAATGTTTACCTTTGCCAATGTTGCAATTGCTTTTTCTTTGGCTTGTGAGGGTGATAATTGTGGGGAGTGCGCTTGCAGAGTTTCAATACAATGCTTACCAATGGTCATCAGTGGATCGAGGCGTGTCATCGGATCTTGAAAAATTAAAGCGATCGCTTCTCCGCGAAATTTCCGCAATTGGTTAGGCGTCAAGTCAAACACTGACTGTTCCTGAAATGTGACTCGTCCCTCAACGCGACTAGAAGCTGGTAGTAAGCGCATTACGGTGCGTCCGATAGTTGACTTACCACAACCCGACTCTCCCACCAATCCCATTTTTTCACCTGGCTGCAAGGTGAAAGATACATCATCAACTGCCCAGCTTGGTTCTTCTCCACTTGGTTGAGGATAGGCAACTCGGAGATTTTCGATACAGAATAAGGCTTTACTCATACTTAGTTATCAGCGCTGAGCTAGCAGCTTTGATAGTTTTAAATTTAGATAGTTTAGCAGATTATTTTTAGAGCTTCCTTGTCTAAACATCTCTAATATATTAGCGATCGCTTCTATCGATGACTAGTTGTAGGGTGTTTCCGTAGGCTAAGCCACCCAGCCCTGTAACTATTGACGAATAGCACGCCGTATGTAAGTTTCTCAGAAGGTAAAACTTACCTTTGATATTCGGCTCCTCTCCCAGTTAAAGAATAGCGGTTTGATTTAAACTGTCAATACAAGCTTTTCCTTGACAACAGTCGCATAAATTAAATAAAGACTACAAACAAAGTCAATATTCAACTAATAATAATCAAATAGGAGTTCTATATTAACGTTCATGCTCTTGATGACGATCGCTCATACCTTGGTCAGTTTCTAATAGTCGCGAAATCAACACATCTGGTTTTCTACTGATTACAGACTTAACTTTATCAACTGCAATTACTTCACGGATTTGGACAACCATTTCCCAGAGAGTATCTTCGTCTGTATCTTGGTTGTAAGTTCTATGTTTAAACCACAATAAATCATCCCAAACTCCGATAATTGTAGCAAAGTACCACCTCTCTCGTATAAGTATCCAGATTTCTTGTTCTAAGTAAGTTTGTAGAAGAGATTTCACAACGGTTGAGATCGTAAAAAATATTGTGCTACATATTAAGTAAGTAATAATAAATCTTACAACGGTATAAATACTGTTCTTAAATTGTTTGGCAACACTCTGCGTACCTTGGTGCTGATAGTCAACAGTCAACAATCACCACTGATATTTTTTACTTTCTCTTGCAAGGATTGCTATATTAAAGCCCCCTTTAAAAAGGAGGCTGAAGGAATCATTTATCTATAATCCTGGTCTTGAATATTACGCAGACGTGCAGCATCACGAATGTTGTAGTCAGAACGAGTAAAGCGATTGAGTTGCATTTCAAAGAAATCTCGATTGGCTTGCAGGTGTTCGGGATCGGAGTCGTCTAAAGGATGTAAAAGTGCTGTTCGTAAAGCTTGAATTACCGCAGAAGTTACACAGTACATTGACCTTTGAAAACTAACACCTAGCTGAATCAACATATCATTTTCACCACGGCAATGTTTGCTGTAGTAATCAACAAGATAAGGTGGCAGAAAATGCAGCATGTCTTGCATTAATAATGTCGGCGGAATGCCAGCCGTACCTACTGGAAATACATCAGCGTAGAGAATCCCGTAGTGAAAATCTTTTTGGTCTTCTGGTACTTGACGCGCTTGAGCATTATAAGATTTTGTGCCGCGAAACGGAGCAGTGCGGTAGAAAACAGCTTCGACATAGGGTAAGGCTGCTTCATACAGCCACACAAAACCCTTGGATTTAGGAACAATTTCGTAGCATTCGCCGCGAATATAAACATGATGGTAAATCGGGCGATCTGCAACCGCAAATATCCCATTGACTATAAAATTCATCGCCTCTGGAACGCTGGCGATTGTACCTTCATCATAGCGATCGGACATTTCAAAAAATACAGGTGCCATGACTTCCCAGAACAAGCCGAGATTAGCGTAATAAGACATCTGGCGGCATTGTTCCAAAAACATGTCTGGAAACAGCTTGTAAAGTCCCAGCATTACCGGGTTGCCTTGGAAGTAAGCTTTAATTGCCTTATCGGCGTTGGCTTTGTATTCTTCAGAATCTAAGTAAGGGTCAAATTTTCCGCCCATACCTCTATGCCACAGCATCGCCCGCATACAAGCTTCGGCAAATTCCATATTAATGCGATCGTGGAACAAATGATGTAATAACTTCGGCATTTTGAAGGTTTCACCTTTGTTAATAAATGCCAAAAGTTCTGGATGCACTGTGGCTTCGCCGCGCCAAACTCGTAAATCGGCATCATCGCCAGCGTAATGATTATGCAGTTCTAAATACTCTTTGGGCAAGAAGTATTTAAAGAAAGGTAACGGGTTTAAAAATACATGTTCGGCAATATAAAGCAAGTCGCGCCAGTAAAAGTCCATCGGCACTGCATAAGCTTTATATAAACCGATGATTTGCATTAAATTTTCTGGGGTATCTGGCAACATTGCACCGCCAGCTTCTAAGCGATGAATGACTTCGGCAAATTCATGTTTGGAAGGAGGTAATTGAATTGCTGTCATATTAATCGATAGTTAGTGTAATTAATTGTTGACGTATTTTCAAAGCATGAAAAATGCTCAAAACATCGTGTGTCCAAACTGGCAATATTAGCGTCATGATAATTTCTTCAACGCTGTAAATAGTGCCAGCAATACAAGTCAGCCATAAAGTAATTCCGGCGTAATCAAAACCGAATAAGGCAATAATGGCAATACAAAGAGTGATTCCCCAAAATTTCGCCGAGTAGGTGTGATAGCTAGCGGGTTTGCCATACTTCACTAAATTAACTATCCACCACACCAATTGAGCAAAAATTACTATCAACAAAGGTACTCGATAAGTAATCAAAATATCTCGATATCCCAGCCAAGCACTCACAAATATGCAACCGAAAAGGCAAGTATCAGCCCAGCTATCAGCTTGCCGCAGTTGGGCAGTGCTAACACCCAACCGTCGGGCAATAATGCCATCGAAAATATCTGAGATAAAAGCTGCGACAAAACCAACGATAAACCAAACACTGGTTTCGCCATCTAGGGCATCCCACAGGAGGAAGGGAGATATTAAAAAGCGAAATAGTACAAGACTAATGGGAATTAATTTCAGATTCATCTTTCCTCCTGTAGCGGTAGGTAATCTTTTGACTACTTCAAAACTACTTGAGAGATTGCGGTTTTTTGCGGTGGGAGAATTGTGGCTACCATTGCTGTAGTTGTCGGTTCACTCCAACGTACTAACCAAGTAGGTTGGATTCCCAAAAAGATGATAAAAACTGCCAAAATTAAAGCTGGTATTTTCTCAGACCACAAAACTTTCGGATAGTAGGCTAAGTTGTTATCGAGTTTGCCAAAACAGGTGCGGTTGAGGAGGATAACAAAATAGACTGCGGTTAAGCCAGACGCCACAACACACAACAGTGTGGGGATAGGAAAGACAGAGAAACTACCCTGGAAAACAATAAATTCAGCAATGAATCCTGTCAAACCGGGAATACCGGCGCTAGCCATGCCGCTTAAAACTAGTAAGGCGCTAATTAAAGGTAAACCGCGTATGGGACTCATTAAGCCATTGAGTTTATCTAACTCGCGCGTCCCGACTTTGGCTTCTACAACTCCAACCAAGTGGAAAAGAATTGCCAGGATTAGTCCGTGGCTAAACATTTGGGCGACAGCACCGACAAGTGCTAAGGAAGTACTGGCAGCACTAGCTAGCAAAACATAGCCCATGTGACCAATGGAACTGTATGCTACCATGCGCTTGATATCTTTTTGGGCGATCGCAACTACTGCCCCATAGATAGCGCTAACTGCTCCCCAAATTGCCAAAGTTGGTGCGATAATGCTCCAAGTTTCGGGAAACATAGCCATCCCAAACCGCAATAGTCCATAAGTTCCCAACTTGGCTAACACCCCACCTAACAAAATGGCAATTGGTGCTGAAGCTTCAACGTAAGCATCCGGTAACCAAGTGTGGAAGGGAACCAGGGGAATTTTAATTCCAAAACCTAACACTATTCCTCCTAGTAAGAGGATTTGCATTCCTGTTGATAGGGTTTGAGTGGAGACTGCATCATAAGCAAAACTAGTAGAACCAGTTAGCCACACTATACCTAAGAAGGTTGCCAGAATTAAAGCCCCTGAAACAGCCGTATAAATCAGAAACTTAATACCAGCATAAGCCCGTTTTTCTCCTCCCCAAATGGAAATCAACAAATAGAAGGGAATTAATTCTAGTTCGTAGAACAAAAAGAATAACAACAAATTCTCTGATAAGAATGCACCCGCCACCCCGCCACTCACTAATAAAATCATTGAGTAGAACAGGCGAGGACGTTCGGTTTGTTGACTACTGCTGTAAATAGCAACCCAGGTGAGTAGGCTATTTAATACCACCATCAAAATTGATAGTCCATCAACTCCTAATTGATAGCTCAAACCTAGAGTTTCATTCCAAGGTAAATATTCTTGAAATTGCATTCCTGGATTTTTGATATCGAATTTCAATAGAATAAATAAATTCCAGAGTAAGACGATTCCAGAAAAGCATAATGCTCCTAAACGAATTTGATTTGCTGGAAGACTTTTAGGGAGAAATGCTATGATAGCTGCCGCGCAGATTGGTAGTAAAATTAAAACACTTAACATGGCTCTTTCAAGTTTAGTAAAAGTTAATTGTTTAGAGACTGTTGACTGTTGCCAGTAACAGTCTACTTGGGTAAATCTGCAATTTATTTTGGCCTAATAGCTTATTGGACAAAAGATGAATTAACTAACTAGACTAATTTTGCCATTATCTAAATCGTAATAGCCACCAACTATTTTTAGTTTTTCGGCTTTGATTAGTTCAGATAGGACTGTTGAAGATTTAAGTTTAGCAACTTGCGCCAAAATATTTGCTTTGCAGACATTTTCTGTTTTATCTCCTGATTGTTCTTTGGAACTTTCAACACTTGGTCTAATTGCTTCTATTAAACTACCAATTTGTCCTGGTACAGGACTACCTTTGATAGCGGCTTGTACTGCACCGCATCTTTTATGCCCTACGACCATAATTATTCTCGAACCTAATATTAAGCTCCCAAATTCTAGGCTGCCAATTTCTTCTGCTGTAGCTACATTCCCAGCTATTCGGCAAACAAATAAATCTCCCAGACCTTGGTCAAAAATAATCTCGGAAGGAACTCGTGAATCTGCACAACCGAGAACAGAAGCAAATGGCTTTTGACCTTTGGCGACTTCGTGTAAACGTGTAATACTTTGGTGGGGATTTTTACGCTTTGTTTTCACAAAGCGGTCGTTACCATCCATTAATTCTTGTAGTGCCTTATCAGGGGTAAGCTCATCTTTATCAGAAGTTTCTTGAGCTATAACTAAGTTGGAACCAACTCCTACTGTGACGACTCCTGTAGCGATCGCACCTGCACTGTATTTGAGTAAATTTCTTCTCGAAAGATTGTTTGTGGTCATGGAATTTTTCTCACTGGATTAAAAAAGTAGAGATTTAATAAAGAAAGAATTCAGGAGTCAGAATTCATAATTAAGTAAGTCGGCACAATAAAACTAAATTATGTCAAGAAAAATTAATTAGGCTAAAAGCCTCTTCCTTCCTGCCTCATCTCAACGATAAATTTTGCCACCGACCTACTTATTAAATTTTGGAGATTTGCAGATGAATATCCAGGATTTTACTCAATAATTCTGGATATTACATTTTTCAAAACATCAGATTTAAGAACAAATTTCCCCAGTATCGCCAACTCAGAAATGCTCCTAATATGCCTACTCCTAAGAGGACTGTGAAGGCATAAAACTGCGCTTGTCCAGTAGTGCTGTACTTGAGACTTTCACCACCCAACAGCGAAAACAAACCAACCATATTCACGATGCCATCAACTACAAAGCGGTCAATCATATCGACAAGTTTAGAAAGTTGGGCAACGCCGAAAATAATAGTCATCCGGTAAAGTTTTGGCGTGTAAAAATCGTATGCCACCAAATCTTGTAACCCTTTCCAAGGTAAGCGAATCGGTTTCGGAACATTGCCTAAATAAATCACGCCAGTGACACTACAACCAAAAAGAGTTGACCAAATTAACAGTAGTGCGACATCTTTATTAAGGATTGCCCAACTAGGTAACAGTGATAAGCTTTGCAACACTAAGGGAAGATGCAGAGTAAAGCCAAGTAAAATCATCATTGGTAAAACCATCGGCCAGTGAACTTCAGGCGATCGCTCGCTCATCTGTTGAGCTTTACCACCAAAAAGTAAACCGAATTCTCTGGTTAAACTCACGGCTGTTAAAGTATTGACAGTTATCACTACTCCCACTAACCAAGGATGAGTTCCCCACAGTCCATCTGCTAGTTCCAGCATCGCCCAAAAGCCACCGAGGGGAGGAAAACCAATTAATCCCAAACTTCCCACGATAAATGCTAGTCCCGAAATCGGGCGACGTTTCCACAATCCGCCTAACTGAGTTACGTCTTGGGTGATGCTATTCCAGATAATTCCGCCAGTACTCATTACCAACAAAGCTGCGGCGATCGCATTGGAGAGTACCAACAACAGTGCGGCTTCGTCTTGCTGCACTCCCACAGCGATGAACACCAAACCCATGTAGGCACTTACAGAATAAGATTGGCAGCGTTTGAGGTCGATTTGGGCGATCGCAATTAAAGAAGCACCCACCGCTGTGACTGCACCAATCGCCACCATCGCAGAAGAAATTATCGGCGAGAGGGTCAACACAGGTTGGAGTTTAATTAACACCCATGCACCACTAGCAACTACTACCGAGTTCCGCAAAATTGTACTGGGAACAGGGCCTTCCATTGCCTCATCTAACCACAGGTGTAAGGGGAACTGGGCACATTTGCCCATCGGCCCGGCAATTAATGCTAAACCTACAAGCGTTATCACTGTCGGATTGACGTTAGCAGTAGTCGCCCATTCTGCTAATTCTGTATAATTCCAAGTCCCAGCCAGAGGCCATAATGCCAACACCCCCATCAGCAAGAATAAGTCTCCCACCCGCTTGGTTAGAAAAGCATCTCTGGCACCCGTGACTACCAATGGCTGACTAAACCATAACCCCACTAGTAAATAGGTTCCTAAAGTCAGGACTTCCAGAATTACATAGCTGAAGAACAAGTTGTTACATAGTGCCAAGGCACACAATCCCGCTTCAAATAATCCCAATAAAGAATAGAAGCGTCCCCAACCCCAGTCCATTTCCATGTAACCTATGGCATAAATCTGCGCTAGCAAATTCAAGCCAGTGACAACAGCGATCGCACCCACACTCACTGAGGAAATTTCTAAGGCGATCGTTAGGTTTAGACCTGCTGTAGATAGCCAAGGTATAAATACTTGTTGAGATGGCTGATTCCAAGTTGCTTGTAATGCCAAGGCAGCATGAACAAATGCCAAAAATGTCATGATTAAGTTGACATAACCTGCCGGTCTTGGCCCCGTTTTAGAAATTAAACCCGGCGACCAAGGCACCGCTAACAACCCACCTATTAAGGCATAGAAAGGAACTAGCCAAACAGTCTCCAATAGAAACTGAGCCATTAACTTACCTCTATATTTTCATCAAAAACTTGCAAATTTAAATCAACTAGCGTTGATCCCGGTTGATCCCGCTATTGAAAATATTGCAAATTTATCTTTTTTTAATTTTGTTAAAAAATAGCTTACCTTTATATTTGCCAAAAGTGAATTACTATATCTAAATAAATCTGAGATGCTTACTCTAAATAATTCTTATATAACGTAACTATTTAATTAGTAAATTATAACTATTAATGTTTATCTATGAACGGTGTATTGGCGCAATCAATAGTAACCATTGATTTTCTCAGTTAATTATATAGCGCTTTTCATCTAAGTTAAATACATTACAGACTTTTCACGGCAATCCACTATAAATGACAAGAGACGCCATCGATGGCGTCTCTGAAAGTCGGTTAAATGCGATCTAGATGTGGGTAGTTTTGTCAACCTGCCAGTGATAGATAGCGATTGCAGGTGATGAATTTATCTGGCTAATGGGGGCTGGTTGCATATCGCGGTAGTCCAGCAGTTGGACGAGGATGAGGTAGGCGATCGCTAAGATAATAGAAATCGCACCTGTAATAATCGCAACTATTTTCGAGCGGTTCATAAATATTTCCTTTAAACTGTGATTATCTGTAGGCTAACCTACCGCAATACATCACATCTGGTACAAAAGTAAACAACTCAGAGATTTTGCGATGATGGCGAACGCTCGAATTCACTGACAATATCCCAGTTAACTTTTATGTATCCTAGTTCAATGTGGGTAAAGTGTGAATTCAACTGTTGATGAGCTGTGGGTAGAGCGTGAAATGGAATTGATGGGTATAAATGATGCTCTGCATGAAATGGCATATTCCACATCAAAAATTGTAGAGGAAAGAGCGTCAGGGTTGTACGGGTATTCGTCAACAGATTAGCATCAAGAGTACAACCTGTATGTTCTGCCAGTAGAATAAAACGCAGAATTGGTTGACCAATAAACAAAGGTAGCAGCCAGTAAAGCAGAAACCAAGGCTGACCCACTATTATGGAAACAGCGATCGCTCCTGCATAAACAGCTAATTGCCAACGAGTCGAGCGAATAACTTCAGCTCGTGCTGTTTGTGGCACAAATGGGCAATCATCAAGTTGACCAAGTGCAGTCCGAAAATGTCCACCAATCTTGCCTAACCACCAAGGTAAACCACTAATAATTAACAAGTATTTACCTAAATTGCTTGGTTTAAGGTCGGTCAGTTCTGGATCTTTGTCAGGAACACGAGTATAGCGGTGATGCCAGTTGTGGTAATAGAGATAAAATGTGCTGTTGTAAAATGAAAGCAAACCTGCACACCAAGCCACAATATCATTCAAACGATTGTTAGCAAAAGCAGTTCTGTGAATGCATTCATGCACAGGTGCGAACATAGAAGCCAGACAAAAGCCGTAGATTGCCAGTGCTGGTATTGCTAACAACCAATTACCAAAATTCATTGCCCAGACGTAACCACTGCATCCCATAACAGTCAGGTGTCCAGCCAATTGAACTAACCCCTTCGAGTTATACCGATGATTCAAAACACTTAATTCTTGCATAGCGAGAATCTGGCGGGGTTTGTGCTGCTTTTCAGCTGCGTTTTCTAATAATTCAGCTTGAATAATTGCATCATTAAACATCATTTCAAACTCCACATAGATAGATATAAGGATTAAACTCTGTGTTTACACCGTAGTAGAGAACCAGAGAGGTCAAATTCCAGCTATCGAACTCCTGCAAATAAATTAACCCATTTGTAGGAGGTAATGACCAAGACAATCAGTGTAGTTTACGTATTATCAGACCAAAACAAGATGGTTTGAAGCAACGCAGAATTCATACAAGAGATATATTAACTATGTTCAAGCCAAGATTCACTCGCTGTATAACAATAAAATTGCTAGTATTTTCAACAGCTTTTTTCCTAGCTTGGGAGACTTCTGCTAACGCTCAACGAACTTTTCCTAGTCTGACTCCAGCACAAGCTCAACATTTATCTCGTGACTTAGTTCCATCTAGCTCTGAGGAATTTTTTAGACAAGGAAAAAATTCTTTTGAAAGAGAAATTCAACTTCTCAGAAAAAGACAACTTTCTCCAAATAAACCTATTCTCAAGAATAATTTGATAGAAGTTATTAAGAAACCATCTACTCAAGAGTAACCCTAATGAAATGAGTTCTAAATAAAAAATATCTCAGAGTACAAGCAGATAAGGCAAGGTAAATATAATGCGATCGCACCAGTTCTAAAAAAAGAGCGATCGCCGAAAATTAAATTAGTAAGTAGTTAAGCAAAATTAAATACACACCCAATTAGGCAAGAGCCAGTTAGGCAATAAAATATAAACAATAAATAACGTTAAATAGTATAAAAATTTACCTAATTTTTATTACTTAATTCTTGTTTTGTGCATCCGGATTAGCCAATCCTTAGGTAAATTAAAAATAGATTATAAAGTTTTATTACATAATACGTAATTCCTACAAATAAAACTGAAGCACTAATTGACAGTAAATTTTTTAACTTGAGGAAATAAGTTATGAATGAAAGCATTGAGCCTAATGTTACTACTAACTCAGAACAATCTTGTCTACAAGAAGAGAACACAGAACCTAATGAGAATCAAACAATTGATACTGAGTTCAACGATCCAGAAAATTATCTTGTGCAGAAAGGCAAACCACCAGTAATAATTGCTGATGGAACAATGAACCCTCCACCGACAAAAGAAGAGTTTTCCCCTGAGGTAATTGTCTAGTTTTGGTGATTGATTGCCTTTACTAATTAGTAAGACAGGACTATTACTGATTTTTCACTTTCCCAATATTTCATCTTCAAGTTGACTCTAAATTTTTTCCTAATTTATGAAACAACGCTTTTATATCTTATGGGGTGCTTGTGGTATCTCCTTGTGTTTGATGGCTGCGACTACTAATGTCCAAGCTCAATCTATCCAGACAGATGGAACTACCCCAACCACACCAGGTACATGCACTGGAAGTTGTAATATTGGGGGTGGAATTCAGCGTGGTAGCAATCTTTTTCACAGTTTTTCTGAATTTAATGTGGGTCGAGGAGCAACAGTTTTGTTCCTCGACCCAGGAGTCACGAATATTCTGACTCGAGTAACAGGAAATCAACCCTCTAACATTCTTGGGACACTAGGTGTATCAGGGGGTAATGCCAACCTATTTTTCATAAATCCAAATGGGATTATCTTTGGCCCAGATGCCAAATTGGATGTTCGGGGGTCATTTGTAGGGACTACAGCTAATGCTATTCAATTTGGTAATCAGGGTTTTTTTAGGGCTTCTGCTTCTGAAGTTCCATTACTGACAGTCAATCCTTCAGCTTTGTTCTATCAAAGTCCTAACGCAGTAATCCAGAACATTTCAATTCAAGGAGCAGGATTAGATTCAAATAACTTAAATATATCGAAACTCACAGTTCCTGATGGACGGAGTTTGTTATTAGTTGGTGGAGAAGTGAACTTAGACGCAGAAGAATTAGATGCTTTTGGCGGTCGAGTCGAATTAGGAGGATTAGCTGAACCTGGAGTAATCGGATTAGATGTTGATAACAACAATTTCCGTTTAAGTTTTCCGGAAAATACTGCATTAGCAGATGTATCAATAACCAATCAAGCTAAAGTTGATGTTACTGCTAATGGTGGCGGTAATATCACAATCAATGCAAGAAATATAGGCATTTCCGGAAATCAAACTAGGCTTCTTAGCGGTATTAGACGAGGAATAGCTAGCGGTCAAGCTGGAGATATTACACTCAATGCCACAGGAGCATTAACTCTTACAGACGGTAGTAGAATCCTCAACAGAGTGAGATCTGGAGGACAAGGCAATAGTGGCAACATTAATATTAAGGCTGGATCGCTCTCTTTAGTTAATGGTAGTAAAGTACAAGCCCTCACTTATGGCAAAGGAAATGCTGGCGACGTAAACATTGATGTTCGCAATGGAGCTGTTACAGTTGTCAGTGACCTTGTGACTAAGGGTGGCGACCTTGAGGACGATGATAAAGTTTCTCGGATCGATAGCAGTGTGCAAAAAAGCACTCTACCAGCAGAAGAAGAAAAAGGTAACGGTGGTAACGTCAAAATTATAGCTAGAGAACTTTATATAAAGAATGGAGGTTTGATCAATACCGGAACCTTTGGACAAGGAAATGCTGGAAACATATTGATAGAGGTTTCGGATCTTGTCTCTCTCGAAGCCGCAGTAGGCAGTGGAATTTTTAACAATGTGTCAGATGGAGCAGTAGGTAATGGTGGTGAAATTAATATTACGACGCGATCGCTCTCCTTAAGTAGCGGATCTCAAATAGGTGCTTCTGTTATCAGTGAAAAACAAAACCTCGATGGATCGAAAACTCCCGGAGGTCGGGGAAATGCTGGAAATATCACAATCAATGCCTCTGATTCTGTGACTATTTCAGGTACTAGTTCTCAAACGGGTTTTTCTAGTGGCTTACTTGCGGCTACCGAGACAGGTGCAGAAGGTCGAGCAGGCGATATTACCATTAATACGTCAGCCTTTAGTATTGCAAATGGTGGTGTTGTGAATACCCAAACTCTCAATCAGAGTAATGCAGGTAACATTACCATTAACGCGACTACCTTTGAAGCTACTAATGGTGGACAAATTATTACCACTGCCGGCAGTTCTGGAAATGCAGGTAATATTACCGTTAAAGCTACTGACAGAATCACACTTTCTGGAAGCGACCCCACCTTTGCTGAGCGAAAGGCCAAATTTAACAATAATGTCCAAAATGAAGGAACTGCTAGTGGTTTATTTGCCAGTACCCGCCCTGACTCTACAGGGTTAGGAGGAAATATAACAATTGAAACTAGACAATTCAATGTCCAAGATTCAGCTCAAGTCAGCGTTAGTAGTCAAGGAAAAGGGGATGCAGGCAATATTGATATAAATGCACACAGCCTCAGTCTCGACAACCAAGGAAAACTCACTTCCAATACTCAATCAGGTAAGGGTGGAAATATTACCCTCGAAGTGCAGGACTTATTACTGATGCGTCGCAATAGCCAAATATCTACCAATGCGGGTCAGGCAGGATTTGATGGCAATGCAGGTAATATCAAAATTTATGCACCTAATGGTTTTATTGTTGCCACTCCCTTAGAAAATAATGATATTACTGCCAATGCCTTCTCTGGAAGTGGTGGTAATATTTCAATCACCACTAAGAACATCTTTGGCTTCGTGCAGCGCAGTGGTCGAGACATAGAGAGGCTCGATCCAGACGGACGCAATCCAAATAACGTCCCAACCAGCGATATTACATCATTTACTCAGGAAAACCCTTCATTAAATGGCACAGTACAAATCAACTCGCCAGATGTTGACCCCAGCAAAGGATTAACGGAACTACCTGTAAATGTAGTTAATGCCTCAGGGCAAATTGTTGCTGAATGCAATGCTAGTGGAAAATCCAGAGGGAATTCATTTTCAGTTATGGGACGTGGCGGAGTACCATCCAATCCCGTAGAACCATTGACAGCTGAACCGATGTTAGTAGATTGGATAGCGTTAGAACCGAAGGCAAAAAATACTGTTGATGGTGTCCAAAACAGAGTTGTTATTTCAAAACAGAGAAATACAGAACATCCTTTAGAGAAAGTCAATTCTGTAGAGCAACCTACTCAAATTGTAGAAGCCCAAGGCTGGGTAGTTGATGCCAATGGTAATGTGGTTCTAGTTGCTCAAAGACCAAGTGGGACACCTCATAACTTAGCCCTTGCATCTGGTTCTTGTGTTGTGAAATAAACGTGGGTTCGACAGGTCGTAATTATATCCGCCTAATTGGTCGAATCAAAACACCTCTCCCTAAGGTTAGATTTGGCGTTAGTTTTTGCAGATGACATAATAAGTCAGCAAGAATAGAGGTACAAATGATACTCGTACGGTAATTTTCCAATCTAGGAAATTAGTGAACCTAATATACAGAACAAAGTATAGTTTGTATAGTCAGCTTTGTAATAAAATTTTAGTTTTAGATTGGAGACTTAAAAGATGTCTAGTGATACTCACATAGTTGCTTACGTTCAAGAAAGCGAATTTGATGTTGTTTTAAATGGAAGTGAAGAGCAAGTTGTTGTTGTTGACTTTACTGCTAGTTGGTGTGGTCCCTGTCGCCTGATTGCTCCGTTAATGGAGCAACTCGCCGAGGAATACAAAGGTCGTGCTAAAGTCGTTAAGGTAGACGTTGACAGCAACAAACCAATCTTCAAACAATTTGGTCTTCGCAGCATTCCAGCAGTTTTATTTTTCAAAGATGGTGTTTTAGCAGAGACTATCGTAGGAGTTTCTCCCTACGAGCAGTTCACCAATGCTATTGACAAGCTTCTTTAGTTAATTATGTAATTCGTAATTCGTTATTAAAAAGGGTTTGATTGCTCTGAGGTCATTCAGCCTACTAGAAATTATGCTCGGTAGTCCGCCCAGAGCGAGTAGATAATACTGATACCACTCTCAATCCCAATGCGTAGGCCTAGCCCGTCGTAGACATCGCCTAAATTTATTTTAATATCCTCCGTTAACCCCCCAGTACTTCGACATGGGAAGGCGAACTACGTCGTGGTTAGAGAACTCTTAGCCAAGACAATTGTTAGAAAGATAGTTTTGAACGTATGAAAATTGATTTTGGTGCAACTGCTGTTGATTATGCAAAACACCGCGCTGGTTTTCCCAGTTCATTATTTAACAAATTGTCTGAATATGGTATAGGTTTACCAGGGCAAAGCATTGTTGACTTGGGCACAGGAACGGGAACACTAGCGCGGGGTTTTGCGGATAGAGGAGCTTATGTGATTGGTATCGACCCATCAGTGTCACTTCTAGAACAAGCTAGACAGTTAAGCGAATCTGCCCAAATCAAAGTAGATTATCGAGTTGCAACTGCCGAAAAGACCGAGTTACCAGATGCAAGTGCTGATGTAGTCACCGCCGGACAGTGTTGGCATTGGTTTGACCGTCCGCGTGCTGTCAAAGAAATCACTCGCATATTAAGAGCGAATGGTTTAATTGCGATCGCTCATTTTGATTGGATACCTTTAAAAGGTAATGTCGTTGAAGCAACAGAAAAACTGATAGAAGCTCATAATCCAGCCTGGAAACTGGGCGGTGGTAATGGATTGTATCCTTTGTGGTTACAAGATATTGGAGAAGCAGGATTTCGAGATATCCGCACATTTTCTTACGATGTATTTGTATCTTATACACACGAAGCTTGGCGGGGACGAATTCGTGCGAGTGCGGGTGTGGGAGCCAGTTTAACACCAGAAAAAGTAGAACTATTTGACCAGGAATTGGCAGTATTACTGGAAGCAAAATATCCTACACCAATTCTGCAAGTTCATCATCGAGTGTGGGCGGCGATCGCTAAATCACCACAGCCTTAGTAGATTTTTCGTGAAAACAACTGTAGCAGTAGTCACACCCTTTAGGACAGAATGACAAGCGTGAAAGCTAGGAATAGTAATGTTTTTACCTCCTGCCCCCTGCCCTCTGCCGAGGCTCGCGGACTCGCTAACGCTGCGCTATCCTGCCTCCTGCTATAACTTATGGTTTGCGGCCTACAGTCAACATCACAGGAGAAGGAATTTCAATCCCATCATCTGTAGCGTACTTCTTTGCTCCCTCGATAATTGCGTTCTCGATATCGTGGTGTTGCTGTCCGGTTTGCATTGAGAGTATCGACCCAAGGCGTGCCGAACTTGCAATAATCGTTGGCATCACATCCTCTGGTCTAGAAAAAGTCCAGTTTATAGGCAATTCAGTGACAGACACCGATATGAATCCGCTGGCACTCAAGATCTTTTTGCACTCGTTTGGGTCGCCGAAACGAAATAGCGGTGGCGCTGGAGGTAGATCCACATCAATCGTGCCATAAGTCTGCACTGTTCCCAGAATCAAGGCCATGAAAGGATTGTGTGCTGGTGGTGTCCAGCAAGTGAAGGCATAGTAGCCTCCGGGTTTGAGGACTCGCAAGGACTCAGCGATCGCTTTCTCCGGTTCTGGGAAATGGAGAATACCAAAGTTACATACTACCGCCTCAAACTCATCAAACTCGAAGGGAAGATTCTCAGCGTCTCCTACCCAAAATTCAGCTTCCGGACATCGCGATCGGGCAATGACCAACATATTCTCGGTATAGTCTAAGCCAGTAACTATAGCCCCACGTTTGACTGCATCAGCACTGAGCCAACCGGTGCCGCAGGCGACATCCAGCAATCGCATACCAGCTCTGGCTTCTACGCCATCCAATATGGCTTGATTGACCTGAGACGTTACCTGAGCGATCGCTCCATCGTATCCTTGTGCGACCTTAGAGAATCCGTCACGCTCAAACTGCTTAAATGCCTCGCGATTGATCGGAGGGTCATTAGTCATTTTTTAGCTCCTTTCCTCTACGAAAAAATATAGCACCTCCGTAAGTCCTATATTCTTGTAAGAAAGAAACAGTCTCAGCTAAATAGCCTGACGCTCCTATAACCAATTCAGATGTAGAAAGGCGATCGACTAAATTTAACCATTAGAGAATAAAACCGGAGAATCGAGAATTTTCAACTGGATTAATAGCAAAATCAACAGAGTATAAGCGGTTGAAGAAATTAGACCCGTAAATAACTCTTTTTTCAGGTTATGCTTTTTGGGTTCTTTTTGAAATATCTCCTGAGAACCAAATTGCATCAACAGAATTCCTACAATATTAGAGAGCCAGTACCCGATAATAGAACAAGGTAAAAGTAATTTTGGGAAAAATAAACTACATCCATACCCAAAAGCATAAGCTATTGGCAGATTAAAAATTAAGTCATTCCACCAACACAGTGGAGACAATAAATATCCTAGTACCAGAAAGAATCCACCTCTAAGTTTTTTGAAAATGTCTTTTTTCAACTCGTGTGAAATAGTTGGCTCTAACTGCTCAGTCATTGTCTGGTTTTCGAGGCTCAACTGTTGACTTACTTTCTGGACGCTTTGCATAAAAACCACTAATCCTATCTGCTTAGTGTAGTTTAAACTAAAAACTAGAGCAACGTCTACTATACAAGCGACATAATTTTAGGTTTTTGACACTAAAAGTTCTACCAATGGATAGTTGCAGCAAAATATGTCATTGGTCATTAGTCACTTGTCATTTGTCATTGTCTCCTCATCTTCCTAATCTCCTCCATACATGTAGCTGTTGGAGAAAATTTAAATAATAATAGCTACAATAAAGCTACTGAAGTATTTGAATAGGAAAATGACAGATTTAACTGCAAATAACACATTTGTCATCGCAGGGATTGTGTTTATAACGATTGCTGTGATTGGGCAATCTAAATTAGCTTTTATTGAAATTAATCCAGGTTTTTTTGGCAGATTCCTAGCTTTAATTATTGGTGTTTCGAGCTTATTATATGCTGCGGGATTATTAAATTTTTCAATTGGAACTCTTGATTCCTTAAGAACTTATCTGCCAGAACTAATTCAACAGAGTGTAAGCTCAATTAATGAAATTTTACAAGGTTCATAATAGTTGGCATTGAATTTTGTGTAAATTTTAATACCTTTCGGTTAAGGGTAAAAGTGTCAATTTCCCCCTTAACCATTGAAAATAAATTAATAATATGCTCCGAGAAGGCTGTAAGTCAGACTAGCTAGTACTAATAAGGTAATAATCACATAAATAAATTCTCGCTTGAGCAGAAATGCAAATAGAGAAATGACTACCCGTAAAATTGGAGTAGCAATTAATAGTAATAGTCCCAGTTGAATAATACCGCGATCGCTACCTGATAAAACAGCTTTCACTACACCTCTTGGCGAGCGAAATTGCGATGGTTCTCCCTGAAAAAAGCGATATTTAGCAGGTTCAGCACCATGATGAATTAAGTAGAGGATACCTCCCAATAAAACTACAGCACTAGCCATCAAAACACCATACTTAAGTAGGTTACTAAGCAAATATTCTAATTGTTGCTCGCTTGATGTTTCTGTTTCATTCTTGTTAGTATCAATCTCAGAGCTATTCGGCAATTGTGCTGCTGTACTAACTTGCTGTTCTTCCAACTTCTCAATATCAGAGTGTGAATTTTCTGGTGGTAAGGTTAGTGCAATTGCTTTACTCTCTGACTGTGCCGATGATATCCAGCGGAAACCAGTATTTAACTTATACATTTTACAGCCCCCCTATTAAATTGTTGTAAACCATCTTTAAAGCCATTATTACTAGCACAAGGCTGAAAATAATTCTTAAAATCTGTGTTTGAGTCCCTGCAAGAACTCGTGCGCCCAAAAAAGCACCAGGTAATACTCCCAACATTACCGGCATCGATAGTCCCGGATCGATGTAGCCTCGTGCTAAGTAAACTCCAGCTGAAGCTGCTGCTGTCACACCGATCATAAAATTGCTAGTGGTGGTAGAAACTTTAAAGGGTAGGCGCATAGCTTGATCCATTGCTAACACCTTAAATCCGCCAGAACCAATACCCAGCAATCCAGAAAGCACCCCAGCTAAAATCATCATAGTAAACCCCATTGGTACTGAATGAACTTGATAAGCCATTAGTCCATCAGGAGTTGGATAACTGTTATTTAGTTTTAGATAGTTTGCTAGGGGATCTCCTAGTTCATCTTCAGTATTTTCTATTCTTGGTCGTTGTGAAAGGTATGCTGAATAAATCAGGACGATCGCTAATACAATAGTTAGCGCTTTCACAGACACAAAAGTAGCAATCACAGCTCCGGCGATCGCCCCAATAGTTGTGGCTACTTCTAAAAACATCCCTAATCGCAAATTGGTATAGCCTTTTTTAATATAAGTAGATGCTGCACCCAAAGAAGTAGCAATTACAGATACTAGAGAAGCGCCAACTGCATATCGAAGATCGACACCAAATACTGAAGTTAGTAAAGGAACAATTACTACTCCACCCCCTAAGCCAGTTAATGCTCCTAAAAAGCCAGCACTAAATGAACCAATCCAAACTAATAAAGAAAATTCTAAAATAGACAAATTTCATACCTCTTTTTTTATATGTATATCAAGATGCCAAAATATTTTTTGTATTATTTAAAACTTAAATGGCAAGTTTGTTACTGTTGACAGGCTTAGTGGTTCAATTTTTAAGCAGATTCGGGAGTGTGGGGAGGTAGGGAGATGTGGTTCGACTTCTCTACGAGACGCTACACGTAGCTTGTTTAAGAGCAGGGGTACGCTCACCAACCGGGAGATAATAGACACATACAGGAGCAGAGGGAAATAATTAGTAATCGATACCTAAGACTAATGACAAATGACCAATGACTAATGACAAAATCCACAAATCGTTGATTAACTTAGCTCAATTAAGGCTGTACATACTAGAAAACTAATACTAATTTGCCAAAATACTGCTATAGGCGATCGTACTTTGATGCAAAAACAGCAAATCGTAACACTAATTGTTATCAATTCTTGAGCAAAGTACTCGTATTTTCCACAAATTTGCTGTATTGTAATTATTCTGTTAAATTGTTCAATACTCAATTTGCTCGCAGTATCTTATAGATCTGGCTAAACCTTCTTGAAAGGCTACATCAGACCCTCAAAGAATCGACTTTCTGATTCTCTTTTTTTATGACCACTTTTTCAAACCTTTAGCAAATATGAAAATCATCAAAAAATCTGAAAAGCTAACCCTGAAGAAGATGAAAGAAATGGAAGAAGCTCAAGAGCAGACTCTTCAAGGTGAAACCGTTGATTTTTCTGAACCCCTGGTTGAAGAGAAACCAGTAATCACCCCGGAGTATCCAGTAAGCATTGCGGAGTATAAAGAACCGGACTATGTTGCAGTGCGTGACAATCCTTTAGTTCAATCTGTTGGTAACTCAGGCTGGCAGCCTTCTGATATTTGGCGGGAAATCAGAGTAGATAGTTTTTATGATGGATAGAAGAGTGCTTTCAGGAGCAAACAACTGTGCAGCATTAAAAGCCATATATCAAAAATCCTTCTCGATGCTAACTTTTAAAAACGCTGCTTCTGCTTGATGGCAATTGCCAGTAATGCAGTCTGCAATATTTCATTAGTTTGTTGGTTGACATATTCTGTAAAGCCTGCATTTATCCATCGCTCTGAAGACTGGGGAGACGCTTTTACAGTGGCTCCTCCCTGTTAGGAGCAAATATGTTTAAAAATCAAAGCGGATTACTGTAGTATTACAGCGCTATCCAAAAATCTCTTTGGTATAGAACTAGGAAACACCAGTTGGAGAATAGTCAAATTTTTAATTGCTGTTTCTGAGTCAAAGCCATTGCAATTCCTTTTTCGTAGTAAGCTGCCTCATTAATAAAAACAGGCCAAACAGTAGATTCCCCTTGATAAACGATTGTTTTGTTCTCAAAAGTAAGAAACATTGGATCTCCTGGATTTAGGGCTTGATAATCTTTATTTTGAAGCTCTGGATGAATCATGCCAAAAATCGTACCATCCTGTTTTTTGGGGTAATCTACAACAGATAAGTGGTGATAAAGAGTTAATGTTTCGTTGGTTAATGGAATTTCAGCTTGGTTAAATCGTTCCAAAAAGTCTAAAATTGCATGAATAAGTTCCTCAGTTTGTTGAAACAGCGTTGCTTTTAAAAGACCTTGGGCAATGGGGCCAACTTCGATCGCAAAGCCTAATTCACACAGAGAATTCAAAAATGGATTTTCTGCAATTGATTCAAAAGAGCAGCGATAAACCTTAACTAAAGGGTTAATTTCGCTCAAATAAGCAGCCAGCTTCAAGTTAAAAGGATGAGCGTTTACCAAAATAATTGTCAGACCCATATTAGCTGTAGTGCTGTGCAAGTCTAAGAGAAAATCTGCTTGCTCTCCATTTAATGCTAGGCTCTTTTGAATTGATTTAGCTTGCAATTCTTCGTAACTTTTAAGAGTTGGATTTTGTAAATCTTGTCTGAGAAAACAGCGGTTTAAATCCTTTTCTAAATATCGCCTTCCGGCTGCAAAAGCCTGAGGATTTGCTAACAGAGTGACTGTTTCAAAACTTGGTCTAGTAATCAAGTCGGGAAACTGGGCAAATTTTTGGATTAGATAAGCCCCTGTAAACTCATTACCATGAGTTCCACCAACAATTGCAACTCGATTAATTCGGTTCACGATCGCACCAACTTTATTATGCAGCCATCGATGTATTTGTTTTCAATGCAACCGATCAAGCATTCACTTTGCTGATGCGATCGCGACTATGTGGTTGATTAAGATAGGACATATCAGGGCCGTCAGGAATGATTCCACCGGGATTGAGTGGGAATAAGTTACCGTAATAGTCGCGTTTGACAGATTCTACGTCGCAGGTGTCAGCAACACCTGAAAGCTGATATAAATCTCTCAAGTAAGCTCCCAAGTTTTGATAGTCTCGAATTCGTCGCCGATTACACTTAAACAAGCTGTAATAGACGCTATCAAAGCGAAATAAAGTAGTAAATAAACGCACATCAGCCAGTGTGAGATTTTCCCCGCATAGATATCGACTAGTTTGCAATGCACTGTCAATCTCATCGAGAGTCGTAAACACTTCATTACAGGCTTGATTATAGGCTTCTTGGCTTTGGGCAAAGCCGCAGCGATACACGCCGTTATTTACTGCGTGGTAAATCTTCTCATTCCACCAGTCAATTTTTTCTTTGAGTTCTTCTGGATAGAGATCCAATGTCGGATTTTTGGCGAACTCGTTAAATTGAGAGTTGAGCATCACAATAATTTCTGAACTCTCATTGTTAACAATGGTTTTTGTTTGCTCGTCCCATAGAATCGGAACTGTGAAGCGTCCACTGTAGCCCGGTTCTGCTCGTTGATAAAATTCAACTAGCGTGCGACAACCTTGTTCTTCTTCGTCGAATACCCAACCGCCTTCAATCGGCGAAGGAGAGACGATACATACTGATATTACCGCTTCCAGTTTTTTGAGCGATCGCACAACTAAAGTTCGGTGCGCCCAAGGACAACCCAACCCAACATAAAGTTTATAGCGTCCTGCTGCTGGTTGGTAAGGATTCCCTTCTTCGATGCCGATGAAGTTGCGAAACTGGCTACTAGGACGAATATACGCTCCCGACTTATTACTAGGAGCTAGCTTTGACATCATTATCCGCCAAAGGGTTGTCCAGACAAACATTCCCAGCCAAATAATCAGCTTTGGAGGCAGCGAGCGGCCTTTCTTTTTGGGGAGAGTTTTATTATCATCTATTGGAGTTGAGTTACTCATGGCGACAATTTTGCTTTTAGCCCTGCTAACTTTTCTTGGCAGACTACTAAAAATGCGAGCGGTCAATACAATTGTTACATTGTTTCTCATTGTTATTCTAGAGTTACACCTTTTTGCTTGAAGGTTGAGCCTTTGAACTTGGAAGTTGCACCTTTTTGCTTGAAGGTTGAGCCTTTGAACTTGGAAGTTGCACCTTTTTGCTTGAAGGTTGAGCCTTTGAACTTGGAAGTTGCACCTTTTTGCTTGAAGGTTGAGCCTTTGAACTCGAAAGTTGCACCTTTTTACTTGAACGTTGAGCCTTTGAACTCGAAAGTTGCACCTTTTTGCTTGAACGTTGAGCCTTTGAACTCGGAAGTTGAGCCTTTTTACTTAAACATTGAGCCTTAGAACTCGAAACTTTAGCACTCGTAACCCAACACTCAACACTCAACAGTCATCAGTCAGCAACTTCAAACCGGATAATTTATTCTCTGGAAGTTCCTAACCAAAAATTCTTCAGTCTAGCCTCTTGACTCTCCACTCAACTGGAGCATTCAAGATGAAATTAGTTGTTAATTAGCGCCACTTAGTAAGTGGAGTAGTTAGATGGAGAATACTACACTCAAACTGCGCGGCATGAGTTGTGCCTCTTGTGCTAGGGGTATTGAAGACGCGATTAATTCTGTCCCCGGTGTGAATGAATGTATCGTGAATTTTGGAGCAGAACAGGCCACAGTAAAATATGACCCTAAAAGAACTGATTTAGAAGCCATTCAAGAGGCGGTAAATGCAGCAGGTTACTCTGCCTACCCACTCCAAGAACAAAACCTAATGGCGGGAGAAGATGATGCAGAGAAAAGACATCGCTTAAGAGAATCCCGCGATTTAATGCGAAAGGTGGCAGTAGGAGGAATCGTTAGCACTGTGTTGCTTATAGGTTCGCTGCCGATGATGACAGGCTTGCACTTACCCTCGATCCCAGTATGGCTGCACAATCCTTGGGTACAGTTAATCCTAACTACCCCAGTACAGTTCTGGTGTGGCTACTCCTTCTACATCAATAGTTGGAAAGCTTTCAAACGTCATACTGCCACAATGGATACCCTAATCGCTTTGGGTACAAGTGCAGCGTATTTTTATTCGCTATTTCCTACTTTATTTCCTAGCTTTTTTATCAATCAGGGTTTAATACCAGACGTATATTATGAAACTGCTACTGTCGTCATTACTCTAATTTTGCTAGGAAGACTATTTGAAAATCGTGCTAAAGGACAAACCTCACAAGCTATCCGTAAGCTGATTGGGTTACAAGCTAAAACAGCGCGTTTGATTCGCAATGGACGAGAAGTAGATGTGCCAATTGAAGAAGTAGAGATTGGAGATATGATACTGGTTCGTCCTGGCGAGAAAATTCCTGTTGATGGGGAAGTGATTGAGGGAGCATCCACAATTGATGAAGCGATGGTGACAGGGGAAAGCGTGGCTGTCAAAAAGCAACCAGGCGACGAGGTGATTGGAGCTACTATTAACAAAACTGGGAGTTTCAAGTTTCGGGCGACACGAGTCGGAAGTGATACTGTACTGGCGCAGATTGTCCAATTAGTACAGCAGGCACAGGGTTCCAAAGCCCCTATTCAGAGATTAGCAGACCAAGTAACTGGGTGGTTTGTACCTGCGGTGATAGCGATCGCTATCCTCACCTTTATCATTTGGTACAACATCATGGGTAATGTCACCCTGGCATTGATGACCACAGTTGGAGTGTTAATTATCGCTTGTCCTTGTGCCTTGGGTTTAGCTACACCAACTTCTGTGATGGTAGGTACAGGTAAAGGTGCAGAAAACGGCATTTTAATTAAAGGAGCCGAAAGTTTAGAATTAGCACACCAGATTCAAACAATTGTATTAGACAAAACCGGCACAATTACCCAAGGTAAGCCGACAGTTACAGATTTTGTCGCAGTCAACGGTACGTTGAACAGCAACGAAATTAAGCTGATACAATTAGCTGCTTCGGTAGAACGCAGTTCCGAACACCCCTTGGCAGAAGCAGTTGTCAGATACGCCCAATCTCAGGAAGTACGATTGGCAGATGTCAGAGATTTTCAAGCACTTGCCGGTAGTGGCGTACAAGGTATAGTTTTTGAGCGTCTCGTGCAAATTGGAACGCAGCGATGGATGTCAGAATTAGGCATCGACACCCAAGCTTTACAACAGGATAAAGAGCGTTTGGAATATCTAGGCAAAACTGCGATTTGGCTGGCGATTGACGGACAAATTCAGGGATTGATGGGCATTTCTGATGCCATCAAACCTACTTCGATACAAGCAATTCGCGCTTTGCAAAAACTGGGTTTAGAGGTGGCGATGCTGACAGGAGATAATCGCCGCACCGCAGAAAGCATCGCTCGTGAAGTTGGAATCGAGCGCGTCTTAGCCGAAGTTCGCCCTGAGCAAAAAGCCGCTACAGTGCAGAAATTGCAATCGGAAGGAAAGATTGTGGCAATGGTCGGAGATGGTATCAATGATGCACCAGCATTAGCTCAAGCCGATATAGGAATGGCAATTGGCACTGGTACAGATGTAGCGATCGCCGCTAGTGACATTACGCTGATCTCCGGTGACTTAAGAAGCATTGTCACTGCTATTCAACTCAGCCGCGCTACGATTCGTAACATCCAGCAAAATTTATTCTTTGCTTTCATCTACAACATTATCGGTATTCCAATTGCTGCGGGTATTCTGTTCCCCATCTTTGGTTGGTTGCTTAATCCGATAGTTGCAGGTGCAGCAATGGCATTTAGTTCGGTTTCAGTGGTTATGAATGCTTTACGTCTGCGTAAGTTTGAAGCTAAATCAGTAGCATAAGGAGGTGCAAATGTTGGCTAAAGTAATTCTTGGCAGTATAGCAAGCTTAGGATTGGCATTGAGCGTTGGCTCAGGTAAAGTAGTCGCACAGATGAATCATCACATGCCAACTAGCGAGCGATCGCAAACAGTTCAATTCCACCGTATTCAGCAACCACTGGGAGTAAAAGGTACAGTCACAGCAGTCGGCTTGGGGTTAATCGGGCTAGAAATCTGGTGGTTTCTCCTAAGTAAGCCAAAGTCTCAAAGAGCTGAAGCTGACAACGGTATTCAAGAAGTTGGCATTACTGTAGATGGAGGCTACGAACCTAGTCGAATTCTAGTCAATGCAAATCAAACAGTCCGTCTTAATTTCCTACGTCGCGATCCTAGTAGTTGCCTTGAAGAAATACGGCTACCGGATTTCCACATTGCCAAAGATTTACCTCTCAATCAGGTTACATCAATTGAGTTCACACCAAACAAACCGGGTACTTATAGCTTCACCTGCGGTATGAATATGTTCCGAGGCGTTATAGAAGTAAAGTCTGCCACATAATCTAGTAGCAAATAATTACAGAACTTATGCACTGACTACGATTTTACGTCATTACGAGCGTACCCCTAACGGGGAAGCAAGCTACGCGGAGCGTCTCGAAGAGAAGCGAAGTAATCGCCAAAAACTCTGGGATTGCCTCCCTACACTACGTTGCGGTCGCAATGACATTGGGAGTGCTTGCGTAAGTCCTAAATTAGCAAAGCAATCCTGTTCTCACTTGACTCTCCAGTTCACTAGAGAGTTTAAGATAAAGTAAATAAATTTATTTAACATGAGGGCAGCTACGTATGTTAGTCCAAGAACAGCCAAAACTTATTGGTCATGTTGCTAAGTCTAGCGGTGTACCAATTAAAACTATTCGCTACTATGAGGAGCTAGGCTTACTCAAGTCATTAGGGAGAACCGAGGGTGGATTTAGATTATTCAACTCTGATGTTTTGGCTCGCTTGAACTTTATCAAACGTGCCCAAAGTCTAGGATTGACCTTATCAGAAATTAAGAATTTTTTGGATGTTCACGACGGAGGTGAATTACCTTGCGTACATATAAAAGCTAAACTGCAAGATAAAATTGCAGCTATTGACGAACAAATTCAGCAATTACTCATTCTCAGGCAAGAATTATCAGGACTAGTTTCTGGTTGGGAAACAATACCTGAAAATCCTGAACAAACAATTTGTCCTATTATTGAAAGAAATTAAACAATCAAGCTGTTCATTTGATTTGTTATCAGCATCTCAACTTAGCTTAATGCATTGGTATGCTGATTTTTCTATTTATCACTTATCACTTCGTCGCAATACAGTCGTCACCCCACCCCACATTTGCTTACGCAAACACTCTCCTCCCCGGTTGCGGGGAGGGGTCGAAATTGCCAAGAAAAAATATTTTACTTTCTCATTTAGAACTACTATAGAGCGGATTACTATATCATTTCAAACTCTAATTGATGACTCTTGAGAAAATCATGAGTGAAATGATCTACCACATTCGTATCAGTTAGTTCTAAATTATAAAAATCCACAGTTTCATGTTCAAAGTATGGCCCTGCGTGCCAAGTTCCCTGATGTAATTTAATAAAACAATTTCCAGGAATACGGAAAGCAGCAATTTCCTCTAACGCTGGTTGATTAACATCATTATTCGGCGGACAAACTGCAATTAACCAATCTTTTCCTTGCAAAGAACCCAAGCATTGAGTACATTGGACGTGGCGAGTAATTTTATGAAACTTTCGCCCTCTTTTATCTAACTGCATAATATAAAATCGCGGAATTCCATTTTGCAAGTTTAACTTGGCATCTTCGGCATCATCAGCTTTGCTTTCTTGACTAGCAAAAATTACCTGTCCATAAGGCCGAAAATTTTCTGCTGTCACCCATTGCGCCTGCAATTGTTGTAGTGTTCGCGATGTATTCATAGCAAATTTTATTGAAATTATTTAGGCTTATTCTATGAATTCAGAATTCAGAAGTGTCTTTAGCTAGGCTCCTGAATTCCTACCTAAAACAACCTTAGCTAGCTAGATAACTACGTACTTGTTCCTTTTGACGCCTCAGAAGGCTTAGAGCTTTTTGCTCTATTTGACGCACCCGTTCTCGACTAATACCCATGCGATCGCCAATTTGTGCTAAGGAAAGTTCATGTCCATCTGTCAGACCAAAACGCAAGGTTAATATTTCTCGTTGCTGGGGAGACAGCTTTGACAATAAGTTTTGTAAATCTTGGTGCAGCGATTCTTCAGCAGCGTAGTCTTCGGGAGAAAGTCCGTCATCTTGCAATATGTCTTGCAATTCTGTATCCTGTTGTTCGCCAACTCGCGCTTCTAGGGAGAAAGGTTGACGAGCTAAATACAAACACTCGCGAATCTGGCTGGTTGTTAAAGACAACGCTTCGGCAATTTCAGCAGTAGTGGGAACGCGACCCAACTGTTGAGATAATTCTCGCTGTACCCGTTTAATTTTATTCAGCTTTTCAAAAATGTGAATTGGTAACCTGATTGTACGTCCTTGCTGAGCGATCGCTCTTGTGATTCCCTGACGAATCCACCAGTAAGCATAGGTAGAAAACTTATAACCAAGAGCAGGATCGAATTTATCTACCCCTCGTTCTAAACCCAAAGTACCCTCTTGAATTAAATCCATAAATTCCAAGTTGCGATGCTGGTATTTTTTCGCCACTGCTACCACTAACCGAAGATTAGCTTGAATCATTTTCTGCTTGGCTTGCTGTCCTTGCCTTAGCTGTTGCTTTAGCACCTCAACACTTAAATCCATCTGCTCTGCCCATTCTTGCAGCGTGGGTTCGTGCTTTAGTTTCACAGCTAATTCTTCTTTGACAGCTAATAAATTCATCATCTGCTGCACTTGTTGGGCAAAAATAACCTCTTGCTCGCGAGTCAACAAATCTACACGCCCGATCTCTTGCAGATAAATACGCACAATATCATCTGTAGTTCGAGCTTTTTTATCTGCAACGCCACTTTTTTTGTTCGTGTTTTGAACTTCGGTTTGTGGAGATGTTAAGCTGCTCATGGTTATTCACTCCTATGTAACCTTATGAATTTATTAGTATCAAGCCAAGATGTTGAGACTCATAATGCACGTAGATATCTGCGTTAGAGCTGGTATTATGAATGTAATTACTGCTGGTGACATTTTCTGCACTAAAAGTAGTAACAGTGGTCACATTAACACCAAGGATAATAGTTGGCAAGACAGCAACACCTACGATCGCTACTAAATAGCCTAATTTAAGCCAAAAAATTTTCGCTTGCAGGCGCTTAGTAGAGTACTGTCGAGTAGAACTAATACATTTGACAAAACACTCACTACACATATAAAAATCTTATTTGGGGATTAACAAATAAAAATATCCAGTTGCTTACACATAACAGTTAATAGCCATCACTGATATTGTTTGCTTTCTCATTTATGGTTGCTATTTATATGTATAATAAGGCACAGTCATTAATCTAAATTTCAGATAAAACACTAGAGAAAATCTCGTTTTTCGATTGTAGCAACGAAATACTTTTCATTGTACTGCTATCTCTTAGACCAGAGTTGTAGCCTCCAATCTGAAGGAATAAGACCAATAATAAATAGTTCTTGAAATTTACCCTGATAACTCATAACTATGTTTCAAGTAGGAATTTTAACCCCACCTGAAACGATGCTGTCATTATTAAGCACTGAGTAGAAACCTTCTTAAATTAGGAATATGAATCAAAAATTATGAACTACATTGATTATTTCAGAAACTTCCTGGCTCAAAACTGAGTAACTGTTAGTTTAATGCCAGAATCAAGTTTAGGAACCCTGAGATATTCAATTGGCTCGTAACTTTGACGAGTTTGGGCATTGGCTTGTTTGGGACATGCCTTGAAGAAAGACTCTGGGTTATTGATGATTTCACGCGGTTTTATTTTTGGACATTGTTGGTCTTGGACTGCTGAAATTGATTGATGAGGAATTGGTTTAATATTGTTAGTCCGTCCAGTAAAATTTCTCCATTTAGTATTAATCGTAGCAGGTTCAGTCAATAACACTTTCGCTTGATTGCGATCGCTTGTTGGATTTGGAATATTCTCTTGGTTACCAAAAGCGCTTTGAGGTAGAGCAAGTGCGCTAATTACAATGACTAAGGGGATGGAAAAGGATTTCATGATTAAATTTGTCCTGCTTATCAGTTTAATAACTACAATTGCCTAAATACAGATACCGAAAAAAAGGAGTCTGATTTTAATACTTCTTAAAGCATATACAAACAATTAAGTATTCGTCATGCACTGCATGGATGAAAATGGGCATGGAACATGAGGCTTGGGGCATAGTCCGTAGGAAAACAGAGAGGGGCAGGGAGGCAGGGAGCAGGAGGTAGGGGGAAAGAGGATTTCCTGCTTTTTGCACAAATGCGGGAATTATGACTAATTAGGCAAACATGATATAAAAACATATTTTGTGATTGCCAGGGTCGGGGAAATGGAGCGTATGACTTTATGGAAGCAAGCTACCCAATACGTCTAGTAGAGAAGTAATCACAACATTCTGCTTCTCTACTAGACGCCACCGCGTAGCTTGCTTCTCCGTTCGCGTAGCGTCTCGTAGAGAGGGAGTACGCTCGATTGCCAATGACTATCTATCATCTTGGGATATTTGCTTGCATTGGGATGCTCTATTGAGTATTTGAGCTTCATTAATGAGCCTTTGAGCTTCATTAATGAGCCTTTGAGCTTCATTAATGAGCCTTTGAGCTTCATTAATGAGCCTTTGAGCTTCATTAATGAATATCGGAACCTCATTAATGAGTCTTTTATAGCCGTAGTCACACCCTTTAGGACATAATCACAAGCATGAATCTCAGCTAATAGTAAAGTTTTTACCTCCTGCCTTCTGTTTCCTGCCTCCTAGCTACATCAGTGTTGCTGCTAAACACCGTATCTACTTCAATAGAATATTGTGCACAATAATTTTTACAACCCAATCAGAACTGAGCCATCTACACAATAGAATCATTATTCGTTGCAGACTTAGGGTTTGGTTATGGCTGGCGGTTGGAAACTGCGCCTATATAAGCAAACTTTGCCTGCACGGACTAACAATATCTAATTAAGCCGCATGGTGGGTTTTATTTTTGTAGCTGCGATTTCTAGTCGTCAGGGTAAAATTTCCTCAATTGCTATCGAGTAGCATTTTGGTTAAGAAGATTGCCAGACAATCTTTATTCACCAAGTTTCGTTAGGATATTGTAATCTGGGCAATAGCCACTCTTTTACTGATGTAACGCCTAGCGTAGGTATAGCCCGCACTTCTCTGCCAGACGCTGCGCGAACGACAAGCTCAGTGACCATCGTAGACATCGCTTTTTCACATCCATGACAACAACCATTGACTTTCTCAGTCACCTTAACCCCAGCCAACGTCAAGCTGTCGAACATTACTGCGGGCCATTGCTAGTTGTTGCTGGCGCGGGTTCGGGTAAAACACGAGCGCTGACTTATCGGATTGCAAATCTGATCCTCAAACAGCGTGTAGATCCGGAAAATATCCTGGCGGTTACTTTTACTAACAAAGCCGCACGGGAAATGAAAGACCGGATTCAACGGCTGTTCGCCGAACAAGAAGCAATGAAACAATACGGTCAGCGGTTGGATTTGTTGACAGAATACCAACAAATGCAATTGCGATCGCAAGTTTATAAAAATACTATTAAAGATTTGTGGTGCGGTACTTTCCACAGTCTATTTTCCCGGATTCTTCGCTTTGATATTGAAAAATATCAAGATGATAAAGGACGCCGCTGGAATCGCAATTTTTCTATCTTCGATGAATCAGATGTTCAAAGTATCATCAAAGAAATTGTTAACAAGCAATTAAATCTAGACGATAAAAAATTTGATGCTCGCTCTGTCCGTTACGCTATTAGTAACGCGAAAAACCAAGGCTTATCACCTCAAGAATTTGAACGAGAACAACCCAATTATCGCGGACGGGTAATTGCCGAAGTTTATAATATATATCAAGATAAGTTAGCAGAAAATAATGCTCTCGATTTTGACGATTTAATTCTCGTACCTACGAGATTATTTCAACAAAACGAACAAGTTTTAGGTTACTGGCACCGCAAGTTTCGCCATATCCTTGTAGATGAATATCAAGATACTAACCGCACTCAATATCAACTGATTCATTTATTGGTAACTAATGGCGAAACCAAAAAGAGCGAGTGGGAATGGCAAAATCGCTCAGTTTTTGTTGTCGGCGATGCAGACCAATCTATTTACAGTTTCCGGATGGCAGATTTCACAATCTTGCTAGAATTTCAGAATGATTTTGGTGATGGTTTGGCAGATGACGATACCCGGACAATGGTCAAGTTAGAAGAAAACTATCGCTCTTGTGAAAATATTTTGCAAGCGGCTAATGAATTAATTGAAAATAACACCCAAAGAATTGATAAAATTCTCAAGCCGACGCGGGGGCCGGGCGAGCAGATTTTTTGTTATAAAGCTGACGAAGAACTAGCAGAAGCTTCATTTGTAATTAATCAAATTCGCACTTTAGAACAGCAAAATCCAGAGTTGAACTGGGGTAGTTTTGCTGTACTTTATCGCACAAATGCTCAATCTCGTCCTTTTGAAGAATTGTTAGTCAGGAATCGAATTCCTTACACAGTTGTGGGAGGAATGAAATTTTATGACCGCAAAGAAATCAAAGATGTGATTGCTTATTTAAGAGCGATCGCCAACCCAGCTGATACAGTAAGTTTATTGCGAGTTATTAATACTCCCCGGCGGGGAATTGGCAAAAGCACGATTGATGCTTTGGTGAACGCCTCCCAACAATTAGGAACGACTTTGTGGGAAATACTCAGCGACGAAACATCAGTTAATACACTAGCTGGACGGGCAACAAAAGCTGTAAATAACTTTGCCCAAATGATTAGCCGTTGGCAAGGACAAATTGGCACGCTTCCGGTGACTGAGGTTTTGCAAGGAATATTAGAAGATTCTGGTTACGTTCAAGACTTGATGAATCAAGGCACAGATGAAGCTACAGATAGAGTACAAAACGTCCAGGAACTTTACAACGCCGCACTGCAATTTCAAGAAGAAAATGAAGATGTTTCCCTGACAGCATTTCTGCAAAGTGCCGCCCTCAGTTCGGATTTGGATAACTTAAAAGAAGGACAAACAGCGGTTTCTTTGATGACTTTACACGCCTCCAAAGGACTAGAATTTCCTGTAGTATTTTTAGTGGGATTAGAACAGGGACTATTTCCCGGCTATCGTTCGCTAAGCGATCCTGCGTCTTTAGAAGAAGAACGCCGCTTGTGTTACGTAGGAATTACTCGCGCCCAAGAAAGATTGTATCTATCACACGCCCGCGAACGTCGCTTGTATGGTTCTCGCGAACCCGCTATCCGATCGCAATTTCTCGACGAATTACCAGAAGAATTATTAGCTAGCCAACGAGTGAGTCATCAAACTTATACCAAAAGTGCCTATAATTCAGGTGGGAAGCCAGATACAACCCACAATTGGCAAGTAGGCGATCGGGTATTACATAAAACTTTTGGCCCTGGTGAAATCACACACGTTTTCGGAACGGGTAGTAAAATGTCTGTGGCTATTAAATTTCCCAGTTTGGGGCCAAAAATTGTTGACCCAAGGATAGCACAATTACAAAGAGTAGAATAAAATTCACAGCTTTGCGACTTATTAAACAAGTTGCAGAGCTTGTTTTATACTTTTTTATATTTCAACTTTTTGGAAATGTTCAACTGTGGGAAATGGCTCATAAAAATGATGCAGAAGTTTCTTCCACTCTTGATATTCAGGAGAACCTCGAAATCCCACAGTATGAGATTCTAAACTTTCCCATTTCACAAGTAATAAATATTTTCCTTGTACTTCTATGCATCTGTGTAATTCATGGGATAAATATCCATTGATTGAGGAAATAAATTTAGAAGCCTTTTTGAAATCAGCTTCAAAATCGGATTCTAAACCGGGTTTGACCTGAAGCATCACAACCTCAAGAATCATATACTCTTTGGCGAGAATTAAATTGATGTTATTTACTATAATTTGAATGTAATGTCTACAACTGGCTACGCCTATATTCTCATCAATCAAAAATAATTATTGAATAAATAGCTAATTGCCGCACAAAACGGAGTATATTGCCCATTTTTATCAGGTTTTTCATAACCTTGAGCAAGTAGCTGTATTTCTGCTTCAGTTAAACCATCAATAGCAAGCAATGCAGCATCAATTGCTAGTTTACGCATATTTTGCAGCTTGCCGATATTGAGTGCAAGCTTCTCAATCGTTGTTTGAGCAGCAGCTTTTTTAGCTAGCTCATCTGTTGGTTGAATTTCGCCAGAAGCAGGGTATTGAAAAAAATCAGCACAGGTTATTTTTAAGGGTGAAACCATCAAATTTTCATCGTACCAATACTTTTTCTTATGTCCACAATGCACGGGAACAGGAGGAGGTTCTTCACTTTCTCCTTGGCACGAGGCGATGAGATTTTTATATTCTAGAGATAGACTTGGATATGCACTACGAGGCTTTAGATGTTCTATATGGCTAGTATCTCTAGTGATACGCATTCCACAATAGCAACAGATATATCCTTGTTCTTTAACTAAAGCATCATGTACAATAGGTTTTTCTGGTGCTTGAAAATTATCATCCCAGCTAGGTTTCCAATCATCATTTTCTAGAGCTTTCCAAGCAGTAAACTTTTCTGGTTCTTGATTTTTTTTGATGTACTTCATCGGTTGAGAATTTCCTTGCGCCGAATGAGTACATCCGCTTTGACAAACTCCGGTTCATCTGCTCCAATTTCATTGGCTAACTGTTGACGTAATTGCCTAGCACCTTCCAGATTTCCCGCATCAATTAGTCGAAAAAGCTCTAAAAGACTTTCCTTAATTTCCCGTGGACGTTCTGGAACACCCATAAGGTCTTCTAATATGCGATTGCTATCTCTTCCAAAGGAACTTTCTGGTTTTTTAGCAATCACACCTTCGTCAGTTTTTTCTAAAATATAAATTCCTTCTGGTTTGACTTGGCTAATTACTTGAGGCGAATGGGTAGTGACAATAAATTGGCAATTTGGGAATGTTCTGGTCAAAGCTGGAATAATTTCACGTTGCCATTTTGGGTGTAAGTGTAGTTCAATTTCATCAATTAAAACAACACCCTCACCTTCGAGCGGTTCTGTTAAACCTGGGTTGGCGATCGCCAATCGTCTTGCTAAATCACCTACCATTGCTAGTAAGCATTTCTCCCCATCAGATAGCTGATTTATTATCAGTTCCTCACCTTGTTTTCGCACAGTCATTCGCAGGGGAGAACGCTGAACTCGCAAGTTTGAAAATTCTGGTATTAATGAAGAGATAGATTGTCTTACTGCTTCTAATTGTTTGTCTCGATAATCAGGGTTATCTCTTCGCCTCTCATTCTCTAAATCTTCTCTATTTCTAAACCATTCAAAAAATGTTTTGAAGTCTATTCTTCCTCCTGTGAGTGCCTGCTCATAAGCATCTACTTGTTTAAAAGAAGATACCTCTGAAATTTCTAGAGGCATATCAATAACAGCACGATTAACAGGGTAATAAACTGCTAAAGGAACATTAGTATCAGGAATAGCTGCTAACTGATTGTTTAAGTTTTCAATAGCTGTTTTCAGATCTCCTTTTAATTCACTACGTATTATAGTTGCTAACTCTGTACGCCTATTCTCATTTCGTATTAGAAGAGTCTCAAAATCTTTAGAATTTTTGAACTTATTTTTGAGATTTATTATTTCTTTTTCTAACTCAAAATTATCTTTAATAGTATCTTGGAGATAAATATATTTACCATCATTAGTTTTTGCCCCTTTATCTTCAGCCATTAACCAAGTTAATTCTTGTAGTTCTATAAGTACAGTAATTTCATTATGTGTTCTATCACGTCCATTTGTAACATCTTGTGTAATAAAGAAACGTAAAGATTCGAGGGAGTCTTGAATCTGTCCAGTAAGCTGTGTTAGAAGAATAGCAAGACAGTCAAGAATACTCGATTTTCCCACACCATTGATACCAATAATTATAGTTGGTTCAGCCTCATGGAAATCAAGTGTCAAATCACCGATTCCACGGAAAGATTGCATTTTCAAGCGCTTGACTTTCATAATAATTACGCTGATTTTAATTGAATAATACCTTTATCAAAAACGCGATAATCGGTAGCGATCGCATTTACTTCAATTCTGTCTGGATATACTTCATACGCCGCAAAACTTAAATCACTAGTGGAGTACTCTGTCCACTGAGAACGCCCTACAAGACGATTACCTGCACCTGCACCACAAATTAAGTAAGTTGTACCATCAATAGCACGAGTGCGTTCATAATTATGTTCGTGACCATTGATATAAAGTTGAACGCCATATTTTTGAAACAGCGGGGTAAATGTTTTAATAAAATCTGGATTACTCCCATACTGACCAGATGAATAAATTGGATGATGCCCATATACCACTTTCCAGGCAGCGTTACTGCGACTTAATTCTTTTTCTAACCAAGTTAGCTGGTTTTGCCAATCAGCATTACTATTAGTATCTAAAGCAAAAAATTGTACAGTTCCACGGCGAAATGTATAATATCGTCTGCCATTCATATTGAAACCGACATACTTCAGTTGTGGTTCGCCATTTTCAGTACGAATATCGTGATTACCTAAACAAGCTTGAAATTTTACACCTTGCTTGAGCAAAGCTTGGTAGGGGCGTTCAAAAACTGCACTAATTTTTTCAATTTCGCCATTGTTATAAATGTTATCTCCAGCTAAAACAACTAAATCATAAGGATTTTGTTTGTGATAAAAATTCATTGCCCCAGCCACAGCATACTGTCCTTTAGCGCCGGTTCCTGTATCTGCAACAGATACAAAACGTAATAACAAGTCTTTTTTCGATGGGTTGGCGGCTATAACTGTTGTTGAATCGCTAACATCAGCACTTTGAGAATTTTGATGATTTAACATCCAGCCCAAAAATCCCGTACCGATAGCGCCCAGGCTACTTAAAAATAAAAATTGACGGCGTTTCAAGTTCATAACTCACCAAATTTAATAAATAGTTAGTTTCCACAGAACTAATGTGCAATGAAGTGATACATTAAGGCAAAAGAGGCAGCACCAGTAATAATGTACGTTGTTTGTCTTTGATTCGCTGCTTTTGGTGAAAGTTCCATGTCACAAGACAATCCAAAACCGAACGAACAGCAGGTAACTCAACCTCCCCAAAAACCTTATCAGAGAGTTCAGCCAATTTGGAAGGCTAAAATTATCCAACTTCTGAAAGGGACAATTGGGGTTTTAGAAGTAACAGTCCAAAAACTGGAAACAGCACCTCCACCCGGTGCTGAAGAAACCCCCAGTTTTTTGCAACAGCTTCAGCTGCGGTGGGGTGGACTATTAAGGACAGTCCGCTTATTTTTGCCATCAAATTTATCAACAAAGTTATCAGATACAGCTTTGACGGGAATTATCACAGGAATTGCTGTAATTCTCGTTTGGACAACTACAACTATTTTTACTAATAAACCTACCCAAGTAGCAACAGTTCCTCCGGTTGAGGAAGTTCCCATACCAACACCAACGATAGCTACTCCACCGGAATCAGCCGTACCAGAACCACAGCCACCAGAAAAAATTACGCCGTCAGAAAAAATTACACCAGCGCCAGAAGCACAACAACCACCGGAGGAAATTACGCCGTCGCCAGAACCAGAACCGGAAGTAATTCCCACACCAACGCCAACGCCAACACCAACACCAATCAGAGAATTGACACCTGAACAAGCCTTAATTGTGGCTATTGAAAATCAGGTAGCTGAAATTAGCGATCGCATTACCTCTGGTTTGATAAACTCAATTCAAGCCAACTTTCGCACGAGTAATCTCACTGTCAAAATTAGTGACGATTGGTACACTCTTCCAGAATCTCAGCAGGATAAACTCGCTGCCGATATTTTACAACGCTCTCAACAACTTGATTTTACTCATTTAGAAATTATTGACTCCCGAAATCATTTAATAGCGCGTAATCCAGTTGTTGGTACTGAAATGGTAATTTTTAAACGACAAGCAACAAGTTGAACAACAACTTAGAAATTAGCGTCGCATATTTTGAGATCGGAATTTTTAGATTTCAATATCTAAATTTAATCCGTCGTTTGTGCAATACTTTCAAAGTCCAAAGTTATAAAAAAATAAAATAAATAATATATTTTTTGGCTGAAGTATAAAATTTGTGTTGATTGTAATTTTTGCATTCACTATAAAATTGATGAGAAACTGTTGCATTATCTACTAAAGAGGTGTATTTTAGAGAATGGCTTTTGTAAAAAGCTTTAGTAAAAGATAATTCAGCAAATCAGAATAAAGTGCTCAATTGATATTTTCAATTCTGCAAAGTTTATCTTGTTAATTACTATCAACACTTAACTTATCAGTTTAACTTCAAGTATTTATGTTAGACAACGTTTCGCTATTGCTCCAAGCTTGTGAAAACCTAAATATTAGCTATGAAATTATTCATCCATCTGAAAATTTAATCAAAGTAAAATTGAATGATAAGTACCACTATTTTTGTAATTATAGCACTCCTTTAATTAATCAAGCAGTGGCAAAAATTGTCAGAGATAAGGAATATACCTATCATATTTTAAATAAAAAAATTAAACTTCCTCGGACAATAGGTTTTCTTTCACCTTTTTGCGATCTCCAATATAAGATGTACTTAAAATTTCCAGCTATTGAAAATATTGTATTAGAAATTAAAGATAAATTTGAAACACCAGTAATTGTAAAAAGGAATTCTGGTTCTAGTGGACACAACGTCTTTTTATGCAAAAATCAAGATGAAATTGAAAATGCTTTAAAACAGATTTTTGATATCAATCATAAGTATGATTACATTGCTCTTGCTCAAGAATTAATTCATATCAAATCAGAATATAGAGCAGTTTATTTAAATAAAGAGTTAGTTCTACTCTATGAAAAAGATATAAGTAACGCAAATTTTACGGGTAACTTAAGTCCTCTCCACTGGGATGGTGCAAAGGCTAAATATATCAGCGATCCTCAAATTTTGTCAGAGATTGATAATTTTGCTAGACCCATTTTTGAAGAATTAGATCTTGATTATGGTGGTTTAGATATTGTATTAGATAAAAATAACCAATATTGGTTAATTGAAATCAATTCTCATCCTAATTTTACCATTTTTACTAGAGACAATGGAAAAGAACATGCGTTGAAAGTTTTTGAAAAAATCCTAGTTAGTTTAGCCTCAAAATGATTTAGGGCATGGGGACATAGGTAGGTAGGGAGACAAGGAGACAAGAGGATAAAAAGAATAACTTTTAACTCTTTACTCAACATCCAACACTCAAGACTCACTACTAAGCGCTTTCATTGTTTGGGTTGGTATCCATACAGTAAAGATTGAGCCAATACTCACAGTTGATTCTATTTCAATTCGACCTCGATGCAGTTCTACAAGTTGTTTAGTTAAAGCCAATCCCAATCCAGTACCTTCGTAGCGGCGGCGATAGGGTGTATCGAGTTGCTGAAATTTCTCAAACAGTAATGGTAATTTTTCTTCGGGAATGCCAATGCCGGTGTCTTCGACTTGAAAAATGGCGGTATCGTCCTCTACCCAAAGACGCAAAGTAACGTTGCCACTTTCGGGGGTAAATTTAATCGCATTAGTTAACAGATTCCAGAGAATTTGTTCTACTCGTTCGGCATCTGCAATAAAGCGATCGCGTTCGGGATCGATTTGCAAATCAAGTTTGAGATTTATTTGTTCGCTTGTTGCTTTTTTTTGTAGTGATTTAATAGCACTTTGGGCAACATTTATCAGAGAAAATTCTGAAATATTTAAAGCTGTCTTCCCAGCCTCGATTTGTGATAAATCGAGGATGTCATTGATCATGTCTAATAAATGTTCTCCACTATCATGGATTGTTTGCAGATAATCTCGTTGTCGTTGACTCAATTCACCCAAAGGCCAGCGTAATAACGTCGAAGACATCCCAATCACATAAGTTAAAGGTGTAAGTAATTCATGACTAATAGTAGCGAGAAATTGACTTCTGAGGCGGCTAGCAGCTTCAGCAGCGAGGAGGGCATCGCGTAGCGCCCTTGTATGTTCGATAACTCGTTCTTGTAGCGTTTGTTTTTCTTGGGTGAGGGTTTGCATTAACTCAGCTTGGTGAATGGCGATCGCTAATTGTTCGGCGATGGAACTGAGCAAGTTTTTTTCGCTATCAGTCCACTGACGTGGATTCTCGCACTGATGAGCAATTAGCAATCCCCAGAGTTTTTCCTCAAAAATAATCGGTGCAGCCAATTTTGCCCGGACTTGACATTCTCTTAAAAAATTTAATAAACACTCTTCTAAAACATAAGTTTTTTCGACATCATCCACTGCTAAAGTCAAGCCTTGACGATACTTTTCCCAACCTTGAGAGGTTGGAAAAAAGCAATTTTTTTCGCTGTAATTCAACACTGATATAATATTATCTTTAGCACGGGCTTCATAGATAACATAACCCCGATACTTTTGATACTCTTGTGAGATAGATTGACTATTGACTGACAGACAAAGCGAGGAGTTACTGTTATCAGGGGAAAAATCTGAGCCAAGGTCTTCTTGAATTGAGACTTCAGGTTTAATACTACTAGCTAAAATTCCCTCTGTTGTAGCCAGCGCTGTGTCATTGAGAGCAATAGTATTAAATTGGTGTTGTTGAGTCTTGACTTTGGAACCCTCAAATTTATAAATTACTAATCTGTCTAATTCCAAAAACTCACGCACTTGTGTAATTGCTGTTGCCATAATTACTGGCAAATCTAGGCTTTTGCGGATCTGCGTTGTTACCTGGTTTAACAGCTGTTCTTGGGAAATTTGTTTTTTTAGGGCATCTTGTACTGGTTGACAAATATAAACAGCCGGCCCCATTGAGCTTGGAGGTGATATTATTTCTTTATTTGGCTGAGTAAGAAAATATTCTAACAACAATAGCGTGAATTTACTTTGGAGCGTAGCATCGTTAAGTCTAATTACTTGCTGATAGCGTTCCAGATTTTGATGAGTCTGAGAACTGCACTCAAACAAGTTTCTTAATTGCAAGACAAAAGAAGCGATCGCCTCTAAATTAAATGTCAATCTAGTATTAATCTGTGAGTCTTTAGTGCCCAGTTGTGAGTTGTCAGTAAGTAGTTTTTCTTCCTCATCTCTTTCATCCCTTTCTAAATTACCTAGCAACAGCGCACTAAACTGCTCAGAAACAACTACTGTAAACCTTTGCCTCTCCCACTCTACAGGTATAGAAATCGACGCCAAAATAGCATCTGTGAGTATCAGAGTGGCACTTCCTACCGTTTGAGCCATCTGCTCTAACAATTCCCGTAGCTGATTGAATACAACAATAGGCAAGGTTCGAGAAAAGCTCAAATCAGGAAAACTCAGCATTTTTAATCATTCTGGTAAGAGAGGGCTGAATGCAGGAACGAAAGTTTATTTTTCTTAAGAAGAACTCACAGCTTAAATACGAGCCAGTGCGGGGACAAAAAGTCTTCGGAATTCTGAATTTTCACTCCTTTTTTATTGTCTACTAACTAACAGCTTAAGACTGTAATACAAGATTATGCATCGTATAAGTGGCATATCGGGTGGATGGGATCGGTCAGAGGGTTTAATTTTTGTAGAACAAACTCCAGCGACCTTGGTGTTGATTACGGCTGCTGATACCGACATTCAAACCTTGGCAACTGCGATTCCAAAATTACCTGCACGCTTTCCTACATTCAGAGTCGCCAACCTGTTGCAATTGCAGCAACAACTAAGTATAGATACTTACGCAGAGCAAGTTTTAGAATTTGCCCAAGTAATAATTCTCCGCCTGTTAGGAGGACGTTCCTACTGGGCTTATGGCTTAGAAGTAGTGCAGGAAATTGTGCAACGTAAGGGTACAACTCTTATTGTAATGCCGGGAGACGACAGTCTAGATCCCGACTTAATCTCCCAGTCTACTGTGCCTTTGAGCATTGTTAACCAAATATGGCAGTATTTTAGCGAAGGCGGAATAGAAAATTTCGTGAATGCTCTGCAATTTATCGCCGACGCTTGCCTTTCAACTGCATATAATCCTTCCCTACCCCGGCGGATTCCGCGTGTGGGATTGTATGAATGGGGAGCGGGGAGATGGGGCATGGGAAGAGGATGGGGAGCAGGGAACAGGGAGCAGAGGGGAGAAGATGCTCCCCTGCACGCCGCTCCCTGCCCCGATGCCTCTCCCTCATCTTTCCACACTCCCAATCCCCATTACCCCTTATCCCCAGAGGGGGCCCCACCTTCCCCAATCCCCAAAGTCGGCATCCTCTTCTACCGCGCCCATTATTTAGCGGGAAACACCAAGGTAATCGATGCTTTATGCCAAGCTTTGGTACAGAAAAATTTACAACCCGTGCCAGTTTTTGTTTCGTCATTGCGTGAACCAGATGTTCAACTTGAGTTAAGTGAATTTTTTCAACCCAAAGAAACTGAACCAATTGCACTGCTATTGAATACCACCAGTTTTTCTTTAGCAAAGTTGGAGAGCGAAACACCCCAAACCGAACTGTGGCAAAAATTAGATGTGCCTGTATTGCAGGTTATTCTTAGTGGCGGGTCAGTTGAACAGTGGGAGTTACAGTTTAAAGGGCTTTCTCCCCGCGATATTGGGATGAATGTAGCCCTACCAGAAGTAGATGGGCGGATTATTACTCGTGCTGTGTCTTTTAAAGCAGTGCAAACTCGTAATTCCGATTTAGAAACAGATGTGGTAGTTTATGAACCAGTGAGCGATCGCATCGAGTTTGTTGCTCAACTAGCAGCAAATTGGGTGCGACTGCGTTCAAAACCACCCCAAGACCGGCGAATTGCCCTAATTCTGGCAAACTACCCCAACCGCAATGGACGCCTAGCTAATGGTGTGGGACTCGATACTCCAGCGAGTTGTGTAGAAATCCTCCAAGCTTTACATCAAGCAGGGTATCAAGTAGAAAATCCACCTGCTCAAGGAGATGAGTTGATTCAACGGCTAACATCTGGCGTAACCAACGATCCGGAAAGTCGAGAATGGCGTCCGGTGCAGCAAAGTGTTTCTTGGAAAGAGTATCAAGAGTATTTCGCTTCTTTACCGCTAGCAGTGCAGCAGGGTATCAGTGAACGTTGGGGAGTGGGAGAGCAGGAGAGCAATCAAGAATTCTTCCCCTCTGCCCCTCTCCCCCTCTGCCCCTCTGCCTCTATCCCCGTTCCCGGAATTCAACTCGGCAATATCTTCGTGGGAATTCAGCCGTCAAGGGGTTATGATAATGACCCCAGTTTGAATTATCATGCACCCGACTTAGAACCAACCCATGCTTATTTAGCCTTTTACTATTGGGTTAGAGAATATTTTGGTGCTGATGCTGTAGTTCATGTAGGCAAACACGGAAATTTAGAATGGCTACCCGGTAAAAGTGTAGCTTTATCGAGCAATTGTTACCCAGAAGTCGCTTTCGGTGCCCTTCCTCACTTGTACCCGTTTATTGTCAATGACCCTGGTGAAGGTTCTCAAGCTAAACGTCGCGCTCAAGCAGTGATTATAGACCACCTCACGCCACCGATGACTCGTGCAGAACTCTACGGTTCTTTGCAACAGTTGGAAAATTTAATTGATGAGTATTATGAAGCGGAAAGTTTAGATCCTTCGCGTTTGCCAGCGATACGCGATCGCATTCGCGAACTAACTCTTAAAGAAAATTTGCATCTAGATTTAGGAATTCAAAACGAAGAAATTTTGAATTCAGAATTTTTAATTTTGAATTCTTTAGATGGTTATCTTTGTGAACTCAAAGAAGCTCAAATCCGCGATGGCTTGCATATTTTTGGACAATGTCCCCAAGGACAGCAATTAAGAGATTTAATAGTAGCGATCGCTCGCATACCCAATCGCTATTCTTTAGGCATTACCCGTGCTATAGCCGAAGATTGGGGTTTAGACTTCGACCCCTTGACAGCAGACTTATCCATGACTAGCGGTCAATATTCAGTAGTTAATAGCACAGAATGTCGCACCATCGGTGATATTGTTGAAGTCCTAGAACAACACGCCGCCCTTTTAGTAGAACAACTTATAAGCCAGAATTCAGATTTTAGAACTCAGCACTCCCGACTCCCCACTCCCGACTCCCCACTCACCACTACCTTGGACTGGATACGCAATCGCCTGCTTCCGACTTTACGACAAACCCACGAAGAGATTACCCATTTATTACACGGACTCGATGGCGGGTACGTAAAGAGCGCCCCATCTGGCGCGCCCACGCGCGGACGCCCGGAAGTTCTACCAACGGGGAGAAACTTTTACTCTGTGGATATTCGCGCCATTCCCACAGAAACAGCTTGGGATATCGGTAGAAAAGCTGCTGAAACTCTGATTGAATATTACACTCAAGAACATGGTGAGTATCCAAAAACACTAGGCTTATCATTGTGGGGAACTGCCACCATGCGAACTGGAGGGGATGATATTGCCGAGGCTTTGGCTTTACTGGGAGTAAGACCCGTGTGGGATGGTGCAGCACGGCGAGTCGTAGATTTTGAAATTTTACCCCTAGCGATTTTGGGGCGTCCTCGCGTAGATGTTACCTTGCGAATTTCCGGATTCTTCCGCGATGCTTTTCCCAACTTAATTGATTTATTCGCTCAAGCAGTGACAGCGGTGGCAAACTTGGATGAACCGCCAGAACAGAACCCTCTGGCCGTTGCAGTTCGCCAAGAGACTGATTTGTGGACTCAACAAGGTTTAACTTTAGAAGCAGCAAAAATGCGATCGCTTTATCGTATCTTTGGTTCTCGTCCAGGTGCTTACGGTGCCGGACTCCAAGGTTTAATAGAATCGCAAAATTGGACTGATGACCAAGATTTAGCCCGTGCCTACATCAACTGGAGTTCTTACGCCTACTCCTCGGCAGGGGGAGCAGGGGAGCAGGGAGCTCTTAGCAGGGGAGACGAAATTACTTCCCCCTGCCCCCTGCAAAGAGCCCCTCTGCCTCTTAACCCCACTCCCGAAATCTTCGAGCAACGCTTAGCCCAAATGCAAGTTGTACTCCACAATCAAGACAACCGCGAACACGACCTGCTCGATTCTGATGATTATTACCAATTTCAGGGTGGCTTAACAGTTGCGGTGCGTTCTCTACAAGGAAAAAATCCCCAAACCTATTTTGGGGATCATTCTATACCTGCCCAACCGCGAATCCGCCAACTAAGAGAAGAAATCGCACGCGTGTATCGTTCTCGCGTAATTAATCCTAAGTGGATTGCGGGAGTCATGCGTCATGGTTATAAAGGTGCTTTTGAAATGGCGGCGACGGTAGATTATTTATTTGCCTATGATGCTACAACTAAATGTGTTGAAGATTATATGTATCAAGGCATCGTACAAGCTTATTTACTCGATCCAGCTGTCTTGGAATTCATTGAGGAAAAAAACCCTTATGCACTGCGTGATATTGCTGAAAGATTATTAGAAGCACACAAGCGCAATTTATGGCAGGATGTAAATATAGGAACATTAGAAATTTTGAGAAACCTAGTACATCAAGCTGAAGCAGTTATCGAAGAAAAATCAATGGTGTAGGAAAAAAATATGGAGAATCTTGCGTATTTACACCTAGCTCATGCCTACGAAGACGGCACACCCAGTGAATTGATTTCCCTCAGTTCTTTGTTAAACAATGCAACTGCACCAGACTGGAGACGGCTTTCTGGAAAGGCTTGGAAGTATATGCTGCCCCTTGTTTTGTCTTTGTCTATTCTCAGTGCTGTTGGCAGCGTCATGGCACTAGAAAAAGGCGATCGCGGACCTTCTGTCAGGAATTTACAACAAAAGTTAAAATCAGTAGGTTTTTATCAAGCTCCCATCACACAAGTATATGACACATCCACAGAAGAATCTGTGCGCCGCTTCCAAAAGGCTGCTGGCATACAAGTGAACGGTGTTGTCGGAGCAACCACCCTAGAAAAATTACAAAACTGGCAAGCGAAAAAGCCGAGTATTGCAACTGCACAAGCTAAAAAAACGACTGCTACGACTACACAAGCTAAAAAAACCAGCACTACAACCGTAGCTAGTTCAGCAACCAACCAACGCCACAATTCCAACTATTTGATGAAGGGAGATGAAGGGGAAGAGGTTAGGGCTTTGCAAGAACGCTTAAGAGTTGCAGGCTTCTATTACGGCAACAGCACAGGAATATTTGGCCCAATTACTGAAGAAGCTGTTAGGCGCTTCCAAGATTCTTACAACTTAAGCGTTGATGGAATTGTTGGCCCGGCAACATCGCGTAAATTGCCACCTATTGGCGTCGGTGATGGAGAAGAGGCCCCTAAAAAGGTAGCAGACCGAGATAAACTCCACCTTGGCGATCGCGGCGAGCCAGTTAGAATTGTTCAAGAACAATTAATTCAGGCAGGATATTTAGAGGGAGAGCCAAATGGCTACTATGGCCCTTACACTGCGGATGCTGTCAAGAGATTTCAGTCAGCCAATTTCTTGAGTGCAAGTGGCGTTGCTGGCCCAACTACTAGAGCTAAATTATATAGCTCAATAAATACTACGCCTAAAAGCGACTTTAGTGTTCTGGAAATTCAAACGCGATTACGGGAGCGAGGTTTTTATAAAGGCAAGCTCAACGGTGTGATGGCAGATGACACTAAAAAAGCAATCAAACAAGCCCAAGAATTTTACGGCATTAGTCTCAAGGATCTTAAGAGCGGACGCTTTTAGCATCCGCTTTGGTGTTGTTAGTATCAGTCCTCAACTGGTTGCTTGCCTCCAGTAACAGCAAATTACGAACTGCTCAAAATTTGACTAATTTGGTTAATTTGAGTAGTTTCGTTTTTTTTATCTACCCAAGTCCTAAAGTGGCATCAGCGCTCGTTGGCACTTGGGACACACTGCATGGATAGTCATTTGACAGTCAAGCAAGTGAAAACCTTCTTTTTGAGCGGTTTTCCCCCCAATTTTTAAAATTGAGTCATTTTTAAACTCAATAGTTGAGTTACACCTTACACAAATTAGGTGATGGTGGTGATGGGGATAGGGCTGGTTGAGTTCATAATGTTTATGTCCCTCACCCAATTCTAATTCCCGTAGAATTCCCATTCTCGCCATCAACTTTAGACTCCGATAAATTGTTGACAGACTGATTCCTTTACCATCAGTTTCTAACCGATGATAAAGATCCTCCGCGCTTAAATGTTCGCCTTGCGGAAGTTCTTGAAAAATATGTAAAATTGTTTCGCGCTGGGGAGTTAAACGCCAGCCTCGCTCGTTCAGTTCTGCCTTGAGTGAAGTAGTTGTGTAGACAGTCATGGCTAATATTTCTCAACTAACACGCTTTGTTGAGAATATAACAAATCTTTGGAGCAATTTGCAACAATCATTACCTATTGAGAATATTTACTAAATGCTCGAAAAATATCGCTCGGAAGTCAGCTAACAGTCGATCCCCAGCTTCAACATATTCACAGCAGAGGTCTGGGGAGAACTCTACTATAGCTGGTGCAAATTATTTGCTATAAGGCTTGAAGAAGTTTTGTTGCAATTTGTAACTCAATACACCACAGTACGGTAGCACATCTGTGCTACCCTGCAATAATTTAATTTTCTTTTCTATGTCTATTTCATTCAATTGAAAACTACTGTCTATCTAAGGAGCGAATACAGTCCTTTGTCCCTAGTCATTTGCCAGGTAAGTTTTTAAATCATACGCAAAATCTGAACGGAGGAAACCTCCGCTCAGACGCCACTTAACTACCTTACGGGTTCTCCAAAGGAGTACAAGCCACAAGACCCGTTCAAACATAGTGGCTAAACTTTCTAACAAATGACTATTGACTAACTTAGAGACTCCAAATAATCGCGGATGAGGTTGCGGCGTTTGGGTTGGCGTAACTTTTGCAAAGCCTTAGATTCAATTTGTCTTACTCGTTCCCGCGATAAGTCAAGAGCGCGTCCAATTTCTGCTAAAGAGTAGGGATGACCATCAGCCAAACCAAATCGCATCAAAATTACGTCACGTTCCCGGCTAGTCAAATCTGACAGAAGATGATGCAAGTCTTTTTGTAAAGATTCTCGCATTAACATCTCTTCTGGAGTTACATTGTCAGTTTCGAGTAATTCTCCTAACTCAGTATCTTTATCTTTCCCTACCTTGGTTTCTAAAGAGACAGAGCGAGGAACCCGCAACAAAACTTCCCGGACTTGTGTAGGTGTCATTTCTAACTCAGTGGCTAGATCCTCTAAAGTTGGGGTGCGACCTTTTTCTTGAGCAATTTTGCGTTGCGCTTTTTTGATTTTATTTAACTTTTCGGTAATATGAACAGGTAGGCGAATGGTGCGACTAGAAGTAGCGATCGCCCGTGTAATTCCCTGACGAATCCACCAGTAAGCATAGGTACTGAAGCGATAACCCTTAGTTGGGTCAAATTTCTCTACAGCTCTCTCTAAACCTAAAGTACCTTCTTGGACTAAATCCAACAATTCCAAACCACGATTTTGATACTTCTTAGCAACAGACACAACCAGGCGAAGATTAGCCTTAATCATGTGTTCTTTTGCCTGGAGTCCTTGGGACTGAATTTGCTCCAACTCTTCCACAGTCAACTTGGCGATTTCAGCCCAGCGACGTTTACCCTCTGCCAAAATCGGTCTGAGATTCGATACAGCGACACCAGCAGTGGCAGCCCACCTTTCCAAAGAAGGGCGATGTCCTAGTTCTGAGGTCAGACGCTCTTGAACTTCAATTAACCTTAGATAAGGCGAAATTACCTCATCTCCTTGCTTTGCGGCATTAGCAAGCACTATCCGCATCCGCAAATAGCGCTGAACTTTTTGAGCTTCTGAAACCTCTTCATCCCGCCCCAACAACCTAACCCGGCCAATTTCCTGAAGATATAGACGTACAAGATCTGTACTACGGCGGTTAGCGTTAGCAGCAAAGTTAGTATGGTCAACAGAAGCCATTTCTAACTCCTGTAGTTCGTCTACTGATAACTCACTTTCATCAACCGTGAGATCCGAGTCCAAAACCTGGCGGGACTTTTGGGTATTGTAGGCGGCATCTGCATAAAAAGATGTTGCTGGCATAAAGCGTCTCAATGGCTCCAGGTAACAATAGATTAGGGTCAGCTAAGATTACGGTCAGCTATTCAACTGTTGCTATTGTTCCCGTGATTCACGAGGAACTAACACGGTAGAGAATTCCATTACAATTTTTTTAGAAATTTAATGGAATAGTTTTATTAGATACAGTATTACTGAATTAATCGGCAGCTAAGCTTCTGATTGAACCAATAGCTATTCAAATCCGCAGCTAGGCTTTCAATATCTAAACTATTTACTTAAGATTTCAAATTTGATTATTTTTGATAGTTACTTTTGTAACATTGTATAAACATAATTCAGTGAATATCTGGTTTATAATTGGCATAGTCACATTTACATGGGTACGAAAGTAATATCCTGACGATTTACCAATTTTTTCTCAGGATTATTTGGGAATAAGTTTAACTAATAGGTTGAACAGAAGTGATTAATAGCGGTAGGGTAGTCAGACGCTCTGACACCAGGACACAAGAAGATGCAAAGAGTGTTTGTGATAAATTCCTCGCGCCTCCGTCTCCTCTTTCGCGGTGTCTCCGTGTCAGAGCGTCAGAGCGTCTTTGCGTCCCCGCATCCGACTATTAGTAGTTATACTCAGGCTTGATATCTCGTAGCATTAGTTCATCAAGTGCTTGTCGGGGTGTAATATTACCCTGAAGTAAGCGATAAACTTGCTCGGTAATTGGCACAGCAATGTTTTGTTGCTTGGCTCGTTGTATCAAAACCCGACAAGTGTTAACTCCTTCAGCGGTTCCTTGTAAATTTGCCAGAATTTCTGTAAGTGTCTTACCGCTAGCTAGCTGGTAACCGACTTGGTAATTGCGACTTAAGGGACTATTGCAGGTTGCTAACAGATCTCCTAGACCCGATAAACCATAAAATGTTTCCGTCTTTGCGCCCCAGTGGTTACCAACGCGAATTATTTCTGTAAGTCCACGGGTGACTAAAGCAGCTTTGGCATTGGTTCCTAGTTGTAAACCATCGCATACACCAGCGGCGATCGCAATGACATTTTTCAGAGTTCCCCCCAGTTCTACACCTAGAGGATCGAGATTGGTATATACCCGGAAACGATAGGAAGAAAATACTAACTGCACTAGTTCGGTCGCTGTGGAAATATTACTGGCGACCACCGTTGCTGCTGGTAATTGTTGTTGAATTTCTTGAGATAAATTCGGCCCTGAGAGAACAACTACTGCATGGTTAGGGAATATTGTTTGCCAAATTTGCGATGGCGTACAGGTTGTTTGGGGGTCTAAGCCTTTTGTAGCGGTGATAAAAATTGTCTGCTGAGAAAGAGGGAAAGAGTGGACTTGAGAAGCAACATCCCTAACACCTGTCATTGAAATAGCCGACAGGACTATTTGGACATCTTTGAGTACTGCTTCGAGAGTTTGCGAACCATGACGCGACCACAGGCGCACCTGATGACCATTGGCCGCTGCTAGATTTGCCAGCGCCATACCCCAAGCACCCGCACCCAAAATTGCAACGGATTTTGGATTTTGGACTTCGGCTACGCTCAGTCGAAGGATTTCAGATTTTGGATTAGTCATTACTCAAGAGACTCCACCAGTTGCACTTGTAAGCAAAGATAAAATTTTTCTTTTCCTCTCCCGACTTCCATCTCTTTGCTCACCAATCTCAAATCTCAAATCTCAAATTGACTACGGGGATAACGTTCCATTAATTCCCTGACTTGTTCTGCATGGTATGAGCTTCTTGTCAATGGTGAAGAAACTACCTGTAAAAATCCTAATTCTTCGCCGAATGCCTTCCAAGTTGCAAATTGTTCTGGGTGGATAAATTCATTTACTTTCAGATGTTTTTGAGTGGGTTGGAGATATTGCCCAATTGTTAGAATGTTGCAATCTACAGTTTGTAAGTCTTGCATGACTTGACGGATTTCAGCGTCAGTTTCACCAAGTCCAACCATGATACCGGATTTAGTGTAGGTGCTAGGAGAAAGTTGGCGAGTTCGCTGCAATAATTCTAATGTGCGATCGTAGTTTCCTTGGGGACGCACCCGACGATACAGCCGCGGGACAGTTTCCGTATTATGGTTTAACACCTCTGGCGCAGCTCGGAGAATCAACTCTAAAGCATCCCAATTACCGCACAAGTCAGGAATTAATACTTCAATTGTAGTGTTGGGTGAGACGGTACGTACTGCATCAATACACCCCACAAATTGAGATGCACCACCATCTAGCAAATCATCTCGGTTGACAGAAGTGATTACCACATGATTAAGTTTCATGCGGCGAACAGCTTCCGCTAATCGTGCAGGCTCGGTGGGGTCTAGTGCTTTGGGTTTTTTCTCAAAATCAATATCGCAGTAGGGACAAGCACGCGTACAAGCCGGGCCCATAATCAAAAACGTAGCAGTCCCAGCGTTAAAGCATTCACCAATATTCGGACAGGACGCTTCCTCACAAACTGTATTGAGGGCTAAATCCCGCAAAATGTCTTTAACGTTACCGATGCGCTCACGCCCAGGTGCTTTTACCCGCAACCAGTCTGGTTTTACAGTCACAATCCGCTTTTACCACTAAAGTTATACAAATTTAATCGTAGCAAGCAAAGCCTGTGGTGAAGTGATTATATATAGATGTAATTTTGTCATTTGGCACGGGTTGTGGTATTCTAGATTAATAATGCCATCTTTTTTGGCGGGATGTAGCGCAGCTTGGTAGCGCACTTCGTTCGGGACGAAGGGGCCGCTGGTTCGAATCCAGTCATCCCGATTGTTGTACATTCGCAAATTATATGTCGCAATTCGCAAATTAGTGTCGTTTTGACTGTTTTTTGGAGTCAATTTAATTATACTGAGTTTTCGCAAATTAATGTCGCAACTGTGATGTGGTGGAGTGATTCCACTACACTTGTAGAATATGCTAAAAAGTTCAGAATATTCCAGAACGAAGTGCGCCTTTCAACCCTCCTAATTGAAACAAATATCTCACCTAGTAACAACAAAAATTTCCTTTCAACCTACCCCTAGCCGAAATGGTGGTTGAAACTTTGATGATACTTATCAACCAAAGCGCTTTGAGTTTCTTTCAACCCACCCCTAGCCGGAATGGTGGTTGAAACGAAGAAGAAAAGCTAAAAGAAAGACTTGCAGTCAGAGTCTTTCAACCCACCTTTAGCCGGAATGGTGGTTGAAACGTTAAATAAACTTGAACTTATGCTCTATATTAATTCTTTCAACCCACCCCTAGCCGGAATGGTGGTTGAAACCCTACTTCGTTTACTGTTATTGCGCTCATTTTGTTTCCTTTCAACCCACCCCTAGCCGGAATGGTGGTTGAAACTAGGAAAACCTTGACCAAAAGGAAATTCAACTGAATCTTTCAACCCACCCCTAGCCGGAATGGTGGTTGAAACTCTAAATTGGTGCCAACGACCAAGTTAGAAACTATTCTTTCAACCCACCCCTAGCCGGAATGGTGGTTGAAACCTTGCCGTCTAGACCCCCTGCAAATAAAACTTTTCAGATACAAATTTGGCATATCCCTTAAAAAGCTTCTTTCGTCTCGGATCAAAAAACTAAATCAATTGGCACATTAGTCTCTGAAATTAAGACATCACAAGGGTTTTAAAGTTTTGGCGGGACTCCAGGGATTTTGCCCCCGCTTTGACACGCCAAAAAAATATTTGGGAGGGTTCCCCCGACGAAGGGGGTGATTCAGTAGCCACCACTGTGGTAATCCACACCGTTATGAATAACGACTATGGCTAAAAGCCTTACTCCTTATTGCTGGGAGCGCACCTATCCTGTCTTGCGACAGCAGCAGCAGAAGCGGGCAAGCTATCAGGGTCAGAAAGCATGACGATCTTCCAACCGCCAAACTAACCCAGATTTATCACACTACATTGGCTCAAAAGAGCATGAACTGCGGCGCTGTTATAAAAATATTATATTTTCTAGGTTCGGATTAGTGAATTAAATTTAAGCAGCTTGACGTTCTTGGTAAGCAAAGACGGCTAAATTTCGCGCTTTTTCTTGTGGACTACCTCTGATTGGCTGTGTACCAATTTCAGTAGAAATTCCGACTTTTGCAGCTTGGGATTTAATACTCTTAATTAATCGACCGTAACTCCAGCGATGAATGCTCATACGATATTCTTTGGCATATTTTTGTTGAGCTTCCTTATAACCAGGACATTTCCTTTCTGCTCTGGATTGGATTTCGCTACTGATTTGCTCACGAATATTGCGGAGTTTTGGGATAACTATGCTGTCTGCTTGATAGGTTTTGGCGATCGCAATAATTGCATCTGCTAATAATCTATCGACATATTGCCCTAACTCTGATTCACCAAAGGAGTTTGGCGTATTCTGTTTTTGAGCTTTGTGTCGTTCGTGAGATAAGCGTTGCTGTTGTTGTCGCTGACGATTGAGAAGATTGTAGTTTTCACCAAGTAGTTGTTTGACGCTGCGATAAGCTAGAACTTCATTTTTAACAACATCTACCACCGCTACTGTGACTGGCTTTTCTAGACCAAAACTAACGCCAACTAGGATTGAAGGTTGACCTTGATAATTAGGCTTACTGGGACGAGGGAAAGGGTTATTAATTCGAGCTAACGTTGATTGCTGACGAGTGATAAAAGCTTGCTGTTTATCTTTGAGGTCATCTTTCTGTTTTACCTTCGTTAAAGTTTTGGTAATTGCGGTGACTTTCTCTTCAACTACCTGTTGAGTTCCTTCAGTAGTCCACATCCGAGTATCTAAAGAGCAGTAAAGATGCAGCTGATTTACTTTCCAGAGTTTACCTTTTCCCTCACCTGGGAACCAAGCAAGCCTACCTGAACGCAGAGTGAACAAACTGCTTGAATGTTGGTTTTTACTATTGCGTTTAATTTCTTGATCCTCTAAAAAGCGTTGAAAGTACTGCAAATGACGCTTATCACAGTAAATCTCAAAGGTCAGTTTTCCTAAGCCATTGAACCGAACAAAGAGACGATCTTTGTCATTTTTTAACCATGTCATATCTTCGTTAGATTCGTAAGCCACAGGAAAGGGGACATCAGCAGTTTTTCTTAACAGTGCTGCTTGCCAAGCTTTTGCCTCTTTTTCATTTTGAGCTACATTAGCTGTAGCAATTTCTAAAGTTTCTAACCACTCTTCTCCTGTCAAATCTCTACCTTTCGGTATGCGACTTTGAAGTTGGTCTTTTAATCGCTCAATTTCTATTTCCTTTTTGCGTCTATTTCTAGTAAATTCTTCTGGGTCTTCGTCAAGTTCACTGATTTTACAGTTATTTTTGAGCAGATATGCGAAAGCGCAACGAGTAAGAGGGTCTTCTGTTTCTCCGTAAGTGTTTAAGAGAATTTGGAAAAGTGAAGATTTTTTGGACTTTGTAGATTTTTTAGTCTTTTTTCCCTTTTTCTGGTTGCTATTCTGCTCGAACTGGAGGGTAAATTTGGTAAGAATTTCGGTGGCTTTAGTACGAATTACGTTTAAGCTACATTGACTTTCTTGTTCGAGTTCTAGATCGCTTTTGAGTATTTTCAGCCAACGCTCTTTTCCTTCTATTTGGTACTTTCTGCGTTTTTGTAACGCAAACCAGGATTTATATACATAATCCACTAAAGCGATCGCTGAGGTGTAAAAGCGTCCAGGTTGAGCAGCAAAACGCTCTTGAGTTTTGAGGGAGTTAACAAGTGTTTTGAGTAATTCAGTAGGTATTTTGCCTTCTTCTAACCAGGTTTCAAATTCTGGGTGCTTTCCTACCTGTAGCAACAATTCATTGATAAGTGGTGTATTTTTTTCAGCCATAAGTTCCCACAGTTGACAGAGAGTGTCTTCTTCAGCAACCAAGCGACATTGAATTGTAATAACGCTCATGGTGTCCTCAGCTTTGTGGATTCGGTAACACTGACAGAGTTGTTAATTGTTTTTTTACTTCCAATATTATAGCGCAATGCCGTAATAGCGCAATGCCGCAAATGTTTTTTTACTGACAGGCTGTGCAAAAATGAAAGCCGCAAACTTTGGCTTCAAATTAGGATGGCAGAAGAAACTAGAGAGGTTAGGGGGAGACTCCCTAAAGACTTAAAAATTGCCTTTGAAATCGCCTGTGCGCGTCTAGAAGTGACGCAAACTGCGGCTTTGGAGGAGGCAATTAGAGATTGGTTGCAAAAAAAAGATTTCCCTGTTGATGGGAAGTCGTAGGGGAGTTAAAGGATTATGGTTAAAATTGCTGAGGCATTTGCATAATATTATGATGTAAAACTTTTAAATTACTGATTTCTTAGCCTCTGCGAGAAATCGAGGTTCATACCTACATCAATCGTAAATTTCAATCTAGGCTTGGGAGTTTGAGACTGGATTAACTATGTAAGATTTTTAACCGGGATGTAGCATTTAACGAATCGCACGCTCATTTCACCTTGTAGGTGCAAAATTATGAGCCAAGCTATTAATATTAAAAATCCCACTGTAGAGCTAAATGTTCGAGCAAACTTTTAAAAATATTGATGATGTTCTCTGGAAGGAGGCGGGTTGTACTACAGAGTTAGATTACACCGAGCAAACGTCTTGGTTGCTGTTTCTGAAGTATTTGGATGATTTGGAGCAGGAAAGGGCGCTAGAGGCGGAACTAGCTGGCAAGCCATACGAATTTATTATTGATGAGGCGCACCGCTGGTCTGTGTGGGCAGCACCGAAAAAGGCGAATGGTACATTGGATCCTGATAATGCGCTGATTGGCGATGATCTGATTGATTATGTCAACCGCCAACTATTTCCATATTTACAAAGTTTCAAGCAACGGGCTACTAGTCCAGACACAATCGAATACAAGATTGGGGAAATTTTTAGTGAGATTAAGAATAGGTTTCAAAGCGGCTACAGCTTACGGGATGCGCTGGAATATATTGATGAGCTACGGTTTAGATCGCAACAGGAGAAACACGAGCTATCGCATCTCTATGAAGCCAAAATCAAAAATATGGGGAATGCGGGGCGCAATGGTGGGGAATATTACACACCGCGTCCGTTGATTCGCGCAATGATTCAGGTGGTGAAGCCGAAGATTGGCGATCGCATTTATGATGGGGCTTGCGGTTCGGCGGGGTTTTTGTGTGAGAGTTACGACTACTTACGTCGGGGTAAGCTGACAACAAAAGAGCTTGAGATACTTCAAAAACATACGTTTACTGGTAAAGAAAAGAAAAGTTTGGCGTATGTGATTGCGATCATGAATATGATTTTGCATGGCATTGATGCGCCGAATATTATCCACACCAACACGCTGACAGAAAATCTCAGTGATATTCAAGACAAGAATCGCTTTGATATAATTTTGGCTAATCCGCCATTTGGGGGGAAGGAACGCAAGGAAGTACAGCAGAATTTCCCGATTAAGACTGGGGAAACGGCGTTTCTGTTTTTGCAGCATTTCATCAAAATGCTGAAGATGGGCGGTAAGGCGGCGGTGGTAATCAAAAATACGTTTCTGTCAAATTCGGATAATGCTTCGCGGGCGTTGCGTCAAGAGCTTTTGAGTAGTTGCAATCTGCACACGATTTTGGATTGTCCAAGTGGGACTTTTATCGGGGCTGGGGTAAAAACGGTGGTGCTGTTTTTTGATAAAGGGAAGCCCTTTGACTCTGTTCAGGGAACGCCTTTATTTTCTCAGGGAAAACCTTTAACTCAGGGAATGGCTACTCAGAAAATTTGGTATTACCAACTCGATCCGGGGCGGAATATGGGTAAAACCAATTCGTTGAATGATGAGGATTTGCGCGAGTTTGTGGAGTTACAGGCTAGGTTTGCAGAGTCGGAAAAGTCTTGGCTGGTGGATATTGCTGATGTGGATCGGGTGACGTTTGATCTATCGGTGAAGAATCCAAATAAAGCTGAGGAATCGTTGTTACGAGAACCGTAGGAAATTTTGGATGAAATTTCTGCGTTAGATGCGGAAAGTGCAGAGATTTTGGCAGGGATTGGGGGATGGTATGCAGTTGACAGTTGATAGTGGACAGTTGCCAGTAGGTTGGGAAATCAAATATTTAGATAAACTTTGTGAAAATCTAGATAGCAAACGAGTACCTATCACAAAGTCTTCAAGAAAATCTGGCAACATTCCCTATTATGGTGCTTCTGGTATTGTTGATTACGTTGATGATTACATTTTTGATGAAGATTTACTTTTAGTGTCTGAAGATGGTGCGAATCTTTTGGCAAGAAGCTATCCAATAGCATTCTCAATTACAGGTAAAACGTGGGTAAATAACCACGCTCATGTACTCCACTTTGAAGAAAAAATCACACAGAGTTTCATTGAATATTATTTAAATTCCATCTCCCTTAAGCCGTATGTAAGTGGTATGGCTCAACCAAAACTCAGTCAAAAATCACTAAACTCAATACCCATTCCATTTCCACCGCTCTCCAAACAAAAGCGGATTGTGGCGATTTTGGATGAGGCGTTTGAGGGGATTGATAGAGCGATCACCAACACCGAAAAAAACTTCACCAACGCCCGCGAACTATTTGAAAGCTATCTAAACGCCATCTTCATACAGAAAGGCGACGGATGGGAGGAGAAAACACTCAAGCAAGTATCAATTCAATTTGGTAGAGGAAAATCAAGACATCGACCAAGAAATGATCAGAAACTTTATAGCGGTAAATATCCATTTATACAAACAGGAGATATCCGCAATTCAAATCATATTGTAACAAGTTATTTGCAAACTTATAACGAAGTAGGACTAGCTCAAAGCAAGTTGTGGCCTAAAGGAACAGTATGTATAACTATTGCTGCCAATATAGCAGAAACAGGTGTATTGGATTTTGAAGCTTGTATTCCTGATAGTGTTATTGGTTTAGTCGTTGATTTAAACAAAGCAAATAATATGTTTGTCGAGTATATGTTACAAGCATTCAAGCTTTTTCTAAAAGCAAAAGGAAAAGGCAGCGCCCAAGATAATATTAATATGGGAACATTTGAAGCACAGACATTTCCATTTCCTTCGATTGATGAGCAAGAAATAATTGTTGCAAGATTAGATTTTATCTCTACAGAAACACAACGCCTCGAAGCCATCTACAAACTAAAAATTACCGCCCTCAACGAACTCAAACAATCCATCCTGCAAAAAGCATTCACAGGCGAACTCACCGCAGACACCGCCAACCAAACAACAAAAGCCGCTCAAGAGGTAAATGCTGCATGATTACCCTTGAAAACCTTGAAAAATGGCTGAATGCACCCGCAGAAATAGAACGGCTAGAATTCAAAGAAGCCAAGCAACAGTATGATACAACCAAATTGTTGCGCTACTGCGTGGCTTTAGCCAATGAAGGTGGTGGATATCTGGTTTTGGGCGTAACTGACAAGCCTCCTCGTCGAGTCGTAGGTTCTCAAGCCTTTGCTTCCCTAACCGATCTCAACGATATCAAAGCTCGCATTGTGGAGAAACTCAGATTTTGTCCACTCAGCAGCACCGCAAAATCGCTTTATCGAGGAAGTTGTGCGAGAAGAAGTAAAAATGTTCCCGGAACAGGCTTTACGAGAACTCATTGCTAATGCTTTGGTGCATCAGGATGTTCTAGCAACAGGTACTTCAGTGATGATCGAGATGTATAGCGATCGCATTGAGATATCTAATCCCGGCATTCCGCCTATTAAGGTGGAGCGATTTATTGATGAAAATCGCTCCCGTAACGAACAACTCGCAGACATGATGCGACGTTTCGGTATATGTGAAGAAAAAGGCAGTGGCATTGACAAAGTTGTAAGCGCAGCAGAAGTCTTTCAACTACCCGCGCCAGATTTTCGAGTAGGTGACACACGCACTACAGCAGTGCTGTTTGCCCATCAGGATTTTGCCAATATGAGCAAAACAGACCGAATTCGAGCCTGCTACCAACATTGTTGTCTGCTGTATGTCAGCAATCAACGAATGTCCAACCAAACCCTACGGGAGCGTTTCCGTCTAAGTGACTCGCAAGTAGCAACCGTTTCTCTGATTATAGGAGCTACCAAAGAAGCTGGCTTGATCAAGGCTGACGAATCCGAATCAACCTCTACCCGCTATGCTCGCTATCTCCCTTTTTGGGCATAAAAGTGTTTTAACGCAAACCGAGATGAGTCACTCCCAAATCCTCAAACCCTTGCAAAATCAACAAAAAAGTGTTTTAACGCAAATCCTCAAACCCGTGCATAACCAATAAAAAAGTGTTTTAACGCAAATCGAGGTGAGTCACTCTCAAATCCTCAAACCCGTGCAGAATCAACAAAAAAGTGTTTTAAAGCAAATCGAGATCAGCGAAATATGAACGAAGCCGAAACCCGCGCCGAACTAATTGACCCCGCATTAAAAGCCGCAGACTGGGGAGTTACCGAAGGTAGTCGCATCCGCCGTGAAGTTATTGCCCCTGGTCGCTTAGTTGGCAATGGTAAACGCGCTCAATCAGACATCGCCGATTATGTGCTGGTTTATCGTGGTGAAAAACTCGCCGTCATCGAAGCGAAAAAACGCGACTTACCAGATACCGCAGGTTTAGGGCAAGCCAAAAAATACGCCGAAAAGTTGCAAACTCGATTTGCCTACTCTACAAATGGCATCGGTATCTACCAAGTAGATATGCACACAGGGGCAGAAGGCTACATCAAGCAATATCCCACCCCGGATCAACTTTGGTCAGCCATTTTTAGCAAAGATAATGAGTGGCGCGATCGCTTTGCTGCCATCCCCTTTGAAGACAAAAGCGGTACATGGGAAGCCCGTTATTATCAACACAATGCCATTAAGCACGTCCTAGAAGCGATCTGCCAAGGACAAGACCGGATTTTGTTAACGATGGCAACTGGCACGGGTAAAACATTCATAGCCTTCCAACTCGCCTGGAAACTCTTTCAAAGCCGTTGGAATCTCAGCCGACAACCCACCCGTCGCCCGCGAATTTTGTTTTTAAGCGATCGCAATATTTTAGCCAACCAAGCCTATAACTCTTTCTCTGCCTTCCCCGATGATGCTCTTGTCCGCATCGACCCCGAAGCCATCAAAAAACGCGGTCGAGTCCCCAAAAATGGCAGTATTTTTTTTACCATATTCCAGACCTTTATGACTGGACGGGACGAGGCTGGCAATCCTACGCCCAAATTCAGCGACTATCCCCCCGACTTCTTTGACTTCATCATCATTGATGAATGTCACCGAGGCGGAGCCAGTGATGAAAGCACCTGGCGAGGCATTTTAGAATACTTCTCCCCAGCAGTACAACTGGGACTCACCGCCACCCCCAGACGCGCCAACAACGCAGACACATACGCTTACTTCGGTGAGCCAGTCTATACCTACGCCCTCAAAGACGGCATCAATGACGGGTTTCTTACTCCCTTTAAAGTTAGGCAAATCGAAACTACCCTGGATGAATATATTTACAGCACCGAAGATGAATTAATCGAAGGTGCAGTAGACGAAGCCAGAACCTATACTGAAGACGACTTCAACCGCATCATCGAAATTGCCGATCGCGAACGTTACCGAGTGCAACTGTTCATGGAAGAAATTGACCAGAATCAAAAAACTCTGGTGTTTTGCGCCAACCAACCCCACGCTTTAGCTGTGCGGGATTTAATCAACCAAATGAAGATTAGCAGTAACCCTAATTACTGTGTCCGCGTTACCGCTGATGATGGGAAATTAGGCGAACAGCACCTCAGCACCTTTCAAGACAACGAGAAAACTATTCCCACCATTCTCACCACTTCTCAAAAGCTTTCCACTGGGGTTGATGCCCGAAACGTTCGTAACATTGTGCTGATGCGTCCCATCAACTCAATGATTGAATTTAAGCAAATAATCGGTCGCGGTACTCGCCTATTTGAGGGGAAAGACTACTTCACTATTTATGATTTTGTCAAAGCTTACGAACACTTCAACGATCCTGAATGGGATGGCGAACCCCAAGAACCTGTAGTAATCAAAAAGCCTGGAGGTACAGATGCAACCAAAGGTTTCATAAAAGATACTAACAAAGGTAGCGTGGAAACACCAGAAGAACGCCGCCCTCAAAAAATCAAAATCAAACTCGCTGATGGCAAAGAACGTTTCTTCCAGCATCAGATGTCTACCACCTTTTGGAGTCCAGACGGTAAACCCATGAGCGCTACAGAATTTGTGCAACGTCTCTTTGGTGAAATTCCTGAACTATTCACAGATGAAAACGAATTAAGAGCAATCTGGAGTCGCCCTGACACCCGTAGAGCTTTATTAGAAGGGCTGGCAGAGAAGGGCTACGGGGAAGAACAACTCACAGAAATTAGCCGCCTAATTGATGCCGAGAAAAGCGATCTATATGATGTCCTAGCTTATATCGCCTATGCCTCTCCACCCATTAGCCGCCGAGAGCGTGTCCTAGCTCACAAATCATTAATTTTCTCGCGCTATATTGGCAAACAGCAAGAATTTCTCGACTTTATACTCGAACAATACATCAAAGCTGGGGTGGGAGAACTTGATCGCACTAAATTACCTCAACTGTTAGAGTTGAAATATCATACTGTTCGTGATGCCGTTGAAGAACTAGGAAGCGTTGCGAATATCAGTCAAGTATTTATTGGGTTTCAGCAGTATTTATATTCACACGACAGAGTGGCTTAATTGTGCAGGTCGCTACAATTAAGCACCCCAGTTAGCTGATTAACTCAAAGCTACATAATCATGGCTAAAAATGGCGATCGCCTATCAAATCAAAATACTTCAAAGCTATTAATTTGTATGTATAAATTAAAACTTACTCCTTATATTCTATCTTTTCAGTTCTTCGCAGTTGGATACTTAGTGATATAACAACATAGACTCTACGAAACTACATTAACAATAGAACTAACTTTGCCATCATCAGGTATATATTCTAAAAGGTCTCCAGGTTGACAATCTAACGCCATACAAATGCCATTTAACCTTTCTGGGGCTAATCGTGGCATTTCGTCAACCTTACGCAGCCTGTATACCGAATTTTCAGTAATTCCTAAGGCCGCAGCTAAATCCTTGTTCCTCAACCGCTTTCGCGCCATCACTTCATTTAATTTCCAACGAATCACTTTATCCATAGGCATATCACTACATCCCCAGTTTAGTGGCTGTTAGATGTAGATTTCTCTACTTGTCAGTATATAAAATTACAAATATATTTATAACATTCTAAGTTTTATAAATCTACGTTTGACGCAAATCTACACGTCACGTAGATTAATTGATAGACAAAAGCGATCGCTCTCCGGGAAGAGTCCGCGATCGCCTTTTGTAAAACCCCATTGATGAGGTTACTTAGATGATTGTACAAGAAGAGTTTGATAACCAAGCCTTGGCTCAATCAGAGTTTGAGGGCTACGTTGACCAACTAGCAGACCCAGCACCCCCAGAAATAGAAATTGATTCCATAAACGATGATTTGGGAGAACTTTATCGAGTTTGGAACGGTTCACAATTGTTAGGTACTTTTTATCAAAATCTGGAGGGTAAATGGATAGCGCAGCCTTGTAATAAAGATGAAAGACCCTGTTTTGATACTCCTTTGCAAGCACAGTTAATCATCATAGCTGTTAATGGCTTGCTGGTTGCAGATGTAGCATAACCCTTAAAAAATTTTCCCATCGCCTAGAGACGCGGTTCGTACCCGTCTCTTTTTTATTTATGAGTGGCAGTGCGATCGCATCTCTAAATATTCAAGATTCGCAAGAATCAAAATAGCAAAAGGTCAGAATGTAGAAATTCCTGACCTTTTACTGATGAAACTCGGCTGCTCTACCAACTGAGCTACAGCCCCTTCTTATGGAACTGACGGGACTCGAACCCGTGACCCACCGAATGACTTAAAAACTTCAACGTACTTATAAATATAGCGAAATCAGCTTCCTATTTACATGGTCAATCACCGAAGTTTTAGGTAGAGAAAACCGATTAAGTCAATAATATAGCGATGAAGAGATTTGCCTAAAATTTTAAGCATCTTCTCCCCAACGACGAATCAAATCTTTAGAGTTAGTAGTTCTCAAGCCATCACTTGTGTAAAACACAGTTGCACACCAGTCTCGATACATTCTTTTTTCATTGGACAGGGCAATTAGTGGATAGGATGGTTGACGATATATCTGAATTCCCCAAGCCAAAGTTAAATTTCTTGCAGTTAAGGCATCAATAACTACATCACGACGAGCAACAAGAAGATGGCACTGATACTTCTCCCAACTTTCGCCAGGTTGTTTTAGGGTAAAAGCTAAAACTTCACCAGCAGCATTCAAAAATTGTCCTTGGTGAAAGTCAACAACCCCCAAGATTTTTCTCAGCCACTTTGCTGGCATCCATTCCTCTGCTTCACCATCTGGGCTGCGCCAATAAACTTTGCAGGTTCCCGCCAGTAAGGGAACGGTTTTGGATTGTCCGACTGAATTATTTACTTCATGAGGAATAATCCCTTCTTCCTCTGGAATCCAAGATGCCCAAACGACCTCACATGGATCTTTGTAAAAATTCATGGCATCTACAATTGCCTGAAAATCATATAACTCTCTTGTTTTTCTATCACTCACGCTTTCTTGCATGAGGGACGATGCGAATCGTGGGAAAGCGTAGCTTGCTCCCCAGAAAGTTGATTCAGCTTGGCTATCCACATTCCGCCTCTTTATATATGCCCTCAAGACTAACCATTCATGGTCTTTTGCCCAATCTGGCAATTGCCTTGATTCAGGCAAAAGCAATGGCTCAATTGGTGGTAAAGGTGCTGTTTGTACCCACTTATTGACACGATCAATTTGAAGTGGTTCAGTTAAGTCAACATCTGGAATAAGCTCTGAAAAATCTAAAATGGCATCAGAATTTAACTGGCTGTACCCAATATCAGTTGCTGGATTATTCACCTCAACCAAAAGTCCTAGATTCACAGGAGGTTCATAAGCTTTCTTGTTCCAATCATAAGCTGTGACACGATCAGCTAAAAAACCAGTGAGTTCGTGTGTGGCTGCCCAAACATATTTCTCGCCGAAGGTAGCCATTGAACTTTGGTCTCCGTGTGTTGCTTGGCTATACTGACGCAAAATTGCAATATCTGCCCCCAAAATCTCACCAGGCTTATCACCTTGAGGATTTCCAATGAAAACATCTTCAGACCAGCCGAGATTTAAAGCATAAGCGCGAACAAAAGCAAACGCAAGCTGCTTGTGAGTTAAGTCTGGAAGGTCATAAGCTATGCCATGACGTTTCAGACAGGCTTTAGCTGACGGAGAGAAACAAACAGAAGAGACTGATTCTTCTGATTCTTCCTGCTGTTCAGAAAATTCACTATCTTCATCCAATAAAGTCACTTGGATGTTGATTTCTAAAAATGAATCATCCATTTGCTCATCTTCATCATTACTGTCTTCATCAACATCTGTGTACCTCGAATGAGCCATTCTTGTAAAATGGCTGTTTTCAAAAAAAGGTTCTATAGCTTTAGGTACAACATACCAAGCGAGATCACGAGTAACTGGGTCAATACCGTGATGTTCATTAATACTGCTAACACAATCCCTATCGACTGGGAGTAATTCGTTTGCATTTACATACGGTTTGCGTAGATGTATTAGAAGCTTTGCTGAGATTAAAACACCACACGCAAGACATCTATCAATAATGCTATGAGCGCAGTGCCTGATAATTAAGTTATGTGTACGATATGGTGCGCTGGGAGTGAAAAAGCTGTCAATTATCCACTCGCACAGTGGTATCCATGTTTCATTGGGACGAATAAGGCAAGAAGCACCATAAGCAGCTACCAATAGATCCTCCCTCATTTGAGGATCATTAGTTTGAAAGGCAGTTTCTAGAAGTGCTAGAAGTTCAATTGATTTGTTATGACCCCAGGCTGCAAGAGCCGACCGAATTCGTCTTCGGTTATCGTTATTAACAGTGGTAGTTGCCCACGCTAAAAGCAATGGTGCTGAGTCCCAAGGATCATCTTCTGCCAATTCAAGTTCTTCCAAAACCGCAGAGGCATATCCTTCCCATTTAGCACCATGATTACGAGGTACTAGATGCGGCCCAGACCAGAATAAATCTCTCTCTGCCACTCCCATAGGCAAAAGAGCATGATGTACAAATTTTGCACTGTACATATAGCTAGGAATTCTTAGCCCAGGAACGATCAGAATTTCTGAAACTCTGCGGCAGGTTGGCATATTTCGGCTAAACAGCTTAAGCACCCATTCTCGATATGCTTCTACTTCTTGAGAAGGCATCATCGAAAGTGCCATGAGTTGAACATCTTCTCGATCCTGACCTGTTAAGTTGTTTTTCCACAATTCTGAAGTAAAGAAATTATGACCATCCCTTCCAAGGAGATAGACTGCTAATCTGATAGATGCTGGCCTATCCACCAGATATATTGGCATATCAGGACTATTGGGCGATTCTTTAAAATTTTGATAAGCCTCCCATGCCAACAGAAAATCTGTCAAAGTTTCGTATGCTGGCTCCCAAGTGTGGACTTCTGGCTCGAAAGGATCGTCAGAAGGCAAACTTCTGAGCATTAGTAGCCCTTGATCGCGGCATTGGTGAAGAATTTGCAACAGTTGTGGACGAGTTAAAATACCTTTTGGTGACTGTGCTGATTCAACCACTTGCATTGCCTCCTCTTCTAGCAATGCTGCTCCTTTTGCAAAGCTGGCTTTTGCGATCGCACGGAGAGAGGTACTAACTGGTTTTATATCTCTAGGCCAGTCTTCACCTTCACGCTCCCTGATAGAAAGTTCCGCGTTATTAATTTTCCGCTTAATTAATTCGACTAAGGAAAAATTTTGTTCTGAAATGTTGTCAATTATTTGCCCTCGATACAATTCAGCAAAAAGGCGAATTGCTAGTGGGGTTCGCAACGCCCACCGCAGAAGAGGTGGACATTGAATGCCATTAATTTGACAATGTGCTTTAAAAACATACGCAAGTGGTGCGTCAGAACCTCTCAACCAAATCCTATTAATATTCCTCGGTAGAGAAATTCGCTGAACCAAACTTGGCCGAACTGAGAATGCAAATAAGATTCTTGGATATTGTTGAGCTACTACAGCTAGTTCCCCAAGTTTCTTTGCCCAACGTTCTGCTCTAGTTGTCTCATCTAAACCATCTACTGCAATCAACACTCGAACTAGCAAACGTTCTGATATATCAACAGCGTTGGTAACGGAACGAACTTCAGGGCTAGTAGAGAAGCAATCCGAGTTTCATCCCATAAATCAACAGTGATCCCTGGATGAGTTGTCTTAGCAGAATTTATGAATTTATTCCAGCGATCGCGTTCAGTGTCAACTCTTTGTCCGTTTTTACCAATTCTTCTGACATCACTCAAGTCACGAGGAACCACAACTACGTATCTTACTAACCCACTCCTTTGAGTCGCAGCTGTGCTAAGTGAACCTTTAATCTGACTAATTTGAGAAGATTCAAGCGGTTCTCTAAACCATTTTGCCTGTAATCCAATGATATCCCCATTATTCAACCGAGCATACGCTTCAACGCCGCCATCTCCTCCAGCCCCATTAACAAATATGACCTGCCTAACCTGTGAAGGATATTCACGGTGACACCATCGCTCGAAAATTATTCCTGTTAGAGACTCAAAAGCACGTTGAGGAGCATCGCCATGAAGATTGAAGCTAGACCAGTCCAATTTTCCCTAAACCTTGTTTTCAAGACGAATTTTACTTTATTGCAATTTTATCTCTAGAATTCTGCCGTGTCTGGGTGACAAATACTACTGTATTTGTTTCATAGACATATATTTTTATTAGACATCTAGAGGTCAATAAATCTTTTGACGCTTTGCCATCTTTGCAAAAGGCAGAGAACAATGAGGGCATTCACCTTTTACCCAATCTGAGGGAATTGAGAAAGGTGTTTCGCAGTTAGTACATTTGGTTAAAAAACCCAACTGGTGGCGATCGCATTTAAGTTTATCCTTATACTGCCACTCAATTCTGTGACAAGGTACTTCTGCATAACAAGCAGCACATAACCGAATTGGTCTAGGCTTCATCGTCACCCCATTAGGCGGTAGCATCTCGGCTAATCTATCTGCATTAACTCCTACCAGAGATGCCAAAGCCTCTAACTCTAGTCGAGTAGGAAATGGGTTAAAGTACAGTTTTTCCCAACGTCCCGTAACAGCACCAAGACCAGCAATTTTTCCTAAAGAGTATCCTGAAGGCAAGCTGTTAGCCTTAAATCGACGCAAACGCCCCAAATAATGACTAATGCTCTCTCCTTCGTATGGTTCAACATAGCCTAGTTTTGGAAGAATTTCATCATCTTCATTCATTCTTCTTCTTATTTTCGAGGGGAACGTATTTTCTGCCATAACGACTAGCAATTTTTTCTAAAATGCTTTCATCAACTCTGCTGAATCCATTTTTTAGAGAATGTAAAACTGCCTTAGTAAGTATCTTTACTAGAAGCCCGATTCGCGCACTTGTACTAAGTGCTAAAATCTCAAATATAGTCCCTTCAACTAAATTAGACGCTTCTGGAAGAGATAGAATATCCAATTCAATTGTACTTAATGTCTTCTTAAAATCCTCATATTCCAGACGTTCAAACTCATACAGTGTTGGAAAAACTGTCAATAAATCACAATCTTGCAAGATATCGTCTAATTCCTTACCTCCAACTAAGACAATAGGAATATTAGATTCTTCAAAAAGTTGCTTTAAGTCTAAAAACGCCTCTTTTTGAAGATTTTCAGCATTATCAATAATCACAATTTCTAGCCCAAATAGCTCCAGACTACCAGCTAATCTTGGACGTAAATCTTGTCGCTTACCTGTTGGTGCGGCATGGTTAATATCCTTCAGTATTTGTGAAAATAGACGTTTAGAACTGGATGCTGACCAAGCTTTTACATAGGAAACTCGTTTTTTATCCTCATCTCGATAGTGAAGCGATGCCCGACTTTTACCAACATCTCTTGGGCCAATGATTCGACCACATTGTTTGAGGAGACGCAGTTCATCTAACCATCTGAAGCATTCCGAAGCCCGATCAGTTGTGATAAAACAACTTCTAAAAAGTTCCTCAATATCAATAGTTTTAGCAATTTGATCATTCAGGTCTAACTTTGGGGCTAGGACTTCAACAAAGGATTGAGTTGCAAGTTGCGATCGCGCCATAATTTACCAAATCTTTTTCAAGTTTTTTTGACTGTTAGAGACTACTAACTTATGTCTCTGCTCTTCTTGAGTATTAGTTTGTGTTGAAATATTTTCCTGTGGTTGTGGTTCTATCTTCTCAATTTTAATTTCTTCCCTGCAAACTCTCTCAGGTAAAAGTTCCTGATTTTCTTCTTTACTTAAAGATTTTGAAGCCCTACTTTTGCGTAGTTCAATAAGATTTGAGCTTTTCTTAGATATAGAACGTAGACGTTTTTGCTCTGCTCTTCTTTTTTCCTTTTTGTCTTGTTTGCGCTCTTCTACAAGTTCCTTGCGTTTACCTAATGCTGATAAGGCATCATAATTAAAATGCTCCTTACGAGCTTTACTGCGCTGTCTATTCAGGGCTTTTAACTCTTCTAAACTCAGGTCATGAGTATCCATGTTGACGGCATGAGCATAGCCCAAGAAATCTTCTAAATTATCATCAGTTTCGCAACTGTAAACATATAAAGTAAGGATATGGTTGGGGTCATATCTCAGCGTCACATATTCACCTTTATATATCTTGAGTAATTCTCCTCGATAAATCAGGTTTTCAAACTGTATAGAGCCATGAGCTTGAACAACTCGTTGCGCTTCTTTCATTAAACAGATATCCAATTCTCGCTCATCCAAAGGCTCAGGTAGCTTTTCTCCCATTCCCTTGAACCAGCGTTCAAATCTCGTATCACGAGGATCTTTAGGATAAGGCTTGTGGTTATAAATATCACAAAAGAAACTAGCGAGAATTTTGTCCAAATCCTGTATTGTCAAACAGGCTTCTTTCTCTGCATTTTCGGGGCGTTCCTGAACATTTGCCCCTGTATAACCAGGTAAATCTTTGAGAACTTGAGTATTAACAGTTTTAAAAATGCGTTCTACAATACCGCCTTCGGGAGGGCGATCGCGTAGTTCACACTGAAATCCTAGTTTCTTACCAATGGCTTTAAGATGTTTTGAGCGAAAATCTTTTCCACCATCAGTAAAAAAATATTGAAAAGGAGGCCCGTATATTTGCCAAACTTTATTTAGCTCATAATCTTCAGGATATGTTTTGGGCAAAATAGCGTGTCTTAGGGCTAAAGCCACCTCTGTAGAACCTGGTTGTTTGATCCATAAGCGGAACCCAACAACACAGCTTGAATAAGTATCCACAATAGTAGTTAACCAAGGACGCTCAGATAATAAATTACCATCACTATCAACTATGCAAATATCTAATTTAGTATGGTCACACTGAATGATTTGGTTACTAAAGTTAGCCCTTAGTAGCTGTCCATCTCGTGTTACCACTGTCATCCAAGATCTCGAACCAGGATTTCTAACTTTTATCTTTTTTGTATGTTGTTCGATTAAAGGATCTAAAATTCTATAAACAGTAGCTTGATGAGGATAATCTCCTGGTTTAAGTTTAAGATCCACACTCGCGTGCCGCTCCACTTCACGAACTATAGATGCTGGTGAAATTGGATGTTTATTTTTAATACTTTCTTCATAAATTGTTTTAATAAATTCTTGCCAGTATTCGCTGACTCTATGCTTTCCCTTATCTGAGCGTTGAACACCTGCTGATTCTAATAACCTATCATCATGGTATTGCTTGAGAAGACGTTCCACCTGTCGAGTAGAAACCTCCAGGGTATCTGCAACAGCCTGCTTTCTCTGAGACTTGATCGTGCGATTCGGTGATTCCGCAAGCCAGTGGATTAGATTAAATGTCAGTTTATGCCTATCTGATACTTCCAGAATGATTTGGGATGGATCTACAACAAAATTACTCTTATCAAGAAAGATAGCATCTGGAGCTTGCGTTAATTCTTCCATGAATTCAAATTGTTTGTCTGCCATTGCAGTGAAAAACACTCATGAATAATTAAAGTACTAATGTACCATTAATTGACTAAGAATGCGACATACAATTTGAAAAATGTGTAAATATTAACAAACGACATCTAATTTGAGAATATAAAATTTGCGACAGAGAAAATGCGAATTAAGCAAATTTATTTTCCGTGTGAGTAAATAGTTTATAATCCTTACAGGATAAAGGTTTTAGATATTTAAATGCGGTTGCGACACTATCTGCGAATTGCGACATATAATTTGCGAATGTACAGCTTGCAAGAATTAAAGTCATATCCTCAAAGAGTCTTAGTAGCTACCGATTGTTTGAGTGAAGGCGTAAACCTTCAATCTCACTTCAGTGCAGTAATTCACTACGATTTACCCTGGAACCCCAATCGTTTGGAACAACGAGAGGGACGTATTGACCGCTACGGTCAAACTGCAAGTCAAGTTAAGACCTTGCTGCTTTACGGTTCAGATAATCCGGTGGATGGTGCAGTTTTAGATGTGCTAATTCGCAAGGCTGTACAAATTCATAAGACTTTGGGAATTACCGTCCCCGTACCAATGGACAGCACTACAGTGTCGGAAGCTGTTTTTAAATCTTTGTTTGACCGCGCTCATGATGCGGTGCAATTGTCTCTATTGGATTTGTTAGATGAACAGGAATCTGCTGTTGAGCAAGTCAGTAAAAATTGGGATAAAGCTGTAGAACGAGAAAAGATTAGCCGTACCCGCTTTGCTCAACGGTCAATCAAACCTGCGGAAGTAGAGCAAGAGCTAATTGAATCTGAGCAAATTCTAGGTAGTGAACAGGATGTGCAACGGTTCGTGTTGTCAGCCGCAAATCGCCTATCTTGTTCGTTAACTAAGAAAAAACAAAATTGGTTACTCTCCACAATTCCTAATTTTCTCCAGCCTTCACTGGGGGATAAGTCACGCTTGTTTACCTTTACAACTCCTACACCAGAAGGGGTGGAATATGTAGGACGGAATCACCCTTTGGTAGAAGGTTTAGCACGTCACATTATTGAAGATGCACTTTCAAATAATCAAAACCCCATCGCAGCGCGGTGTGGTTTTACTACAACCGATACTGTCACCAAGCGCACGACTTTACTATTAGTGCGGCTACGGCATTTGTTAAACAGTCCCAAACACCAAAGTTTGCTGGCGGAAGAGTGTGCAGTAGTTGGATTTACAGGCCCGCCATCAAATCCCATCTGGCTGACACCAGAGGAAGCAAAATCTCTACTGGAACAAGCTAATCCTGTGGGTGATGCACCTCCGGGTATCAAAAAAGCGGAAATTGAAGACTTACTCAGCCAAATAACAGAGATTGAATCTGATTTAGAACTATTTGCTAGAGAACGATCGCATTCTCTTTCCCAATCACATCGGCGAGTCAGAGCCATTACCCAAGAAGGGCAGATTCAGGTTAAACCCCAGCTACCGATGGACATTCTAGGCGTTTACATTCTCCAGCCGGGAAAAATTCGTAATTCGTAATTTTTTAGACAAGTTTTAAGAATAAGGGTGTGAGTGATGAGTGTAGCAGGGATTACTTTAACTGGTATTCAGATTGAAGGTAATTTGTTAGCAGCAGATATGACTGCCGAATTGCTGGCGGGTAATCTGAGAGGACAAGCATCAGAGGATTTTGGTTTTAGTAAAACCGACAAACTAGCAGATGAAATTGCGATCGCCTGGGGTGATGCTAAAGCTTATTGGGCTGCATTTCAACGGCAATTAGACAGGTTAGATGCCGATGACACCGCTACCAGCGTCACCCGCGAATTGTGGGTAGTTCCCTTACTACGAAGTCTCGGATATAACCCTGTTTACACCGCAAAAGCCGAAGTCGTGGAAGGACAAACTTATGCGATTTCCCATCGTGCAGAACCAGGAGAGAATAAGCCACCTATCCACATTATTGGTTGTCGAGTCAAGGTAGACCATCGTCCACCCAGTGGCACACCCAGGTTATCAGCACACGCACTCGTGCAGGAGTATCTTAACAAGACAGAACATTTGTGGGCGATCGCAACTAATGGTTATCGCTGGCGGTTACTGCGCGACTCTTCGTTGATGACTCGTCTTACTTATATCGAATTTGACTTAGAACAGATTCTCAACGGTGAGAACTTTGCCGAATTTGGGCTATTTTATCGGTTGTTTCACCGTTCGCGCTTGCCTGAAGGTGTGGATGATGCCGATAAGTGCTTGCTGGAATATTACCACCAAGAAGCACTACAACAGGGCGGACGGGTACGCGACAGACTTCGAGATGGGGTTGAAAAAGCATTAATACAGCTAGGCACAGGTTTTCTCCAACATCCAAGTAATGAAAATTTGCGGCAGAAGCTAACGGGGTAGATATAAATCCCTTAGCTGTTGATTTATGCAAAGTAGCATTATGGATTGAAGGCTTTTCTCGCGGCTTTCCTCTTAACTTTTTAGACCACAGGATTAGGTGTGGTAATTCCCTTGTGGGAGTAATGGATTTAAGTTGCTTGGATGCAGGAATTCCTGATGAAGCGTTTAAGCCAGTAACAGGTGATGATAAAACACTATCAACACAGTTTAAAAAACGGAATAAAAAAGAACGTGAACAAAAAGGACAACTATCAATTGATGAGAAATTAAAAACTGATAGTGTAGATTATGCAGAAATGTGGCGACAGTTAGGGATAATTCCTGAAACCACGCCACAACAAGTTAAATATAAGCAAAAGCAATATCAAGAGAATCTGCAAGAATCGAGTTGGTGGTTGAAATATTCTGCTTGCAACTTATGGACAGCAGTATTTTTTATGCCACTAACTGAGCATTATTTACAATTACTACCTACAACTGAAGCATTGAACCGTTTAAAGCGTGAAAAAGTAGAAAAAATTCATAAATCAGATGATAATTACGAATTACGAATTACAAATTATGAATTAAATAAGGTTGTAGATGCAGCGAATAAGTTAGCTGAAGAAAAGCATTTCTTTCACTGGTGTTTAGAATTTCCCGAAGTGTTTGAACAAGGTGGATTTAATTGTGTGTTGGGAAATCCACCTTGGGAACGGATTAAATTACAAGAGAAAGAGTTTTTTGCTTCTCAAAGTGCGGAAATTGCTAATGCTGTAAATAAGGCAGCGCGGGAGAAGTTGATTAAGGAATTACCCAAGAAAAATCCTGAATTAGCACAAGCTTTTGAAGAAGCGAAACATGATGCAGAGGCACAAAGTAAATTTATTCGGGAGTCGGATAGATTTCCCTTAACTGCGGTGGGGGATATTAATACTTATGCTATTTTTGCTGAAACTACTAGAAAGCTAATCTCATCCGATGGAAGAGTTGGGGTAATAGTTCCTACTGGAATCGCAACTGATGACACTTGTAAAAAGTTCTTTGGAGATTTGACGCAGAAACAAGCTTTAGCAAGTCTGTATGATTTTGAAAATCGGGAACGTTTATTTACTGCTGTAGATAGCCGCATGAAATTTTCTCTGTTGGCTATTAGTGGTAAACCAATCAAACGAGGTAATTTTGCCTTTTTTCTAACTCAAACTAAACAGTTAGATAATCAATCACGCTTGTTTCAGCTTACACCTCAAGATATTGCTTTAATTAATCCTAATACTCTCACTTGTCCAATTTTTAGAACTAGTCAGGATGCAGAATTAACCAAAAAAATCTATCAGCGTGTTCCTGTTTTGGAAAATGAAATAACAGGGAGTAATCCTTGGGGTATTTCATTTATGACAATGTTTCATATGTCAAATGATAGCGGTTTATTTAAAAATGAGGCGGGTAATGGTTTAGTTCCACTTTATGAAGCGAAGATGTTTCACCAATTTACTCACCGTTGGGCAACTTATACAGATAATGGCGATACTCGTGATTTGACTGATGAGGAAAAGGGTAATGCGTCTTTTGTTGTTCAACCGCGTTATTGGGTGAGTCAGGTTGAGGTGGAAAATAAGTTAGCTGAAAAATGGGATAAAGATTGGCTTTTAAGTTTTAGAGATATTTGTAGGTCAACTGATGAACGTACTGCAATTTTCAGCTTATTACCTAAAGTAGCATTAGGAAATACCTCTCCTATATGTTTTATATTACAAAAATATATATTTAAAATAACTTGTCTAGTAGCTAATTGTAGCAGTTTAGTTTTTGACTTTGTTACTCGTCAAAAAATAGGATGAACACATTTAACTTATTTTTATCTCAAACAACTCCCCGTTCTTTCCCCAGAATTATACACCCCAGAAGATATCAAATTTATTAGCGATCGCGTCCTCGAATTAGTCTACACTGCCTGGGATATGCAACCCTTCGCCAAAGACATGGGATATGACGGCGAACCCTTCATTTGGAATCCTAACAGACGCGCATTATTAAGAGCAGAACTAGACGCATATTACGCCAAACTCTACGGACTCACCCGTGATGAACTGCGATATATTCTAGATCCTGCTGATGTCTACGGTGCAGACTTCCCCAGTGAAACATTCCGCGTTTTAAAGAATAACGAAATTAAACAGTTTGGTGAATATCGCACACAAAGGTTAGTGCTAGAGGCATGGGATAAAATGTTTAAATAATTCGTAATTCGTAATTATGAAAACAGATGCGATTTTTTATGAGATATTTAAAGAGTTTCCTAACATTTTCTTTGAAATTATTGGTAAAGCAGATACCAACACAAATATCTATGAGTTTAATGCACCAGAAGTTAAACAAAAAAGCTTTCGATTAGACGGAGTATTTTCTCCTTTAGAAAAATTTATTAATGAACCACTGTACTTTGTCGAGATTCAGTTTTATAAAGACGAAGGATTTTATGACCGATTATTTACAAGTATTTTCCTTTACTTTACTCAATATCAACCACCTAACCCTGACTGGTTCGCCATAGTTATCTATGACAAACGTAGCAATGAACGTAGCTATCCCCAACGTTATCGTTCCTTATTGGAACCTCATCTACGTCGCTTTTACCTAGATGAACTTGACGACGCACCAGATAATTCTCTGGGAATAGGAATTGTACGCTTAGTTGTAGAGAGTGAAAATAAAGCCGGAGAATTCGCCAAAAACCTAATTGACAAAGCTAAAAAGGAATTGACAGACACTCTCATTCAAAGAAAAGTTATAGAATTTATAGAGACAATAGTAGTCTACAAGTTTCCTAACTTAAGCCGCGAGGAAATAGAAATTATGCTGAATTTAAACTTGCTGAAAGAAACTAGAGTTTATCAAGAAGCAAAAGAAGAAGGTAAGCAAGAAGGAAAACTGGAAACCAAATTTCAAATTATACCAATTTTGCTGGAACTAGGATTAAGTGTTCAACAAATTGCTGAACGTTTAGAACTAGATGTGGAGGAAGTAAGAAAAGTTGCAGAATAACAATAAATATTTTGTTATTTTCCGTGTGTATAACGGGAAATATAGTAGATAGGGTGCGTTAGATCGTTAACGCACCCTATTTATTAAAAGTTAGAATCAAATTATATGAAAATAACTATAAAATTACAGGAATTATTACAGCAACCTGAAGATGCAATCTTATCTATTAGCAATTTATTAAGTCAAAAATTAGCATTACTAGATTGTACAGGAGTGGTAGCTGTTACCCCAGAGCAATTAGCTTTGCTCTTTACAGGTATTCCTCAAAATTGGGATATACAAGAAATTGAAGAGATATTCAACTTTTCTACTATTACTCAAACCTTTAACCACCAACTTCGAGAATGGATTAACCAACGCTTAGGACGCACCCCACCTCTATCATCAATAACGAATTACGTTAGCGCAAGCGGTAGCGACGCAGGAGCGTCATTACGAACTACGAATTATCTTGATATTTTTAATTTCCGTAACGAAGTAATTGGCGACTACCGCCGCTATATTGAAAGCTTCCTCAAAATTCGTGACGAAAAAGTAAAAGCATTTGTCGATCGCGAGTTAGAAAAAGGTCAACTCTGGACTGACCCTTTAGTGCAACTTAACCCTAAATATCGTCCAGGTGCATCTGTCGCCACATTAGTACAACAAGGAATTCTCCATCCAGACTGTAGACGCTACTTCTCAAAAGATGGTGAACCTTTTACCTTCCACTACCACCAAAAACAAGCCTTTGAAACAGCACAACGTCAAGAACACTACGTTGTCACCACAGGAACGGGTTCGGGTAAAAGCTTAACTTATGTCGTCCCCATCATTAATGATTTGCTACACCATCCTGAAATTAAAGGAGTTAGGGCTATTTTGGTTTATCCCATGAATGCCCTAATTAATTCTCAGGAAGAAGAATTAAGAAAATTTCTCAAACAAGTTTCTAATACCCACATTCGAGTTGAAAAGTACACTGGGCAAGAAAAACGAGAGAAGAAAATCGAAATTCAAAACAACCCGCCTCAAATCTTACTAACAAATTACGTGATGCTAGAGTTAATGCTCTCGCGCACTCACGAAGATAAATTAGTAGAATCCCCCGATTTAAAATTCCTTGTACTAGATGAACTGCATACTTACAGAGGACGGCAAGGTGCAGATGTCAGTATCTTAATTCGCAAACTTCGGCAACGTTGCGGTCAGAAACTTCTGTGCATCGGTACTAGTGCCACCATGTCTTCTGAAGGTTCCCGCCAACAACGTCGTCAGGTAGTCGCAGATGTTGCTAGTAAATTATTCGGTGTCGAAATTAAATCCAGCAACGTCATCGATGAAACTTTAGAACGTTCCATCCAAAGTGCTGCACCCACCACAGAAAAATTGCGTCAAAGCATTATCCAAGGTTTACCGCTAAAGTCCGAACAAACCTTAGAAGCTTTTCAACAGCATCCCCTTAGCCACTGGGTAGAAATGAACTTTGGTTTAGAAGAAAAAGAAGGTCATCTCGTCCGCCGCACACCCATCACCTTAGAAACAGGTGCAGAACAACTCGCAAATCAAACCCAACTCAACGAGGAAACTTGCTTAAATATCCTCAAACAGATATTTCTCTGGGGAAGCAAAACTAAGGGGTTGGCATTCCGCCTGCATCAGTTTATTTCCCAAGGGGGTAGCGTTTACGCCACCATTTATTCCCACAGACGAAGGCGGCGAATTTATTTCCCGCCCCCGCAGCGTTGCTTTGAGAGAATTTGCCCCAAGTAATATTATTTACTATGAGGGTAGTAAATTTATGGTGGCTAAAACCAAAATGCCAGTTGGTGGGGCTGATTATCAACGGGTAAATGTCTGCTTTAAATGCGGCTATTTCCATGAAGGGATAGCCAGTAACCGCGACACTTGTGAGAACTGCGGGGCAAAACTTGTTGATAGTAACAATGATAAGGCTTTACTTACTCGCTTATTATCAATGGAAACTGCGATCGCCTGGAGACGAGAACGCATCACTTGCGATGAAGAAGAACGTCTGAAATACGGTTACAACATCACTACCCACTTCCGTTACGACAAGCAAAAACGCCAATTAGTCACAGTAAAAACTGCCAATGGTACACAATTACTTCGATTAACCTACAGTCCTACAGCAGACATCTGGCATATTAATCGTGGACTCAACAAGAAAAAAAGCGAAGAAAGAGGATTTAAACTCGATATCAAAACTGGTATTTGGGGCGAATCCAAAAACGACTCGGCAAAAGATAGCATTCACACCGACGTTAATTTAATGGTGAACAACACCTGTAATATCCTAGTTGTGGAACCATTAAATGTCCCTACAGACAACAGAGAAGCTTTTATTACCACCCTACAGTACGCCTTAGAAACTGCTATCCAAGCAGTGTACAAATTAGAAGCCGACGAACTCGACTCTGAACGCTTAGGAGACGGTAAATATTTGCTGTTCTGGGAGGCTGCGGAAGGCGGTGCAGGTGTCCTTTCTCAACTATTAGAAAACAGTAAAGCTTTTCCAAAAATCGCCGATGCAGCTTTAGATATTTGCCATTTCCAAGAAGCTAAAGATAGCTGTGTTCAAGCTTGCTATGAATGCTTGCTTTCTTACCGCAACCAATTCGACCATGCTTTGATAAATCGTCATCTCATCAAAACCTTACTTGAAGAACTGCAAAACAGTACAGTGCAGATAGAAGGAATATGCCGTGATGAACAGTATCAACAACTGCTACAACAAACAGATCCAAATTCCCAATTTGAGCGCATAGTTTTAACAGCAATTTATCAAAGCGGATATAAACTACCCGATTCTGCACAAGAATTAATTCCAGAGGCGAACTGTAAGCCAGATTTTCTTTATAAAGAAGATGGCATTGCTGTTTTCTGTGACGGTTCAGTCCATGACAGCCCTGAGAAACGCAGACAAGACAAAATTGAGCGAGATAATCTCAAGTACAATACCAGTTACCATATTCTTGTCCTTAGACATGATGAAGATTGGCAAACAGAGTTGACAAAACTTGCAAGTTTGTGAGTGGCTTTAGAGTGCGATCGGCAGTATTCACATCTCTAAGCTGAAGCAATTTTCAAAGACGTTTCTGACGCTTCGCCATTGTTGCAAAAGGCAAAAAACAGTGAGTACATTCACCTTGTACCCAATCTGCGGGAATTGGGAAAAGAGTTTCACAGTTAGTACATTTGGTTAACAAGCGTAAATTGTGGCGATCGCGCAAATGGCATTCAAATCCAAGTTGAAATCCAATTTGTTTTAAATGCTCCGAGCGAAAATCCTTTCCACATCAGTAAACAAATTTTCTGGAATACCAAAAGTTCCCCACTCACAATGAAGTTTATATTCCGAAGTGAGGATTATAGCCTTAAATATTTCGATGACATAAGTTTGTTAAGCCGACATTTAATTAATTAACCGACATATTCTGTGTCAAATGTTTGCGTTGTATGTCAAAAAAACTTGCGATCGCACATTCAAGATACCCAACTCTTACCCATCGTTGAAATGGTGGAAATGTAATCTTTCCACCAACAATCAAACTGGACGACAACCAGACAATATTTCGTGCATCTTTACTACTTGTCCAATGACTGCGATTGCTGGCGCACCAAATCCAGTTTTCTCCACTTGCTCTACAATTGTCTCCAATGTCCCAATCAATTCTTCTTGTTCTGGGCGCGTACCCCAGCGCACCAAAGCAATGGGTGTTTGTAAACTCAACCCAGCCGTACTTAATTGTTCCACAATGTAAGGCAAATTGTGAATTCCCATATAAATCACAATGGTTTCGGAACCGTGAGCGATCGCACTCCAATTAACTAAAGGTTTATACTTTCCTGCTGCTTCGTGTCCAGTTACAAATGTGACTGAAGAACTATACAATCGATGCGTCAATGGTATACCTGCATAAGCAGCGGCGGCAATTCCCGAAGTGATACCAGGTACAACTTCCACTGGAATTCCTGCATTGACTAATTCTGCCATTTCCTCGCCCCCACGACCAAAAATAAACGGATCGCCTCCTTTTAGCCGCACTACTATGGCATTATCCTGGGCTTTATCAATCAGCAGTTGAGTTGTTTCTTCTTGGAAGAGCGAATGTTTTCCCCTGCGCTTACCAGCGTTAATTTGTTCTGCTTGGGGATTAATCATTGCCAGAATTGCTGGACTCACTAAAGCATCATAAATAACTACATCTGCACATTCCAATAAACCTTTCGCCTTCAAGGTTATTAGTCCTGGATCTCCCGGCCCCGCACCTACTAAATAAACCTTTGCCAAATATTTCTTCGTGTGTGTGACTGTGCGGTTCATTTGTCTGTTAAATCCCAAATTAAATCAGCTAATTCTGCACTTGCTCCTAAAGGTTCTGCCAAATGGAAAGTCACTGCCGAAAATTGTAATTTTAGCTTTTCTACTGAAGCAGCGATCGCATCAGTTATTCCACCAGCGAATAAAAAATATGGTAAAATTGCAATTTCCTTATACCCAGCAGTTACCAACTCTTTCACCCGTAATTCTAAGCTACCAGCTACAGACCAATAAGCAACCACTGCTCTTAAACTCTGAGCCATTGCTTCTATTGGTTTTTGAGAATCAGGGCGACGGCTACCATGAGCTAACAAAATCCATGCTTGTGCTTGTATATTAGTGATTTGCTTTGCCAACAGTTTCTCTAAATCTGGGTGAGAACCTAAGTATGGTTGCAATTCAATTATGATATCTTGACCAGTAGCCTGTTGTGCTAGGGCTACTTGGGTGGGAATATCTTTCATTACATGCACTCCCGGCAGCAGAAATAGCGGTAGAATCTTGAGGCGATTCCCATTTTGAGACATGTGGATGCCAAAAGCAGTTTGGGCAAATTGTTTAATCTGCTCGTGTAAAGGCTGTTGACTCATTTCTAAAGCAGCTATCCCTACCAAATGTTCGCTATTTGCTTGGTTGTAATTTTTGTACAATTTATTGCATACTAGCCTTGCCAGTTGCTGCATAGCAATTTCTGGCCGCGGGTCGCGACTTCCATGAGATACCAATAGATATGCAGATGACATGGGCAAGCTTTAACTTTCAGTGACTAGTTTTCATATTTTACATAATATTAAGCTGGTGTCATGGGTAGACTGGCGATCGCAAAAACTATTATTAGTTCTTAAATAAAAGTATTCTAGTCACTGGTTGTCTTATTGCTGTTCGGCAGTGTAAGTATAAAATTGATCGAAAGCCCCCACCGTTTCAAATTTGTAAGAAGGTACCCAAGAATTTATTTTTAGATCGGTACGGTAAACACTAAAAATAATATAATTTTGCCTTTGTGTAGTTTTGTTAATAATTTCCTGCATTTGCGGGTTAGCTCGATCGACCAACTTCTCACAATTAAAATGGATTAAGTTTTCTATGAAATTTGTGGTTTTTTTGCATACATCGGTTTTTAAGTAACTTGCCAACCGTTGCACTGCATATTCTTCATACGCAACCTGACTGGGATTAGTCTTCGCCATTGTCACACCTAATGCCGCGAGTCCTGCTGCTGCTCCAGTATATGCGATGATGGTTAACTGTTTCATGTTTGCCAGATGAAATTCATTGTAATGCTTAGACTCCAGAGACTTTAAATCAAGTAAGTCCGTTCCTCGAACAAAAACTCTTGCTCGCTTTCCAAAAAATTGCTATAATTCAAATTGTTGAATGGCGAGCGTAGCCAAGTGGTTAAGGCAGTGGTTTGTGGTACCACCATTCGTGGGTTCGAGTCCCATCGTTCGCCCTGACAATCTTTACGGACTTAAAACGGCCTAAACCGAGATATTTATTAATGTAGCTTATAAGTAATTATATGTATATGAGCAAATTTACTTGCTTAAGTGTAATTAGTTATTATAAGCTGATCTCCATCAAATTTGTATATTCTTTGGTTGACAGTGTTAGGGAACTTTAAAAAATAAATTACCCTATTTGAAGTTGATAACTGATGACTGTTGATTGTGACAGTGGGATATTTTTTTATTTCTTAGTATAGCAGGAGGCAGAAGGCAGTTCTTGCTGGAGGCAGGAGGTAAAACATTACTATTCCTGACATGTAGACTTTCAAGATGTCCTAACCTTTAATTCGCTTGCTATACTTTATATAAGATTCCCGACTCCTGATAACAATGAAGAATTTTAAATTCAATAATTGCGTTTTTTAAAGTATATTTAAGTATTAGAAAATACTTAAAATAATGATAAAAGTAAGCCCACATAAGGCAAGTAAAAAAATATGCATAATGTTGCCTACATTATGATCAGAAGATACTAATTAATGTGTATTATCAGCCATATAAATCGACCCGATTTCAAAAACTTGATGCAAAAATTATAAGTAGGCTAAATCAAGATTAGTCTATAGGACTCATATTTGATTTTTGAAATATACGTAGGCTGCATTAGCCAAAGGTTTAAGCAAAAAATAACTTTTCTTTCAACAGCTTAGAGAATATAGTCATAGCAATCATGTAATTCAAAACTCAGAGATAACTGATTACCAATTACCAATTTATTCAAAGAATAAACTCCGCTCATTGTATAATTTATTTTAAAACATCTATCAAAAGAAAGAAAAGTTGTACTTCTTAAGTGAGAGTCAAAAATACTGAGTCATATAAAACTCATATTTAATTGCGTGAAAAAACTCAGTACACCTCAAAGAGCCTTCTTTTCTCTTCCCTGTTAAGAGCCTACGCAAGTAATTTCAAAAATCAAACTGGATTCCTATAGATACTTTAGGTAAAGTAGAACATAACTTCAGTGCTGCTGAAAAGTAGATACTTGTGTATACACAGATAAATATGGTTTATCTGTATTGTTTTGTGTTTCTATATGGTGAAATAAAAGGTAGAGGCAGACTTGTTTGTCCGCCTTGAAAGTTAACAATGCAAACATCGTTATCAGTGGAGTTACCATGTCTGAATTGCTGCAAGCAGTCTTAGATAGTGAAGAAAAAAATGATTTGCGTTCCTTCATTAGTGAATTACGCCAACAAGAAAAGAAATACTTGCTGCGAAACGACATCCTCAATGTATATACTGAATATTGCTCTAAGTACCAGAAATCTGAAGCATTTTCTACTACCTCTGACTTAGGTAAGCTGATTTATTATACTCAGGAAATTATTCAAGAGGACTCAAACTTCTGTTTCATCATCCGTTCTAAAATAGCCAGTCAAGAAGTTTATTGGCTAACATCAGACTTGAGCATTGAGCCGATGACGGTGCAGGATTTGCTGGATCTGCGCGATCGCTTGGTAAATAAATTTCATCCTAATGAGGGTCACCTGCTAGAATTGGACTTCGGCCCGTTTTATGACTACTCCCCAGTCATCCGCGACCCAAAAAATATTGGTAAGGGGGTACAATTTCTCAATCGGTATTTATCGAGCCAACTATTTCAAGACTCGAAAGAATTGTTGGAAAGCTTATTTAATTTCTTGCGCCTGCATCAATACAATGGTGTCCAACTGCTGATAAATAATCGCATCCAATCGCAGCAGCAACTTTCCCAGCAAGTTAAAAAAGCGATCGCTTTTATTAGCGAGCGGCCTAATGACGAACCCTACGAACAATTCCGGTTCCAATTGCAAACAATGGGTTTTGAACCGGGTTGGGGTAACACCGCAGCCCGCGTCCAAGAAACTCTAAATATTCTCGATGAATTGATTGATTCTCCCGATCCCCAAACTTTAGAAGCATTCATTTCTCGCGTTCCGATGATTTTTAGAATCGTCCTCGTCTCCGCCCACGGATGGTTCGGTCAAGAGGGTGTTTTAGGGCGTCCGGATACTGGCGGTCAGGTGGTTTACGTCCTTGACCAGGCAAAAAGTTTAGAAAAACAGCTACAAGAAGATGCTTTGCTAGCTGGTTTAGAAGGGTTAAACGTCCAGCCAAAGGTGATTATTCTCACCCGCTTAATTCCTAATAGTGACGGTACCCTTTGTAACCAGCGATTAGAAAAAGTTTATGGTACAGAAAATGCCTGGATTTTGCGAGTACCTTTACGGGAATTTAATCCTAATATGACTCAAAACTGGATTTCCCGGTTTGAGTTTTGGCCTTATCTTGAAACTTTCGCTATTGACTCTGAAAGAGAACTGCGGGCAGAATTTCATGGGAGACCTGATTTAATAGTTGGTAACTATTCTGATGGCAACTTAGTGGCATTTTTGCTGGCGCGACGGCTGAAAGTTACTCAATGCAATGTTGCCCATGCTTTGGAAAAATCTAAATACTTGTTTAGTAACCTTTACTGGCAAGATTTAGAAGATAAATATCATTTTTCCTTACAATTTACAGCTGACTTAATTGCGATGAATGCTGCCAATTTTGTGATTAGCAGCACCTACCAAGAAATTGTCGGAACACCCGATAGCGTGGGACAGTACGAGTCTTATAAATGCTTCACCATGCCGGAGTTGTATCATGTAACCAATGGAATTGAATTATTTAGTCCTAAGTTTAATGTCGTACCGCCTGGAGTGAACGAGAATTACTATTTTCCTTACACTCAGACTCAAGACCGAGTAGAAAGCGATCGCCAGCGGCTTGCAGAAATGCTCTTTACCTTAGAAGACCCCAGCCAAATTTTTGGCAAACTCGACGATCCTAGCAAGCGTCCTTTGTTTTCTATGGCGCGTCTTGACCGGATCAAAAACCTCACAGGTTTAGCCGAATGCTTTGGTCAAAGTAAAGAATTACAAGAGCATTGCAACTTAATTCTGGTGGCGGGTAAGTTGCGTGTAGAAGAATCTGACGACAACGAAGAACGTGATGAAATTGTCAAACTTTACCAAATAATTAATGAGTACAATCTCCACGGAAAGATTCGCTGGTTGGGTGTACGCCTGTCTAAAACTGATTCTGGTGAAATTTACCGAGTGATTGCCGATCGCCAAGGAATTTTTGTACAACCAGCTTTATTTGAAGCTTTTGGTTTAACAATTTTAGAGTCGATGATTTCAGGATTACCAACTTTTGCTACACAGTTTGGCGGGCCACTGGAAATTATTCAAAATAAGGTTAATGGCTTTTACATTAATCCAACAAATTTAGAAAATACAGCCAAAACAATTGTGGATTTTGTCACTAAATGCGACCAAAATACTCAATACTGGAATGAAATTTCCGAGCGAGCGATTGAGCGAGTTTATAGTACGTATACTTGGAAAATTCATACTACTAAGCTGTTATCGTTAGCACGCATTTACGGCTTCTGGAACTTTACTTCAAAGGAAAATCGAGAAGATTTGTTGCGCTATATAGAGGCTTTATTCTATTTAATTTATAAGCCTAGAGCGCAACAGCTATTAGAGCAGCATAAGTATCGTTAATTAGTCCTGAGTCATTTGTCACTTGTCATTTGTCATTTTTTATTAGCTAAGGACATTTAGTTATAGCGGTTCTCTTTTGTATAGGTCATTTGTCACTTGCTATTTGTTACAAGCTAAGGACAAATGACCAACGACAAATGACTAAATTGTTAACGCTCGCCAAGTTCGTTGACCAACAATTCCATCCACGGCTAAATTCCGTTGGTTTTGAAATGCTTTAACAGCAGTTTCCGTTAACGCTCCAAAAATTCCATCTATTCTAACGGTATAACCATTAGATACTAATAACCGTTGTAAAGCTCTGACAGCAACACCAGAGCTACCGAAATAGAGAGTTGGTAGAGGTTGGGTACTATATTTCTCAAATTTTCCTTCAGACTTTGTAAGGTTTTTCCCTACTGACTGAGAATACTTCTTAGGCTGTTCTAAATCAGTAGAAGCTAGAAACTGATTATTTTTACTGATTTTTTGGAGTATATGTTTTTTCTCTAGGGCAATCCCTCGCAAAGAAGCGTGCGAAGTCCCATCTGTCTGCATGAATTCAGGTGGTGTGACTTGAGCAGTTATCTCTAAGTGGGTCTGTGTTGACTGGTTTAGGTCATTTTCCATCTGAAATAATTGCTGTTCTGGCAAATAAGGCCCAGATGCTTGTCTTGTTGTTAACACGCCCGTCATCATCAGGCCAATTTCAGTCATTGTCGTTCGTTTTACTTAAGCCAATATTTCTTTTAACAACCAACAGCAATGCTATCCGGGATAGTGCATACTGTTCAAAAAAATTCTGTAGTAATTTTTTCAAATAGTTGATAATTTGCTTACCTCCGATTCCGTCTTATCAGACTAATATTATTAGTCTTTGTGCTTTTTTTTTCTTTGAACGAGCTATCAACTTGTCAGATATTTTTTCTAAATCAATGGTTTAGACAATAATATACTACACGATCGCAGGGAAATGCTATCAAATAAATTTGTCTGGTTATCTTTGACTAATACTTGGTATGCTGATACTGCTTTTATCATGTTTGTACTAGGAGCCAAAATCCTACTGAATTTAAGGAGTCAATTTTTTCAGTCTCTATTAGTGTAGTATTTGGCAACAATGATAAACTCTTGATTCTAAACAATTTGTCTCCCCTTAGAGGGGGTTATAAACTTTTTATTGTTCGATATTATCTTGATGATTACACGCTAGGTTCTCAGAGTATTATTTGGTTTTACCAATTTCACTCGTTAGTACAGCTTTGCGTAAATTCGTGGCCAATTAAAGGTTGAAATTTTAACGCCAAACTATGTAGAGTCTTTCCAAAGAGAATTCGCTCATCTTTAACGAAACTTATACATAGGAAGCTTAGTTGTGGCTACATAAAAGTTTTTACCTTTTATCATCTCGCCACAAAGCAATACCGCCTAATAAACCAGTGATATTGGGGATAAGTTTCACATTTAACGGTAATTGAAGATTTACTCTTACAGCTTCACCACCGCCAATATATAGATAATCATAATTGAACAGATGTTGCAAGGATGCGATCGCCTTTTGTAAACGCTTGTTCCATCTTTTGTCACCAATTTTTTCTAACTGTGCGCGTCCTAGTTGTTGCTCAAAAGTCTCTCCTTTGCGAAATGGATGATGTCCCATTTCCATATTCGGTACTAGCTTCCCATCCACAAATAAAGCCGAACCAAACCCCGTACCCAGAGTAATCACTACTTCTACACCTTTACCTGCGATCGCCCCCAGCCCTTGCATATCTGCATCATTAATCACCCGTACAGGTTTCTTTAAGTGTTTTAATAATGCTGTTTCCAAATCAAATCCAATCCAATCTGGATGCAAATTTACTGCTGTTTCCGTGACTCCACGCCGCACTACACCAGGAAAACCTACTGAAACGCGATCGAATTCACCTTGAGCAACTGCTAAGACAACAATTGTATTAATTACAACTTCTGGGGTAGCAGGTTGGGGTGTATCTAAACGCGTTCTTTTGGCGATCGGATTTCCTGTAATATCCAAAACCATTGTCTTAACGCCACTTCCGCCAATATCAATTGATAATGTCCGAATCGAACCATTTTCTGAAATCATTGAGTTAAATCCTTGCTACTGCTTGTTATTTCGTTATTATGCTTTGCTAAATCTGGTAATATGCGGATATTTTGAGAGTCTTCATATTAGTGGGCATTACGCTTTTCGAGAACAAAAAGTTTAAAGTTAACAATAGCTGAGATGCGCCACAGCATCTAAATTTGTTAATCTAAGAATAATGGAAATAGTACTGGCATAGTTGCTTAAAATCTATCCGACAGTAAATTTCTCTTAAAAGTATTATCACAAAAAGAATTATGACGGCCTTTGAACCTCAAAGCATCCGCTCTTATAGTCAAGAAGATGTACAACAAATTTTACACTTAGCGATCGCTCGTCAAGCTGATGACAAAGACAGAGAATTTTCTTATGAGCAGCTATTAGAAATTGCTGCTGAGTTAGAAATTTTACCTGAGTCTTTAAAATTAGCAGAACGCGATTGGCTAGTGCAACAAGGTCAAATTCAACAACGAAAAGCTTTTGACGCTTACCGCAAAAGAAGGTTTCAAAAACGTCTAGGCAATTATGCAATTTTTAACGGCTTTTTGATACTCGTAGATTTAATCACTGGTGGCGGAATTTCTTGGTCGCTGTATATTTTAGTATTTTGCGGATTGCCAGTCGGGCTTGATATCTGGAATACCTTTCAAATTAAAGGCGAAGAGTATGAAATGGCATTCCAAAGGTGGAACCGTAGGCATCAGATTAAGAAAAGTATCAGTACAGTTTTAAATAAGTGGTTTAAAGTGTTGCAAGCTTAGCAAATTTGGTGCGATCGCTCATTGAAATAAAAACCCCGCAGGAGAATATCGGGGTAAAACTTGCTGCAAGGCAATATTTGTTGTCTAACACCATCTACTTAAATCTTATATAAACACAGCAATTATTAGGATTAGACTCAATATTATCCGCTGGGTTGAAGTATTTTTTCTATCTTTCTAAATATATGTACGTCTATCAATAGACTGAAAATTATCTCATTTTATAGGCAAAAATCTGGGTAACAAATCAATCGTCTGTAGGGGCATACAGCGGTACGCCCCTAGCGATATATCTATAGCATAATGTTTTTAAATTATCAAAGATTTAGATAAGCCAGATTATACCTGGTATGAAAACCGAGATTTATTCTGAGAACAAATACTAATAGACCCACACGATCGCAACCAATAGACATGAAACAGCATTGGACGAATATAATAATACTGACTTGGAAATAGATTTCCATCGAAATAACTATGAAAGCTGAAGCAGAAAACCATACCAGGCTAACTTGTGAAGTAGAAACTACATTAAAGGTGATTGGCGGACGCTGGAAGGTTTTAATTATTAGAGAATTAATGGCTGGCGTTAAACGCTTTGGCGAGTTGCAGCGGGCTTTACCTGGAATAACTCAAAAGATGTTGACTCAGCAACTCAAAGAAATGGAGGAAGACGGTATTATTCATCGAGAAGTTTATCCCCAAATTCCACCCAAAGTAGAATATTCACTGACGCCTTTGGGAGAAACTTTGCAACCAATTCTCTATGCTATGCATGAATGGGCTGTTCAATATTTTACTCAAGTCAATCACCATCAATAATGCAACTGTTTGGGATTGAAGTTACACTCTCATTTTGAAGTGTTTAAAATTCTTGGCATCAGCACCGAAGATACATTTCTTTATTATCCAACACCGTTAATCTTTATTGTTTCACTCTAAAGAACTTGAAGATTTTAAAACCCCACTAAGAAAGTAGGGTTTAGTGTCAGATATTTACAACAGCGAATTAGCGTTCGCCCAGGCGAGATCCGCCAAAGCATTATGCAGCAGAGGTTAAAGAATACAGGAGAAAAAACTATCGTTCAGGAATGCTAGTAGTGTTGATAGATGCAGATACTGCGACAATAAAGGCAACACTGAAAGAACTAGATGGATGCACTGATATAAAATTCACAAGAACTTCGTAAGCCTGATGAAAAAATAGCAATCTTAGTGCCAAAAAGAAATATCGAAACTTGAATACATTATTTATGAACAGGAGAAGTTGTTGAAGAAGCAGAAAAAGCAAAATATCCAAAATTCCCTAAAAATGAGGCAATTTGTAAACCTGGTGTTGAACAATTAGCAAACCAGTGTTCTCAAGGAAGTTTAGATGAAAATGCACTGCCATCTCTTCAGGCGACTTGTGAAGAATTACAAAGAATTTTGCTGTTGTTGGAGTAAAGTATGAACGCTGGTTGTTTAACCATCAAAGAACTTACCGAAGTAGTTGGTGGCGGTTTGACTCCGCGCATGGTGCGACATTACCATCAATTGGGACTGCTACCGCAACCAGTACGATCGCCTAGCAATTACCGTCTCTACACCCAAAAAGATGTCCTGCGGTTGCAAAGGATTGTCGCACTCAAGCAACAAGGGTTTCAGCTAAATCATATCCGTCACATTTTGGAAGTGGAACCAGAAGCCGACACAAATCAAAATCTGATGGTGCAACTTCAACAGCAATATCGAGCGGTAATGCAACAAATTTCCCAACTGCGGCAAACTGCATCAGCATTAGAAGGATTATTAGGACGCGATCGCCATTGTCAACTTATGCAGGCGGAAGTCTTAGCACAACTAAAGTTACTCGATGTGGAAACCCAAGCCGGATTGGGGGGACTGGAAAAATTGTGGAGTGGTTTGGATGCTGAAATTCATAGACACTCAGAGGCTTTTTCGGAATCGCTGCAACTTTTATTACCTGATTTATCTCACCGTTCGGAAATCGAACAACACTTAATTTCTCAGCTGGTTTTGGCTTGTGGAGATGTCAGCTTGGTGTCTTTTGTTAAGTTGAGTCGAGATGCGATCGCAGCTAGTCGAGAAGCTTTATCTGCAAGCTGTCAAATAGTTGTCGATACCCAAACTGTGGCTGCTGCGTTGGATAAAACTCGGTTATTTCACTTGGGATGTCGCATTGAAACTTTGATTGATAATCCTCATATTACTACTGCTACAGAGGCGGAGCTTGCCTTTTGGCAGCAGCAAGAATGGCGACAAAAATTGCAACAAGTAACTCCAGGTTGTCTACTGGTAGTTGGTTATGCTCCCTCGGTGCTTCTAGAAATTTCTTTGGCGATCGCTAATCAAAAAATTCAGCCTGCACTTGTAATTGCAATGCCCATTGGCTTTAGCCACGCTCCGGCCGCTAAGCGACAATTGATGCAACAACGAATACCTTTTATTACAGTTGAAGGAACTTTGGGAGGTGGCGCTTTAGCTGCAACTGCCCTGAATGCTTTGGTAGAATCACTAATTGATAAACCACATTGTCATTGTTATCTCAATCAAACTAATACCAATTAAAAAAAGAATGCAACAGTTATAAAACTGGAAATCAAAATAGAGTCTGACTTCCTTAATTACGATTGTTTTGCATACAGAACATAGGATTTGTTACGGTAAGCAACTGGCAGATCCAGTCGATGTTGAATGTGAGTTACAAAATAGGAAGCGTGATATTTCTCCAGCAGTGCCTTAGCCCGATCGGTTGTCAAGTTGTTGTAGCCCTCTGTAAGTAGTTTTTCACTAAACTGAGTCAATGGATCGACCCCGTTAAAATTACCACTCAAGTCACGCATACGTGAAAACCACTCTAATGTTGCCGCTTTAGTCTGAGCCATTAACTTATACTTGGCAATGGTTGGACGCTCTGTCAGCCAGATGAAGTTGCTATGTTCGATCGGTGGAGATACGAATGTGGCATTTTTTGGCGTATTTTTTCGTATCCAAGCAGCCATATCTTTCCACTGAGGGTCTACCTCCTGCACTTCGTCAGGAAAATTAAGTGTAGACTGAAAATCTTTCTCAAAGTTAGGAAATGCCTTGACAATGCTTATACTCACTAGCAAACTACATATCAGTATCAGCACTCTTTGTTGTTTTCTACTTGTGAAGATTCGATCCAAAGCACAGACAAACAACAGGCAGGCGTTGAGGTGCAACATTACATCGCCCACACGGAAAAGATAATACTGTAGCAAGGTTCCTTGAGAGTCGAATGGAGCGATAATTACTCCCAGTAAAAATGGGACTAGACTGATTAGTGTAAACTCAAACAGCCCTCTACGAGCTTCGTATTCTTCAAACTGTTCGGGTAGCGCTTGAGTGGGACGATTAAACCAAAGGATGCCAGCACTGCCCACAAGCATCATAAGGTAAAATATCGGAACTATCCACCAATATGCAGGCCAGGACAAGGGATTCAGGTGGTAAGGCATCCTGAGAAAGACATATATATATGTAGGCGAAATCGGGCTTGCAGGAGTTGAACTCGACAATTCTGTGAGTACCGCTTTTAGACCGAATACACTTCCTAGCAGGTATAGCGGAACAATAAACCCAAGCTCCCACATACTAGGAAAATGGGTTTTTCGTTTTAAAATCAGCCAAGCTGCAACAAATAAAGTTGTATAACCACCTACCAGAACATGGAATGAAGTTGCTAGCCCTAACAGAAAAGCCATCAGGCGATAACGTTTCCTCAGCATGAAGGCGATCGCAAATAAAACCATAGCATAAGCAAATATCTTCGTTTCTAGTACTCCTACGATCCTTTCCCCAGCTGCAACACCTTGTTTATCAAAGAGAAACATTGCAACTGCCAACATTAATAAAGACAAATTCAATCCCAGTATTCGCCCTATGAGTACTAGTGCCCAAGCTATCAGCGTGTAGCAAAATAACCGCCCAATTATCGAACTAGCTAGAAATCCCCAAGTTGCTATGAACGAGCCAAATAAAGTTTGAAACAATACTCGGTAAACAGGTGGTTGATTAACAGACCAATCTCCTGGAACCCAGTTATGGTCAGCAAACTGCCTTGCTAAAGGCAGAGCGTCAATATCATTTCTTGCCATGATATCAAACAATAATTCCTTGACACATAGCAGTAGCAAAACTGTGATGATTTCTAATATTATCCAACTCGTAGTTGTCAGAGTTATTTTATGATGTATATTTTTTTGCTTTATAACTAGCGATTTCAACATAAAAAAATGTAAATACTATAACTTCTATAGTATTTAATTTTTAATTTAAATATTACACTATACAGTAGATTTACTAAGTGTTTATACTAGCTTGATTATTTAGCTAATTTTCCCAGCTTGGCTATCATCGAACAAGATTTAATTACAGTATAAAAAATAACTATTATCGAGAATTTTTACCCAATTAAATTCTCACTAGCAAAATAGAAATAGTTGAAATCAGGCGAAGTATATATTGACACAAATATTTACAATAAATGATAAGAAATATAACAGAGATGTATAATTAGCGCGTCTCCTGCATAATCCATAAAAAGATTGTGATTAAAGCTGGCAGGCTTTCTATTTTTTAGTTTAATAACGGACATATGTGGCAACAAGAAAAAAAAGATACTTTGATAGTCAAGCTGGTATTATGGGTTGCCTTAGCTACAACCCCAATGGCAGCAACTGTGGTAGTTTCAGCACCGATGCTGCTGGCGCAATCTGCACCCCAAACTCCGTCTTTCCCATTGCCGCAAACAGTGGAAAATGGAACGACAGTGCGAATTGATGGTTCGAGTAGCTTAACTGTAATTAACCAAGGACTTAAAGACAGTTTTGAAAAACAGTTTTCGGGCACAAAGGTTGAAATTGCTGCTAATGGCGTCGAGCGGGCGCTGAGAGATTTGCTAGATGGCAAAATCGATATAGCAGCAATGGGTCGTGGTTTAACGCCAGCAGAAAAAGCACTAGGACTCGAACAAGTCCGCTTGCGCCGTGAAAAAATTGCGATCGTGGTTGGTGCAGAGAATCCTTTCAAGCAAAGTTTGACTAGTAAGCAATTCGCCCGAATATTCCGGGGACAAATTACAAATTGGTCGCAATTGGGCGGCCCTAACGCTAAGATTCGGGTAATCGATCGCCCGCAAACGAGCGATACTCGCGATACTTTTCGTGATTATCCGGCCTTCAAAGCTGCTAAATTTGCTACAGGCTCGACTGCGATTCAACTAACTCAGGACAACACCGCCGAAATCGTCAAAGACCTGGGCAAAGACGGCATCAGCTATGTGCTAGCTAATCAAGTGTCGAAGTTACAGGGTGTGCGAGTTCTGCAATTACATCAAACCTTGCCAGACGATGCCAAATATCCCTTTTCGCAACCATTAGTTTACGTTTACAAAAAAAATCCCAGCTTAGGTACAGCAGCTTTTCTCGGTTTTACCCTTGCACCAGTAGGACAGCAGGCTATAGAGCAAGCTAGAGTCACTGAAGCTGAGGCTGTAGCAGCCAGCGTATCACAATCAGCTCTTACAGCCTCCCCCAGCAAAGGAACGACATCGGCTGCTACACCTTCTCCCAGTGCAACTACTTCTGTATTTGGCGAACAGCCGTTTGTGGCTCCTGCAAAACCACAAACAACTCCAATTGTCAATAGGGAAACACCATTTTGGTTGCTCTTACCTTTGTTCGTCACTGCTGTAGGCGGAATCTTACTTTGGTGGTTTTTAGGCAGACGACCATCCTTGCCACAGAAAGCAAATAACTTACCACAACCAAATCCTTATCCACCCAGCACAGACGATCTAGAAACTACGAGCAATCCTAGTACTAACCTTGAGTTGCCAGAACCGGAAACTCCCGATCGCACTCCTTTTCAAATTTATGGTCAATCATCTAACTTCACAGAGAATGGTACTCTAAAAGAGCCAACTAATGGCACAAGCTCAAGCGTAGCTCATGGCTCAGAGAATAACTTGGGAGCCGCAGCTTTAATGGGTGGTGCTGCTCTAGCAACAGGAATAGGGACAGCTACTTGGTCTACCTTTGCTGACAAAGAAATAGACCCAGAAGATGATACGATTGAAATAGATAATAATACTGAAAAAACTCATCCAGAGTCCAGTGAAGTAGCATGGGATATAGAAGCTCCAGCGGCTGTTGTAAATACTCCATATCCTCAATTAGGTAATATTCCAGAAGAAACATCTGATAGAGAATTGCCTTTATCTGAAGAGATAACCCCACTGCCTGAATTACCAGATGTGCCAAAAGCGACTTCTAATTTTGACTATTGGGACACAGAACTTACCGAAGATGTGACGCCAGAAGAACTCCAGGCAGAATTAGAATGGCTAGAAAGTATCACCTCAACTGAAGATACAGTCTTATCAGAATCCGGCAACGTAGTAGCGGATGAAATGCCTGAGGCAGAAACAGCATCACTACTCGAATTGCCAGAATTGCCAGAAGATGCCTTGAATGTAGTAGCAGATGCAGCCGAACCCCCTATAGATTTGCTAGAGTCAGAATCCCTAACTGGTGCTGCTGCTGTGGCAGCCGGAGCAGGAATTGGAGCTTGGGCTAGTACAGTTGACAATGTACCGATAGCAGCCGAAACAGCTAATGGTTTAGTGAATGCAGAAGAACACAGCACAATTGTGCTGACACCGCGCACTCAGACATCGGCTGATATCTCTTGGGAGATTTCCGAAAGCCAAAAGTCAGCACTGCGAAAACAAGGTGTTTCTCAATTGCTAGTGCGGTTGTATGATGTGACTGGCATTGACCTGAGTTATCAAACTCCCCGACTTGTAGAGCAGTACGAAAGTGAAGAATTACTCACTAAGAGCGTAAATATTCCGGCAAGCGATCGCGACTATATAGCCGAAATTGGTTATCTTGCTGAAGGCGAACGCTGGTTTCCCATAGCCGATTCAGCAATTGTGCGCTTCTTCAGTCCTCCTAAGCCAGATCCGGTTGTGGAAGATTTACCCATCAGCCAAACAGCTCATACAGAAGAACACAGCACGATTGTGCTGACACCGCGCACTCAGACATCAGCTGATATCTCTTGGGAGATTTCCGAAAGCCAAAAGTCAGCACTGCGACAACAAGGCGTTTCTCAATTGTTAGTGCGGCTGTATGATGTGACTGGCATTGACTTGAGTTATCAAACCCCCCGACTTGTACAAGAGTACGAAAGTGAAGAATTACTCAATAAGAGCGTAGATATTCCAGCAAGCGATCGCGACTACATAGCCGAAATTGGTTATCTTGCTGAAGACGAACGCTGGTTTCCGATAGCCCATTCGGCAATTGTGCGCTTCTTCAGTCCTCCCAAGCCAGATCCGGTTGTGGAAGATTTACCCATCAGCCAAACAACTCATACAGAAGAACACAGCACGATTGTGCTGACACCGCGCAGTTATAAATCGGCTAATATCTTTTGGGAGATTTCCGAAACCCAAATGTCAGCGTTGCGACAACAAGGCGTTTCTCAATTGTTAGTGCGGCTGTATGATGTGACTGGCATTGACTTGAGTTATCAAACTCCCCAGGTTGTAGAGCAGTACGAAAGTGAAGAATTACTCACTAAGAGCCTAGATATTCCGGCAAGCGATCGCGATTATATAGCTGAAATTGGTTATCTTGCTGAAGGCGAACGCTGGTTTACCATAGCGCGTTCAGCAATTGTGCGTGTTTTCAGCCCTGTGGGTCAAGATCCAATTGCAGAAGATACTAAAAACTTGGGCGATGCAGAAGAACACAGCACGATTGTGCTAACACAGCGCACTCAGGCATGGGTTGATATCTCTTGGGAGATTTCCGAAACCAAAAAATCAGCACTGCAAGAACAAGGCGTCTCTCAATTGTTAGTGCGGTTGTATGATGTAACAGGCATTGACCTGAGTTATCAAACTCCCCGGCTTCTAGAGCAGTACGAGAGTGAAGAATTACTTAATAAGAGCCTAGATATTCCGGCAAGCGATCGCGACTATATAGCTGAAATTGGCTATATTGCTAAAGGCGAACGCTGGCTTGCCATAGCGCGTTCAGCAATTGTGCGTATTTTCAATCCGATCGAGCCAGATCCACTCCCAGAAGATTTAGCCGCAGTCAGCCAAACAGATAATGGCTTAGTAGATGCAGAACCAGAAAGCGGTATTGTGCTTACACCCCGCACTCCCAAATGGGCTTATGTCTCCTGGTACATTTCCCCAAATCAAAAGCAAATGTTGCGACAACAAGGTGCTTCTCACTTAGCGGTACGAGTGTATGATGTTACACAAATCGACCTGAGTTATCAAACTCCCCAGCTTGTACAGCAGTATGAATGTGAAGAAGTAGCAAGCGATCGCTTTGTGGCAATTCCCGTGAGCGATCGTGATTATATGGCTGAAATTGGCTATGTTGCAGATGGCGATCGTTGGTTACCCATAGCGCGCTCAGCTAATATTCGTGTCTTTAGTCGTCCTCACGGAGATTTTTGGTTTGTTGCAGATACTGAGTTGATTATTCACGGAGCTACCGAACCAAATACAACCGTAGCCATTGGTGGTAATACTATCAAAATCAAACCCGATGGTACCTTCCACTTACGTCTTCCCTTTTCAGATGGTTTAATGGACTATCTGATCGCGGTAGCTGCTGATGGGAAATCCACAAAAACTATTCATAAAAAGTTCTCTCAGGAAACTTCCGAAAGCTAGCAATTACCGTGAGCTATCCCTGTGGGAATTCCCCTGAGTTTTTTAGACTTGAAGGGGATTTTATAGCAGCCATCACTTCCTTGCCCTACAGTCATCGCCCCAAAGAGCATTTGCTCCCCTCAGAACTCGCTCTGAGGGTTGGGGGTATGCTTGAAGCATATTTCATTGGACGCTCAAGAGTAAGAGTTGAGAAAAGTTGATTATTGAATTTCATCTTCTAAGGGACTTCCAGAAAATAAATTATCCGATTTCACGTCCATCAAAACGACTTTCTCTCCCCCTGCTCCCCTGGCCTCAAAGCGTTCGCGTAGCGTCCCGCAGGGATGGAATATTTTTTTAATTTGGAAGTCCCTAATTCAGCAACGCTGCTTTTTTAGCCCGTCTATATATCTATGAGTTATATAATTTTGGTGGTACAAAAGCTGTGTAGCAATTAAGTATCAAAATATACGTATTTTGTGTTGCTATGCACTTGTCTTGATGAATATTGTGTATTCTTAGTTTATTAAGTAGATGATTCAAGCCAAAAACATTACTCAATCTGCACATTTGACGTTTTTATTAGAAGTTGGTACAGAAGAACTACCTGCAAGCTTTCTCAGTAATGCTTTAGTGCAATGGCAAGACCGTATTCCTCAAAGTTTGACAGCAAACAGCCTCAAGGGCGATGTCGAAGTGTTCGGTACTCCTCGGCGTTTGGCGGTATTGATTAAAGGTCTACCATCCCAGCAACCAAACCGGGAAGAAGAAATTAAAGGGCCTCCTGCTAGTGCTGCTTTTAAAGATGGTCAGCCGACACCAGCAGCAGTAGGCTTTGCCAAAAAGCAAGGTGTGGAAGTCGAGGCGCTCTCCGTTCGCCCGACTGATAAAGGGGATTTTGTGTTTGTACAAAAAAGAATTCCCGGTCGTCCTGTGGCAGAAATTCTGACAGAACTTGTTCCCCAGTGGATTTGGGGTTTGGAAGGTAAGCGGTTGATGCGTTGGGGTGATGGAGATGCGAGGTTTTCCCGACCAATTCGCTGGTTGATAGCTTTGCTAGATGATACGGTGCTGCCTTTAGAATTGGTGAATGGTTCTAAAACGATTTACAGCGATCGCCTGACCCAAGGTCATCGCGTCTTACATCCTGAAGCTGTGACAATTGCCCAAGCTGCGGATTATCTTACCACCCTTAAAGAAGCCTACGTTACCGTTGACCCAGAAGAACGGGCAAATTTAATCACAGAGCAAGTAAATACAGCAGCCGAAAAGTTAGGTGGATATATAATAATTTACCCCGATTTGTTAGAGGAAGTAACCAACTTAGTAGAATATCCTTCCGCAGTCGTCGGGAAATTTGAACCAGAATTTTTGGAATTACCAACTGAGGTAGTTACAGAAGTTATGGTAACTCATCAACGTTATTTTCCTATATTCAAATCAGGTACTGTCCAACAAGAATTACTGCCGAATTTCATCACCATTTCTAACGCCGATCCCCAAAAATCAGATATTGTTGCCGTAGGTAATGAGCGGGTAATTCGTGCCAGATTAGCTGATGGCAGATTTTTCTACGAAACTGATTTAACCAAGCCTTTGGAAAGCTTTTTACCCAAATTAGAAACAGTCACTTTTCAAGAAGAATTGGGTTCTTTACGAGTCAAAGTAGATAGAGTAGTAAAAATTGCCGAGCAAATAACTAACCAATTAAGATTAGGAGCAAATCAAAGCGAAAAAATCCACCGTGCTGCTTTATTATGCAAAGCAGATTTGGTCACCCAAATGGTATTTGAATTTCCAGAATTGCAAGGCATCATGGGAGAAAAATATGCTTTAGCTAGTGGTGAAGATAGCGAAGTAGCAAAGGCAATTTTTCAACATTACTTACCAACAGGAGCCGATGACATTTTACCGGAAACACTTACAGGTCAAATTGTCGGTTTAGCAGATAGATTAGATACTTTAGTGAGTATCTTTGGTTTAGGTTTAATTCCTTCTGGGTCTTCCGATCCCTTTGCTTTACGCCGTGCTGCCAATGCAGTGGTAAAAATTACCTGGTTTGCTAATTTAGCAATAAATTTAGATGACTTACTTTTGCAAATAGCAACAGACTTTACAGCCAAATATCACAAAGATTTGACATCATTAACCGCAGCCTTACAAGAATTTTTCTTACAACGTATTCGTACTTTATTGCAAGAAGAAAAACAGATAGATTATGACTTAGTAAATGCAGTTTTAGGAGAAAACGATCCAGAATATACCGAACGGGCATTAAAGGATTTGTTAGATGTCCGCGATCGCGCCTTATATCTGCAAGAAATTCGTAACAACGGTACTTTAAATAGCATCTACGAAACCGTTAACCGTTCCACACGCTTAGCCTCGTCCGGTGATTTGGATTCCATACAGCTGCAACCAACAGCTGTAATCCAAAAAGAACTATTCCAAAAGCCTTCTGAGGTACTTTTATATAATGCCTTAGTAGATTTAGTACCAGAAACTCAAGCCGCACAACAGACAAGAAATTACCAACTATTAGTAGCAGCCCTAGCAAAAATTGCTCCGACAGTTAGTAACTTTTTTGATGGCGCGGATAGCGTTTTAGTAATGGATCCCGATCCAGAAATCAAGCGTAATCGATTACATCTGCTGGGATTAGTTCGCAATCATGCCCGGGTTTTAGCTGATTTCGGGGCAATTGTCAAAAATCTGTAGCGTAGATCTACAAAAAGTTGTGTAATTTTTGCCAATAAACGTTAGTATAGGGAGTGCTTAACCAGGGACCTCTGCTGCAATCTATGTCCAAAGCTCATGTAATTGGATTGGGAAAGTCCGGTGTTGCTGCGGCGAGATTGTTGAAACGGGAAGGTTGGGAGGTGGAGCTAAGCGATTCCGCTAGCGCCAAGACCTTAGCTGAACGCAACACCTCCGAAACCCTCCTCCAACAACAAGAACTCGCTGCCGAACAAATAATCATTAAACTAGGTCAATCCCCAGAATTGAATGGTGCTAATTTACCGGAATTAATAGTCGTCAGTCCGGGCGTGCCTTGGGACATTCCTGTATTAAATCAGGCACGCCAATTAGGTATTGAAACTATCGGGGAAATGGAACTCGCTTGGCGACATTTGCGTAGGCCCAGCCCGCCGCAGGCATCGCTACCTTGGGTAGGAATTACCGGCACTAACGGCAAAACTACTACCACAGCTTTAATTGCTGCGATTTTCCAAGCAGCAGGCTTGAATGCACCCGCTTGCGGTAACATCGGTTACGCCGCCTGCGAAGTGGCTCTGTCTTGGAACGGACACAGCGACACAGAGAATTCTTTCCCTGCGTCACCCTACCCCTCAGGAACGCTGAGAGCGAACGGGTTTGACAATGATGCTCCTTTGTCGCTAACGCAACCGACACAAACCAAAGCCACTGCGGTGGACGAATCTCTTGGTATAAAGCAAGTGGCGTCTAAGACTGCGACTGCTTCAGTGCGTCTCCCAGTCTTTGCGTCTGCTTCTTTGCCCGCGTTAGATCCTCTCCCAGTCTTTGCGTCTTCTTCACTTGATTGGATAATTGCCGAAATTAGCAGCTATCAAATAGAATCATCAACGTCTCTTGCACCTCGCATCGGTGTTTGGACGACTTTCACACCGGATCATCTGGCACGGCATAAAACTTTAGAGAATTATTACAACATCAAAGCTAAGTTATTGCGCCAGTCTGAGTTACAAGTATTTAATGGCGATGATGCTTATTTAAGCAAGTTAGGTTTGAGTGCTTGGCCGAATGCTTATTGGACAAGTGTTAAAGGAAAAGATTTTCTGATTAGCGAACAAGGCTTTTACATTGAAGACGGCTGGGTTGTAGAAAAATTAACTGCTACCTCTGCACCAGAACGGATTGTGAAAGTATCTGCTTTGCGGATGGTGGGAGAACATAACCAGCAAAATCTATTGATGGCAGTAGCAGTAGCGCGGTTAGCGGGAATTAATTGTGAGGCGATCGCTCGTGCAATCAGTGAATTTCCTGGAGTTGCCCATCGTTTAGAATATATCTGCACTTGGGAAGGCATTGATTTTATTAACGATAGCAAAGCCACCAATTACGATGCTGCGGAAGTTGGCTTAACATCGGTGAATAGTCCAGCGATTTTAATTGCTGGTGGAGAAGCGAAAGCAGGTGATGATACTGCTTGGCTTGCACAAATTCAAAGCAAAGCTGCTGCTGTATTATTAATCGGCTCTGCTGCACCTGCATTTGCCCAACGCCTACAAGAGGTAAGCTATTGTACTTACGAAATTGTGGAGACTATGGAAAGGGCAATTCCCAGATCTGCGGAATTAGCCATGCAATATCAAGCATCTGTAGTGTTGCTATCTCCTGCTTGCGCGAGTTTCGACCAGTACCCGAATTTTGAGGTGCGGGGCGACCATTTCCGCCAGCTGTGCCTTGCTTGGGTGGAAAACTCCAAACCCAGTAAACTAGAACTTCCAAACATAGAAAATTCTACTCAACGGTTTATACTTTAAGTAGTTTTTGAGGCTGATATTATAGCAGAAGGCAGGGGGTAAAACTATTACTGTTGCTAGCGTTCATGCTTATCATTATGTCCTAAAGGGTGTGACTACGGCTATAAGTTATATCACGCTTACATCTGACAAAAAATTCTTTTCGAGTTTCTCTGATTTTTGCTCTATTTTGGCGAATTTTCTAGCTTATTTGGATTCACCCAACGATTCACAAATTCGTTTTTGTTTTTGTGTATCTTGATTTGCACTTCCTTAGAACCTAATTTGATGATTTCTGCGGGAATTCTCTGGATATTAGTAGAATCACCACGAACTTTATAAAGCCAAATGACTTTTTGACCTACTTCAAAATAGTCAGAATTGCTAGTTAAGGAAGGTGTTGTTTTTGCCCAAGTGGGAGAAGCAATTACTAAGTTGAACACAATTAGTAATAACACTATAGTAATTTGGAAGAATTTTATGTCCATTACATTTAGGAAATTTGTCAATCAAGCTGGTGTGCTATAATGCGCCAAAACCTTGAATTGGTGTGTTACCCAAGCCGTCACACTGTATATATACTCAGATTTTTTCAAATATAAAATTGTATTACTATAGTTCATAAATATTCTTTAACTCATTTAGCATTAATTTACTAGAAAAATCTGATTTAAGCTTGGTTTCAGCTTTTTTTCACAGTTGTTGTTAGTTTTGAAAACTCGCTTATTTCTAAGTATTAAATAAATTAACAGGTAAATTATTTGTTAAAGTTTAAATGTTTACTAATTTGATGATAAATAACTCTAAAAGAATAATCAAATATTCTTATTTCTTAAAAGCATAAATTAAATTAATGGTAAGCTAATTGAATATTTTGCTAAATACAGATTTAGATTGACAACAAATTTTCAGGAAAGTGAAGTATATAAACTAAATCTCAAAGCCAGAGATAAAGCTTGTTTGACTTCTAATTTTGGCTCGGATAATTCACTAATTCTTTCGTATTCGCTTGTTGATTAGTTTTGCGCTCTAATTTTGGGGAGCGATCGCCCAACACTAACTCGTCTATCCTAGCTAATGGAAAAAACTCCTGAAATCACAATCTCTATCTCAAGAATAATAGACGTCAAACAATCTTTACCATAAAAAATAAGATATATAGAGTTTTATAAACTTTGATTGATATGCCTCAGAGTAGAGGCCTACTTGTAGCAAAACAACCCAATATTGGCAAACTAGTCCGTGCCCTGCGGTCAGAATTAAATTTATTTCAACAAAAGTTTGCCGCCGATGGTGTTATCCCAACAATCAACTGTTGGGAAAATCAATGTGGGATACTTTCTGCTTCGGCAATGCAGCGTATTAGTACCCTACTCAATGAGTTGGGCGATCGAGGTAAAATTCTTCGAGCAACATACTTTGGACAACAAGAGTAGGCTTTTTGTTAATGCTGAATTGCTTCTTAAAATTGGCACTCAGTAATGTTTTAGTAAGTTATAAACAAAAAGAGAATTTTCAGGAGTAGATGACTACAACTGTAGCTTTGTACCCGACCCATGACTAATCGAGAGGAACTAATGAAAAACAAGTCAACGCCACCAACTAAGGCCGATGGCAATTTCCTTCTCGGTGGGGGTGAAATGGGTGCGCGGATGCGAGAATTCGACTGGTCGAAAACCTCTCTTGGGCCAACACAGCATTGGCCGCAAAGTTTGAAAACTGCGGTGCGGATTATGCTCACTTCTCGCCAACCAATGTTTGTCTGGTGGGGCGACGAACTAATTAACCTTTACAACGACCCTTACAAAGCTATTATTGGCGGCAAACACCCAGAAGCACTCGGTCAGCCAGCTTCCTACGTGTGGCGGGAGATTTGGGATCAGGTTAGGCCGAGAGCAGAATCAGCGATGCTTAAGAACGAGGGCACTTACGACGAAGCGCTGTTACTGATTATGGAGCGTAACGGCTACCCTGAGGAAACCTATTATACTTTTTCTTATAGCCCAGTTCCCAATGACGAGGGCGACACAGGCGGGATTATCTGCGCCAACACAGACGACACACAACGCATCATTAGTGAGCGTCAGTTGAAACTGTTACGAGAGTTAGCAACTAGAACAGCAGACGCGCGGACATTCGATGAAGCCTGTACGTTGAGTGCGAGTTGTTTGGAAACCAATCCTTACGACTTACCCTTTGCAATGATTTATTTAGTCGATCCAGATCGAGAGCAAGTTTTTCTTGCTAGAACATGCCGCATTCAGCCAAACCAAATCGCAGTTCCAGAAACAGTTGCGCTCAATTCTGATGCAGTTTGGCCTTTTGCGGAAGTCATCAGAACGCATCAAACAAGGTTAGTTAACATTTTAGAAGCGGATTTTGGCAGCTTGCCTTCTGGTGTATGGCAGCGATCGCCACATCAAGCGGTGGCTGTACCCATCCCACCATCCGGTCAAAGCGGTAAAGCTGCCATCTTAATTGCTGGCTTGAATCCCTTCAGGGTATTCGACGACAATTATAGAGGATTCATCGAACTAATTGCAGCTCAAATTGCAGCTAGCATTGCCAACGCCCAAGCTTACGAACAAGAGCGCAAACGTGCCGAAGCTTTAGCAGAAATCAATCGCGCCAAAACTGTCTTCTTTAGCAACGTTAGCCACGAGTTTCGTACCCCATTAACTTTAATGTTGGGGCCACTAGAAGAAACCTTAGCCAATTGTGCCAACCTGCTACCAGCCAACGAACAAGAGCAGTTAAAAATGGTGCAACGCAACGGAATGCGTTTATTGAAACTAGTCAACAGCCTGTTAGACTTCTCGCGGATTGAAGCCGGACGGGTTCAAGCTTCATACGAACCCACAGACCTGACCATTTTCACCGCCGAACTAGCTAGTGTTTTTCGTTCAGCGATCGAACGGGCAGGAATGCAGTTATCAGTTAATTGTCCTCCTTTACCGGCACCAGTGTATGTAGATCGTCAGATGTGGGAAAAAATTGTTTTTAACCTGCTATCTAATGCATTCAAATTCACCTTCGCAGGAAAAATTTCAGTGAATTTGCAGTGGGTAGAGAAAGAGGACACGGAGACGTGGGGACACGGGGATGCGGGGAAAGAGGACGCAAAGAAAGAGGACATGGGGACGCAAGGACATGGGGACAAGGAGAATTTATCACAAACACTCTCCGCGTCAGAGCGTCAGTGTGTCAGAGCGTCCTCTTTTGTAGAATTGTCAGTGCAAGATACAGGAATTGGTATTCCAGCAACAGAAATTCCCCATCTGTTTGAACGATTTCACCGCGTCAAAGGAGCGCAAGGACGAACTTTTGAAGGGTCAGGGATTGGCTTATCACTGGTGCAAGAATTGGTGAAAATGCATGGTGGAACAGTCCAAGTAACTAGTGTTCTGGGAGCAGGTAGTTGCTTTACTGTGTCAATTCCCATAGGATACGCTCATTTGCCTCCAGACCGGATTGCTGCCACTCGCACCTTAACTTCAACTGCATTAGGTGCAGCACCCTATTTAGAAGAAGCTCAGCGTTGGCTGCCCGAAGAGAACACTGGGGACAAGGGAACAAGAGAAGAGTTTTCCCAATCCCTAATCTCTAATCCTGATTACTCCTTATCCTCTTCAAAGGCTTCACCTTCCTCAAAATCCCGAATTCTTTTAGCTGAGGACAATGCTGATATGCGCGATTATGTCAAGCGGTTGTTAAGTCAGCAGTATGAAGTGGAAGCAGTACCGGATGGTTTAGCTGCTTTGGATTCTGTGCGGCGGCGTCTGCCAGACTTGGTACTGACGGATGTAATGATGCCTTTGTTAGATGGCTTTGGATTGTTGCAAGCATTACGCGCCGATCCGCAGACGAGAAAAGTTCCGATTATTCTGCTGTCGGCACGGGCAGGAGAAGAGGCACGAGTGGGAGGTTTAGAAGCCGGAGCTGATGATTACCTGATTAAACCGTTCTCTGCCCGTGAATTGTTGGTGCGGGTAGAAGCAGCCATAAAAATGGCTCATCTGAGACAGCAGGCAATGGAACGCGAACAAGAGTTACGCATTGAGACTGAGGTTGCAAAAGCACACCTGGAGACAGTTTTAGCTGGTATTCAAGACCAGTTCTTTGTACTGGATTGCGAGTGGCGCTACACCTTTGTTAATCAGCAAGTAACAGAAGTTCTTGGTCTTTCAAAGGAAGAGTTGCTAGGTAGGAGCATTTGGGAAGTGTTTCCAGATATTGTAGCAAGCGAGTTTGATATCCAGGTTCATCGAGCGATCGCCGAACAAACCGTTGTTCGTTTTGAATACTTTTATCCTAAATGGAATCGCTGGTTTGAAAATCGCATTTATCCCTTTGCAGAAGGAGTATCAATATTTGTTACCGATATCAGTGATATATACGAGGAACTGCGGTTACGCAAACAAGCACAAGAAGCACTTCGAGAGAGTGAGGAACGCTTTCGGCTAATGGCAGATTCAGCACCGACATTGATTTGGATGTCTGGCATCGATAAAATATGTAATTATTTTAACAATTCTTGGTTAAACTTCACTGGGCGAACTATAGAGCAAGAGATGGGCAATGGTTGGACTCAAGGAGTGCATCCTGAGGATCTGCAATATTGCTTAGATACTTATGCAAACGCCTTTGATACCCATCAAAGGTTGGAAATGGAATATCGACTCAGACGCTTTGATGGCAAATATTGCTGGATTTTTGATGTCGGTGTACCCAGGTTTACTCCCGAAGGAGACTTTTTGGGCTACATCGGCTCGTGTATTGATATTAGCGAACGCAAGGCAGCAGAAGCAGAACGCGATCGCCTGCTGCAACTGGAGCAAGCTGCCAGAACCGAAGCCGAAAGAGCCAACCGCATCAAGGATGAGTTTCTAGCAGTGCTGTCCCATGAATTGCGATCGCCACTCAATCCGATTCTCGGTTGGGCGAGTCTGTTACAGACGCGTGAGTTTGACCAAACCGCACTCAAAAAAGCTATTGCCACAATTGAGCGTAATGCAAAATTACAAGCTCAACTGATTGAAGATTTGCTCGATGTCTCTCGCATTTTGCAAGGTAAACTCAGCCTCAACATGTTTCCTGTCAACCTAGTGTTTGTGATTGATGCGGCACTAGAGACAGTGCGTCTGGCAGCAGAGGCTAAAAATATTCAAATTCAGAAAATTTTAGATGCTTCTGTAGAGCAAATTTTGGGTGATTCCAGCCGTTTACAACAAGTAATCTGGAATTTGTTATCAAATGCGGTTAAATTCACTCCTCAAGGTGGAAAAATTGAGATTCAACTACAGTGCATTGACAATCAAGCTGAGATTGTTGTCAGTGATACAGGCAAGGGAATCAGTTCCGAATTCCTGCCTTACGTGTTTGAATATTTTCGTCAAGCTGATAGCACAACAACCCGCAAGTTTGGTGGCTTGGGGTTAGGCTTAGCAATTGTCCGTCATCTGGTAGAACTACATGGGGGAACGATTTGGGCAGAAAGTTTAGGTGAAGGGCAAGGAGCTAGTTTTACGGTCACGCTACCGATAATCAAAAAAGATTTAGCTGCAAAACAAGACATCAACATTGCTGACTTGGATGCTTCTCCTGCGATTGAAATTCTTACAGGCATCCAAATCTTAGTTGTGGACGATGACGTAGACACCCGCGAATTTCACACATTCGTCCTAGAACAAGCTGGAGCAAAAGTTACCTCTGTGTCCTCGGCTTTGGAGGCACTACAAGCCTTGGCACAATCAAAACCAGATATTCTAGTGAGTGATATCGGAATGCCACAAACAGATGGTTACATGCTAATGCGCCAAGTTCAAGCATTGCAGGCAGAGCAAGGGACACAGATTGTGGCGATCGCTTTAACTGCTTATGCAGGAGAAATCAACCAGCAACTAGCACTCGAATCAGGGTTTCAAAAGCATATATCCAAACCCGTCGAACCAGAGGAATTAATCATGGCAATTGCTACTTTGATTGGTAGCAGTGGAGAGTAGGGAGTGATGAACGCCAGTTGCTTCTCCTATCAAAGACGCTAGGCGAACAAGTCGGCAGAGCCACCCAACACACTGGCTCCTGTTGACTAAGGAGTCTTAAATGCTGAGTTAAGAGCTAAGAATTTTCTCCTGTGCCCCTCTGCTTTCCATCTCCTTATCTCCCTATACTCCCAACTCCTTCATCCCTTGGTGTGTTTGTCAATAATGTTGGCTAAGTCTGGCACCGCCCCTTCAACGTGTTTTTTGGCTGAACCACGCAGTTTCTCATAAGTTCCTCGGACGATTTGGCGTTTGACAGTTTTGAGCCTCGCGTCAGTTACGCTTAAAAGCGCGTCTGCTGTGGATGAGGAATTCGCAATCACATGCCCTACTGGGTCGCCCTTTTTCACGCCTTCATTCCAAATAGGATCGAGCGCCGTCAAGCACTGGGGTAAAAGCTGTTCAACGCCATAAGGAATGTATCCAGGCTTGACTCCCTTTAAGGCGCCAAAGGCAGCTTTCAGCGCCATACCGCTGATACCTGACTTGGACGCAACTTGTGTTTCGATCATGTTGCAGCAATCTTCTATGACCATAGCTTTTTTGTTTGGGTTCAAAAGTTCCTCGCTGAGTCCCATTTCACTCCTCCTAAGAATTCAGTACTTAATTTTCATTCGACTAATTTTTTAGCAAGCAGGAAATTAAAGAAAATGGTAATAGAGATGCCATTACCAGTCCTAAAGATAACCTTGCTGCGCTGTTCAATCGTTGTCTGAAAGTTAGATATAACTTAATTGTGTGGTCTTAGTATTACATTAAAAAACAATTCCTAAATAAATATACTTAAATATATCATCTTAATTTGTATGTTTTTATGCTACATTTCCAAAGTTCTGGTAAAACGCCAGACATATTCGATGATGCTTAACTAGCTGTTGAGAATTTTAGCAAGCAGTGGTGCGATCGCAAATAGCAATATAGACAAATATCATAGCTAAATAGCTATTAAGTAATATGCCAATAGTGGCATTTATTTTTGTACAACACTCTTTTGAATAAAAAATTACTGCGCTGACAAGTTGATGCCAATAGCATGTACAATTTTTACTTAAAATTTAAACGATGCGAGACAATGTGTGAGTAGCAAGTTTAACTTTACTCCTGTAATTTATAGTAGGTGTAAGGCTATGATTTCTCCAAATTATGATTCAATTTCTACTGTAAACGAACTGCTGAGAAAAATCAGAATCAAAGAAAGTCAGCTAAAAATTGCACAAGAATCTGACATGGTAAATGTAGTTACAGCATTACAAACTCAACTGTTAGAGTTACAGGATGAGTTATCAGAGTCACCTGACTTGGAATTACAAGCGTTGATGAGTTTGTTGGATGATTAAATTTTGTAGTCGAACTTGAGAAAATATCAACAGCATAAAATCAAAAGTGTAGACCTACTGCGATCGCAGTTCAGTGTAGCTAGCTGGGTTAAACTTCAACTGGATGTTGTCCATAATAAGGCAAAGCCTCTGACCAATTAGGAGACTTGCCTTGTTGCCAATCAATTTTAGCTAGTTCCAAAATACTTATTACCGTCGCAGCTAATCCAGATTCGGCTTGAATCAACTGATAACTAGTGTTCCAATTAACTAAAGTTTCCTGCCATGCTTCTGGTGTCATAACTGTATCTGGTAATAAAGCTATTAGCCCAGAAGCATCTGGCATCAGCTGATAAATAGCAGCAAAAATTTGGCCTCGTTGTCCTGGCATTTGGACGGCGAGAGTTTTTGGATTTTGACTTTTGCTTGCTTGTGACCAAGCTACGGCTGCTAAAGTTGAAATTGCAAATACAGGAATATCTAATTGTTGCCCCAACGTTCGGGCAGTGACGACACCAATCCGAGTGCCAGTAAAACCACCAGGGCCTTTTGCAACTGCAATCAAAGACAAATCTGCCCAAGTTTGTGGTTTGATAAATTCAATTAAATATTGATGTATTAAACTAGATAAATCACGTCCTAAATTCCAAACTTCAGAGCGAGTCTCGCCTGCAAAATTACTAATTGCTATACCTAATTCGGGAGTCGTAGTGTGCAGTGATAAAGCGTATTTTATTGTAGTAGTTTGCGTTGGCATGAACTATAAATTTAACTAAATAACAATTATTTTCAGCCGACCTGATTGCAAATTATTTGTATCTGACCGAAGACATCAAACGCTAAAAGTATTTTCCTGTCAAACTTCGGGTGATTTTGGCGGGAGATAAAGGGTTTTTACATGTACTTCGTCCCTACCAAACATCAAGCTGATTACCTAATCATAAGATGAATATTTACGAATGCGATCGCCAAATAATTGTTCTAGTAGGCGGCTAAATCAAGCCATCCATTCAAGATATCTAAAACCCTTACGTAACAGTAATCACGAATTACGATTACCACAGCGGTACTAATTATTTTAACTACAGTTAATTGCTGAAGCTGAGTTAACTTTAGTTAAATCTCCAGTAAATACACCTGTATATTTATAAGGTGATGAACCAGAACAAGTCATCGGATTTGTATTAGCGCGACGGGGAGTCCACCACGAATCTGCATTCACTGTCAAATTGATCCCATTCCATAATAATCCGGTGACAACTAAAGAGTTCGTTTTCCCATCATCAGCCTTTTTGGCAGTCAGAAATGTGGCATAGTAAGCGCTACCATTGTCTGGATTAATTTTTGCTAAAATTGCAACTTTTGGGCCGCCACCACTTCCATAACTAGATAGCCAACGACCAGTAGCAAAGCGTCGAAAATCATTACCAGGCTGGCTACCTGTGGATGAGAAAACGCCATACAAAACGTTTCCTCCATTCCAAAGTAGTCCGTAGCCTGTACCATCATCATTCGTTGTTTCGTAATCAGTGCGACACCATTTCTTGAGACCATTCTGAAAACTGATGATTCGAGGGTCTTTGTTTTGAGATGATACTTGCTGATAACCAATGTAAATAGTTGTTTGCCCAACAGTCACTCTCGGGCCATTTTTACTTCTGATAGTTGTCTCTGTGTCATTGCATGTAAATGTCACACCTTTACTGATAGATGACTGTACACTACTTTGGGCAAAGACTTGCAGGATTGGGAAGTCAGCACCTAATACCACTGATAAAAATAAAAATGCCAGATACTTTGGCAATTTACGACGATAAATCATTGAGCTTGGGTGATTAGCATGTTTAAAAAGACACGATATCACAAAGTTTCAGTAATTGCTAACTCCTAATACTCTGAATAGTTGGCGTGAATATTTATTGTTGCGATTAGGCAGAAGGCAGGAGTAAAGAAGGTTTAAGTTTATTTGATTTTTATTAATATAGTTTTGTTTTTTCACACCGTTTTACCTATAGCAATCGGATTTGATTTTTGAAAAAATGTGAGATACAAGAGTGTGTTATCAGCGAGAGTACGACACCATATCAAGGTTTTGGTGCGTTAGCCTACGACATAACACACCCTACGTATATTTCATGCAATTAAATATGAGTTTTATCTGGTCAAAAAAAGTCAAAAGTTAAAAATTAGGTATCTTTTTTATTTAAGAATAAATTAACAAATAATTAAATTAAGAATAATTTTAGACGTAGTACTCCTCAATCATTCACAAGAAATAAGATGCCTAATTTTTATCATAACTAGGGTATCTACAGCTTGCAATTATTACAAATTAAAGGAATATTTCTAGTTGTAAGTCTTAAATAAAAAGGAGTGATGAAATTTGATATTATTAACACCTTATGCATCACTCCTAGTAAGTTACACGTTGATAAGCAGTTACATATTGTTAAATTACACCAGCTTAATAGTTTATTTATCCTCTAACTAAAGAAGCGGATAATTGTTAAAATATTATGTATTTTTATATACGTTTATTTTGAAGTTACAATTATATTTTGCAATTTGAGATGTAGTAGTTTGGCTACTGCTTGTTCTCAGTAGCCTTATTTTAGTCAACACTACAATGATATCCGCTGAGATAATTTTTGAGAAAAAACGTATCCACAAACACAAAGAAACTTAACTTAGATAGTATACCTTTAGTAGTAATGGCTTAATTCTTGTGATGGAAGCTTAGTAATAATAGAAACAATTATTATTAGTACTTAATCATCGAGGGAGTGACAAAGTGGATTAAACAATATTGGGAATTTAAGGCTGAAATCCTAGATTTTCGGAGTCTCGTATCGGATCTAATTTATTTGCTAGTCATAATTTTGACTGGGCGATTGCGTTGCTGACGAATTAGTATAATCTTAAGTCATCATCCTTTGGGTTAGTATTTGTGTGAGCTACAAAATCCTCCAACCAAGGTAGAAGTAATACTTAGCAAAATGTTATAATCTGTTCTCCGAAAAAGTATAAGTGTGCCAAAAATATACAGTGCTTGTTAAGCAATTTATAGATTCAATTTACATTGAGTATCTAGATCTAATTGCCAAGCTATCGTTTCAAAACTGAATTGAATGTAGTATTGTAATATCTAGATTGTCGAAAATCTTTATAAAGGTACTCTTATCAATTTAATTTAACAACAATTGCAGCTTCATGAAAATCCAGTTTTTTACTCAAGAAAATCAGAAATGCTGCAATACCAAGTCTTTAGCAAGTAGATTTTTTTGCCCAACCTCTGCAACTAAGTAGCGGGAATTTAAGGTGAATATAGAAAAGTTTATCCAACGCGCAGAAGTATTGCACAAGCGTTTAACAGATTTATACCAAACTGCTAGCGTATTGCCTTGGATTCCATCAGATCTTTTACCAGAGGCTTTTAAGGAACTCTATAGCAACTCAAAGATAGTGCAGTTAGCGGCAGAGGAACTATATCAACAAAACGAAGAACTAATACAAACACGGAATTGGCTAGAAGCAGAACGCCAACACTACCAAGATTTATTCGAGTTGGCACCAGACGGCTATTTAGTAACGAATACAGAAGGTATTATTCAAGAAGCTAACCACACAGCAGCTAAGTTATTTAATGTTTCAAAGAATTTTCTAGTCGGCAAATTAATGATTAATTTTGTCCCTTTAGAAGAACGTCAACAAGTTTGTAACGAACTCATCCAACTGTCTCAATCAGGAAGAGCTAAAGAGTTGTTAATACGTTTGCAACCAAGTCATGGCGAGTTGTTTAATGCAGCTTTGACAGTGCTTGTTGTCCGTAATCTGCAAGGGAAAGCCACCTCTCTGCGCTGGATGCTACGTAATATTTCTCAGCGTCAGCCTTTAGAATCAGCAGTAGTCAAAAATCATAGCAGCGAGCTGTTTTCTGAGTATCCTGTGTATAAACATTCCAAAGGAGAAACTATTCCTCTCAATCCACTAGTAATTTGCTATGTTTACCAGGGTTTAGTCAAGTTAAGTACTTACTGCGAAACAGGCGAAGAAGTACTCTTAGGATTAGCAACAGCAGGAATGGTTTTTGGTACTAGTTTGACTTCTCTAAATGTTTATCAAGCAATAGCTCTTTCTGATGTGGAATTAGTATCGCTTTACGTAGTAGAAGTAGCAGCTTCGCCAACTTTGAGTCATACTCTTTTACCAAAAATCAATCACCGATTACAGCAAACAGAATCTTTTTTAGTCATTTCTGGTAGAAGAAGAGTACAAGAGCGCCTCCACTATTTATTAGAACTTTTAAAACAGGAAATTGGTGAGACTGTACCGGATGGAACTCGCTTGAGTGTTCGTTTAACTCATGAAGATATTGCTAGTGCTTGTTGTACTACTAGAGTTACAATTACCCGATTGATGGGCAAATTACAAGAACAAGGTGTAATTGATTTTGACTTAAAAAAACATATTATTTTGAGAACTTTAGATTAATTAAATGGGAGATTCATGAATTTATATCATACTGTTATAATAACTGTCATTGTGACCAAAGAGAAGCAATCACAAAAACAGGCGAGTATTACAAATTACGAATTCATATCAAATTTGGGGATCTAATTGTTCAGTATAGCGACGGGGTGTATAAACCCAAATACTACCATCGCGGCGGTTGATAATTCGAGTTTTTGTGGAACCGACAAGAATAATTGTCCGCATGTCAGCGGTAGCTGGTGCTAACTCCTCAAGTGTTATTACTTTCACAATTTTTCCTGGTCTACCGAGATTTCGTGCTAAAACTACTGGTGTATCCGAAGTTCGATATTGCAATAAAATATTTCTCGCTTCTGCCAGTTGCCAAGTACGCTCTTTGGAAACAGGATTATAGAAAGCAATTACGAAATCAGCCTCGGCAGCAGCAGCAATTCTTTGGGCGATCGCCGACCAAGGCTTTAAGATATCAGAAAGAGAAATTGCACAAAAGTCATGTCCCAGCGGCGCACCAATTGCTGCTGCTGCTGCTTGCATCGCGGAGATGCCTGGTGCTACATGAATGTCGATACTCTCCCATTCCGGTTTAAGATAGCGATCGCATACTTCAAAAACTGCTGTTGCCATCGCATAGATACCAGGGTCGCCAGATGAAACTACAGCTACATATCGTCCAGATGCAGCTAAATCGAGCGCCATCTTTGCCCGTGCTTCTTCTTGGCGGTTATCGGACTCATGCCGTTGCTTCCCATCTCCGAGAGAACCGATTAAATCTAAGTAAGTTTTGTAACCCACTAAATCAGTTGCGGATTTAAGTATTTCCTTGACTTCTCCAGACATCCACTCTTGACCGCCGGGGCCTGTGCCAATAATCGCTAATCGTCCGCGTGGTTGACCAATGGTGTTGGGGTCGATTGGCTTTTGGGCAATGGCGATCGCCATGTGAGGATAACCAGATAAAGGAGATGTACCTGTGGCAGCGATCGCTGCGGCTTGGGCAGGGCTATAACCTTGGGAAAGCAAGTTTTCTAGCTGATTTGAGGTGAAAAAGCGAGCAGGCACTCTCAAGGCGCTAGCTAAGGTGTGGATAGTGGGATCGGCAGCAGCGGTGATGGGTGCAAATATGCCTGCGACTGATGCGGTTGCTAGTGCAGCATCAGCTAATAGTTGCTGTACTAAAGCTACTGGGTCTGTATAGCCAATGATGCCATCAATGGCGATCGCTATAGTTTCAGGATGATAGACAAGGCAGTTGGGCGCAGGAGTTACTAAGCGTTCTGTAACCTGAATGGTCAAGTCTCCATTTGCATCTATAGGCAGTTTGCTATTGCTCAACCAAGGTGCTGTACCTTGTAACTTGACTTGCGCCCCAGCGAGCAAATCTGAAATAAATTTTTTCGCATCGTCTGGGTTCGCTAAATGGTATCCGGGGGGAGGAGACAACAGCGCTGTGCCCAAACGTAAATCGCCTGTGGCGGTAATTGCGGGTTTGACCTCAAGCGCTTGAGCAATCCGGCGTGCCAAATCATTTACCCCAGCAAGTCCGCCCAACAGAGGGACAACAGCACTACCATCTTCAGCCACAGCTAACACTGGTGGTTCCTGTCGTTTGTCACAGAACATCGGAGCTAGCGTCCTAATCAAAATACCAGCTGCACAAATGCCAATCAGCGGCGTTCCCTGAGCAAATAACTCCCGCAGCGTCTCGCCAAAATTCCTGAAGCTGACATCAACCCCAGACGTGCGACCCTCTAATCCATATAACGTCGTTCCTGGTAGGACGCTGATTATTTTACGTGCTACTGCTACGCTATTTTGACCTAGTATTACAATGGCGGGTGCAACGTTCATCATTAATGAATTACAAATTAATCAATTAGTACTTTATACTCTCACTAAAAACGTGGAATTGAAGACGGCAAGCCAACACGCATAAATAATCTTGCAAATGCTTGAGAAAAGTGTTCTAAATAAGGAGACTTTAATTGCCACCGACAATCTATGTCTGTGACGTATTTCAATTCATTAACCTGCACTCAGAAAGGGTCTATCGTCATTCTTCGTCTACAAGAAACGGCTGAGGTTTTTTACATCCTTTGAACTTGGCACGCATAACTACCCGCTCTGAGCGCTTCGGTGGAACTGGATTGTAATTTACTTCACCAATACTTTTAATATATTCTAGGTATTCTTCTATATGAGTTAAAACTTGCAAAACATTTTCAGTGACCTCTGCTACCCTTCGTCCTTCTAAACTTTACAACATAGAGGTAGCTCTTGGCTCAAGTACAATTAATCTGGGTAGAGTTAAGTTGTCATTAGAACGTAGAGGGATTATTGTAGCCATCAGTTAATCAACTCACTTGTGTATTCTGTAATGCCAAGCTTCAAAAGTTTTGTTCTTTTGTTCATGCATTTGTCGCACAATCTCCTAAAGTTCTACTCCATCTTTGGGAATATTATGCTCCAAAAACAGGTTTAAATCCTACAGTATATAAATAAAATCATTCGTTGGAGGAGGAACTAGTGCTTGATTAAGAACAAGCATTGCTGCTAATTTCTCTTAAGGAATTTGTCGCTGTGAGGGAGTATGGGAAGTGTCGGGAGTGTAGAGAGATGACGAAATGGGGAGAGAATTCCACCCCACCACCCTAACTTTCTCACACTCCCTGTTTGCCCAATATCAACTAGCTTTACGCTCTTTAAGTACTTGGTCTAGCAAGTTTCGTGCAGGTTGCGCTTTAGCCAACGCTGCTTGATGGTCGCTGTAAGCACGAACGAGGCGAGAAAGACTGCTCACACCTGCCTTGAGTTGCTCAAGTTCTTCACCACTAACCAATTCTCCATCCAGCATCCGCCCAATCAAAGGTTTGATGTCGCCCACTTCTTGGCGGACTTTTTGGAGCTTTTCTAGAGAACTCAGTAAGGTTTTTAACGAGTTCAAGATATCATCAATATCTTGGCCATCTTCTACTGGTTCAAGCTCCTCTTCAATTGTTACCGTATCTTTGTCTGAAATTGTAGGCAATTCCTGTGCAGAAGTTTCATTTTTAACTCCGTTTGACCGTGGCATCAACATTTCCTCAAGGAATTTTTCTTAGTGTATCGCTTATTTTAAGTTTCTCAAGAGATTATTGTTATAATTCGTTAAATAAGTAATTATGAAAATTCAACTGTATGTAAATTAATAAACTATTTATAATTGTATATTATTTACAGTGTTGTTGAAGAAGAGACATAGCTAATTCAAAACTATTAGGTTGAGTTTGTACTGCATAAGCTTCTCTTTCTAAATCTTGCCTGTGGACATCGGTATAATGCATAAAAAATGGTCGAGCATAATTGATAGGCTGAATATTTAAACCTAAAGTTTTTATTTTTCCTTTTCCCGCACATACTTGTGCGGCATGAACAGCTTCGTGGGTTAGGGTTTGAGTACCGATGTTTAGCTCAAAAACTACTGGATTAATCCAAATTTTTTTGCTAGCTTCTTGTAATAAACCATAAGCGCCTCGCTTTGGTGGTAGTTGAATTATTACTTGAAATCCATATTTTTCTAATTTATTTTTTAAATTGATAAATTTTTTATCTGGATCAGGTAATTGAGCAGTTAATAAGAAAGAAGTTAAGAATAAAGTTGGTATCATAAAAAATTGCGTATTGCCTTCCAAGTGAGCCAAAATATTTAAAATTATGTCTACTCAATTAACCATAATAAATAATATAGGACTACTATTTTATTTTTCAAAAGATACGTAGTGGACTGGTAAGGCTAAAATGCTGCAAAAAATTGTAGGTTGGGTTGACGTAAGGAAACCCAACTCCTTGATTAACATTGGGTTTCACGTTGCTCAAACGCCACTTGCTTGGCTGTTGGCACGCAAGGGCGCAGTGGCTCCCCAACCTACACGTAACGCACTCTTTTAAGCTTGCTACGCCACTACAATACCTAATTTTCTTCAAACAATCAAATATTATTCCGATATAAAATTGAATTTTTACTTTTACCTTACTAGTACAGCAGACGCGTAAATAAACCACCCATTCTAAATCAATAAAACCCTAATAGTATAGTAATTACGAATTATGAAAAATACATAGCTTGCTTCTCGCATCTACGCGAGAATTACGAATTTCACTCAGCAGTACTAGTACAGCACGGCGGAAATAAACAACCCATTCAAAATCAACGAAACGCTTATACTATATTCATTTTGACTTTTGACTTCCGCCTTGCGGTACTAGGTTGTTCTAATATGTCGAAGAAACTCAATATTCAAATCTAGCTTTGTTCCTAACCATAATGAACGATCTGCGTGGTCTGCCACGTCATCGCCTGTTTCAGGATGGACGAGAATATCTAAACCCTGACGATTGAGCATTAACCAGGGGACAACTTTATCAAACTGATTCGGTAAGAAAGCAACTTGATACATTGCTTTTGGGTGAGGGCCGATGGGCTTGTCAAACCAGCGTCCAAGCTTCACATCAAATCTAGCGCCCAATTCTTCACGCACATGGGCGGCGATATCCTTAGTCGTAATATCAAAGTAGACATGAGCGTGAAAACCAGTAATTTCGATAATATCTTCTTTCATCGTTCCTAGATCCACTTTTCGCTCTCAACTCTAATTTTAGGTAGTGGACTTTTTATTACTTAAAAAGCGTTGGCGTTGGCGTAGCCTCTAGTAGATAACCCCGCCGTACGTACCGCTCTTTACTTAATACCGTGCAATTAACGCTCCTTTACCTAATAATCATTTCTAAAAATATCTATAACATACAAATTAGTTGTATAGCATATAGTTATACACCCCTAACTATATATAGCAGTCAGATTTGATTAGCAAAGCGATCGCAAAGTTTTGTGCGATTGCTTCTCTAGGAGACACTACGCGTAGCTTGCTTCCACGTTCGCGTAGCGTCCCGCAGGGAAGTGGTACGCTTTACTTCGTTGCGCTCGCAATGATATTTTATAAGCAATCAATCGAAGATAACATAAGAGCCAAAAGGCACTCTTATAAAAGAGTTATAGAAGATTAAAATGTGTGGAATTGTTCATGATATCAAACAGCAATACTATATCTCTATCAACTACTTTCTAAAATGCTATAAGTCTTGTGATAGTTGAAATGAAATCCACACAAAAGGAAAGTTTCTAAATCTTGTTAGCTATCACTTGTGCAATGTTCGTACTTAGTTCACACCTGAAGTGCTTGTATTTTCTTTCATAAGTTCATCTTTTTTATCGATAACTGAAAGATGCACAATATGTACCGAACAAGGAGCATGGTGAAGGACGTAGTTACTCACACTACCGAGAAATAATTCTGTTAGCCCAGAGCGACCGCGACGCCCCATAACAATTAAGTCAGCGCCATAACTACGGGCTGTTTCACAAATAAGGCGACCAGGATTGCCAATATTTTGAGTAAATTCCGTAGTCAGACTTGCTGTATTTCCTTCGGCACAGAAAGATTGCAACATCTGGATACCTTGATTTTTAAGGGTATCCCACTGCTGCTGGTATAACTCGAAGTTTTGAGTACTCAATTCCGGGTAATAGTCAAAATTTGACAGTGAAGGTACGTAAGGACTACCATCTTCTTCTGGTGATAGGACATGCAATAGCATCAAGTTAGCTTGTGTTAACTTTGCTAAACCTAATGCTTGGTCAAAAACCTTTTGCTTTATTTCCGAGCGATCTAATGCAACTAAAATCTTTTTAAACATTATAGACCTCCAGTTCTATTGGTAATTGCTCTTTACGATTTCGGATTTGCAGATGCTGGATTGTCAAAAACGAGCAATCCCTTTACTATGTTTGGTGACAGTTTACACTATTTTCAATAACTGTGGAGTATTGACACTACAATAATTGCAATGAAGCAACTTGTGCCAGGTATCAGTTTAGCAACTTTTGAATTTTAAATTCCTGAAACGCCTTAGTCTTATAGTTATATTTATAGTAAAAGAATTTGAGATTCTTGTGAAGAAAGCAAATGTGTCGTAAATCTGAACTTACCTTCAGCATCTTTCTTCAAACAGCCCTAGCCAAAATCGAGTTTGAGGCTTGAATATATTTATTTACATTAGAGGAAGGTATATAATAAATATCAAAAATTTAAAATCCAGTCATGAGAAGGATTGCAGGCTAAAAGGAAGTTTTATTTATTAATTCGATTCCATAAAAGGGTCAATAGAGCCTAAATTAATAAAACTAAAATAAGCATTTTTTGATACTAAGTTGCATTCGGTTGTAGTAGTTTGGATTTGCTGAGATTGCTTCCTTGCGCTCTGCTCCAATGGCAATGACAGAATAGTACTATCTTTTGACGGCAATTTGGTATTAATTTGTTAACAGTGTCCTCGATAGATTTGCACTGACTGAATATCGATCGCCTCCTTGCTCTTTAGCAGCATAAAGGGCTTGATCTGTCAGGGCAATCAGTGTATTTGGTAAATTTCCCAGTGTGGGGATTGTACTGCCAATCCCAAGACTGACACTTACAATCTCACTGATATCAGATCGCTTTTTACTAGTCATCCTCAAACAGCAATAAATTGAGTCATATTTTCCCAGAATGCGGAAAACTCACGTATTTAAGTCATAAATCTGTATTTTTTAATTTTATACTCAGTAATTTCTCTCTATCTGATCAATTTCGCAAGATAGAAGTTTGAATTTTTCCTGCAAGCGAAGTATTGACTTAACTATAATATTTTGACAAGCTAATAGTTAGTTAATCTAATAAAATTAATTGCATCGAAACTTGTGACAATACTTACAGGAAAAATTAATCGTTCGCAACCTCCTAGCGAGTCAAAATCAGTGATTTTGGAAACTCAGGGACTGACGCGCCGTTTTGGCAAGTTAACCGCTGTTAATAACCTGAGTATATCTGTGGAACAAGGTGAAGTATTTGGGCTGCTCGGGCCGAATGGAGCCGGCAAAAGTACAGTGATTAAAATGTTGACAACCTTACTGCCTATTAGTGCAGGGAGAGCAATTTTAGCTGGCTATGATGTGACTCGTCAATCCGATCCTGTCAGACGCGCTATCGGCTATGTGCCCCAAGCGCTGTCTGCTGATGGTAGCCTGACGGGTTACGAAAATCTGTTAATCTTTGCCAAGCTGTATGAAATACCAACAAAAAAACGCGATCGCTGCATCCGTGAAATTCTAGAGTATATGGGTTTGCAAGATGCAGCCAGGCGCTTAGTACGAACCTACTCTGGTGGGATGATCCGCAAGCTGGAAATTGCCCAATCGATTTTGCATCAACCCCAAATTTTATTTCTAGATGAGCCGACTGTCGGACTAGACCCCATAGCCCGCACTCAAGTATGGCAACTTGTGCTACAACTTTGTGCTGATTACAGCACAACTATATTTTTAACAACCCACTTTTTAGATGAAGCGGACAGTCTTTGTAGCCGAGTAGCGATTATGCAACAAGGCGAAGTCGTGACCATAGGCACACCAAAGGACTTAAAAGCCTCTTTGGGTAAAGCTAACGCAACTTTGGATGATGTCTTTATTCACTACACAGGTGACCAGTTAACATCAGGAGTCAACTACCGTGACACAGCAAGAACCAGACGCACTGCTCAACGGTTGGGTTAAGGTACAACCTACTCGCCGAGCTAATTTCATCTCTGCATTTTTCGAGCTAATTACCAAAACCTTAGCGATCGCTGAATTGGAAGTACGTAAACTACGCCACGATCCGACTGATTTAATAGTTCGAGCTGTGCAACCAGCTTTATGGTTGCTAATTTTTGGGCAAGTTTTCTCCCGGACTCGCGCCATTCCTACGGGAAACGTACCTTATTTAGATTTCATCTCTGCTGGGATTCTGGCTCAGAGTGTCCTCTTTGTGGCAATTTTTACTGGTGGGATAACGTTGATTTGGGAGCGAGATTTAGGGATTGTACATAAATTCTTAGCTAGTCCTACACCCCGTATGGCGATGGTTTTGGGTAAAGCACTGGCGTGTGGAGTGCGGTGCTTATCACAGGTAGTAGTCATTTACGGATTAACATTTTTGTTAGGTGTTAAACTCAATCTCCATCCCCTAGCGATTCTGCAAGTGCTAGTGTTGGTGTTGCTAGCGGCGGCTTGCTTTTGTCTTTTTTCATTAATTATTGGCTGTTTGGTGAAAACGCGAGAACGAATGACGGGTATTGGGCAGTTGTTATCAATGCCCTTGTTTTTTGCTAGCAATGCCATCTATCCCATTTCCTTGATGCCCAATTGGTTAAAATTCCTTTCTCATTTAAATCCTTTAACTTACGAGGTTGATGGCTTACGCGGCACCATGCTGCTCAGAGGCACTAGCATCTATGGCTTTGGTCTGGATTGTACAATTCTCTTATTAACATTAATAATCTTAGCCATCATTAGTGGACGACTTTATCCACGGGTGGCGATGTAATCAGGAGAACAACAATCCCATGACCTTGGATAAACCTACTCAAGGTACAACTTCCGAAGAATGTGCTGCCAGAGTAATGGAAACAGTTCCATTAGTAATGCGGTTTATCCGAGCGGATATGCGTGCCCACAGCGCCGCTTTTTTATCTATACCTCAGTTGCGATCGCTGGCATTTATTAACCGCAATCCTGGTGCTTCATTATCTGACTTGGCAGAGCATTTGGGTGTCACCTCTGCCACAGCATCAGCAACCATAGAACGCCTAGTCCAACGCAACTTTGTCGAACGCATCGCCGATCCTCAAGAGCGGCGGCGAGTGCTGCTCAATCTCACCCAGGAGGGAAAGCTGCAACTCAAGCAATCCCAGGATCAAACTCGCGCTCATATTACTGACCTGCTCCAAGGTCTGACACAAGAGCAAATTTCCAATATTGAAGAAGGCTTAACTCTACTCAAAAATGTCTTCGAGCAAAGAGAAATCAAATCGCCATAGCTCTGAGGTTGCACAGCACGATCCTTTTGCAGCCCTGAGATTTCGAGATTATCGGTTATTTACCATTGGACGCGTGCTGCTGTTCGTGGGATCGGAAATGCAAAATGTAGCCATCGGCTGGGAACTCTATGAGCGTACTAGCTCGGCTTTGGTTTTAGGTGGTGTGGGGCTAGCGCAAGTCTTACCGATGATTGCTCTGACGTTGATTGCTGGAGATGTGGCCGATCGCCGCGATCGCAAACTCACCATGTTACTCTCGGTAATGTTGCTCGCTCTGTGTTCCCTGGCTTTAGCAGTACTTTCTTATACTCATGGTGCAGTTTTTCTGATTTACGCCTGTTTGGTATTCACAGGTATCGCTAGGGCATTCCTCAAACCTGCTGGTGACGCGCTAATGTGGCAGTTAATACCTGTGAGTGCTTTTACCAATGCAGCCACTTGGAATAGTAGTAGTTTTCAGCTAGCCGCAGTTCTCGGCCCCGCCTTGGGAGGATTTGGGATTGCGCTGTTCAAAAGTGCCACGGGAGTATATGTAGTAGCAGGGATCGCGGCGTTGCTGTGTTTTATGTTGACACTGGCAATTACAGAGAAAAAAGGCATCCGCGCCAGCGAGCCAATATCGCTCAAAGCCCTTGCTGGCGGTGCCGAATTTGTCTGGCAAAATCAGTTAATTTTAGCTGCAATTACATTGGATATGTTTGCTGTGTTGTTGGGTGGTGCGATCGCCTTACTACCCATCTTTGCCAAAGATATTTTACATGTCGGCCCAGTGGGGTTGGGATACCTCCAGGGAGCTAATTCCATCGGTGCTTTGACTATGGCGATTACCCTGGCGTATCTACCACCATTACGCAAAGCAGGCCCGGCTTTACTGTGGTCAGTAGGTGGCTTTGGGGTTGTAACAATTATCTTTGGGCTTTCTCATTCCTTTTGGCTGTCTATGTTGATGCTGACACTCGGTGGCGCACTAGATAGTATTAGTGTTGTGATTCGCCACACATTAGTTCAAATCAAAACGCCAGATTATTTGCGTGGTCGAGTTGCTGCCATCAATAACGTGTTTATTAGTGCTTCTAATGAGTTGGGGGGCTTTGAATCAGGCTTGACTGCTGCCTTGTTTGGCCCGGTGATTTCTGTTGTCGGTGGGGGAATTGGCACAATTTTAGTAGTGATTGCTACAGCGATGATTTGGCCGGGAATTCGTAAATTAGGTGCTTTACAGGAGTATAAATAAGTAGGAGGTGCAGTTTAGCCAACGCCAATTAGAGACTGGCTCATGACTACATTCATCAAACTGTCTAGTAGGCGATCGCGTGATAAACAAGTAAGTTCTTTCCCATATAAAATTTCTTGGACAATTACATAGGACACCAGTGAGCCGAAAAAAATGTGAGCCATTGCTTCCGGGTCAGAAATTCTCAATTCTGGATGAGATGCAAAATACTGACTGAGTATTTGCCGACCACGCTGCACAACGGTTTGATTATAAAGTTTGGCTAGTTCTGGAAAATTTTGTGACTCGGTAATAATCAAACGCAACAATGCCAAATAATCGGGATTATCAGCAACTTTGGTTAGGTAAATCTCAGCAACTTGACGCAATAAAATCCCAGGTTCACCGTGCAATTTTTCTGTGCAAAAAAGGCTTTGGAAACAAGCGAGTGTTAACCGTTCAATCAACGCTTTAAACAGCCCTTCTTTATCTTGAAAATAATTGTAGATTGTTTGTTTCGATACCCCAGCTTCCGCACTGACACGATCCATACTCGTTCTAGCATAACCCTCCTGTAAAAATACCCGTATCGCTCCTTGCAAGATTTGCTCCTGTTTTTGAGTAATCGCAGGTAAAGGATTTTCTAATTGGGAAGTAGGGATTTTAGCCATGAAAAGTAAATATTTTTGCGTATATCTTGCTTTATCATACTAGACAGTCTAGTATGATGACAAATATTTTTGTCATCCAGGGTACTAGTATGACTCACACTGTCCCCACATCCCCGGAAAATTTTAAAGATACCCCAGTATCAAAGCCACAGCAGCGAAAGAAACTGATTCCTTTAGCGATCGGAGGATTGCTAGTGGTGGGTGGTATTGGTTACGCTGTGTGGCACAGTCAACCGCATACTTCAATGAATATAGTTAAAGTGAGCGGTCGGATTGAGGGTTACGAAACCGACATTGGGGTAAAGCGTTCTGGAAGAATTGAGTCAATTGCTGTACGGGAAGGGGCAGCAGTCAAGAAGGGACAAGAGTTAATTAAGTTAGACAACACAGACGACCTATTGCTACAAGAACAATTGCGTGGTGCCCAAGCCAGAATCACATCTGCGATGTATGATGAACAGCAGGCAATTTCTGATGTGGAACGAGTCACCAGAGAAATTCAAGAAATTAACAGCCAAATTAACGAAGCCCAACTGAATTTACAGCAGTCCCAAGGGGATACCACAGGCAGGATTGAGCAGGCAAAGTCAAATGTAGCAGCAGCCAGAGCCACATTAGTGCAAGCACAAGCCCAAGTTAAACAGGCAACAGCAGAAGTTAATTTAGCAAAAATCAACCGCGATCGCTATGCTCAATTAGTCAAAGAAGGGGCAGTCAATCAACAACAATTCGACCAAGCACAAACTACTCTTGATACGGCAATTGCTACTTTAGAAGCGCGAGTTGCAGCAGTTAATGCCGAACGTCAACAGTTAAGTGCTGTCTCAGGGGCGTTAACTCAAGCTAAAACCACAGGTTTTAATCCTAATATTCGCAACGCCCAGTTAACAGCATTAATCAGAAAGCAGCAGCAAAGTTATGCTCAATTGAAATCTGCTCAGGCAAAGGTTAAATCTGCTAATGCCAAAGTCAAAGATGCCCAAGCATCAAAGCAGCAAATCGTCACTCAGATTGCAGACTCCAAAAAAGATTTAAATGTAGTTAGTCCGTTAGACGGAGTAGTGACTACTCGTAGTGTCGAACCGGGTGCAGTAGTTGGTAGTCAAACTAATATTTTGAGTATTGTTGACCCGAAAACAGTCTATTTTAGAGGTTTTATTCCTGAAGGCGACATTGGTAAAGTGCGCCTGGGACAAACAACACAAGTCTTCATTGATTCTGCACCAGATAAACCACTACAAGGTAAAGTAATTGCCATAGACCCCCAAGCTTCATTTACACCAGAGAATATTTATTTTCAAAAAGATAGAGTCAGACAAGTAGTAGGAATTCGGATTAAAATTCAAAATCCTGATGGTTGCTTTAATCCCGAAAATCCCTATACTGGCTCAGACTTTCCCTGCGCGAAAATGGGAATGCCAGCAGATGCCGAAATCAGTTTGAAGGCAAGGGAGGCAAGGGAAGCAGAGGGGCAGAGGAGATAGGAGATAAAAACTAACAACTGACTCAGCATTTTCGAGTTATCTAATTACTGGAAGATCCCATAAACTTACACCCCTGTACCCATTTTCAAGCTAGGAGACTAAAGGGAATGAAACAGCAAATTACTACTGTCTCTGTAAACTTACCGCAATCATCTAGTCTGCCAAATACAGCAATTCAAGTTCAGGGTTTGCACAAGCACTATGGAAAGTTAGCTGCGGTGCGAGGAATTGATTTCACTGTCAACAAAGGTGAAATGTTTGGCTTAATTGGCCCCGATGGTGCGGGGAAAACTAGCACCTTTCACATTTTGGGTGGTGTGATGGAAGCAACGGCAGGGGAGGTGCAAATATTTAATCAACCTGCACGAAATGCGCGATTAATAACTGGTTATCTTACTCAACAGTTTTCGCTGTATCTAGATTTGAGTATTGATGAAAACTTGCGTTATGCAGCAGGGTTACGGCAAGTAGCAGCTGATTTGTTGCAAAAACGCCGCAATAAATATTTAAAATTAATGAATCTAGAGCGATTTGGCGATCGCTTAGCCGGACAACTTTCTGGGGGAATGAAACAAAAGTTGGCGCTGTGTTGTGCTTTGGTTTCCCAACCAGAAGTATTGTTATTAGATGAACCTACCACAGGTGTAGACCCGGTTTCTCGGCGGGAATTTTGGGACGTGCTAGCCCAACTGTCAGCCGAGGGGATGACAATTGTCGTCGCCACACCATACTTAGACGAAGCCGAACGCTGTCACCGCGTAGCTTTAATGTACAGCGGGCAAATTCATGAAATTGGCACACCTGCTGATTTACGGGCTAACTTGGGCTTGCATCGCTTAGAAGTGCGAACAGCAAACCTAGAAGCCACAGAAGAAATACTTTCCCAGACTGCACAAACAAATATAGTAGATGTACAAACTTTTGGCGATCGCTTGGATGTCTTGGTTAAAGATATCAATTCCGGTGAAACCGAAGTCCGGGAATTACTGCAACAACATCACTTACCTTCTCCTAGTATTGAACGTGGCGAACCCACATTAGAAAACGTCTTTGTAACGCGTCTGCGACAACAGGGTTCCGCACCGCAATTTTTTCCATTTCCTCGTTTTCGTCAGAGGGGAGTAAGGAGTGGGGGAGCAGGGGAGCAGGGGAGCAGGGGAGCAGGGGGAATATTTAATACTCAGGACTCAGCACTAGCGATATATGCTCACAACCTTAGCCGTATTTTTGGTAAGTTTCAAGCTGTCAAAGATGTCAACGTTGAGGTGCGCTACGGCGAAATCTTTGGGTTGTTAGGTGCTAACGGTGCTGGCAAAACTACGACAATCAAAATGCTGTGCGGGTTGTTAGAAGCCAGCGGCGGCGAAATTTCTTTGGGTGGTGAAACTGGAAATTTGCGTAGTGCAGACTTACGGCGACGCATAGGTTACATGAGTCAAAAATTCACCCTCTATGACGATTTAACTATCTTACAAAATCTAGAATTTTATAGCGGAGTTTACGGCGTACCCCGCAAACTCCGGCGAGAAAAAATTGCTTGGGTAATCGCTACCTGTGGTTTAGAAGGGCAAGAAAATATGATTACTGGCCAATTACCGGGAGGTTGGAAGCAACGAGTAGCTTTCGGTGCTTCTGTGATGCACGAACCAGATATTTTATTTTTGGACGAACCAACATCAGGGGTAGATCCTTTAGCGCGTCGCCAGTTTTGGAAGCTAATTAATGACTTTGCCCGCAACGGTACAGCGATTTTAGTGACAACACACTATTTAGAAGAAGCTGAACAGTGCAATCGCATGAGTTTTATGGTTGCAGGGGAAACCGTCGCCGAAGGTTCACCCAGTTCTATCAAAGCCTCGCAACCAGGACAATTAATAGAAATCATTGTTAATCAAAATCAAGCTGCTTCCAAGTTACTCAAAGAACACTTTGAATCGTGGCGCGTCTCGATTTTTGCTGACAGTTTACACGTTGTTCTCGATAATCCCGAACCAGAAATAAATCAATTAACTCAACTGTTAAAAGCTAATCAAATTACTATCAATTCTCTACGTCGGATTCCTTTTTCTTTAGAAGATGCTTTTATTGGTATAGTACAGCGATCGCAAAATTAAAAGACGTACAAAAAAAGCTTCCATATCCACAATTCCTAATCCCCAGTTCCTAAAATGAGAATTATTGCTCAATGTGTGAAAGAAATAGCCCAATTTCGCCGCGATCGCCTGACGTTAGCGTTAGCATTTTTATTGCCATTTATCACTTTAATAATTTTTGGCTTTGCTATTAGGTTAGAGAGCAAAGATATACCTTTAATTGTGCAAGATTTTAACCACACAAATCTCAGTGGGAGCTACATTGAAAGATTGTATGCTACTAATCAATTTGTGCCTAAACAATGGTCTGGTGGTAATCCAACACGCGATGCCATCGATAAGGGAATTGCTAAAGCTGCAGTAATTATTCCACCTACATTTAGCCGCGATATTCAAGCGGGTAGAAGTACAACCTTGCAAGTATTAATTGATGCAACCGATGTGAACAATGCGCGGGTAATTAGAAATAGTATTCAAAGAGTAACAAACTTTTTTCTGCAAGAGCATGGATTCATACCCGCTACTAGTAGTATTACAGCACGAATGCGTTTATGGTTTAATCCTGGGAGATTAGAATCACTGTATATTGTGCCAGGAACATATGGGGTTGTCCTGTGGATTTTTCCTTCATTATTGTCGGCGATCGCAATGGTAAAAGAAAAAGAAAAAGGTACTATTTTACAAGTTTACGCTTCTAGTATTAGCGCCAGTGAATTATTACTAGGTAAAGGATTAGCATACCTATTAATTGCCATTGCTGAGGCATTATTAGTTATGGGCTTAGGCTCAATTATTTTCCAAGTTGGTATAGTTGGCAACCCGATAATATTACTACTTGGCACTTTATTATTCCTCACAGATAGCGTTCTCTTTGGTTTACTTTTAGGAGTTCGTAGTAGTAACCAAAATGCAGCAGTGCAAGGTGTTTCTCTCGTAGGTTTTATTACATCTATATTACTATCAGGTTTTATTTATCCCCTCAATAATATTCCTTTCCCCCTATCATTATTCCCTAACGTAATTCCAGCCCGTTATTATATTGATATTACCCGTGATGCCTTTGTGCGTGGTACGGGATTTACAGGAGTTTGGTTTGATTTACTTATGCTGATAGCCTTAGGATTAGTATTTTTCAACGTATCGCGCCGAGTTTTAAGTCGAATGCAATTGTCTAGTTAAAATAATTCATAATTATTTATTTTACCTGAATAATCTACATTTATGAAACTAATTCAGCGATTATTTAATAGTCCCTTTTGGGCATTAGTACGCAAAGAAATTAATCAAATTCTCAGAAATAAGCAATTGATTGTTTTGCTAGTTGTTCCACCAACAGTACAACTATTACTTTACGGATTTATTCTCAATCCTGACGTTCATAACTTACGATTAGGTGTCATCGACTATGCCAATGTCAGCAGCAGTCGTGAGTTAGTTTCAGCCATGACATCAAATCGAATTTTCACATTAGAATCTGTACCAGACAGCGAAAAACGATTAAGTCGTCAAGTCGAAGAAGGCAAGCTAGATGTGGGAGTGATAATCCCCCCTGATTTTCCCCGTCAACTCGTACAAAAATCAGCAGAGATTCAAGTATTTATCGATGCAGTAAATGCAAATACAGCGGGGATTGCAGCAAATTATATGAATCAAATTATTCAACAATATAATCTGCAATTAATCCAAGCTCAAGCAAGTCCTTTAATTTCAACAGAAGTTGTATTTCTTTATAATCCTGGATTGACGAGTAGTTGGTTTTTTGTCCCAGGGGTTATGGGTTTAGTTTTAACATTAATTGGCACATTAGTATCAGCCATTACTGTGGTTCGGGAAAAAGATACAGGAACTTTAGAACAATTATTAATGACTCCGGCTGCTAACTGGCAAATACTGCTGTCGAAAATTGTACCTTTGGCATTTTTATTAATGGGAGATGTTTTACTAGCTATCACTTTAGCAACAATAGTATTTCATGTACCATTTCGAGGTAGTTTTCTCCTATTTTTTGGCTTATCCAGTATGTATTTGTTTGTCGGAATTAGCTTGGGTATTATGTTGGCAACTGTGAGTAGTTCTCAACAACAGGTAGTACTGACAGCTTTCTTTATTAATTTACCAATGGTACAAACATCTGGGGCGATCGCACCAATTGAAGCCATGCCTCCCTTATTTCAAGTCCTATCCCTACTCAATCCCCTCCGCCATTATATTGCGATCGTTCGAGGTATTTTACTCAAAGGCGTTGGCTTAGATGTATTGTGGATGAATGTTTTGGCATTAGTTGCTTTTGCTGTTGTACTATTAACTATTAGTATTAATAAGTTTCGCAGTCAGTTAAGCTAAATTTTTATAAAAGTATTTTACTAATAAAATAAAACTATCAATTGGTAATAAAATCGCTCGTAATTGTGATTTTTAAGAGCCTGTGAGGTCTAAAACCATGACTCATGCTTGCTGTGGCCCTGGCTACGCTTCTCCAGAAGCAGCCGTTGAGGCTGAAAGAGAAAAGGTACTTTATGCGATCGCCCTCTATACTGGTACTGGTATCGAAGAACCAGATTATCTTGCCACTGTAGACGTTGACCCCAATTCGCCAACTTATTCTCAAGTGATTCATCGTCTAGCTATGCCTTACATTGGCGATGAGTTACATCACTTTGGTTGGAATGCTTGTAGTTCTTGTCATGGTGATGCTAGTAAATCCCGCAGATTTAACGTCATACCTGGGCAACGTTCTAGCCGCATCTATATTGTTGATACAGCAGATACCAAAGCGCCGAAACTGCATAAAGTCATTGAACCACAAGAAATTCAAGCAAAAACTAATTTGACTGCTCCGCACACAGTACACTGCCTAGCAGATGGTCATGTGATGATTTCCATGTTGGGCGACAGTCAGGGAAATGGCCCTGGTGGCTTTTTGTTACTGGATGAAAATTTTGATATTGCTGGACGTTGGGAGAGACAAGCTGATGCGATGCGGTTTAACTATGACTTTTGGTATCAGCCGCGTCATAATGTCATGGTAAGTAGTGAATGGGCTGCACCCAAAACCTATTATCCTGGTTTTGACCTCAACGATGTAGCAGCCGACAACTATGGTCATCACATACATTTTTGGAATTGGTCAACACGGGAAATTATCCAAAGTTTTGACTTAGGAGATGAAGGATTAATTCCCTTAGAACTGCGCTTTCACCATAACCCCGACAGCACTCATGGGTTTGTCGCCGCCGCACTCAGCAGTAATGTTTGGCATTGGCACAAACCTAACGGTCATTGGGAAATAGAGAAAGTGATTGATATACCGTCAGTAGAAGTAGAAGGCTGGCCGATACCAGTGCCATCATTGATTACTGATATTTTGATTTCAATGTGCGATCGCTATATTTACTTTTCCAACTGGTTGCATGGAGATATCCGCCAATATGATATCAGTGACCCAGCCCATCCTCAACTTACCGGTCAAGTTTGGTGCGGTGGTTTGTTAGGTAACAGTGGTGAAGTTCAAGGTCATAAATTGGCTGGCGGCCCGCAAATGATACAGCTGAGTTTGGATGGCAAACGGCTTTATGTGACAAATTCCTTATTTAGCACTTGGGATAATCAGTTTTATCCTGATTTATCTAAGACCGGCTCATATTTATTACAGATTGACTGCGACACTGAAAATGGTGGACTAAAAATCAACGAAGACTTCTACGTTGACTTTGGTAAAGAACCAGCAGGCCCTTCTCGCGCTCATGAGATGCGCTATCCTGGCGGTGATTGCACTTCAGATATTTGGATTTAATCTTAGTAGGGTGTGTTATCGCGCCAGCGTAACGCACCGTCAATGATGTTCGGTGCGTTAAGACGTGCGTCCATAACGCACCCTACAAAACTACTTGAAGAGTTGAAACCTAAGGCTTACGGGGAGGGGAAGTTTTGGCTTTAGGCAAAACTAAGGTGGGGTCAGGCGAATTGCGATCCTAAGTGAGTGAATTCAAAATCAAGTTTTGACAAAAGTTTTACGTTAAGTTGACACCAATGGCGAGACGGCCACCCCACAAGAAATAAGTAGGTGGGTGGGAAAATTTATAGTTGAGATGAGGCAGGAGCCAAAAGGCAGGAGGCAGGAGGAAAGACGGTTTTAGCCTAGCTAATTTTTCTTCACATAGTTTAGTTTTATTGTACCGACTTACTTAATTTAATATTCTTTTATTTGTCAATTTATATACAAATTTTTCCGTATCTAGACTCTATTTAGAAAACAGTATAGAAAATTTCCGTATAATTCACCCTGATATCTCAGATTTTTCAGAATATCATCCTGTTGTCAGATACAGACTTTTTATGAATATCAACCTATGGAAAAACGCCACAAGAAGTTTATCGAACAGGTTCAGGATGTAATTCGCCTGAGAAATTATTCGTACAAGACTGAGAAAATCTCTATTCCAAAACCTGGTTATCAAGACGTTCGTAGTCTGCTTGATTTATAAAATATCTCTCAGCAGTGGGCGATTTGATGTTGTTCGCTACCGCTACTCGACTGAATCGATAAAGCCATTACCAAAAGAATAGACCTGATAAAGCTCGATTTATAAGTATAGCTGTATAGACGGGCGATGACGCTTTTAACTCTTTTTTTGGATTATGATATACAAACCCCGTCAACAAAAGCTGTTGAGATGGATGGCATTGTTCCTAGTTGGAACATTTCTGCAATTTTGGTTCTACGTCCCGACACCAGTTTTATCTCAATCGAATAACTGTAGCAATATTACAGCCCCCCTCACACCTGAAGAACAAACTTATGCTCGTGCTGCTTGGCAGTATTTTGTGAAAAATTATCAGCCAGCAACGGGATTTACCAATTCTACTGGGGGTTATCCTTCGGGTACGCTCTGGGATATGGGTAACTACCTGATGGCGTTGAATGCTGCACGATCGCTAAATCTCACCGACCAAACAGACTTTGATGCGCGCCTCAACAAGTTTTTAACGACTTTTAGCAGCCTGAAGTTATTTGAGGATGCTTTGCCCAATAAAGTCTATAATGCAGCCACGGCACAGATGGTTGATTATGGCAACAATCCCACTGAACGGGGTATTGGTTGGTCTGCTTTAGATATTGGTCGAATTCTAGCTGCATTTGATGTCATCCGCAGCTGTCATCCACAATATAATGATTGGCTCAAAGGAATTGTAGCCAAGTGGCAGGTTGGGCGATCGCTCAAAGATGAACAACTTTTTGGCGCTACTGTTCTCCCTGACAGCAAAACATTACTGGTGCAAGAAGGACGACTCGGCTACGAAGAATATGGTGCCAGAGGTTATCAACTTTGGGGTTTTGCTGCACCAAAAGCTATTGCTTTAGAACCGTTTAAGCTAGTCGAAATTAATGGTGTGCAAATTCCCGTTGATACCCGTGATTTTAAAAGCACCAACGCTAATAATTATGTTGTTAGCGAGTCTTATATCCTTGATGGGATCGAATTTGGCTTGCAAGGTGAGTTAGCTGATTTTGCTGCGAGAGTTTTAGATGTGCAAAAACGGCGTTACGATACCACAGGTCAATTAACTGCGGTCACAGAAGACAATATCGACCAAGCACCTTATTTTCTCTACAATACTATCTACGCCAACGGTGCAAACTGGGCAACAATTACAGATACTAACCAGCCTTATCCCCAGTTTCGCAGCATCAGCACCAAAGCAGCTTTTGGCTGGCGCTATCTTTTTCCAGATAATGCGTATGCTCAAAAAGTTTTTGATGTTGTCAAGGATCTCCGCAGTCCTGATGATAGTGGTTACTATGCTGGTCTTTATGAAGAATCCAAACAACCCAATAAAGCTTTGACAGGTAATACTAATGGGCTAATTTTGGAGATTTTATACTATAAAGCTAGGGGAAATCGCCCCTTAATTGCCTCTAGTTCTGTGAGTGTAGCTACTGCTAAGCCCAGTGAGAACGTAACACCCTCAAATCAAGCAAATCCTGTTACAGTTCCTACCCCAACCCCTGCGGATACTTCTAAAATTACAGAAGTGGTTGTTGCACCGATTTCACCAGTAGATAGTCCGCAACCATCGTCTAATCTCAAGTTAGAACGACCGTTGAGCGTTGTTGAACGGCGCTATGCAGAGGCAGCTTGGGGATACTTTCAAGCAAATTATCATTCTAAAAGTGGGCTGATTGACGATCGCAGCGATTTCAAGGGTGCAACTCTCTGGGGCTTAGGAGATTATCTGGCAGCACTCCATGCGGCGCGATCGCTCGATATAATTACCCCCAAAGAATTTGAAGGGCGCACCCGTCATCTTTTAGCAGCCTTGACAAAATTACCTTTATTTGGTGAGGAATTGCCGAGTCGGGGTTACGATACCAGAACTCTACAATCAATAGATTACGGTGGAAATCCAGTCCCAAATGGAAATGGCTGGTCAGCTTTAGATTTAGGCAGAATACTGGCAGCGCTTTACAACTTAAAAACCTGTCATCCAGAATACACGGCTGCGGTAGATAAAATTGTGCTGGATTGGTCATACTTACGTGTGGTGCGCGAAGGTATTCTTTCTAGTGCTACTGTGAGTAAATCGCCAGATGGGCAATATATTACTCGCGTTAACCCTGAAACCCGCTTGGGTTATGAAGAATATGCGGCGCGTGCTTTTCAATTATGGGGGTTTAATGTTGAGCATTCTGCTGTTGGCGGTGAATATCAAACAGCCTCAGTAGAGGGAATACAAGTACCAATCCAACGCCGTCGCACAGATACGAACTCTCAAAACCAATACACAGTTAGCAATCCTTTCTTACTTTATGCTTTGGAATTTGGACTAGATCCACAAATGCGATCGCTCTTTGAGCCAATTTTCCAAGCGCAAGCCGAACGTTACCGTCGCACCGGCATCCTCACAGCCTCAGCTACAACCTTAATCGATCGCAAGCCTTACACTGTCCACAGCACAATTACTGGCAAAGGTGAATCCTGGGTAGCTTTAGGAGATAACGGTCAACCTCTACCAAAAGGGCGATTGGTAAGTACAGCAGTAGCTTTTGCTTATCATGCTTTGCTTCCAGAGAACAAGTATAGTCAAGAGTTACTCCAAGGAACGACTGATTTATATAATCCATTGGCTGGATTTTATGAAGGCTTTTATGAAACTACAGGTAAAACGGCGATTGGTTTCACTAGCAGCACCAATAGTATGATTTTGCAATCCTTGCTATATACACTAATGAATCAACAACCCCTAATTCGTCCGACTATTACCATGAAGTCTCCTTGGTGGGTAGCAGTTAGTAAGGGAAATTCTGGGCGAGGTTTACCCAACACTTCAATCCAACGAATCAAGTTAATTTCTGATGGTTCTGGAAGTTACTGGGTTTCAAGTAGCAAAAATACTCCACTAGTAACTGACACAAAAGTTACACGATAAGGGAACTCCAAGAAATAAATTATTCCGTTTGAAGTTGATGACTAATGACTATGAACAGTGTTTCAGGCTTTGGTGTGTAAGTCCTGTATTTGTCAGTCCCTAAATTGAAAGGGAAATTACTGGAATTACAAAGGCGTATTTGTTAATAAGCAGTTGTATTTGGGAATACTTGTAGATGAGTCAATACAGTCAGTAGTTTGTACAAGCAACAGACATTCTTGATTCATCTGCTCAAACCATCCAAAAGATATTTCAAGAGGCTGGTGTATATTCACGAGGCAATCCGTTGGCTGTTTATCCCCTGCGGAGTTGGCAAAGAAGATATAAATGGCAACAAGAGGCATCAAAAGCATGATTTTGCAATCATTTTTGTACGCGACGACAAATCAGCAACCCCCGCTTTGCCCTAGTACACTGACATGGCGATGCTCTCCTACACCATCTGTGCTGATTGCTGCGCCTGAGAACTTTAACTCTGATATCCAAACACCAGAACCTATTGCTCCCAAAGTTACACCACTGCTGCTAAAACCAAAACCGACAGCTAACCCAGAAAAACCTGTTACTCCTTTGCTGAAAATCTCACCACCTCGGTTGAGCGAACAAGCAGATCGAATTGCGGCTCAACAAGCTTGGAAGTATTTCGATCGCAATTGGAATCCCCAAACGGGTTTAGTTAATTCAGTAGATAATTTGCCCTGGACAACTTGGTGGGATCAGGGTAGCGCCTTATTAGGAATTCATGCGGCTTACCAGTTAGGCTTATTACCGCAAGAGATGTTTCAACAGCGGATGAACGCCTTGCTACGGACGTTGGAAAAACTGCCGCTACCTGCAACTAATTTGCCCAACAAAGCTTATAGCACTGACACTGCCGAAATGCGCCATCTCGATAACACTCCCGACCCCGAAGGTACAAGTGGTTGGTCGGCTCTAGATATGGCGCGATTTTTAATTGGATTGCATGTTATGCGATCGCATTATCCAGAGTATCGCGATTCGCCTAAGGGCGACAGCTTCGCTTCACGTATAAATCGCATCGTCGCTCGTTGGCAGATATCGAAACTTGTCAAAGATGGTTGGTTAAATGGTGCTATTCCCGAAGCAGACAAACTTCTGGAAGTGCAGGAAGGGCGATTCGGCTACGAGCAATATGCTGCTCATTGTTTAAAGTTGTGGAATCTTCAAGCTACTAATGCTTTGAACAATTCACCAACAAAAGCGGTTCAAGTCGATGGGATTACGCTGCAAATCGACGAGCGTAATTTCAAAAACTCTGGAGCTAGTAACTACCTGACAAACGATCCTTATTTGCTGTGGGGTTTAGAAATAGGTTGGAATGATGCCATTAAGCCTCAAGTACAAAATCTTTTTCAAGTGCAATTACAAAGGTTTAAACGTACTGGAATTTTAACTGCTGTCAATGAAGATTCTTTAGATCGTCTCCCTTACTTTTTGTATTACAGCGTCTACTCCAATGGTCAAGCTTGGCAAGCCGTTAACACAACAGGAAAGGCCTATCCTCAATTACGGTTTCTCAGTACAAAAGCAGCATTTTCTTGGTTTGCACTCATGCCTAATCAGCCTTATGCAAAAAAGCTACGAGATTTCGTTCAAAATTTAGCAGATAAAAATCGCGGCTATTTTTCAGGACGATATGAAAATTCCCAACTTGGTGTTAATGCTTCTGTTGACGTGAATACAAATGCGATCGTTTTAGAAAGTCTGCTTTATAAAGCTAGAGGTAGACATCCACTAGCCGATTAATTTAATTTTTTTGATATGAATTGAATCAATGATTGGGAAAAACCAAATTTTAACCAGACTAAAATCAAACTCATAAATCTCAAATAGTAATAATATGACTTCAGTTTCTATTATTGATAATTCCCCAAACTTTTCTGGAAACAGCCGCTCGTTACTTAAAAAAAGAACGCTGTTATTTCGGTATTTGGCAGAAATCAATTTAATTTTTGGTATCTGGTATTTGCAATGGCGCATCACCCATTCGATTAATTTTGATGCGCTTTGGATCTCTATTCCTTTGCTAATAGCTGAAATTTATAGCTATTTCGGTGGCGTGATGTTTGTAATTGGGTTGTGGCGGCCTTTAGTTCGACAAATTAAATCCCTCGACCAGATGACTCCATCGATACCAAGATCCGACTGGCCAACAGTGGATGTATTTGTAACCTGCTACAACGAGCCACCAGAAATTGTAGAAGAAACTGCCAAAGCTGCTCTAGCAATGGATTACCCGCCAACAAAGTTACGTGTTTATGTGCTGGATGATGGTAACTCGGCTCAGATGCGAGCAATGACAGAAAGATTGTGTATTGAGGATTTGCTCTCACCACAACTACAGCAGGAAGCAGAACGAATTGATGCAGAACACTTTTGGTTGTTAGAGCGCTTGAAGCAACTAGAAAATCTTGCACCTAACACTCAAGCCGCTGAAGAATGGCTGCAAGCTTCATCACAACTAGAGGAAAACCAGTTTGCTAGTGGATTTGTGCAAAGTCTGCGAGAGTTTATTCTTTGGTTACCTCCACAACATCAAAGTATAAGCGAACGTCTGACTACCGAACGCAAAGCCTTAGAAGAAGCTATTCGTAATAAAGAAATAGAACTAGTTGAACTCGCTCGTTTTCGCTACATTGCTCGTCCCAAACCAGCTGGTGTACCGCATCACGCTAAAGCAGGTAACCTCAATTACGCAATTTTTTCTGGAGAAACTTCTGGACAGTTTATTCTCACCTTAGATGCTGACCATATTCCCAAACCACAATTTATTAAACGAGTTCTGCCTTATTTCTTCACTTATAATCTTTTCACAGGAAAATATGACCAGAATCAAATTGCTTTTGTCCAGACTCGTCAGGATTTTTACAACATTCCTGCGGGCGATCCTTTTGGACATCGAGCAAATTTATTTTATGGGCCGCTTCAACAGGGCAAAGATGGCATGAATGCCGCTTTTTATACAGGTACAAATGCACTTTTGAGACGGGAAGCACTGATTAGTGTTGGACTTCAATATTTTGCTGATGAGTTTACCAAAGACGAAAAACGTTTAAATGAATTTCAATTAATTGGTGGCGTATCCAGCAACAGTATTACAGAAGATATGAATACAGCCATGCGTCTACATGGTGCTGGATGGAAATCCATTTATCACAATGAATTGCTGGCAGAAGGTTTAGCACCAGACGACCTGAGTTCTACTCTCAAACAACGGCTACGCTGGGCACAAGGAACAATTCAAGTACTATTGAGAGAAAATCCGTTAACAAAGCCAGGGCTAAGTTTTTGGCAAAGGTTGCATTATTTTAAAACTATGTATAGCTATTTTTCTGGTTTTGCAACTTTAGTTTTTATTTGTTGTCCGATTATCTATTTTTTTACTGATATTATTCCGGTAAAAACCTACGGGCCTGACTTTGCTTTACACTTTTTTCCAGCTTTTATTATTAACCGCATGACTTTTCTTGCAGCTACCTGGGGCATTCCAGCAAGAGAAGTTTGGCGTTCCGAACAATACGCGATCGCTTTATTTCCTTTATTAATTCAAGCTGTCTGGAGTGTATTTACAGGACAAAAACTCAATTTCCAAGTCACACCTAAACAACGACAATCCGGCATTTATCTAAGGCTAGTTTGGCCACAAATCGTTGTTTTTATCTTGACCATCCTGGGAATATTATGGAGCCTTTATCGGTTTGCAATTGGCCATCTTAATTATCCTGAAGTTCATCTACTCAATGGTGCATGGGCTATTTATAACTTATTACTTTTGTCGGCTATTATCCGCGCATCTGTTTGGCAACCTCCGAAAGAAGCTTGAGGGAGATGGGGAGATAGGGGAAGAAATGACAAATGACAAATGCTTCTCTACGAGAGGCTGCGCCAACGGCTTCCCCGTAGGAGTACGCTCAGCACAAGTGACAAATGACCAATGACTAATGACAAACTCGAAAACAGCCATGAATACTCATTTAGACTGTAACAACTTTAGTCAGCAAACTGTGTTAACAATTTATGCTCATGCTGATGATGAAGTTTTACCTGCTGCTGGTACTCTCAGTTTGATGTCAAAGGCAGGGTGGAATGTTCGTTGCTTAATTTTGACTGATGGTAGCCTTTCTAGTTCACCTGTTAAGGGTACACGTCATCAAGAAGCAGATGCAGCTGGTAAAATCATCGGTGCCAATTATGAGTTTCACGCACTTGAAGAGTGCAATTTCTCAACACAAGCAGTAATTAAAGTTGCTGAAGAAGCTATTGGGCGTTGGCAGCCGGATTTGATTATTACTCACGCACCACAACCTGAAAAATATGGACATAGAGATCATGAAGTGTGTGCGATCGCAGTTTCTAATGTTGCTACTCGTAAAAACATACCTTTATGGTATTCAGCACCACCTGTTTTTTTACGTGGCTTTGAACCAAACTTTTTTGTAGATATTACCTCTGTAATTGAGGAAAAAGTCGCTGCTATCGGTTGTTATGAATCTGAAGCAAACAAAGCATTTATGCAACTGGATGCAATCCTGATTTTATCTCGGTTTTGGGCACGAGAATTAGGTCAAAAAGATGGGTATTTTGAAGCTTTTGAAATTTCTCGACAATGGGTTGATGCTAGCTTCTTTACTGCAATAGCAAATAGTAATAATAGACGAGTCAAAGAGAATTTTCAAGCTAATTACTGAGAAATTGTACCATAGTTTTTAGTCATTGGTCACTGGACACAGGGCAGTCCTCAGAAATCAGACAGCATTACATAATATCAACAAAATTATTACTTTAGCTCTTGCGGTTTATATTAAGTAAATGCCAAAATATTAATGTATAATTTCAAGTAAGATTTTGGAGTTTTGATTCATGAATATGAGTGTGACAGTACTAGAATTATCTGGAATTTTAGATGGCATTAGAGGGAATGAATTGCGTCGTGAAGTTAGTACGATTGTAGAAAATGGAGCCGATATTTTGTTGTTGGATTTAAAAGAAGTAAAGTTTATTGATAGTTCGGGTTTAGGTGCTTTAGTATCAGCAATGCAAATGGTACGAAAAGCTAATGGTAAACTTTTTGTCTGTTCTATCAGCGATCAAGTCAGAATGTTATTTGAACTGACTAAAATGGATAGAATTTTTCAAACCTTTGCTGACCAAGAGGAATTTAATCGCCAAGTACTAGCAAGACAAAATTGAAATACGTACATTTGAGTAAATTAACCAAAGTTAACTTTTACCAAAGATAAATCATCATCAAGATTATTTTGAGCATTCAATGTGAGAATATTTGCTAATAGTCGATTGAGATTATAGGTATCTTCTTGACTACATTTGATTAATAAGTCAATGAAAGCATCAATTCCTAAAATATTCCCATCTGGCTGATTAATTTCATAAGCACCATCACTAAAAATATATAAAGAGCTATTTTCTTGGACTTCAAAAACAGCATCCTCAAATTCGACATCAGGTAAAAAGCCAATCGGTAAATCTAAAGAAGTTAGCTGTTGAACTTGGATATTTGTTGTTGAGGTACTAGATAACAGTAAAGCGGGTGGATGTCCGGCGTTGGCATAAATGAGTTGACGTTTGAGGCGGTGATAAACTCCATACCAAATTGTGAAGTATTTATCACCGTGCTTCCTCATTTGGAAGGCGTGATTGAGCGCTTTTAGGACTTCACTGGGTTGACAAAAGTTAGTGTTTGGCAGAGATTGCGATCGCAAAACATTCAGCACCGACACAGATAAGAGTGCTGAACCTACTCCATGTCCTGATACATCTAATAAATAAATTGCCAAGCGATCGTCGTCGATCCAATTATGACCGAAGCAATCACCGCCTAGCTGTGCTGAAGGAATAAACAAATTTTCACTAGTTACTGTTCCTACAAGCGGTGAAGGTAGAAGCGATCGCACGTAATCAGCTGCCTCAGTCAATTCTGTTTCTAAAATCTGCTTTTGGGTTTGCAAATCTTGATTGAGCGTCTCCAAAGCTTGCTTTTTACTTTGTAAATCTTGATTGAGCTGATGTAGCCTTAGTCCTGCTCTGACTCTTGCTTTCAATTCATTCATCTCTATTGGTTTTGAGATAAACTCGTCTGCTCCAGCATCAAGTCCTCTAACTCTATCTTCTTCCTCTCCTCTAGCGGCTCCCCTAGCTGTTAATAAAATAAAAAATGTAGTTGCCAAATCTGCATCTGCCCTAATTCGCCGACATACTTCTAGCCCATCTACCTCGGACATCATCCAATCACAGATAATTAGAGCAGGACGTAAGAGTTGTGCTTGTGTAATTCCTTCTTCACCATTACTGGCTACAGTAATATCATAACCCTGTTTTTTGAGTGTGCTTTTCAGTACTGCTCGGACTGTAGGATCGTCATCAATAACTAAAATTTTAAACATAATTAATACTTTTATAATTACAATGAAAAATCAGTATTTACTCTAATTTAACTTATATTAAATTTAGTTTGTAATGTATAGTGAAAATACTCAAATTAAATAAACTGATTAGCGAATATGATGATGTTAAAATATTTTATTGTTTAAGAAGTGAATAAGAAAATTTATCTAAAAGTCAATACAGACCTGACAGCTTCGCCTGAAGTTTTATCTTGGTTCGAGCAGATGAATCAACCAAGTTTTCCCAATAAACAAATTTGGTGGCAATGTCAAACGCTTTTGATAGAAGGCTTTACTAATATTGTTGAACACGCCCACAAAAATTTGCCCATTGAAACTCCCATTGAGATAGAAGCTGTGCGTTTAAATGAGTATATAGAAATTCGTATTTGGTCTCAAGGTAAATATTTTAATTTAGAGGAGCAATTGGGCCAAACATCTGAATTTGAGGAGAATGACCAAGAGCGCGGACGTGGATTACAAATCATGTCTGCCATTGCTGATAAATTGAGCTATGAGCCGACAGTAGATAATCGTTACTGTTTATTTATTAGTAAATATTACTAATATTTAATAACACCAAATTCTAGGTTTGACAAACTTTTTTAATAATTCCCTACTTTTAGTGTTTGAGTTCTTAGCAAATCTTACTATAAAGCAGATAGTTATTAATTTCAAATAGATGCTCAGACTGTAGCTTCATTCATCTCTTGATTAAAAAATCTTGGATGTGCTTAACAAACTCTTCCAACTCGGAGATGATGTTATTAGTACCTCGACGTTCTTGATTGCGAGCTAGTTGTTCTAATTTTTCTGCTGCTAGATGCATGGTTGTAATTCCCATATTGGCGCTAGCACCTTTAATTTGATGGGCTTCTCGCGCTAGTTGCTCAAAGTTATGAGTTGCGATCGCCATTTGAATTATCTCTAAACGAGCTTGAATATCTTCAACAAATATTTGCAGTAATTCAATTTCAAATTCTGGGTTATTTTCTGAGAGTTGATGCAAGCGTTCCCAATCAATTGATAGCTCGACTAAAGTTACATCTGTTTCTTTTCCATTCAAAATTATAGTTGCCCAATGCTCTAGAACCGCCGCCAAATCTTCCTTCAAAACTGGCTTACTTAAATAGTCATCCATACCTGCATCTAGACATATTTGTTTGTCTTCTTTCATTGCATTAGCTGTCATTGCAATTACGACAGGACGACGACCACTTGCAAAGCGGCTTTCTTGCCAACGATGAATTTCTTTTGTGGCTTCTAAACCATCAAGAATTGGCATTTGGCAATCCATCAAAATTAAATCATAAGGAATTTTTTCTAATATCTCCAAAGCTTCTTGTCCATTATTTGCAACATCAGCACTATAGCCCAAATTTTTAAGTTGTTTCAAAGCAATTTTTTGATTAACTAAATTATCTTCTGTTAAAAGAATTCTTAATTTAGAAGAATCAAGAACAGGAATATTGCAGTTATTTTCGTAGTTTTTCACTTCTGACTCCTGAATTCTCAATTCTGAATTCTCAACGCCACTTACTCCAATTGGGGAGCCACTGCTGCGTGCGATAGGGTTGTCTGTTGCATTCGCAAAGCGTTTCTTAGAGAGGCTTCCTCCGTAGATGTCCGAAGGGCGGCAAGACAGAGGCATCAAAACTTCTCCTATGGTCGCGCCAACAGCGGGTTCCCCACGTTGTAGGAAGTGGCGTGAAGCCCCAAGATTGTACTGGCTGCTCTTGACTCTTACCTCCTCTGAAATCACAGAAGCGGTAATTGTGAAATAAAATGTGCTGCCTGTATTCAGTTGACTTTCAACCCAAATTCTGCCACCCATTAACTCGCACAGTTGCTTGCAAATGGCAAGACCTAAACCAGTACCGCCATACTCTCGAGTAATAGACGAATTAACTTGACTGAAAGCTTTAAATAAACGTTCCAGGCGATCGCGTGGAATTCCAATGCCTTTATCTTTAATACTAAACTGAATTTCATAAGTATTTACAGCAAAATAATTATTATCGGTTTGTTTGCGGGCTGTAACTGAAACTTCTATGCTTCCAGTATTAGTAAATTTAATAGCATTACTGAGTAAATTAATTAAGACTTGGCGCAGTCTAGTGATATCTCCCACAATCGTAGTAGGAAGTTTAGGATTATCTAACAATATGAGTTTTAATCCTTTTTCTTTAGCTTTAGGTGCAAGCAAATCTAGAGCCTGATGAATACAATTTCGTAAAATAAAAGGTTGTTCCTCTAGTTCCAGATTGCCCGATTGAACTTTGGAAAAGTCAAGAAAATCGTTAATAATTTTAAGTAAGGAATTTCCACTTGTGTAAATAGTTTCAACAAAGTCTCGCTGCTCAAGAGTCAATTCACTATCTAGTAACAAGCTCGCCATACCAGTTACTGATGTAATTGGAGTCCGAACTTCATGGCTAATCATTGCTAAAAATTGCTGTTTAGCAAGTTCAGCTTGTTTTCGTTCAGTCATGTCTCGCAAAATATAAACATAACCTTGGAAATGTTCAATTTCTGTCTGAATAATTGAGCAGGAAAAATTTACATTAATGGTTTTACCACTTTTAGTATGACAAACTGTATCGACCTCTTTGACTAAAGAATTTATCTCGGAGTTTCTCGATATATCAATACTTTGTATATCATATTGATTGACTTCTTTAAGAACTTGGGTGATAGGTTGACCGATAAGTTCTGTTTCATCATATTCTAACAAAACTTGTGCAGCTCTATTCAGTTTTTTTATATTTCCTGACAGCGTTGTTACCAACAATGCATCTGGAATTGATGTCACAATTTGGTCTATGTATTGTTTAGAAGCCTTTAAGTTACGTAACAAAAGATTTGCTTCATTTGCACCTTGGAATAAAGATTGCTCAAGCACCATCCGTTCTGTTACATTCTGCACAAGAATAATAAATGAATTACTATAATTATCTTCTTGGATATTTTTAGTAATATAAATATCAATGTATAAAGGAGAAGCAGTATCGGGCGATCGCCTAATTCCCTTTAATTCAAAACTATTTTGTTCTTGCTTGTAAATTGCATCAAAAATATCTTCAAGACCCTCTAGTTCTGGAAACACAATCCGCACATCATCACCTTGCTTTACTTGAGTAGAAATATAGACAAAATGATTTAGTCCTAGAGACATCTCTAGAATCTGAAAGTTTTTATTAATAATTAAGTATTCAATTCCAGATACAGACAATATATTTGTAAATAATAAGTTCATTTTCCTAAATTAAACGATTAGCTAAAGTTTGAAATATCTCATTAACATTATTACCAGTTTTAGCTGAAGTGATATAAGTATCTAATATATTGGTTTGATTGTTGAATTGATACATTTGGCGGATATTTTCTAAATATTCCGCTGCAATCATATCTGATTTATTCAGTGCAACAATAATATAACTTTGAGGATTAACAGTTAAAAAAGTTTGAATATGCTCCTGAAGATGGTTGAGGGTCTCTGGTTGTGTTACATCACCAACTATTACAGCACCTTTAGAACCTTGAAAATAATTTTGAGCAACTGCTTTAAATTTATTACTACCTTCAATATCCCAAATTAAAAGTTGTAAATTTTGTTGGTAATCTATACCTTGTTTATAACAATTCACTAATTTACGAGAAATTTTTACTCCTACAGTTGAAAGATATTCATCACTAAATTTAGATTCAACAAATTGCCGAATTAGACTAGTTTTACCAACCCCAAAATCACCAAATAAGCAGATTTTCTTAGAGATTGTAGACATATAGAAATTGCAGTTACTTTAAATTTAAAATTTTTAGTTTATCGGTTCTACAATGACACAGCGGCTTAACCACGAGGGTTGAGTTGCATCAATTCCTGGTGGGAAAGTTGTTCTAGCGATTATTTGTAGACGAGATGGTTCGATACCTAATTTAATCAATGCTTGTTGTACAGCTTTTGCTCGTGTCAATGCTAATTTTTGAGAGGTATTTTTACTATTATGGTCATAACTATAACCAATGATTTTTAAATGCTGATTTGGGTGCTGATTGAGAAAAAATTTGACCTGTTTAACTTTATGTCCTAAATCAGCTTTCATCAGATTGGCTGACTCAGGTTGAAAGTAAAATCGCACTTCAATCTGTAAAGGTTCTACTCGCACTGCACTAGACACAACTTTTACACCTGGAATTTGCTCAAATGCATGAGAAATAGTTCGAGCATCTGTAATCCGGTTAACAGTACCTTCAATAAACACTTTACCTGCAATGTATTGACTAAAAATAGCTGTACCCTCTGTTTGATTTAAAATTGCTGTAACTCGTTTGACTTCAGCAGCGGCTAATACAGGATCTGCTGGTATTTCGACTAATAAAATTTGATTATTAATCAACCAATTAGGAGAGGTTTGTTTGACGATTTGTTCAGCTTTCTGGCGAAGAAGTTGATTTGGTAATCTTCCAGTTAATTTTAATTTATTATCTTCTACTTGCACTGTTAACCGATACACAGCTAATTCGGGAGTAGAAGTTAGAGCTAACAAAGTTTTATTTTCAATAGAACGTATCACTCCAGTCTGGTATTGCCAAAAGCCCCAAGGAATGAAAATACTGCTGAAAACTGTCAAACCGAATATTAGTAAAGGTGATAATTTTTTTTTCTTTTTATGCTGAATAGCTATCTCTTGAAGTTCTTGTAAAAGTGCATTAACTTCACTAGGAATAGTATCTAAATCTCCATCAAAATTTTCAATTATTTCGCCATGCTTTTTAATAATTTTGCTGAAATTCTGTCGCATTTTATAAATAAAGTTTTTGTTTGGTTCTCCTTGAATAACAATGGCTAAATAACAGTAGCCTGCAACTTCTAAAATTATTTTTGAGGTTCCGTAGGCAATTGTATCTAATTCGGTCACACCTCCAGATTGATTAATGCAATCATTGGCAAAGCTGCGAATCGCAGTCAGCATTCCTGCTACCATTTCAGCCTCAAGCTGCTGTGTATCAGAGCGTTGAATATTTGAGATAATTAAACCAGATGGTTTATGAATCAAGAAAATGGCTTGAATTGCAAATGGCAGAGCTTCTTTAAGAATTAATTCTGCTTCTGAAACTCCCTGTAACTTGGCACGAATTTTACGTTTAATTCCTTCTACGCTGAGGGTTTCTTCAACTTGTCGGTTAATAGCACGGATTGTCTCTGCCATATATTTGGCTATGGTACTACCAATAATTGGGTAGAGTGCATCGACAACAATATTTTCTTCAATTTCAACTTGCTTTTTAATTGCTCGTCCTATTGCCGGAGCGATCGCATCTGATACTTCCTGTGGTGCAACAATAATTTGTTGGGAAATTGCTAGAGGAACAGCAGGTGCGATCGCTTCACTCATACTTGCTCTATCCTGTTCAGTACGACTACGGATAGTGCGATCGATAATAGGAGCAATTATCTCTATAATTTCCTCTTTTGATTCAGCCAGCTTCAGTTTTAAAAGCTCAGAGATCCAGGGTAACAATAGATTGATTAACTCTTTTGGTTCATAAATTTGATATTCTAATTTTGTTGTTTTTTCTTGAACTTTATTAATAATATTATTTAAGTCTGCTAGTTCCTGTCCAACTAAAATTTGTTGTAATTTTTGAAATGCATCCTCTGATTTTTCAGAAATGTTCTCATAATCTGTATATATTTCAAGAGATTTTTCTAACTCTTCTTCAGCAATTTTTGATAAATTAGGTACGTGACAAACAGAATTAAAAGTAGACTCTAAATAAGCTTCACACACCTCCAATGGAACTGAAGGAAGTTGCAATAATTCAGTTTTTTCTGAAAAATACTCGTAACTATTATTATTTTTTAATTGTAATTGAGAAAAAGATTGCTGAGGTGAATCAATAATTTTGAGTTCGACAAGTAAATGTACTAAATTCTCAAGCTGTGTAACTTCTTCTTCTTTTAATTCAACAGATTGAGAAATTGAATGTTCCACCTGAGTCATATCAGTAAATCTCGTCTTGAAAAGTGCTGTTAGCTTTCTGTGGGACTTTTAGACTGTGCTGAGTTAAGAATTAGGAACGAGCCGGAGACTTTAAAAGCTCCGGTTAAAAATTATTTACCTCATCCCCCTCATCTTCTACTGTGATTAAGAATGTAACTCTACCGTACTGTTGGACTAAGTTAACATTTTTGAGAACTTTGTAGTTTCTAGAAGCGGTACGGCAGTATAATCGTTGCTGCGTTCATCGGCGGCTTCTCGAAGCTGAGGAATAAATTCAGTTTCTTTTAGGCGCATTCCTAAAGCAAACAAGGTTTCAGCTATATCGTCTTTAGAAACCTTGGTATTTGTCAACTGTGAAAAGCGGCGATCTATTTCTTCTAAAATTAGATCCCGTAGGGCGCTAACATCATCTTGTAATTGGACTTTGGTTTGAAAGATTTCATCTCGGATTGAGGTAGTTTGGCTATCTAAGGCGTCATCAAGGGACTGAACACTACTAGAGAACTTTTTATTAAGTCGATCGACTTGTTGGCGTAAGTCAAGAGTTTCTTCTTGAGTTGTAATGTTGAGTGACTTTAGCTTTTTCTCTACTGCCTCAAACCCCACTTTTAGTTCGGTGGAAAAGTTGGACTTGAGTTGCTCAACATGCGATCGCATTTGTTGTTGCAACAAAGAAATATCTGACTCCAGTTTACTAAATCGATTTTCGTACTCTCTTAGCTGTGTACCAAAAATAATATCGCGGATCTGATCGATATTGCCCAGCCGTTCTCGTACATCGTCTCTACTCATCTGACTCATTAGGAAAACCTCAGAACCTACTTTGAGGACATCAAATTTATTATTCCCATTTGTTTACAAGTTATATCTATAAAATAAAATTAGTTATTTGCAAAGTAAAAATGACTAATTAGCAATGATTAAAAACTCTTGGATGCGTTTAACAAAATCTTCTAACTCTAAAAGGAATTTATTAGTACCTCGACGTTCTTGGTTGCGAGCTAGTTGTTCTAATTTTTCTGCTGCCAGGTGCATGGTTGTAACACCCATATTAGCACTAGCACCTTTAATTTGATGAGCTTCTCGCGCTAGTTGCTCAAAATCATGAGCTGCGATCGCCATTTGAATTATTTCTAAACGAGCTTGAATATCTTCAACAAATATTTGTAGTAATTCAATTTCAAATTCTGGGTTATTTTCTGAGAGTTGATGCAAGCGTTCCCAATCAATTGGTAGGTCAACTAAATCGGCATCTTTTGTACTAATTGTCTGCTTTGAAACAACAGTTTGTTTGGGCAATATCAGCATTGTCCAATGCTCTAGAGCCGCTGCCAATTTTTCCTTGATTACTGGCTTGCTCAAATAGTCATCCATGCCTGCATCTAGACACATTTGTTTGTCTTCTTTCATCGCATTAGCTGTCATCGCAATTACCACAGGACGACGACCACCTGCAAAGCAGTTTTCTTGCCAACGATGAATTTCTTTTGTGGCTTCTAAACCATCAAGAACTGGCATTTGGCAGTCCATCAAAATTAAATCGTAGGGAATTTTTTCTAATAACTGCAACACTTCTTGCCCATTAGCAGCAACATCAGCACTGTAGCCGAGACTCTGGAGTTGCTTCAAAGCTACTTTCTGATTTACCAAATTATCCTCAGCTAAAAGAATTCTTAATTTAGGAGAGTTAGAAGTGGCAGGGACAGGGAGATACGGGGACACGGGGAATGGACTAGATAGATTCTGTGCGTCTTTCAACGCTACTTGGTTTAAGTTGGGGAAGCCGTCCAATGCAGTGGCTCCTGTTTGCGTCACCGCCTCCTCTTGTTTTGGTTCTAATTGCGTTTCTAAAATAGCCAAGATTGTATCGAGAAGTCGGGACGGCTTTACAGGTTTGACCAAATAAGCTGCAAATCCAATTTTTAGCGCTTGTTGGACTTCATCTCGTTGATTAGTAGAGGTGAGCATAATCAAAGGTAACTGGGCGATCGCCCAATTGTTCTTAATTTGCTCTCCCAAAGTCAAGCCATCTATTTCTGGCATCTGCATGTCAATCACAGCAATGTCATAGAAACTATTGTGCTTAGCAGCTTGTTCAATAGCTTTGAGGGCAATAGTAGCAGAAGCAGCTTGGTCTACTACCATCCCCCAACGGGTAGCTTGATAGTGGATAATTTTGCGATTAGTAGCATTATCATCGACTACTAACAAGCGGCGATTAGTTAGAAGTGCGCGTTCGCCCTTGGTGTTGGTGAAGCCATCGTGTATTGACGAAATTGGGTGAAGTTGTTTGGGGAGAGTTATTTCAAACCAAAACTTAGATCCTTTACCCGGATGACTTTCTACGCCAATTTCTCCTCCCATCAAGTTCACTAGTTGCTTGCAGATAGCTAATCCCAAACCTGTACCGCCATATTTACGGGTAGTGGAAGCATCTACTTGGGTAAATGGCGTAAACAGTTTGGATTGGTCTTGGGAGCTAATGCCAAGACCAGTATCTATGATGGCGAAATAGATGGTGGCTGTAGTCGAGGAGTGCGATCGCAATTCTACTCGCACTATTACTTCTCCACTGCTGGTGAATTTGATCGCATTGCTGATTAGGTTCATCAAAATTTGCCGCAAACGACCAGCATCACCTTGGAGATCGGTCGGGACGTTAGGATAAATCAAGGCTGCAATTTCTAATCCCTTGTTATGAGCTGGGGGAGCTAATAATTCCAGCACCTCTTCTATACAGGTAGATAAGTTAAAATCTAGAGTTTCTAACACCATCTCCCCAGCTTCAAGTTTGGACAGATCCAAAATTTCGTTAATTAGACTTAACAGTGCGTCTCCACTAATGCGAATTGTTTCCATAAAATCGCGTTGCTCCCAGTTGAGGGGAGTTTCCAACATTAAGCCTGTCATCCCCAATACAGCATTCATGGGGGTACGAATTTCATGGCTCATGTTAGCTAAAAAAGCGCTTTTGGTTTTAGAAGCTAATTCAGCTTCGTGACGAGCAACTTCAAGTTCTCGTCGCTGTTGAGTTTCTGCATCTAACATTTGGGCTTGGGCTAAGGCGATACCTACTTGATCGGCTATTTGCCGTAAAAGATGAGTTTCAAAGCTAGACCATTGGCGAGAACTACCGCACTGATGAACAATCAGTAAACCGCAGAGTTCTTCTTTGACAAGAATCGGCACAACTAAATTTGACTTGACTCCAAATTGTTGGAGTAATTCTATGTGATTTTTTTGTACTTCACCTATATCTAAATCTGCAAGCCCGGAATTTCGTTTTTGACGATACTGCTGTAGATAGTACTGTTGTAGATATTCTGCTTGAAAGTAAGTATCGGTGAGCTTTTTCTCTTTGATTGTCAACCACCCAGAAACTACTGCTTCGACGATGGTGCTTGTAGATTCATCAGGTTGATAGATTAAGACTCGATCGCTATGGAGAATTTTCTGTACCTCTGTAACAGCAATTTGCAGAATTTCTTTAATTTGCAAAGACTGGCGAATCTTCAGGGTGATTTCAGTAAATAATTGCGATCGCAAGTTTTGGCGTTGAAGTTCTTCTTCTGCTTGTTTGCGCTCAATAAACTGTCCGACTTGCTCGCCAATCGAATTCATCACTTCTGCCAAATCTGGGTCGGGTTGCTGGATTTCATGGCTAAAGCAAGTAATCACACCAAGGATTTTTTTACCTCCACAGATGGGAAAACCAAAAGCTCCATGCAGTCCTGCTTCAGCAGCGATTTTTAAGCGCATAAAACCGTTATCTTTAGCAACATCAGTAATCCAAACAGGTTCGGCATTAGCCCACACACGACCAGGCAATCCAATTCCGGGCGCAAAAGTTATCTGCCGACTGAGTATGTCAAATTCCTGCATTTCTAATGATGTTTTATACCAATTATCTAAAAAAGTCAGTATATTAACTTCCCGATCCACCATCCAAATTTCACTCACAGCCGCTCCCAAACTCTCGCAGATTCCTTGCAGAATTAGGTGCATGGCTTCTTTGATGGTGGTAGACTCTGCTAAGACGCGGGTTGTAGCATATTGTGCTTTAAGATGCTGTTCGGTGCGTTTGCGCTCGCTGATATCAATACCTGTGGCAACAATGTATTCCACGCGACCCTCGTAGTCTTGCAAAATAGTGTTAGCCCAGGCAATTAGTCGCCGACTCCCATCCTTCGTTACCCAATAGTTTTCATACTCATTAGGCCCTTTACCATTTCGCAATTGCTCAAACACTGCTTTAACTGGCTCTATCTGTTCGGGTACTAAAAATAAATTCCAGAAATACCTGCCTCTGACTTCATCAAATGAGTAACCAGTTGTTTGCTCGCAAGCTTGATTGAAGCGAATAATTTGCCCTTGGGTGTCAACAACTACTACCAAAGCACTGGCTGTATCAAGAACTGCGGAGATAAAGTTGCGTTCTTGGTTGAGCGTCTCTTCTGTCAATTTACGCTCTCTGACTTCACGATAAATGAAGTAGTAGAGTATGGCTAGAACAATAAAACTCAGACAAATAGCGATCGCAAGCGTCAAAATCGTGTTGTTAGCACTGGCTTTGGCAGCTTGTGATTGCTGCTGAAGCAATCCTTTGTCCTCATTCTCCATCTCATCGATCGCCTTGCGGATATCATCCATGAGATTCTTTCCCTGATTTGTCTGGATTAACTCCAACGCCGCCTCGAATCCCTGATTTTGGCGCAAGTCTATTGTCTGCTTGAGTATGGCAAGTTTTGCAGCTATCAGGGGTTTAAGGATTACGAACTGCTTTTGTTGGCTGGGATGAGCTGCGATTAAATCCTCCAGTTCTTCAATTGTTCGATCGATGTTTCTAAGTGCTGCTTGGTGAGGTTCTAAATAACTTTCTTGCCCAGTCAGGATGTAACCGCGTTGTCCAGTTTCAGCATCCTTCATCTCAGACAGTAGTTCTTCGAGCTTATTAATTTTCTCTTGGGTTTTTTGTACCTGATTATTATTATTAATTAATAAGATTGTGTTCTGATAAGAAATTACGCCAATCAAGACTAAAATTGCTGATGCTAACCCAAACCCACCAGCAACTCTTTGAAAAAATTGTTTGCGTTTCTTTTGTACTTGGTTGCGCGTATCATTCGCTAAGACCAAACTTGCTAAGTTGCGCCGCATTTCTAATTGTTTGATTACCTGGCGACCGATAATTCGTAATGCTTCAACTTGTTCTGGAGAAAGATTTCTAGGTACACGATCGACTACACAAATTGTTCCTAACGCATATCCTTCAGGATTAGTCAACGGTACACCAGCATAAAACCGTACATGAGGATCGGAAATAACTGCCGGGTTAGTAGAAAACCTTTCGTCTTGTGTAGCATCAGGGACAACAAAAACTTCAGGTTCCAAAATAGCATGGGCACAGAATGCCTCATCTCTGGGCGTTTCTAGGGCATCTAAGCCAACTTTTGACTTGAACCACTGGCGATCGCTATCGACTAAACTAATTAAGGCAATGGGAGTTCCACAAATATATGAGGCTAGACGAGTCAGGTCGTCAAAAGCAACTTCCGAAGGAGTATCGAGGATCTTATACTGCAAAAGAGACTCAATTCGCTGTGTTTCGTTATCAGGTAATGGTGCTTTCATCTTTAAGCCTTATACCATTTTGGATTTTCAAAAAAGAAAATTCAGGAGTTAGAAATTACGAGTCAGAATTCAAAAGTCAGGAGTTAGGAGTCAAAATTAAGAAGACTTTAATACTCAAGCTTTATAATTTGAAGAAAATCAAAAATCTATAGCACACTTGATTCAATATTCCTACTGAATTCTGAATTCTTTTGATTAAAATTTGACACGTAACTGTCCTGTTAAAGAGTTACCGCTGTAAGCGCTTTCTCCTGTATCTTGATTGCGGACATTACTAAAGCTATAGCCCAAGTCTGCTTCGATATTGGGTGAGAGCTTTACTGTACAGCGTGTTTGATAGGTATTAGCGTTGTCGAATTCTCCTTTAAGTCGCTGTCGTCCTAAGTTGGCAGCTAGGCGACAGCGTAAGAATTTGGTAATATCGCCTTCCCAAGCTACCTCAGCGTTGTAGACTAAGAAATCTGGTGGTGAAAAATAGCCACTTGTGCGTTCTAAATCGCGCTCGTAACTCCAAGTAAATAAGTTGGCTGCTAGAGAAAATTGTCCGAATTTCCGCTCTAGCCTGCTAAAAGTCTGTACATCAGAATTACCATCGTTGTAGTTACCCAAACGCAACGAAGAAAACAAGCTGGTGTTTCGGTCAATTTGCCAGTATAAATCAGGCCCAAATCGCCAAGCAGTAATTTGGTTTTCTAAAGTTCGGGCATTGGATTTATAAGGCCCTTGTTCCAAATTACCTGATAGTACTAATAGCGATCGCAATTGGCCTGATGGCGAAACTCGTGCTGGCAAAATCGGAGCCTCTACCTTAGCATTGAGATTAATCGCTGTAGGTAAACGGTCGAACACATCAACTCCGGCTGCTGTTTGCAACGTCACTTGCCCAATTTTTCCTTGCCATCCAACTTGCAAGGGAAAATTGCTAACTGATTCAACACCACGTTGCTCAAAGAAATCAAAACCTGTCTTAAAGAATATTTTATTACCATTTCTCAATCGCAACTGTAACGTCGGTTCGATGAATAAATTGGTTTGCCCAAAGTTGTCTGTATCATAGCGATAGTCTGTATCAATACTTTCCAAAACTGCACTCGGTGTTCCCGGTTTGGTAGAAGTTGTTGGTGGGCTAGAATTCTCTGGTGGTTTGGGTGGCGGTGGCGGTAGTCGCAAATCGGGATTGAAGTTTTCCGGTGCTGCAATCAAAAATCGATGGGACAGAGGTTTTGCAAGTTCTAAGTCATACTGAGTTGCATTTATTGGGGAGAATAAGGGGGATTTCCTATTTTCATGTAGTTGGGCAGCTTGTAACTGAACTTCTGAAAATATCCAAACACCTACACTGAGGATGACTCCTAATTGAATCTGTAAGTATCCCAAAATAAACTTAAGTAAAAAACTATATCGATAAATAAAGAGATAATGCCTAAAACTATCTGCCATCAGCCGATACTGTAAGTTGTATATCAATGACAAACTAGCTGCCAAAGAATTTGGCAGCTAGCTTATGAATTCTGCTGGGATTATGATGCCCAGAATATATGCTGATTACAGCAATTTTCAAATAATCAAGTGTACTGCTGCGATTCTATATCATGAGAATGCAAACAGATAACCTTCAACACTGTTCTCACTCAGACATAAAGCAGCCTAGTTAGTAATTATACTGATATTACTAAGCCCCGTTGGGGTGGGTATGGGTGTGGGGAAGAGATAGCCCCAAAAACCTTTCGTGTCAAAGCCCCGCTCTTTTAAGGCGCTTCCACCATGCAGGGTTCAAGCCCCAACCAATGCCGTCTTCCCCTACCCCCATTCATGACGAATTATTTAATCAACTCTGCTCGCCACGACGGTGGTTAGCGGCTTGTAATAACAAAGATTCGGCAAAAGCGATCGCATCACTTGCTGATTTTCCACCAGCTAACTGCGCTAATTCTTCCCGGCGAGTAGTTAAATTATCTAAAGTCGTAACTCGTACAACGGTACGTTGTTCGCTGTTGCCATTGTTAGCTTTTTTACCCTTATCTTGATTGATTATTTGCTTATCCACCCGGAAATGACGGTCTGCCATTGCTGCAACTAAGGGTTGGTGGGTAACGCATAATACTTGGTTATGTTGACTTAACTGGTGTAATTTTTCCGCGATCGCTTGGGCGACTCTTCCAGAAACCCCAACATCAATTTCATCGAATACCATTGTCCCAGCTGCATCGACTTGGGAAAAACAAGCTTTCAATGCCAGTAAAAAACGGCTCATTTCTCCACCAGAGGCAATTTCTGTTAAAGGTTGCAGTGGTTCTCCGGGGTTGGGACTAAACATAAAGGTAATTTTATCTGCTCCCATAGCAGTTGGAAAAGTCGGCAAAATTTCAACTTGAAACTTCACCTTTTCCATCGCTAAGGGCTTAAGTTCAGATATTAAACGTGATTCTAAATTAGCAGCAGCTTTACTACGCAGTTGAGTTAATTGATTACTTGCTTGAGTGAGTTTCTCAAAACACGCCTTTTCTTGCTGTTCTAGATTTTCGATAGATTGTTCGCTGTCGTTAAGTTGGGCTAATTGGGCTTGGATGCGCTGGTAATAGGCGATCGCTTCTGTTAATGTCGGCCCATACTTGCGGCAAATTTGCTTTAATTCTCGGACGCGTTCTTCCACTTCTTCCAACCGCTGGGGATCGGCTTCTAAATTGTCGCCGTATGCATTAATCTGTCTTCCGACTTCCATGACCGCAGCTTGGGCGTCCCTGACTAATTCCAACAGGGGTTGCAGTTGGGTGTCGTATTCTACCATGTCATTTAATGTCGCTTCGCTGTCTCCCAATAAATCTGCGGCGGCGGGAGTTTCATTATCATTTTGATACAAAGCCTGATAAATTTTGTAACTCATTTGTTGCAAATCAACAACATGATTCAGGCGTTCTCGTTCTTGTCCCAACTGTTCCAATTCATTCGGTTCGCACAGATTGGCTGCTCCCAATTCCTGCACTTGATAGGTGAGCAAGTCGAGTTGTTGCAAACGTTCGCGTTCTGATGTGCGGCGTTTTTCTAGCACGAGATGCGCCTGTTGGTAAGCACTAAAGCTACTGGCGACCTTTTGGCGTTGCTGCATTGGGGAGTCACCGCCATACAAATCCAACCAGTCCCGGACTTGAGCAGATTGTCCCACTTGCACCGTTTGACCTTGAGCTGTGATTTCCACCAAGCGATCGCGCAGTCCTGCCACAATCTGCCGATTTACCAACACGCCATTGACTCGCGATCGACTGCGGACATTACTAGCTGTGACGGTGATTTCTCGACTAATGACTACAGAGTTTTCATCAAGCAAATCGATTTCCTGTTCGGTCAACCAAGCAGCGAAGGGGGGGTTTGAAGTGAAAGTAGCTTCTACCATTGCCCGACTTGTGCCTGTACGAATCACTCGACTAGAAACTTTACCGCCCAAAGCCGCATCAATAGCATCCAAAATAATCGATTTTCCGGCACCAGTTTCACCCGTCAACACATTTAGTCCGGCGCTAAATTCCAATTCCAGTTGGTCGATGAGGGCAAAGTTTTCAATTCGCAAACAAAGCAACATCAAGCCAAATTCTCCTTCCATAGTGCCGAGTGTTGTTAGCTTTCTTCTCTACCTTGGGCTGGGTCAACCGGGCGTTGAGCCAGTGCTGAGTTGTGAGTCAAAAGAAAATTTTGGAGTTAGTAAGGCCGCAAGCGATATCTTTTCTTAAGACGACTCAGCACTGAGAAAAGCAGCAATACCTACTATTATTAAATTAATATGCCCATATTAGTTTAGCAGAGCAATGGGGATTGAGCATGAAGCATTGCCAGTGCTGAGTTAGGAGTCTCGCCAAAGACGTTTGGGTTGCTTTGGTAAAGGATTGACAAATAAAAAACATTCCAAATTTTCTTGTGGAATGGCTATCCTCACCCATCCAATATTTAGGGTTGGCTTTCCTGCCCAGTCTACAACCCCAGATAATTTATTTTCTATAAATCCTTTAAGAGTTAGCAATTAAAAGTTAGAAATTCTCCTCCTTTCTCTACTCCCTCATCTCCCCAATGCCCTATGCTCAATGTCTAAACATGTTGTTACAATGCTTAATACGAACGTTCTGAGCGGTGGCCTTCTTCCATGATTCTTAAGACACTTCCCCCTACTTCCGAACCTGTTCAGGAGGACAGTCGCAACGGCAAAAGTAGCCAAGGCGAACTAGTGCCAGAATTTGGTACACAAGACTTGGTAGTGCGATCGCCAAGGCTTTTGGCAGCCCGAGAGGATACTAAAACAGCCCAACCTGAGACGCGTTACAATCCCCTGGAGATAGCGGCGCATTACCGAAACAGATCGCTGCAAGTTTTAGGGCGAATTTTTGCTGTGTTGAGGCCAACACTGTCCTTCGCTTTTGGGTTGTGGTCGGATAGTAAACGGGGAATTGTCGTCAAAAATGATCGCCGTCGAGCCGTTCAGCTACGAGAATTACTGACGCGACTAGGGCCTGCTTATATCAAAATTGGTCAAGCTTTGTCCACTAGACCGGATTTGGTTCCTCCGGTATATTTGGAAGAATTAACCAAGCTACAAGACCAATTACCACCTTTTGCTAATGAAATTGCTTACCAGTTTATCGAAGAAGAACTAGGCGCACCTCCTCAACAAATTTACGCCGAACTCTCGCCCCAGCCAATTGCTGCCGCTTCCTTGGGGCAAGTCTATAAAGGTAGGCTGAGAACTGGTGAAGAAGTCGCCGTCAAAGTCCAGCGCCCTGACCTCCGAGAGCGGATTACTATTGATTTGTATATTTTGCGTAACCTCGCCGCTTGGGTGCAGAAAAAGGTCAAGCGGGTACGAAGTGACTTAGTTGGGATTCTCGATGAATTAGGGGAACGCATTTTTGAAGAAATGGATTATATCCATGAAGGCGAAAATGCAGAACGATTTTTTGAGTTATACGGTCACATAAAAGACGTATACGTACCGAAAATTTACTGGGAATATACTAACCGTCGCGTGTTGACGATGGAGTGGATTGACGGCATTAAATTAACCCAAACAGAAGAAATTCGCGCCCAAGGCATAAATGCTCGTTATCTAATTGAAGTGGGTGTGCAGTGTTCTCTACGCCAACTGCTAGAACACGGATTTTTCCACGCCGATCCTCACCCTGGTAATTTGTTAGCAACAACCGATGGGAAATTAGCTTATCTTGACTTTGGGATGATGAGCGAGATTAAACCACCGCAGCGCTATGGTTTAATTGAAGCGATCGTTCATGTTGTTAACCGCGACTTTGATGGCTTAGCAAAAGACTACGTTAAATTAGATTTCTTATCACCAGAAACAGATTTAACGCCAATTATCCCAGCTTTTGCCAGAGTATTTGCTGATGCCCAAGGAGCTAGTGTTGCAGAACTTAACATTAAAAGTATTACCGATGAACTATCGGCTTTAATGTATGAATATCCTTTCCGCGTACCACCCTATTACGCTTTAATTATTCGCTCCCTCGTAACGCTAGAAGGTATTGCAATATTTATAGACCCGACTTTTAAAGTTCTCAGCGAAGCTTATCCCTACGTTTCTAAACGTTTGTTAACCGACCCTGCACCACAGTTAAGAGCATCATTGCAAGATTTACTATTTAAAGATGGTAGATTCCGCTGGAACCGCTTAGAAAACTTGTTAAAAAATGCGCGTAATAGTCAAGACTACGACTTTAATTTAGTGTTGAATCAGGGCGTAGAATTTCTCTCATCTGAACGTGGCGCTTTCATTCGTGACAAATTGGTGGATGAATCTGTTAATGGACTCGATGCTTTAGGTAAAAATATTTTACATAACTTTACCTATTTACTCAGAGAAAGAGTAGGATTAACAGCAATTAATGAAACTCCAGCCGCGACAGTTGAACAACAACAAACCTTAGAGCATATCAAGCGGATTTTTAATATTCTCCGAGAAACACGAGGCTTTGACCCAGTAGAATTTGCGCCTAAAATTGCTCAACTATTGGTAAATCCAGGTGTACAGCGTTTAGGTCAACAAGTGACCAGCCGCTTTACACAAAAGGCTTTAGCTAGGATAATTCGGCAATTATTGGCGTCGTAAGTTTTATTAAGGGAAAAGCTAACTGCATCCTAGATATTTTGTCTGAATCTAAATTTCATTCCTCATCTTTGTGATAACCATTTTTCTCACGTTTGAGGCTTTCTTCTAAAGCTTGAATTTGTTCGCGTCTGGCTTCCAATTCCAAAGAACGCCGTGCTAAGTCTTGGTTTTGTAATGTCAGCGATTGTCGCCAATGTTCTGCTCGGTCAGCTTCGTGCAGTAAGAATTCTGGTGTAATACCGGTGGTGAGGTAGGTTTGTACTAAATGGAGTACCCAATTAGTAGCATCTTCTACTCTTTGAATATCGCCTGTGGGGGAAAGTTCGACTAAAACAAGGAAGTTCTCACTCATGGGATTTCCCTTTCCTAGCAGAATGAAAGCCTCTTCTGGAATTATCGCCCACAAGTTATCAACTTCCTGACGCGCCAATAAACGTAACTGATGCTGGTCTAAAAAATCGTTTTTACGTACTTGGGCTAGATATAGCATGAGAGTCGCTCCGCTTCAATTCAAAATTCCAAATTTTAAAAATTATTTTTAATCAAAAAAAGTATAAGTATTGATAAGAAAGTCAAAAGTTAAAAGAATGAAATTAAGTCACAGTTAGAAATTTAGCTAGATGAGTTGTGCTTTCAAAAAATGTCCAACAGCTTGTTTGAAGGTAGGTAATGGGTAATAAGGAATTAATCATTTTCCCATTACCCATTAGATTATTACAGTTATCCTAATCCACGTAGGTAATGCCTACGGCAACGCCTGAAGGCGTCCGCGCAGAATTTCTGCTTGTTTTTCGGCTTCTGCTAAGGCATCTCTCGCTCCTTGAACTACGTCAGCTCTAGCTTTATCAACAAAATTCGGATTGTTTAATCTGGCACTCAAAGATTGAATTTCCGCTTCGGCTTTACTTAAGCTTTTCTCTAGTTTGGCGCGCACAACTTCGATATCGACCACGCCACTGAGGGGAATTAGTACTTGTATTGTACCTGTTACACCAGCGATCGCATTTTCTGGTTCTTGTGTTTGTTGTAATTCTGTGGCTTGGAAAAACTGTCTCCATAGCTTTTGTCTAGCTTCAGCAGTCAGTAAATTTTGCCTAACAAACCACGCTGCGTACAGAAAACCAACTATTTTAAAGAAAGTTCCAATGAGCGGAGTTTCATCAATCGTATTCGCCACATTAAAACCTAACTTAGCTAAGACAATCGTTAAAATACTTAAACCGATTATTTTCAAACCCCTCTGAGGTTTTTTAGCAGCAACAGTTTGGCTTTTTTGCTTGTCAGTAATGGTTAAAGTCTCAACCTTCGCTAAATCTTGAATGTAAACCTGTCCAGCGCTAAGGATTTTTCTTTCTTTTTCACTTTCAGTTTGTAAATTAGCTGTCACCTTTACCCCTGGTTTAACATCAGCTTCAGCGCGCAAGTTGCGAATTGTACGGATAGTATCGATTAGCAATTCAAATTGTTCTTCTAAAGCTAAATCAATTAGATTTGCATCTACTTGAGGATAAAGTTGTAAAGCTAGAGTTTGGTGGGAATCTGCTGGTTGTTGAGTGAGAGTTTGCCAAATTTCCTCGGTAATATGAGGCATAAAGGGATGAAGCAGTTTTAAAATTCCTTCCAGTACGTGGGCGAGGGTTTGTTGTGCTACCCGTCGCGATGCGGGGTCTGTATCTGGCTGGAGGCGAGATTTCACTAGTTCAATATATTGGTCGCAGAAATCACCCCAAATGAACTCGTATAATCCCTTTGCTGCTTCTCCTAAACCGTAGCTGTCAATGTAATTGCTGGTTTGTTTAACAACTTGATTGTAGCGGGAAACAATCCAGCGATCGCTTAATTCTGTGCTGACTGGTTGACTCAATTGTTCGGGAGTTTGTCCATCCAAATTCATCATCACAAACCGAGCAGCATTCCACAACTTGTTAGCAAAATTGCGCGACGCTTCTACAGATGGTGATTCATCCTTTTTGCGATCGTATTCCAAGCGGATATCTTGTCCCGCCCCCGCCACTTCTCTAATTAGGGTATAGCGCAGGGCGTCAGTACCATATTTATCAATTAATAACAACGGGTCAATACCATTACCTTTGGTCTTTGACATCTTCTGACCTTTTTCATCCAGCACCAACCCGTGCATGTAAACATCTTTAAACGGCATTTGCCCAGTAAAATGTCCAGCCATCATGGTCATTCTGGCTACCCAGAAAAAGATGATATCAAAGCCTGTCACCAAAGTAGTGGTAGGGTAGTAAGTTGCTAAATCCTGAGTTTGTTCCGGCCAGCCCAAAGTTGAAAACGGCCAAAGTCCAGAAGAAAACCAAGTATCTAGCACATCTGGGTCTTGTTCTAACTTGACATTTTCCCCAAATTGCGCCTTAGCTTTTTCCCAAGCTTCGGCTTCTGATTTCGCCACCACAAATGGCGTGTTATCAGTAATTTGCCCATCGGTTTGACTGACAGCGTACCAAGCGGGAATTTGGTGTCCCCACCACAATTGGCGAGAGATACACCAATCTTTGAGTTTTACTAACCAATCACGATAGACCTTTGTCCAGCGTTGGGGGACAAACTCCGGTGAGTTTTGCTGGTCGAGGAATTCTAAAGTTTTCTCAGCTAAGGGGCGAATTTTAACAAACCACTGAGTTGAAAGCAGGGGTTCAATGGGTACTTTACCGCGATCGCTGTAGGGAACGGTATGTTTATAATCTTCTATCTTCACCAAAAAACCATCTGCTTCTAAGCGAGAAACCACATTCTTCCTCGCAACAAAGCGGTCTTGTCCTTGAAATTCTCCGGCATTGGCGTTAAGAGTGCCGTCTTTATTCATAATATTTATTAACGGCAAATTATGACGTTTACCCATCTCAAAATCGTTCGGGTCATGGGCGGGAGTTATCTTCACGCAGCCTGTGCCGAAAGTAGGGTCAACGTATTCATCGCTAATGATGGGAATTTCTCGTTGTAAAATGGGCAGAGTCAGAGTTTTGCCGATCAGATGTTTGTAGCGATCGTCATTAGGATTAACTGCCACTGCTGTATCGCCGAGCATCGTTTCTGGTCGAGTCGTCGCCACTTCCACAAAACCAGAACCATCTGTCAGTGGATAACGGAAGTGCCACAGATTACCATTAACCTCTTGATTTTCTACTTCCACATCAGACACAGCCGACTGGGAAGCTGGACACCAGTTAACTAAGTATTCACCACGATAAATTAAGCCTTCTTCATAAAGGCGAGTAAATGCCTCAACAACAGCCTTGGATAAACCTTCATCTAAGGTAAACCTCTCGCGCGACCAGTCTGCCGAAACACCCAAGCGTCGCAATTGATTAACAATCGTTCCTTCAGACTCCGCCTTCCATTGCCAAGCGCGTTCTAAGAATTTCTCGCGCCCCAATTCGTAACGAGTCTTACCCTCTGTCTTGAGTTGCTTTTCCAGCATAGTATGCACACCAATGCTGGCGTGGTCAGTTCCAGGTAGCCACAACGTATTACGTCCCTGCATTCGGTGGTAGCGCACGAGAGTATCAATCAAGGCACTTTCAAAAGCGTGACCCATGTGCAAACTGCCGGTGACATTAGGCGGCGGAATCACAATGCAGTAAGGTTCACCGCCTTTGTTGGGGTCAGCTTTGTAAACTTGGTTATCTTCCCAGAATTTTTGCCACTTGGCTTCAGTGGAAAAAGGGTCGTAGAGACTGGGGAGATTGAGAATGGTTGCGGTCATGCGGGGCAAACTAACTATGGAAGGACTCTAATAAATTTTGCCACAGGCTTGGAGGGGGTTTTGATAACTAAGGACAAATAACTAAGGACGGCGATCAAATAATTTTCACTTTCTGATTTAGGATTGCTAGACGTTAAAGGTCGGATTTAAGATATTGCTGTAATTGTTGAGTACGCTCTTTTGTGGTATTTTCTAAGCAACCAAAGTAAATTGTAGGGGCTATAGTTCCACCCTCATATTGGCTTTCCTCAAACTCACAACTGCTATCTCGAAACTTAATCCATGCTTGTTGTGCAGCAATCAATTTTTGTTTTCTAGTTCTGTCTAACTTAGGCAGCAGTTGTTGATAAACTGCATTCAATTTTTTATCAGCATTTTGATAAGATAACCTACTGCATTCATTAATTGCTGCTTGAGTTTGAGCATTGTTGCAGTTTAGCTTTTGAGCTAAATGTATTTTTGGTAAATTCGGCGTTGTACTTACTGTTGTCGTAGTAGGAATGTATGAACTGTTGAGAGTTAGTATATTTACTAATAAAGGCAAGAAATAGTACATTTATTTTACCTGGTACGTTAATGATTTTGGCAATTTTAGCCATTTTTCAATCGGTCAAACATCTAACACCACAAAGCCACGAACAAATTAAGGTTGGAGAAAAGCCCTTGAAATCTCTAAATCTGATAATTCAGAGTTATGGTCGGTTTGGATACTGAGTAAGTTTTCACCACGACTTTATCTTAACAAGAAGCATAAATTAGTTATTAAGTCAAGAATCTTAATTTGGCAAACATAAAGGACTAGAAGTCGCAGCGACAGCAAGAAAGATGAGTTCGCCTGCGAATCTCCTATAGGCAAGAATATAAAGCTTGGGTAGGTTTTAGCGAATCGAAAGTGTAAAGCTAGCTGCGCTTATCCATATACTTATTGTAAAAGTCAGCAGGAAGAAAATTTTCCTTTACCCTTTACCTAACAAATGTGCAAAAATTACTTTTACAAGAGATATCAAGTAACTATAAATTGACAATTCATGATGAAAATACCTCATCTGCATTCGCTAATCTCTACTCTGATGACAGACCTGATTTACTTATTTAAATATAAATTTAACGTATTTAAAAATCTAAAAAATTCAAAATATTCGCTTTTTAATATCAATCTCATTAAATGAGATTGGGTGTGAGCTAGTGCTAAAATAAAATCTAAAAATTAGAAATTATCATCAAAAATTTAAACATTATAAATAAATAACATATAAATTTTTATAAGAAATATAATACTTCTCTTGAAAATATTCTGCTTATATATAAAATTACAATCAAAGTCTTGCGTTAAGTAATCAAAAAACTGTATTGTTTATATTGTTGAAAATTGTTTTTCACAAAAGCAATAAGAAAACACAAGTTCCGCACATGGAAAAAAGCATTGCCTTGGTGAATCGGTAAATATCGATATCGAACCAAAATGTGTGTATCGTTGCTATTGACATCATTAGTAACAGAACTAACCTAAAAACGAAAAATCCAATCTTTCGTTGGTGTTGTGTAGTATATTTTCTACACTACACCTGTTACAGTCCCTACCTAATCATCAAGAACAGTATCGGCTAGATTTTCAGGGTTTCATCTCTCTAATCGGGGCAAGAAATCTATTCTGTGCTGGCTGAAGAAAGGGATTTCAAGCTCATTTTATCAAGGAACCGCGACTAGTAAAAAATTATGACCTCTTTAGATCCTAATTTTTTTGACATTCCAGCTAAAAGCCTAATCATCATTGACCCAGCCGTTGATGACTATAAAAAGCTAAATGGCAATAATTTGGAAGTCACCTTAGAAGACGTAGCAAATACAGAATTAGGAACGCTCGCCTCTAAAACCTACAAGCTCTTAAAAGTCCCGCCCAAGGAACTTTTAGCGCCTCCTGGTGATTTTAATCCCACTTTAGTGCTATTTTTAGCATCTGTGGCAATATTGGTGTTATCTAACTTTGGTTACTGGCTTTGGCAATGGCCAGACTGGCTGTGCTTTAGCGTTAATACTATTGCCTTACATTGTGCTGGGACAGTAATTCATGATGCTTGTCATCAATCTGCTCACCGCAATCGGGTAATTAATGCCATGCTAGGACATGGTAGCGCCTTAATGCTAGGGTTTGTTTTCCCAGTGTTTACGCGAGTACATTTGCAGCATCATGCTCGTGTAAATCATCCTAAAGATGACCCAGATCATTATGTTTCTACAGGTGGGCCGCTGTGGCTAATTGCGTTCCGGTTTTTGTACCATGAGGTGTTTTTCTTTCAACGACGATTGTGGCGTAAATATGAGCTATGGGAATGGTTTATTAGCCGTTTAATTGTCGTTGCAATTTTTTATATAGCAATTCAATATCATTTTTTAATGTACGTTCTCAATTTTTGGGTTGTACCTTCTGGGATAGTAGGAATAATACTGGGTTTCTTTTTTGACTATTTGCCGCATCGTCCTTTTAAAGAACGCGATCGCTGGAAAAATGCTCGTGTATATCCTAGTCCAATTCTTAACATCTTGATTTTGGGGCAGAACTATCACCTAATTCATCATTTATGGACTTGTATTCCTTGGTATAAATATCAGTCCACATACTATTTGATGAAGCCTCTGTTAGATGAAAAAGGCTGTTATCAAACTTCAGGATTATTACAAAAGAAAGACTTTTTGGAGTTTATTTACGATATTTTTGTAGGAATTAGATTTGACCATCAAGCAACAAAAAATAAAGATGAATCACGCAATTAAGAATCAGCTGTACTTCATTAAGGACTGATAAATAAAAATATCCCACTGTTGGCAGTCAACGGTCAACAGTCATCAGTAATAATCTTCAAACGGGATAATTTATTTCTTCGAGTTCCCTTATGTATCAGTTTGATTTAGATAACTAGGGTCTTCAGTACCAAGCAGCTTGTCCCAGAACGTAAAATACAAACCGTAGTGTACTTTATACTTGCGATGATGTATTGAATGATGCATAGAACCAATCAACCACTTTCCAATCCAATGGCTCTTATATGAAGTAGGAAATACTTCAAATCCGAGATGGGTAAACACAGCCCATACTGTCATAGTTATAAGTGCGGCAACTAAGGTAATAAAATGCAGTGGAACTATGAAGCTCACACCTACAAAAAAAAGTGCTTGTACAATTGCCTCTGGCAAATCAAACGCAGAAGAACTCCAAGGCGTTGGTTCTCCGGAACGGTGGTGTCCATAATGCATCCATTTAAAAATTAGAGGGTGGTGAAACATCCGATGGATAAAGTAAAAATATGTATCATGAAGAATTAACACCACACCAAAGCTAGCTATCAAATACCACAATCCGTATTGGTGTAAATCGGTATATAATAGCGTTGCTCCCCAAGTATACTCTGAAATAATAAACGCTCCACAAATACCAAAAACTACTGCGGAGAGTATCGATAATTCAATATCTTTTATAATGGAAGAATTCACCAACGGTTTTAAACGCAAACTCTTGTTGGCGAGAAACTTTCCCATAACTGAATAAAAGAGCAAGTATGCTCCTCCAGCTATCAGAAAATATCGAGCAAGAGTGATAACGAAGAAGAAAAAGCAATAATACCAAAATGAGTGACTCGTCAATCAGACCCATCCCTAATATTAATTTAGTGAAATGAAAGTGGTGATTATACAGCGAATTTCAAATCAGTGAAGTACACAACCTAAGTCTGGTTGCTTAGTATCAAATTTGTCTAACTTATGAATCTTAACGCCTTAGCAGAGCGTCTTTGCGAGGCTCCTGAATTAACCAATTATGCTGTATCAAGCAATTCACATTTAATAATCTCAGTATTTGAGGGAAAAAGCAAGGATATATAAGACTGTTAACAGAGAATTAAAAAGCTTGTTGAAATAATTACAATACAGTTAAGACAGTCAATGATAAGAAAATTGTACAACCAACGATGAAAAAAATTACCCTACTCCCGACTCCTCACTCTCTATTTTTAAGCTACCTAATCACAGAAAAATTTCATAATCAAACATAAAAAAGGTTTATAATCCTACTTTCCATTCTCTACTACATTTTTTAAGCTAGTTAAGACAGTTAATTTTGCTCGAAAACAGTTTTTGGACGAGTGCAACCAAGCCAGTAGAAGGAAGTCGATGTCTGATAAAAATGCTAAAAATAATTTGATATCTGTAGCGATCTAAGCTTAGTTGTAATTTTCTATGAATCGTTCCGCCTGCCTCATATTCAATCCAGTAGCGGGTCAGGGTGACCCAGAATTAGAACTGGCAGAAATTCGAGCAATATTAGAGCCAGAAATAGATTTAGATATTTATCTAACAACTGAAGAAGTTGGTGCTGACGCTTTGGCGTATGCAGCAGTGGAGCGAGGGGTAGATGCGATTATCGCTTCCGGGGGAGATGGCACCCTCTCTGCGGCAGCGGCCGCAATAGTGGGTAGTGATATTCCATTTGGGATAATTTCCCGAGGTACAGCAAACGCTTTTGCTACAGCTTTAGGAATTCCTGAGACGATCGCAGCTGCATGTCAGACAATATTGCAGGGAGGAACCCGCAATGTAGATGTAGCCTATTGTAACAATCTTCCAATGGTATTACTAGTAGGCGTTGGCTTTGAAGCTGAAACTGTAGAACTCGCAGACCGAGATGCCAAGAATCGTTTTGGAATGATGGCTTACGTCCTCGCAGGAATTCAGCAACTGAGAAACTTAAAAAACTTTGATGTTGAAATTGAAACCGAAGACAGAATAATTAAAACTAGCGCTTGTGCAGTAACGGTGGCAAATGCCGCGCCAGCCACTTCAGTTTTGGCACAGGGGCCAGCAGGGATCATTTTTGATGACGGGCTACTAGATTTAACGATTGTAGCTCCAACTACAAAAGCCGGAGCGATCGCTGCTACATTCCATCTGTTTCAAACAGCTTCTACAGGCAATGCAGCAGAACGTAATGACATTGGTTACCTGCGATCCAAACAATTTAAAATTACCACAGACCCACCACAAAAAGTTGTTCTAGATGGCGAAATCATTGGCACAACACCGATAGAAGTCAAGTGTGTAGAAGCAGGCTTAAAAATCTTTGTGCCACTAGTAGAAGAAGTAGAGCCAACAGAAAAACTAGAGGGACTCCCCAACTTGATTATCGAGATGAAAAATCCAGTCGAAGAGTGAGGGTATGGCATTGGGAGTGTTGAGTGTTGAGTTGTTGAACCAGAATTTATGATTCCCCTTTTTGCCCCCCTGCCCCCTTTACACAGCGATTAGTTATTGTTTTATTTAGAAGTTTCCTACCCCTCATCTCCCCACTCTCTTACAATTGAAGATTCAGGAGTTAGATTGCATTGAAACTAGTATCCGATCCACCTATTGCTAAAAAAATTCGCAAAATGAATCAGCGGGTACGATGGCAAGACCCGTTGATTGTAGAACGCAGCATCGACCAAACTCGATTAGTGCTAGATGATGGCCAAGCAGAGAATTCAGAGTTTTCGTTTTTAGTTGTAGGTGATAGTGGTTCTGGAAGGCATGGGGGACAGAATCCCCAGCGACAGGTAGCCGAACTGATACTGCCCCATCACAATGAATGTCGTTTTATGCTACATACCGGGGATGTAATCTATTTAGTGGGGTCGAGTGAGTACTACCAGCAGAACTTCATTGAGCCTTACCGAGAGTTTCTCTTGGGTGGAGAGCATCCCAGACAAATTGCTTATGACCAGATGGTTTTTAAGCTGCCGATTTTACCTGTGCTGGGAAATCATGATTATTACGATCTGCCGATTTTCTTAGGCTTAGTGTCTGTGACAACATTACCCATTCGTAAGCTGTTGCGATCGCGGTTAGACTTAGATGTAGGTTTGCATGGCTCAGATACGGGTGATGCCTACGCTCGTGCGTTTTTAGACTATCTCAAAGCGTTTCGGCTTCCAGGAGAGTTAGACGATCATTTAAATCGCTACTACACTGCCAAGACAGACACAGGTCGTTGTCTTTCTTATCAACCAGGGCACTTCACCCGCCTCCCCAATCGCTACTACACTTTTCGCTACGGCGGTATTGACTTTTTTGCCTTGGATTCTAATACATTTAACGATCCACCACCTTTACCAAAAACAAGGCAAGGTGAAGCAGATCGTCAAATCTTGGAAAAACGTCGTCAGGATTTAGAGCAAGAAAAGCTGCAAATCATGGAAACCTCAACTAAGCTCAATCCTGAAAACCCCATCGAAGTCGATGAGTTAGAGGACTTCCAAGCCAAGCTGTCGCAAATTGAAGAAATTATTGTTGATATCGATAAGCAACTAGCTACAGATCGACCAACCGAGACTGATGTTGAACAACTCGATTGGCTCAAGCAGAGATTAATTGAATCTTGGAACACAAAGGAAGTTCGGGGACGGGTGGTTTATTTCCACCATCCTCCTTATGTGACTGAGGCGACGAAGTGGCAACAAGCACAAACTTTGACAATTCGCAACCACCTACGTGATGTTCTCGATGGAGTAGCTCAACAAATAGGTTCTCTCAATCAGGGGCGTCCTTTGGTTGATTTGGTATTGAATGGACACGCTCACTGCTTAGAATATCTCCAAACAACGGATACAGGGCACGGTGATTCTCATATCCACTGGCTTGTTTGTGGTGGTAGCGGGTTTAGTCTGCGACGCCAGCGAATTGAAGGAGCAGATTTGATGGAAGAGAATAGATTAGTAGCGCGATCGCATTTGTTTATCGGTCGCAATGGTTACCGTTCTCAGAAACGACGGCCTTATTCAGGTTTACGCATTGATGTCAAAGGCGAAGGTGATCCCAAGTTTATTGTTCGTCCCTTGGTTGCCGAATGGTATCAACGACAATGGCATAATAGCGAACTTGAACCGTTGATCGTTTCAGGAATGGGGCATTGAAGTGTTGACTGTTGAGCAGAGCCAGAGATGCTACGGCTCTGTGCTTTCCACATTCCCCATTCACCAATCTACCGATCCGATCGCAACATCAATACTTACCAGGATGACGAAAATATCTGCTACTTTTTGACCTTAGATTAATTATAGAGACGCAACCATTGCGTCTCTACAAACTTTCTCGTTAGCCTTTATTACGTGTAATTGTACCCAGGAAAAAATAATGGTTTTTAAGAGTTATCTGTTATTAGTTGTCAGTTTTGTTCGTTAGGTCAAAGTTCCACACAAAAATTGATAGTAAACGTTGGTGTGAGGTAATACCACACCAGACGCCTATTCATTGTTCACTGATTTTATTAAACTGCTCCTGGCCCTCTACCACGCTGGTCACCTTTTTCTGTCAACTTACCTTCTTCATCATCCTGGTTAACTTCTGCAAGTTCTTCAACACGTTCTGCTGTATCTTCTGCTGCTACTTGGCGTGCATCACCCGGTTTCTCATAGTACATTTCAGGTTCAACTGCATAGTTATTTAATAAACCTTCTCTGTCTACAGTGTAACCGTCAGTAGTACGTATACTTTCGGCATCGGTTTGGTCATCAGTAGGTGCACTTGCTTCTCTTTCTTCTGTAGGAATTGTTTTAAACTTATCTCCTTCTCTTTCTTTCCGAGCAGCTGTTTCAGCTGGCACAATACCGCGATCGTATGTATCTTCTTGTGCGCGTTCGGATGAATCTATACCTTTTTTAGCTGCTTCAGCCATAAATAATGTCCTCGTTAAAAATGTATTAAATAACTTCGAGAACTAGAGTAGGCTGGTTTTAATTTCCAATCTACTATCTTGAGAAGTGATTTAAGTTTCAATATATATACTTTTCTCTATCTTTAGATGTATTTAAAAGATTAATATTAAAGCTAATTCAATAATTTGGATTTACATAGATTAAATAAAATAAATATTTTAGTTAACACTATTTTTTCATTAAGTGATGCCAATTTTTTTTAATTTATAGCGGTTTTCATTTGAATGAGATACGCAGGTAGATTTGTAGCAACTGTTTTAAAAGTCAACCGAAGTTATAACTATCAACGATTCTAGAAATTGACCCCTGCCTAGTCGATCGCTACTTCTAAAAGGTGTAGTAGGTGAACAGAGTGGTTTTTGTAATCAATGATAATTTATAGTCATTTTCATTTTAGGTGATGAAAATAGCTAAAATTTTCTCTAGGGATTCTATGCAGCTAATTCTTCATTACTGCATCCAATAGCACATTAGCATCAAAGCGGACGACATCGGTACAAGGTAGCCCAGTTTCTACTGTAATTTGAGCGATCGCTTCATGAGCTGCAGATTCATCTAAATGGGCTGTGTTTAGTGCTATACCCACTACAGGCACACTCGCAAAAGCACCACCAGCACTGGCGACAGTTTCATATAACTGGATTACTTTACGTAAAGGTGGAATTACTACATGGGGATGTTTACGTATATGAACTTGTCCGGCTCGGTGTGCTAATACCAGTTGGGTTGGTTGGGAACCGCGGATTAAGGGTAAGGTTGCTGTGGAACCAGGATGTAGCAGCGAACCTTGTCCCTCAATGTGTAAAATATCGTAGTTTTTACCATGGCGCATCACCATCTGTTCCACAGCACCAGCAGCAAAGTCCACCCGCACGGCATCCAAAGCCACACCATCGCCTTCTAACATTACACCAGTTTGACCTGTGGCTAAGAATTTAGAATTCCATCCGCGCAGTTTTGACGCCCAATGTAACTCTAGGCTAGTTGACATTTTACCGATCGCCATGTCTGTTCCCACAGTCAATACCCGTCGACACGGCAGAGTGTGCGCCATTCCACTAGCAATATTTATATTAGATGGCTCTTTCCGCACATCCCAAATTAGTTGCCCTGGTTTGAGGAGTGCATTTAACTCTGGCATATTTGCCATCGGCGTGTGTAAACCATTCACTAGGGACATTCCAGCTTGTAGAGCGTCTTTAATTTCCAGCCAGTAATCATCTGGTACGACGCCACCTCCTGGGGCTATACCTATTACTAAGACTTCTGGCTGATACTCCAAGGCTGCGGTTAGTGATGCTACAATTGGCACTTCACGCTTGATGCCTGTTAATTCTAGTAGGGATTTGCCAGTAGAGTCGCGATCGATAACTGCGACGATTGGGGCTTGACTATAACGTAAAATTGCTAGCCCTGTCTTGCCATCAGTCCCGCTAATTCCCTCATGAAGTAAAATAGCTATTCGTTGATTAAGTCCCAGACGCACTGCGTTGTACCCCCAAACCTGGTAATTCGTTTGGCAAAACTCTCCCTTGTTCGATCAATGCACCTGTAAAGGGGTCATCAATTAAGTTAAGGTGACTGTCTAAATCTAAATAATCAGCTAGTGGTGCTAGCTGTGCTGCTGCTGTATTGGCTAACGAGCTGTCAGAATAGCAACCGAACATTACTTGTAACTTGTAGGCACGGGCTACATGTACCATTCGCATTGCCTCGGTTAGTCCCCCTGATTTCATCAGTTTGATATTAATACCATCCACATAGTTTGCTAAATCTGGAATATCAGAACTTGTAAAGCAACTTTCATCGACAAAGATGGGCAGAGGAGAATTTTGCTTGAGTTTTGCTAAACTTATTTCCTGCCCCCGTGGCAATGGCTGTTCTACATATTTTATACCTAAATCAGCCAGCCAATTGCACATGGCAATCGCATCTGCTAAACTCCACCCGCCGTTAGCATCAACAAAAAATTCTACTTTTGGTGCTACTTTTTGCACTGCTAAGAGCATTTTTCGGTCTGCTTCTATGCCATCTGGATTACCTAGCTTAACTTTGAAAACACGCACATCCGTAAAGTTTAACCAGTCTTTTGCCCTGGCGATCGCACCTTCTGGTGAATTAATCCCGATTGTTACAGAAGTCGGCACAATAGCGTGGCGAGCGAGTCCCCAAATTTGCCATAACGGTAACCCTACCCGCTTACCAAGCCAGTCGTGTATTGCCATATCCAAGGCTGCTTTCACAGCAGAAGGAACCTGGTTTTGGGTTAATACTTGCTCAATTTGCTGCTGCTGTAAGGGACTGAATGCTTGCAACAGTGGTATAACTTGCTGTATTGAGTTATTGATTGTATCAGTTGATTGTCGATGGTTACCCACACCGAAGGGCGACGCTTCCCCCCAGCCTTCGATTCCATCTTCTGAAATTCTCACCCAGACATTTGTTGTCTGTGCCGTTGTACCTCGACTAATAGTCAATGGAAATCTCTTATTAACTGTAAATAAATTTACATTTATTTGCATAAATATAGAGCGTTATCATCTTATAGCAAAAGCCAGTGTAAGTTCAAAATTTAGACTATCAGAGGTATCTGTTATACTTTTTTACATTCACTGCTTGACTCGTTATTTTATTTATTAATTAATTTATGAGCAACTTAAAAAAATGGAAAACTTTAAAATCCAAAATGGTTTTAGATGATTATTGGTGTCAGGTTAGGCAAGATGAAATAGAATTGCCCAATGGGAAAATTATCGATGATTATTTTGTCAGTATTAGACCTGACGTTGCAATGGTTTTACCTATAACTAATAGTAGAGAAATTATTTTTGTTCGGCAATATAGACACGCTGTCGGTGATTTTTTCTTGGAACTGCCAGCAGGGAATTTCGATTCTACAGAAGAGAGTGCTGAAGTGGCAGCAATCAGAGAACTTACAGAAGAAACTGGTTATATTTCCCAAGAGTTTATCAAAATCGGAACTTTATACGATAAGCCAAGTAAAGATACTAATCAAATACATTTATTTTTAGCAAAAAATGTAAGTAAAGTTGGAGAGCAGAAGTTAGATATTACAGAAGAAATTGAGATTGTATTAATTCCAGTAGAATCAGTTTTAGAGAAAATTATTCAAGGAAAAATTTCTGTAGCAGGTACTGTAGCTGCTATCTTATTAGGTTTAAAATTTATAACTTATCAATAATTAATAGAGTTTTTTGCATTTAATAAGAATCCAGCTTCTAAACTTTTTTCGACATTACCACCAACATTCAACGCACCCCCCATCCAAATAATTTTGTGAATTTTTGCTTCAATATCCGGCGCTTTGTCTAAGGCTACTGCAACCGTCGTCAACGGCCCAGTTACCATCAACGTTACAGGGCTTGATGCGTTACGTAACACTTCAATCGTAAAATCTTGACCTGTTTTGGCAACCAGAGGCGTAGTAATGATTTCGCTTTGGTTGAGAATGGGAAGATGGTCAACGATAAACGAATCACGGCGATAGAGAGCAGGAAATGGATTGATACCACGTACAGTACTTTCTGCAACCGGAATATGAGAAAATCCCATTAAATCCAAGATTCTACGTGTGGCGCTAACAGCAGGTTGGATATAACAATCAGCTGTAACAACAACACCGAGAAGTTCGATACGATCCATTGTCAACAGCAGCATAGTTGCTAAATAATCATCTATACCGCCATCACGATCCATTAATACGAGTTGTTTCGACATATTAAGGAGAATAAAAAAATGGATGAATTTATGCAGGCTGCAATTCAAGAAGCAAAACAAGGCAGACAGGAAGGTGGAATTCCTATCGGTTCGGTTCTCGTCAAGGATGGCAAAATTCTTGGCAAAGGACACAATAAACGCGTACAAGATGGCGATCCTGTTACCCATGCCGAAATTGATTGTCTCCGCAATGCTGGGAGAGTTGGCAACTATAGAGGTACAACACTATATTCAACCTTAATGCCGTGCTATTTATGCGCTGGGGCAGTGGTACAATTTGGCATTAAAAAAGTTATCGCTGGAGAATCCAAAACTTTTCCTGGTGCCAAAGACTTTATGGTATCTCACGGTGTAGAAGTAATCGATCTCAATCTTGACGAATGCGAACAAATAATGAATGAGTTTATTGAAACTAACCCCGAACTTTGGAACGAAGATATCGGCAAGTGAAGTTCAAAGAACTGTGGGGGCACAACAACAGCAAGAGACGCGATAAATCGCCGTCTCTACTACTTGAAAAACGCTGTATGTAGTTTAATTAAATGAAAATTTCTCTAAAAAATTAGTTATTCTTCTGCTGGATAGAAAAGAAACCACCACAACTCTAGCCCGCTCAAAGCTAAACCAGCGATCGCCACACCAACTTTCAAGCCCAAAGGTTGCTCTATGTGTGGAAATTGGCTACTTTGTTCTGCATGAACTGGCATTTCTGCTAAAGTTACGGCTGATGTTCCAGTCAACAGAAATAAACCAGCCAGATTTCCCCAAAGTATTTTTTTGCTAAACATTTGCTAATACCAAAAAGGGACTGGGGATTGGGTATTGAGAACTGGAGACTGGGTAAGTATTCCTAAATTTGAGAGAAGTTAAGTTTCAAACATAATTTTGGAGTTTTAAACTCAATCTTCAGTCTCTTTTACATCGAAAATCAGATAGTTTGTCTTGGAATTTATGAGATAGCTTTTGCTTGAAAGTTACGCAATCTTAGGGCATTGCTAACAACAGAAAGCGAAGAAAGCGCCATCGCGGCTCCGGCAATAATGGGATTGAGTAACCAACCAAAGATTGGGAAGAGAATTCCAGCAGCAATAGGAATGCCAATAATGTTGTAAATAAAAGCAAAAAAGAGATTTTGCTTGATATTGTTGATAGTAGCGCGACTGAGTTGAATAGCGGTTACAATTCCTTGTAAATCTCCAGAAACTAGGGTGATATCGCTAGCAGCGATCGCCACATCTGTTCCTGTACCGATGGCAATCCCCACGTCAGCCTGTGCTAGTGCTGGCGCATCATTGATGCCATCACCTACCATTGCTACCAGAGATTGGGGATTGAGTCTTGGGGATTGGGTATTGGGAAGAATTTTTTCTAGTCGCCAGTTCCTAGTCCCCAGTCCCTCTTTTTGCAGAGATTGAATAATCGCCGCTTTTCCATCGGGACGGACTTCGGCAAATACTCGTTTGATACCAACTTGCTCGGCGATCGCTTGGGCTGTTTTCTGATTATCTCCGGTAAGCATGACTACTTCTAAACCCAACTTCTGTAGTGCTTTGACTACTGCTGTGGATGAAGGTTTGAGGGCATCGGCAATACCCATTACTGCTTGAATTTCGCCATCTACGGTGATGAAAATCACTGTTTTGCCAGCAGTTTCCCATACATTTTTATACTGCTGGAGAGTCCTAGTGTTAATTTCGAGTTCAGCCAACCAGCGTTGGCTACCAATTTGCACCAAGCGATCGCCAACAACTGCTTGCACGCCACTACCTGCAATTGCTTGAAAGTTCTTCGCCTCTGTTAAACTCACCTCTTGAGACTGGGCATATCTGACAACAGCCGAGGCTAAGGGATGTTCAGAATTTCGTTCTACCGTTGCTGCTAACTGTAAAAGCTTGAGTTCGTTACCATTGGCTGTGCCGTTGACAGTGATAAAATCTGTAACTGTAGGTTTACCCACAGTTAAAGTACCAGTTTTATCTAAAACGATGGTTTGGATTTTGTGTGCGAGTTCTAAGCTGTCTGCGCCTTTAATCAAAATGCCATTTTCTGCACCTTTGCCGGTTCCCACCATTACAGAAGTCGGGGTAGCTAAACCCAAAGCACAAGGACAAGCGATAATCAGTACACCTACCGTTGTCATTGTGGCTAGGGTGAAGTTGCCTGTAAAGCTAAACCAAATTACAAAAGTGGCGATCGCAATGGCAATCACAACTGGTACAAACCATCCTGTCACTCGATCTGCCAAGCGCTGAATTGGTGCTTTAGAACCTTGTGCTTGTTGCACTAGTTTGACAATTTGAGCCAAAAACGTATCTTTTCCGACTCGTGTCGCCCGAAACTGAAATGCACCCGCACCGTTTATCGTCGCCCCAATCACCTCATCTCCTGGTTGCTTTTTGACTGGCAAACTTTCACCGGTCACCATCGCTTCATCTACTGTGGAAACACCTGTAATGATTTCGCCATCTACTGGAATCTTTTCACCGGGACGCACCAAAATCACATCGTTGATTCTGACTTTGGCGATGGGAACATCAATTTCCACACCGTTACGGATGACTCTGGCATCTCTGGCTTGGAGTCCCATAAGTTTGCGGATAGCTTCAGAAGTTTGTCCTTTGGCGCGATTTTCCAATAATCGCCCCAGTAAAATTAAACTAATGACAATGGCGGCAACTTCATAATAAACATGAACAATCAAACCTTGAGCAATAAAAAATCCAGGGAAAACGGTAATAAACAAAGAATATAGATATGCCGCACTTGTACCCAAACTAATCAGCGTGTCCATTGTCGCCGTATGGCGCTTGAAAGCTTTCCAGCCATTGCGGTAAAAAGAGCCACCACACCAAAACACAACGGGTGTTGTCAGCACCAGCTGTAGCCAAGGATTCTCCAGGAAACTGGGAATCAAAGGTAAATTCACCCCAATCATCATCGGCAGCGATCCCAAAAATAGGAAACTACTGATTACGCCTCCTACTATTACTTTCTGGGATAGTTCGCGTTGTTTTGCTTGTCTAGTTGCTGTCTCCAGATCATTTTCTTGAGACAGCATTTCTTCTGCGAGTGAGTAGGAAGAGTAACCCGCCGCCGCGATCGCCGCTTGGATTTTCTCTAGATTAGTGAGAGAGCGATCGTAATTGATGGCGGCTTGCTCTGCTCCAAAGTTAACGTTACAGTCACTTACTCCAGGAACCGAGCGAATCGCCTTTTCGACGTTATTGGCGCAAGCGGCGCAACTCATGCCTCGAAGTTTGAGTGTAAGAGTATCCATATTGGGGATTGGGAATTGGGGACGGAGATTGAGGAATAGGGAGATGGGGAGAAGTTGCAGCAGTTTTTCCCCTCTGCCCCTCTGCCCCCATCCTCTCTAAGCGACTGGATAGCCAGCAGCAGCTAAGGCTTCCTTAATCGCTGTCTCTGATGCTTGAGTTTCTACGCTGACAAGCTTGGTTGTTGGATCGGCCTGAATGCTAGCATTGGCATCGACCGCATGGAGTGCTTTGGTAATAGTACTCGCACAAGCAGAACAAGCCATATTGGGAACTGTGAGTTGGAAAGTCATAGATTTACGGGATAAAATGAACAACCTCGCCACACCAAGCTGGATGACTGGGACGTATATCTTACACCTCAGAAATTTCTGATTTCTGGCTGAAGAATCGCCTTGAATTTATCCTAAACTCTCCACTCGGGTGGAGAGTCTAGAGATTTTTAAAAGTTTCAAAAATACAAAATACTACAAAGACTTGTCATCAGATGAAAGTGTGTGTTATCAAGTGATATAACCACATTAATTAAAATTAACCCTTGTTTTCCCCACAATTGTCGGAAAACAACCCTCCCTACCACTAGACGCGGCTGCTGAACCCAAGTCTTGTTATCTCTTCACAATAAAGGGTCTTTTTTAAGACTCAATTTTGGAGTTTTCATGCAGCCAAAAAATTTAAAACGTCTCCTGCGTGCTTTAGGGCGGCAGGGTTTGGATGTAACTTACAATAATCAGACTTATTGTGTCGGTCTAACTAATTTTGCTGATGCTCCTATAGCAGAAGTCCTATTACCGAAAGACTTCCCCGTAGAAGCTAAGGCGCTCAAGCAGTTAGCGAATTTGGCAAGCGTCCGCCACCCATCGGGTGGATGTGTGTGTCGTGCCTGTGCTACGCCTGACTTTCACCCCGGTGATGCGGGGGTTGCTATTGGTTCAGTTGTAGAAACTGTTGGTCAAGTAATTCCTAGTGCTGTCGGTTCTGACATCAATTGTGGAATGCGCCTGCATGTTGCTAATTTGACAATCGAGGAATTCCTCGCAAAGCGTGACCAATTCGTAGAACAGATGAAGGGAGATTACTTCTTTGGTACGCGTGATGTAACGATGACTGCTCAGGCAATGCAAGCTTTATTTCAGTACGGAGTTCCTGGTTGGCTGGATGCCATGCTAGATCGACCTACAGGGAGTGTAGTTAAGTCTGACTTGCAACAACTTGCCGAAGAAAGCGAACGCATCTTCTTAGGTGGTTCAATGGATGGTAACTGGAAACTCGCACCTGAAGAATTGGTTCCTGATGCTGGACTAGTGCGCGATGGCGGACTGGCAACCATCGGCGGCGGTAATCATTTTGTAGAAGTGCAGCGAGTTGATAAAGTCGAAAATCGTACGCTTGCCCATGCTTGGGGAGTACGCGAGGGACAGCTGGCTTTTATGATTCACTCTGGTTCTCGGAATGTGGGTAAGTACATCGGGGGAATGTGGCGAGATAAAGCTAAGGCAGCTTGGCAAAAAGGTTTGAAATATCCAGATTCTCAGATTTTTCCTCTTTCTACTTCTTCTCATCCCGAACTAGTAACGAGTTACCTGCAAGCTGAGGCAACAGCTGCTAACTATGGCTTTGTTAATCGCCTGCTGTTAGCGGAACTGCTGCGTTTGCGTTTGCGAGAAGTATACAAAGATGTGGAAGCACCTCTAGTTTATGACTTACCCCACAACATCACTTTGCCAGAAGGTGAAGGATGGGTAACACGTAAAGGCGCTTGTCCCGCATATCCAGGGCAACCAGTGATTATCCCTGGTTCAATGGGTGCTTACTCTTATTTAATGGTGGGCAGAGGTAATCCAGCATTTTGTAATTCTGCTTCACATGGGGCGGGAAGAATTCGTTCTCGTTTTGACCTCAATCGCAGAGGTGCATCCCAAAGTGAGGCAGAACTGGGATTAACTGGAGTAAACTGCATCACCTTGCGTCAAGAACGCCGTATTGAAGAAGCACCCGCAGCTTACAAACCGATTCAGTCTGTGATTAATGTTCAAGTTGAGGCAGGAATAGTAGATGTTGTGGCGCGGTTGAGTCCAGTATTGACGTTTAAGGCCTAAAGCCTTATTAAAGGTTAACTGATGACTGTTAACTGTCAACCATCAACGTGAAATCTCATCCCTTTCCTTTTTAGAAGTGGGATGAGCTTAACTCTTAATTCATAAAGTTTCTTGGGAAAGGGTAGTAATTATGTCTGGTAGCGGCCGATCGCCATTGCTCTCTTCCGGAGTTTCCCTACCCAAAGATGTTTCTTTGACTAACCGATAAACATCGGCTGCTCCTTGAAAAATCTGCTCTGTCAAATCTAAGGCTTCAAATGTGTCTGCAATCTCTTCCATTTCTCCCACCCATCGATGTGCTTTTGGTGTCATAGATGGCAGGGAATGAGTAAGTATTTTTGCTAGTTCTGGCTGGCTACTGGACACTTCAGCCCACAGTTCTTGGTCTAAACCTAAGCGATGAGCTGCAATCAGCAATTCTGTACCGATTGCTGTTAATCCTTTTGTCAGTGCTGCGTAGCACATTTTTAACCCTGAAGCCTGACCAATTTCATCGCCAATCACCCGCACATCTAATCCATAGTCTCGCAATTGTTCGAGTTCAACTGCCTGTTTTCCAGATACATAGATGCGGGTGCGATTGGGAACTCGTGGAGGCGGGCCAATGATTGATGCATCGATAAATTGTCCGCCGTTTGATTCAATTATTTGGGCAATGTTTCTAACCTTTTGCGGTGCGATCGCGTTGGCGTCAACGTATAAAATGCTTTTACCAACGCTGCCTATTGCTTGAGCTACTTTTTCTGCTGCCTCTGTAGCAGCAGCGGGAACTAGCACAGACAGAACTACATCGGATTCGATCGCTAATTGTTTGAGCGAACCAACATCTCCGATATTGGCTGCTGCGGCTAATTGTCGAGTGCGATCGCTTCGGTCGTCCAACGCCGCAATCGTCTTCAATCCATGTTGATTGAGTACAGTAGCGATCGCTTGCCCCATGTCGCCCGGACTTAAAATACCAACAGTTTGAATTTGCATAGCAAACCTGATTCCAAAATGCGCTCAAAGAGTACTGATGTGACCCTTTGTCTGGGCATCCAGTACTCCTTGTTAGCATAGGTGGGGAGATTGAGTTATGAAATAAAATACAGTAATTTGATTGAGTTACCGTATTTTGTCTAAATACCAACTTATCACAAATTCATCTCAGGAAGCAAGCTATTGCAGTGAAGCTGACAATCAGACTAGCCGATGAAAACGATGCATCACAAATGCTCTTAATTTATGCACCAATTGTTCAGGAAACCACAATTTCCTTTGAATTACAACCCCCCAGCGAAACGGAGTTTCAAAACCGGATTAAGAACTATCAACAGCAGATGCCTTGGCTAGTTTGCGAAATTAATGGTGAAGCTGGCTACGCTTATGCTAATCCTTATCGTACCCGTGCAGCTTACCAATGGTCTGTAGAATCATCTGTGTACGTTGGTGAGAATCATCACCGAAAAGGAGTTGCTAAAGCTTTGTATACGACACTGTTTAAGTTACTGCAACTCCAAGGATTTTATAACGTTGTAGCTGCGATCGCTTTACCCAATCAACCCAGTGTGACTGTACATGAAGCTGTTGGGTTTGTACCTGTAGGAGTTTTTCAGCGAGTCTGATTTAAATTTGGTAAGTGGCGTGATGTAGGTTACTGGCAATTATCTCTACAACCAGAGCAATGTTTCTTAAGTGATGGCGATTGAACTTATAAATTCACCTGTTTCTGTCTCAGAAATACAAAAATCGCCTTTGTGGGATCAAGCTTTAACAAATGGACTGTTGTTGGTGCGAGTTTAACTACAAAATTTCACAAGTTCTTTATTGAACAATGCCCCAGCAGCACTTCTAATTGCAGCGTCATGATTAATAAGCGTATCGTCAAGGTCAAAAAGTACAGCTTTAATCATGTAGCTAACTATACGTAATAGAACAAACATAAAATTATGTCAGAAATTGCTGATTTATCTGCATCTCAACTGTTGTCACTATACCGCGATCGCCAATTATCTACCAGTTGAAGCCACTAAAGCCACCCTAGAACGGATCGATACTTACAATAGCTCAGTTAATGCCTTTGCGATCATCGATCAAAAGACAGCTCTTGTTGAAGCTCAGGCTTCAGAAGTACGCTGGCTCAATGGTAATCCCCTTGGCTTGGTGGATGATATACCCTTTACTGCCAAAGATTTATTGTTAACTAAGGGTTTACCAACGCACCGGGGAAGTAAAGCGATTATTGCCAATCAACCTTGGGAAGAAGATGCACCTGCGGTAGCTTGTTTCCGGGAACAGGGAGCGGTACTACTCGGAAAAACCACAACTTCAGAATTTGGCTGGAAGGGTGTCACCGATAGTGCCCTGACTGGTATTACCCGCAATCCTTGGAATACAGAACTGACTGCCAAAGGTAGTAGCGGTGGGGCAGCTGTGGCTGCTGCATTAGGAATGGGTATTCTTCACCTGGGTACAGATGGCGGCGGCTCATCAAGAACATCGGCGGCTTTAACAGGAGTGTTTGGTTTCAAGCCTACTTTTGGGCGCGTAGCTGGTTATCCATCAGCCCATACTGGAACTTTGTTTTATATTGGCGTTCTTGTTCGTACTGTTACCGATGCAGCAGTCACGTTAAATGTTATTGCCCATCCTGATGTTCGTGATTGGTATGCTCTACCAGATGAGCAACAAGACTATACTGTGGATTTAGATCGGGGTGTAGCTGGATTGCGAATTGCTTACAGTCCGAACTTTGGATATGCCGATGTCGATTCGGAAGTAGCTGCCTTAGTTAGAGCCGCAGTCGATGTTTTTGCCAAACTCGGTGCTGTTGTTGAGCAAGTCGATCCTGGTTTTGCCAATCCCCGCAGTATTTTTCAAACCTTCTGGCAAGTGGGTGCAGCGAAGCTACTGCGCGGCTTTAGTTCAGAACAACGAGCTGCGATTGAACAAGGATTGCAGGCTACTGCTAAAGAAGGCGATCGCATTACTCTATCAGAATACATCAGCGCTCAGGATGCTCGTGAAGCTTTAGGAAGACATTCGCAACGCTTTCATGAAAACTATGATTTGTACAGTACTTGTCCCCTTATAAAATACTGTTTGTCTACCGATTTTACGGTGTTTATTTTAGAAGTATTACATAGCTATGAGTAAAATTCAAGTCCTTAGACAACAAATATATGATTGTTTAAATTTAAGTAAAACTAATAATTAGCTTAGCTAAGTATACTCTAATTATTATACGCACCATTATATAAAGGCTAAAAAGGACTAGGCATGTGAGGAGGCAAAGGAGATGGAGGAAAACTCTTCGCTCATCTGGCTTGTCTTTCCCAGTTACTTTTGATAGATAATCTAGGCAATCGCTCTTTACCTTTGACTGGACAATGAGTGCACAGACAACAATGCGATCGCCGCACTTTACAGGCAAACAAAAACCCCCGGTCTAATCAACACCAGGGGTATCCATCTTTATTCCCTGATACTACAATCGCATCTGTCAGGCTATGATACATGGGCACTCATGCAATAAAAGCATAATATTGATGATGATTTTGCAATCTATTTCAAAAAAAAAGGCTTAGCTCAGTGCTAATCCTTAATATATTTAGTATTTAAAAATACATTTCACATTAATTTAGACTTACTTTTGCTTTAGTTTATCTTCCTATAAACTGTATCCAAATATTTTAAAGCCGATCGACAACTACTTAATAAATTATAATAAAAGGCTTGGCTAAGCCAAGCCTCTATATATACCAAGCATTTACTACACCAAGATTAATTTAGACTTACTCTTACTTTAGTTCATCTTCCTATAGGCTGTGTCCAAATATTGGGAAATCTGATATACCATTTTCTGCTTATTAATAAAAAAGGTTTGGCTCTAAACCAAACCTAAATAATTGCTGTGCTTAACAACGTACTAAATTAATTTAGTTCTACTATATTTACAGATCATCATCCTAAAGAATATGTCTAAACATCATAAAATTTGATATCTAATTATTTTGTCATAATCTTGACATATTTACTTTAAGTATATATAAAAATATGCGATTAAAGTACCTTAAGTACAAAAAAGAACTATCAACTATTTTGTATAAAGTAATTATATAACTTCGTACTAAGAGCATGTTTTAAAAGTTAAAATATATACTTAAAACCTCACTTCAATTCCTCTCAAGAGCACGAGAGAAACTTTGAAACACTCATGGGAGGAAATCCCAAGACCGGACTGGCTCTTCCGTCCCTAGACAAATAAGTTCAAAAATTAAAATAGATTACTATAAGACACATACTTGTGCCAATACTAAGTATAAACAGAATTTCTAACAGATAGGTTTGAAAGTCTCTCTTTGGCTTATATCAGATTAAAAAAAAACCCTGGAATAATATCCAGGGTACATACACGTTTTTCAGGCATTAACAGGCTGAATATTAACTCTGGAAAATAGTTATTTCTACTATCCTTAGAATGATAGGAAAATTGCTTTCTCTATGATATACACGTCTTTTTGATGCATGGTCTATTTCTATATAGTATTTTAATGAATTTTTATATTCCTTTAGTAAGGTGTCAAACATTTTGTAACTTGATATTAATCTTTTTTAATTATTCCTTACACGTTTATCAATAACTCGTACTAGCCCAGTCCATTAGCGAGGCAGAAACTATAGCTGTTGTTATCTAGAGGAATTTGATGTGATTTATCAACTTACCTGTGTAGGCAAGCAAAAGGCACTCTTGCAAGAGGGTTATGGAAGATTAAAGTGTACAAAATTTTTTTATTCAAATAGGATTGCTATGCCTTAGATAAGAGGTAATTAATACTTTCCCATTTTCTATTGCCTAGTTTTATAAGTAAATTCTTTAAATCAATGCGGATAACTATAGTAACTTGAGTTAATCAAGAAAGGCTTGGTTATTAACCAAGCCTTAGGTAAGAGTAGAGTCTATCAGCAGAATTTAGTCAATTTAGTTGATAAATACATCTGTCTTTAGAGAGTATACGAAGATTTTATATAAGTATTGAACAAAACTATAGTAATAATAAAAAAGGCTTAGCTGAACGCTAAACCTCCATAGAAAGCAGTTATTCGACACACCAGAATTAATTTAAACTTAGTCTTAATTATAATCATCTTCCTCTAGGATGTATCTAATAATTATGGAATATGATAATACTTACATCAATAATCTAATTAAGAATCTAAACATCCTAAGACATAATTTTTATAAATATAAAGTTTAAAACAAAAATTTTTTTACATTTACATATTGGTTAAAGAATAATAAGTGTATATTCATTAAAAAAATTACAAAAATATGTATTGTAGTTTGAAATAAGTCAGGAGTTAAATTATGGCGCTGCTAAATTCAGGTATGAATTTACCTCAGGCAGAGACGCAGCGGAAAGTCTGAGGCGCACAAAGCAAGAGTTTGAGATATTGAGTTTTCAAATTTCATACTTCAATTCAGCAACGCCGATTTTTTTTACAAGCAATTAGGCAAATAAATAATATTAAATATTCTTAGGTAGTTGGACAGTGAATAAACTGCCTTTACCTACTTCAGATACGACTTGGATAGTTCCTGTATGGGCTTCCACAATTCGGTGGGATAAATGTAGTCCTAAGCCGCTACCTGAACGTTTGTTTCTACCTTGGCGAAATCGCTCGAAAATTGTTGTTTGGTCTTCAGGCGCAATTCCATATCCTGTATCTTCTACCTCAATTGTTACCCAATCTTGATGTTGAGAATTGAGTGATTTTTCCCAAATGCGGATTGTTATGCCTCCTGTATCTGTAAATTTGATGGCATTTGCAATCAAGTTGTATAAGACTCGTCTGAGTTCGAGTCGATCGCCCATAATTATACCAGCATTTTTTGCCTCTGCGTCTAATAGACTGGTATCTATTTTTAAATTCAAGCCTTTTTCATTAGTTAGAGGTGTGATTTCACTGACCACTTCTTGAGCGATTTCTGGCAAATCGCACACCTCCCAATTCAAAGTTTTTTTACCTGCTTCAAAGCGATAAACTTCTAACAGAGTGTTCACCATCAGCATCAAATTTTGGTTACTGCGAATCATCACCGCGATCGCTTTTTTCATTTCCGGCGAAATTTTGCAGAATGTTTCCATCTCGAACAAATTCAACATTCGATCGGCGGCTACCAACGGTGTTCGCAAATCATGAGTCAGACGGGAAACAAAGTCTTCTCGTTGGCGTGCCATTTTTTGTTGTTCGTCAAGACTGTGCTTGAGGCGCAACAGCGATCGCACTCTAGCCAAAAGTTCATCGGTATCAAATGGTTTGCGAATAAAGTCATCAGCACCAGCATCCAAACCTTCAACAACGCTGGATTCGTGAAAGGCAGTAATTAGCAGAATTGGGATATAACTACTAATTGCACGGTTATTACGAATACGACGCGTAACCTCATAACCATCTATCCCTGGCATCATTACATCTAGCAAAATCAAATCTGGTGGAGATTGTTCAATTTTCTGCAAAGCCTTTATTCCATCTGAAGCCAAATCAATTTCATAACCCTCACTTTCTAAAATTGTTTGCACCAAAATGAGATTATCTCGAGTATCATCAACAGCGAGAATGCGATCGATTTTAGAATTTTCAACTACAGACATGATTTATCAACTTTTTTCAGCTTTTTTAGAAGTATATTTAGAATTTAAATTTAGGGGATACTATTGGTGTTTTCCCAACTGAAGCAGATGATTGATGTGGATTTTGAGCAGAACAAAAAATATCATCGTTATCCAAGTGTAAATTTCCAGCTTCGACTGCTACACTTGCTAATGTTACTTGACGCGGTAATTCAATTCTAAACATTGAACCAACTTCCAATTGGCTCTCAATAAAAATTTTACCGCCCATCATTTTTACCAGCGAATCTACAATTGCCAAACCCAAACCTGTCCCTGGATATTTACGAGTAATACTTTGATCGACTTGGCGAAATGCTTCAAAAATCTGTTTAAAATCTCTCGGCGCTATCCCAATACCTGTATCTCTAACAATAATTGCCACTTGGTTTGCAGGTAGTTCCTTAACCTCAACCCAAATTTCACCAGACTCAGTAAACTTAATTGCGTTGGAGAGCAAGTTAATTAAAATCTGTTTCACACGCATGGGATCGTTAAATCCCAAAGGATTTTGTAAATCTGTTTGCAGCAGCAATGAGAGATTTTTTGCCTCACCTAGAGAACGCATTTCTTCTACAGCTGCATCTACTACCTTTGATATATCAAAGATTTCTGGTTTTAAATCTAATCGTCCTGCCTCCAGCTTGGAAAAGTCCAGAACTTCATTCAACAGCATCAACAAATGCTTACCATTATTTAAAACGCGCTCAACCATATCTACTTGTTGGTGCGTTAGTTGACCGAACTTAGGACGCAGCAATATCTGTGAAAAACCAATAATTGCATTCATTGGTGTTCTCAGTTCGTGAGACATGGTAGCTAAGAAATGTGATTTTAACCGCGATGCCTCCAATAACTTGAAGTTTTGCACTTGAATATGTTGCTGTTGTCTTTCCAATTCTTTATTTTTACAAATCAACTGTTCGTGACTTTCTCTAAGTTGCTGGTTTGCAAAAGCTACCTGCATTTCAGCACGATAGATGCGAATGGCATTTCGCAAAACGTGTGCCAAAATTTCCGAAGAGATTCTAGACTTAGAAAGATAGTCTGTAGCACCAGCTTTCATTAATTCAACAGCAATTCGTTCATCTCCTTGACCGGTTAAAACTACTAAAGGAACTTTGATTTCCGAAGAGCGTATCTGTTGGATGAGAGTCAATCCATCCTGGTCTGGTAAGCGATAATCGAGGAAAACACAATCATAGGTAGTAGTACTTAAGGCAGAGAATGCATGACTGCCTTCCTCTACCTCAGACAGATCCATTTGCACACCTGCTTTAGCCAAAGCGCGACGTACTGCCATCCGGTCTACTTCGTCATTGTCTACAACCAAAATTTTCAGCGTTTCTTCCATCGGTTTTTATTTTCGCCGTCAAACATAGGTTGATATATAACATTTATCTTTTTGGATTATCCTATTAAAAAATGTAAGATTTTCTGACATCTAAAATCTGTAACTTAATTAACTAAGGTATTTTGGACAATATCTAATATATTAAAGATTCTCAAATCAGAATATTTAAAAAATCAGGACAATAATTTGATGAATCAGTATAACAATCATACTAGACTAACGCTCGCCTTTTAACTTCTAAATGACAGTTGCCATAACTTTTTTCACTACAACAATACACTGCTTTATAGTCGGTACTAATTTCTGACTCTAAACTAGGAAAAGCAAAGGTAGTTTGGCATATCATCAGCAGGCTGATTATGATTGCCGCGCAATATTGTAAAGCTCCTTAGTCGAGCGCCTATAAGGTGAATCAGTTTTTTATATTAATTTTTATGAATCATTCCTTGACATCGATCGCATCAATTTTTTTCCTCCTTTAGTAGTATGTCGATCGCTGTTTCAGGCGTTTCTTAAATTGAGTCCAGTCTGTTGTATCCTGAATCTGGTTAATTTACCAAGTAGTAGGATTAAACTTTTAGCCGCTCGCCAATGGCTCTAAAACCATTAGCCTATTAACAGACTCAAAACTATTGAACTGAAGACAGCAGACAGCTTAGTGTAAAGTAAAATAAAATACTTTACTAAGCTTAAGACAATTGTAAATGAGTGAGTTAACGACCGTCGTCAGTCATTAGTGAGAGTTGCATACTATTGTTGTTTACTAGAAGTTTGAACAGTTTTACCCATCAGATGCAAGAGACGAGGAAAATAAAAAAGTATTGAATGTACTTAATTTGTCAATTTTAAGTAATCTTACCTCCTAAAGTTGGAACAATTTTCTTACCATCGCCAGACAATTATTAATGTTTTTCCGGCGATCGCAAATTTTTAGAGTTGGGAAAATTACAACTTTACATTTGTTAGTGCAACTCTCGTCAAGTGGACATTAGAAGTGCTGTTAGCGGTAGGGCGCTTTTTAGCCCGTCTTGAGTCAGAAGTTAGGAGTTAGGAGTTATTCTGCTCATTCTCCTTGTCTGGCTCATCTGCCTATTCCCCAATTCCTCCCTTGCTGTTGTACTTTGTCTGCATTTCATAACCTTTTCTAGCTTTCTAGAAGAAAATAATAAATAGTTGAGGAATCGTAGTAACTGAAAGCTGAATTTTGAGTAAAAGTGAACAATTTAGCATTCGGATCAATAATTCATCCTTTTTGTGCAACTAATCATATATCTTCAGCTAGATTTGTACTCTATCTAAATAGAAAAAAATAGGGTATTGATTATTTCTATCGGTGGATGCAGAGTGGTCGAAAGATCATCTATCTTTGGTTTGGGAAAATAAAACGTAGGTAAGAATTCAGCACTCACGAGAGGAGGCAGTACGCTAAAGCGGTTTGTCTGGTATAAGCAACCACCGTTGATAAATTGGAATTTATCGGGAATCTAATATAATTTAAATATTGATTCATCAAATGGTCTCCTAATTATTAAACTATCCTGACTCATAAAAAATGATAAAGATAGTAATTGCAAAAGGTAATACTTTCAAAGGCAAACAGTGTAAGAGTGAGTGTAGCGATGAGTGAAATTAGCATTATTTTAATTGAAGATCATGACTTAACGCGAATGGGACTACGGGCTGCATTACAGTCTCACAGTGCATTAAAAGTGATTGGCGAAGCTGCAAACGCTACTCAGGGATTAAAACTTTTGGAAACGGCAAAGCCAGATGTAGCCGTTGTAGATATTGGCTTGCCTGACATGGATGGCATTGAACTCACTCGTAAATTCAGACGCTACCAAGCTGAAACTGGGCAATCAGTAACCAAGATTTTGATCCTAACAATGGATCATACAGAGGATGCTGTACTTGCAGCTTTTGCCGCAGGAGCAGATTCTTATTACATGAAAGAAACAAGTATCAGTAAATTAACTGAGGCTATCCAAGCAACTTATGGCGGTAACTCTTGGATCGACCCGTCAATAGCCAATGTGGTATTGCGGAAGATGCGGCAAGGAATTCCTGGAGAAAGCCAAACGTCTGACAAGCCGAAGACTGTAAAAATTGAAGCGCTGGCCACAGAATACGAGCAAGTTTTGGAAACATACCCCCTAACTCAACGAGAATTAGAAATTCTGGAGTTGATTGTCGCCGGGTGTAGCAACGGGCAAATTGCCGAAAAACTCTACATTACAGTTGGTACTGTCAAGACTCATGTTCGCAATATTCTAAACAAACTTTGTGCTGATGACCGTACCCAAGCTGCTGTTAGGGCTTTACGTTCTGGGTTGGTAGCGTGAGGAACTGGTGACGTGAGGAGTGAGGAGATGGAGGGTGTGGGGAGTGCAAAGAGATGGAGAAAAATAGCCCATAACTAAGGAACTGATAAATAAAAAAATATCCCACTATTTATAAGTCAACAGTCAACAATCATCAACTTCAAATCGGATAATTTATTTCTTAGAGTTCCCTAACGACTAATACCTCTTCATCCCAATCGTTCCTGTAAACATTTGGCAATGCGTAGTGCTGCACCTGGTTTTCCCATGCGCTGTACACCGTTATCGGCAATTATTTGTAAACTATCAGGGTTTTTAAATAACGACTGTACTATCTTCGGAACTTCTATTGGCTGCTCAACTAAAATTAAAGATAAGCCTAAAAGGCGACTTTGTGCTTCAGCAAAGCCACGGTTATATTGAGGCCCATTGCCAGGAATAGCGATCGCAGGTTTGCCCAAACCGACAAACTGTTCTGTAGCTGTACCTGCCATTGCAATCGCCAAATCTCCCAACTGCAAACACTCGTTATAAGCTTGTTGGGTTAACAGTAAATAAGCATTTTTTTGCTTAAATGTCAAGATATTTGCATCGGAAATTTTGAGAGGAAATTCTGATGCGGTTCGCCAGCCTTGAGATTGTACGCTTTGAGATAAGATATTACAGTCTAGACTGGGGGCGATCGCACCTAAAAACACAATTGTGCCAGAAGTGTGGAAAACCGTATTTCGCTGTTGGAAACTTGTTAGCAATGCAGATACGGCAATCATAATTGTTTCCCAGTTGTTGTACGCTTCTGGCGGACGGGAACCAGGCAAAAGAGTTACCACAAAAGGCCGAATTGTTTCTTGTTGTTGGCTAGCCTGACTATAAAATTGTGGCGATGGAAATGTTGGTTCTAGACCATCCATCATCGGATTTCCTAAATTAAAAGCTGGAATTGGCCATTGTTTTAATATTTCTGTGGTCAAAGCATCTCTGAGGAACACCGCCTGACATCGGCGACGACTCATCAACCAACGTTCCCAAGGATGATACACAGAACCAGAAAAGTTTTCCCAACTCACATCTTTGGATTTTTTTGGTAACAATCCAACTTCATCTCGCACATGATATTCTGATTTTGCCGTACCAACAAAAGCATAATTAATACCACTCAAAGTTGCAAACAACAGCGGGACTATATCTCCCACAGCTAAAATTGCTCTCTTGTTACCTAATTTTTTTTGAGAACTTACCCAGCGGCGAATAGCTTTAATCTGGCTGAGGGTAAGTTGCAATAAACCACCGCGTACATCCCGCGCTAATTGACGTCCATCCATATAAATAAAGCCACCAGAAGGCATAGTACGTACCGAACCAATCAGGGGAATACCCAACTGTTGGTAAGCACGTCCTTCACCCACCAAAGGTAAAGCAAATATCTCTGGTGGGTCTGATTGTTGTTGGAGTTCTTGCAAAATCCGGACTGCAATTATATCTTCCCCATGTCCGTTACTTAATACAAGTAACCGCAAACGTGAAGTTGCAGCTTGGGAATTAGAAGCTAGAGATAACCGGGATACATTACTCATAAGAAACAAAACATCAAAATTAATTGTCTATTTGGGTAAGAAGTATAAATAAAGAATTCGGCAAAGCAAGCTGGAAGTTAGTCTTATCTATAAGAATTCGGGAGTCAGAATAGTTAAAAAATCGGTAGAAAATAATAATCAATGAATGTACGAATCATATTAGACTCTTGATAAATTCTGATTTTTGAGTGCCACTTGCTCATAGGGTAAACCCACTATCCCCCTAGTGGCTCCTTGTGAGTACTGAATTTTTACGTATTATTTCTATTTATCTTACTTTCCGATAATTCTCAGTTATTAGGTTAAATATTATTATGCGATTTTCTACTACTGCAATTTTTACTTTAGCTACTTTAGCTGCTGGCAATGTTACTCAGCAAGCAACGGCTGCACCTACTAAAGTTGTTACTCCAATGCTAAAAGCTGATAAGTTGGTAGTGCCAGTAATTGCAGAAACTCCCGCACGGGTAGAGACAATTGCTTCCCCAGAAACTATAGTTGCACAAGAATTTTCCCAAAATTCCGTTTCAGTGCCAACAACTGCAAACAAAAATTCTTCAGTAATTTTAAAGCCCACAGCCACGGTAGGGCTAAACCAAAAAGACAAGGGGAACTCGTCTGTAACACCTTTGCTTATTCCCTCCTCTCCCACCGTGGGGGAGACTAAAGCTACATCTTTCTTTCTTCAAACCCCTGCTACTAACAACGATTTAGTAGTTACAGCTACAGATGTACAGGTAGTGGGAGCTAATCAGGAATTACAGCAAATTATTCGTAAAGTAATTAAAACTAAGGTGGGTGGAGAAACCAGTCAAAGCCAGCTAGAAAAAGATGTGGCAGCAATTTTGGATACAGGTTTATTTAGCAATGCCAGTGTGAATAGTCAAAGTACATCTGCTGGATTGAATGTAGTTTATCAGGTGCAACCAGTAATAGTGCAATCGCTGCAATTATCTGGTGCGAAAGTACTTACTTATCAAGTAGCCCAAGAACGTTTGCAATCTCAAATTGGCACTGCTATCAGTCCGGCTGGACTCCAGCAAGCAGTGACACAAATTAACAAGTGGTACGCCGACAATGGTTATAACTTGGCACGGGTGCTATCAATTAAACCCAGTCCTCAAGGAATTCTAACTTTAAATGTTGCTGAAGGCTTGGTAGGAGATATCAAGTTTCGCTTTGTCGGTGACGATGGTAAAACCGTTGATAGCAAAGGTAATCTTGTCGGAGGACGCACCAAACCTGATTTTCTCCAACAGCAACTCAAACTCAAACCCGGTCAAATCTTCCAAGAAAATCTAGTTAAACAAGACATCCAACAGCTATATAGCACCGGATTATTTGAGAGTGTAAATGTTGCCTTAGAAGGAGATGCGACAAAGGTCGATGTCGTCTATCAACTCAAAGAAACTGGGGCGCGTGGTGTTAACTTGGGTGGTAGTTACAACGCCGACCAAGGATTAATCGGTACAATCAGCTATCAAGACCGCAATGTCCGCGGTATTAATGATAATTTAGCGGTGAATGTTGGCGTTAGTAGCCGCGATTTAGAGTTTAATACTAAATATATTAATCCCTATCGCACAACTAACCCCGATCGCTTGGGTTACACTGTGAATGTTTTTCGGAATCGAGAAGTTTCTGAAACCTTTGACGATCAAATTAAGTTAGCTAACGGCGATAAAGTCCAAGAAGGTCATATTGGCGGCGGTATCAGCTTCCAGCGACCAATTGACGACTGGAGTACCTCTTTAGGATTCAACTATACCCGAATTAGTATCCGCGATCGCCAAGGTAATGTTACCCCAACTGATGCTCAGGGTAATCCTTTGTCTGCTAGTGGGACAGGTGTAGATGACCTAACTACCGTATCCTTTACCGCCACCAAAGACCAACGAGATAACCCCATCAATCCAACGAAAGGTTCCGTTTTAAGTCTGAGTACAGAGCAATCTGTACCAATTGGTGAAGGTAATATTTCCCTTAATCGCCTCAAAGCCAATTACAGCCAATATTTACCAGTTCAGTTATTTAACAGCAAACAGCCACAAGTGTTTGCAGTAAATCTTCAAGCTGGTACTGTTATTGGGAATTTACCGCCCTACGAAAGCTTTAACTTAGGTGGTTCTAACTCAGTACGCGGTTACGATTCTGGAGAAGTTGGCAGTGGGCGCAGTTATGTCTTAGCTTCTGCGGAATATCGCTTCCCCGTTATCCCAATCGTCGGCGGTGTATTATTTGCTGACTTCGGTTCCGACTTGGGTTCTGGTGATACTGTATTGGGAGACCCGGCAGGTGTGCGCGACAAACCAGGTTTTGGTTTTGGTTATGGGGCTGGAGTGCGAGTAAATTCCCCCTTGGGCTTAATTCGGGCTGACTATGGCATTAATGACCAGGGAGAAAGCAAAATACATCTAGGCATAGGGCAGCGGTTTTAAGAAGCTCGGCATTTAGGGCATTACAGCAATATTCAGTTTATTGATTAATCTATCAGCCCCCTCGTGAAGTGTTTGCCCTAGTCAAGCCCCTATTAAATTTTCCAAAATGAACTGTATCAATTAGTATCAGATAATTAAACTAGTTAAACTTTTCTAGATGTTTCTATATTGGCTCGTAATTGTCCTCAGAACTAGAGTTTAATTCAAAACAGGTAATAAATAAAGTTGCTCTATTTCAGAAACACACTTAAACTGAGGCAATCAGATTATGAGAGAAATGACTTTTAAACCCTTAACCGAACAAGACCGTCAAAGAAATGAATATCTAGACAAAATTAATCGCGCTCCCTACTCCACAATTCTCTTAATCGGAACGTTGACGTTTTTGCTATTTACTACAGGTGCATTACTTGGCGCTTTTTAGAGCAGATTTGTAGTATTAGAATTAAATATTTCGATCGTGAAGTTCCAAGCACCCTCTCCTCAATCACAGGAGAGGGTTTAATTTTAGTCCTTAAGTTGTCAAGGGTTGTAGCCAGTAGTCTGTCAAGTCGTAATTCCTCCCTAACATCACGGATGTCAAAGACAGCTTAAGGTTGTTTTCGACTTCAAGATTTCTTGACCTCGCGTTATCCTATGAAAAAGATAAAACTGTTGCGATCGTTGGGGAGGTTTTTCCTACTTCGGGAATCCCAAAAACTAAATCATCCCGTAGATACATAGGCAAGAACCTGTGACCTCAAAAATATGGGAATTTGGGAAATCTCTTAAGAATCAGGACTCGCTAGTTATCTGCTCACTCAAGACTCAGGACTTTCTATGTTAGCAGGCACAATTTTGCAGGATGGAAAATATACCCTAATCCAAGAAATAGGGCGTGGTGGCTTTGGCATTACCTTCAAAGCTAAGCATCACTACTTGGGTCAGGAGGTGGTGATGAAAACCATCAATGAACGGCTGCGACAACATCCTGATTTTGCCAAGTTCGAGCGTCAATTCCAAGATGAAGCCAGACGACTAGCTACTTGTATCCACCCAAATATAGTCCGAGTCAGTGATTTTTTTGTGGAAGCTGGGTTACCTTACATGGTGATGGAGTACATTCCTGGCGACACTTTGGGCGACGCCTTTGTATTACCAGGAATACCTCTGCCGGAAGCGACAGCAATTCATTATATCCAGCAAATTGGGGCAGCGTTGCAGGTAGTACACAACAATGGTTTGCTGCACCGAGATGTGAAACCAGATAATATTATCCTGCGCCAAGGAACACAGGAAGTAATACTGATTGATTTTGGCATTGCCAGGGAATTCAATGGCAGTGTCAGGCAGACTCATACGGGTTTAGTTTCTGAGGGTTATTCTCCCATCGAGCAGTACCTCACCCAAGCAGCGCGCACACCCGCCACCGATGTTTATGGTTTAGCAGCAACCTTGTATGCACTGTTAACAGCCCAAGTTCCCATGCCAGCATTATTGCGCGATCGCGAGCAAATGCCATCCCCCCGCGAACTCCAACCACATTTGAGTGCTGCTGTCAACCAAGCAGTAATGCGCGGGATGGCGGTGGAATCTCGCTTTCGTCCGGCGACTGTTGCCGAGTGGCTGCAATTGCTCCAAGGAAATCGAGTCAATGGCACACCCCATGCCTTACCAACTCACGCAGTGCAAACCATTAATTTATCTGCCCAACCGGGAGAAACTCTGATTAACAAAGTTGCTCAAAAAGCGACTGCCAACAAAACTTCACACGCTCAAAAACAGCCCTCATCTAAAATATTCCTTGGTATCGGTGTCGCTGTAGTTGCCGCTACAGCAGGTTTTGGCATCACTAGCATCTTACCTAAATCTCAGCCGCAGCCAACCGCTAAGCCACTTTTTCAACAGCCTACTCAAGAACCAGCCGCCAAAGTACCTAACTTAGAGAGTGTATCTTCACCAGCGACTCCACAGACTAACAGCACCTCAAAAACCGAATCTCCACCTGTCTCTAATTTCAGGCAGCGTCGGCATAATCGTCGTTATTTGCAAGAAGAAACTAAAAATCCGACAAAAGAATCACAACGCAGTAACTCCGAACAATCAGCACCTTCACCTAGCGTTTCACCCACACCCTCGCTAGTCGAAAAACTACGGGCGGTTCGGTCATCTCGTAATGCTTCCCCCGCAGCATCGCCAGATAATAACTCACCAACTTCTAATCAAAATTCTGCTTCTCCTAAATCTGTAACTCCTGCAAATCCTGTGGTTATACCACTACCACCACCGGAATCTAAACAGTCAGATCCTTCTGCTGTAGTAGTACCAACACTGGAAAAGCAAAATTCACCGACTGAAAGTCAAACACAAAACGATAACAAGTCTCAAAAAGAGATCCGAGATTAAAATAATTGCTAATTAAGAGGATATTTGTGAAGTATCAGGTTGTATTAAAGTGTGCCTAACCTAATACTCACATTAAAAGTAAAACCAATTGCAATTAAATAGATACTCTTACCTTAACTGTCGATTTCTGTTTGTGTTTCCCTAAAACTTTGCTTGTACCCCAGACGCCTAAAGCTACTATTCCTAATGTAAAGGACGGTTCAGGAATAGAGTCAACTCGGCGAAACTCAATGGGCGTAGCAAAAAGCAAATTACCATTAGCTGCAAAAATCTTGTCTAAAGAGTAAATGTCATTTTCCGAAACAACTACACTAGAAATCACCTTACCACCAGAACTTGTAGGACAGCCGTTAGGCGAATTATTTCCTATGTAGTCACCCGCATTCCAAAAAATTTCTAAATTGCAGCTTGTTGTTAAAACGTTGCTAGAGTCAAGAGTATGTTCAGACTCAGGTCGATTACATAATCCAACAGGTGAATAGTTTGCATTAAAGGCACGAATGCTGAGATTCACTGCTGAATTTTCTTGGCTAAAAGAATAAAGACGGAAGCGATTAATACTTTTTTGTTCGAGATAAATATTTTCTGTTCCAGTTATAGGCTCAGCATTAGTCAATTCCACACTACAACTTGACAGAGTAATAGGCGGAACAGAAGGGTTAGTTGCCACTTGCTGGGAATTATCGAACAAACCAGTAAACCATTGTGCTACTTGCTTGACCTGTGTCTCAAGCGGTGGCGGACTAGCCGCAGTAGCGCGAGTTGCTTGGGCAAATGTTAAGGCTGAAAATAAAGCTGTCAGAGTATATACTTTGACGAGATTCATAAATTAATACAATCTCTAAAATTTCAAAGTATTTTATCTTACTCTTGCTGTAATTTGTACCAATGTTGTTTTAGAAAATACCAGCTTCCTGTACTGCTAAGGCGTATATTTAATTTTCTTATTGACTCAGATGTGGAATTAGTGCTGTAGTTAAAGAAAACCGATCGCAGCAACCAACTATAGAAAGGAATGCTGCATCATCAATAATTTATGAATTGACGTTGATAACTACTTTACCGAAGTGAGCTCCACTTTTGAGGTAATGATAAGCTTCCCGTGCTTCAGTAAATGGGAAAACTCTATCGATAATCGGTTTGATTTGATGCTGTTGTATTGTCTGATTCATTGCCTCAAACATTTCCCGACTGCCAACATAAATCCCTTGAACTGTTAAACTTTTAAAAAGTATTGGCATCGGGTCAATTTCGTTACCTCTACCAGACAAGAGGCCAATCAAATTCACACGTCCGCCAATGCGGGCTGCTTGTAGCGATTTTGGTAAAGTTCCTGCACCGCCTACCTCAACCACATGATCTACACCTGTGCGATTAGTTAATTGGTAAACTTGCTTTTCCCAATCTGGTGTTGTTTTGTAATTGATTGTTTCCTCAGCACCAAGCTGTTTTACTCGTGCCAACTTTTCATCGCTACTAGAAGTGACGATCGCTCTAGCACCATGTATCTTGGCAAACTGGAGAGCAAAAATTGAAACTCCCCCAGTACCGAGTAATAAAACACTATCACCTGTGCTAATATTGCCTTTTGTCACCAAACCATGCCAAGCGGTAACTCCTGCACAGGGCAAGGTTGCAGCTTCAGCATAGGATAGGTGGTCTGGTAAAATTACCAAACCGTCTTGGTGTAATACGACATACTCAGCCAACATTCCATCAATACCACCTCCGAGATCGGATTTCATTTTCTCTTTGGTTAAAGAGCCATAAATCCAGTCTTGGAAGAAAATAGCAGCGACGCGATCGCCTACTTTTACGCGTGTGACACCTTCCCCTACCGCCACAACTTCCCCTGCACCGTCAGACATGGGAATTAAGGGATATTTCTGTCCAGCACCGTAGGCTCCTTCAACAACGAGTAAATCCCGGTAATTTAGAGATGTTGCTTTGACTTGAATCAGAACTTGACCGACTGCGGGTTTTGGTTCGGGGCGATCGACTAATGCCAGGGCATCAATACCAGCGTTGCTTTGAATTTCGTAAGCTTTCATTGGCGGACTTCCTTAATAGAAACGTTCATCTGCTCAATAACAGCCTACATTACAGCAATTTTCAGAGCGTTAAATTATATTACAAGGTAGCACAGTTGTGCTACCTTACATCAGCAGGTTTTGTTTGTGTAGTTGTGGTTTATAACCATCTTTTTACACAGTTATAAGATGAATCTTGATAACTGTTTGCTGTTCGCTGATTTAATACTACAGAGAATCCCTCAACTGCTCTACCTTTTCTAAGAGTGGCTGATGTTCAATTTTCTCTGCTAACTCTTGGGCGTTTTCATAGCACAATCGCGCCATTTTTTTGCGTTTGGTTGTGGCGTAAAGGCTTCCCATATTCAGCAAAGTAGAAATTTCTCCGAGAAAATCGCCCTGTTGTTGATAAATAGCAATGGCTTGTTTGTAGAACTTCATTGCTTGGCGATGCTGGGCGATGATACTGTGGGTAAAACCAATGTTGTGCAGGGTTGTTGCCAGGCCGGAGCGATCGCCAATCGCTCGACGTGTCAAAAGAACTTGATGATAGAGCAACAGCGCTTGTTTGGGTTGTCCTAAATCACTATAAACTGAAGCAATATTATTCAAGGTGGTTGCTTCACCAACTAAATTCTTAAGAGATCGTTGAATCGGCAGTGCTGCTTGAAAAAATTCTAGAGCTTGATGGAACTTGCCTAAAACAGTGTAGGCAAACCCAATACCATTTAGAGTTGTTGCTTCACCAGAAAAGTCACCTAGCAATCGACGCACTGTCAAAATTTGGTTTTGTAGCAACAGTGCGCGTTTAGGTTCTCCTAATCGGGTATAAATCAGGGCTACATCATTGAGAATAGAAACTTCTCCTTCAGCATCTTGCAATTGCCTGAAGATCGCAAGTGCTTTGTTAAAATACTCTAACGCTTGTAAAAAGCGTCCAAGACGGCTGTAGGTAGAACCTAGATTGCTCAGTGCAGTTGCTTGTGCGGACGCGTTATCAATTTCAATAGCAACACAAAGCGCTTGTTGAAACCGCTCTAAGGCCCTTTGAGGTTGCCAGCAACCCAGATAGGCTAAACCAAGGTCGTTCAATGTGTAACCTTCCCTAACTCGGTCTGGAATTGCTCTTGCTAGCTGTAAATTCTGAGTCACAAGATCGAGATACTCTTGAAATTTTCCCCGCTGGTAATAACGGTTTGCTTCATCGCGGCGTTGTTCCCACTCTCTGACTGGATTTAAAGGTTGCGTCATCTGACCTCGGTTGCACTCTGCGAGATATAGGTAAGATATTTTTTGGGAATGAACTCCTCTTAGGTTTCCCAAATTTGAGTTAACCTATATCTTCTACCTTTAGATATAAGACGTAAAGAGAGAAGTATGGTACTTTTTCATACTTCTCTCTTTACCAATGAAGCGATTAATACAAATACACTAGTTAAGTATTGAACTGAGATATGTGTGATATCAAGCTTTGATTGTTGACTGTTGATGGTTACCAGTCAACAGTGCGTTGCGTATTTTCCAACAGTTGTTCGCTCTTAGCGTTCCCACACTGTAACAACTGGCTTTGATCGCTCAACAGTTAACGTGAAATTTCATCCCCTTTTAAAGGTGGGATGAGCTAAATCAAGCGTTTGTAATTAAATTAAGCCCCTCCGTCACCAGAGCGACTCGTCTTCAAAACCGGACGTAAGATTTTCACCTTATCCGGCTCTTCAGTGATTTGGTGCTTGTCCAAGTGCATACCTCCAACCAAACCATCTTTGGCTGTTTTAGTGTCATGACAATGTCGTTATCGTCTTCGATGACCGATGAAACTGGAAACCAAAGCTACATCTGTACTGCGATTTGGTGGTAGGTACTTTACGATTGCAAAATGTAAACCAGTAAAAACAGATAACTTAATATTGTATAGTGTTTGACTACACGCTCAAACTGATAACTATTAAAAAGTGTGTTTTTGGCAAACATTAATATAATGCTCTTATTATGAGCATCTACCAATCTCTAAAAAAATCTTATACACAACGCGGCCGGGGTGAAAATGACTGGCGGTTATTTTTGCGTTTAGTGCCTTATGCCCGTCGCAGTGGGGGACTGTTAGCACTGTCTACGATCCTACTTGTGCCGATCGCCATCTCTAATGCCGTACAACCGCTATTAATTGGACAAGTTGTTTCTCTGATTCGCCATGAATCGAGTACTTACGAATTCTTAAGGAATCGCCCCTTCGCCCAAGCGCTAAATATTTTAGAAGGGTTACTGCTGATTACGATCGCCATCCGCTTGTTTTTGACAGGCTACCAGGGTTATCTCGTACAGAAATTAGGGCAACAAATCACTACAGCAATTCGCCAGGATTTATTTCATCATGTGACATCTCTAGCGGTACGTTTTTTTGACAGGACGCCCGTAGGTAAATTAATTACCAGAATCACCAGTGATGTAGAAGTGTTAGGCGACGTCTTTTCTACTGGGGCAATCGGCATTGTCTCCGATTTTTTTTCCATGCTGGTGATTGTGGTTTTAATGTTTTATAGTCAATGGGAACTTGCTTGTTTGTTACTATTGATGCTGTTCCCGATTACCTGGGTAATTGTTTACTTGCAGAAACAGTATCGCCAAGCCAATTACAAAGCGCGGGAAGAACTTTCTATACTCAATTCACACCTGCAAGAAAATGTCCTTGGCATTAACGTAGTGCAGTTGTTCCGCAGAGAAAAATTTAATGCCGAATTGTTTCGTGCTACCAACAGTCGCTACACTCAGCAAGTAGATAAAAATATCTTTTATGATGCAGCTGTTTCCGCAACCTTGGAATGGATTGGACTGGTTGCGATCGCAGGTGTTTTATGGTTGGGTGGTTGGATGCTTTTAGAAGACGCCTTGACTTTTGGGACTTTTTCTGCATTCATTTTATATGCCCAGCGATTATTTGACCCATTAAGGAATTTTGCAGAAAAATTTACGGTAATTCAAGCTGGTTTTACTGCCATTGAACGCGTAAGCGATATATTAGATGAACCGATAGAAATACGCGATCGGACTAATGTACGCTACTCAATTCTTGATGCAAAATTTGGATACATAGACGAGATAGTTGCAAATCTAGAATCTCCAGATATCGATTCCGCACCTGAACTAGGTGAAATTCGCTTTGAACACGTCTGGTTTGCTTATAAAAACGACGATTACGTAATTAAAGACTTAGATTTTACCATTCATCCTGGTGAAAAAGTGGCATTAGTCGGCCCCACAGGTGCGGGTAAAACTTCTATCATCCGGCTTTTATGTCGCCTTTACGAACCTACCCAAGGACGCATTCTCATAGATGGTATAGATATTAAAGACGTACCGCAGGCAGAACTACGACGTTACATGGCAGTAATTTTACAAGAAGGTTTTTTATTTGCTGGCAATGTTAAAAGCAATATTTCTTTAGGAGATGGCTATACATTTGAACAGATCCAACAAGCAGCAGAGAAAACCAATATTGCCCAGTTTATAGAAGAGTTACCAGAAAGCTACGAGACTCAACTTCGAGAAAGAGGCACAAATATTTCTAGTGGACAAAAGCAACTTTTAGCCTTTGCCCGTGCTGCCATTCGTAATCCTCAAATTTTAGTATTAGATGAAGCCACTGCTAGTTTAGATGTGGGCACAGAAGCTTTAATTCAAGAAGCATTAGACCAGCTTTTGCTCAAACGCACCGCCATTATCATTGCCCACCGTTTATCTACAATTCGCAATGTAGACCGAATTTTTGTTTTGAAGCGTGGCGAATTAATCGAACAAGGAAGTCACGAACAATTACTGCAACAAGGTGGACTTTATGCCACTTTGCATAACTTGCAAATGTTAGGAACTTAAGCGAGGATAGCAAAAAAATAAACACTGAGTAGATAAATAACTCTAATTCGTAATTCGTAATACTCACCTGGGCGTGAGAAGCAAGCTACGTAATTCGTAACGAAAGTCATAGCCCCTTAATTCATTGATGGAGATTAAAAAACAGCCAGCCTTTTTTCAAGCCCCCGACTTCAGTCGTGGGTTAATAACTACAAATTACTGTCTTCGTAGCTCTCTTCGACGTAGGTACGTCATTATAAATTACGAATTACCTTAACTTAATTTTACAGGTGGGCATAAGTAGGTCGGTATGAATATTTATCATTAGGATGAGGCAGGAGGTAGAAGGCAGAAGTCAGGAGGGAAGAAGGTTTAAGCCTATTTAATTTTTCTTAACATAGTTTTTTTCTACACCGTTATACTTAAGCTGGTAAATTCAACTTAGGGAGTGACAAAAAAATATCCCACTGCTAACAGCCAATAGTCATCAGTCATCAACTTCAAATACAGACAAATTATTCCCAGGATGATTATTGACCAGCCCCTTCAAGGCAAGGTGTGGGGTTGCAGATTTAGGGTTACGTGTCGAAAAAGCCCCGTTCGCGCAGCGTTCCTAAGGAAAGTTTGGACAGAGCAACTAGTTTCAAGTATAAAAAAAAGATGTATTCTGAAATACATAGTATGAAAATACAGCGTCCAGGAAGTGAAACCCCTGATTTTAATCATGGGGTTCCCTATACCTTACCCCCTACACCCCCTTCATAGTTGACAACTAAAATTAATGTCCAAGAAATTGATATGCTAAAGGCCGAGACTAGCAATTATTCAAACCATGCCTGCGCCCACTATCAACCCTACTATTACTGCCTTTCCCTTGACTGCTGTAGTCGGTCAAGAAGCGATTAAATTAGCCTTGCTGTTAGCAGCCGTCGATCCTGGGTTGGGGGGAGTGGCGATCGCAGGTCGTCGTGGTACGGCAAAATCTGTAATGGCTCGTGCTATCCACGCGCTAGTACCACCCATTGAAGTTGTTAAAGGTTCTATCAGTAATTGCGACCCCAATCATCCAGAGGAATGGGACGATAGACTTTTGACAGAGTATACAGGAGACATTCAAGATGTCCCCACCGAAATAATTGCTGCGCCATTTATCCAAATTCCTTTGGGCGTAACAGAAGACCGACTTCTCGGCTCTGTGGATGTGGAACAGTCAGTAAAGCAAGGTGATACAATCTTTCAGCCCGGTTTACTTGCTAGTGCCAATCGCGGCGTCCTGTATGTAGATGAAATCAATTTATTAGATGACCAAATATCAAATCAGCTACTAACAGTATTATCTGAGGGACGCAACCAAATTGAGCGGGAGGGAATTAGTTTTCAGCATCCTTGCAAGCCGCTGTTTATTGCTACCTACAATCCAGAAGAAGGAGCATTAAGGGAACATTTACTAGATAGAATTGCGATCGCTCTTTCTGCTGACGGTGTACTTGGCTTAGATCAAAGAGTAGCAGCAGTAGAGGTGGCGATCGCCTACTCTCAATCTCCCCAACAGTTTCTTGAGCAGTATAGCGAAGACTTAGACGCCCTAAAAACCCAAATTATCTTGGCGCGAGAATGGCTCAAGGATGTCTGCATTACCCAGGAACAAATCGCTTATCTGGTAAATGAAGCAATTCGCGGCAAAGTTCAAGGACATCGCGCCGAGTTATTTGCTGTGCGAGTTGCCAAGGCGGCTGCGGCTTTGGAAGGACGTACAACAGTCAATGCCGAAGATTTGCGCCGTGCTGTGGAACTGGTGATTGTACCACGGGCAACAGTCGTGCAGACGCCGCCACCAGAACAACCACCGCCACCACCGCCACCACCTCAAAATCAAGAAGAACCAGAGGAATCAGAACAGGAAGAACAAGAAGAACAGCAAGAAAATCAACAGCAAGAACCCCCTAGTATCCCAGAAGAGTTCATCTTCGATGCGGAAGGGGTAATTTTGGATGACACAGTGCTTTATTTTAGTCAAATGGCGAAACGTCAGGGAAAATCTGGTAGTCGCAGTGTCATCTTTTCTGAAGACCGGGGACGTTACATTAAGCCAATGTTGCCCAGAGGGAAAACACGACGCATTGCAGTAGATGCCACCCTGAGAGCAGCTGCCCCGTATCAAAAAGCACGTAGAGGGCGACACCCAGATAGAAAAGTGATTGTCGAACAGGGTGACATTCGCTCAAAACGCTTGGTACGCAAAGCCGGAGCGTTAGTAGTGTTTGTGGTAGATGCTTCTGGCTCAATGGCCTTAAATCGGATGCAGTCAGCCAAAGGGGCAGTGATGCAACTTTTGACAGAAGCTTATCAAAACCGCGACCAAGTAGCCTTGATTCCCTTCCGAGGAGAACAGGCGGAAGTCTTATTACCGCCAACACGTTCTATAGCCTTAGCACGTAACCGCTTGGAAAGATTACCCTGTGGTGGGGGTTCACCCTTAGCACATGGTTTAACCCAAGCTGTGCGCGTCGGCTTAAATGCCCAAATGAGTGGAGATATTGGGCAAGTAGTGCTTGTAGCAATCACTGATGGGCGGGGTAATATTCCCTTAGCACGCTCTTTAGGCGAACAGTTAGAACCAGGAGAAAAGCCAGATATCAAAGGAGAATTGGTAGAAATTGCAGCGAGAATTCGGAGTTTGGGGATACAACTATTAGTAATTGATACGGAAAGTAAATTTGTTTCCACTGGTTTTGCTAAGGAATTAGCCCAAACAGCAGCAGGAAAGTATTATCATTTACCCAAAGCCACAGATCGAGCTATTGCTGCCATGACTAAAGGTGCGATCGCCGATCTAAAATCTCGATAATTAGTCATTTGTTATTTGTTCAGTTGCTTTTCTATTAATTAACTGACCATTGACTAATGACTACGAACCAGTGGGCATAACTTGTGGTTGTAAATAACAAATTAAATCTTGAATTCCCTTTTGCAAATAGCGAGTTACTGTCATCGGACTAGTGCCAATATTCTTAGCAGCATCCTTGCGAGAAAGTTCCTTCAAAAATACCATTTCAACTGCCATCCGGGGCTTTTCTTCTAACATATTGATTGCCCCTTGGAGTTGTTGCCGTTCTTCGTCTAGTTGTTGTTGAGCAGTAGAACGGGGACAAGGAAGTGCTTCACCCAAAGTGATTTGGCAATCAACATAGTTAACTGCGGTCGCATCTAAACTCAAAGGCAAACGGTTTTGAGCAGCTAACTTGGTTTCTTGCCATTCTTGCAGAGATACCCGGAGTTCTTTGGCAATTTCAGCATCTTTGGCAGGACGACCTAAAGACACTGACAATTCTTTGCGAATCTTTTGTCCTTCATTATATAGTTCCTGCCAACGACGAGGAATCTTTAATAGAGTACTGCGATCGCGCAAAAAGTGTAGCATCTCACCGCGAATATATGGCACAGCAAAAGAACTAAAAGCATATCCTTGACTGGGGTCAAAGCGCTCTATTGCTCTAATTAAACCAAAATAACCAATTTGTTCTAAATCTTCATAAGGTTCATTACATTGATGGCTGAATTTATGAGCCATCTTCCGCACTAAGCCAGTATGTAGCTGTACAAGTTTATTACGAAGTTTAATAGATGGATTCTGGTGGTACAAGTGTAATAATTCTATACCATCAGTTCGTAGAGAGGACTCACTTGCTGCCATATAAATTCCTTTGTTGTAACTCCTATTTCTGAAAAAATGGAGCTGCGTATATCTTCTTCAAAGCTGTCATTATTTTCCTTAGCCAATGCTGAATAAGCCATCGTCGTTTCACTGAACTTATTAGGGGTCGCACTCCATAATTCAGTATTTGTACGCATGATTTTGCTACTTTCTCTCTTGCAGCTGATTTTTATTTGCCAGGTAACAAACGAATGGCGGATAATCTTTAGCTTTTGCTAAAAAACTAGCTATTTATGCTGAAAAATGCATTACTGAATCTAATAGTCATCTGTCACAGTGAACGCAACATGGGTCGGTACTGAATTAATTGCAAAACAGACTCGGCAATTTTATCTCTTAGTACATACCGTTATTAATAAAGGTCAAAAATCCAAATTGGTAGTTAGGTTGAGGAACAAAACCCAAGCTACAAAAAATAGAATTCTGACTCATTTTTATGGTGATTTGTACTTAGTTAGGTATTGAGGGACATTTGCATTCAATATTCAATATTGGTAAAATAGAAACTTTGGAAACTTAGTGGAAACATAGAAACAGGTTATTGACATGCAAGTTTGATGGGTGTCAGACTTCTGCTAAACAGGAGGGTGAACAATGAAAATCACCAAACATCGGCAGAAAATTCTTGATGCACTTCAGAAATGGTTTAGCATCCATAAACAAGGACCAACCCTAGAAGAGTTGTGTGAAGAACTCACAATGCAACCACGCCAGAAAGCAACAGTTCAACGTTGGTTGCAAACTATGTGCGGTATCGATGTGGAATGGGATGACCACAGTGCCCGCAGTCTTCGCCTCCTCACATCTGAGCCAGAAGCGCTCTCTCTAGATATATTTGTGACAGACACTCTACGGTATTTGGCTACTGGCGTAGTGCAGTGGGAAAAACTAGAGCTAGAAAAGCAAAGTCAAGTACCAGAAGCCTTTCGCATTGGAATGTCGCGTATGTACTTAACTTCGTTACTGCGGGGAGAACAAGCCTCAGAGAACCTACCGCAATTTTTTAATTGGGCGGAAACATCAATTACTTCTTGGAAACCAGCCCAAGAAATTAAATACCTTTCGCCAGATGTCAGCCTCATAGAAGACGGAGTAGTTTCTGACTTTGCTAGAGAATGGCAAGTTTCGGGTAATGATGTGGTGGCGCAGGTACAAGAGTCGGTATTGAAAGATGTACTAGAATACTGTCGGGGAAATCAGCTAAACGATGCCTATCGGGCTTTTCGACTACTAATCATTTCTAAACCCACTCTTCATTACTCAGAATATCGCCAACAGCTACGTTTACCTGAACTCAAACCACTGCGGGAGTTATTGACGCAGCTAGAAATTTATATCGATATGGATAAGTTAGCCGAGAACAGCATTTATCATTTATGTCCTCGCTGCAAGTATGTTCAACGCCAACGCCCTGATGGTACTTACACTTGCCGTAACCCTTGGTGCGAAAGGCTTTGTGCAAATAGTAACCTCCAACCATTGCCATCTATTTCCAAAGAAAAAGCAGAAGAATGGAAAGCCGTTACTCCCGGCGATGTGGAATTGGGAGTAACCTTACTTCAGGAAGTAGCACCAGAAGAACCCGCAACTTCTGTAGAAGCTTTGCTGAAAGGATATCGCTTTCCAGTTGAACAACTACAAAGCGATCGCAACTGGCAACTTATACAAAATGCTCGTTTCTATCTGATTCAGCGCAAAGGTAAGCAGTGGTTGCGAGTGCTTCAAGAGTACATCAACTTACCTGAAATTATTAGAATCTATAGCCTTGAAGACGCAAGGAATGTTCCTCAACTTATTCCATCCAGTATCTACCCAAGTCGTTTAGAGGAGATATATCGCCCAACTTTACTAAAAACCCCACAGCATAGACAACGAAAAGTCAACTTAGCAACTGAGGGACGGTGGTATGCCAAGATTTCCCAAAAGGGTAACTCTCCTGTTGAAGTTCCTATTGATATTCCCAAGGAAGTTGCTAATATAGCACCCTCATCTGTGGTATCCCTTCATCGCACACGGACTCAGCAGAATCCACCGTGTAGCGTTACCCGTGAGGAATTACTACTAGCTGCCCAAGAAATGGACGATAAATTATCTCAGTTTGGGCAACAAGAAAATTATCGTAACCGCTTGGAAAATATTCTCTTCCAGCTATACGATGCTGAATCAGATAATTTCCATCAGGGTAATCAGCTGAATTTTGAGGGACTGATCCACATTGTTGGACTTTTGAATGTGGGCAAGTCTACGCTGTTGGAGATTCTGATTTACTTCTTGGCTAAACAAGGATATCGCTGTGGGTTGATGGTGAATGATGTAGCTACAGCAGTACGTCTTGCTTCTTTGTTTTGCCACAAATTAGAAATTCCTGCTGCACCAGTGCTGGGTAGTAACCGCCAAGAACAATTGACAAAAGTCTATGAACCAATTCTCAAAAGTGAGGGTCAGGAACTTACTAAGGGAGGGATGCACCCTGCATGGCGTTGGTTTAGTCCAGTCTGCCCACTTTTAGCTTTAGTGCAATCAGAAGAGAAATGGGAATTTGGCAATGAACCGTGTCACAAGCTTTATCAAAAAGTTCCTATAGCTGAGAATGATGATTCTGATGATGAAGACTTGCAGGAAAGCGATTATAAGCAATATACTTGTCCCCTTTATTACAAATGTCCGCGTCACCATTTAGAACATGATATTGCTACAGCCTTAGTCTGGGTTTTCACTCCTGCTAGTTTCATTCATACTCGTGTACCCCGCCAAGGGTTTGAACAAGGCTTGACCTTTGCTGAGGCGGTTTATCGAGAATGTAAATTTCTATTTGTTGACGAAGCCGATCGCGTACAGATTCAGTTTGACGAAGAGTTTGCCCCTGATGAAGTCTTAGTTGATGCTTCTGGAAACTCATTTTTAAATAGACTCGGACTGAATCTTGCCACGATTTATAATTCCGATCGCGGTGATATGGCAGGCGATCGCTTTGTTGCTTGGACAAGCGCACATTACCATACCCAAAATGCAACTAACCGTATCTATCACTTACTCCTTACCCACTCTAAACTCGTTGAGTGGTTGGGGCCTCTTCCCTTTACAGGTCGTTCTCTATTTGCGCGTATTATCCGCGATCTTGTCAATCCTCCCAACATTACTGTCTCACCAAAACCGAAGCTAACTCGCCAACAACTTATGGAAGAACGGCGTCAACGCATCATTGAAGCAGACTTGGCTCCCACAGAACAACGTCGCCGCCGCAAACAAATGATGGACGAATTAGACGGATTTTTGCAATATCCGCTCAATCGCCGTCGTGGTGGTGAACTCTCAGATTTGGCATTGACAATCCTAATAGCGGAAAATGACCGTCAAGCATTAACTGAAATTGCTCCTTGGTGTGAAAGATGGCTGGAAACTCACAATATTTCCCTACCAGATGAAGCTCAATTTGAAGAACTAATCCGAAATCTCCAATTTGCGATTTTAGTTACTATACTCGACAACCGACTTGGTTTTTTGGTTGATAATCTGAGCGACCTTGGTCGAGTAATGAACTTGCACGATTTGAACCAAGACCTCTTGCATCGCCCACCAAAAGACTTTCTCCCAGTTTTACCAGAATCACCAGTAGGAAATATTCTAGGCTTTTTATATAAGCAAGAACGTAGCAATAAAAATGCTGGCAAACTGGACTATTTTCGCTATGTAGGTGTAGGCCGTGCTTTACTGTTAAATTTCTCAAAACTGTTCGCAGTTGATGGCTGGGAAGGATGGTGTTCAAGCTGCGATCGCCTACACTTCTAAATTAGGAGATCCACCGTGCTTAGGTGGTGTCAGTCCACAGGATTTAGCTAGTCTAGATCGAGCTATTGAAGCACGTCTTCCTGTTCAGAGAGTGGCTGAGGCTGAGAAGGTGACAGGTAATGTTTTCATTTTCTGGCCTTCAGATAAACCCAAAAAGAAAATTGTTCCTCTGCTTGCTGGCAAAGATAAGCAATCTCCCAAGCCTAAAAAAGCTAAGAAATCTGAAGACCCAAATCATTCAGCTACGCCAATGCTGCGACCAAAATTAGCAGCACCAGCAGTCTATCGTAAACTTGAAAATCCTCTTCACACCATACTGATTTTGTGGGAAACTCTTCAATGTCGCAATGCACTAATTGATGAGATTTGCAAGTTACTGTATCTATCACCTACAAACGTAGATAATATTTATGAAGGAGTATACGGTTCCCTGTGCATCAAGACTCAACACGTTGGCGACCTCACACAAAATCTAGAAATTAAAAGTTTTTCTGAAGCAAGGAGAACTTATCAACAGCAACGTCCTGATTTATTAGCAGAACGCATTAACAAGATTACTGCATTTCTACCCCCAACAAAAGAACTAAGCGGAGCCTTAATTGAAATTAGACCTAAACCTCCCATAACTGAAGCCGATCCCAAGCTTGCTTGGCGAATTGGAGCAATAAAAGCAGGCTATCTCAATCAACATATCCACCGAATAACTACCAAAACAGACCCGAATAAGCTAAAAAAATCTGGTTTAGAACCAGTGAAACAAGCAGTATCAGACTTACTAAGACAATTCGGAATTTTACCGGATACTCCTTTAATTAATTCCAAAAAAGATGGAATTGATATTGATGTGTGGTTAACGTGCTTTTATGTTCTACGCCGCACCCGCAAAACAAATGCTGAAAACATTGCCAAAACTGTTGTTTTGATGATTAGAGTTAATCCACTTACAGCAAAAGTGGAGTTGACAACACCTGATTTATTTAATAAACAAGGTTGGGTATCTTATCCTGTTGGACTTGCACATCTTTCAGATGAAGACTGGGACGCCAACTCCTACGATGAAAGTAATGAAGAACTTGATGAGGAACAAAAGCGCAAGGAGCAAACAAAAGAACAAAGATTAATCAATAAATTCGTTGCTGAATGTTTGCAAGATTGCTTAAATACTCCAATTACTGATAAAAAATCCCCGCGTGTGCTATTCATGGCAGAAGCACAAAATGCCCGCAAAATGCTGAACTGGTTACAAAACCAAAATCTACTAACTAATGACCCACTACAAACGCTGAAACAGCACCTTTCACAAGAAGAAATAAATCGCCTCTGGATTGTGCGCTTACGAGTTGCAGATAATGGTGAAGTGCCAGTTGCTATTGTTAAAGATTCTCCTGGTAGTCGAACTAGTGGTGTTTATCGATGGCAAAATATATGTGATGATGGGGAGCGATCGCTTTACCTGAGCGTTAGAAAGCCTTTAAATACTGAAAAACACATATTACGCACATGGCAATCTCGTCTTGACAATGGCAGCAGGCAAGCTGGAAAAGCCAAAATCTTAGAAATCGCCTTAATTCATCACCCACAAATCAAGAGTGACAAGCTAGCTCATTTTGTCCACTCTCTCAGAAGTCGTTGGCCTTATTTTGCAAATGACGTTGTTCTACCATTGCCTTTTCCCTTTGCAATTAAGGCTAAAGAATATGCTGTCAGTACTAAAGATCCTGTGGAATTCTCAGAGACTGACGATTCTAATTTTTAACAACAATGCTGCCATTGAGATTTTGCAACCTATTAAATCCTTGGCTGTTAACCCCAAAGATTGGTAAGAATAGGAATAAGCAGAACGTTTTCCTAAAAAACAGTTTTTCAATATGAGCAATACCAGTAATTTTCGTGAAGCTTTCCGTGAGGCTAAATCTCACGCCCTTATTGGCCCAAACGTGATTGCCAACGCCCTCCCCTACGTTGGTGGTGGATTAGTGCTAACGGCATTAGGAACTTACGGCGGTTTGGGAATTATCCGCACTAACCCCGAAATATTCTTTCCCACCTTTATTGGTGCAGTGATTCTGGAATTAATTTTGTTCTTTGTTGCCCAAAATGTTGCCCAAAAAGGTAACAGGGGACTTGCATTACCTCTGTTGGCAACCTACAGCCTCTTGTCTGGATATACTCTTAGTGGCTTAGTATTTGTCGCTTTAAGATCCCAAGGTGTTGGCATTCAAGGCATTGGTTTAGCTGCCCTTGGTTGTGGTGTCACTTTTATTGCTGCCCGTCAAATTGGTTCAAATCTTTCTGAACAAGACGGCATGGCTTTGACGAAAACCATCAATCTTGGTGTCATTGCCTTGGTGGTTGTGTGCCTTGCTCAATTTGGTTTTGCCATGTTTAATGTTTACACGCCAAATTGGTTAGAAATTGCTATCTCCGGTTTGGGGGTGTTTCTGTTTGTTGGGGTTTCTGTTGTCGATTTCTACATCTTGCCCCGCACTTACAGCGATGACCAATATCTGCCTGCTGCTTTATCGATGTACTTAACTTACATCAACTTGTTTGTTTTTATCTTGCGGTTGCTAATTGCCATTAATGGCCGCGATTAATTACCTGTAGGCACTAACAAAAGTAAAGTTTTATAAAGCAAAAACCGTGGTTGCTAAAAATTAAACCACGGTTTTTTTATCTGTTTACCAGTAGAATATGTAGATAATTTCAGCCTCAAGTGAGCAAAACTATGCTTGAATTCTTAAATATAAAAATTGAAGTAGAAAAGTTGTCTAACATCCTGGATCATTCAGTGGACTGTGTTTGACCTTCATTAAATGAAATGCAGTCTTTAGAAAGGTGAAAAAAACAATCTTATGAATGAAATGACCAATAAATTGATGACAATTTTACTTATGGTCAATGATTGGCTAAAATTTGCGGAAGCAAAAAATTCTATTCTTCTCGGATTTTCAGGGATAGGCATTACAGCAACAATCACTTACTTAAGTGCAGTAGCTAAAATACCAATATCTATACAAGTAGGGATTTTATTAACTGCGTTCTTATTATGTATATGTGCGCTAATTTGCTCACTCTCCTTTCTTCCAAAGACTGATCTTGAAGTCATCGTATGGAAAAAGAAGAAACCAGGGAGACGATCCAAAGGTCAACCAAGTGATAATGACAATTTTCATTTCTTTGGACATCTTTATAAATATCAGGAACATGAACTCCTAGATTCATTAAACAGGCTATACTTTGGGAATGCCATTCAAGATTTTGATAAGAAGGAACACCAAGATTTAGCCAATCAAATTACTGTTAACTCTGAAATTGCCTATTTGAAATTTAAAATGTTTTCATGGGCACTATATTTATTAATAGCATCAGTAGCTTGTATACCTATTTGTCTAATCATCACTGTGATTGTTTTTCCTTATATCTAGATTCCAGACAAAAGGGGACAAGTTAAATTAATAGGAAAATTCACTTAGTTTCGTAATCTTCAATGGATATATTAGATTTTATTAATGAAATTAAAGATGAAGTAAATCTCACTGTTTCCAGTAATTTCCAAATAGAAGTTATTGAAACAGAGCGAGTTCCTTCTTTTGATGATTCCAATATTACTTATTATAATCCCTTGACAAAAAGCAAGAAATGCAAAAGACTAGAGAGCTGCGTTCTCTATGTAGATATGAGAGACTCAACAAAAATTAGTGCAGCTAAACGCCCAGCAACACTGGCAAAAATTTATTCTACATTTGTATCGAGTATGATACAAGCAGCTCGATATTTTAACGGTCATGTACGTAATATTATCGGCGATAGAGTAATGGTTGTCTATGACAGAGAAAATTGCTTTTTGAATGCTGTTAATACAGCCATCTTGATGAACAGCATCAATCAATATATTCTTAATAAAAAGATCAAAGATTTTGACTTTCGCTGCGGAATAGGCATTGATTATGGAAATATGCTGGTTACTAAAGCCGGAACAATTCGACGCGGTGCAGAAACAGAGTTTTATCGATCACTAGTATGGCTTGGCAAACCTGCCAACATTGCTTCTAAACTGACGGATGTAGCCAATAAAACTGCATTTAAAAAGAGTGATCGACTTCAACAAGGAAACTACTATCCGCTTACTCAGAAGTGGTCGTGGGTTGATAAATCTTACGAAGAATTTATTGATGATTTATCACCTACCTTTTCTCAAAACCTTGTCCATAAAGATGAGTATTTTAGCACATTTATTAAATCGTCTAACTTGTATTCCCAGACTCCTAGTCCCATTCTCATCACACAAGCTGTCTATGAGGGACTTAAACGCGAACACCCGAGTGAGCAAAGTATTTTCAATAATTGGTGGAACATGCAGAGCGTGAACGTACCAAACTATAATGGCAATGTTTTTGGCGGTGATATTATTTATAAAGCTGCTAAAATACTATAACCGTAAAATTGATTTGTTTATCAAAGCTTATCTGCAACAGCTAAATCACACTACTTCAGTGGGCACAAAAGCGCTTGATAATTTAAAGTAACTTTTGTATCTTAATAGTAAGTAGTGCAGAAAAATTTGCCCAACTACAGCTAAAATTAAAAAACATTAAGTAGAATAAAGAGCAATTTTCCAAACCAAAGCGCTTTATCTATCATTCAGCAAGCACTATGGAAGTTTTAGAACTCAAACGCGAAATCGAAACGTTGTCTAGCCGCCTGGGTAAAACCCAGGACTATCTTTGACGTACCTGCACTGACAGCTAAAATTCAAGACTTGGAACAAATATCTGCTCAACCAGAATTTTGGAATGAGCAAATTCAAGCCCAAAAAACGTTGCAAGAACTCAACGACTTAAAAACCCACCTCCAGCAATACGAACAGTGGCAAAGCAGTCTTGAAGATACTAAGGCAGTTGTTGAGTTGTTGGAGTTAGAAACCGATGAAGCACTATTAGAAGAAGCAGAATCCACTATCGCTCGACTCAATCGTGACCTCGATCAGTGGGAGTTACAACAGTTACTTTCTGGTTCCTATGATGCTGAAGGTGCTGTACTGACAATTAATGCTGGTGCTGGCGGCACAGATGCTCAAGACTGGGCATTTATGCTGATGCGAATGTACACCCGGTGGGCTGAAGCTCACGGCTACAAGGTGACTTTAGCCGAAGAGTCGGAAGGTGATGAAGCTGGAATTAAATCTGCAACCTTAGAAATTACTGGTCGCTATGCCTACGGTTACTTGCGGTCAGAAACAGGCACACACCGCTTAGTAAGGATTTCACCTTTTAATGCCAATGGTAAGCGGCAAACTAGTTTTGCTGGCGTGGAAGTAATGCCGCAGATTGATAACTCTGTGCAGTTGGATATTCCAGACAAAGATTTGGAAATCACCACAACTCGCTCTGGTGGTAAAGGTGGGCAAAATGTCAACAAAGTAGAAACGGCGGTACGGGTTGTTCACCTTCCGACTGGAATTGCCGTGCGTTGTACAGAAGAGCGATCGCAGCTGCAAAATAAAGAAAAAGCCCTAAATCGCCTCAAAGCAAAGCTATTGGTCATAGCTAAAGAGCAACGTGCCCAAGAAATTGCCGAAATTCGTGGCGATATGGTGGAAGCCTCTTGGGGAAACCAAATCCGTAACTATGTATTTCATCCATACCAAATGGTGAAAGATTTACGTACAAACACGGAAACAACAGCGATTGGTGATATAATGAATGGCGAACTTGATACATTCATCCAAGCTTATCTGCGTCAAGAAAATAAATTGGTGGAAAATACTCCTGCATAGTTGAGGATTAGCGATAGATACTAAGTAAAAAAATACTTAGTATCTATTTGTATAAGTTCGTATTTTTTAAATCTATAGGTGCTTCGCTTTCACGCAGGGTAGGGACGCGGAAGTTAGGGCAGAGGAACACAGAGTATTTCTATAGCGGTTATCAGTTCCTTGCAATACAGTCGTCACCCTAAAGAGCATTTGCTCTGGAGCAAGTGCTTCTGTGAAAGCTCGCTGTGATGGGTTGAAGCGTATTTCATCTAAACGTCTTTCAACACGAGCCAACGTCTAAGTAGTCAGACATTCTTTTCTCAAATCGATTCTAAAAATTTTTGAGTCAGGCGCAAGTGGTATAAGACCCTTAATTATTGAGGCGTTTCACCGAGAAGGCCTGAATAATATATGGGCGATCGCAACCCTATAGCAGACCCAACTGTTACAGTTATAAAAGAGTCTGCGAACAAATTAACTATGAGTAACTCTCCTTCAACAGAACCTCAACCCAGCTACGTAAAACTCGCCATGCGAAATATGGTGCGTAAGGGTGGAACTTCCTTGAAGCATTTTGCGTTAACCACCATAGGACTTTTAGCCGTCCTGATTGGTCTTGCTTATCTAACTCATTAACGAAAAACTATGACTTCAGACTAGGAGAGTGCGTGGCTCTGGAAGTTGAATTGTATGTAGAAGATTATTTTGACGAGTTGTCCCCAACAACGTCAGTAAATTTTAGCGTCACTCATCCCCGAATTAATCCTGAAACTTGGGAAAACTGGTTTCATCGCTGGTTAGAAATACTTCAGCCTGATATTCCACCAGCGCCAAGTTATGAAATCGGGTTGCGTTTAACAGATGACTTGCAAATTCAGGAACTGAATGCTCAATATCGCCAACAAAATCAGCCCACAGATGTTTTAGCTTTCGCTGCTTTGGAAGTAGATTTTCCTCAAAGTGCAGAAATGCTTGCTTCTGGGCCGCTATATCTAGGTGATATTATTGTCTCTTTAGATACTGCAACACGTCAAGCTCAGCAGCAGGGACACAATTTACCAACTGAGTTAGCCTGGTTAGCTGCTCACGGTTTATTGCATCTGTTGGGGTGGGATCATCCTGATGAAGAAAGTTTGGAGCGAATGTTAGAACAGCAAGTAAAATTGCTGGAAGCAATAGGTATTACTCTTTACATATAATAGCATTAATTAATCATACCTTAATGTTAATTTGGGGTAATACTTTTATAATACCTCTATGGAAAATTGCTTAAAAATGGCTCAAAGTTAATTAGGCTATAAACATTGACCACAATTCCCACTGTAGTAACTGTGTTTTTGTATATTTAAGTGTATGTCCCAAAAAATTTCTCCACCACCAGCACCCACCTCGTTACCAAAAATCGTGAACAACGAACGGGAATTTTCGTGGAAGATTGCTTCTAATTTATTTGTTAGTTTTAAGTATGCCTGGGCTGGAATCACTTATAGTTTTCAAACTCAACGTAATTTTCGCATTCACACGAGTGTTTGTGCTTTAGCGATTGCTTTAAGTGTTTATTTGCATTTACAAGCAGTAGAAATAGCAGTAATTGGTATAACTAGTGGTTTAGTTTTGGCATTAGAGTTACTGAATACAGCGATCGAGTCCCTTGTGGACTTAACTGTTAAGCAGACTTACCATGATTTAGCAAAAATTGCCAAAGATTGTGCTGCTGGTGCAGTTTTAGTTTCAGCTTTAGTAGCGGTGCTAGTAGCTGCTACGCTGTTGCTTCCTCCTTTGGTAACTTTAATTATATCGGCTTTGTAAATCTGATTGGCGCTTGCCAAGTAATACCTTAAAATTTAAAATTCCAAATTAAATAATCCAATTATCCTAAGTGTCTTAGTTCTTGATTGGATGCTTTTTAACCACAAGTAGTTACTAAGCATCTAACTATCTAAGCTATGACAATTTTATATGTGTCAGTTGCAATTTGTAATTTTTCCCTTAATTATGTTAGTAGTCATCGATAATTACGACAGTTTTACATATAATTTGGTGCAATATCTGGGAGAATTGGCAGCAGAGTTCCCAGTAGCAACCGATATTAGAGTTTTTCGCAACGACAAAATATCTATAGATGAAATTCGGGCATTAAAGCCCGAAGCCGTGGTTATTTCCCCCGGGCCTGGTCGCCCAGAAGATGCGGGTATTTCCCTAGAGTTGATCGAGCAATTGGGGCAAGATTTGCCAATCTTAGGAGTCTGTTTAGGACATCAAAGTATCGGTCAAGTGTTCGGTGGTAGAATAGTCTCTGCTCCAGAGTTAATGCATGGCAAAACCTCTCAGGTGTCTCATACTGGGGTGGGGGTTTTTCAAGGATTAGAAAATCCGCTTACCGCTACCAGGTATCATAGTTTAGTCATCGAACGCGAGACTTGCCCTGATGTGCTAGAAATCACCGCTTGGGTTGAAGATGGCACAATTATGGGAGTGCGACACCGAAACTATCCTCAAATTCAGGGCGTCCAGTTTCATCCAGAAAGCGTCCTGACATCATCAGGAAAACAGCTATTGCGAAACTTTCTCCAACAGTTACAGTCGAGAGCTTAATTAATGAAACGACGACAGTTGATGGGTTATGCTGGGGCCGGGTTGGTCACAGCTTCAGTTACTACCTTAGGTTCCCACCTTCGATCTGAGGCACAGTCTAGCGGTTTATCAGTTGAGTGGTTGGGTCATACTTGCTTCCTTTTTACTGGTAGTGGTGCAAAAATTCTCGTCAATCCATTTCGAGCGATCGGCTGTACTGCCAAGTATCGTCCGCCAAAAGTTGCAGCAGATTTAGTACTGATTAGCAGTCAACTGCTGGATGAAGGTGCTGTGGACGTACTACCGGGGAATGCAAAACTGATCTATGAACCGGGAGTTTATGAGTTTAAAAGCATTAAATTTCAAGGAGTTGCTATAGACCACGATCGCAAAGGTGGTAAGCAGTTTGGCTCCAATACTGCTTGGAGTTGGAAACAAGGCGGAATTAATATTCTGCACTTAGGGGGAGCTGCTGCACCTATTTCTATTGAGCAAAAAATTCTCTTGGGGCGTCCCGATGTGCTATTTATTCCAGTAGGTGGCAGTGCAAAAGCCTACAATGCTCAAGAAGCAAAGCAGGCCGTTGGAGTATTAAATCCGAAGATAGTGATTCCCACTCATTACCGCACACAGGCTGCCGATCCTGCTGCATGTGACATTTCGCCACTCGATGATTTTCTAGCGTTAATGCAAGGAATGACAGTGCGGCGCAGCAGCACAGATACTATTTCTATTAGCTCTAAAGATTTGCCGCAAAATAGCGTGATTCAGGTTTTGAGTTACAAGTTTTGATTAATAGAGGATGAGGGAGATGAGAAGCACAGTAGATAATAGTAACTCCTAACTCCCTACTCCTGAATTCTGAATTCTGACTTCTAAATTCTGGTTTTAGAACGTATACCACTCTGGGGTAAGCTTATCAGCGTCGCTAATCGGATTTTGAGTAGCTGTTGTCCCATCTAGAGTCCAAATGCTGTCTGCACCTCCTGCCTGATCGCGCCAGTAGATGTCTGTTTTGCCATCGCCGTTGAAATCGCCAAGGGATGGTGTCAAGCCCGCATTATTAGCTGGTAAGAAAGCTTCAGTAGCAACTGTTGTGCCATCCATCAACCAAGCGGTGTTCTCACCAGTTGTGCCATTGTGCCAGAAGATATCAGTCTTGCCATCGCCGTTGAAATCACCAATTTTAGAAGTCCACGCTGGGTCAAGTGTCTTGAGAGCGCCCTCTGTGACTAAGATGCCATTCATCGTCCAAACCTTGTTCTCACCAGTTTGGGCGTTTCTCCAGAGAATGTCAGTCTTATAGTCGCCGTTGAAATCACCAAGGGTAGGAGTCCAGGCCGGGTCTTGTGATTGCAGTGCTAGTTCAGTCTTTTGCGTACCATCCATAAACCAAGCGGTGTTATCGCCACTTGCTGGATTGCGCCAGAAGATGTCACTCTTGCCGTTGCCGTCGAAATCAACAATGGTAGGAGTTAGGGCTGGGTCAGTGGTGTCTAAAACAGTTGCATTCACAACTGTTGTGCCATCCATTTCCCAAATAGCGTTTTCACCGGTTGTGCCATTATGCCAGAAGATATCGGTTTTGCGATCGCCGTTGAAATCGCCAATACTTGGAGTCCACGCTGGGTCAACGCTGCTTAAAGCAGCCGCATTAGCAACTTTGGTTCCATCGATCAGCGCAATGCTGTTCTCACCGGTTGCCTTATTGCGTAATAAGAAGTCGGTTTTACCATCTCCATTGAAGTCAGCAATTTTGTAATCATAGGCGGATAGGTCGAATGTACCTAGAGAACCCTGTTCGAGAACTTTTGTTCCATCCATCAACCGAATGATAATCTCACCAGTTGCAGAATTGGCCCAAACTTTGTCTGTTTTACCATCACCATTAAAGTCAGGAGTAATCGCCGCACTAGTTAAGTAAGGATTAGGATTGGGATTTGATGAGGTTTTGACAGGCTGGGTCAACGGTTCATTTTGTAGTGCTTGTGAGGAACTCCCGATCCTAAAAAATGAATCAGAATTTGGAGTATTTATATTATCAAAAGAGGATACCAAGATTTGTGATTTTCTGAAGGAATCTGATGCCCATTGGTTTATAGACAAGCTTGAGGAATTTTTACTTTCAAACATGGTGTCTTTTTATGACTGATTGTTATATTTTTTTAACTTTTTTTTGATATCTCTTTCTGTAACCAAATAACATTTACTAGGCTTTCAAGTTTTCTTTATAACTCTTTTATTTTTATTAATGTCATTTATTGAAGATAAAATATAGTTATTTTAGATAATGTCGAGAAAACTTTCAAGTCCGATCTAAACAATTAAAAAATCTCATAATGTATTTTAGATAATATTATCAACTATTGATAACTTACTTTTGTTTTTATCTATTTACTTTGACATTTAAATGTTGAATCAAAAATCTAGTTGTCTCTTTAACAGTTAATCAGTCATTTAAAAAATATCCACACTAGACATATTTTTTACAAATTTATAAATACGCTAAAACAGAAGCTTTGGAGATAATTGATTATTCTCCAAAGATTTATAACTTGAGTTAAAACAAATATTGGTTAAAATAGCTTAGATTAGCAACTATTAACAGGTACGAACTGTGCCTGCTCTAGTTATCAAAAGTGTAAAATAAAACAATACTTTCATAAATATATCAGTTATGCAAGCAGAATATCAGCAGCGTCGCGAGCAATTAATGGCAAAAATTGGTAATAGTACTGCTATTTTTCGCAGTGCGCCAATGGCAGTGATGCATAACGATGTCGAGTATGTTTATCGTCAAGACAGTGATTTTTTCTACTTAACTGGATTTAACGAACCACAAGCGGTCGCAGTCTTAGCGCCGCATCATGCAGAACATCGGTTTGTGTTGTTTGTTCAACCTAAGGATCGGGAAAAGGAAGTATGGAGTGGCTATCGCAGTGGGGTAGATGCAGCCAAAGAAATTTATGGTGCTGATGAAGCGTACCCAATTAATGAGTTAGATGAAAAGTTACCCCAGTATTTAGAAAAAGCCGATCGCATTTATTATCACTTAGGACGCGATCGCGCTTTTAATGACACAATCTTGGGACATTACCAACGGTTACTCCAAACTTATCCCAAACGCGGTACAGGGCCCGTTGGGATTGAAGATACCGGGACTGTGATTCACAGTATGAGATTGATTAAAAGTGAAGCTGAATTAGAGTTAATGCGCGAAGCTGCGGCAATCGCTATTGAAGCACACAATTACGCCCAAGAAATCGCAGCACCCGGACGTTATGAGTATGAAATCCAAGCGGAGATGGAACGCATCTTTCGCGTGCGGGGTGGTATCGGCCCGGCTTATCCTTCAATTGTGGCTTCCGGTGTGAATGCTTGTGTGTTGCATTACATTGAGAACAATCGGCAAATGCAGGATGGAGAATTACTGTTAATTGATGCGGGTTGTGCTTACGGTTATTACAACTCTGATATCACGCGAACATTTCCCGTAGGAGGGAAGTTTACACCAGAACAAAAGATATTATATGAGATTGTTTTGGAGGCACAAAAACAAGCGATCGCCCAAGTACAACCAGGTAATTCCTTCAAATTGATTCACGATACAGCAGTGCGCGTACTGACTGAAGGTTTAGTCGAGCTTGGTATTCTTAAAGGTGAAATTGACAAGTTAATTGAAGAAGAAAAATATAAACCATATTATATGCACCGGACTAGTCATTGGTTAGGTTTGGATGTCCATGATGTGGGAGTTTACCAGCACGGTGAAGATAAACCGCAGATTCTGCAACCAGGTCAAATTTTGACAGTAGAACCAGGAATTTACATTGTACCAGATACCAAACTAGCAGAAGACCAACCACAGACCGATCCTCGATGGATTGGCATTGGTATTCGCATTGAAGATGATGTATTAGTTACATCTAATGGACATGAGGTGTTAACTGCGGGAGTTCCTAAAGCAGTGGATGAAGTGGAACGATAAACAAGCAGTCATAATTGAAAATCATGGCGGCTAATGGCTTCATTATTCTCATAAAAAATTGGGATAGCAGACACTATCCCAAAAATAAAATTTGATTATTCTGAAATACACTTTTGCAAACTTTTTGATAGCTGTGGGTCAAACTTCTGTGTGTCTCTGAAGCGGTTCGTTTTTTAACTTACCTTATTAATATAAGGACTTGTTAATTTATCTAACTGCTGAATCAGAAGACTGAGGAATAATCCTACATCTGTAACTACACCCACTGATTCTACAGAACCGCGATCGCTCAATTTAGTCACCACAGCTGGATTAATATCCACACATACCATTTTCACCCCTGCCGGAGTCATATTTCCTACCCCAATGGAGTGCAGCATTGATGACAACATTAAAATCATCTCTGCACCTTCCAAGTTTTTCGCATATTCCTCTTGCGCTTTAATCAAATCCATTTGGGTATCAGGTAAAGGCCCGTCATCCCGAATCGACCCAGCAAGCACAAAAGGCACATTATTATGGACGCATTCATACATAACGCCACTCTTAATCACTCCCGCCTCCACGGCTTTGGGAATGCTACCGTAACCGCGAATGGTATTAATTATCTTCAGGTGATGGCGGTGTCCACCATGTACGGCGATACCCCGCTTCATGTCCACACCCAAGGAGGTACCCATGATATTTTGTTCAATGTCGTGGACAGCGATCGCATTCCCACCGAGTAGCGCTTGTACGTATCCTTGACGAATTAGTTGCGCTAGGTGTTCGCCGCCACCAGTATGAATCACTACAGGCCCAGCCGTAACAACTACTTTACCACCAGCATCCCGGATTTTACGTAATTCCCAAGCTACTTGCTCCACGACTAATTCCACACGGCGTTCGCTGGAAACGCCCGACGACATAAAGCTGAATTCTTGAGTGCTGCGTTGTTCCCGCGATTCAGTTTTGCGGATGGTGCGGATACCTAATACGTCTACAACTACCTCTTCGCCAATTTTTAAATCGCGTAGGATTTTACACTTTGCTTTTAAGCCATTGGTAGTTTGAGTAATGGCGATCGCCCCATCCATCCGCTGATTTTCTACTTTCACCCACTGACCGTTAATCCGCACTTCGGTGGGGTAAATTGTACTGACGTAGAAATCATCCGGCGCTACACCATTTTGAATTACAGGCTCTAGTTTGGCGTCTCGCTCATCTTGGGGTAAATTTACAGCACCTAAATCAATCAACCGTGAAATGATTTCTTCCATCACTTCATGGGATGGTGCTGATACCTTCACCTCGGCGGCTGATGTACTTTGGCGCTGTTCTCCTAAGTTGAAATTCAGAACTTGGAAACTTCCGCCAGCGTCTACAATCAAATCAAGAGCGCGGTTAATCAAACCAGTGTCTAACAAATGTCCTTCCATGCGAATGACGCGGCTTTCTACCGAGACATTGGCATGAACTTCTTCCCTGACTGGTTCTGTCACCCGCAAAGTTAAGCATTTAGCCGCACCACCAGCTTTGAGAAATTCGGTCAGCGGCGTTTCAATCACTTGGAAACCGACATCTGCAAGGCGTGACTTTAAACCATCACTCGCCTTGTTCATGATGACGATACTTTCCACATTCACCGCATTACAAGCGAAATTCACTGCATCAGCTTCCACAATTGCGATTTGCTTTTCTGGTGCGACTCGCATTTGAATTAAGCGGTTGGAGTAAGAATCAAAAGCGCCTGGATAGTACAGCAAATAGCCATTTGCTAGAGGGCAAAAACAGGTATCTAAGTGATAAAAACGTTCGTCTATCAGTCGTAGGGACAGTACCTCAATATCCAGCCATTTGGCTAGATAAGGGTGAGAATCTAATTCTGAGCGGAAACCGTACCCCGCCCATAACCAGCGTCCTTCCCGATCGAGCAGTGCGTCTCCCGCTCCTTCAAAAGGCAAATCTTTGGGAAGTTCATTTACGATATAACCATTTGCCTCAAACCATTGTTTGAAGAAAGGTTCTTCTCCCTGACGTTCTTTGTGTAAAAAACGACTTAGTACGACATTTTTTCCTAGTACTAAGCCGGCGTTAGCTGTAAAAACTAGATCCGGCCAACCTTTCTCTGGTGGTACTAAGTCTACAATCGCGTGTTCTTTAAGGAGGTGGTGTAATCCTTGCCACTGTTCTACAGCGCGATCGCGCGATGATTTGTGAATATTCCCTTCCATCCAAGGATTAATCACATAATCTACATCATAGTGATCGGGGGGACACATCAAAAAGCGAATCTGGGAAGTCATAAAAATCTTACAAGCGTTTTATTTGGGACACAGATTTTCGTTTTTCCAATTTCGTTTGTCAGATATGCTACTATCGCTCTACATTTTGATAGCGGATATCTTGGTGATTGCAAAGGTGTGTTCATCGCAGACGTGGCGCAGCCATCGCTTTATTTTACTGCTGTGTTTAGCTTTCATGTATTGAACGCGGCAGACGATCATAATATTTTAGGTAATCATAAGTCAAGACTCCAAAGTATAGGAAAAGAACAGTCTGTTAGTTTCTACTTGGAATTGAATAGTTTACAAACAGACTGACAAATAAGAAATATCCCCCTGTTCACAAGCTACCAAGAGCCAGTGCGTTGGGCGGTGCCGACAGCCAAGCAACTGGCGTTCAACAGTTAGCAACTTTAAACGAGATAATTTATTTGTTGTAGTTCCCTAACAATTCACTGCAAATTCGACAACAGATGATTCCCCATCCAGCTTGAGGGCTGTGATATTATGGGAGACTGCTGCATACATTATTGAAAAACTAAAAATTAGATCATGGCTTTGACGCAACTGCGGAAACAAGAAATTATCTCTAACTACCAAGTCCACGAAACCGATACTGGTTCGGCTGATGTCCAAGTTGCGATGTTAACTGAGCGGATCAACCGCCTCAGCGAACATCTCCAAGCAAATAAAAAAGACCATTCTTCCCGGCGGGGACTGTTGAAGCTGATTGGTCAGCGCAAGCGTCTTCTGGGCTATATCCAGAAGGAAAACCGCGAAAAGTACCTAGCTTTAATTGCTCGTCTCGGTATTCGGGGTTAGGAGCGATCGCTTATGTCTGCTGAAGAATCGGAACGCGCTCGCTTACCGTTTGAACCAAACAAAAAGCGCCAAAAACCCGTAAAAACTCAAACTAAACCAGCAGCAACGCCACAGCAACCCAGCAACCAAGCTGATAGGAAGCCGCCTTACACCAAAGAAGAAATGGCAATTCCTAAAGTAGTCAGCCAGCGGATGGTTCGACGGGTAGCTGTGTTCTGTGGTGTACCAACAGCTTTAGCCATTAGTACCTTAATTGTCAGCTATTTGCTTGCTATCTACTTCAACATCAAATTAGCTCCCATTGCCGTGTTATTGGTAAACATGGGATTGTTTGGTTTGGGTGTCTTAGGAATAACTTATGGCGTTCTCTCTGCCTCATGGGATGAAGAAAGAGCCGGAAGTCTGTTCGGTTTGAGTGAATTTGGCACTAATTGGGGACGAATGCTGGCAGTTTGGCGCGAAACTCGGCAAAAAAACTCTTAAAGAATCCAGAATTACTAGATTCAGAATCCAGAATTTAGAACAAGAAGTGGGGGATTGGAAACTGCCACTCCCTTACAAAAAAGTTTAGATACTCGGCAGCTTTAGCTTTGATACAAGCGCTAATAGTAGACTGCTATAATCGTACTTCTGCTCTTAAGCAAGCTAGTAAGAGCGTCTACGACAAAAAAAGATTTAGCCTATTTTTTAAACTCAATTATCATCCCCCAGTCGGACTCCAATTTATATAGCAATTTTGACGCCTCGGCGGAGCGTCTGTGACTTTGCTCCTGAATTCTTCAAAACTTCAACATTGTTAATCTAAATTTAATGATTATTTTTATACCCAATTTGCACTAATTTAGAAGAAAAATTACTGGTTGGTGTATTTTGTCCATTTATTTTGTAAATAAATTTAGTTTTAACTATTCCTAATAAAATAAATACGTAACAATAAAGTTACGTTCATTTACAAAAAAATTTACTCAGTAAATCAGGAACTTTAAGATGATTATAGTAATGAAAAGTGGTTCCCCAGAGGCGGAAATAAACCGCCTTGATGAGGAACTATCTAGCTGGGGTCTAACTCCAGAAAAAATTATTGGTAAACACAAAGTAGTTATTGGTCTAGTAGGTGAAACCGCCAGTTTAGATCCACTACAAATTCAAGAACTTAGCCCTTGGATTGAGCAGGTATTGCGGGTAGAGCAGCCTTACAAACGAGCTAGCCGCCAGTTTCGCCACGGGGAAGCTTCGGATGTGGTGGTTAATATACCTAATGAAACGGTGGTATTTGGCGAACACCATCCCCTGATAGTTGTAGCTGGCCCCTGTTCTGTAGAAAATGAACAAATGATTGTGGAGACGGCACGACGTGTCAAAGCCGCAGGGGCGAAGTTTTTGCGTGGAGGTGCATATAAGCCCCGGACTTCACCTTACGCTTTCCAAGGACACGGCGAGAGTGCTTTGGAATTATTAGCAAAGGCACGGGAAGTTAGCGGACTAGGTATTATTACAGAAGTCATGGATGCGGTTGACCTGGAAAAAATTGCCGAAGTTGCTGACGTGATTCAGGTGGGAGCAAGGAATATGCAGAATTTCTCTTTGCTCAAAAAAGTAGGATCGCAGTCAAAACCAGTTCTTTTGAAGCGGGGAATGGCAGCTACAATTGAGGATTGGTTGATGGCAGCCGAGTACATTTTGGCAGCTGGTAATCCGAATGTAATTTTGTGTGAAAGAGGAATACGTACCTTCGATCGCCAGTACACTCGAAATACGCTAGATATATCAGTGGTGCCAGTATTGCGAAAGCTGACTCACCTACCAATTATGATTGACCCCAGCCACGGCGTAGGTTGGTCTGAGTTTGTGCCATCAATGGCAATGGCGGCGATCGCAGCTGGTACAGATTCTCTGATGATTGAGGTTCACCCCAACCCGGCCAAAGCTTTATCGGATGGCCCCCAATCTCTGACACCAGAACGTTTTGATAACTTGATGCAAGAATTGGCAGTAATTGGTAAGGCAGTGGGACGCTGGCAACAACCAGCAGTATCTCTGGTATAAAATTTTGAAAGTGCTAAGAAGTTAAAAGGGACTGGCAATGCGACTCAAAAGCCAGAGTAGCAAGAGTCAAGGGCAAGGGAGAAAAATTGGCTCTTTCCCCTCTCCCTTATCCTCAGTACCTAATACCCTTCTATCTTCTATATATATAATGAGCAGGTATCCACCGACGACCACGATTTGTCTGCACCCAACGTCCAGGAACCAATATTCTCCTTCTCGCTTCAGCAGGGGTATAAACCCTAACTCGTGCTGGTCTTCTAATTATTCTCACTGGAACTGGTCGCCTATCTCGCCATCTTACCTGAGCCTCGGCTTGGGAAGGAATAAAGGTAACAGCAATTGGTAAAATTAGCGCTGCACTAGCAAGTATTTTTTTAATACTCATTGGTAATCTTTCCTTCTACGATCTAAAAATCGAAGAGATTAAATTTTTATAAAATATTAATCTCTAGGACACGTAAATAATAGAATTGGAAAGAACTATAGACCAGTGAAAAAGGTAATTAGTTGAATCGTGACTAATGTCATGGATAAAAACTCTAAAAATCATTCTCCGGTCGTAATACTAATTCTCGATCAAGATAAGCTTAATACTCTAAAATTGATGAATTCCCAAGTAGCAAGATTAGCAATTTCTGGAGTAAATTTTTGAATGATTTGTCCCAAGCGTTCGCGTAGTTAATTCAAGGTGGAACAGTTTTGCCACTATAATTTCGCTTTCAAGTGTTCCCACATAAGTTTGATAGTGTTGAGCCGACGAGGTAACTTTGTACGGTAGAGAAAGGTCGGTCAAGTATTGTTACCAAAACTTATTCTATAAAAATAGTGGCTGAATTCTATTAAAACTGCTTTCAAAATTTACTAATACCCACTTAGTACACTATACTGCAAATTTTAGTAATCCTCTGAGAATTTTGTCAAACAGTAATAATTGAAAAATAATTGCAATAGATGGATTTATAGAACCCTTTAAGATAAATAAATTCTTAATCCCAAATCTAAAATCTGCCTTGAAAAGTCTGAGATGAGGAAACCTCGGCTGAGACTTCTCGCCAAATCCAAAATAGTATTATACCAATTCTTAATACTCGCCCACGGGTGAGAAGCAAGCTACACAATTCATAATTTGTAATTACGCAAGTTGTAGAAAATCTAAGTTTATAGATTTGAATTTGTTGCAGAATTTTAGATAATTAGTATATCATGTCTGCTCATATAATCATCATTGCAACTGTAGGGAAACAATTCTAAAAACATTGTAATTAGGTCGTTTCAGTCGCAATCACATATTAGGGGTGATTTGCTGGACATCATATTAGGAGCGTATTTACAGATGATTTGTGATGAAAAATATAAATATTAGCGCTATCACGCACCCCCGACCCCATAACACAATAACAGTTACGATTTAAGGCAAACTTTTATCGCTTCTATCTCCCCTACTTTATATTTACTTCTGTAAACTTGATTTTGACTAGTTCAAGCTTTATTAAAAAATAATCTCTTTTTCTAGAGATAAATTTTTAATTAATAAAAAAATTATTAACAGTAGATATATAAGAGTCATAAATCATTGATAATCAAATTATATCCTAAATTTTTAAAGCAGCCAAGAATATAATTACTCCAAAGTCTCGCAAATTAAAATTGCTATATTTATATTACTAAATAGTTAATTGTTTAAATTTTATATATAAAATTTTGTCAACTTTGTTGATGATTAGGGGTCAAAATTTGTCGAATTTGGATTACCATATAATAAGATTTATATACTACTTGAAATCTTTAGTTATTAGGCGTAATCATATTAAAATTTCATAATAATAAGATTTATCAATAATATGTTTGCCGAGCTAGTTAATTTAATGTTAAATTATGTTCCTAATAGTGTCAAATATTAATGCATAGATAGATGAAGATTACTATATAAATAGCCAGCAAAATATAAAATTTAGATGAATTTAGTAAAAATCTTGTAAATTGAACTGCGAAAATTACTAAACTCTCAAAAGAGTAAGCTGTAACAAAAGTAATTACACAATGTTGAACAAACCAGATTTAATCAATAAAGCCAGTAGATCTTCGGCTTTATAGACTCTAGCATCTACACACCTTCTGATGTTATTTGAAATATGAAAACCAACTCATCCAACTCACTATTAACAGTTCCAACTGGGCCGCTCAAAATTTCCGAATCTCCTCGTAGTGGTAAAAATATAAGTAGCGAATATATCCTGCTTTCTCTAGTAATTCCTACTTACGAAGAACGTAACAACGTCAAGAATATAGTCAGGATATTGAGTCTGATATTAGATGAATCGATTCCAGGAAAGTATGAGCTAATTATCGTAGACGATAATAGCCCAGACAGAACTTGGGAAATAGCACAATCTTTGACAACAGAATACCCTCAGTTGCGGGTGATGCGGCGGCAACAGGAAAGGGGGCTGTCTTCAGCAGTGATTCGTGGCTGGCAATCAGCCACAGGCAGTGTGTTAGGGGTAATTGATGGAGATTTGCAGCATCCACCAGAGGTGCTGATGGAACTATTGCGTAGTATTGAACAGGGAGCAGATTTGGCAGTAGCCAGCCGTCATGTAGAAGGAGGCGGTGTTAGTAGTTGGAGTGTTGTCAGGCGTTTGTTGTCTCGCGGCGCTCAGTTGTTAGGTTTAATTATCTTACCAGGGGTATTAGGGAGAGTTTCCGACCCTATGAGTGGTTATTTTATGGTGCGCCGGAGTGCGATCGCCAATGCAATACTTAATCCAGTAGGATACAAAATTCTCCTAGAGGTAATTGGTCGAGGAAAAGTCAACCAACTTACGGAAGTTGGGTATGTATTTTGCGAACGCAAAGAAGGTGAGAGTAAAGTCACATGGAAGCAGTATATAGATTATATACACCACTTAGTGCGGTTGCGGCTTTCCACAGGAAGGGTGGGACGGTTTAAGAAAAAAGTTAATTTTCCATTTGGCCGATTCATGCGCTTTGGTTTGGTTGGCTTAAGTGGGGTTTTTGTGGATATGGCAGTGCTTTACTTACTGAGCGATCCGACTACCTTAGCTTGGCCATTGACACGCAGCAAAATTATTGCTGGTGAAATTGCAATTTTAAATAATTTCTTCTGGAATGATGCCTGGACGTTTGCTGATGTCAGTGCCAGACAGCAAGAATGGCATCAACGCGGCAAACGATTTTTAAAATTTAACACTATTTGTCTGGCGGGACTGGTATTGAATGTACTGGTATTAAATTTAGTATTTAATTTTCTTATTCCTAACCGTTATATTGCTAATCTAATTGCGATCGCAGTTGCTACCATCTGGAATTTCTGGGTGAATATAAAACTTAGCTGGCGTATCACCGATGTGAAATAATCACAACGAGGGATCTGAGATTTGAATTTTTATTTTTAGATTTCAGAACGAATTGAAATCTAAAACGTCAAATCTACAGATTGATGAGCGTGAGGGCTGGCTATGAAAGTTTTTTTTAGGGATGCATCCTATTTTTGCAAAAAGATTATCTTGTTGTTGCCTGTCTATGCTGCTCAGATTCTGCCTGACAGAGGTAAAAGACCTGCCTTGCAACAGATACCTTTGCACAATTTGTATGCCTTCCCTTTTCCTAGCTGGTTTCATCCTTTGATGTGGTTGATTATCGGCTTCGGCTTACGCCTAGTCAACTTGACCGCAAAGCCTCCTTGGACTGATGAATTTTGCACTTTGGTGTTTAGCTTGGGGAATAATTTTTTATCAGTACCCCTAGATAGAGCGATCGCACCTGATATTCTATTACAACCACTACAACCAAACCCAGCCGCTAGTATTGGTGATGTAATTCATAATCTAGTTACACAAGATACTCATCCACCACTGTATTTTGTCCTAGCTTACTTGTGGATGAAATTATTTCCCAGCGAAGGAGGATTAGTATCGCTATTTGCTGCGCGTTCTTTACCAGCTTTAATCGGTGCTGTCTCTATTCCCTGTGTTTACGTATTAGGTAGAGTAGCATTTCGTTCGCCATTGGTAGGAAATTTGGCTGCTGCGATTATGGCAGTATCACCCTACGCAATCTTTTTGGCACAAGAAGCGCGCCATTACAGTTTAGGAGCCTTGTGGGTAATTGGTTCTCTCACCTGCTTAGTAATTGCTACACGCCATCTTCAAAACCACACACCTTTACCGATGTGGGTAGCACTTTTGTGGGTAGAAATTAATGCTTTAGGTTTTGCTACCCATTACTTTTTCAGCCTTACCCTCTGCACTGAAGTTCTAGTCTTAATTTTTCTTGCTTGGTATCAAAAACAAACTAGTACAAAATTTTCTCTGCTTTCTTCTACCTGGCAACGCATCTATGCGGTTGCTATAGGTACTTTTGTGGCAGGTTTAATTTGGCTACCAATCTTTTTAGAAAATAGAAATCGCGATAATTTGACCGAGTGGATTCGAGGCTCTCGCGCCGGACTAGATTGGATAAGCCCAATTTTTCAAGCTTTAGGAACATGGATTACAATGATTTCCCTGTTACCAGTCGAATCTGCACAACTATTGGTTGTGATTGCTTCGGGATTGGTAATGCTGATTTTCTTTATTTGGGCAGTACCAATTTTAGTGCGTGGGATTAAGGTTCAACTACAACATCCAGAAAACCGGATTATGATTCAGGTGTTGGCTGGAGTTGCTATCAGTGCCAACGCTTTATTTTTTATCTTTACTTACTTTTTAGGAATTGACCTAACCAGAGGCGCTCGCTATCACTTTGTTTACTTTCCTAGTCTGATTGTTTTACTAGGAGCAAGTTTGGCAGTTTGTTGGCATCCACCCAGAGAATTAAGAAAAAATATAGGCAGATGGGGAATAAATAGAAAAAAAGCTGTGGTCTTAATTTGGTTAATGGGATTTACGAGTGCCATCACAGTACTCTGCAATCTCGGCTATCAAAAATATTATCGCCCCGACCTTTTTGTGCAATTAATTCAACAAGTATCGCCAGTGCCAATACTGATTGCCACCACTCACAAAACTTATGTGCATACTGGGGAAATGATGGGGATAGCGAGAGAAATTAAACTGAGAAATTCACTTCAAAATCCTCTGTTTCTCCTTGCCCATCAAGATAGAGACCCGAATACTTCCACTATTGCTCTGGAAAATAGTTTAAAGACTTTAGCACGGCCTTTTGACTTATGGTTGGTAAACTTTCATGCCCCCGTAGCAGAAGCCATTAAAACATGCGTCTCTGATACTGAATCTTTACCAAGCATAGACGGCTACAAATATCAACTTTATCATTGTCGGCAAGCTCCAAGCATTGAGTAGAAATGCTATTGAAGAATAGAGAATGACTCTTATTTTTTGTCTTTGCCTTGGGTGTTGCGATCGCTTATGCTAAATTCAGTCTAATTAGCATTATCTTCTGTGGACAAAAACCGCGAACCGTTTATTAGTCTGGCACTTTACCACGCCTTTAAATGGTCAGTCGTCAGCCCCATGCTTCACGCTTACTTTCGGGGTAAGATTTATGGTGCGGAAAATGTCCCTCGATGGGGGTCATTGGTGGTAGTGAGCAATCATGCCAGTTATTTTGACCCACCAATTGTCTCTAATTGTCTACGCCGTCCAGTGGCGTATATGGCTAAGGAAGAATTATTTAATATCCCAATTTTGGCGCAAGCGATTAAACTCTACGGTGCTTACCCGGTGAGTCGGGGAAGTGCCGATCGCAATGCCATCCGCTCAGCTTTAGAATATTTAAATAACAGTTGGGCTGTTGGTGTTTTCTTGCAAGGTACTCGCACTCCAGACGGTCGAATTACAGACCCCAAAAGAGGCGCCTTGCTGCTAGCAGCGAAAGCCAAAGCCCCAATATTACCAGTCAGTGTTTGGGGTACGGAGAAGATTTTAGAAAAAGGCTCGAAAATACCCCGCAAAGTTCCGATTACAGTCAGAATTGGTAACTTAATTGAGGCTCCCAGTTCCAGTAATAAAGAGGAATTGGAGACTTTGACACAAAAGTGTACTACTGTAATTAATCAAATGCATGATTTAGGACGATGAATTAGACAAGTCCAAATATATACTTTAGGGGGGTGGCGATCGCTTTTAGGTTTCTCTAATCTGAATTCAATAGATACCAGTAGTCTTGTTTGAAATTCCAGTAAGATCGTGTCCGCTCAAGTAACCGTCATTGCGATTGTAGGGAAGCAATCCCAAAAACGTTGTGGTTGCGTCGTTTGACTCGCAATGACATATTACGGATGATTTATCGGACATCATATAACAGCTTTATTCTAAAGATTTTCTCATCTCGTAGGAAACCTTTCTATGAGACACTTTGCACAGCTTGCTTTCCCATAGAGTAGGCAATCTAACTTTCGGCAAAATATCAAATCCTAAATCCTAAATTAATATGAGCGGCTTTGAAGCCAAAAACTTTTGGCAACGATTAAATAATCTGGCGTTAGTCCGCTTTTTGCTTTTAGTTGCTTGTGGATGGGCAATTGTACAGCTTTTAGCTTACTTTGAAACAGTTATCGTTATTTTTACATTCGCTGCTATTTTAGCTTTTTTACTTAGCTATCCTGTAGAGTGGCTGCGGCGTTTTTTGCCTCACGGTGTAGCAGTCGGTGTAGTTTTCTTGCTCAGTATTATAATTATTGGCGGTGTAATAATTACTGTAGGTTTAACGGTTTTATCCCAAGGACAACAATTAATTGATAGTATAACTGGATTTGTAAATTCTTTATTACCCCTATTAGACAAATTAGAAGAATTCTTACGCAACCGCAATCTTCAAATAGATTTAAGTTTTGTTCAAGAACAATTAAGGAACCAAGCTATATCAAGTCTTGTTACTAGTTTAGCTATATTACAAAGTTTTTTAACAAACTTTGTGACTTTTATCTTGATTGCAGTAGTAGCTTTTTTCATGTTATTAGATGGAGAAAAGCTCTGGAATTTTATCTTAAAAATTTTACCAAAACAACGCCGTGATAGATTTACTTTTATTATCAGACGTGCCTTTCTCGGATTTTTTAGAGGTCAGTTGCTATTAAGTTTATTTCTAACAACTACAACCTTCTTAATTTTCTTAATATTACAAGTACCTTTTGCCTTATTATTATCAGTGATTGTTGGTATTGTTGACATCATTCCTGGTATAGGAGCAACATTAGGAGTAAGCATTGTAACTTTAGTTGTATTATCTCAAAGTTTTTGGTTAGCATTGAAAGTATTGATAACTTGTATTGTTCTTCAGCAAATACAAGATAATTTGATTGCACCAAGAATTATGCAAGGTGCGCTAAATTTGAATCCCGTAGTCATATTTTTTGCTCTGCTGGTAGGCGCTAGAGTCGCAGGATTATTAGGTGTTTTTATATCTATTCCCATCGCCGGAGTAATTGTATCTTTGTTTGAGATTGAAGAAATGAAATCTGAAGTTTAGTCAAAAAATTCGTAATTGTTACCCTATAACTCAAGTTAGGCACTTGAAATCAGGAATAAGCTACTAAGTCTCCGTAACTTCAGTTAAGGGTTTGTACCATAAATGATAAATTACGAATTAGTAATTATTCGGTCATTTGTCAGGAACTACAAACTAGTGAATAATATAAAAATGGATATCTAAAAATCTAAATTGAGGAATGATGTCTGATTTAAGAGCAGAATTAACAGAAAACTTGGATGAGGCAGAGTGGGAGTGGCTAATTCCTCATGTACAGCGAGATGCAGTAATTTTGGTGGCACTTGAGTTAAATTTAGTCGATGTTGGGGTAGCGATCGCAAATGATAATACTCCATCAGTGCAACAATGGATTGACGAACAATTGATTACCAAACCTACCACAGTACAGCTGGGAGAATGGAATAGCGATGTCACTAAGCGATTCAATACGCTTATCGTCCAGCCTTACGTTTTAGTGCAAGAAATCATCGCAGCTTAAGCAAAATTATTTTTTTCAGACCTCGAAACGAGATTTTAAACTATTTCGCCACCATCTCACCAAGCTTTGCAACTCCTCCGACAACCAACCATCAAATTGGGGATAAACTGGTAAACGTCCTATCAACTCCCACCCCGCAGATTTTAAAATTTCTCTCAATACCTGCTCCTGAAGATGAGGATAATCAGGATTAACTTCATCTTTTGGCCCAATTCCGCCCAAGTCTCGCGCGCCAGCTTCGATACAAGCAAGTAACCATTGGTCATCCTTAACTAAATTAGGCGGAATTTGAATTGTAATATCAGCTGGTAGAATTTCACGTGCTTTAGCAATTACTTCTGGCAATTGATGGGGGTTAAAAGGCGGTGCATTAAAACTCTGCTGATTTCCTGGACTATGAGGTTGCAAAATTACTTCTTGGATGTGACGGTAACGCTGATGAAATTGAGAGATTGCTGCTAATGTTTCCCACCAATCATTAGCAGTTTCTCCAATTCCTAAAAGTAACCCTGTTGTAAAGGGAATCTGCAACTCTCCCGCCCATTGTAATTGTTGCAGCCTAACTTCTGGTAATTTACTCGGTGCATGTTGATGTACGCTATTTAACAATGTCGGTGTTAACTGTTCCAACATTAACCCCATCGAAACATTTACACACTTGAGGCTTTGCATCTCTGCAAAACTCAATGGCCCTGCATTCGTATGCGGTAGAAACCCCATTGAAAGTGCTAATTCACACAAATCATAAATCAGTTTAAACCACACTTGACGCTTTGGTGAATGGGGATGTACTTCACCACTAAGGATGAGAATTTCACAAACTTTTTCACTTTGCAGCAATTTAAAAATACTTTCTGCATCCGAGAGATTCATCCAGGGACTTTTACCTGGTTCAGTGCGAAAGTTGCAGTAGCTACAGCGATTAAAGCATTCGTAAGTAGGAACAATTGTATAAGCAGGGCTATAGGTAACAACACCAGAATTATTAATTCCCATCAAATTATTCTACTAAAAATTAAATTAACGTGAGTTCGACAGAACTAAAAAATAGCAGGAGGCAGTGCAGGTAAATTTTTTGGGTAGATGTCAATGGATGGTTTTTTGGGCAAATAGGTATAAGCAGTCAGCCCTGCCATCAAATTAACCAAAAAGTTAAATGGGCTACGAT
>JBALDB010000057.1:0-16771 GCA_036918135.1 Nostoc sp.
TCTTTTCGCTTCGCTCTCTCAGGCACTTATTCAATATAACGAACCCAATCAAAAGTGTCAACCACTTTGACTAACTTTTTTTGCCTTTTTTTGAGAAGGCTGTAAGCCTTACACAGCAAGTGTTTTAAGTTATAGTATTCCTGGAAGCCTCTAAGCAAGGAATAAAGTTGTGAGGAATTTTGGTGTTTTGCCGCCCTGGCTAGTTTTAGATCCGCTGTTGCGTGGTTGGTTGTTGGAGGATATTGGGCGGGGCGATCGCACTACAAACACCTTAATAGTTGAAGATGTCGCACCAGGAACAGCCAAGTGGATAGCGAAGGCTTCAGGAATAATCGCTGGCTTACCAATTGCAGCTAGGGTATTTGAGATTCTGAATAAAAATGTGAGTTTTACGACAGTGACGCCTGAAGGCGCAAGATGTGAGCCAGGACAGCTAGTAGCTGAAATTCATGGTTCGTTGGATGCATTGCTGATGGGGGAACGGGTAGCACTGAATTTGGCTATGCGGTTGAGTGGTATTGCTACGCTGACTAATATATATGTAGACAAAATTGTTGATTTACCTGCTCGGCTGGTGGATACGCGTAAAACTACACCAGGACTGAGACTTTTGGAAAAGTATGCGACTGCTGTGGGTGGGGCGATTAATCACCGCATGGGATTGGATGATGCAGTGATGATTAAGGATAATCACATTGCCGCGGCTGGAGGAATTGAGGAAGCTATTAGCCGTGTTCGTTCTCAGATTCCTTATCCTTTGACAATAGAAGTAGAGACGGAAAGTTTAGAACAGGTGAAAGAAGCCTTACAGCACAAAGCCGACATTATTATGTTGGACAATATGCCTTTGGATATAATGCACGATGCAGTGGAATTGATCCGTCAACAGGATAATCGGGTGAAAATTGAGGCCTCAGGGAATGTAACTTTGGAGACTATTCGCAATATTGCACAGACGGGTGTCGATTATATTTCTAGCAGTGCGCCGATTACTCAGTCGAAATGGTTAGATTTGAGTATGAGGATTCTACTTTAAAAGCGATCGCTCACCCATCCTCTAATAATCATTTGAGAATCATCGCAATAGTTACACAGCTACCATCTTCTACCCCAAAAGGCATTATCTACCCTGACAGTGATGAACGCTCAAGCTGAGTTAGAAGCTCTACATGCTCTACTAAAACAGCGGGGAATCAATCTAGAGCAATTGTGAGAAAATTTAATTTACAAGTCTAAAAAATAGCAAAGTTTAGTTACTAGCAAGGTTACAAATTTATTCGATATTCCTAATGCCCAACTTGAGTAAGTGGTTTTTTAGAATCAAAGTAGGAGATAATTTTCCCAAAACACAGGGTGAACTCCATTGGTTCAACAACCAGAACTCCAGGAAACTTCGTCAATGCAATCAATCCAGCGCGTAGTGGGTAGTCTGAGTACTTACCGATGGACTTCGCTGGGAGCCTTAATAAGCTTATTGCTGTTGACGAGCGCTAACGCAGTGACCCCGCAACTATTTCGGTGGGGAATCGATCGAGGGATTACCAAAAAAAACTTAGAAATTGTGTTAATTAGTGCTGGCTGGATGCTAGTCACGGCGATCGCTCGTGGTTTATTTAATTTTGGACAAAGTTATTTGGCAGAAGCGGCGTCTCAAGGTGTAGCTTACGATCTACGAAACAAAATTTTTAGCAAAATTCAAAATCTCAGCTTCAGCTATCACGACCAAGCACAGACCTCTCAACTGTTAACCCGCGTCACTAGTGACATTGAGCAAATCCGTACATTTGTTAGTACTAGCCTGATTCAGGTCATTGGTGGAGTTGTGACATTAGTGAGTATTGCAGTGATTTTGCTAGCGATGAACTGGAAATTGGCACTGATTACTCTGACAGTAGTACCTTTAACCGGATGGTTGATGGCGCGATTTGTGACTCGAAATAACAAACTTTTTCGGCAAGTACAAGAGCAACTAAGCGACCTGAACGCTGTATTACAAGAGAACTTAATCGGAATACGGGTGGTGAAAGCGTTTGTGCGGGAGTCTACCGAAAGGTCGCGTTACACAACTCTCAATGATGCCTTAGTCAAGGCAAATATGAAGACCATTAGCGGTATTCGTGATACATTCCCGTTTATCTTTTTATTAAGTAATTTAGTAACACTGGCAGTTTTCGGATATGGGGGAGTAGAGGTGGTTGGGGGTAGGTTCTCCATTGGTGAACTGGTGGCGTTTAACTCCTACCTAGCGTTGATTCTCCAACCAATTGTATTAATTGGATTTGCGGCACCTGCGATCGCTCAATCAGCTGCTTCGGCGGAACGGGTTTATGAAGTTGTGGATGCAGAGATAGAAATTCGCGATCGCCCTGATGCCATCCCTTTTGACACCTGCGGTGGTAGAATCACCTTTGAAAATGTTTCCTTTCGCTATCCGGGAGCGGCTAGTGAAGCTCTCAAAGAAGTTTCCTTTGAAACCAAGCCCAATGAACTAATCGCCGTTCTAGGCATGACTGGTTCCGGAAAAAGCACAATTATGAACTTGATTCCCCGATTTTACGATGTTACACGGGGAGCAATTCGGATTGACGGACGAGATGTTAGAGATTTCACACTCAAAAGCCTCAGATCTCGGATCGGTATTGTGTTCCAAGAAACTACACTCTTCTCTGGGACAATCCGCGAAAATATTGCCTATGCAAAACCCAATGCAACTTTAGAAGAAGTGATTCAGGTGGCAAAAACTGCACAAATACACGATTTCATCATCAGTTTGCCCAATGGCTACGAGACGATTGTCGGTGAACGTGGTGTGGGCTTGTCTGGGGGACAAAAACAACGAATTGCGATCGCCCGTACCTTACTCACTGATTACAGTATTTTGATTTTGGACGATAGTACCTCTGCTGTGGATGCCAAAACTGCTGCCCAAATTCAAGCTGAGTTAGATGGTTTGATGCGTCAAAAAGCTTGTACAACCTTTGTGGTGGCTCAACGCATTAGCACTGTCAAAAATGCCGATCGCATTTTTCTGATTGATAAAGGACGATTGGTAGCGCAAGGTACTCACGAAGAATTGATGCAAACCAGCCCGCTTTACGGCGTAATTTTGGAATCTCAGGTAAAGCAGAAGGAGAACAAATGAGAACCACAGCTGCAGTTGCTGTATCCGAAGAACAAACTACTCAGCAAGTCTCGACCTTAGGGCGCTTTTTGCAATATCTAAAACCTTATCGCAAAGAAATTCCGATTGCGATCGCATTGGTATTGATTGGTGCCATTACCCAGGCAGTTGGGCCATTCTTTATCGGCTGGTCAATTGATAACCTAATTGCCAAGGGAAATTTGCAGGAACTACTCCTGTTATTAGGGCTACTAGCGCTGAATTATGGAGTTAGTACCTTGGCAATCCGGGGTCAAATTATTCGAGTCGGCTGGATTATGCAGCGATTGCTGGCTCAACTAAGGCAAGATATTTTTATTAAAATCCAAAGTTTACCCTTGAGCTTTTTTGACCGCAGCGAAGCAGGCGATTTAATGAGCCGCTTGTTAAATGATGTCAACACCGTGAATCAGGCATTTGGATTGACGATCGCTCAAATGCTGGGTAACACTTTCAGTTTAGTTGGGATTGTGATTGCTATGCTCTCAATTAATCTGCAACTCGGCTTATTGAGTAACTTGGTTGTGCCAGTGATGATTTTTACCACAGGCTTGTTTGCACGCTGGGCAAGAAGCAGATTTCGTGTAACACGACAAACTATTGGGGAACTTTCCGCCAAGTTAGAAGAAGATATTGGCAGTGTGCGCGAAGCACAGGCATTTAATCGCGTATACCTCAATATTTCAGAATTCGAGATTCTCAACGCCGCTAATCGAAATGCTAATGTCCAAGCTGTGGCAATTACTTCGGCCTTTTTGCCGTCCATCGATTTTCTCAACACCTTAGCAACTGCGGGTGTATTGGCTTATGGTGGGTATCTGGCGGTGACGGGAAGCGCAACAGTGGGTGTGGTAACATCCTTTTTACTTTATGTACAGCAGTTCTTCCGCCCTATCCAAATTCTCAGCCAGTTTTATACCCAAGCTCAATCTGCATTTGCTGGATTAGAGCGAATCTTTCTACTGCTGGATGAACCCTCACAACTCAATGATGCGCTTGATGCTACCGAAATGCCACCGATTCAAGGTGAAGTAAAATTTGAGAATGTCAAGTTTGGCTACAATCCAGACCAACTGGTTCTCAAAGGGATAAATTTGCATAGCCTACCAGGACAGATGGTTGCGTTAGTAGGATCGACGGGTTCGGGCAAAAGTACAATTATTAACTTGATTTTGCGCTTCTACGATGTATCCAGTGGTGCAGTTAAAATTGATGACATTGATGTGCGTAGTGTTACTCAAGCAAGCTTACGACGTCAGATTGGTATCGTGCTGCAAGATAATATTCTGTTTAGCGGTACGGTTGCAGAAAACATTGCCTTTGGCTCTCCCTATGCTAGCCAAGCTGACATCGAAGCAGCTGCACAGATGGCCAATGTCCATGAATTTATCACCTCACTACCACAGGGCTATACAACTCAATTGGGTGAAAAAGGCGCTCCTTTGAGTCAGGGACAGCGACAACTAATCAGTATTGCCCGTGCGGTGTTAATTAATCCCCGAATTCTCATACTTGATGAAGCAACCAGCAGCATTGATACGCGCACAGAAGCTCTAGTACAAACTGCGATCGCTCGCTTACTCGAAGGTCGTACTAGTTTCGTAATTGCCCACCGCCTCAGTACAGTTACTCAAGCAGATTGCGTGTTAGTAATGCAACAAGGACAGATTGTAGAGCAGGGTACTCACGCAGAACTCATCCGTCAGCAGGGTGTCTATGCAAATCTCTATGCGCTGCAATTAGGTGCAGCAGACACGGTAAAAGCAACTGAGCGATAAAATCCGAGGGCACAGGAGAATAATCAATAACAAATGATGTCATGTGCGGATAATCGTAATCAGCAAGGTCAATAACTGAGTACAAAGATGGCATTAGTCATCTTCGTAATGATTGTCTTGGCTAGAAATTCTCTACCCACGGACGTAGTTCTACTTCCCATGTCCAAGCACTGCGGGGTTGGCGGAGGATATTAAGATAAGTTTGGGCGATCGCATCTGGGTCAAGAGTACTATCTGGTTTATCTGCTGAATCTTGGTAAGCTGCTGAACGGATTCCCCCATCAATTACGAAATGCGCCACATGAATATTTTTTGGTGCTAGTTCCCTAGCAATACTTTGAGCTAAACCGCGCAGTGCAAATTTCCCCATTGCAAAGGGAGCAGACTGAGGAAAACCTTTAATACTTGCTGAAGCTCCAGTAAAGAAGATTGCACCACCTCCCTGCTGCAACATCCGTTTGGCAGCAGCTTGAGCAACTAGAAAGCCACCGAAGGCAGTCACTTCTAGAGTTTTTGCTACCCCATCTGGATCTAGCTCAACTAAAGGCCCCCGCACGCGGAAACTAGGGTTATAAATCACAATATTTGGGGAACCTAACTGATTTTCAACATCAATAAATAATTGTTCCACCTCATCTGGCTTGGAGGCATCAGCAGCAAAACTAACCGCCCCAATTTCACTACTAAGCTGAGTAAGTTTCTCAATTTGGCGAGCAGCTAAAGCGACACTTATTCCCTCTTTGGCAAATAAGCGGGCTAAAGAAGCACTTAGTCCATTACCCGCTCCCACTATCAATACTGTTGTTGCCATAATTTCAATTTTCCTATTAAGTATGACCTACTTCCTTGAGTCCAGTTACAACCAAGTCAAGGATGACGTGATTACAACTATTGGGATTTAGATCTGCATAAACAACTAAAACATTCATCGGATTAAATATTAAGAATTGAGTCTAGCTGAAGATACCTCTATACCCCTAGTTGGACTTTGACCAATCCGCAATACACAGACTGCGGCAATCAGGCATAAAACCCCTGATAAAATGAACGCTTGCAAATAACTACTCATCCAGGTTCTTAACACCCCAGCTCCAAATGCTGCTGTGGCTGCACCGATCTGATGTCCTGCTACAATCCAGCCGAACATCACGCCCACATTTTCTTTACCAAAGATATTGCTAACAAGACGTACTGTAGGCGGTACTGTAGCAATCCAATCAAGTCCATAAAAGACGGCGAACACGGAAAGTCCATAGAAGGAATAATTGAAACTGAAGGGTAAGAAAATCAAAGACAAACCCCGTAGTCCGTAGTACCAGCACAACAAGTAACGATTGTTCCAGCGGTCAGATAGCCAGCCGGACATAGTAGTTCCAAAAAAATCGAATAGTCCCATGATTGCCAAAAGACTAGCAGCTTTGACTTCAGGGATACCGTGGTCAATACAAGCGGGAATAAGATGAGTACCAATTAACCCATTTGTGCTAGCACCACAGATAAAAAAGCTACCAAATAACAGCCAGAAGTCGCGATCGCGCATTCCCAGCCAAAGAGCATTCACAGTAGAGGTAATGGAATTTACTTTTGGCTGTAATACTTCCACAGTTTCCCTGTTGTCGCCAAAGGCTCGCAAACCGACTTCTGCTGGTCGATCGCGCATCAAGGCTGCGATTGGTGGAATAATTAAAAGTGCAGCACCAGTGAGAGTCAGAGCCGCAGTTCGCCAACCAAAGTGAGTAGCGATTGAGGCTAGTACAGGTAAAAACACCAGTTGTCCGGTAGCTGTACTCGCAGTCAAGATACCTAAAACCAAACCCCGCCTTTCAAAAAACCAGCGATTGACAACAATCACACCCAAAACTAAAGCGATAACTCCGCTACCACAACCGACAACTATACCCCACAGCAATACTAGCTGCCAGGGCGTTGACATCAAAGTAGTTAAACCGACACCGATGGCGATCGCAGCCAGCGAAAACACCATCATCCGACGAATGCCAATCCGTTCCATAACAGTGGCAGCAAAAGGGCCAATTAGTCCGTAAAGTACTAAGTTCAGCGAGATTGCCAAAGATATAGTAGCTCTACTCCAGCCGAATTCCTGTTCAACAGGCACAATAAAAACTCCAGGAGCAGAGCGAATTCCCGCTGCCACCAGCAAAGCAAGGAATGTTAAACCCGCGACGATCCAGCCATAGTGGAACGAATGACGCGCTAAAAAGGAGGGTAAAGACATGGTTTAGAGGGGAGTGGGGGAGCAGGGGGGTTGGGAGCAGAGGGCAGGGGGCAGGGACAGATGAGTGGAGATCAAAGACTTATTAAAGGAGTTCAAATACTCATTAAAGGAGTTCAAAGCCTCGTCGGCGAGTATTAAAGACTCATTAATGGAGTTCAAATACTCATTAATGGAGTTCAAAGCCTCGTCGGCGAGTATTAAAGACTCATTAATGGAGTTCAAATACTCATTAATGGAGTTCAAAGACTCGTCGGCGAGTATTAAAGACTCATTAATGGAGTTCAAATACTCATCCCCCTATTCCCAATGCCCAATGCCGCATTCCCAATTTAGAGAGAACTACCCTGCATAAGAATTACCAATTCTGTCCACTGAGACGTTGTAGGAAAATGGTAAACGGCCTGGATTTAAGCGTGGTTCTGCTGCATAGCCTACAGGAACTAAAACGGCGATCGCTAAATCTGAATTCTCCCCAGCACCAATCACTTGTTTTACCCGATCCTCAATCCAACCATTCATAAAACAAGTGGATAATCCCAGACTTTCTGCCGCTAACACCAAATGGGTAGCGGCAATGATGGCATCTTTGATCGCATATTCTCGTCGCTTCTCGCCCAGCGTTGATTGAAATTGCGGGATGGCGGTTTTAAAGTAGTTTACCGTACCTTCATTCCATGCCCCAGTTTCCAGTCCCCGCTCTAGAATTGGGGCCAAGTTTTGTTCGCCAGCGTTAGGATCGGCGGCAAAGACAAAGGTTACAGGTGCTTGAATAATTTGTTGTTGATTCCAAGATGCTGCTGATAGCGCTGCCTTTTGTGCTTCATCTTGTACGAGAATAATTTGCCAGTCCTGGATATTATAGCTGCTGGGCGCTGCCACAGTTAATTCTACCAATTGTTTGAGCAGTTCTGGAGCGATGGGGTCTGATTTAAAAGTTTTGATTGAACGGCGTTGAGCGATCGCACTTGGTACATCTAAAGGTTGGGTTTGAGTGATGGAACTCATGAGAATCTCCTGATAGTTGAGTTATGACAGGGTTTAGGATTTTATATTTAAAGTGATTGAGAACGTTAAACAGCAGGGCAATGTAATTATGTTCCTCTCTAATTGGCAATATTAACCGGGTTAGAGATATGCTCGTGGATAACGCGCCATTGTCCCTCTCGCTTTTCCCATACAAGCGTTGCATGAGCCGTAATTTTAACCGCCTCATTTGCTGTGGTGGCTGCTGTACTCTCAAAAATTAGAGCAGAGACGGTAATGCGATCGCCTGTAAATATCTGAATATCCCCAACTGATTTTACTTGCCACTGTGTTATTGCTGTCATGAAGGGCTTCCATATCTCCTCATACGACTGCCATCCTTGAATTCGAGTGGTCTGCGGTGAGAGGGTATCGAAGGCGAGCAATTGTTCATCTTGCCAGTAAAGATTGTCTAGGACAGAAAAATTAAAGGGTTTGTCGCCTGCACTAAACGCAGCTAGCCAATCGTTAACGCGTTCTTTAATTTCCGCTTCTTCTAAAGTATCTTTCATAGTTCACAACCAATTTACACAACCATTTTGTTGTATTTGGGAAAAATCTCAAACTTCTTAGTTGAATTTGATACTTTCGAGTGCGGAAAGTGGATTTTAATTATTCAGAGGAGAAGAATTACACCTTAGCTAACGGCTCATTAGCAGCTGACCAAAATGGATAGTCTGTATATCCTTTTTCATCGCCACCATAAAAGCTTGCTTGATTTGCTTGATTTAGTGGTGCATTCAAAGCGAAGCGTCGGGGTAAATCGGGGTTTGATATAAATAACGTGCCAAAGGCAACTAAATCTGCTGCTTTGTTTGCCAGTACAGCATTGCCTTTTTCACGAGTATAACCACCATTAACGATCAGTGTACCTGTAAAGCGATCGCGTATCTGACTAGTGGGTACAATTATCGCGCCATGTCTGATATCTGCCTCTATTGCCTCAAAAATATGCAGATATGCCAAATTAAACTGGTTCAACGCTTGAGCCGCATAACCGAATGTCTCCACGGGATTGGAGTCATGCATATCGTTATAAGTTCCACTGGGAGAAAGACGTACTCCTACTCGGTTAGAATCCCACACACTAGTTACTGCTTCTGTCACTTCCAACAAGAATCGAGTCCGATTTTCAATGGAACCGCCATATGGATCTGTACGCTTATTTGTACCATCCCGAAGAAACTGATCTATTAAATAACCATTAGCTGCGTGAATTTCCACCCCATCAAATCCAGCCACTAGGGCATTTGCTGCTCCTTGACGGTACTGTTCTAATATCTGCGGTATTTCTGAAGTTTCTAAGGCACGGGGAGTAACAAAGGGTTTTGAACCTTCATAAGTTGAAGCTTCACCTTTAGGAGCAATAGCAGAAGGTGCTACAGGTAAAGCTCCATTCGGTTGTAAGTCTGGGTGAGAAATCCTGCCTACGTGCCATAGTTGCAGAAAAATTCTCCCTCCCTGCTGATGCACAGCCTCGGTTACTAACTTCCATCCCTCTACCTGTTCTGGTGAATGAATTCCTGGTGTAGCGGGATAGCCCTGTCCTTCAGGAGTTACCTGTGTTGCTTCAGCAATAATCAGTCCGGCGGAAGCACGTTGAGCGTAGTAGGTAGCATTAAGTTGGTGTGGTACGTTTCCCTGACCTGCCCTGTTCCGAGTTAACGGTGCCATCACTATCCGATTCGGTAGTTCCAGATTCCCTAATTGATAAGGAGAAAATAAGTTGATATCAGTACTCATTGGTTATCTCTCTGAATAAATTGTCATTGGTCATTAGTCATTTGTCATTGGTCAGATTAGCTATCGATTATTAATTATTCGGCTTTGCCCTAAAGCCCCCTTGCCTCCTTGCCCCACACTCCCATAGATTAAACAATTGACCGAATAACACCACCATCTACCCGCAAAGCTGCACCATTAGTTGCTGAAGCTACGGGACTTGACAAGTAGACTACAATTGCTGCTACTTCTTCATTAGTTGCAAAGCGTTTGATTAAGGAAGTTGGGCGCACATTTTGAAAAAATTCCGCCTCAACGTCTGCACGAGCAATACCGCGTTCCTGCGCTAGGTTATTGATAAAATCTTCAACTCCTTCTGAACGAGTTGGCCCTGGTAGGACTGAGTTTACTGTGACTCCAGTCCCGATAGTCATTTCTGCTAAACCTCTGGCAATGGCAAGTTGTGCCGTCTTAGTTGTGCCGTAGTGAATCATTTCCACTGGAATCTGAATAGCAGATTCGCTGGAGATAAAAATTATCCGTCCCCAGTTTTGCTCTAGCTGCTTTTGCAGATATTGCCTACTCAAACGGACTCCACTGAGGACGTTAACCTCAAATATCTTTGACCAGTCTTCATCAGTGATATCAAAGAAGGTTTTTGGCTCATAAATACCCACATTGTTTATGAGTATATCAACGTCAGGAACCTCTTGAATGAGTTTCTCTACCCCTGATGCAGTGCCTGCGTCAGCAACAACACCAGAAACTTTCGCGTCGGGTGTAGAATGCTTAATTTTGGCGATCGCTTGAGCTACTCTTTGCTCAGACCGACCGTTGACAATCACTGATGCACCCTCTTGAGCTAGCCCAACAGCTATGGCAAAACCAATGCCTGCCGTTGAGCCAGTTACCAATGCGGATCTACCATGCAATTTTAAGTCCATTTCCTTCTTTCCCCGTTAATTTGCTCTGCGACTGGGTATTGGGGAAGGTGGGCCCCCTGAAGGGGATAAGGGGTAATGGGGACTGGGTACTGGTCATTCTCCCCATCTCCCCACACTCCCCACACTCCCCACACTCCCCACACTCCCCACACTCCCTAGTCCCCAGTCCCCAATCTCAGATCAAAGATGCTGTGCTAAGGTCTTATTTAATGTGGTCTTTGGGACTGCCCCCACGACAGTATCGACTTGGCGACCTTGTTTAAAAACCATTAGCGTTGGAATACTGCGAATTCCATAATGACTGGCGACAGTAGGATTTTGATCTGTGTTCAGCTTCACTACTTTTACCTGTCCTTGATATTCAGCAGCAACTTCGTCTACAACCGGAGCTACCATCCTACAAGGGCCGCACCACGGTGCCCAAAAGTCCACCAAAACTGGAATTCCACTTTCCAAGACTTCTTGCTTGAATGTGGCTTCTGTGACATTTGTAATGGATGACATAAATTGCCCTCCTGATTTAATTCTATTATTCGATATTATCGAATAATAAAAATATATGCCAGTTGATGAGATAATGCAAGTATGAGATTCCTTTATCATCCAGATAAAAAAAATATTTCTTTACCGGGAGTATTGTATGCATTGGGCGACCCAGTGCGGTTAGAGATTGTGCGGTTGTTGGCTAGTGAGGGGGAACAATGCTGTGCCAAATTTGATTTTGCGATCGCTAAGTCTACTATGTCCAATCATTTTAAAATTTTACGTGAATCGGGGATAGTATTTACACGTAAAGAAGGAACGCAGCACATTAATTTACTGCGGCGTGATGATTTAGAGATGCTGTTTCCAGGTTTACTGGATGCGGTATTAAAAGCAGCTCAACCATTGTCTGTCAATCCCACCGATAGTAAACAAACAGCCTCAACCAGAGGTAATATCCAAGGTTGGTGATGTTAGGGTGTGAAGGTCAATCGCTATCTATTTAAGAATCTTCTCGTTTTTCTTTTTGTATTTCTAAATCAGCAAAGATATCATGTTGTTCTGCAAAAACCCTTGGAGTGTGAGATAAACCTAAATCTATAGAAAGTAAATCAACACCATCGATAATTTTGGGTATCTGAACTCGATCCACTTGCAGACTGAGAAAGCATTTTTGCCTGTAATCTGGTCTTTCCTGAAACCGTTCGACCGCTCTTTTTAAAGGGCGGATAACCTCATAGGCTTTTTCAGCCTTCTCAATTGATGCTTGAGGGATCGAAGATTGCAGCCTGAGAATTGCTAGATCGATTAAATCTCTTGCCTGAACACTGTCATCCATATAACGGTCAGAATTTGACAGCAGCTTAGAGGTAAAACAGTCATTGAAGCTTAAGCAGGGAACGGGCGACCACTTTGGATATCTTGGTGTGTCTAGTTGAAAACGAGTTTCCGCAATAATTTCCGTTTTAATAGGTACATCATCTACAATAACTATCATCCGAATTCCATATTGGTCAGTTGTACTACGTCCGATTTGAATTTTACTTAAATTACGAAATAATGCTTCATGTCCACCCTCAAATACCACTGTACGTAAGTATTTATAGCCTTCTGTACCAACAGAAGCGATAAAATCAACGTCCTTACTCCAGCGATATTCTTTAAAATCAATTGCTAGAAGGGTTCCGCCACCGAAGTAAGCAGAACCCTTCGTAAGGATGTCAGAATCTAAACATTCAAGAACTGTGAGAATTTTACTATGGTGTTTTAACCTCAAGGTCATACACAAACTTGCAGCCAGGATTTATACTCTCTGGCGAGTTCCGTGACAAAATTCAGTTCTTCACCCTCAAGATTATTGAATAGGTTACGGTATTGCCAACCACGCTCGTAGCGGCTCAGCATTTCTTCTGAAGTAAACCGATATATGTCAGCGGTCTGCCAACAAATTGACTCTAGAAAAGGCAGCTTTTTGGGAACTAAAACGGTATTATTTGTTAGTGTTGCGGTTGTCATAACTCTTTTAATCAACCACTTTCGTCTTACTTTAATTTTAGATTAACACTACCGATTTGGAAGTCGAATTTTATCCCAACTATAAATTATCTAAGTTGGGTAAACTCTACCTTTCCAAGCACTACCGCGCCCTTGCCAATGACGGAGTGCAGAGTCAAGAGTCATCAAGATATAAAGAAAAGCGATCGCAGGTAAACTAAAGGTTAACCAAAAAGAACATTTATAAAAACGGATTGTTGGATAATAAGCCAAGGTCATTAATAACCAACTGGATAAACCCGTAAATGCGATCGCCCAACTACCCCAAACTACACCTAAAATCACACCGATAGGTGGAACTAGATAAATTAAGCTCATTCCGATCGAAGTTCCCAATAGTAGTAAGGGAGAATAATTCAGTTGTGTATAAGCAGTACGGGCAATCATGTCCCAAATCGTCGCCAGAGAATTATAGGGACGTAAACTGCGAGTTAAAGTACTCAATCCTAGCCAGATAAGGCCTTTGGAGACTGGGGACTGGGAGTGCTGAATTAAAAGTTCTTCTCCCCCTGCCTCAAGAGCCTCCCCATCTCCCCATCTCCCCATTCCCCCACTCCTCTTCACAGCCCTAGCCAAGGCGCAATCATCGATTAAAGCTTGGCGAATCACTTGAATACCGCCGATTCGCTCTAAAGCTTGTCGGCGAATCAGGATCGAACCCCCAGCACCAGCGGCTGTAGGATAGTTAGGGTTATTTACCCAGCGGAAGGGATAGAGTTTTTGGAAGAAAAAGACGAAAGCCGGGATCAATAATTTTTCCCAAAAGCTCTCACACCTAAGTCGCACCATCACAGAAACCAAGTCTAAATTTTCCTGTTCAGCTTTAGCAACGAGTCGGTACAGATTACTAACATCATGTTTGATATCTGCGTCGGTGAGAAAAAAATAGTCAGGTGTCAATAAACTCGCCTTCTTTATACCTTGCTCAACTGCCCAAAGTTTCCCCGACCAGCCCGGAGGTAGTGATTCCCCAAAGATTATATGCAATTGCTGGGCTTTACCGACAGCATAGGCAACTCCTTCGGCAATATTTGCTGTACCGTCTGTGCTGCAATCGTCTACCAAAAACACCTCTAAAGAACCAGGATAATCTTGAAGTAAGAGCGATCGCAAGCCGATCGGTAGCAACTCGGCTTCGTTACGCGCTGGAACCACCGCACAAACTACAGGCAAAGATTCTAGCATCGGAGTTTCTCTAACTTCTAATTGCTGGTCTAACCGCCAAAACTGTCCCCAAAAACACAGTAATCCTAACCAAATTGTCAAGGATAAAAGCATCAATCCTAATACAATTACACCCATGACCTATTGCAAATTCTCAGTATTTCAGACACAATACTATGTCTATTGATAGACGACAAAAATTTTTTGCTGTGGTGCCGTGTTTATAACTAGTGTTGAGTGTTGAGGTTGAACGGTATTTTGATGCAAACACAGGACAGGGTAAAAGTCAAGCAAGTCGCAGAAGCGATCGCAGCCAGCCAAGAATATCTACTTTCAATTCAAAATCCAGCAGGTTACTGGTGGGCAGAGTTGGAATCTAATGTCACCATCACTGCTGAAGTTGTGCTTTTGCATAAGATTTGGTCAACAGACCAAAAAAGACCTTTGCACAAAGTAGTAACTTACCTGCGTCAAGAGCAACGGGAGCATGGCGGCTGGGAGCTTTTCTACGGCGATGGGGGAGAACTTAGCACTTCAGTTGAAGCCTACATGGCGCTGAGACTGCTGGGTGTACCAAAAACCGATCCGGCAATGATTCGGGCGCGAAAGTTTATTCTCCAACGAGGTGGTATCAGTAAAACTCGGATTTTTACCAAGTTACACCTAGCCTTGATAGGCTGTTACAACTGGCGGGGTATTCCCTCGTTACCACCTTGGATAATGCTGTTGCCCAAAGCTTTCCCAGTGAATATTTATGAGATGTCTAGTTGGGCGCGTTCGAGTACTGTACCGTTGTTAATTGTATGCGATCGCAAACCAATTTTTCTCACTGACCCAATTATCAATCTAGATGAACTATATGTTGAAGGTGTGGAGCAAGTCCAGTGGGAACTACCCAAAAATAACGATTGGACAGATTTATTCCTCACCCTCGATGATGGTTTCAAGTTGGCAGAACGCTTGAATTTAGTTCCCTTCCGCCAAGAAGGCATCAAAGCTGCCGAAAAGTGGATTGTAGAACGGCAAGAAGCTACAGGAGACTGGGGCGGTATTATTCCGGCAATGCTGAATTCCATGCTGGCTTTGCGAAGTCTGGATTACGATCGAAACGACCCCATTGTAGAACGAGGGTTGCAAGCAATTGATAACTTTGCGATTGAAACAGAGGACTGCTACCGAATACAGCCTTGTATTTCACCCATCTGGGATACAGCTTGGGTAGTGCGTGCCTTGGTAGATTCTGGTTTTGCACCAGATCATCCGGCTGTAGTTCGAGCTGGCGAATGGTTGTTGTCAAAGCAAATTTTGGACTACGGAGATTGGGCTGTCAAAAATCGCCAAGGAAAACCAGGGGCTTGGGCATTTGAGTTTGAAAATCGCTTTTATCCCGATGTTGATGACTCGGCTGTGGTGGTGATGGCACTACATTTAGCAAAACTCCCTGATGAAAAAATCAAGCAGGCTGCGATCGTGCGTGCCTTAAAATGGATTGCATCTATGCAGTGTAAACCAGGTGGCTGGGCTGCTTTTGATTTGGACAATGACCAAGATTGGCTTAACTCCATTCCCTATGGAGATTTAAAAGCAATGATTGACCCCAACACCGCAGATGTTACCGCTAGGGTAATAGAAATGCTGGGTGCTTGTAATTTGTCAATTGATACGCACAATTTAGAGCGGGCGTTTAGTTATCTTCTGAGCGAACAAGAAACTGAAGGCTGTTGGTTTGGTCGTTGGGGTGTAAATTATATTTACGGTACTAGTGGTGTTTTGTCAGCTTTAGCGTTGATTGAACCCCAAAAGCATAAACTTAGTATAGAACGGGGATCAGCTTGGTTATTAGGATGTCAAAATCTAGATGGTGGTTGGGGCGAAACTTGTTGCAGCTACAACGATCCCAGTCTTAAGGGAAAAGGAAATAGTACTGCATCTCAAACAGCTTGGGCTTTAATTGGTCTGTTGGCGGCAGGTGAAGCAACTGGTAAATTAGCGTTTGAGGCCATTGAGCGGGGAATTGGCTACCTTGTGGCAACTCAACAGCCAGATGGTACTTGGTTTGAAGCAGACTTTACAGGTACTGGTTTCCCTTGCCATTTTTATCTCAAATATCACATGTATCAACAATACTTTCCTTTAATGGCGCTAGGTCGTTATCAAGCAGTAATTGGAAAAGATTGATTATTGACTGATAACTGATGACTGTTAATCATCAATAGTTAACAGTCAGCAACCTCTTAATTATTGGGTATTCGGTACTAGATAGATACTTCTAATTTTAAATTACTAATTCTTAGCTTTTCAGGTTTGTTCTTTCTACTTCTCTTACCCGCAGCAGTAATCACTTATGATTAAAATCTTTCTGCGTAATCACGTTAGCCTTAATGATAAGTATTCCACTTAATTTGCGGGAAGTTCTATTAGTGATGTATTGATTAAAATAATGATTCTTGTATTAGATTCATTGTAGAAAATGAGTTTCAAACTGTGTAGCGATCGCCAATATCAAATCTATTAAAAGCTGAGCCAGATTGCTTTTATGCTGTAACACTTTTATCAGCTATACTATTTTTTAGTAAATTATTTATACTTTTATAGTCAACATAGATATAATCTAACGTGAGTTCGACGGTGAAAAAAAGGCAAAAAGCTTGCTATGCCTGAATTTGTACAACTGGGTAAGCAGTAGGCGATCGCTATAATTAATGGA
>JBALDB010000058.1:0-15744 GCA_036918135.1 Nostoc sp.
AGGTAGAATTCGTATCTCAAATTTTTGCAGTCGTTGCATAAGAAGTGATGATTGAGCTAGCTCGTCTGTCCTCAAATTGTTTTTGCAACACAACCGTAAATATTTTGCAGCTTCATCACCGATGTCATCTGTACTAATCCAAGGAATATCATGATCGCTGGCATAGGAAAAATATACGGCGTTGCTTTGCTGAATAAACTTGAGTTGTCCCAGAAAATTCTCCATGAAATAGCCAGGACGCAAATGCAGCACATTCGAGTCAGTTTGGTTGAAGATCGATTCAACGGTTCCAACGAATGTAACTGTACCCAAATCTGACCCTGCACCTGCACCCAGACCAGAAATATTGACAACTCGTTTAATATCGTTTTCACGCACTGCTCTAGCTCCAGTCATTGCTGTCTGAATGTACCAGTCGCGTAAACTAGGTGCATCAAGTTTTGGTGGAGTTAGCCAAAACAAAGCATCTGCATTTTGGGTTGCCTCGATCAACCCTTGGGTATCATTGCTGCTGATTGGCTTCACCGTGGCACCCACAGACACTAAATCAGCTAATTTCTCTGGATGTCGTGTTAGAAGAATGGTTTCGGCTCCAGTCTGGACGACTTTCTCTGCGGTACGTCGTCCAATATTGCCGGAGGCGGCAGCTATCACAATTTTCATACTTTTCTCTTGCTTGGATTACTCTGCACTATCTACATTGAAAGATTGGCGCAAATTTTGTGTGCCACCCCATGCTTCAAGAGCGGCAACAGGATTCCAGTATTCGCGGTAGTGAACGATCTTGCCTTCCTTAGTTTCTAGTCGCATTACATAATTTTGTTGATAGTGACGACCTGTGGCGACAATGACGGCTTCTCGATGAACCTCAGCAAATAGAATATTCGGGTTTGACGTTGGGTAAGCACGAATATTTGTAAACACCAAATCTTGCATCTGTGCTGTTACATCTTTTATGTAGTTATAAATGGCTTGTTTGCCTTCTAATCGTCCTGGTGTAGTGGAAGCATATGGAAATTCAACCACTGCATTTTCGGCAAATAAGTTTACCCAAGCTTGAACATCCTTGCCCACAAGTGCCAAATGAGCTGCAAAAGCTTCTGTCGTCTGTTGCTCTATATCTGGTGCTGGCTGCATTGGATTCTCCTTGTCCTATCTGTTTGGAGTGTACTGAGTTCCAATGCTCAACTTCTTTCAGATTCTTACAACGCTTTATCAGATTCTTATGGTGTTTGTTAGCGAACTTGTTTTGGTGTCATCCCGGTGAGGCGTTTAAACTGTTGTGTCAAATGACTTTGACTGGAGAAACCGACTTGTAAAGCGATGTCTGCGATCGCTAGATCCGTTTTCAACAACATCAATTTCGCCTGTTCCACTCGCTGTTGAATCACATACTGATGCGGCGGAATTCCTATCGCCTGTTTGAATAAACTCGCAAAATAAGTCGGACTGATGTTGATGATCTCTGCAATTTCGGACAGTGACAAATCTCGATCAAGGTGAGTATGAATATAGTCGAGTACTTGTTGCAATTGGGTGTGCGTTAAGCCTCTGCTCTTGAATTCAATTGTTGGCATTGTGATTGTTATCATGGTTCAAAAATTAGCAATTTTATTCAATAAAACAGGCAAAGACTAGCCATTGAAATTAGATAGCTTACTAGCACTAATAAACAAGTTAGATATGAATTGGGAGCAGAAATTGGGAACTTAATGACTTGCAGTAGCAATGGTTGCTATTAATTGCTCAAGGCTCCAACGACCGCTATAGCGAATTTTGTTAATAAACAGTGCTGGTGCAGTTATTACTCCGCTGTAGTGTCCACTTTCGATATCTTCGTTAATGCGATCAACGTACATTCGTTTGGATAGATCTTGCAGAAATTGGGAGATATCGAGTCCTAAACGATTGGCATACTCCACTAGATAGCCGTTATCCAACGCATATTGATGGGTGAATAGCATCTCATGCATCTGCCAAAATTGACCTTGCGCTGCTGCTGCTTCCGCCACTTCCGCTGCCTTGTGTGCTTGAGGATAGATTGAATTTTGAATAAAGTGACGAAACACTACACATACCCGATTCTCCTCAGGAAATACGGAATTGAAATGTTGCTGAATTGCCTGAATCAACCGATGCACTTCCCCACACTGAGGAGATTGATAATTCCCATATTCCACGAGTATGATTGGGGCGCTGAGTATCCCTTGGTAGTGATCGCGTTGTGAGGGCGGAACAAAGAGTTGATTGGGATTACTATCTTGATTCATCGGACTTTTTAGCAAAAAGGATTTCTTATGGCATAAAGTGATTGCCATGACTCATATCTGTGATTTTTCCTGACTGAAATGATTGGACCTCACTCTGTCATTTGTATGACTTCATCCTAATAAAATTAATGCAGCGTTGTCGCCAACCCAGAGTTGAGTGTTTGCAGGGATGAAACGACAATTGCTACCTGTCTTTACAACTAATTATCAACCGAACTTAAGTTCAGTCACAACTTGGTGAGTCCCCGCTTCAACGCTGTGACGACTGCTTGAGTGCGATCGCTCACGCCCAATTTACTCAAAATTCGGTTTATGTGAAATTTAACAGTACTTTCAGTAATATTCAAAACCGCACCAATGTCATTATTGCTTAAGCCGTCTGCCATTAGATGAACTATCTCTTGCTCTCGATGTGTGAGCTCTGGATTTTTCATGCGTTGCACCAGTTTAGCAGCAACTTCAGGAGGAATATATTGTTGCCCGCTGTCAACGATATGAATGGCATTGAGGAGTGCATCCGGTTCAGCATCCTTGAGCAGATAACCTTTGGCTCCGGCGTGTAATCCACGATAAATATCTTCGTCACCGTCGTAGGTCGTTAGTATGATAATGCGGGCATGGGCAAATTCAGCACAGATTGCCATAGTCGCATCAACACCGCTCATCTGCGGCATCCGTAAGTCCATTAAGGTGACATCGGGCTGTAGTTGTCGATATTGATTGATCGCTTCCTGCCCATTCCCCGCCTGCCCCACCACCGTCATGTCCAGCTCATTTTCAATCATTGCGGCTAGTCCTTGTCGGACAATGGAGTGATCATCAACAATCAAAACGCGGATTGCTACAGACTGACTCATACTGCTGCCTCCCGATGCACAGATACGATCACTTCCGTTCCCTGCTTTAGCTGGCTGTCAATTGAGAGCTGTGCTCCAATGTGCTCTGCTCGTTCGCTCATACCCAACAAGCCAAACCCCTGATTTAAGGTTGTGCTGTTGAGTTCAAATCCTTGTCCATCGTCTCTAATTCGCAAGCAGCATTGTGTAGATTCATAGACTAACTCAATCCGGATCTCGTTCGCATGAGCATACTTAACCGCGTTTGTAAATGCTTCCTGTCCAATTCTCAGCAGGTTATTCTCAGTGTCAGGGGGTAACGCATAGGGCGTGCCAACAATCTCACAAATCAGGCGGGTTTCGGTTGAGAATTGCATACTAGATACAAATCGCTCCAGCGCAGTCCATAGGTTGCCCTCCTCTAGTAACTGGGGACGCAGTGCCGCAACGGATCGTCGAGCCTCTGTCAGCCCACTGCAAGCTAGATCCCGCACGGTTTTAATATGTGATTGTATTGCTTCTGGGTTGGTTTTTACTAATCGAGAAATGGCTCCCATGTGAACCAGAACACCTGTAAACGCCTGGGCTAGTGTATCGTGTATTTCACGCGCCATGCGGTTGCGCTCTTCTAAAATCGAGGCTCCTTCTGCTTGCTTAAGAGCCGTAATATCTCGCGACAGCCAAATTACCTGCTCGTGCCGAATCGGTGCAATGCGCGCCGAAAACCAGGTTTCTCGTCCAGCCATCCACTGGCTGTATTCAACTGTGAGTACTTGTTGGGTTTTCAGCACCTGCTGAATGTAATCCAGGAATTCATCAGCTTGTTCTTTAGCAAAAAGTTGATCCAGTGTTTTGCCAATATGACTATGCAACTCTCTATATGACGGATTCCCTTCGACTGTTTCGATCACTCGCCCTTGGGCATTGAGGACACATAGCGGATCAGGAATGGCTGAAACGAGTGCCCGCAGTTCTGCTTCAGATGCTTGCAACGCTACTTCTGCCTGCTTGCGATCGCTAATATCTGCAATTACTCCTTCCATGCATCCATCGGCTGCATTCAGACGAGTAGAGTAAAGTCCCCAAAATACTGTGCCATCTCGTTTCTGCAATTGCACTTCAAAATTTTGCAGTTCACCATCACGCTTGAGCAACTCAATGGCTTGCTGGCGATCGCTGGGGTTCACATAACAGTCTGTGCCGTGTTTCAGCCCAATCACCTCCTCTGGTGAATCAAAGCCAAGCAGATTCGCAAAGCGTTGATTGGCATCGAGAATCAATCCATCCGAGAGGCGGGTTCGGAAGATGCCGACCTGCGAGTTTTCAAAGATATTGCGGAACTTGACTTCACTGCGTTGTAATGCCTCTTCTGCTTGTTTACGCTGAGTGATGTCATGTCCAACCGATAAAATTTCAACTAATTGCCCCTGCTCGTTCAAAATGGCTTGATTTGACCAGGCAACCCAAACTCGCCTACCGTCTCGACACAGGTTTTCACCCTCGGTTTGCAGGTAAGATTGAGGACTGTGCAGTAAATCGTGGACAAAGGGTTTGAGATCGCGTCCAGAGGTTTCGGTTTCGGGAATGATCGTTTCGAGTAGGGTATGTCCTAAAATCTGATGTTCTTCATAGCCAAAGAATTTCAGCCCATAATCGTTGAGGTATTGAATCCGTCCTTGCGTATCAAAGCGAATGATGACTGAATTTGCAGTTTTTACTAAGTTGCGGTAATTCGCTTCACTTTGTCGTAGTGCGTCTTCTGTGCGTTTGCGATCGCTAATGTCCGTAACTAGACCATATAATCCTCTGACTCGATTGTGGCGATCAAAATCGGGGATGAAAGTAGCACTGACATACTTGTTGCCAAACGGATAAGGCATTTCTGCCTCATAGGTGACGCTCTCTCCTGCCAGCACTCGATTAACATAAACTTGAACAATTTGGTAAGCCGTCTCACCCAAAAGTTCGCGGATAGACTTGCCCAGAATTTCATTTCGACTACAACAGAACAAAACTTCAAAGCGTCGGTTAACAAACTGATAGCGCTGATTTATATCGACATAGCTAATGAGGGCAGGTAGAGCATCAGTAATCAGCCGTAACTCTTGTTCTCGGTCGCGGAGTGCGGCTTCGCTTGCCTGTAAAGCGGCCGTTCGTTCTACGACCTGTTGCTCTAAGGTACGGTTGTAGTCGGCGAGTAGTTTCTCTGCTTGTTTGCGCTCGGTAATGTCCTGGAAGGTAGCAATCGCATAAGCCACATTGCCCTGTTCATCAAAAACAGGCGTTCCCCATGCCTCAATCGGAATTGTGGTGTCGTCTCGCTGGATTTCTATATCATCAACCCTGGTACGTTCGCCGCTCAGTGCTCGGACGATCGGTATTTGCTCAGTCGGATAGGGTTGATCCGTTCCCGCTAACTTAACTTGATGAACCTTTGCCAATTGCTTTACGGTCAGGGCAGGATCGAACGTTTTGCCTACTAGCTGAGTTGCTTGTTGATTGAAGTAGCAAAGGCGACCTGTTGTATCCGCAACGACGATTCCCACCGGAACCGCTTCAAAGAATTGAGTTAATTCATTTTGGCTGGCCCGTAGCTGTGAGTAAAGTTTGGCATTTTCGATGGCGATCGCTGCCTGGGTTGATAGTAAATTCAAGACCTGTGTGCGCTCTGGTGTGAATGCTCCCGCCGCTAGCTGATTCTCTAAATACAGCACGCCGACTAGCTTGGCTTGATTCAGCAGCGGTAAACAGAGAATCGATTGAGTTTGGTTGCGCTGAATGTATGGCTCGTTGGTAAAAGCGCCTTCGAGAGATGCATTGCTTAAGGTGACAGGTTCCTGAGTTCGAATCACGTATTGAATCAGTGATTCAGGCAGTTGATTCACAGTTGGAATGGATTGCAGCACTTGCGTATTACAGACATTTTCATCATTGAGTTCGCAAGCAGCTTCAATCAACCATTTTCCTGAGTTTTCCAGAATCAGATATCCGGTTTGAGCGCCAGCATTCTCGATTAAAATCTGTATCAGCGATCGCAACAACTGCTCCAGTTCAATTTCACGAGAAATTGCTTGCGAGGCTTTCATCACCGCCGCTAAATCTAAAGCAGTATGGGAAGTATTGGCGATAGTTTTAGAAGTGGTAGAGACTGACGTGGAAACCACTCTGGAAGACTGCGAGAAAAACTGCGGATAGCGAGTTTCTAAGTCTTTGACCTTTGCCACCGCACCCCAGCGATCATAGCAATAGTGCGCCTCTTTCATGTAGGCTTGGGCAATTTTTTCTCGACCTCGCGCCAGATAATGTTTAGCTGCTAATTCATAGGCTAATGCTTCTTCTTGAATAAACTCATTTTCAGAAGCACCCGATATAGCTCGTTCATAAAACTCTTCAGCCTCAAAAAATTGCCCTAAGACTCTCGCTTTCTCTGCCTCGACTAAATGGTATTTGTGCAAATAATTCATTGGGGCGTGTTCTGCCCATTTTTGCATCTTTTCTTGGTTGGTGCTCACACAACTTAGCCAAGCTGCTTTTTGGGAGCTTGAAGCCTCAACAAACAGGCTCAAAAGCACCAGAGAGTCGTAGAAGTGGAATAAAGGTATAACTATCAATGGTGTTAACTCTTCTAAATGCTGCCTTGCTAAAACAGCATTTTGTACAGCTTGATGGTGCTCCCCAAATAGATAGCACAGTATAACTTTATTTAAATAAAAGCAGTGAATTCCAAGTCCGTCTTTGACTGCAACAGCGTGCGATAGCGCTTGCTCTTCATCATATACCCTACCAATTAAACGGCTGGGATTAAGAGACCTACCTAACAGATTAAGAACTGTTTGCCATAACATTGTAATCCAATTCGATGGGTTTTCACGTCTGATTTGACTGATCGCTTTGCTATAAGTTGCCGTTTTTTGTTCCAGTTCCGTGAGTTCCTCACCGACAAAAAATAAGTAATAACATGCACCATATGCAGAATAGCCAGCATATTCAAAGTCTCCGATTTCCACTCCGTTCTGATAAGCCTCAACCAGTATTGGTATTGTTTTCCTAAAATGAACCTTCCAATGCATGACATCGGCACTCACTACCGCCAATGCTTTAACACTTCCTTTTTTGCTATTCAATCGTTCTGCCAAGTTCAGAGCCAATTTGCTAAATTGATAACCGCGTTCAATGTCTTGAACAATTCCACATAGAACAAGTCCGTAGCCAGCATAACCCAGTGGTGACCAAGTAGCATTGCCATAGTTGATTGATAAATTGACCATCTTGCACAAAATCAGTATCATCAGTACTGGTGACACCAAAAATGCAGCAGCCCTGATATTCGTCAGGATGTACATTGCTGAGCGCGGTTCTGGTGCCGTCATCTTTGGTAAATTAATTAAGTCTGCGATTTCTCGTCCAGCTAATAGGGAAGCCGTTTCTTCCAATCCTCTTTGAACATCTAACTGGCTGGGATTTTCTGGTAAGATTACTCCCAGGAGCTTTAACACTTCTAACCCAGTTTTAAGTGCTTCTCCCAGGTTGCCTTGTGACAAATATCCTTGAATTCTGCTATTGTAAACCTGCACTTTGTCAAGCACTGTTTTGGCGCGATCAAGTACCACTTCTACGAATTGTTCCATCTCACGAAAGCGACCGTGAAGATATGCTGCTTCTGCTGATTCTGAGTACAGCGCCAAGGTAAGGTCATACTCGCTCTGCCAACTGTCTGAATTGAGGAGTTTAAGTCCTGTATTGAAATACTGAAGCGCTGCTTCGTAAGCCGTTGCTGATTTGGCTTTCTGACCTGCCATTAAATTCAATCTGGCAATTTCAGTTCGTTCTGGTTGAGCAGTGACTAGCTCAATTCCCCGATCAAGATGATCGACGATTTCAAACAGTCGCTCTAATCGCTGCTCTAGTGAAGTTTTTTTGAGTAAATTGCGCCCGATTTGGAGATGAACGACTTGTTTGTGTGACTCATCAATCAAAGCATAAGCAGCTTGCTGGACGCGATCGTGCGAAAACTTATACTCTTGAACTAGCAAATCTTCGTCCAAGTCAGACAAAGGTTGAATTAATCCAGCTTGTACTGCTGCTAGCAAATCCTGGAAAATTGCTTTCGGTGATTTTTCCAAAGCGATCGCCAACGTCTTTAAATCAAATTCAGCCCCAACACAAGCGGCGATGGAGAGAATTTGCTGTGTTGCTTGGGTCAATTTCTGCAACTGACGCAACAGCAACTCCACCACATTATCAGTGATATCTTGAGCTTCAATCTGGGCCAGGTTCCATTGCCAGTTCAACTGTTGTGCATCAAAAGTCAACAGATTTTCGCCATACAGCATTTTCAAAAATTCACCGACAAAGAAAGGGTTGCCCTCGGTTTTACGTAACACAACTTGAGCTAGGGAACGAACGGTATCAGTATTGTGATGTAATGTCTCAGCTAACAGTTGGCTTAACGGTTCCAGTGTTAAGGGGGTCAGAATAATTTCCTGAAGTACTGCTCCCCCTTTTTGCAGTTTCTCTAGCGTCAAAACTAATGGATGTGTTGAAGTCACTTCATTATCTCGGTAGGCTCCAATTAAAAACAGATATTGGGTTTGCTCGTCGAGTAATATGAGTTCAATTAACTTCAGCGTCGCGGCATCAATCCACTGTAGATCGTCTAAGAAGATGACCAAGGGATGATCCTTTGAACAAAACACCCGCACAAACTTTTGAAAAGTTAGATTGAAGCGATTTTGGGCTTGGGTTGCTCCAACTTCTGGTACGGGCGGTTGCTTGCCAATGATTAACTCAACTTCGGGGATGACATCAATGATGATTTGTCCGTTGCTGCCCAAAGCGGTGAGTAGACGCTCTTGCCACTGTTGCAACTGTTCGTCAGGTTCACCCAATAATTGCTGTATCAATTTTTGCAGGGCATGGGCGATCGCGCTATAAGGAACATTGCGCCCAAATTGGTCAAATTTACCTGATATGAAATAGCCACGCTTTGCCGTAATTGGTTTGTAGAGTTCCTGTACTAACGCCGTTTTGCCAACGCCAGCGTAACCAGCAACGAGCATGAGTTCGACATTGAGTTGAGCATTTTCCATGCCTTTCTTTAGTTGACAAATTTCGCCGAATGTCTCTTTTCGGGCCACTCTGTCAAACGCTGCTAACAATGCTTCAATTTGGGCTTCTCGTCCATACAGTTTTTGAGGAATGCAAAACTGTTCGGAAACATCTTGTAGTCCCAACGACATGGCGTTAATTTGACCCATTTCTGCTAGTTGCCCGGCGCAGCGTTCTAGATCGGCTTTGATGCCCCAGGCACTTTGATAGCGATCTGAAGCATTTTTCGCCATCAGTTTCAAAATCAGGTCTGAAACGGGGTGGAGAATTGTCGCGTTCAATTCGTGCGGGGGAATTGGTGGTTTGGCAATATGGCAATGAACTAGCTCCAGGATGTCTTGGGTGGGGAACGGTAGCTGTCCAGTCAACAGTTCGTAAAAGGTTGCGCCCAGTGAATAAAAATCAGTGCGATAGTCGAGCATCCGGTTCATCCGCCCGGTTTGCTCTGGCGACAGATAGGCGGGGGTTCCTTCTAGAAGATGGAGACTTTTGAACGTGGGATTGGTGCGACTGAAGCGAGTGGCAATCCCAAAATCAATGATTTTAACAACGCCAGTGTTCGGATTAAAGACAATGTTACCAGGGTTGATATCTTTATGAATGACATTCGCAGCATGAATTCTGCCCAGAGTATCGGTAATGGCGATCGCCACATCAAGAAAAATCGACAAGGGCATGGGGCAGAAGTCTGATTGCTGCCGCATCCAATATTCCAAAGACTCCCCACCAAAATCTTCCAAGAGAATAACAAGCGTGCGCTGATAGTCTTGCTGGCTGTATGCCTTAACTACGCCTTCGATGTTGAAGGAACGGGTAATTTCATATTCCTGCCGATAACGAGTTAATTCACAAGAAGAAGGATAATCATGCTTCAGAACTTTAGCGATGACTGCACAATTCTCCCGCTCTCTTATGCCCCGATACACAAGAGTTGCCGAACTTTCATAGATTTTGCTGTGGATCCTAACTCCAGGTAAGGCAATCATTGGATTTTCTTCCCATGAGTGTCGTCAGCTATATCACAAAGTATATCGTTTACCGGCGTTACATAAATGCGGGATGAATCATGCAAAAACGGGTATTGCTCTATACTTTAAATAATAAAGTAACAATCGAATTGAATGTTTAAGCATATCCACGGATTTAGAATAGCAGAGTGTTTTTCGGTGTAGTCTTGCTAGGTAATGGCGCAAGCGGGTATTTTCGCCCTCGACCCTAGTCATATAGGTTTTGCTCACAATATGGTCTGCTGGGTCAATAAAGCAAGGATAAACTTTCCAACCGTCTGTGACGTAGAAGTAACATTGCTAATAGCAAACAATGTCCCACAAGAATTTAAATGTTTCTGAACTGCGATCGCCGATTACCCAAGCTCAGATACCCTCATGAAAGTGATTTACTGCCGTCCACAACCAAACTTTGTTTTTTTTTGCACCGATAAAGGTTTCTAGTTCATCTAATTCTCCAACTTCTGGTATGTCGTCACTAGGCGGTACATTGGGCAGTTTAGAGGGTTCTGTCGCAAATACTTTTTAATGACAAACCAAGTGTGCCGTTTGCATTGCCTTAAACAACAACTCCAAAGATTGTTTCAATAAACTTCGCTTGAGACACACTGCTCCCTTGAGTGATTCCATTAACTTGACCTTTTGCGATCATATTCATCGCTTCAATCCCACTCAACGTTCTCCTGGCACTGTGGAACGACTTGAACCCCATCATCGGTCTGATGATTCGCTTGATGTTGCGATGCTCCTGCTCAATCACGTTGTTCAAATACTTGCTCTGCTGTAATTGTGTGTCGGCAGTGATCGCTTCGTCCGCTTTCAATCGTTTCACTAATAAACGATGTCTTACAAAAACTTCAGTCCCAGGTGAACAGGTGTAGCGCATCATTGAGGCGCTGCTGAAAGAATTGGTAGTTGATGGTGCAGGAGTAGGGGAATGTCGGAGCGAACGCCCATGTAATCCTTATGATGCGTGATTTCTAACTACTTTGTAAATCCATCACCTCCTTCTTGCTCTATCAACTAATTAATCTGCTCGCCTTTGTCAGGTAGCACTTCGCAATCAGCTATATCATTAGTGGTATTACACTATACACAACTTTCTTTATGGCACAAAGGATGCCGAAAATGATCGCCTGCTTAGGTACTCGCCCGAATGGTAATAATAAAAGCTGAAATGCTTATGTTTAAGCAGTTTACAATTGTTTGCGTTTTCATGTAATGCATTTTATTGATGTGTTCAATTTCCATACAATGTGATTTCTAATACCGTGCTGTGCGTATAGTGTCAACTGTTTAAGAGATCATCTTTTAGCTTTTTTAATAGTTAGTGCTTTGAAAGTACTTAAACTGTGATGTTGAAAAAAGCTCCAAATTGCCTTACTAGCATTAAAACCAAGCTGAATATTTAACTGATTTAATTTCGGATCAGTTGAAGCGCCACCAGGCCAGAAATGCCCACCGTTGATTACAGCGAACTGCAAGACTTCTGAACCGTTTCTACAACCCGAATAACGAAAAGTTTTGACTCCCAAATGATTATGAAATTTAGTTGGAGTTAAGTGTTGAGATTGAGATGATGAAGTGCATTGGTCATGCCTTCGCCAAAAATTTGTGGTTTCTGGGATAGAAACTAGTGCCTCTTTTTGAGTAATGGGATCGCCATAATAATGTACACTCAAATCGTTTGTACCATTAATCATCATCATTGATATCGAAACCGCCGGATGACAGCTACGTGCAATTCGAGCACTTAAAGAGCCAGCTACCGATGCAAAAGCAGCAATTTGATTCGGCAGCTTACAGGCCAAAGCTTGAGTGAGTATCCCACCTTGAGAAAAACCAGTGGCATAAATTTTACGAGTGTTAATATCTCTAATTCGCTCTATATGCTTAATCAAAGCTGCAACAAATGAAATATCATCCACTTTTTGTTTGACATGACCTGTAAAGCTCCATTGATGGTCAAGTCCATTTGGATAAACTGCAATAAACCCGAATATCTCTGCTAAATTATTGAAGCGAGAAATTTTAGCAATAGAATTGCCGCTACCATTATCTCCATGAAACACTAAAACTAATGACATTGCATGTTTATGATTGTAAGATTTTGGCGTATACATATAGTATGTACGTAACTTTCCTTGGTTTGTTAATGTTCCATAATTCTCGCCTTTAAAGATTTTTTCTGGGTATACTTTTTGCTTCTATTTGAATGGAATTAGAGCTAACAGCCAGAGTAGTTGAGAGTAAGCTAAGGAAAATATATTTAGAAAAACTATATTTTTTATACATTTGTATAATATTGTTCAACCCAAACTGCTTGTCTGTGTTCTTTAGCAAGGAAGATGTCGAAACGCAACACCGCTTTTATTGGTGAGAGTTTGCCTTTTCCTATTTGCTGTTGTAGACAACGTAATTCCAACAATAGCCATATCACTGCACTCCACAGCCGCCAAAATTTTAGTCCACTTGAATGATATATTAGTCAGCGCAACATAACTGTTGCAAAAATGTTGGTAATGATAAGCAGTTCCTAGACCACAGCATGGACTATCAACCCATTGGAAACTACGGCATCATCGGCAATATGCATACCACTGCATTAGTAGGGTTGAACGGCTCGATTGATTGGTTCTGCTTTCCTCGACACGATTCACCCAGCCTCTTTGCTTCGCTGCTTGATCAGGATCTAGGAGGACATTTCCAGATTCATCCGCAGGTGGAAGTGACCACTTATAAGCAAATGTACTGGCTACAAACAAACATTCTGGTGACTCGCTTCTTCTCGCTGTGTGGTGTGAGCGAAGTGATTGATTTCATGCCCGTTGGGTTGACCGAACACGAACGCGGCTACCGTTGGTTAGTCCGACGGGTCAAAATGATTCGTTGTTCCATACCATTCCAGATAGAATGCTACCCAGCCTTTAACTACGCCCGCGACCGCCACAAAACCACTCTTACCCCTCAGGGAGCAATATTTGAATCGCCCGACTTGCGCTTAATCCTCGTAACCGATGTCCCCTTGGAGCAGAATGAGCGCGGGGTATTTGCTAAGTTTAATCTCGATGAGGGTGAAGAAGCCATCTTTGTTCTGCGAGAACTCGATCAAGACGCAGGCTGTACGCCCATTGATCCGAGTGAAGCACATGGGCTATTCATTCACACCGTTGAATACTGGCAGCACTGGCTGTCGCAATGTAATTATAAAGGACGTTGGCGCGAAGTGGTGGAGCGTTCGGCGCTGGTTCTCAAGTTACTAACCTACGAACCAACCGGAGCGATCATCGCTGCTTCCACGTGCAGTTTGCCCGAAACCCTGGGTGGTGAGCGCAACTGGGACTACCGCTATACCTGGATTCGGGATGCTGCCTTTACGCTGTATAGCTTGCTCAGAATTGGGTTTACCGCCGAAGCAGCTCAGTTTATGGAGTGGCTCGAAGCTCGTTGCCGGGAGCTAAAGCCAGGTACTCCATTGCAAATTGTCTATGGCATCGACGGTCGTCACGACTTGCACGAAGAAACTCTCGATCATTTGGCAGGCTATAAAGGCTCAACGCCCGTACGAATTGGCAATGGTGCGTATACTCAACTCCAGCTTGACATTTATGGTGAGTTGATGGATGCGGTCTATCTCTTCAACAAGTATGGTACCCCCATCTCTTACGAACTATGGACGTATCTGCGTCAGTTGATTAATTGGGTGTGTGATAACTGGCAGCGTAAGGATGCAGGGATTTGGGAAGTGCGAGGGGGAAGCAGGCAGTTTGTCTATTCTAAACTGATGTGCTGGGTGGCGATTGATCGTGGTTTACGCTTAGCAGATAAGCGATCGTTTCCCGCAGACCGAGAGCGCTGGCTGATGGTTCGCGACCAAATTTATGAGGAAATCATGGACAAGGGCTGGAGTGAGGAGCAACAAGCTTTTGTGCAGTACTATAGCAGCACTGTGCTGGATGCCAGTAACCTGATCATGCCCTTGGTACTGTTCTTGTCACCAAACGACCCGCGCCTGCTGAAGACGATAGATGCTATTAACCGACCGCCCAAAGTAGGTGGATTGGTGTCTAACAGTCTGGTCTACCGCTATAACGTTGTAGACGCTGTAGATGGGTTAAGCGGTGATGAAGGCACGTTTAATCTCTGCACTTTCTGGTTGGTAGAGGCACTGACACGCGCTGGGCGGATTGATCCAGCTCGATTGAATGAAGCACGACTGAAGTTTGAAGAAATACTCAGCTATGCAACTCATCTGGGGCTGTATGCCGAACAGACAGATATCAGTGGTGAGGCAATGGGTAACTTTCCGCAAGCGTTTACACACCTGGCACTGATCAGCGCGGCGTGGAATTTGAACAAGGTTATTGAAACTCTGTGATTCAGTTTTGACCGCTCCCTCAAAATCATTAAGTCGTGTATGAAACTAACTTTTCACGGCAAGTACCAAAGCCTTCATCAAGGCTGAGGGTAGGGGGTAGGCTGAGTGGGTGTAGGGAAAAGAGGAAGTGTGGGAGGATGGGAAGGTGTGGGGGGTGTGGGAGGATAGAGAAGAAATTTTTCTTCCTTGTCCTCCTTGTCCCCTCTCTCTTCCCCGCACCCCATTCTTCTGCACCCCTACACCCAACACCCCACACCCTCGCTCATGAATACCACATACCGTGAAAAGTCAGGTTCATCTATCAGGCCCGACATTGAAACCGAGATACTGCAAACCTTTGGCTCGGAGCAAGAAATCTGATTTTAAGGTTGAGGAGATAGCACAAATTATTGAAGTGGCTGACTTATCTCGTAAAGAATACTGGGAAAAGGTATCCACTTGGCTCAAAATTAATATTCCTGCCCATATTGAGCAAGTCATTATTGGTGGTGGAACGTCGGAATATTTAGGCTCGGAGTTGAAAAATTTGTTTACTCATACCGACATTTCATGGGCAGCAGAATTATCTGAGGATGTGCGTTTAGCTTTTAACCTGCCGATTAAAAAAGATGCCTTGTGCTTGCGTTTCACGGATGTATATGGATTATTTCGTTACCAACACGCTACGTCATCCATTTCAAAGCATCGTGCTTCTTAATTAAAGGAATAATGAAATGTTTTCAGATGTTGAGTTTCGCTTACGAAGTAGAGTTAAGGCTGATAGTAAAGAAGCGGTGGTCATTAAGTATCTAAATTCCAAGAATACTCTTTATCCTGCTAAGGATATGGCGATGATTGCTATTAGCAGCTATTGGCTTCCCTTAGCTTATCAAGCTGTGGATCAATCCGTGAATTTAGAGCAACACATTCGTGCTTGTCTTTACCGCCTTCAACTACACTCTTCATATCTGATGGGACTGCTGGGAGAAATCCCCTCTCAAGGAGTGCCGATGATTGCAGTAGCCTCTAATCAATCACAGCCACTACAACTAATACAATCAGAACCATTAAGGGACTTCCAGAAAATAAAATATACAAGTTATAAGAATGATAATCATTCCGAGGAGGGAAGGGAGAGGCTGCCGCAGGCAGCCTCTCCCTTCCCC
>JBALDB010000059.1:0-50557 GCA_036918135.1 Nostoc sp.
TCCATTAATTATAGCGATCGCCTACTGCTTACCCAGTTGTACAAATTCAGGCATAGCAAGCTTTTTGCCTTTTTTTCACCGTCGAACTCACGTTGAGTCAGCGATTGTTGAGTAATGTCATAATGTCGATGAACTTCCCCTATTCACTGCTGTGACTCAAACAGATGCCGTTATAGGATTCCTTTCTAAGGAACACAATGAGTTTGCTGGAGAGATTTACGTTATGGCTGTGCCCCAGAATATCATCGTCACGGCATTAGAAAGGCTCTCGTTAAACACTCAGTTGAGTACTGCCGGAACAGAGGGTTAGAATTTCTCCAAGTAAAAACTCTTGGATCTGGGTGTCCTAATTCTTTCTTCGATCGCACCAGAAAATTCCATCTTCAGGTAGGATTTCGACCCCTTGAAGAATTTACAAGCATCTGGTTTGGCAATTCCTGTCTAATTATGGTTATGGCGCTCTAAAACCGAGTTTCTCAGCAATTCTCAAAAAAACTATTCAGTCCAAGCAGATAATCCCAGCTTTTGTTGCGTTTTGATATCAAGTACAGAGTAAACTGTCTCCCGTGGTGTAATCAATTGTTCGCAATCGGACTTAATGTTTTGCTGCTGTTTTTGTACAAAGTCTGAGATGTCCTCAACGTTTAAAATCCAGTCTTTGGCGTAAGCAGCTAAGACTTGACCGCGTAACCCTAGCTGAATAGCCCGTCGTTCTAATTTTGCCCCAGATGGATGATGGTCTGGGTCCCATTGCAAGCGAACCCGTGAGTGCTTTAGTGCTGTTTGCCACGCACTTGTGTTGGGATAAAGTTCTGGAACAAAGCTAGAATGAACAGCGGCTTTTAAAATTTCATCAAAAGCCGAACGCTTAATCCAAATAGCTAACACTACCTCTTGCCCAGTTTTTGTACCCCATCCAGAACGATACATCATCCAGAGGAAGTTAGGTTTGATCCAACTCATGCGGTCAAAACTGAACTCACCACCAAAATAACCGTGGGTGGCAGCAAAGTCACCAATAATCGTACGATAAGCCTGATAAACAACAATTGACTGGTCGTCATATTGTGCTAAGATATGGCGACCAGTTTTCGGCCAGCGATTTACTTGAGTTAAATAGGGTTCTGTTATTAGCCGCACGTAGGGTAAACTCTAACTTCTGTGCCAAGAAACTTTAGGCAGAATTTGTTTTTTATCAACTCGTTTTTGATACTTGACTGCAAAGTTTAACAGAGAATCAAGTAAAGAATCAGAGAGAAAATGAGGCTGTAAACCTAAATCTAGTAATTTGGTATTTTTAGCGTTAAAGTAATGTTCTTCTTTTTCGACTCTGGGATTATCTAGGTTATTGATTTCTACATTCAATCCCATTGCATTCCCAGCTTTTTTCACCATTAATGCCAAGTCACCAACGCTGAATTGTTCGGTAAATTGGTTGAATACGCGGAATTCACCAGCTTCAGCAGGATTGGCGATCGCTAATTCCACACATCTGACTGTATCCCGGATATCTAAAAATCCGCGAGTTTGTCCACCTTTGCCGTAAACGGTGAGGGGGTGTCCAATCGCTGCTTGAATGCAAAAACGGTTCAGTGCTGTACCGAACACGCCATCATAATCCAGCCGATTAATTAATAGTTCGTCCATCCCCGTTTCTTCGGTTAGAACGCCATAAACCACACCCTGATTTAAATCCGTTGCCCGCAACCCCCAAATCCGGCAAGCAAAGTGGATGTTATGACTATCATGGACTTTGCTTAAATGGTACATTGAACCAGGCTGCTTGGGATAAGGTAGGGTATCCTTGCGTCCATTGTGTTCAATGGTGATGTACCCTTCTTCGATGTCGATGTTGGGTGTACCGTATTCACCCATAGTCCCCAACTTCACCAAATGACAATCTGGGAAATCTTCGCGCATAGCATACAGTAAGTTCAACGTACCAACTACGTTATTTACCTGGGTAACAACTGCATGTTCGCGGTCAATCATCGAAAATGGAGCCGAGCGCTGTTCGCCAAAATGCACTATGGCATTTGGTTGAAATTGATGCAATGCTTTACTGAGAAACTCGTAATTGGTAATATCACCAACGAACAGGTCGATAGATTTACCAGCCAAATCTTGCCAGCGCTGGAGGCGTTGCTGAATTAGTGCGATCGGTGTGAGAGTTTCAACACCGAGTTCATTATCCCAGTGCCGCCGCACCAAACTATCTAAAATTCCAACTTCATAACCTCGATTGGAAAGGTAAAGAGCAGTTGCCCAACCGCAATACCCATCGCCACCAATAACCAGGACTTTCATCTTCACCAGTTTTTACTCGCTGATAGCTAAATCTATCAGGTTTGTGTCCCATCTCAATCATCATTCTCAGAGAAATGTAGATTTGGGGGAGTGGGGAGTGGGGACATGAGGGAGACAAGGGGGACAAAAAGGATAAAGAAAATAACCATGCCCAATGCCCCATATTTCAAGACTTTGAAATCCGTATGACTAGCCCTTTCAAGGTGTTGTGTGATGGGCAGATTTGTAGTTTGGTAAAAAGAGGTGCAAATCTGTTGGTTGGAGAAAAAATGTTGCTAGGGCAAGTGTTTGAGCGTTTTGTGAAAGAGAGTCCAGTATGGGATTGCTTCCCTACACTACGTTCCGGTTGCAATGACAAAACAGTGCTTGCGTAAGTCCTATGTTATTGTTATTCAGCATTCTTCAGCAGGAGTTTATATCACAAAATAATTGCTGGCACAAGAAAGAATTTTGTTTTTATCAAGAAAAAATTGAAATTGAACAAGGTGTGGAATTTGGAATCGGCGAACGATATCAAAAGAAGAAACTTCAGTTTATATTTGACTTGTAATGTATAATAATTTACAAAAAATAAATTTGTGAAGATTGGGTAAAGAAGTTAACTTGACTTGACTTCAGTAATAATAAAAGAGGGAACCAAGAGCCAACATTGTGTTGATATAGGAGAAAGCAGGAGGCAGGAGGAAAGTAATTATCAACTTCTTCACTGGGGAAAATGAATCAAAATCCTGTAGCTGCTACTTTGGAGTTGAATGCTTCTTGCCAGTTTACTCCGTAACTGTTCGAGTCAAATCCTCCTCTGGCATTTACCACTGGTGAAGCAGGTAAATTATTTTTTATTAGCTTGCAATCTCGTAGCAAACTATCTGTATTCTAGTATACCTTTGAACATTGCATCGGTTTATATGCCCAAGGTAGCAGCTTGTACATGAGTTCGCTCTATCGACTGTGGCGCTTTGAAAACATCTTACAACTGGGGCAAGTTCAGTACAACTCCAATGCCGTGTATTTGCTCTAGGTAAGTTATGTGACTAAAGACTTAGATATCCATGATATTGCCCTGAGTAATTCTCAAGCAAATAATCATTTACAAAATCTCATATTTGTTAATACCCATAAACAACACAATCAAAATCATAAGGAAAATCAACAACAATGGCTGATGCAGTATTAAATCTTTCCTCCCTTAAGGGCAGCAACGGCTTTGTGATTAACGGCATTAATAGGTATGACTTTTTAGGCTATTCTGTCAGCAGTGGGGGGGACATCAACGGCGACGGCTTTGATGACGTGATTATCGAGGCAACAGGTGCCGACCCCAACGGTCAGGATAGAGCCGGGTCAAGCTACGTGGTGTTTGGCAGCAGCAATGGCTTTGGAGCCAGTTTCAACCTCTCTGACCTCAATGGCAGCAACGGCTTTGTGATTAACGGCATTGATACATATGACTTTTTAGGCGGTTCTGTCAGCAGTGGGGGGGACATCAACGGCGACGGCTTTGATGACGTGATTATCGGCGCAAGATATGCCGACCCCAACGGTCAGTTTGGGGCAGGGTCAAGCTACGTGGTGTTTGGCAGCAGTAGTGGCTTTGGAGCCAGTTTCAACCTTTCTGACCTCAATGGCAGCAACGGCTTTGTGATTAACGGCATTAATAGGTATGACTCATTAGGCAGTTCTGTCAGCAGGGCGGGGGACATCAACGACGACGGCTTTGATGACCTGATTATCGGGGCACTTGGTGCCGACCCCAACGGCCAGTTTGGGGCAGGGTCAAGCTACGTGGTGTTTGGCAGCAGTAGTGGCTTTGGAGCCAGTTTCAACCTTTCTGACCTCAATGGCAGCAACGGCTTTGTGATTAACGGCATTGATGCAGGTGACTACTCAGGCAGTTCTGTCAGCAGGGCGGGGGACATCAACGGCGACGGCTTTGATGACCTGATTATCGGGGCACTTGGTGCCGACCCCAACGGTCCTCGGGCTGGGTCAAGCTACGTGGTGTTTGGCAGCAGCAATGGCTTTGGAGCCAGTTTCAACCTTTCTGACCTCAATGGCAGCAACGGCTTTGTGATTAACGGCATTAATAGATATGACTCATTAGGCAGTTCTGTCAGCAGAGCGGGGGACATCAACGGCGACGGCTTCGATGACCTGATTATCGGGGCACTTGGTGCCGACCCCAACGGCCAGTTTGGGGCAGGGTCAAGCTACGTGGTGTTTGGCAGCAGTAGTGGCTTTGGAGCCAGTTTCAACCTCTCTGACCTCAATGGCAGCAACGGCTTTGTGATTAACGGCATTGATACATTTGACAACTCAGGCAGTTCTGTCAGCAGTGGGGGGGACATCAACGGCGACGGCTTCGATGACCTGATTATCGGGGCACTTAGTGCCGACCCCAACGGTCAGTATAATGCAGGGTCAAGCTACGTGGTGTTTGGCCGCAGCAGTAGCTTTGGAGCGAGTTTCAACCTCTCCTCCCTCGATGGCAGCGACGGCTTTGTGATTAACGGCATTAATGAGCGTGACAACTCAGGCAGTTCTGTCAGCAGGGCGGGGGACATCAACGGCGACGGCTTTGATGACCTGATTATCGGGGCAAGATATGCCGACCCCAACGGTCAGTATAATGCAGGGTCAAGCTACGTAGTGTTTGGTTTTGCATCTTCTACACCTACTAATAAACCTCCTGTCGCGGTTAATGACACGGCTAGCACCGATGAAGACACTGCCGTTAACGTAGAGGTTTTAGCTAACGATAGTAACTTCCTAACAGTGTCGGCTGTTAATGATAGGACAGTTGTTGTTGGCACTGCCATTACGCTGAATTCTGGTGCTTTAGTTACTCTTAATCCTAATGGCAGCTTGACCTACGACCCAAATGCTCAATTTGAAAGTTTAGGTGTCGGTGAAAGCAGCACTGACAGCTTTACATATACTATCAACAATGGCAGCTTGGGTAATACAGCTAGCGTCAACTTGACGATTAACGGAGTCAATGACGCACCTCAGGTTACTTCAAATTTTAACCTTTCCTCCCTTGACGGCAGCAACGGCTTTGTGATTAACGGCATTGATGCAGGTGACTTGTTAGGCTATTCTGTCAGCAGTGCGGGGGACATCAACGGCGACGGCTTTGATGACCTGATTATCGGGGCAGAAGGTGCCGACCCCAACGGTCAGTCTGGGGCTGGGTCAAGCTACGTGGTGTTTGGCAGCAGTAGTGGCTTTGGAGCGAGTTTCAACCTCTCCTCCCTCGATGGTAGCAACGGCTTTGTGATTAACGGCATTGATGCAGGTGACTCGTTAGGCAGTTCTGTCAGCAGTGCGGGGGACATCAACGACGACGGCTTTGATGACCTGATTATCGGGGCAAAAGGTGCCTCCCCCAACGGTCAGCCTAGTGCAGGGTCAAGCTACGTGGTGTTTGGCAGCAGTAGTGGCTTGGGAGCGAGTTTCAACCTTTCTGACCTCAATGGCAGCAACGGCTTTGTGATTAAAGGCATTGATACAGGTGACTACTCAGGCACATTAGGCATTTCCGTCAGCAGTGCGGGAGACATCAACGGCGACGGCTTTGATGACCTGATTATCGGGGCACTTAGTGCCAACCCCAACGGTCAGTCTGGGGCAGGGTCAAGCTACGTGGTGTTTGGCAGCAGTAGTGGCTTGGGAGCCAGTTTCAACCTTTCTGACCTCAATGGCAGCAACGGCTTTGTGATTAACGGCATTGATGAGCGTGACTACTCAGGCATTTCCGTCAGCAGTGCGGGGGACATCAACGGCGACGGCTTTGATGACCTGATTATCGGGGCAGAAGGTGCCGACCCCAACGGTCAGTCTGGGGCTGGGTCAAGCTACGTGGTGTTTGGCAGCAGTAGTGGCTTTGGAGCCAGTTTCAACCTCTCTGACCTCAATGGCAGCAATGGCTTTGTGATTAACGGCATTGATGCAGGTGACTACTCAGGCGGTTCTGTCAGCAGTGCGGGGGACATCAACAGCGACGGCTTTGATGACCTGATTATCGGGGCACTTGGTGGTTCCCCCAACGGTCAGTATAGAGCCGGATCAAGCTACGTGGTGTTTGGCAGCAGTAGTGGCTTTGGAGCAAGTTTCAACCTCTCTGACCTCAATGGCAGCAACGGCTTTGTGATTAACGGCATTGATGAGCGTGACTACTCAGGCATTTCCGTCAGCAGTGCGGGGGACATCAACGGCGATGGCTTTGATGACCTGATTATCGGCGCAAGATATGCCGACCCCAACGGTCAATATAATGCAGGGTCAAGCTATGTGTTGTTTAGCAGCAATAGTGGCTTTAAAGCAAGTTACAACCTCTCTGACCTCAATGGTAGCAACGGCTTTGTGATTAACGGCATTGATGAGCGTGACTACTCAGGCGATTCTGTCAGCAGGGCGGGGGACATCAATGGCGACGGCTTTGATGACCTGATTATCGGGGCATTTGGTGCCAACCCCAACGGTCAGCGTTATGCAGGGTCAAGCTACGTGGTCTTTGGCTTTGCCACTGCGGCTACCACCAACGAAGATACTCCTGTAACAATCCTTGCCAAAAATATTGTACGTAGATATACTGATTTAGATGGTGATACTTTAAGAATTAGTGACTTCACGAATCCCACAAACGGCACACTGACACTTAACGACAACAGTACTCCAGACAACTTTAGTGACGATTTCTTCATCTACACCCCCAATGCCAACTTCAATGGTACTGACAGCTTCAATTTCACTGTCAATGATGGTAATGGCGGCAACACTACGGGTACTTTTAACCTCAATGTCAAGCCTGTCAACGATGCACCCATTGCCGTAAACGATAGTCTGACTAGTGGTTTTAATACAAGTAGTACTATCCTTGCTAGTACTTTGCTAGCCAACGATACCGATATTGATAGCAGTAACCTGAGCATTATTAGTGTGAGTAGTGCAATCAATGGTACTGTTGTGCTAAATGATAACGGCACTCTGGGCAACTCGGCAGATGATTTCATTGTCTTTACCCCATTTAACGGGTTGAGTGGCAATGCTCAGTTTGACTACACCATTAGCGATGGTAGCCTGACTAGTACTGCTAGGGTTGCGATCGCTGTTGGTGCTAATATCACTGGCACTGATGGCAACGATAATATTTCTGGCACTGACGGCAACGATAACATCTTTAGTGGCAACGGCAATGATACTCTTGTTGGTGGCAATGGTAATGATACTTTTGTCTTTCGCCTTGGTGATGGCAATGACACCATTACTGATTTTACTGGAACAGGTATTGGCTCAAATCCATCAGCAGCAGTGATTAGCCAACTGGATACCTTGCAATTTATTGGTAGTGGTTTAACTGCCCAAAATCTGCAACTTACTCAAAATGGCAATAATTTAGAACTCACTTTTTCAAATGCAGTTTCTACCAAAGTTACTTTGCAAAACTTCCAATTAGAAAACCTGGATAATTTACCAGCAGATGGTTCACGACCAGCTATCGGTAATATTCTGTTTGATGGACAAAGCAGTGTAACTGACAGCTTTGATGTCTTCAACGCCAATTCCACTCAAACTAACTTGTTTAACAAGAATACTGTCACTTTCCTCAACGATCTTAACAATAACGTCGCGGGTTTTGACAACTCCAATGATGTGATTAATGCTCAAGGCGGTAATGACATCATTAGTGGCAATAGTGGCAATGACCTGTTGCGGGGCGATTCAGGTGATGATATTCTCATCGGTGGAGAAGGTAATGATACTCTTGTGGATGGCAACGGCAATGATATTCTCATCGGTGGTGTAGGTACTGACTTTTTCCTTTACAACAGCGATGCTAACTTTACTAACGCTGTTGTTGGTATTGACGCGATCGCTGATTTCAACAGTTCTGAAGCTGACAAAATTGTACTGGATAAGACTACCTTTAGTGCAATTACTTCTGCTGCAGGAACAGGTTTTAGTAACACCAGTGATTTTCAAATCTCCTCTAATGCAGGGATTAGCACGGCGAAAATTGTCTACGATTCTGTGAGTGGGGAGTTGTTCTACAATCAAAATGGCAGCGCCGCTGGTTATGGCAGTGGTGGCCTATTTGCGACTCTAACTGGTGCGCCAACTCTTACAGGATCTGATTTTATAGTGCAAGCATAGTTTGTCCAAAACGGAGTTCCAACAAGGAACGAATACCAGATACAGTTGGCGAAGTCAAAAAACGCTCTTGTTTGGCTAACTCAGTTCAGCAATGAAGCTAGGACTAACCCTTTTAAGGTGACTCGAAAAATCTCGTTTTTTCTCTCTCCGCTACGGATACTTTGCTCAAGTCGGGAAACCCGCCCATCTAAGTGTCCTCTTCTGTGCCTCTGCGGTTTAAAATTCAGAAGGCAGAAGGCAGCTATGATCCCACGCTTAAAAACGTGGGATTGAAACAAGGATGCCGTATTTCTTGCGCTGTGCGGAATTTGTAAGTCGTAATGACGTACGAGACCAAGGCGAACGCAAACTCGCTTTGCGTGGCGCTAACGTAACGTGAGTTCGACGAATATTATATTGACCTCACCCCCAGCCCCTCTCCGATTCGGAGAGGGGAGTGAAAAGCATAATTTTCATTACTCCTCCCTCTCCTTCTAGGAGAGGGAGGCTGGGTGGGTGAGGTCTGTCGAATTCACGTTAACGTAATTTGTAATTACGGTATTACAAGGGTTTCAGGCATTGACAATGGGTGGTTTATTTACACCGTGCTGTGCTAATCCTAATCCGATACTGTTGGGCAATGTAATAAAACAAACGGTAGTACTTTGGAAATTCTTGGCTGCTACTTCGTCCTTGCCAGTAGTATTTCACTTGATTGTGAGTTAGTGTCAGTGTCATTGAACCTACTTGTTGAGCGACTTCTACAACCAACACCCCAGATATTCCTTGAGCAGTCTGAAAGTTCGAGTTTATCTTTTTCCCAAATGGGTCTTTGTCAATCGAATTTGGCAACTGTTGACTTGCCCACCCGCGAATTTCCACTGAGTTATTCTGCGGTGAAATAAATCCAATTCCATCATCATTTTCTGGAGCTGGCAAAGAAGTCCAATTACTCGGATATGGAAACTCAAAACCATAACGAGAGTTGCTATAAGTTTTCCAGGCGATCGCTTCGGGGTTAAAATCAGTCGCAGTACAACCCCACAAAATTATCAACAGGGCAATGGCTCTGCTAACGCCAAAACCAAACCGATAAATTTCTTGCCCCAAACTACGGGTTTTATTAGCAGTAGCCATTTAGATTACGCATTTTACCAAAGTCACTGATTTTATAGAAATACCAGAAACTTAAATCAATACCTTCGCCAATTTACGAGTTATTATTCCCAAATTGAAAGGCTGCTGAATAAAGTGCACCGTAAAAGCTCTGATGAAAAATTCAAGATTCTTTCAGAGTATTTACTATTCTCTTTTTAGTTATCAGTAGAGAAGCTTATAAAAAGTGCTTTATCACACAAATTATGTACAGTGCCTCTCAGGCAGCCGAGCCAACTTTGGAGCTTTTTCACCTCCAAACCAACACATCTTTGCAATTTCCACCAAATCTTTCTGTAATTTACATCGGTAAGCCAAACGACCAAAAACCACCAGATATCGATGTTTCTGGCTTACCAGATTCGGATGTGGCATCTCGCATCCACGCCCAAATTTGGATAAATAGGGATGAATACCATATTACCGATTTGGGCAGTTCTAACGGTACGTATGTTAACGGCAGGAAACTTCAACCTCAAGTTTTTTGTCCCCTGCATCCAGCAGACAGAGTTTCCCTTGGACAAGGAGATAAAATAACCTTCATATTTAGAGCGCAGCAACACTATGCATCAACCACAAAAAATCCTACCCCAAACTCTGCGCCAACAAAAATTACAGCACCAACTACTACTAAAGAAGAGGAAGACCAAGTAATTTTTGCTAGTAAGCTTATTGGTTTAGGACTAATCCTAACAGGGATTACATTTTTAAGTACAAGCATTTATGTGAGCGTTTACTTACGCAGTACACCTGGGATTTTGCTGTGTATTGGAGGTATAGTAGCTCTCAATTTGAGTGGGCGCGATCATCGGAAGTTGGGATGGGTATTAATTGGCATAGGAATCGCTCTATTCATCGCTAGTGGTGTAGTAATCGGCTCAGTGTCACTTTTTTCGATGCTAGTGTCATTCGCTGGCATCTCCTGTGGCTATCAATTGTTTACAACTGGAAAGGTATTCAATTTTAATCCTCTGACACTCCAAGTAATTAAAAAATAAGCCAAGTCACCTCCTGCGGGGAAGTCAAAAGTCAGGCAATCATTGCTTTATTAGTATTTTTTAGTACTGTCAAAGAATCAGTATGAATAGTTATCAACAGCATCTAAGCTGAGATTGTAAATAAATGTAACGAAACTGCCGTCAAAACGTTTTGCCGTCTTGACAAGGAATAGAAGAACCGATAACTTGATATACATACCCGGGTAAGACCGTTAAAGAGTTATATGCAAACGCAAACTAAGCAAAAGGTCACTTTGTATTTATCGCCAGAGTTGCACAGGAAACTGAAGATTCGTTCAGCAGTAGATTGTCAGCATATGTCAGAACTTGCCGAACGTGCCCTCGTTTTTTACCTATCTAATTCAGAATTAGTTGATGAAGTAGAAGATTCATCTTATGGGCGGACTCATAGAGTCTATTCCTGCCCAACTTGTGATAGTTCACTAGTCTTACGTGATGGGGAACTGGTAACTTTGGGCAATCAACCAGCAGTAGTTGGTCAAGAGCATCTTTCCATCGATGAAATGGATGAAGATGAAACCCATCCCAAGGGTGAGGAAGAGTTGGTTCCTTGCTAGATAGGAATGATGAATGACTATTTCATCATTCGGTTGCCTTTACCAAAAGCAATGTCTCTACTGTCTCTATAAGGTCTCAAGTAGGTCGATGTATGAAAGAAGAGCTCAATATCCTAATTCAAGCTCAATACCCTTTAATCTACCTTGTGACCTCCGAGGAAGAGCGGGCTGAGCAAGCAATTTCCGCGACCGCCCAATCGTTAAAGCCCCAGCGCCGAGTATTTGTTTGGACAGTAACACACGGCATTGTGGAGTACGGTCAACCCAGGAATGTCACCCAACATAATACCGTATCTCCAGAGGCAGCGATTGAGTGGATCATCCGGCAAAAAGAACCCAGTATATTTATTCTTAAAGATTTACATCCATTTATTGATGCGCCTGCAACCACGAGATCGTTACGCGATGCAATCGCCAGTTTCAAAGGTACTCAGAAGAACATCATTTTGATGTCACCAATGCAGCAAGTACCTATAGAATTGGAAAAGGAAGTTGTAGTCCTCGACTTTCGCCTGCCAGATATGGCTGAGTTGAATAAAGTATTAACTTATCATCTAGACCAACATCGTGGGCGGCGGTTGACGACAGAGGCTAGAGAAAAACTTCTTAGGGCAGCTTTGGGTTTAACTAAAGATGAAGCTGAGAAAGTCTACCGAAAGGCGCAGGTAACTACGGGGCGCTTGACAGAAGATGAAGTAGATATAGTTTTATCTGAGAAAAAGCAACTAATTCGGCGCAATGGGATCTTAGAGTACATTGAAGAGGATGAAACCATTGATGCTGTTGGTGGCTTAGAAGAGTTAAAAAAATGGCTCAAGCAGCGTTCTAACGCATTCACAGAAAGAGCGAGAGAATATGGTTTGCCTCAACCAAAAGGGATGTTAATTCTAGGGGTTCCCGGTTGTGGTAAGTCATTAATTGCCAAAACTACTTCTCGCCTGTGGGGTTTACCACTATTGCGGTTAGACATGGGGCGAGTTTACGACGGCTCAATGGTGGGACGAAGTGAAGCAAACTTGCGTAACGCCCTAAAAACAGCAGAATCTATTTCCCCAGCGATATTGTTTATCGACGAGTTAGATAAGTCTTTTGCTGGTAGTGCTGGCTCCTCTGATTCTGATGGAGGGACTTCTAGCAGAATCTTCGGTTCTTTCCTAACATGGATGCAAGATAAAAAATCTCCAGTATTTGTGATGGCAACCGCCAACCGAGTGGAAAGGTTACCTGGAGAATTTTTGAGGAAAGGACGCTTTGATGAAATTTTCTTTGTGGATTTGCCAACTCCAGAAGAACGTCAAGATATTTTTAATATTCACCTAACCAAGCGCCGCGAAGACATTTCTCGATTTGACCTTGAGCAACTAGCTAAGATGTCCGATGGCTTTTCTGGGGCAGAAATTGAGCAAGCGATTGTTGCGGCGATGTATGAAGCTTTCGCCCAAGATCGGGAGTTCACCCAACTAGATATTATTGCTGCACTGAAGGCAACATTGCCGCTGTCTCGAACGATGCAAGAACAGGTAACGGCCCTGAGAGATTGGGCCAGACAGCGAGCGCGCCCCGCAGCATCCTCCGTTGCTGAATATCAGCGAATGGAGTTTTAAAAGCTTTCCTCTGCCATCCCAGGGGGAAAGGCTAGCTTTAATGCTAGCAGTTATGAAAAAAGCCGCCTCCTGCTAAGTGCGGCTTCGCCCAAAACAAACCGTTGTCGTATTTCTCAATCTTCTCATTGGAGGAAACCCAAATGTCTCACTTTAGCACCCTGCGTACCAAGATCACCGATGCAGAAATCCTCAAAGCTTCTTTGCGCGACCTCGGTATCAGCGTAAAGACTGAAGCTGATGTCCGTGGTTATAACGGTCAGCGCGTTCGTTCTGACATCGTTGCCGTGTTGGATGGCGAATATGACCTCGGCTGGTCTCGCAATAGCGATGGTTCTTTTGACCTCATCGCTGACCTGTGGGGCGTTGCTAAGAAGCACAACCAAACCGAGTTAATCAACTCGATTAACCAAAAATATGCTGTTAACAAGACCTTGGCTGAAGTAAAACAGCGCGGTCTGCAAAACGCCAATGTGAAGTTGGTATTGCAATAACAATTTCTCTGCGCGTTCCCAAAGCTGCACGGGTTAACTAGACATTAGCGGTTAGCCCGCTTTTTTTCAGGACTGAGATTTGTTTCTCAGTCCCTATTTTAATGGTTTATGATTTATTGTGCCCAAAACGGAGAATCACTCCCTTCTTACCCTGAAGATAAATTGATCTTGGTACGGGTGTGTAATTCAGAGGTGGCTTATAGTAACTTATAGACTGCCTTTCCAACCTCATTAGAACCTCTCTCAAATTTGAGATTTTAGCTAATACATCCTCTGCTAAAATACGGTAATATATTACAGGATTTTCAATTTTGTCAAACTGTACTTGGCGATGATGGTTTAGGTGGCGCTTTTTTAAGTTATGTGCAAGACCAATATACATAACTGGGCAATTATGATTACCCACATAATAAATTCCAGGTGCTGATGGCAGTTTTCTGCGCTGAATGTAGGATAAAACTGGCATATGCCTATAGTTTAGATTTAACTTCATAATTTTTTATTTTTATCTAGTAATACAAAAGTTGCTCGCTAACTTAGTTTGCCCATAATTTAGTAACTGTAAGTGAGAATGAAGAGCAGTATTTACAACATTGGTGACTACCCAAATCATTATTACCCTGCCAAACGAGATTTACCAATGTGCAGAACGCTTCGCACGATTGGTAAATCCCGATGTTAGCAGCATTTTAGTAGAATTTAATTTTTCACCAAATCTGAATTAAGAGGAATTCCTGTTAGCGCCGACTGCGAAAACCCTGTTTTCCATTAACTTGGTCAAACAGTACATCGTATTTATCAAAAAATGCAATTCCTGGATTTACAAATATATTTAATTGTGATTGTGGCGAGATACTCAAATTCCAGCGATTAAATCCCTCGCGAGTTCCTGGTATTAGACTGTAATCAAAAACACCATTCATTGCTACTTTTACTGTATTTGCTGAACTTAATACTCCTGGTTTGAGTTTACCTGCTGTAGAAGCTGACTTAAATTCAGTCAAACCATTAATAGTTCCAGTATCAGCGATCGCTGTGCTATTACAAGAATTTTTAGCAGAACTCCCAGCAAGAGTTAAACAAACTTTGCCTAGTCGAGAGTCCCATCTGTTACCAGGTACACCATTAATTTCGGGTTGTTGACTCCAAGAAGCCATTTTGAAACCTGCTTGATTCTGGGCAGTTAAACCGAGAATTAGACTACCATTTTTGTTACTACCACCATTTCCCATGACGATAAATCCGTTACTCAGATTGCCTGGTAATTTTCTCAACGGGTTATAGGGAAGTGACTTTTCAAAATAGTTGACACCGATAATACCAGAAAATGGCGCACCATTCTTTGCCGAACAATTAGGTTTTTGGGCAGTACATTGGCGACTAGTAACAACCTGTACGGGAACAGGTTCGGCGGCAGGAATCAATCCAAACCGGACATTAGTATAAACTAATTCACCCTCTAGGATAGTACCATCACTTAAGACCTCCTTGATATTTTGACCTGTTTTTTGGATGGGAGCATTACCTAAAAACTCTTTGGGAACTCTTAGCCCTGCTGAGCCTGTATCTAATAAAATACGTTTTGGCTGACCATTCGCGATCGCCACTTCTAGAAAATAGCCGCGAACGCGTTGACCGAGGGAAGGTTTTGGATATAAAGGTAAGGATGCAGTGTCAAAAGTTGGCTTGCGGGGTGTATTTTGAGAGATGTCGCGCCGCACTGAATTGGGAAAAAGAGCCGCAAATACTGACTGACGTTGCGCTGCTGGTTCAGGGGCAATATCCCAAAGGCTTTCGTAGTAGAAAAAGCCGATACCTAAACCGCGTTGTTGGGTTGCTTCTACCTGGGATTGGATTTGTGGTATGGAAACTGGGCGATTTCGTAACCCAGCCATAATACCGATACCAGTTGGAATAAATTGTTGGGTTTCTAAAATTTCTGGGCGAGTAATTTGAGCGATAAAACTTTCTAAATCATTACGGTACACCTGCATCAGCAACTCATCGACAATACCTAACCTTACCCAGTTGAGCCAATCTTGCAGTTGCAGCTTGTAAGCAAAATCATAGTAATTGGGAGCAACTGAGAAGATAGCATTTGGTTTTCGGGCTTTCACAGTTTGGTAAAGGTCTATCATGAAGGCAGTAATTTTATCTGCTCGCCATTTTATCCATGCTTGGGCTTGGGGATTAGCTGGAGGTGGATTCCCTGTTTCTTGAGTATATAGACTAATTGTGTACTTATCGTAACCAAAATCTACAGGTAAACTCATATGGTCGTCAAATTGAACGCCATCAGCATCGTATAGAGTCATTACTTCCATCACGAGTCCGCGGATAAAGTTTTGCACTTCCGGATGAAAGGGATTCAACCACGCTACTTCACCCGCAGCACTAATTGAAGTTTGAGTTCCATCTGGCTTTTGTGTGAGCCAATCTGGATGCAAAGATGTCAATTCCGAAGTTAAAGGAACCATGAAACCAAATTCAAACCAGGGTATTGCTAGTAGTCCTTGGCTGCGGGCTTGAGTAATAATGTCTGCAATTACATCTTGTCCATCTGTTCCTTTGAAGAAAAAGGGAATACCCATTTTCTGCATTATGGCGCTGGGGTATTGTGTATAACCATCATTCCAAACTACGGGGTAAACAGTATTAAAGTTTAACTGCCGCAATTGGCTCATGGCGGCTTGTACCTGTGAACGATTTCTAAAAACGCTAAAATCGTTACCACTCAGCCACACACCCCGAATTTCTTGACGAGGTTGAGCAGGTAACTGGGCAACAGCAGGGGCAAAGCTGTTGAGTAGCAATACCGCAAAGAATGATATCAGACATAATAATGGCAGCAGACGCTTTTTGAAATGCCACCAAACTCGATGAATCAAAGACGATATCTGTTGATTCGCTATCCCAAGCTTGCTTAGACCTAGTAGTAGCCATCTGTGCCCAAACTTAAATAGTAAGTTAATTAGAGTTGGATTAATTTCTCTGCTTTTTTCCCAAAACTGAGTTGCCATTATTTCTGCTTACTCAACGCCGCTATAATTGGTTATATTTCATTTCACATAAATGTTAAATTACTGTACCAGGAAAACTCATACAGTAATTTAGCAGCAAGATAGTTGACGCAGCGATCGCCTTAGTGGTGCCAAATATAAATCTTTTAAATGTAAGCTCTAGTTATATCATGACCGCTTAATTACTTGTATTTCAAAATTTTTTGCGTTTCCCTGTCTTTATGTAAGTCCTAATTATAAGTATTCAACCGGACATGATTAGTCAATAGTCGCTTCCTAGCTGCTTTTAGTTTTTGCAAGCATCTCAGCTCAATGCTCTATTTCTTAAAAGTTTTGTCTTTTTGGTTACCAAACTTGACTTAAATCTAAAACAAACCCAGCTAGCAATGGTTCCCCACTCAGCGTCTTAGGGTTATCTAATATCTCAACCTTAGTATTTGGACGATAAATAAAAACTTGGCGTTGTTCTCTATCAATTAACCAACCGAGTTGTGTGCCATTATCAACATACTCTTGCATTTTGTCTTGCAAAATTCGTAGGTTATCAGTCTCAGAACGCAATTCAATCACAAATTCCGGACAAATCGGTGCAAATTTTTTTCGTAGTTCTGCTGGTATTGCTTGCCAACGCGTGCGTTTTATCCACGCTGCATCAGGCGATCGGACTGCACCATTAGGTAAAGTAAACCCACCACTGGAACCAAAGCCTACACCTGTACCATCTTGCTTTGTCCAAATACCCAACTGAACAATAATGTCAAAGTTACATTGATCGGTTTCAGAACCAGTAGGGGGCATAATCACTAATTCTCCAACAGCATTGCGTTCGATGCGAAAATCACGGTTGAGTTGACAAAAATCATAAAACTGATTGTCGGTCATGGCGATCGCAGGTTGCAATTGCAAAACAATTGGTACAATCTCTGTGACTACAGGTAAGTTGGTGGTCATAATTGCTTTGTGGCTACTTCACCTGCCTTAACTATAATCTCTCGGCAATCTAGGGTGGAATCAGGTTAACTCATGAAGATTGGAATTGTTGGCACTGGAAACATGGGACGCTCTCTAGGTATTCTCTGGGCAGAGCAGGGGCATGAAGTATTTTTTGGCTCCCGCAATCCCGAAAAAGGAAAAGCAACGGCAGAGTTCGCCAAACATGGGACGCAAGGTGGTACAAACGAACAGGCGGTGGCGTTTGCTGATGTAATTCTGTGGACAGCACGCAGCATTATGCCCAAACAGTTGCTTTCTCAGCCTGAAGTTCTCAGTAGTAAAATTATTATTGATTGTAATAATCAAGATATTCCTGAAGGATTTGCTTATCCTCCAATATTAGAATCCCTAGCCGAAAAGCTTGCTCAAGATGTACCTCAGGCACGGGTAGTAAAAGCTTTTAATACGATGGCGCAAGAAGTTTTTGAATTAGCACCTGAACCGCTAAAAGATTATGGGGTTTCTGTTTTTGTTGCCGGAGATGATGAGCAAGCCAGAAAAACAGTGATGGGGCTTGCACAAGAAATAGGATTTTTAGCAGTAGATTGCGGTGTTTTACGCAATGCTCGATTGCTCGAAGGCTTAGGAGATTTTATTCGCTTGATTATAAGTGGCCAAAAACAGGGTGCTTATGCAACTATCTCTGTTAATGTTTTACCTACAGCTTCAGGACAACGCTTAGGTGGACGGCAAACTTCGAGTTTGAATTAAATCAGATGTACTTAAATAAACTAACTCGATTGTAATTGGCTAACAACTGGTAATACAAACATTAATCTCTCAAGGCAGACAAATAATTAGTCAATCGACACAGTTCCATCCAAATTTTGCAAACCGATCGCAATCTTACTATGTTTTTCAATTTGCCCCATTACTTGTTTTGCTCGTTGAATCACTACCGCTGGTAAACCCGCCAATCTTCCGGCTTCAATTCCATAGGATTTATCAGCACCTCCTGGTTGGACTTGGTGCAAAAAGATAATTTGATCGGGTAATTCTTTGACTGTCACTTGATAGTTAGCCACATTCGGCAAAATGCTAGCTAGTTCATTTAACTCGTGGTAGTGAGTGGCAAAAATCGTTCGCGCCCGAATTTCTACTGCAATATATTCTGCCACCGCCCAAGCAATGGAAAGACCATCAAATGTTGCCGTTCCTCGACCAATTTCATCTAACAATACCAACGACCTAGATGTGGCATGGTTGAGAATATTTGCCGTTTCATTCATTTCTACCATAAATGTTGATTGACCAGTTGCCAAATCATCCACTGCACCGACACGGGTGAAAATGCGATCGCAGATTCCCAATCTGGCAAATCTAGCTGGGACAAAACTACCAATTTGCGCCATTAACTGAATCAATCCTACTTGACGCAAATAACAACTTTTGCCGCTAGCATTTGGCCCGGTGAGGATAATTAAATCGGGATTGTCATTTGTTGTTTGTCCTTGGTCTTCCGCTAATGACAAATGACTGATGACTGATGACTCTTGACCCAATTGCGTCGAATTCGGTACAAAGAACCCCGCAGGTAAAGACTGTTCTACCACCGGATGACGACCATCAACAACGTTGATTTCTCTTCCTGACAATATTTCTGGACGACAGTAACCTTGCTGCACGGCCAATTCAGCTAAACCACACAACACATCCGCTGCTGCGACTGCACGAGATAAATTACGAATTACTTCCGCCTGTACTGCTACTTCTTCGCGCAATGCTGTAAAAATCTCATATTCTAACTGATTTAAATCATCGCGGGCTGTGAGAATTCGCGCTTCCCGTTCTTTCAAGTCGGGGGTGATGTAGCGTTCCTCATTGGTCAGGGTTTGCTTACGGATGTAATTAGCGGGTACTTGGTCGGCTTTGGCGCGGGAAATACTGATATAGTAACCAAAGGTTTTATTGAATCCTACTTTTAATGTGGGAATTCCCGTCTTTGCTCTTTCGTCAACTTCCAAATTAGCAATCCATTGTTGGTCTGCTTCTACAGTTACTTTCCTGTCATCTAACGAGGAATTTACGCCAGAACGAATCAATCCGCCTTCTTTTATATGTATTGGTGGCGACTCCACAAGATGGGCGTGTAATTTTTGTGCTAATTCTTCTAAAATTGACGGTACTTTTTGTAAAGCTTTCAAGAAAGGAGAACGCGTATCAGCAACTAAGTCGGATAGTTGCGGTAAGCGTGAGAGAGAATCTGCCAAAGCTGCTAAATCTCTAGCGTTAGCAGTACCAGAACCCGTCCTTCCCGTCAGTCGTTCCAAGTCATAAATTTGTCGTAACAACTGGCGTAAATCTTGGCGTAGGGGTGTATTTTCCATCAATTCTTCGATGGTATCTTGCCGCGCCCGAATGCCTTTAATATCGATTAGTGGTTGCAATAACCATCGTCGCAAAGCCCGCCCACCCATTGCTGTACTCGTTCTATCTAATGCCCAGAGTAGAGAACCATGAAATGTGCCATCACGTACAGTTTGAGTAATTTCCAGGTTACGGCGAGTTTGATTATCTACTATTAAATAATCAGTAACAGTGTAAGTGCGGAGTCTCTGCAAACAAACTGGGTTTTCTTTTTGAGTATCTTCCAAGTATTCTAAAAGACCACCAGCCGCACGAACGGCAAGGGGAAGATGGTCGCAACCGAGTCCTTCAAGCGATCGCACTTTAAATTTCTGCAATAATCTGGGTCTAGCTTCGCCTTGAGCAAAGGGAACTTGCGATCGCAAACTATAACAAAATGATGGCGGCAAACACTCCGGCAGATGTGGCGAAGTTTCTCCCGGACGCAGCAAGCTACCTAAATCAGGTGCATTTGTGGGAACTAGCACTTCTGAAGGTTGCAAGCGCATTAATTCTTGTGTCAAATGTTCTAAATCACTGCCTTGAGTGGTGAGAAATTCCCCTGTGGAGATATCTGCATAAGCTAAGCCCCAATGATTTGCGGCAATTACTACCGCCGCCAAGTAATTATTGCGACTTGATTTGAGCATTCCCTCTTCTAGCAAAGTGCCAGGAGTGAGGACGCGCGTTACCTCCCGCCGCACCAATCTCCCAGTAGCTTCGGCTGCATCTTCAACTTGGTCGCAAATTACTACTGCATACCCTTTTTCGACTAGCATTGTCGCGTAGCGTTCCCAAGCGTGATGCGGAACGCCGGACATGGCTACCCGTCCTTGTTCTCCGGCTTGCTTGCTGGTGAGGGCTAATTCTAATTCTTGCGCTAATTTGACAGCATCTTGGAAATAGCATTCAAAGAAATCTCCCACTCGATACAGCAACATCGCGTGAGGATATTTATCCTTCGTCTCGACATAGTGCAGGTACATTTGACTTAGCTTACTGCGGTCTACCTGTCGATGGTCAGAAATAAAAGTACTGGCATCAGCTTTGGTAGATGGAGTTTCAGAGTGAGAGGCAGTCATAGATGCTATCGAGTTACGCAGGGAAATTCCACAATATCTGATGGTAGCGTGATGTTAGAGGCAAAGAGCGATCGCTCAAGGTTTTTTTACCCTTCGTTATATTAGCTTGCTGACGCACCCATGATTGTAGTAAGTGTAGTGAAAAGGCGATCGCTCAAGGTTTTTTACTCTTTTTTGCGACTGCTTCGACGCGTAGGTGCTGGGCTAACTGGTTCATAAGCTTTAAGTCCTCCATCACCCGTAAAAATTTCTACTTGAAATGTACTACTGGTTTTGGCGTAATATTCAGCCACAGTCTTAATTGTCGCATCTCCGATAGAAAACTTTCTAGATGCTAGAGTAGGCCATTCTGTGGCTAACTGTTTCAATTGTGTTGAATTCCAAAGTTCACCCACTTGAGTTTCAAAAACTCCCCAAGGTATAACTCCATCTGCTACTTTCACTAAAATATCAGCGAAAGCTTGAGCAATTTCATATCGTTTAGAGTTAGCTTGTGCAATATGATTACCAGTTTCTATAATTGTCGCTATTGGTAGTATAAACTTTGCACCTTGTTTTTCTTCTTCCTGAAAACGAGCTTCAACTCTTTTTTGATCCCATTTATCATTATCAGAACCACAAGTCTCTTTACCAGGGACACCTAAGTAAACACAAAGTATTGATGTATCAATAATTAAAACCTTTCTCATATTTCATTTTACTGATTATCAGAAAGGCTCTTTTCAATTGTGCCTTTAGTTGCTAGTGTGCCTAAAGTTCCTGATGCTAATAAAAGAGGAAGATTTTCAATATCTTCTAAAAGAGTAAGTTTGCTTTCTCCAGTTTCTTTATCGCGGTGTGCAACAACCACAAAAGGAACTATCTCAGGGGCCAAAGCATCAAGTAAAGCTGGGTTATGAGTGGTAAGTAAAATATCGATTTTTCTTTTACTGCTAATCTCTCGCAGTATTCTTACTAGCAATTCTGCACGCGATGGATGAAGACCGTTATCTATTTCTTCAATTACTAGTTGACTACCTTCTGGTCGGGTAAGTAGTGCTGTGAGGATTGCTATAAAACGGAGAGTTCCATCTGACATAGTTCTAGCATCAATTTCTGTAATATAACCAGGTTTCCATTCTTCCTGACAGTAAAGCATTGCATCAGTACCAAATCTGCCAACTTTTTCTGCCCATAGTTTTTGAATATCACCTTCCGGGAAATCTTTTATGTAGTTAGATAAAGTCGATTCTACTTCATTTTTATGTTCTTCAGATAATGCAGCTAATACACCAGCAATATTAGAGGCATCACTTTCAAGAGCGTCAGATAGGCGTGAATACTCGCGCATTTTAGAGGGAATAGGATTCAGAATAAAAATTTCTTTCAGAGTGGAAATAACACAATTGATGGCTTTAATTTTTAAGGGAAAATATCTTTCTTGAAGTTCTTTACCTAAAATAAGTCTTCCATCTTCGTCTGTCCTTAAATATATATGATTAGATACAATATCCTTAAAATCAAAATAACTTCCTGACTCTTTCATGCCACTTTTTGTATTTAAATCTACTTTTTGTACAGTAAACTTTTCTACATACTTAATAGTACGATCTTCATTTAAATTTTGACGTTCAATATATTCTTTTATAACTTTGACTTCACTTCCTATTTGTATTTGTATGTTATACAAATAGTCTGTTCTATCATCTTCACCATGAACTAAAGCATTTAATGTAAATTGAGTTTCAGGTTTCAATACAGCCCACTCTAAGCCACCTCTAATAGATGTAAGTGTTTTATCTCCTGCTAAAGCTGCTTCAAAATTCTCACCTCTAGCTATTCTTTGTAAAAACTCCAAAGCTTCAACCACATTAGATTTACCACTTGCATTTGTACCAATCAGAACAGTCAAAGGGTCAAGTGGAAGCTCCGCATAACGGAAACTTTTCCAATTTTCTAAAATGAGTTGCTTAAGCATGATCAACTCCAAAACTCTACCTACTTCAATTTAGCTTTTATCAGGGGCGATCGCCCAAATCTTAAGCGGTCAACAGGCCATAGCTTCGCCAAAGCTTGGCAAACCCTAGCTACATTATGCTCAAAGCTGCAAAGCGTGTCTTATTTAATGATGTTTGCCCTTCTTGATGTTGCGAGTAGCTAACGAATCTCATCAGCAGCAAGAAAGGTAAAGTAATCTTCTTACATAATTTAATTACCCTGTCTATTTTGATTTAATGTAGATAGATAGTTCTTAAACCGATCGCTAAGTTGTTCCACTGTCAAATTCTGAGTCCAATATTCCACTAAAGCGTGACCAAATGCCCAAGCATTCCGCTCAGGTGAAGCGGAGTTTTCTAACAGCAACGGCCACAAAGATAGCAATTCAAAATTGAGCGGGTTAGAGTTACCTGTATTCAAAAGCGAGAACAAATCGTAAGCCATTTGGAGTTTACCAATTACAATTGGTAGCTGTTCTACGGGGATTTGTTCTGCTAACAGATAAGCCAAGGTTGGAGAGCCAGTTGATAGTGTAGAAATAAACTGAAGGACGGGACTTTTGAGCAGTGATGTTAATCCCTGCGTTGTTGCCATTTGAAAAGTGTAATGGTCGATGATTTTTGCAGCAGCAACGGTGCGGGCTTCCAGGTTACGCAAAAATCGAGCCAGACGCAGTTGCTTGGTAGGGGCGATCGCATTTATTAATCCCAACGATAGCGCTTCTACTCCCCAAGCAACTCGACGTGTTTTGTTGTCAGCTGTAACCAGAGGTAGAACTAAATTACAGAAGTTTTCTAGCTGCTGATTACGGTACTCAGTGGCTTCACGAATCGCAATTTCCTTAGGACGATTGCCCCATTGCCAATCATAAGGCGGTTGCCATTCGCGGATCGGACGCAGCCGATCTACCTGAGTGACAACTGCGATCGCTGGTAAATCTGGAATTTCTGCTTTCATGTCATGGAGAAAGTCTACATCCATTTGTAGGGCAGGATCTAAAGCTGGGGTTACTAACAGCAGCAAATCTGCGTTGTCGGCATAATCAAGCACTAAATTTCGTAAATCTGTACGCTTGACTTGCTCGTAACCAGGTGTGTCCCAAAGCGTCAGGCTTTCCCCACTTTGAGAGTGCCATTGGTAATTCTGAATGCGATCGGTACTGGGCAAAACATCAACGGCTGCTAGATCTGCTTGAAATAGGGTGTTAATCAAACTGCTTTTTCCCGAACCCGTGCGTCCCACCAGCAGAATACTCACGGGTTTTTGTTCAACTGCCTCTGCTGGTTGGGCTTGAGTCAGGATTTGTTTGAGTGTTTGGGTTTTGGCTTTGGGTAGAGTTTGTGTAGTTGAAGATACTGAAATAGGTAAATTTCTACCTCCATAGAGCGCGATCGCTTGTCGGCATAAGTTTCTCAGGGCAGCTTCGCGCAATAATTGACTCAAATTCACCAATAATTGCTCAGTTGCGCGGTTACTGGAACCTTGGCTAACTTGTTTTGCCACCGCCGCCACGGGATTTAATAGCCACTGCGCCCAGTTCCAAACTTTCCAGAATTTACGGGCAGATGGTTCCAACTTCCGGTAAACTTCGTAGGCTTGGTATGCTTGTCCAACCGTTACCTGATTTAGCACAGGGGATAACTTTTGCATCCACAGATCCACATCGTCCACCGTTCCGCGAATCAGTCCGTAAGCCTGGGGAACGTAGATATTTAACAAGGGATATTGAATTTGCGGATTGTAGATATGTGCGATCGCTACAACCAAATTTTGGCATCGCGTCCAAAAAGTTTGCCAATCTTCCCAAATCGGGCGATCGCTTTGTGCGGTCTGGAGAATTTCTTGCAAGGCTGCTTCTGCAAGCTTTGTGGCGTCACTTCCCGCTGGTAGTACTGTATCTTCTGCTGTCGATTCTAATTCTTGCTGGACTTCGGCTAATACAGCTTCTACCTGCTGTAAGGCGGGTTGAGTCCATTTTACTAGTAACCAACGCCAGCCAACGAATAAAAGAGTGAACACACCCCAAATCCAATTAATGCCCCACGCATGGATTTGCAAACCGGCGGATACTAGTAAGAAAATAATAATGAAAGCGATCGGAATTACTAATACAACCCATTGCCACAGCTTTAATCGCACCATTGCCCCATACCTTTTGAGTTTTGCTAAAAAACTACTCCTATAAAAAGTTTATCGTTTCCAATCTGGGCAGAATAAAGCGATCGCACTTCATGACTACCCATCATGCACCTACTTTTAAGGATTGACATTGCTTTGTGTGCAGAAGCCAGTGGGGGATTTGAGTCTGAAGCGCTCAAATACATGATTAATCAGAAGATGCAAAAATTGGCTTGCAAGCGTGCGATCGCTAAGTTGCCAGGAAACAACAGGTGCTACAAAGTATTTTTGTTCATCATAGAAGTCAACGAAACTTTCTGTCGTTTGACCCGCAAGGTTGAGACGATATAAGACCGTCTTGCTGGGATTAAGTGGACCACTCAAGTCTATTGCACCGCGATAGAAGTTGAAGCTGCCAGCAGACGCTTCCACCGCATAGAAAGGGTTGCTTAGGGGTTGTTTAGTGATATAATTAATTACCCCACCCAACGAACCCTGACCGTAGAGAACAGAAGCGGGTCCTTTGAGCACTTCAACCCGTTCGATAGCAGCCGTATCAAAACCCTGAAATACATAACTGCGGTCTCTCAACCCGTTTCTCTGAATATTACTTCCAGCAACAAAGCCTCGGATCAAAGGTTGCTCAAAATTTCTACAGGTTGATGAATTAGGTCCCTGTGTTACACCGGGTACGTTTCTGAGGGCTTCACTCAGATTCCTTACCTGCTGGTCTTCTAGCACCTGCCGGGGTACTACTTGAATCGATTGCGGAATGTCGCACAGGGGCGTATCGGTTCTGGTGGCAGTCGATCCATCTGTTACGCGATAAGTATCTTGTTCACCTGTCACCACCAACTCAATCGGTTCATCACCCTCTGCCGATGGTTGAGCTGGCTGTGTCTGATTTTCTGGCAGCTGTGTTTGGGGCTGTTGTGGAGAAGTTGCTGTTCCAGTAGAAGCTACCGCAAAAACTAGCCCTGCATTATGCAAAGTGTCCTGGGTTAGAATAACCGATCTTGTTGGCAATCTCAGCAACGGTAGTATTACCTTGCCGCAATAGTTGTTCCGCCCATTCCATACGCTTATCGGTAATGTAGCGAAATACTGTTGTGCCAAAGAGTTCTGTAAATCCCCGTTTGAGAGTGGTAGTACTCACCCCCACAAGTTGGGCTAATTCCACTATTGATGGCGGATTCTCCAGACGAGAGAGCAAAATATCCCTAGCATACTCAATACGGGCGATCGTTGCAGGTTTGAGCCGAGGCGAATAATGTAATCCACTTTGATCTGCAAAGATCGGACCCAGTTGCAATGCCATTAATTCTATGACCTTCCCCTGCAAATACATCCGCTTCATCATCCCTTTGTAAGGACAACTGACGATTTGCTGTGCCACTCCTTGGATAGCTGTTGTAATTTGGGGATAAATTAATGTCTGCCAGTCCTGACCTTTTGCCAGCAGCCTCAATTGGTGAGGAATTTGTCCATCCAGATCGGGGAAAAAGGTTGTGAGAAGATCGGGTGGCAGTTCGATGTCAACACCTACATACCGAGATTTTGGACTCTCTACAGTCATTTTTGGTTGAACACCGCTGCCAGAGATGAGTGTGTATCCTTCCTCAACCTGTCCTCCGTATTCATCAACAGCTTTGCCTGATTATTATCAAGATTTTTACAATAATTTCCAAAATTGGAATATTTATCAAAATTGTTACCAACTAAATTTGCACACAGACATCAACTATGGTAATCTGACACATGATTGTCGGTTCTGATGGGGAACAGCCATCAGGCGTAAGGGGGAAAGTTCGGTGTAAATCCGGCGCTGTCCCGCAGCTGTAAAGAGACAAAGATAACGTAGTCTCAAAGTCAGAATGCCCGCCGACTCACTCTAGACACAAAACACTTATCTGCGAGGCACAGATGATACATATAATTAACAAATTTCAAGGGTACAGATATCGATTTAAGAAAGTATCCTCTGTAAGTGTTACTACTTCGCTTCGCTGTTAGTAACGACACTTAATTTTGGATTGTCCTATAGAAATTTGGGTATCCATTAGGAATACCACAGAGCCTTTTTTGCGATCCAAATAGTATTCACCATGATTTAGGTATGGCAATGCATTGTAGCAAGCTCGTTCAAGCCTAAATCTCAAAACTCAATAGCACAAATCAATATCTGCATTTACTAAAAACGAGGAATTTCATGTCTACTTCCCGTGTTGTTACTTACTGTGAATTTTTCTCAAAAATCTTCGTTTTTACCGCAATCTACGGGATTGTATGTGGGAGATACGTAGCCATTGCTAATCAAGTTCCACAAATATCTGAGTTTCCCAAGTATCAAGGTTCTGCAAGAGACTTACAACCAGTTGCACAAACAACACCTGAAAATACCCCAGCGTCCACAGAAGAACCAGATATTGAACTAACAGTTATCGACAAGCTACTCAACGAACCCGTTTATTCACCCTTTCGCCGTGAAGGGACAGTGAAAGATTCCACTCGTCCGGTTTACGTGATTACAGGTTCAGAAATAGAAGCGCAGGGTGCTAAAACTGTCAGAGAAGCGCTCAAATTCCTTCCAGGTATCTTGCCTGATGGTACAGTTGGCACGGAAGTAAACGCCTTAAGCGGTCAATTTATTCGAGGTTCTAACTCTGCACAAGTCTTGATTTTGCTTGATGGTAGGCCAATTAACGAACTTGGTTCTGGTGGTTTTGATCTTTCAGAATTTACTACCAATATCGTTGAAAGAATCGAAGTATTACCAGGTGGTGGTTCTACTCTTTATGGTTCCGATGCAATTGGAGGGGTGATTAATATTATCACTCGTCGTCCTACAGAAAAAGTGACGACACAAGCAGGTGTTAATTTTGGCGCGTATGGATTAAATCAGCAGACTATTAATAGTAGCGGAAAAATAGGAGATATTGGTTGGGTTGTAGGTTATAACCGTACCCAAGCTGAAAATAACTACCCTTTTTCGATTCCAGAGGCGAATTTTGAGGGAACCAGAGACAATAATGATGTTCTCTACAACAACTTTAATGTCAAGTTAGAGGCGGATTTAGGTTCTCGCAATACCCTAACTCTCTCAACCTTATACTTAGGCAAAGACCAAGGAGTACCAGGAGGAGTCCCGATTCCTGAACCATTGTATGGTCAAGGCTATTTTAACTCGCTGACTGATAGCGATCGCAAATACACAGACCAAGTTCTCACAGATTTAATCTGGAACTCAAAATTAGGAAGTGGAAATGATTCGCTGCTAACAACAAGAGTTTATGCAGATTTCCTCAACACTCGCTTTGATAGTCGCAATTCATCCCAAGCACGATATGATAACAGACAAGCTTCTTATGGATTGCAAGCACAACACAGTTGGAAATTTGCTAATAATCAAACCCTAGTTTATGGCTTTGATTACCGCAATGTCTCAGCTACTAATAGTACATTCGACTTTTCTGTTGATACAAAAACAGTCACTTACGACGATAGTATTAGTCAAGGAGCGCTATTTGCTAGATATGAAATTAATTTCACTCCTAGTTTCACAGCCAACTTAGGTTTACGCCAGGATTTTAGCAGCTTGACCAATGGCTCTTTTACATCACCAAGTGTCGGAGCAAAATTTGCACTTACAGATTATACCACCCTGAGAGCTAATTATATCAAGAATTTCCGTGCGCCGAATCTTTTCAACTTATATGCGAATGGTGGTACTTACGTTGGCAATCCTAATCTGCGTCCAGAGAAAGGCGATAGTTATGATATCGGAATTGACCAGAAGCTAGGTAACTTTGGTTTATTGCGCTTGACCTATTTCAACAACACAATATCAGATTTAATCGCTTATAACTTTGCTGTTCCGGTAGCTACTTACGAAAATATTGGTAAGGTTCGCACTACAGGAATCGAAGCAGTTTTAAACTTGCAGCTAGCGAAGAATATCTATGCTTTTGTTAGTTATACGGCAAACGATCCGCAGATTTTGAAAAGTACAAACTCTGCTGAAGTTGATAAAGAATTAAGATTTGCAGGTGCAGATAGTTTAAATGCAGGATTTTCTTATGAAACTCGTCAAGGTTTATATGCTGGAATACTGATGCATTCTTTGGGTGCGTATCCCATAAATAACACCAATACAGAATTTTTGTCTGGGTACACTACTTTTGATTTTAAAATACGCGTACCTTTGAACGATAACTTAATACTTACAAGTAGTGTAGATAATCTCTTTAACCAGCGTTATCAGTTGTTTCCAGGTTATCCTGATGGGGGGCGGTTTTTTCAAGTTGGGTTGAGTTCTACGTTTTGAGGGAAAGAGTTTTTTCACGCAGAGACACAGAGGAGAGTATTAAATGACTGAGTTTAATTGTTGGGTAACTTCTGTTAATAAGGTTGTAACTGAGATTTTATCTACGGGGGGGTCTATTGAATATGAATATTTTGATTCGAGTACTGATGTTTTATCGTCACTACTTTATACTCTATTTCAGCAAAATTGGCAACAGGTAGGGGTAGGGCATATTGTCCAAGGCGGTGTATTAGAATTAGAATTTAATGCTCCACCTAAAATTTGTATTCTCTATGATGGATATCTCACAGTAGTTACACAAGGCTGGCATTTGCACCTATGTATAGAGGCTAATTTAGGTGGCCCTCATTGTAAGACTCCTTTGGAATTAAGGCAACAACGTCAAGTTAGTCGCGCTGCATTTTATCGACGGTTTAATGCAGAAGGTATTCCTAGAAGTTGGGGTATTGATTTTTGGAATGGTGCAGACGAAAACCTTATGACTATTTTCTTGCCAAATCCGTATGTAGAAGATGAGAATTTATTACCAGAAGGCAAGCCTAATTTATCAAAGTTAGCTCTTTATGAGGAACTACGAGAGATTTATATATTCGGAAACAAACCTATACCGTTCACTAAAAATCCTCTTAAACATTCTTATATTTCCGTTTGTACTTCTACTCGCTGTCTTCCGTCACGCAAATGGCAACCTACATTTGACGCTTTAAAATCAGCAGTTGAAAAAGCAGGTGTAGATGTGGAAGTAAGAACATCTGGCTGTTTGGAAGTTTGCCAATTAGGGCCAGTGGTATTTTATTCAGATGATCGTACTTGGTACACTCGCGTTAATTCAAATGTTGCTGAAACTATTGTCAATGAACATTTGGTGAAAGGTAATAAAGTATCTGAAAATATATATCCACCGGAGTCTGTTTAAATTAGGACTTACACCATCACCTCTTCGAGTTGTACCTAGGATCACAGAAATTAAATAGAAATTCTATATGTAACAGCTACAGAGCTGAATCAAAAATCTGCTGTGCGGTAAGTTTCAGTTCGGGGAAACAGGGAGAAACGATTCGGTCGTTTTCCTTCTGGCTTTTGCTCCAAAAATTATTGAATGATTAATAGTTTTTGTTTTGGCAGTACTTGAGTCATATTTATTTGTAATTGATATTCATTAACTTTTAAGCATAACTGCCCCTATGATTTTAGCGTGCAAAGCCTCTACCTCAAGTTCCGAATAAACATTTGGTGAAAGTGAATAAAGTTATTGAATATCCTACTTACTAAATCTTGTTTGATGCGATCGCCCCCGTCTGTATTTCGCTCGAAACCTCTGGGTTAGCCCTACCTAAACCATTGGTACAAGCCTTTCGCCGATCCGAAATTCCTACAAGGGCAACAGTAGATACAATGATTGTTAAAACTGCCACGAAACTGTCCCTAGTACTGTAAACGGCGCGCCAGGAAACACAGTGCTTCTACCATAGGCACTTTCAAAATAGTTTACATCAAACAAGTTCTTGATATTCAGCCCGACTCGCCAGTTGTCACGGCGGTAATAAATCAATGCATCGGTTCGCACATAGCTGGGCAATGTGAATGTATTCTCCAAGTCTCCCTGGCGATCGCCCACAAAAAATAATCCCCCGCCAAATCCAAAACCTTTCAAATCTCCAGTTTGGATTTCATAGGTTGTCCATAAAGAAGCACTGTTTCGGGCAACATTACTCGGTTCATTCCCCTTGTATTCTGGTCTGGTATCTTCAGTAATTTCCGGATCGATATAAGTATAACTAGCAATGATTTTCCATCCCGGCAAGATTTCTCCAGCGACATCAAACTCAATGCCACGAGAGCGTTGTTCGCCCACCTGGAGGCTATTTAGTGGATTCACTGGATCGCTGACAACAAGATTTTGCTAGTCACCCCACTTACGTTCTGAACTGCTTCCCTTGGTTGCGTAATTCGTTGATCCTTTAGCACGTTTGCTGGGATAACTTGAATTGACTGAGGAATGTCGCGGATGGGAATATCGGTTTTAGTGGCAGTGCTGGCATTAGGGACTTTATACCCATCTTGCTCACCTGTCACCACCAACTCAATCGGCTCATTACCCTGTGCCGATGGTTGAGTTGGTTGTGTCTGGTTTTCCGGTTGCTGTGCTTGGGGTGTCTGCGACATCTGGCTTCAAGGAGTAAGCATTCTCTTTGCTATTCCTGATTTCCAGTTCCTGCTCAATGACCAGCGCCATTAACTCCAGCACTTTGCTCTCCAGATACAGCCGCTTGTTTAAGCCCTGGTAGGGACACTGGAGCATCTGCCGTAAGGGAATTTGCATTGCAGAAGTAATCGTTCCAGCACGGGCATAATATTCCTGAGTTGTTTGTCGAATTAGATGCTTTAGATTCAGTTGTAGTTCTCCGAATGGATCTCCAGTGAACGAGCAAAATAATTCTGGGTCGATTTCGATATCAACTACTTGACAGTAGTGTTTTACTGACCACTCAGCGATCTCTTGAGGTGCCGTCCCGCTGCCACAAAAAAAGTATTGTCCAGCAAAGTAGTGTCCAGCCCCTGCTGTCGTGAAACGTTCCTCATGAGTGCTTCGCAGTTTTCCTTCGCCTGAAAGGAAGAAGGTAAATTGTAAACCATGCTCTCGCTCTGTGACTCTGGCTATCAAATTATCGTGGAACTGGATGTTAGTAATTACGATTTCCAACCCTTCTCGTAGTTGGATGATTCGGCACAGCCCGTTACCTAGTCGGGAAGGATACTGCCAAAGCACATCTAACGGATCGAATGGATCGAAAGGGCGCTTGGTATGTTCTGTCTCCAACAATTCTTCTAAATAAGAAGTTCCTGAAATGGTGAGGGTCATGGTGAGAGTTGGGTTTACTTAGGTAGATTCTCAATCTCATCTGCTGCACGATTCGCTTAGATGAGAATAATTTCTATCTTTATAGAATCGCCTAACTGGAGTATCAAAGGCAAGGGCGAGTAACTCTATCAACCCATACAATCGGTACACTTGTTAAAAATTTATTGCTTTTGCAGATAGCACGCGGCAAAATATGCTCCAATGCAGAGGTCGGTTCTGATGGGGAGCAGCCATCAGACGCAAGGGGGAAAGTCCGGTGTAAATCCGGCACTGTCCCGCAACTGTGAAGAGGCTTTGGTCTCTAAGTCAGGATGCCCGCCGATGCTTAACTTATTGTTCACATATCTGCGAGGTACGGATGATGGCTATAGTTGCGCGGCTTTTTCGTAATGCCTGCGGCGGGCGCTTCCGCCATCGTAAGCCGGTTTTTCGTATTGCTGTAAGCGCGAGTCAATTCTTCTTAATTGCCACTTTAATCATTGCTTGCCATAGTACAGCAATCAACATTTCTACAAATACTAATAATAGTTGTATTCAAGGGTACGAGAAAAATACTGATTACTTCCCCAAGAAAATTAAAATTACTCATGCTACAGGCTTGACAGTAGAATATCATAAACACTACAAAGTAGTCACCATTAAAAATCCTTGGCAAAATGCGAAAACAACGTTTCAATATGCTTTAGTTCAATGTGGAACTCCCACACCAAAGGGATTTAATCGAGCACAAGTAATTACAGTTCCCGTGAATTCAATAGTTACTCTATCTACTACTCATTTACCGCACTTAGCCAAGTTAGGAGTAGTTGATAAACTTATTGGACTTAGCGATCCTAAGCAAGTGAATACGCCTGATGTGGTAGAAAGAATCAAAGCAGGTAAAGTGGCGCAAATAGGTAATAATGCTAATCTAAATATAGAGAAATTATTAGAATTAAATCCTGATTTGGTAACAACTTTTGGCACAGGTAATTCCCAAACTGATAGCTATGCCAAACTCACAGAGGCAGGTTTGAAAGTTGGGATCAATGCTGAATATATGGAAAATACGCCATTAGGAAGAAGTGAATGGTTGAAATTTACCGCTTTATTTTTTAATAAAGAAGAACAAGCAGAAAAGATATTTAAAGAAATCACTCGTAAATATGAACAAGTAGCTCAAAAAGTCAAATCTGTAAAAAATCGTCCTACAGTATTCGTCGGATTTAACTTTAAAGGTACTTGGTTTATGCCTGGTGGTAAAAGTTATGTAGCCAAATATCTTGGTGATGCGGGTGCAAACTATCTCTGGAGTGATGATAAATCTTCTGGTAGTCTACCTCTGTCTTTTGAAGTTGTTTTGGAACGTGCGGCAAACGCTGACTACTGGTTGAATTTTAGCCAATCTTGGCAGAGTTTACAAGATTTATTAGCTGAAGATAATCGCTATACTGATTTTAAAGCAGTGAAAACAGGCAATCTTTACAATAATAATGCTCGTGTCAATGAAAGTGGAGGGAATGATTATTGGGAAGGTGGTATTAATAATCCAGATATCGTTTTAGCGGACTTAATTAAGATATTCCATCCGGAAATATTATTCAATCATCAATTGTTTTATTACCGCAAACTTATTTAAACATCGAACTCTCACTGATAATCTCCCTTCCGTCCTGGGCGATGCACTCAGAAATGTGCCCGGTGTGTCGCAAGGAGGTCAGCCATTCTCACGCTCAGTTTTGACTGCACCAACAATTCGTGGCTTTGACTCTAGAGCCAATGTTTTGACAGATGGATTGCAAAATAGCACATATTATTTTACTACCATCTTTGATCCTGCTGGCATCGAACAGATTGAAGTCCTCAAGGGACCTGCCTCCGTTCTCTACGGTCAAGGTTCTCTGGGAGGAGTCGTCAATATCATTACTAAAAAACCTCTGAGTGACCCTTTTTACAACGTGGAAGCTACGGCTGGAAGCTTTAATTTCTATCGTGGTGCTGTTGACTTTTCGGGTCCGCTGAATAGTAGTAAGACTGTGTTGTATCGCTTAAACGCTGCGACTCAGACGACCGAAAGTTTTGTTGATTCCTTCAATGGAGAGCAATATTTTGTTGCACCTGCGCTTTCCTGGCAAATCAGCGATCGCACCAAGCTAACTCTACAAGCGCAGTATTTTAAGCAACGTCTAGATTTTGGTCAACAGGGACTCCCCCTCGTGGGTACCGTCCTGCCAAACCCTAACGGCAAAATTCCTCGCGCTACTATGGTGAAGATTTTTCTGAAAGGCGTCTAGAGGTATTTCAAGTTGGCTATAATCTCGAGCATCACTTTAGCGACAACTGGCAGCTACATAATGCATTCAAAGGTACATGGGCTCCTTTAAGGGATAACTTCACCGCCAACCTCGATCTAGCTAGCGATAACCGCACCCTTGACCGAGGATACTTTAAAGGTGGTGATAACGAGCGAGGTTTCAACGTTGACACGTATCTAGTCGGTAAATTTGCTACAGGTAGTATTAAACATCAACTCGTCACTGGGTTTAATTACATCAGGTATGATGCCGAACAGTTACCTAGGTTTTTCGCGCCAGCGGCTGCAATTGATCTGTTCAATCCTGTGTATGGTCAACCACTCCAAGGTATTCCCACTCAGGTAGGCGCAGCAAAATTTCATAGCAATGCTTTTGGCATTTATATCCAGGATCAAATTGCGCTGTTTGATAATCTCAAATTGCTGTTAGGCGGACGCTTTGATATTGCAAACCAGACAAAAAATGCAATTTTTCCTTTACCTGCAAGCACTGAGTCTAAACAACAGGAAGTATTTAGCCCCAGAGTCGGTGTCGTTTATCAACCGATTCGGGCTATTTCACTCTACGCCAGCTATAGTCAATCATTTGTACCATCTCAAGCCTTCAATAGTGACATAATTCCTCTACCGGAACGTGGTCGGCAGTACGAAGTTGGAATCAAGGCAGATTTGAGCGATAGACTCTCTGCAACCCTAGCGTTTTATGACCTCACTCGCACCAATGTATCAACCGACGATCCGAACAGACCAGGATTTTCGATTCAAGTCGGCGAACAGCAAAGCCAAGGCATTGAATTGAATCTAGCTGGTGAAATTTTACCTGGATGGAATATTATTGCTGGTTATGCCTATACCGATGCTCAAATCACCAAAGACAACACCTTTGCGGTTGGTAATTTCTTGAATAATGTCCCTAAACACAGCTTTAACGTATGGACAACTTATGAAATTCAATCGGGTAGCTTAAAGGGATTTGGCGTGGGTGGCGGGGTGTTTTACACAGGTGACAGGCAGGGAGATCTAGAGAATACATTTGAATTGCCTGGTTATTTCCGTACCGATGCTGCCATCTTCTACAAGCAAGATAGGTTCCGAGCAGCGATTAATTTCAAGAATTTGTTTAATGTTGATTATTTTGAGTCGGCTGCAAACAGTCTAAACGTTTACTATGGCGATCCATTCACGGTGCAGGGAACGATTTCTTGGGAGTTTTAATCCCCCATTATCCTCCTGTGTCCTTTCTAAGTATATAGCTCATCGATTATTTAAGTCCGTTTCCCAATTAGAAGCATTATTAAATTGCTTATGATGACCGTAGTCTGTTGTATCAACTAAATTTTTTGTGAAACTTTTCGAGGCTTTGACCAAAACTTTGAGGAATTCGTCGTTGCAGTCGTTTTGGCTTGGAAATTAGGTGAGAATAAAACTTTCGCCTTTGATGCCCAGTATTCCAACGGTAGACGACCATATAATAATGGTTTATTAGCTTTTGGTAATGGAGCGATCGAGAAAGGCAGCTATGCTGTTCTTGCTGGAGGCTCAGTTAGGAATCCTGGCTTTGCGTTGGTGCCCGTGACAATCATGGAACTTCAGTTTAAAACCCCGCCGTTCATATGGCGCTTGCAATTGGGAGGAGTTTGAATCTTCAACAAATTGTTTCCTTCTGCTCTCTGCCCGCTTGTTGAGCGCAGTCGAAACACTGCCTCCTACCTTGTTCAATGATGTTCCTCGCGATCGCATCGTTGATGAACCAGACGACTATATTGAGCGGATATTTTTTAGTACTGCATACTCATTAGAGCATCGTTTGAGTGATAACTGGACATTGCACAACGGACTTCGCTACGCCACAAGTAGGATCTATATAGAAAAACCACAGTAATATGTTATTTAGGAATATTCAAGTTTTTAAGATGGATGATATTTACTAATGTTATGCAAAAAATATCAATTGCAACCCTCATTCATAAACCAAAAAGCATCAGTTTTCAAAGTGATTATCTTTTCATTTTTACTAACAGGTCTACTATTTACATTTTTATTGGATTTAACTTTAGGTTCAGTTGATATTCCTATCAACGAAGTAATGAAAATTTTGCTTGTACAAGAATCAGAAAAAGCAACATGGGCTAATATTATTCTCAAATTTCGCCTACCTAAAGCCTTGACTGCAACTTTAGCGGGTGCAGCTTTAGGTGTGAGTGGCTTGCAAATGCAAACTCTATTTAAAAATCCTTTAGCAGGGCCTTTTGTATTGGGTATTAGTTCTGGTGCAAGTTTAGGTGTAGCGTTAGTTGTGTTGACAGCAAGTGTGACAACACCAACATTATTAGCAGACCTGGGAATCATTGGTGACTTTGGTTTAGTCATAGCCGCAAGTTTCGGCGCAGCATTTGTTTTAGGGGTGATGTTAGTTGTTTCTCGCCGGGTGCAAGACACAATGACGCTGCTGATTTTAGGCTTATTGTTTGGCTATGCTACTAGTGCAATTGTGAGTATTTTGTTGCAATTTAGCTCAAAAGAACGCATTCAAAGTTATATCATGTGGACTTTTGGTAGTTTTGCTGGCGTGACTTGGAGACAGTTAGTTGTTTTAATTCCAGTGATAGTTTTGAGTTTATTGGTAGCATTGTTGCAATCAAAATCTCTGAATGCTCTTTTACTGGGTGAATCTTATGCACGTAGTTTAGGTTTAACGGTGCAGAAAGCTAGGTTTTCTATTATTTCTATTGCGTCTATATTAGCAGGTGCAATTACTGCTTTTTGTGGGCCTATAGCGTTTCTAGGTGTGGCAATTCCCCATTTGTGTCGCAGTCTTTTTAATACTTCTGACCATCGGATGTTAATCCCTAGTGTAATAATTATGGGTGCAATCTTAGCATTAATTGCAGATTTGTTTTCTCAACTTTGGGTAAGTCAGATGGTTTTACCTTTGAACGCAATTACTGCTTTAATTGGTACTCCTGTTGTTACTTGGGTAATTCTGCGGCGTAATTCCCGAAAATCTTTTCCGTCATGAGTGATATCATGTCAGTTTAAAGACTTATCATTGAGACTGACGCGGGAACGTGGGGACGTGGAGAGATTTTAATCACAAGTCATTAGCTGGACATGATATGAACTAAGCTTTTAGAAACACAGAGATACGCGAACGTAAGCGCGTAGAGAAGTCTGTAGACGCTTCTGTTAGTGCAGGGTGTGGAGGCTTCCTCCGTACTCTAAGAGGTTTGCTGTAGGTATCAGAATTTCGGTAGGGTACGCAGAGTATTTACAAGGTTAATTGGTAATGAATTATTATTCTAATTAATGAGTAATTCTATTTTGACAACTCAAAACTTGACTATTGATTATAAAATATCCAGTAAAACTGTTCGGTGTGTTGCAAGTCTCAATGATTATTTTGGCAGAGCCTAGCTGTTTTTTATAAAGGTGAAAATTTTAGGCTGAAATCCCTACGGTAAAAGCATTTCAGCGATTTTTTACCAAAAGTAGATGTGTCAAAACTTTGAAAATGTTGTAGGATAAGCCTTTGAAGCGTTTTGTTCCACAAAAAACTTGACAAGCGATCGCTCAAACGCTACATCTATCGAACTCACGTTTTTTTACTTCTCAATTATGACTCCCAAATTCTGATAATTGATTATATTTGCCCCCGTTCTTGGAGATAATTTAAAACTTTTTCTACACATTGATTTACACTTTCTTTATCAGTTTTGAGAGTTATATCTGGGTTTAAAGGTGGTTCGTAAGGAGAGGAAATTCCAGTAAAATTAGGAATCTCTCCAGCTAAAGCTTTTTTATACAAACCTTTCACATCTCTTGTGATACAAACTTCTAGAGGAGTATCAACAAAAATTTCAATAAAATTGGGTATTTGAAGTTTGAGTTGTTCGCGGGCATCTTGATAAGGAGAAATTAAAGCCACAACTGTGTTGATGCTATACTTATTTAAAAGTCCACAAACAAAGCCAACTCTGGCAACATTCGTATTTCTATCCTCACGAGAAAAACCTAATCCTTTAGAAAGATTGGTGCGAATGACATCACCATCTAAATATTCACATGGAAGTGATAATTTCTCTAATGCTTTGGTTATTTCTATTCCTAAAGTAGACTTTCCTGCCCCAGATAATCCAGTTAACCAGCAAGTAAAACCTAGTGATTTAAAGTTTTTCATGTTTTGCAAAGTATGTTCTTATTTAGGAAACTCCAAGAAATAAAAACAACTACTTGAAGTTGCTGACTGATGAACGCCAGTTGCTTCTCCTAACGGAGACGCTGCGCGAACAACGGGGGGAACCCCCGCAACGCACTGACTCCTGTTGAGTGTGAGCAGCTAAAAATATGCGCCTAACCCACCCAACAGTAATTTTATTTTTACTTTATAAATAACCTCTTACTAAAGTCTATTAATTAGAGTAAACGCTGATTTTAATAACCAGGTTAATAAAAATGCCTTTTACCTGACTCAGTGAATACTTTGTGTTAATATGTATATTTTTATATTTACTTTGCATAATATTGATAATTCTTGGAATTGAATTAGCTAAACTTCATATTTTCATAGTAAAATTTATTTCTTAACTGTTAATCAAGAAATATGGCATTTGTCTTCATTATTTCTTAAATGCAATTTCATTGATTATACCATTGTAGTAACACCATAAGAAACAGATATTAGAGAAGTAGTTACAAAATATATTTTGTCTAATCATGAATAAAAAATGGGCTGTTAAACGATTTACAATTAACCTGGCAGCGGAGGAGGCACAAAAGCTTGAGCAATACTGCTCAACTACAGGGAGACCAGCAACCGATGTAATTCGAGAGTTAATTCGCACTCTTTCTGTTAATGAGGAAAAACTTTCTCAAAAATAGAGCGTGTTTGTAGAGGCAGGCAATAGGCAATATGGAAAGATTAATTGGCTCTTGCCAGTTGCTCTTGCCTATATATCTAACTTTTCACGGCATTTAGAAAACCTCACTTCCATTCCTCTCCCTTCATAGGGGAGAGGCTTTGAATTTTCCCCCTTTCCTAGTAAGGAAGGGGCTAGTACCGCCGTGAAGTCAAAAGTCAAGGCTTCGGCTTCTCTACGAGACGCACTCGCGTTCGCTCAGCCTTGAAAGAGAGCGCAGTCGAAGGGTCAAAAGTATTATCGATTGGGCTTTTTAGGGATTTTAAATGGTGAACCAGCGCTGCTGGAGGGTTTCCCTCCGTAGGCGACTGGTTCACCCGAAGGGTTGCTCTATTTACGCCGTGACATGCTAGAGGGTTAGGTTTCGCGTTGGTTTTTCCACATGACGTGAAAAGTCAGATATAGCAATTCTAAATAAGAAAGTGAAAATATCAGTGGTGGCTGTTGAGTGTCAACTGTTAACAGTCTACGGTCAACAGGCTGGGCAGTAAGATTTCAAAAATTATCTAAGACTGCCACATGTATCTGTTTTCCTTCGTCAATATTGAGACTTTACTTACTCTCGCCAGCCAAAAACTGACGTAAAAATGTTATGTCCTTTGGTAAGTCCAATCACTTAAAAAAAGTTTTGGTGGAAATGCGCCGAGATATAAAATAAAACTTACTATCTCCATCTACAACTTAGTAAATGCGATCGCTCAAAATCAAACTGAGTTAGATAAAGCCTATATTTGGGCAAAATATTGGAAATAAATAGCTGATTTCACAAGAGTCGATGGAACATGAATATAGCAGTTGAGCCGAACGCCAAGCTTCTAAACTATCAAATTACCGAGCAACTTTATACAAGTTTTAGAACGCTGGTTTACCGCGCAATTCGGGAGGACGATCGACTTCCAGTAATTATCAAACTGCTTCACCAAGAATATCCTACTAGCTTCAGCGAACTCCTCCACTTGAGCAATCATTATACGATTGCCAAAAATCTCGACCTGCCAAATATTGTTCGCCCCTACAGCTTAGAACCTTACGGTAACAGCTATGCCTTGGTAATGGAGGATTTCGGCGGGATTTCTCTTCGAGAATGGATGAAAGCAGCAATAAAGAGTAACCAAAATTTCTTGGAAGAGTTTTTAGATATTGCGATCGCTTTGAGTGAAATTCTCGATGGACTTTACCACCATCACACAATCCATAAGGACATCACACCTGCGAACATTCTCATCAACCCGCAAACTAAGCAAGTCAAATTAACAGATTTTAGCATTGCCTCGCTTTTGTTTAGAGAAATGCAGGAAATTCAGCATCCTAATGTCCTAGAAGGTACCCTGGTTTACCTTTCTCCCGAACAAACCGGACGGATGAATCGCCAAATTGACTACCGCAGCGATTACTACTCGCTGGGAATTACATTTTATGAATTATTGACTGGACACCTACCTTTTCAATCTGACGATCCGATGGAGTTGGTTTACTCTCACATCGCTAAGCAGCCACCTTCCCTTTGGGAAGTCAAAAGTCAAAAGTCAAAAGCAGCCAGTGCGTTAGGTGGCTCTGGCGACTTGAAGCAACTGGCTTTTAAAAGTGAGGAGATCCCTGAAATTCTGTGTGATATTACGATGAAATTGATGGCGAAAAATGCCGAAGAACGCTATCAGAGTGTATTAGGGCTGAAACATGATTTAGAAGTTTGTCGGCGTCAACTACAGGAAACTGGACGGATTGAAACATTTGAATTAGGTAAGCAGGATATTTGCGATCGCTTTATCATCCCTGAAAAACTCTACGGTCGCCAAGCTGAAGTTGAAACTTTACTGAGTGCATTCGAGAGAGTCAGCCAAGGAAGCAGTGAAATTATTTTGCTAGCAGGCTGCTCTGGAATTGGCAAAACCAGTGTAGTTAACGAAGTCCAAAAGCCGATTGTCCGACAACGGGGTTATTTTATTAAAGGTAAATTTAACCAGTTCTGCCACCATATCCCATTCTCTGTATTTGTACAAGCCTTTCAAGACTTGATGACACAACTGCTCGGTGAAAGTGACACCCAACTCGAACAGTGGAAGCCCAAGCTTCTCAAAGCCTTGGGTGAAAACGCACAACTGATGATTGAGGTAATTCCAGAACTAGAAAGTCTGATTGGGAAACAGCCTCCTGCACCAGAACTCTCAGCGAATGCAGCAGAAAATCGCTTCAATTTGCTGTTCTTGAAGTTGACTCAAGTATTCGCTGCACTAGAACATCCGTTAGTAATCTTTATTGATGATTTGCAATGGGCGGATTCTGCTTCTTTAAAGTTAATACAGTTGTTGATAAGTGAAGCTGACATTGACCATCTACTATTAATTGGTGCATACCGCGATAACGAAGTCAAAAGCACACATCCGCTATTACTAACGTTAGATGAAATTCAAAAATTAGGTGCCAAAGTCAATACAATTATTTTAAATCCTCTTGATAAAATCTCTGTCAATCATTTAGTTGCAGACACGTTGAATTGTTCCCTAGAGTTAGCAACACCGTTGACAGATTTGGTATTGAGTAAAACTAAAGGCAATCCTTTCTTTTGCACTCAATTTCTCAAAGCACTACATCAAGATAAATTAATTACATTTAACCCTCGCTACAACGGGGAAGACCCCCGCAATGCTAGGGGAAGTCAAGGGTGTTGGGAATGCGATATTGCTCAGGTGCAAGCGCTCTCTTTTACTGATAATGTAGTGGAATTCATAGCAACTCAACTGCAAAAGTTGCCAAAGCAGACTCAAGAAGTTTTGAAGTTAGCGGCTTGTATAGGCAACCAATTTGATTTGATGACTCTGGCAATTGTCTATAAAAAATCCCAGCTAGAAACAGCCGCCGACTTTTGGCAAGCCGTGCAAGATGGGTTAATTATTCCTATCAATGAAGTTTACAAATTTTATCAAAATTCATCATTGGTTACTTGTACTGAGCGACTTGTGCCGAGCGGAGCCGAGGTAAGCCGAAGTATTAGTCATTTGCAAAGGACAAATGACACAGGACAAGTGACAATTTACAAATTTCTTCACGATCGCGTCCAGCAAGCGGCTTATTCGCTGATTTCTGAATCGGAAAAACAAGCTAGCAGCAATGCCTCATTCATACTGGATATGACAACAGTTCTCAAAGCTTCTCAAAGTCTCTCTAGTGAAATCGAACTAGAGAAATTATTGAATACATTGCTTACTGTAATCATTGAAAATGCTGGAGCCGATAAGTGTGTGTTGCTACTGCTCAAAGAAAATAGATTGGTCGTCGAGGCAATTGCTCAAATTGGGCAGCAATCAACCATACTACAATCCATCCCGATTGAGAATAGCACAGACGTACCCCGTAGCCTGATTTACGCTGTCAAATGCAACCTGCAACCTAGCGTCATCATTGATACACCTATGTATTCGACGCCGATCGCCGATCCTTATATCATGCGTCAGCAACCCAAAAGCTTGCTATGTATGCCTATTCTACACCAAGAGAAACTATTGGGGATTTTGTACCTAGAGAACAATCTGAATACTGCGGCGTTTACGAGCGATGGCTCCGCCAACACCAAGGGCGAACGCGTGGAAATTCTGAATCTATTATGCACTCAAGTTGCAATCTCCCTAGAAAATGCTCGACTGTATCAACAGGCACAAGATACTTTAAAAAACCTTGGGCAAACCGAACAATTTTTGCAGTTAATTATTGATAATATTCCCCAATCTGTTTTCTGGAAAGACCGCAATAGCTTTTATTTATGGTGTAACCGCAACTTTGCTAAGGCTGCGGGTTTAAAATTGCCAGAAAATATTGTCGGTAAAAACGATTACGAGCTTCCCTGGACTGAAGAAGAATCAGATTGGTATATAGAATGCGATCGCCGCATTATGGAGTCTGGACAAGCTGAACTCAATATTATTGAAACATGGCAGCAAGCAGACGGCAAACAAATCTGGGCAAATACAAACAAAATTCCCCTACGAGATAAAGAGGGAAACGTTTTAGGCATTCTTGGCACAATTGAAGATATCACCGAACGCCAGGAAGCAGAACAATTACTACAACAGCAAAAGCAACAATTAGAACAAGCATTGCAAGAACTCCAAATAATGCAATTACAATTAGTACAGAGTGAAAAAATGTCTGCTCTTGGGAATCTCGTAGCAGGTGTTGCTCATGAAATTAACAACCCAATTGGCTTTATTGCTGGTAATATCGAACCAGCTAAAGATTATGTTAAAGAATTGTTTGGGCTAATTGACCTCTATCAAGAGAAATTTCCGCATCCTGATTCAGAAATTGAAGACGAAATCAATGCGATGGATTTAAATTATTTACGCGAAGATTTGCCGAAATTACTGGATTCGATGAAATTGGGTGTTAGCCGAATCCGCAGTATCAGCAATAGTCTGCGAAACTTCTCCAGAGCAGATCAAGATTACAAAGTTCCCTTTGATATTCACGAAGGTATTGATAGCACTATTTTGATTTTGAGACACCGTTTAAAAGCTAACGAAAACCGTCCGGGAATTGAAATAGTTAAAGATTATGGAGAATTACCTTTAGTGGAATGCTTTGCTGGACAACTCAATCAAGTGTTTATGAACTTGTTAGCAAATGCCATTGATGCACTTGAAGAATACAATATAGGGCGGAGTCTAGAAGAAATTTTAGCTAATCCCAATTGTATTACTATTAAAACTTGTATAGCCGCTGACGGTAATCACGTTTTAATTAAGATTGCTGATAATGGCGTGGGGATGTCACCAGAAGTTAAACAAAAAGTATTTGACCATCTTTTTACTACCAAACCAGTAGGAAAAGGTACAGGATTTGGATTAGCGATCGCTCGTCAAATTATAGTAGAAGGACACGGTGGTTCACTCTCCTGTAATTCAGAACTGGGACAGGGCACAGAGTTTATTATTCAAATCTCTAGTCAACAAACTTAAAAGATAATAAATCATCTTTGTTTGATATTTTATTTTATAATTTTATTTCGATTTTTAAGTTAAAGAAAAGCAAGTATAATATTTAAGTTTTATTAAAAATATTTAATAATTGATACTATAAGCTATACTAAACCTCAGAAAAATTACTACTTGTTTAACTGGCGATCGTTTATCAAACTCTCATAGACAAACATGTAGGAAATATTGAAGTCGATTCTAGGACGTGAGACAGGGTTTACTATTCGTGTTCCTTTAACCAGTAAAATCTAAAATCTAAAATCGGCAGGGTCAAAGGCGATATACTTTAAGCAAGTTAATTTACAGCTGATTTAAAGTTACTGAAGTAGACCATCTTAGTCTAGTAGCTAGGTACAGAGTCATAATTTATAACCATTGATAATTTGTACGCCTTCACCACAAAACTTTATGCTACTCAAGTCAGAAGTAATGCTGAGATATTCAGTTAATTTATTACTTCATTATTTGAAGTATCAAACTGTACCTATATAAATTGATTCATACCTTCATTCAGCAACGCCTTAAAGCCAACTTAGAGGAGGCGGTGCTAAATGAGTCAAATTTGAGTGATACTGATTTAAGACATGCAAATTTACAAATTTTCAATTAAAGGAAGTCAACTTTTCCCGTTCTCGTATTATAGGAACACTTTTTACTGATGCTGTTGGGTTAACTCCTCAACAAAAGCAATGGTTAAAAGGGAATGGGGCTTTAAATATCTCTGACTGAAAAAATAGATGAGCAGCATAGAGCAAATTATCCAACTTACCGAAGCCTTAATTCATGACAAGATAGGAAAATCGCTTTCGTTTATCCAAAAAGCTGTCTTGTTGGCATCTCTCTCAGAAACAAAAAAGAATTACGCACAAATTGCTTTTGAAAACAACTATTCGGAGAACTATATTAGGCAATTAGTTGCTCCAAAGCTATGGCAACTACTTTCGGATATTTTTGATGAAAAAGTTAATCGAACTAATTGTCGTGCTGTCCTTGAGCAAAGATTAGACAATTTAGCTTTACCGAGAACATCTCAGTCCACACAAATCGAACAAAGTATAGATTTAGAATCTCCAGAAGGGCAAGTTCCTCTTTCTTCTACTTTTTATATTGAACGAGATATAGAACAAATTTGTTATCAAGCAATTCTTCAACCTCGTGGGTTTATCCACATCAAAGCACCGCGCAAGATGGGCAAAACTTCTTTAATGACTAGAATTCTTGCTTATGGAAGTATACACAGTTATCAGACGGTACGCTTAAGTTTGCATCGCGCTGAAATAGAAGTTTTTACCTCTTTAGAGAAATTTTTGCGCTGGTTTTGTGCTAACACTACCCACCAATTAGGAATAGAGTCGAAGTTAGAGGAATACTGGGATAAAGATATGGGTGCTTTGATGAATTGTACGTTTTATTTTCAAGGATATGTATTACAGAAAATTTCTAATCATATTATTTTGGCATTAGATGAAGTAAATAAATTGTTTGAATATCCTCAGTTAGCACGTGATTTTTTGGGACTATTACGTTCATGGTATGAAGAAACTAGAGATATAACAATTTGGCAAAAACTAAGATTTATAATTGTCAAATCTACTGATATTTATATCAATTTAGATATTAATAAATCTCCGTTTAACGTAGGATTAACGATTGAACTACCTACTTTGACAAGGTTGCAGGTAGAGGATTTAGCAAAACGTTATAGACTTTACCTGACAGCTTTGCAATTTGAACAACTGATGGCACTTACAGGAGGATTTCCTTATTTGGTGCGACTAGCATTTTATCATAGCACTCAATATCAACTTCCTGTAGATGAGCTACTACAAGATGCCACGAATGATACTGGAATTTTTAGCGAGCATTTGCACGAACAATTACATTCACTTTTACAAAATCCTAATTTGCTTGATGGTTTTCAACAGGTTATTAGGTCAACTGTACCAATTACTTTAGAGCAAGAAGTAGCATTTAAGTTAAAAAGTTTAGGGCTAATATATCTAGAAAGTAAAACTGCAACCGTTAGTTGTGGTTTGTATAGAGAATATTTTAGCAATTACTTTACTAATAAAACAATAATCTCATCAGACTTACAGATTAGTTGAGAAGTTTAAAACCTGTCTGGTTGAAATAAAAAATAAGTGAATATATGCTGAAATTAATAAATATTTTTAGGCAGTCATATTGGTATTTAAAAATTTCTCAAGGTTTGTTGTTTTGTAATATATTTACTTATGTTTTTGCCAGCTTTTATCCAGCTAACGCTCAAATAATACCCGATAACACTTTAGAAACTGAAAAATCTACCATTAGCCATCAAAATACTCGTGAATTAATTGGTGGAGGTGCAATTCGCCGTGATAATATTTTCCACAGTTTTCAAGAATTTAATATTAATCAAGGGCAACAGGTTTATTTCGCTAATCCGGTGGGTATTAATAATATCCTCACTCGCGTTACAGGAAATCATACATCTAAAATTTTTGGCACATTAGGTGTAGATGGTGCGGCAAATTTATTTTTGATTAATCCGAATGGGATTATTTTTGGTAAAAATGCTCGGTTAGATATTGCAGGTTCTTTTACAGCTAGTACTGCAAATGCAATCGAATTAGGAACAGATGGGTTATTTAGTGCTACTGAACCTCAAAAAAGTAATTTATTGACAATTCAACCAACAGCTTTTTTTCCTAATGCCCTGCACCAACCGCAAGCAGAAATTAGCAATCAAGGAAATTTAACAATAGGTACTGGGCAAACTCTGACGTTACAGGGAGATATTGTTACTAATAATGGTTTTTTGACTGTACCAGGCGGAACAGTGCAGCTTTTAGGAAATCAGGTAAGCTTATTAAATAATGCCAAGATTAATACTGATGCTGTTAACAATGGCAATGGCGGCACTGTAATTATTAAAGCAAACGATTTGACGCGTTTTGCGGGTAATATTAGCGCCCGTGGTGGTGAAAATTCTGGGAAGGGTGGGTTTGTAGAAGTATCAGGTAGCAGGGTGGAATTTGCTGGTACTGTAGATACTAGTGCTGTAAATGGTTTTGGAACATTACTGCTTGACCCGAAAGATATTCTGATTCAAGCAGGGGGTACTGTTAGCGGTCAAAGTCTAAGCCAAGCTTTAGCGTTGAATAATGTTAATTTACTGGCTAATAATGACATTACTGTTGATGATGATATCACTGGCATTGGGGCAAATAATCTTAACTTAGAAGCGGGGCGATCGCTCACCATCAATCCCAACCACAGTATTATTCTCAATGGTGGTAATTTTAACGCTAAAATTAACGATGAAAATGCGATCGCAACCGTTAGAGATCCTGGAGTAGCGCAATTTTTAATGAATCCAGGTTCCCAAATCCTCACCAATGGCGGGAATGCCACTATTACATCAGGAAAATTTGGGCAAAATAGTCAAATTAATACTACCGATGCATCTATTATCTCTGCAAAAAGTAGCGGCAATGGTGGCAATATTACCCTAAATGCGATCAATGATATTACCACTGGTAATTTAATCAGTGGGTTTTTCAACATACCCAATATCACCGACTCTATTAATAGCGGTAACATTACTATCAACAGTAGCGCAGGTGGAATTACCACTACTAATTATCTGTTAGCTAATGCTCAACAGCAAGCAGGAGATATTTCTCTTACCGCCGCAGGTAATCTCAGTCTTAACGCCGCAGGCGATTTTCCTCGTTCTGGTAATATCGCTTCTATTGGAGATATACCAGGGAAAATTACATTTACTAGTGGTAATATCCTCTCTGGTAAAAATATTCGCATCGTCAATGCCAACTTAGGTGCTGGTATAGGCAATGATATCACCCTCACCGCTCGCTCAATCTTTCTGGATACTACATCTCTTTTCGCCTTAGCCAGGGGTACAGGTAAAGGGGGAAATATGATTCTCAATGCTACAGATGATGTAGTCATGCGGACAAGCGATATTGGTACAAATTCTGATGCGGCGTTGGCTGTAAATCTGCCTACTGGTGCTAGCGGCGATGCTGGAGATTTTACCCTCAATGTTCGTCGGTTAAGCGTTAGCCAAGACCCAACAGCTTTTTTTCCTTTTAGAGCAACTACCATAAGTACTGGAACTGACGCAAATACAACGGGTAATGCTGGGAACTTAACAATCAATGCTTCAGAATCCGTAGAAGTTATCGGTCGTCAACCCACAACCCCAATACTTACCCCTAGCCAATTGGTGAGCCAACTTCTCCAAGGAACGGGAGTAGGTATAAGCACAAATGCTTTCGGGAGTGGCAACGCTGGTAAACTGACGGTTAACACCGGGCGCTTAGTGCTTCGAGATGCAGGTGGAATTACCACCTTTCCTGTGTCAGGTAATGGCGGAGATTTAACAATTAATGCTAGAGAAATATTGTTGCAGAATTTTGCCGGGATTCAAACGGCAACTGCTGGTTCCGGGCAAGCTGGGAATTTGACAATTAATGCCAATAATGTAACGCTCACCAATAGATCGATAATCAATGCAACGGCGCTAGCTGGTACGGGCAATGCAGGCAATTTAACTTTATCAGTTAAACAATTAAATGTCCGTGATGGTTCTATAGTCTCCTCAGCAACTACAGGAGAGGGGAATGGAGCAACACTAAATCTCAACGCTACTGACAAAGTAGAAGTGGTGGGGAATTTCGCAGACAATAGCAGTCTTCCCAGTCAGATCGCAACGGGTTCATTGAGTCCGATTGGTAATGCTGGGGCTTTGAATATTACGACTGGAGAGTTACTTGTCCGCCAAGGAGGAGAGATTACTAGCGCTACCGTTGGTCAAGGCAACGGCGCACCCATCACAATTAATTCCCGCACGCTGCAATTAGATAACGGTAGGATTAACGCTTCTACAATCGGTGCTGGTAACGGAGGTGATATTACTATCAACGCCAGCGAATCTGTAGAAGTTGCTGGAAATGGATTTGCAGACTTGCAGGAAAAAATCATCAATCCAGCTTACGCGGGTACTCTCAGCCTGGCTAACTTTGACCAGGGAATTGTTGCTGTGAGTGCAGGACAAGGTAAAGCCGGAAATGTTGTGATTCAAACTCCAAATTTTCTTAGCCGCAATAGTGGAATAATTGCTACTACTGCCTTGGGTCAAGGACAAGGGGGGAATATTACCCTTGATAGCAATAATACTTTCGAGTTAGATAACTCTTTTATCGGTACAGGAACATTAACAAATGCCGAATCTGGCAATGTTAACTTAACAGCGCGTCAACTTACAGCTAAAGGCGGCGCACAGGTATTTACTACTACCTTTGGTTCTGGAAAAGCCGGGGATTTAACAGTTAATGGTTTCGAGTCCATTGATTTAATTGACCCCTCGCAGCAGGGTTTCGGCTCAGGCTTATTTGCTTCTTCGGCTCAAACTGCTTCCGGAAACGGGGGAGACATTAATATCAACATTCCCAATGGTGACTTAAATATTCGCGATCGCGCCATCATATCTGTCAGTGCTTTAGGAACAGGTAATGCTGGAGATGTCAATATTGATGCCCGTGCAATTTTTCTTGAGCAAGGTTCCATCACTGCTACCAGCGTTTCTGGACAAGGAGGTAACATCAACCTCAAGGTAGCTAATAATCTACTTTTACGAAATAATAGTCAAATTTCTACCCGTGCAGGAACAGAAAACACTGGCGGTGGTAATGGTGGCAATATCAATATTAATAGTAAATTTATTACTGCTGTCCCTCAAGAAAACAGCGACATCACCGCCAATGCTTTTGCCGGAAATGGTGGGGATATCAACATTACTACTCAAGGTATTTTTGGCTTACAAGTTAATGACAAACTTACTCCAAATAGTGATATCACCGCCAGTTCTCAATTAGGCATCAATGGCATCGTTAATATCAACACCCCAGATGTTGATCCTTCTAGAGGATTAACTCAATTACCTTCTATACCTACCGACCCTTCCAATCAAATTGTGGCAGGTTGTCCTAGCAACGAAGAGGCAAATTTTGTGATTAGCGGACGCGGAGGTTTACCAGAAGACCCCCGCCAAATACTGCGTGGTCAGGTAATTTTACAGGATATGCGAGTAAGTGCAGATTCTCCAAATAAATCAGGGCAAATCAGCCATAGAAAAGTACCAGAAATAAAAGAGCAACCACCATTACTAGAAGCTACTGGATGGATAATTAATCAACAAGGACAGATGGAATTAGTGGCAAATACTACACAAGTACAACCTGATGGTGCAAAAAATAAAAGTGAGTGCGGGAATTTATCCAAGTAAAAGGAATCCCCAATGAGTTATTTCTGGGGCTGCTGTTCGCCGGAGGCCGGCTGTTGTACTAGATAACCCAACGCAGCTGTAGCAAAACCGCTGATGGT
>JBALDB010000060.1:0-66323 GCA_036918135.1 Nostoc sp.
ACTTTCCATCCCTTATGACTTTGGTTTTGAATCAAAAACTAGCTCCCAAATTCCCTATCATTTCTTTTGTGACAGTTTCAGGTGCGGAATGTAGGTATTAAGATTGAATACACTGCTTATTGTAGGCTGCATCAGAATCGCCTCAAATCTGGCTTGCCAGAAACTAATGTTTATGGTGTATCAACTCAAAAGAACGAGGTAAGAAGTCAGGGTTTTGTGTGGCGATTTCCAACGCCTTACTCACAAACGCCCGACTCTTATCACCCAACTTAAGTAAAGCTTTACGCTCCTCGGTTGTCAAATCAATCAAGAACGGTAACTTTTTACGGATGGTAGTAATAGCTTGCATCACCGCTCCCCTGTCTGCGGAGGAAAGTTTTGCACTGACTTTATTTTCTGCCATTTTTCATACACCATTAATGGGACTAAATTCCAATATTCCCCAGGTTATTTAGGCAGTCATAGTTATTTATCAGCAATTAATAAAAAATTTTTATACTTTGATATAAGTGATATCCTGCTAATTACCAACCTTAAGCAAGTTTCACGATCGCACTCCACTGGCATTTAACCCAACCGAGCCGAACATTTAGAGATAATAGTAGCAGCAGCAATCTCAAAATTTGGCATTAGCGGTGCGGTGGGCTAGCACTTGGTAGTTAATTGTACAGTTGTATCGAAAAATGTCAATGAACGTTTGTGTCAGTTAAGTATGACTTTTGAAGATATATATTAATTATTGTAATGCTGGATATTTTTAATTGATTTTTTATATACTTATATTAAAAATAACTAGGTTTGTAACGCCCAAAAGAAACAATGAATAAAAGTAGAAATTATTTCATTAACTAGGATAATTTTCTGTTTTAGAAGAATAATGACTTATACTCAAAGCTTTTACAGTGGTCGATGCAGCAATATAAGGTCGCTGAAAGATTAATTTTTAAGAGCGATCGTATATTCACTACTTAAAATACATATAATATTAACTTTGGGAAGTCTATAGCTACTTCAGTTTTGCTAAAAAACTATATTGTTATGCTATATCCTAGCTCTTCTATACCTTAGTACCTAATTAGCTTACAAAGGCTAGATAAGCTTAAATAGCCAATCTAAAATGCGATGCCTAAAGCACTCGCAGATATTACCGCAGACACGGGCTACATTTCTGCTGCTAAAATACTTAATTTTAAGTAGTACTAAAACTTAATCAAGTAAAAATTGTTAATTCGGTCACACCAGACCATCAAAAGATTGTAGAAAAGTGTATTTCCTAGTTTTGACAGTAGTGCTAACCTCTATTTTAGAGATGATATAAGCCCTTATCTGCTAGAGTTTCTGACTTTGAGCAAACTAAATAATTGTGAGAATTCTCTAATCGAGAATTTAGGAGCCAGAATATACAAGATTTGGAAACTCCAATTTCATCACTAGAAAATCAAACAGTTCTAGCACATTGATTTTCTAACCATTCTGACTTCTAACTTTTGAGAATTATTACAAAGAATTTATCAATAATTAAGACCACTAGGAGTGCGATAATGATGTCACAGTCCCCTTTAACAAGACCAGAAATTGCCGCTGGAACTTTAATAGATAACCGCTATATTATCCAAAAACTTTTAGGACAAGGAGGATTGGGACGAACTTATTTAGCGTATGATACTCGTCGCTTTAATGAAGCTTGCGTTCTCAAAGAATTTGCACCTATTGGCACAGGAGAAAGTGGACTCGAACAATATCGCAATTTATTTAAAAGAGAAGCAAAAATTCTTCACCAATTACAACATTCTCAAATTCCCAAGTTTTTGGCTTGCTTTGAAGGAGATAGTCGGCTGTTCTTAGTCCAAGAGTATGTTGATGGAAAAACATATTCTCGCCTGCTAGGAGAACTTCAACGTCAAGGAAGAAATTTTACTGAAGAGGAAGTCATCCAGTGGCTAAAAAATCTCCTACCTGTGCTGGAATATGTCCACCAGCATAATATTATCCATCGAGATATTTCTCCTGACAACATTATGTTACCTGAGGGTAAGAATTTGCCAGTGCTAATTGATTTCGGTGTTGGCAAACAAATTGCTGACATTAACGAAATCAGAACTTCTAACCAAGTAACTTTTGTTGGTAAAATGTCTCTCGTTGGTAAAGTGGGGTATGCTCCGCGCGAGCAGATTAGCTTGGGTTTATGTTCTCCCTCTAGTGACCTTTATGCTTTGGGAGTAACAGCTATTGTACTGCTCACAGGTCGAGATCCATCTTTATTAATGGATCAGTATTCATTAGAATGGAACTGGCGTTATTATGCGTATGTTACTGATGGTTTGACTCAAATACTCGATTGCATGTTAGCAGATAGACCCAACAAGCGATATCAAGTAGCTAGAGAAGTAATCACAGATTTAGAGCGTCTCGAACAACCAAAAATAGTAACGTCTCCTGCAATTATGATTGATTTACCTAATACGGTATTTAATCCGAAATATCAGGCGATGTCGGCAATTTCCGAATCATATAACCAAGTTGAAGAGACCATTTTTAGTTCGCCAGCCTTATCTGTGAATTCCCAAACTGAGCGAATTGAACAACCTTCGCTTAATCCAGTATTTATTAAACATTGTCAACAGCAGTTAGCTTACTATATCGGCCCAATGGCAAATTTTGTTATAGAAGAAATCTTGGCTCGAAATCCTTACACTTCACCCGACCAATTTGTCGAACTAATAGCGACAGAAATTCCTGACTCTAAAGCAGCTTTTGAATTTAAAAAAAGCTTATTTTTGTAGGTATTTAGACAAGCACTAATCTAGTGGTGATTTTTAAGTTACTGTCAGTATAATTCAGGATTCAGAAGTCAAAAGTTCTAAGTTATACAAATTCCTATAAATTATCCCAATGTTGAAGTAATCTGCCTCCTGAATTCTGACTCCTGAATTATTACATTTTTTAATCTGTTGTACCTCCCTGAGTGCGTTTGATTCTTTTCATTGCCATTTCTAAACTTAATTGCATTCTTTTAAAGGCCCTCGCTAGATTACCAATTTCATCATTAGACATCTGCTCAAATTCAACTTCCATATGTCCCGTACTAACTTCCTCTGCGATGCGAGTCATGCGTTTGAGAGGTATAACAACTTGTCGATTCAAGAAAAAGTTGACTAATAGGATCGTTGCGATAAAAATAGTTGATACAATTAGAACAATTAGTAAAGAAGATTGATTGGCTTTGTTAATAACGTTATTTGCTGGTACTGATATAATCTGAGCGCCAATAATTTCATTCAGCTTCCACCCAAATCCATTAGCTGTACCATAAAGAGTAATCATACTTTGAGGTGCAGCTTCAGGTACGCTATGACACTTCAAGCAGCTTTGTTCAGAAACCGGCAACGGACGAGCAATGTAAAAAATATCCCCACCTGGAATTGAGCGAAATCCACTCAGTTCCTTCAAATCTGATTTATTTCTGAACTTTTCTACAATTTCTGTCTCAAAAGCGTCTGCTTTATCTCGAAGATTACTAGGATTGAGAGTTGCTTCTTTATAAAAGAAATCACGGTAGTCTGTTGTTTTCCGCAAAATTTCAAATACCTCCCGTGCTGAGTATGCAGGTACACTTTGCGGCAAAAACTCTGTTGCTAATTTATCAGCTAACTCTGGATTCACCTGAGTACTGGTGTATTTGCGAACAGAACTCATTGTTTGCATCAGCATCAGAGCTGTTGAGCTAATATCTTGTTTGGCATTCTCCCTTAGCAAAGAAGAAAGAGCAAATCCACTTAAGCTCAGACCAAATGTCAAAATTAGTACTAGCAGAATTGTAAATTTTTGTTTCAAATTCAGATTCTTTAGCATAATTTTAGATTACCTACAAGTCAAATTATTATGAGCAAATATTGCTAAAGTTATCGTTTACTCTAGCACGAGCAATCAACTTTCATATTTTGGTGTAAAGGCATAGTTTAGCTAAAACTATGAAGGTATATCCAACTTTATACTATTAATTAATAGTTACTATTGAGGTGAATGAAAATGTTATCTAAGTAATTAACTTATAGAAAGCTACAACAGGAATTCCAATGAAATTGCCAAAAATTCATATTGGCTGTTCTGATACCGTGCCAAAATAAGTACTAAAAAACGTTAAATATTACTAATGGTGTGGAATCCAGGAAAGTCTTTATTTGGAGGGCGCTACATTATTGAAAGCCAACTGGGCGAAGGTGGAATTGGCATTACTTATCTTGCCAGAAATCAACGAAATCAACTGCGAGTGATTAAAACCCTCAAAGAAGAAATTTTGAATCACCCCGCTTGGATACTTCACCGAAATAAATTACGACAAGACTTCCGTGATGAAGCAGTTCGGTTGGCTGTGTGCCATCATCCTCATGTAGTGCAAGTAGAAAACGTTTTTGATGAAGGAAATTTGCCTTGCATGGTGATGGAGTACATCCAAGGCGAAGACTTAGGACAACGCTTGAAGCGGATAGGTCTGCTATCAGAAACAGAAGCACTGTTGTATATCCGGCAAATTGGCGATGCTTTAACGCTAATTCACTCTAAGGGCTTGCTGCATCGAGATTTAAAACCGCGCAACATCATGATTCGCATTGAGAAATCAGAAGCGGTACTGATAGACTTTGGCATTTCCAGAGAATTTATTCCCAATGTCATTCAAAGGCACACAGTTTATCGCACTCCTGGTTTTGCCCCACCTGAACAGTATGAATTAGAAGCACCACGAGGAGAATACATTGATATTTACGCCCTAGCTGCTACTTTGTATAATTTGCTAACAGGAGTTATCCCGACAAGTGCAGACGATCGCCGTCACAATGTTAATTTAGAATCACCACAATATTTTAATCCCAGCATCAGTAAGAGAGTAAATCAAGCTATTATGTGCGGCATGGATTTGGAGTCAACTTATCGTCCCCAATCCGTGCAAGAGTGGTTAAATTTACTGGAATACGATCCTAGAGAAGATTCAGCAACAATACCACTGTCTTTAGCGAGCAAGCCTAGAGGACAATCGCCTCCACTTAGTGTGCAATCGCCTGGACTTGTTGTATTAGATCGGCAGAAATGGCAATGCATACAGACCCTTAAAGGTCATTCTAGTATGGTTCATGCGATCGCCATTAGCCCAGACGGACAATTTCTTGCTAGTGGCAGCAATGACAAAACTATCAAACTTTGGCAGTTGGGTACTGGTAAGCTAGTACGTCAACTGGGTCGTTGGTTTTCTGGTCATTCCAGTATGGTTGATTCTGTTGCCTTTAGCCCAATATCCTCAAATTCTTTTTCTCAAGCCGAGTCTGGCAGAACTGGAGGAATCACAGATAACAACTGGGGAATCTTAGCTAGCGGTAGTTGGGATAACACGATTAAATTATGGGATATCAACACAGGTAAAGAAATTCGTACTCTCATCGGTCATACTAACTGGGTAAATTCTGTCGCCTTTAGTCCAGATGGCAAGCTTTTAGTTAGTGGTAGTGCTGACTGCACAATTAAACTATGGCAGGTACACACTGGCATAGAAATCCAAACTTTTACAGGTCATTTCGATCCAGTTTCATCAGTCGCCTACTGTTTGAGAACAGCTACAACCAGCAACAGCCAACAGAGACAGCTTGTAGCTAGTGGTAGTAATGACTGCACGATTAAACTGTGGCAAGTATACACAGGCAGAAACATTAATACACTTGTTGGACATACCTTTTTTGTCAACTGTATCGCCTTTAGCCAGGATGGAGAAATTATTGCCAGTGGTAGTGGTGACAACACAATTAAACTGTGGCATGTAAACACAGGCAAAGAAATTCGCACTCTCACTGGTCATTCTGATTCAGTTTGGTCAGTCGCCTTTAGCCAGGATAGGCAATTTCTCGCTAGTGGTAGTTGGGACAACACCATTAAACTTTGGCATTTACACAGTGGTAGAGAAGTCAGCACACTAATAGGGCATTCCAGCTATGTGAGATGCGTCGCCTTCAGTCCCGATGGACAAACCTTAGTCAGTGGCGGCGATGACGATACTATCAAGATTTGGCGAAGGGGGAAGTGAAAAAATAAAGGGCACAGGGGAGAATAATAACTTCTAACTCAACACTTAACACTCCCCACCTCTTCCAACCTTCCGATAGAATTACGATCGCTTAAAAGTTGTCAAAATAATGGCGGCAACCATTAGTTTGAACAGTAAACAATATTATGGGCTTTGGTATTGGTGATTTATTCTGGATTTTCCTGCTTCTTACATCTTTGCAACCCCTTTGGCAAAAACGCCAAATCGAATATCGACGCTTGCGTGCATTACAAGAATTTCAGCAGCAACGCAAAAGTCGGGTGATTTTGCTAATTCATCGCCAAGAGTCCATTAGCTTCTTAGGAATTCCCTTATCTCGCTACATTACTATCGAAGATTCAGAACAGATCCTACGAGCAATTCGTCTCACTCCCCCAGATGTGCCAATTGACTTAATTTTGCATACTCCCGGTGGTTTGGTCTTAGCTACCGAACAAATCGCTAGAGCATTAATTCGCCACCAAGCAAAAGTCACAGTCTTCGTACCTCACTATGCTATGAGCGGCGGTACAATGTTAGCTCTCGCTTCTGATGAAATTGTTATGGACGCTAACGCTGTTTTGGGGCCAGTCGATCCCCAACTCGGTAACTTTCCAGCAGCAAGTATCCTCAAAGTAGTTGAAGATAAACCCATTAGTGAGATTGATGACCAAACCCTGATTATGGCTGACCTTTCACGTAAAGCAATAGGGCAAGTACAGCGGTTTGTGCGAACTCTGCTCAAGGACAGTATACCCAAACAAAAAGTTCAGCCAGAAAATATCGAATCAATTATCGAAGCCTTGACAACTGGGCGTGTCACCCATGACTATCCCATTACTGTCGAGGAAGCAACAGAAATGGGGCTGCCCATAACTGTTGGACTGCCCCATTCTATTTACGATTTGATGGATTTGTACCCACAGCCACAAGGAGGGCGACCCACTGTCCAGTACATTCCTATGCCTTACAATGACCGTAATCCAGCTCTACCTGTACCTAAAGGCAGACCTTTAGAAGAACCAAATAATTCGTAATTTATAATTCGTAATTCGTAATTCTTAATTAAACTACAGAGCAATTAACTTGAGTTCTCAAGATAATACACCTGGCATTTGACTTCAAAGCAAGCAGACTTATCTGAGAAGTCTGAATTACAAATTTGAGAATTAACAATTACGAATTATCTTGAGTTGAGGCTTTGAGCTTAGAATTTGTTGGTGAGGATTAAGGTGTAGCCGTCGGTGTAGCTGTTGGTGTAGTCGTTGGTGTAGTCGTTGGTGTAGTCGTTGGTGTAGTCGTTGGTGTAGTCGTTGGTGTAGTCGTTGGTGTAGCTGTTGGTGTAGCCGTTGGTGTAGCCGTTGGTCTAGTCGTCGGTCTAGTCGTTGGTCTAGTCGTCGGTCTAGTCGTTGGTCTAGGCGATGGCTGAGGAGCTGGCTGACCCGAAACTGTCTTTGCTTCTTCATTCAGCTTTTGCCGGAGTGATAAATTAGCAATTCCAGTTTCTTGCAACTGATTTTTCTTCTGGTATTCCTTCACAACTGCTTCTGTCTGCGGACCATAAAAGCGATCGCGGGGAAGGGGAGGATTTGGCTTCACAACCGTATTCAAATTTCCTTGCAGAATTCTGATGATATTACCAGCATAATCTTGGGTTTTTGGTCCAGCTATCCCATCAACTGGTTTTAGCTTATAACCAGTCTGAAATTCACGAATTGCTTTTTTAGTTTCTTCGTCCGTCAAGGGTGTATTTATTAGCTTGACGTTATAGCCTAATCCCCGTAACACAGCACGAAATTGCTGTGGCGTATAACTACGTTGAGGGGCTGCGAAACCTGTGTCTGCAATTACTATGCTGGCAGTTAACAGGCAAGTAGCAGCAAAAGTTGCGCTTGATTTTCCAAACCCACACCACATATTAAAAACTCCTTCGGATCAAATCAGCAGGATTATAGACATTAACAGCTGCATTTTAAGTTTCTTTAATAACTTTTTTCGCGATTATTTAATGATTTTTGCATAATTTGTAATTTATATTTGTCAAATTTAGCTAAATCTATAATAGATAATTTGTGTCATCCATCAAAAGAAGTATTTTGTCTTAGCTAAGATAATCGGTTGTCAAACAATTTTGGATTTGAGAATTTGCGTTAAGGAATCTGCGAACGTTTTTTAGACTAGCCGCACTCACAAAAAGAGGCAGTACGGTCTTGGGTCTTTCCAACAAGGAGCAACTGCCATGCTGGATATGAATCAAAACAACTAATCTAAAATCTGTTTTCAAAAGCTTTGTCTTTGTTCGCTGGAAGCCAAGGTTAACGCCAGTTGCCTTAAATCAGGAAACCATGCATGGTAGTCGCTCATAGTCAGCCAGTCGGCTGTTGATGGTTCCAACAGTTGTAGGAACTGGCGTGGAAAGCTCCTATTTTGCGTGCTGCCGACGCTCCTATCTTAAAAAGTCGAACAGAGATACGCTAACACCAAGCGACTAGCTCAAGTTTTGTCTCTGACACGCTAAGCGTAGCTTGCTTCTCTGTAGGAGTACGCAAAATCTAAAATTCACAATTAGCTAAAGTATAATACAAAACAAAAAATGAAAAATATAAAAATTAATCAGCAGCCTAACCTTTGGCTTGAAAGATTTATGGCAATCGTTGCCACAGTAAATTTAGGGTTAGTTTTGTTTGATTTAAGTTACGTATCTTGGCGTGATTTGTACTTGCAAAAACTTCCTCGAATTGTCCAGATTTATGACCCAATTAAAGGTATTGAACCGCATCGAGAGACGAAAAAGTATCTAGAAACGCTAAACGCATTAGAAGAACAAGTCAGCCAAACAGGGTTACAGTCACCTGAAGTAAAAAGCAGGCTAGATGAAATAACTCGTCTTAGCAACGAAATGATTGATACTAACCCATTTGCAGGAGCAAATAAGAGTGGCACTTTAGAAAAAATTAAAAATCGAATGCGCGATCGCATCGACAATGAATCTGCAAAACAATCCTTTGCGATTTTTTGGAGTCAACCGTACTTAAGCCAAAAAGGCTGGGCTAAAGAAATTAGTTTTTTCAATCAGAGAATCCGCCCTTTGATTGCCACTAACTACTACCGCCGAATTGGCGAAAGTGGCAAATTTATTGATAATTTCTGGATTATTGACTCAGTATTTGTGATTTTGTTTGCTGTGGAATTACTGGGGCGTACTTTCTTGATTAAACGCCAACACCCTGGTTTTAGCTCCTTAGAAGCACTTTTATGGCGTTGGTATGACCTATTTTTACTACTACCCTTTTGGCGATGGTTACGAACTATACCCGTATTAATCCGCCTTGACCAAGCGCGATTACTGAATCTTCACTCAGTGCGGCGGCAAATTAATCAAGGGATTGCCGCCAATTTCGCTGAAGAACTTACACAAATTGTAGTAGTGAGGGTAATTAACCAGGTTCAGGGTTCAATTAAGCGGGGTGAGTTAATCCGATGGCTGTCGCAACAAGAAAATATACGATCCTACATAGATATTAATAATGTTAATGAAATAGAAGCGATCGCAACTCTTTTGGTAAATACAATTGTTTACCAAGTGCTACCCGAAATCCAACCAGCGATCGTTGCAATTTTGCGTCACAATATCGAAAGCGTCATTCATCAAGTTCCTATCTACCGCAACTTCCAAAATCTCCCAGGCGTAGGACAAGTCCAAACCCAGCTAAGCGAACAACTAGCAACCCAAATCACAACAAACCTTTACAAAACTTTAGTTAGCGCTGTTGAAGACCCTGTTGGCGCAAAACTGATGAGCCAGCTAGGAAAAAGTTTCAGCGAGGTATTGACAGCGCAAATTAAAGAAAAACACTTACTTTCACAAATTGAGAGTTTACTTTTTGACTTTTTAGAGGAAATCAAACTCAACTACGTTCAGCGTTTATCCCAAGAAGATATTGAGCAAATTATCGAGCAAACCAGACGGCTACGAACACAGATATCAGTTCCAGCAGTACTCAATAAAGGTACTACTCTTCCAGGAAGATGAAGGAGTTTGGAGGAATGTCAACATAGGAAGTGTAGGGGCAGAGTAACTCATAACTCTTCACTCAGTACAGCTTAAACGCCCTAAAGAAAGCTAATAGTACTCCCTGTTTGCCCCAAGCCCCACTAGAAAATAAATGCGCTAAACTCGAATTAGGACGAACTAGCATTGGTTCGTCATAAGACTTCTTGGAAGATATCCTTATCGCAGGAAGTGGGTCAAAGCCCACTTTTTTTATTGAATTTTCTCATGGCTCATTCATTAGTACCAAAAATTATTGATTTGGCGACACCAGTAGCAGAAGAACTGGGATTGGAATTAGTTGGTGTAGTTTTTCATACTAACCAAAGTCCACCAGTGTTGCGGGTAGACATTCGCAATCCTCAGGAAGACACTGGGTTGAACGATTGTGAAAGGATGAGCCGTGCTTTAGAAATCTCCTTAGATGCTGCGGAAATCTTTCCAGATACTTATGTCTTAGAAGTGTCCAGTCCTGGTATTTCGCGGCAATTGGTCACTGACAGGGAGTTTATTTCTTTTAAAGGATTTCCTGTTACCATCTCTACTTCCCAACCCTACGACGGACAACAAGAATGGACTGGTCAGTTGATTCGCCGGGATGAAACAGCAGTTTACTTAAACCAAAAAGGTCGTGTAGTAGAAATTCAGCGCTCCCTAATTACTAGGGTGCAACTAGACGAGCATCGATAAACGAATGACTAGGGATTAGGGATTAGGGACTGGGGATTGGGGAACTCTGAACCCCCTCTGGGGATAAGAGAAGCACAGCAGCAGAAGGGCATACAAGCAGAGCAGCTTCAGGTGCAGAGGGGAAGTTGCAGTCAGTCTTTCCCCTCTGCTCCTGCCTCCTCTGCCCCCAGCCTATTCCTATGCCCCATTCTCCATGCCCCTAATTTTCACTGGTTTGCCCCACTTTGCTAACTGGGGAACCGAGTTCCCCAATCCCTAGTCCCCAGTCCCTATTTCCTGATTTTTAAAGGAGATTGCTTATGTCAATGGTTACTTTACCTGGATTAAAAGAATTAATTGAAAGTATTAGTCGCGAGCGCAATTTACCTCGTCTTGCAGTTCAATCAGCTATCAGAGAAGCACTACTCAAAGGTTACGAACGTTACCGTCGCGCTCAAAATTTAGAACGCAGGCAGTTTGATGAAGATTATTTTGATAATTTTGAAGTAGAACTCGATATTGAAGGAGAAGGATTTCGCGTTCTTTCTACTAAAACTATTGTCGAAGAAGTCAATAACACAGACCATCAAATTTCTCTAGACGAAGTTCAACTAGTAGCTCCAGAAGCGCAGTTAGGGGATTCCGTGGTGCTGGATGTGACGCCCGATCAAGGTGAATTTGGTCGCATGGCTGCTATGCAAACCAAGCAAGTACTAGCGCAAAAACTTCGGGATCAACAGCGCCAAATGGTGCAAGAAGAGTTTCAAGACTTAGAAGGAACTGTCCTACAAGCAAGAGTCCTGCGGTTTGAACGTCAATCAGTAATTTTGGCAGTTAGCAGTGGCTTTGGTCAGCCAGAAGTGGAAGCTGAATTACCAAAGCGCGAACAGCTACCTAACGATAACTATCGGGCAAATGCCACTTTCAAGGTATATCTTAAAAAAGTTTCCCAAGGTCAGCAACGAGGACCGCAGTTACTAGTATCTAGAGCAGATGCTGGTTTAGTAGTTTATCTATTTGCTAATGAAGTACCAGAAATCGAAGACGAAGTAGTACGGATTGTTGCCGTAGCTAGGGAGGCAAACCCCCCTTCCCGTTATGTAGGTCCCCGGACTAAAATAGCAGTAGATACTCTCGATCGCGATGTAGACCCAGTTGGTGCATGTATCGGAGCTCGGGGTTCGCGAATTCAAGTAGTAGTCAACGAATTACGTGGTGAAAAAATAGATGTAATTCGCTGGTCGCCAGACCCAGCAACATATATCGCTAATGCTTTGAGTCCGGCGCGGGTAGATGAAGTCCGCCTGATGGATCCAGAAACTCGCCAAACTCACGTACTAGTGGCTGAAGATCAACTCAGCTTAGCTATTGGCAAGGAAGGACAAAATGTCCGTTTGGCAGCCCGCTTAACAGGCTGGAAAATTGATATCAAAGACAAAGCTAAGTACGACCATGCAGGCGAAGATGCTAAATTTCTAGCTTCTAGAGCCAAATATCAAGCAGAGGAAGATGATATTGATGATTTTGAAGAATTAGATGCCGAAAATCAAGAGGAATTAGAAGAATTAGATGATGATACTTTTGAACCTGAGGATGATAAATAATTTATTAAAATTGTAAAGTATTGTTAAAGTTGATTTGAGCCATAATCTCAAGGATTTTTCGTGGAGGACAGTTGGTATAAGTAAAAAATAGTAATAACTAACTTGTTTCTATACTTTAAATGCAGAACTGAGATCCTACACAAAACCAATGAAACCAAATTATCGGCGCTGTATCAGCTGCCGCAAACTAGGTTTAAAAGATGAGTTTTGGCGGATTGTACGCGTCTTTCCATCGGGGAAGGTACAATTAGATCGGGGCATGGGGCGTTCTGCCTATATTTGTCCGCAAGCGAGTTGCCTACAAGCAGCTCAAAGGAAAAATCGACTAGGGCGATCGCTACATGCATCAGTGCCACAAACGCTGTACCAAAGCTTGTTGCAACGTCTAGATACCAGTAATACCCAAAATCAAATTTAAGTAGTTGGAACAACTTAGTAGCGTTATCAGCAGAGAAATTGTAGTAAAGCCGAACTACTCGTGCTTTTTTCATATCCTCTGTCGATCGTTAGGGTTAGTGCCAAAATAGTAAATGGGTGTAGAAAGCATTCGGCTCTTCGATAAAAAGAAGGGCAGGGCAATACTCCCAGAACAAAATGTACTCGATTGTGTTGTGGAAGACTCAGAATCAGCAAAACAAAAAACAGCAAAACAAAAAACTACAAAATGGCAACCTGGTAGCGCTCAGGTGCAGTTCGGCGTCAAGGGTGACCATAAAAATCTTTTATTTAAAAAATTTTTATGGGTATCTCTCAACCATCATTCCTGGTGGGGATGCCATTATTAAACCGAAACATCTCTCTTTCCTGATTGGAGGCACCGGCAAAATCACCAAGGGCAACCTAAAAACAGTAATCAAAGGATGGAGATGTCGCACTCCCAGGCAGCCATCCGCTAAAACTGTAAATTAAAGGGGAAGAGTGGATGAACAACGGCAAAGTTAGAATCTATGAATTATCAAAGGAATTGAATTTGGATAACAAAGAGCTACTAGCAATTTGCGACCAGCTCAACATTGCGGTCAAAAGCCATAGCAGCACGATTTCAGAATCCGAGGCAGAACAGATTCGCACTGCTGCACAAAAACTCGCAGCTACAAATGTAATGCCTAAAAAGGAACTAAGTACAACCGGTCAAAAACCAAATTCACAAGCAAACGGCGGACCTGCGCGACCTGCTGCACCCCACAAACAGCAAATTTTGGAAATACGTAAGCCCAAAATATTGAGAAACACTACTTCCAACGCCCCAGAGGCGTCAGTTGCTACCAATACACAAGCTGCTTTGTCTGAAGCTAATCCTCCCTCACCTCCACGGCCTTTCGCTACACCAGTCTCACCCATGAAGCCGACGGCACCAATTCGACCTGTACCCCGGAATCAATCTGAGACCCCAGAGCAACCTGCTGTCAAAGACTTGGAACAAACGCATAGTCAAAATCAGCCACAGGAAAAAACAGTTGCCCAAAAACCAGAAAAAGTAATTCCACCCAGACCGAAATCGGAAAAACCTCAAAAACCGCAATTAGTTGCGCCACCAGCAAGACCTGCGGCGGAACAACCCCAGACCGAGCAGCAATCTCCGGCTGACAAACCGATTCTCAAACGCGAACGTCCACGGCCTACAGAAGGCGATCGCGACCATCAAATTAAGCCAAAAGTTGCTAAGCTGCCAACTGAGCAAACTCCACAAGCTGCACCACAAAAACAGCCTCGTCCCACCCCTTCACCTGTAAAACCGGAGCAAAGAGGGACGACGAATAGACCATCAGCACCATCACCAATAGGTGATGGGCAACGACCTCGACCCGCACGTCCTGGTGAAGCCGTAGCAGCAGCAATGCCTATCGCTACTCCACCAAGACACATGTCAACAACAGTAGCGAAATCTGAGGTATTAGGTGACGAACCAATCGCCCCCGATCTCCTCGATTTGAAACGCCCAACTCCGCCTCGACCAGCCAAAGGCGGTAAAAAGTGGGTAGAAGAAGAAATCATTGACGAAGTCAAAGAGAAAGCAGGTAAGGCCGGCGTTAAAGGCAAGCGGGTCAAGCCAATACTTCTGGATGATGAAGAATTTGAAGACGATTTGCTCGATGATGAGGATTTAGACGCACCAGCCACCGTCCAAGTTAGTCTTTCCATCGCTCGTCCCCCCAAACCTAAAGCGACTCGACCGACGACACAAGCTCCGGTAGCGACAGCTCTAGCTAGCGCTCCAACAGCAAGAACTAAAAAATCTAGTTCCAACCGCGACCAAAATCGTCGCCAAGAAGTCGAAACCAAGCGCGAGCGTCCGGAAAAAGTTGTGGTCACAGGGCCAATGACAGTCCAAGAATTAGCTGACCTCTTGGCCATTGCTGATACAGAGATTGTGAAAATCCTGTTCCTCAAAGGTATGGCAGTGAGTATCACGCAAAATCTTGATATTCCGACAATTACCCTGGTAGCAAAAGAACTAGAAGTAGAAGTCGAAACCGCCGAACCAGAAGCAGAAGCTCGCAAAGTTACGGAAATGGTCAGCGTCGAAGACCTAGAAAATCTCCATCGACGTCCGCCAGTAGTGACAATTATGGGTCACGTAGACCACGGTAAAACAACCCTGCTCGACTCGATTCGTAAGACCAAAGTAGCTGCGGGCGAAGCTGGTGGTATTACTCAACATATCGGTGCATACCATGTGGATGTAATACATGAAGGAAACCCTCAGCAGATAGTGTTCCTAGATACTCCCGGCCACGAAGCGTTTACAGCTATGCGGGCACGAGGAGCGCGGGTAACAGATATTGCAGTGTTAGTAGTAGCTGCGGATGATGGCGTTCGTCCCCAAACCATTGAAGCAATTAGCCATGCTCAAGCAGCAGGAGTGCCAATTGTCGTCGCTATCAACAAAATTGACAAAGAAGCTGCACAGCCAGACCGGGTGAAACAAGAACTCACCCAGTATGGTCTAACAGCAGAAGAATGGGGTGGTGACACAATCATGGTACCGGTGAGCGCCATCAAAGGCGAAAACCTAGATACGCTCTTAGAAATGATCCTCTTGGTAGCAGAGGTAGCAGAACTATCTGCTAACCCAGACCGGGCTGCTAGAGGAACCGTCATTGAAGCACATCTGGATAAAGCCAAGGGAGCAGTTGCTACTCTACTGATTCAGAATGGCACCTTGCATGTAGGAGATATGCTAGTAGCCGGCTCCGCCTTTGGTAAGGTACGGGCAATGGTGAATGATAGAGGCGCAAGAGTTGATGTCGCCTCTCCATCCTTTGCGGTTGAGGTGTTGGGCTTAAGTGATGTCCCAGCAGCAGGCGATGAGTTCGAGGTCTTCGAGAACGAAAAAGAAGCCAGAAGCCTAGCAAGCGATCGCGCCGACAAACAACGCCTATCCCGCTTATTACAAGGACGTGTCACCCTCACAACCCTCTCGGCTCAAGCACAAGAAGGCGAGTTGAAAGAACTCAACCTGATCTTGAAAGGAGACGTGCAAGGTTCTGTGGAAGCCATTGTCGGAGCGCTCAAGCAAATCCCTCAAAACGAAGTCCAAATTCGGATGCTATTGGCTACTGCCGGCGAAATTACCGAAACAGATATCGATTTAGCATCTGCTAGTAACGCTGTGATTATTGGCTTCAACACTACCTTCGCTAGTGGTGCCAGACAAGCCGCTGACGAAGCAGGTGTAGATGTTCGGGAATACAACGTCATCTATAAACTCCTAGAAGATATCCAAGATGCTTTGGAAGGTCTTCTCGAACCAGAGTTGGTAGAAGAACCCTTGGGTCAAACCGAAGTTCGTGCCGTCTTCCCAGTTGGTCGTGGTGCCGTTGCTGGTTGCTACGTTCAATCTGGCAAGCTGATTCGCAACTGCAAAGTACGAGTACGACGTGGCACTAAAGTGATCTATGAAGGCGTGCTTGACTCCTTAAAACGGATGAAAGAAGATGCCCGTGAGGTCAACGCCGGTTATGAATGTGGTGTCGGCATTGATAAATTCAATGATTGGGTTGAAGGTGACATCATCGAAGCCTACCAGATGGTTACCAAGCGCCGCACTCTTACCTTAACGAGATAGTGTTGGGGGTAAAATGGTTAGAAGTTAGGAGTTAAAAGTTATGAGTTAAAAGCTTCTAACTCCTAACTTTTAACTTTTGACTCATAACTTTAATATATGGCTTCATTTCGCTCTGAACCAATTTTGTGGATTCACGTCGCTGGATTAGCGACGTTACCTGTTTTTTCAATACTCTGCTTATTATTCCTATCTGTAGGCGAGCCGTTTTTGCCCGTTTGGATGGAACTACTCTTAGTAGCCACCATCGGTGTTGTGCCGCTGCTATGGATGCAGTTGCGTCGTCCCTTTTACATCTTTGGTCTTTTGGGAATAGCCTTAAAGCCAGAAAATTTGACTGAGCGGCAGCGAAAAATTCTTTGTTTAACTAATACAAAGTTAAATCGTATCCTAGCCCTAATGACAGCAGTATTGTCGATTTGGGCGCTGTGGTATCTGTTTAAAATTGCCCCATTAGTAGCAAATACAGCTAAATTTTTACCACAATGGCGTAGCCTCGGCTTGATACTAGCGGGGTTAACCTTTTTAGGCAGCAATCTATTTTTACAAATTCCCGTTAGTGTCATGCGAGTTTTAGTGACTAATGACACAGAATTTGCAGCCCTAGAGCCGTTATCTTTAGAAAAGATTAAACAAGATTTTACAATTTTAGGCGTGCGAGTTAATCAAATGTTGCCCCGGTTGTTTGAATCTCTGTTCGCACGTAACATAGATTCGCAGCAGCCCCCAGAGTAAATATTGTTTTATGTCAAGAGGTTAGGAGCAGATTTTCTGATGTGGGGGATGAGGAGATGTGGTTCGACTTGGCGGTGGTTAAGTTTCGACTTCGCAAAAATCGAGCCAAGTCGAGATTCGACTACCGCCAAGTCGAAACTCACCAACCGGGAGATGGGGAGAACGACTAATGACTAATAACTGAGGAATGAGAAATTATGGCTCAAATTCCAGCTTATAGCGATCGCCAATTTTCTGATGATAGTAAAATTTGGTACAACTTAAAATGTGCAATTTCTACTAGTTCAGGTTTTCAACGCTGGCAACTAGAACGCGATGTTCAATTACAGGGACTTCGTTTAGAACAACAGGTACAACGGTATTTACGAGAAACTTTAGAGACTTTAGCTTATTAAATACCAAATAAATATTGTCAGCGACGAAGTTGATGGTAAGCACTCTGCAAGCGATCGCCATCAACTTCTACTTTGTAAATGAGATAATTTTCCATGATTTTTATCAGCAACAGTTGACCTCATCCCAGTTCTGTCTAAAGCCAAAACTTACGCTCCCCGCTTGCTTTTAGGGAATTACAGGGGTGGGGTAAAACGTTTGTCGTATAAACCTTTGAACTCAAGTTAACACATATGTACACCAGTACGCCCCTACAGCCGATTCATTTATCGTAAAGATTTTTACAACTGGTATAACAAACTACGCAGCGCTAAAAATTTACAATTTATTTCTCCTCGTTTTCAATAGCTTTGCTTTTGCTGCAATGATATCCTAGCGCAATTAGTTATGACATCCAGCTTTTAGTACTTGAGCCTAGACAAGGAATTTAATCCTTATCTAGTTGATTGAGATGGTAGCTAGATTTACACGCTGGCTGTACTAGTAAGATTTTCTGAATTAAACTATATAACTTATGTATAAGTTCTGTGATTTATCTCAGGAATTTAGCTGAATTAATGCTAATCATCCAGTATAGTTTTGCATGGGTTTTACAGCAGCTTACAAGACTGCTAGCTTTAACCTAGTTCGACACACTGTAATTCAGCACATCACAGACCTAAAAAATGAAATATCGGAGTTTTCATACTTCTCCAGCGAAAAATTTTCGCCTTCTTTCTAGCAGTTATCTCAGATATACTTTACGCATAGGAGCCGGACTAACGGCTTTATTGATTGTTTCTGGTGGGTCAATGTTACTACCTGGTGAGGTAAATGCTGGTGCTACTCACCTAGAAGGTATCGCACCGACTCTCACAGCCCAAGTTCCCACGACTGCAACAGTAGTTTATGTTAATCCTGCATCTGGTACAGATTCTGCTGGTAGTGGAACAACAGCCAACGCTCCTTACAAAAGCATAAGTTTTGCTCTCAGTCAAGCCCAATCAGGCACAATAATTCAACTTGCACCTGGGAATTATAACCAGGAAAGTGGGGAAACCTTTCCCATATTGCTCAAACCAGGGGTAACACTGCGGGGTGATGAATCTACTAGAGGTCAGGCTACATTAATTTCAGGTGGAGGTTTTTATACTAGTCGCACCTTTGCCAGACAGGACATTGCTATCCTTGCCGAACAAGATACGACTATTACGGGCGTCACCGTTACCAACCCGAATCAACGAGGTACTGGTGTTTGGGTGGAATCAACGAATCCAATTATCAAAAACAGTACTTTTACTAACAGTATTAGAGAAGGCGTTTTTGTTACTGGTACAGGTAACCCCAAAATTGAAAATAATCTCTTCGTACAAAATAAAGGCAATGGAGTTTCTGTTGCTAAATCTGCCCAAGGAGAAATCCGGGGTAACTTATTTCAGGATACTGGTTTTGGTCTAGCGATCGGTGGTACTTCTACACCCCTAATTGTAGAAAACCAAATTATCGAAAACCAAGACGGTCTTTTTATCTCAGAGTCAGCTAAGCCCGTGTTGCGTAAGAATGTCATTCAGAACAATAAACGGGATGGTGTTGTAGCAACTGTTAGTGCTTTACCTGACCTTGGCACTAATGAAAATCCCGGTGGCAATCTGATTCGCAATAACACTCGTTATGATGTCAACAATGCTACTAAAACTGGTACAATTCTTGCTGTTGGCAACGATATCAATCAAAAACAAATTTTTGGTTCAGTAAATTTTGTTGCCGCAGTTGTTGACGTACCCCCTGGAGGGGCTGTTGCTTTTAAAGATGTACCAGCAAATTACTGGGCAAAAGTTTACATCGAAGCCTTAGCTTCTCAAAATATTATTGCTGGGTTTCCGGATGGTACTTTTAAACCCAATGAACCAGTAACCCGCGCTCAATTTGCCACTATCATCACTAAAGCCCTGACACCACCAGTGAAACGCGCAGGTACCCAGTTTAAGGATGTAGCTAGCAATTTCTGGGCTTATGCTGCAATTCAATCTGCTTACCGAAGTCAATTTGTCTCTGGTTATCCTGATGGTACTTTTAAGCCACAGCAGCAAATTCCAAGAGTGCAGGCGTTAGTTGCTTTAGCAAATGGTTTAGGCTTAACTGCCAATAATCAGAATGTCGTTTCCTTTTACACTGATGCTAGCCAGATTCCTAATTATGCGATCGCTTCTGTTGCTGCTGCAACTGCACGGCAATTAGTAATCAATTATCCCACTGCCAAGCAACTCAATCCTAATCGTCAAGCCACTAGAGCCGAAGTTGCTGCCTTTGTCTACCAAGCACTCGTTAACGCTGGACGTGCCCAACCAATTCCTTCATCTTATTTGGTAACAGTTCAATGAAGAGTGCTAAGTTTTGATCGCGTAACTTTAAAGCCTAATTGATTAACCAAAGCGCCAGACTAACAAGTTATTAGTCTGGCGCTTTCAATATTCTGCCTTTGATTAAATTTCAGCGTTCTAAATATAAAATTTAGGGTCTAAAAAATAGCTGACCCCATTTGAATGCCGTTGGATTTATAATCAGGGTCTTTATATTGACTGACCCCGTTTTAACGATTTCCAGTTTCTCAGAAATTTTTGCTTTTTAAAATTTTATAATCTTTTTTTATTTTTTCTTTCCTAATATATTAATTTTTATCAAAACATTAATATATGTTAAGAACATGAAGATTTTTCAAAAGCAAACTGCAAAAAGATTAATAGTTCATATTCCTTCAAAAATTGGCATTTTTAACGAGATTTAGGGCTTTCTTGCCGACGTTGCTCCCAGCGCCAGAGAAAAACCATCAGGGTAACGATTCCTATTTGCAAAGCCAAGTTAGGTAAAGCACTTTCAACATCGCGTCCAGCAAGCACTCTAAAAAAAAAGATGAATGCCCCAATTAAACCAGAAGCACCAAAAGCAATATAGATAAATTGTCGAAAACCACGATAAGGAGCTGCAATTTCTGCTTTCAGACGACTATATTGTTCGGGGTTGAGGCGATTTTTGGGATTTTGATTTACCATTAGTGAATCATGCTATAGTATTAGGTTGTGTACGCCGATGTGGCTCAGTGGTAGAGCAGCTGATTCGTAATCAGCAGGCCACGGGTTCAAATCCCGTCATCGGCTTAGAAAAAGTACTACTTCAATTCAGTTTCGCAAAAAGCTTTTAGTAAATCAATACAATTAGCGATCGCTCCTAAATGAGCAATTTCATAACCGTGGGTATTTTGGGTAGGAAATGCCAAACAAGCTGCACGCCCAACATGACCAAATTTCATCGCAATCGAAGCATCGCTGCCAAATTGGCTGAGAGTTGTTAACTGCACTGGTATCTGTAACTGCTTACCACAATGGCGAATTTGTCTATTTAATCCTTCATCATATATCCCATAAGCATCTTGAGACAAAAGTACCGGACTTTCTCCATCTTTAACAGGGTATTCCTCAGATAAAGGACAAATTTCTAAAGCAATCAAGGCATCTAAAGGCTGGTTTTGAGTAAAAAACAATGCCCCAATTGCCCCCACTTCTTCTTTTGCTGAAGCCACCAGATAAACATCAACAACTGGCTGTTTGAGGTTTTCAGCTAACGCTAGCAAAATCGCAACAGAGGCTTTGTTATCTAAGGTGTAACTGGCAATATGATCCTTTAACCTAATTGGATGCTTGCGATGCTTACCAATCACCATTCTCGTTCCAGGTCGAATTCCGGCTGCTTCTAGTTCAGCCGTAGTAAGTTTGGTTTCAATCCAGGCGTTTTCCCATTTGACGCTAGTATCTTCTTGTTGGACTTTTTGTGGAGATTCGTGGGAAACGTGACGAGAACCAAAGCTGAGAATCCCGCTAATAGTTTGGTTGTCTCCGAGTAAATCTACTACGCCTTCACCGTAAACCCAAGGGAAAGAACCGCCAAGCTTGCGGACTTCCACGCGACCTTCATCACCGAGACTTTTGACAATTCCGCCAATTTCATCTTTGTGAGCGGTGATGGCAATTGCTCTGTCTGAACTTTGCCCAGGAATTTTTGCAATAATATTGTCGGCGCGATCGCACCAGACTTCTATGCCCAATGCCGTAAATCGTTGGATCAACAACTGGTTAATTTCGGCTTCTGCACCACTAGGAGAATGATGCATCACCAACTCTGTAATTATTTCAAATAAGCGATCGTAATCCCACATCAATACAGTTAGTTTAATTTTCAACTGTTATATGAGACTATTGTGCATCAACAACCCGACCTGTTGACACAAGTACTGACCTTTTTTGTTGACGTTTCACCACTCCTACTGCACTAAAAGCACCAATTGCCAACAATGTCCCCCACGGGGTGGTTGGTTCGGGAACAGACTTAGCCTCAATCGCCGCTAGTGCAGTGTCTGCTATCACCTTATGAGCGGCGGTGGTTGGGTGGAAACCGTCCCAGATCAAAAATTTGTTGTTTCCTGGCTGACATATATCTGGTCTAGATAGACAAGACTCGGTTACATTCGTAAAACCCAATGCGCTTGCTTGATTAAATAAAGAATGAATATCAATAGAAGTGATGTTGAGATTCGGGTTTTGGTTCAAAACGCTCACAGTATTTGCTAAACCCAAGTTAAACTCACTACTCGATTTACTAAGGACTGTAGGGTTGCGACCGTCGATTTTAGCTGCTGGTAGGTCTCCTAAATCTGGCAAGTTAAACACCAAAATATTTTTGGCACCGGCTCCTACAAGAGTATTCAACGCTAGGGATATATTACTGATTGGCGTGGTGGAGTCTGTGGGATTAGTAAAAAGGAAATCATTGGCACCTCCCCATAATGTATAAAGTGCATTTGGGTCGGCAGTTTGATTATTTGCTTTTAAAGTTTGAGCAAAACCCAGAACTTGTTTAAGCACTCCCGGTAAACCTGAATCAGGAAGCACAGCATTATCTAAACCAGAGCTAGCACCACCTATAGCAAAATTTATCCCTTGGGTAGGAGGTGTGGAAGGAATAGTAGTGAATAAAGTAGGCTTTAATCCTAGCCGATCTCCGAAATAATCTACCCAGTTTGGGCCATCAGAAAAACGTCCCTGAAAGTAAGGTGGACTTTGAGGATATCCTTGAGCCGTCAAATTGTATACATTGCCTGTATCTGAAAGACTATCGCCAAATACATAAAGTCCATCAAAACTCGCAGCCGAGGCTTTGCTCGGTAACATGAAAGAAAATAGAACAAATCCTGCCGCTACAGCTTGTTTTTTCATATTTATTTTATCTATGGTATTTTTAAGTTTGTTTAAAAGTAGTTAAGAAGTGATAATCTGACAATTTATCTGTTTTTGATTCACTTCAAAATCAGGCATATTCAATCAGTAAATTTACGTTATTATACTTACAGTATGCCTGAGAAATTCATCAAACATAGGTAAAAACGCTATAAATACTTAGAATTACATTTTCTTAATAAAAATTGAGGGCATTATAAAGAAGTAGCAAACTTTTGCTTTTAAAGATTCTATTTGTCTACTTTTGTGCTGTAGAGAAGATAATTAGGTTGGCGATCGCTTTAACTTCAAAGCCTCAGTAGCCGATACACCCTCACCCTGAGTGCCAAAGTACCACAAAACCGTAGCCGCCTCAGCACGAGTTACTGGTTTTTTAGGTTGAAACAGGGTTGTATAGCCAAACACCCGGCGAATGTTTGATTGTTCGCCATTTTGAAAATCAGCTAATACTGCCCTTAAAGCCTGAGAATCAATTCGAGCTGCGTCTTGAAAACCCCAGGTTTGTTTGACCGCCTCCAAGTTAGCAGCGGGTAAAGCTTGGCGAGTATCTAAAGGTAATTTCCACAGCAACAACACCTCCCGTGTTAGGGGAGCATCAGGACGAAACAAAACAGCTGTAGAATCTCCAGATAAAGGACTGGAAATTAACCCAGCCTCAGCTAATCCCTGAATTGCTGGAAAATCAGGGTCTTTTGAGGATAGATCGCTAAAAGCCGGTTGAGTACTTTCCGATGCCAAGCGAATTTGCTTAGCTGAATTGTTGGCATACATAGTATTATTAGCAGCAATTAGCCAACGGGCATATTCTCGACGTGTAACGATTTTACTGGGTTCAAATTGATTAGTTGTAGCAGCAGAATTGCTCTTAATTGTCTTTGGTTCTATAGACAAAACACCTAAAGCAGCCAAATCTTGAATGTGTTGTCGCCATTCTTGTGGTACTTTATTGAGATCGTTGAATGTCTGAGATTCAGGTATAGCTGTAGGAACTGGTTGGTTATTAGCCGTGCTTGGTGGCTGTGATGCCAAATTTGCAGGCGGTACAGGGCCGATGAACTGCGGATCTCCTGGTTGGGGAACGTCGTTAGTAATTTTGTTAGGATTTGTATTTGGAGTAGGTTGTGCTGTTGCAGTACTATTATTCGGTACGTACTCAATTAGTAATTGAGTAGCTGTTTGGGGTTGATTAGGTGTGGCGTTGGTAACTGATTGAGGCTGAATGGAAACTTTGAGTAAAGAATCGCTACGACGTGCCTCAAAGACACCTACTCCATCATCTGTTGGCTGTTGCAATATTTGCCAGTTATTTGTTTGCAACTGGCTACGATAAAAGCTAGCAATCAAGTTGCTTGGGTCAGAACTCAACCAACGAGTTGAGACTCTGTTTTCTGAAGCACTAGCAGGTTTAACTTCCTGTAATTTGGCATTGGTATATAGTGGAATATCTTGGGGAAAATCAGGTGGTAACTGAATTGTTGAGTCGTTTTGCTGTGCTTGTGATTGGTTACCTTGTGATTCTTCAAAGACAACCGGATTGTTTTGCAGTCTCGGATCTGCGGCCAAAGACTGCTCAAGGTTTTTGGCCGCTGGAGTGTTAGCACAGGCTGTTAACGAAGTGAATAAAACAGCCAAACTCAAAAATACAGCTGGACGTTTAGCAGGAAGCACAAGAAATCACAAATTGAGTTTCAGTTCCTACCCTAGCGCAAACTATTTATAAAATGGGGATGGGTACTAGGTGTTATACCAAACAGGTAATATACATCGGCAAGAAATTTTTCCAGTCATCAATACCGTATGTAGCACCACAATCTAGTCTCAAAAATTAGTAAACGGTAGCAGAAGCTACCGTGTTGTCTTTGTTTTACAGCCATTAGGTTTTGATAGTTCCCATGCTTATTTATAGATTTCCCTAAAATTCTGCCAAAGTAACATTTTTGGAAAAAAAATACAAAACAAACCAGAGTAGTTATCATCCAAAATTCTTATACTTTAATCATGTGGAAAATTTGGAATAGTTATGAATATTTTGGGTTGCTATAGGAAAAAATAATTAATAACTCGTTAAATAACAGTTTAACGACCAAAAGCTTGAATATACGCATAAATGCACTAGCTTAATGCGATCGCCAGCTACTCTAGTGATAGACTATGAATAAAGCCCCCCTTAGCCTCATCAAAAGAGGGGAATCAACGAAATTGGCTAATGTTGGCTTAAAGTCAATTCTGAAGATTATTCATCTGACGATGGTAAGCTAAATAATGAATGTCTCAAAAATGCCAGTGTTAAGTAAGCAATTCCAGGAACTTAGCGTAAGTTTATAGTTCTTCAGGTAGGGTCATTAACAAACCAGTTAAGTGATTTTGGATTTGAGATTTTGCCAAAAGTTGAGCCAGTCCCTTGAGTTAGCAGCGCGCACAACAGATGGGTTCCCTCATGAGTGACCGCTGTGCATGGTTAAGAAACTTGTGAGAACTGGCATTGAGCGCTGGGTTCCAGCAATCAAAACTTTTAAAGACTGATTTTAGATTCAAACAAACCTTGTAACTGGGTTGTTGAGGATTTTAGTTCATGCTTCACCTACTTGGAGTGAGGTATGTAGCTTGCTTAAGAGTAGAGATACCAAAAAATCTAAAGCTTGATAGGGAAGCGTTAGCGACATAAAAGCGTCTGATTTGGCTTAGCTGCGCTATTGACAATCTAAAATCCAAAATTCTTAGTTAACTGTCGCGGCAGTTTTCCTAGTATCTATCAATATGATTCTCTAGGAAAGTGCTACTTGTACTGTAGTCAAGAGTTTCTTGGCAGTCTCGAAAGCAGTGAGTGCTTGCTTTAAAGGTGCGGCTCGGATGTTATCCAAAGCTTTCCCCAAGCAACCTATCCCTTATTTTCTGCAATAGTGGAGTGGTTTTTTGAGGACGACCCCAAGAACGTGCGCTTCGGAATTTATGCAAACAGTAGTTACCTATGACTGTTTTCCAATCCTAAATGATTGGATAGAAGTACAAAAGACACTTCATCCAATGCACTGGCACTCAAGAAAACCCTCTACATACTTGGTCTAAACAGTTAACAGTTACCTAATAGATCGGATACAATTAGCATCTACGTTTGGTTCAGTGTTCCCTTGGTCAAAGCGAGTAATCAAATTCACATACTGCTGGATTAGCTGATTTGACATAGTATCAAAATTTTCACCTGCTGAGTCTGGCAAAAATTTTGATTCAGGGCAAACAAAGACTTCTATTCAAGGGCAAAAGTCTTTTTTGGAGATGAAGTTAGCCAAAACAAGGCAAAAGGCTCAAAAAGATTTATCTTATGTCAAAAACGCAGATCTCATAGGAGTATGAAAAATCTAAAATAGATATTAAATTGAAGAAAAACGGACGACCATCGACAACCATTAATTAATTTTACTTTTTGTAAAGCGTCGCCAGGTTGTTACCAGTGCTGAAACACGATTACATGCAAGTTTCCCAGGATCAGCCTATTTATTCCGAGGCTCCACTCCAGCTGCTACTTTTTGTCGATGGACGCCCAAAGTCCCGACAGCAGGTGCAGCGAATACGTGCTTACTTAAAAGAATTGCAGGCTGAGTACAGTTTTGAACTGCAAATTATCGATGTTGGTCAACAACCTTACTTGGCAGAACATTTTAAATTGATAGCAACGCCAGCATTAATCAAAATCCATCCGGAACCACGGCAGATTCTAGCTGGGAGTAATATAATAGCGCAATTGAAAAATTGGTGGCCTCGCTGGCAAACTGCTATAGAGGCTTACTCAAAATTACAGGAAGACTTACAAGAACGTATAGATGACAATGGTCGGATGACATTACCCAAATCTACGATCCGTTCGGTCGCTGTTTCTGCCGAACTCATCCGCCTCTCAGACGAAATTTTTCGCTTGAAACAGGAAAAAGAAAACCTTCAGGAGCAACTACAGTTTAAAGACCGAGTGATTGCTATGTTGGCACACGACCTGCGTAATCCCCTAACTGCTGCGGCGATCGCTATTGAAACTCTTCAGTCTAACTACAATCTAGAAACAGGTGAATTCCAGCGTCTTAAACCATCGATGACAGCGCATTTATTAAAACAAGCCCGCAGTCAAACTAAAATTATTGATAAGATGATTACCGACCTTTTAGAAGTAGGTCGCGGCAAAGATACAGAGATACCTATATTACCACAAAAGGTACAACTAGGTAAACTGTGTTTAGATGTAATAGAAGAATTATGCGATCGCTGTACCAGCAAATCCCAACTAGTAGAAACAGATATTCCCAACGACTTGCCATACGTATATGCTGACCCAGAACGCATCCGCCAAGTGCTAGTAAATCTGTTGGATAATGCGATTAAATATACGCCAGAAGGTGGCAAGATTAGTATTGCTGGATTACACCGCACCACCCAAAAAGTTCAGTTCAGTATTGGGGACACGGGGCCTGGTATTCCTGTAGAAAATCGCGATCGCATCTTTGAAAACCACTTCCGTTTGCAACGGGATGAAGGTACAGATGGTTACGGCATCGGTCTTTGTTTATGCCAACGTATCATCCGGGCGCATTATGGTCAAATTTGGGTAGACTCAGCTCCTAATAGCGGAGCATGGTTCCACTTCACACTACCAGTTTATCCTTGTTAGTTATACCTCATGCCCTGTTTAGCCAATGATAACTAAGGACTTGAGACAAAGCGATCGCGCCCTCCTGCTTTTGCTTGGTAAAGTGCTTTATCTGCCCGCACAATCAAATCTAAAGGTGAGGATTCCCAAGTAGGGACAACAGTTGCTACACCCATACTTAAAGTGACATACTGACTCACCGCAGAACCGTCATGAACAATTTGCAAATCTCTGACTGCTGCTTGCATCGTTGCGGCAACATGAACTGCACCAGATGCATGAGTATACGGCATAATTACAGCAAATTCTTCGCCACCATAACGCGCTACTAAATCCTGATGTTTTTGCGCCTTTTTATTTAAGATAGCACCCACTTTTTGTAAACAGACATCGCCAGCAGGATGACCATATTTATCATTATAAAATTTAAAAAAATCGATATCACACAAAATTAGTGACAGGGGACATGCCTCCTGTGCCAAATTAATCCATTGAGTATTAAGATAATCGTCAAAGCGACGACGATTCGGTAACTCAGTTAAACCATCTACATTGGCGAGGTGCTGCAAAGCTTGGTTTGCGGCCTCTAACTGTTTGTAAACTTGCGCTTGCTGTAGCAGTCGGCGCAATCGCTGACGCAAAACAGGCCAGTGAATTGGCTTAGTAACGTAATCAGTCGCTCCTGCTTCAAAAGCACGGTCTACAGATTCTTCATCATCTAAGCATGTGATCATCAAGATGGGAGTTCGCTCCCATATTTTGGAAATTACAGTATTGCCAAGCACAGAGTCAGTATCAAAGGTTGCGAGTGCTGAGATTAAATTATTTCTGGCAATCTGGAGCAACTGCTTACAGCAAGTAAAGCCATCCATCACCGGCATTACAGCATCCAGCAAAACTATATCTGGTTTAATTGTCTCGTAAGCATCTAAACATTGCTTGCCATCATTGACCTCAACCACTCGATAACCTTCTTGTTCCATAGCTTTACGCAACAACACTCGAATGGTTTTGTCGTCATCAGCCACTAGAATCAGTGGCGGTTGCTTTGAAAGAGAAAATGGACTTATGCCTGACATGAATTACGTTCTACTTGCGAGACTATCCTGAAAAAGGTTGGGCAACTCGATCGCAAGGGAGCGATCGCTGTTTTGATCGATCCCAGCATCTGTAACAAGGGTGTTTTTGGCTTGATAATTAACTGTTTTTTGAGAATAGACTGCTTAATGTTATTGAGGCAAGCAAGCGGTAGATAAATAAGTTGCATATACAATCTACAATTGGAACACAAAGGCAATTACTACCTGTTTATTAGGATATAATTATGGTAGGAAATGTTACTGTTATATTTCCCTATTATTAAAGTCAAAATTACAATTTTTTTGAGAATTACAAATCGACACCTTAATTATTTAATTTTGTATTTGGTTTATTAACTTAATCAGATAGGGCAAACTAATTGCTAAACTGCCTTTAGAAGATAGCTAATACTAAATACTAATATCAGTTGACTTTAATTACTAAAGTTAATAATGATTACCTATAATTAGTATAATTACATAAAATTTATATTAAAGTATGTGTAAAGCTTTATTTTCTTCTTATTCACTAGTAAAAAATAAGTAGAAAGTATTAGACTAATTAAGACTGCTATGTATACCAAGTGAATTAAAGGTTAGGACATCTTGAAAGCCTGGATGTTAGGAATAGTAATGTTTTACCTCCTGCCTCCAGCAAGAACTGCCTTGTCTTCGACACGCTACGCGAACTGCCTCCTGCTATAATTTTTCTTTTTATCTAAAATTAACTATAAAATTTTTGTAGAAAAATCAAAATCTATCTAAATTCACTAAATTTTAAAAATGCCAGACCCACTCATGTATCGGCAGGATAACTTTGTTGTTTTAGAAACAAATCAACCAGAACAATTTTTGACACCATTAGAGTTATTAGAAAAGCTCAAAACAACTCTCCAACAACTAAAAATTCAAGATTTGCCACCTGACTTGCAAAAGTTTAATACTGTTGAGGCTCAAGCGCAATATTTACTAGATACCAGTTGCGAATTAGATATTGGTTCTGGAGAATATTTACAGTGGTATGCAGTTCGTCTAGAAAAGTAATACCATTTTAGGTTTTAGTATTTTAGATTTATGCTGAGGGAACGTGGTGAGTCCATTCTTGTTTGCACAGCATCTTCATAAGCAGAAGGAAGGTTTTTCTCCGTAGGGAACTACCCTTAGTGCAGCTCAGTTCGATGCGACAAAAAGTTGTGACACAACTTTTAAAGACAGCAGCTTCACCCAAAAGCATTGGAAAGCGCTTTATACATTTGAATTTTGTAATATTATTTGTCGAATCCTTCTTCAAATTGGTATAAGAAACTTCTAAATAAAAATATCCCACTGTCAACACTCAGTAACTTAAAGATAATTTATTTTTTATAGTTGCCTAACTTTTCATTCACGGGTGAACAAAGAGGTAGAGAATGGGAAGACATGAAGACAAGCGGACAACTTACAACAAGTCTTACCCCTGCTCCTCTACCTGTTGTTCCCTACTGTATAGTCTCTAATCCTCAATGGTTAACGAGAATTTATGTTATTGACTATTGACTATTAACTCTTTTTGAGAATTTTTTATGAATGCCACTTCAATTTTATTTTCAGATGGTTGGGTTATTTGAATCTCCACCGCCGGACCAAAATATTTGGTCATCTTTTCTTGCTTTTGTTGCCATAGGTCAATTGGTATTAGTGGTGAATCAAATTCTAGAATTAGGGCATAGCTTCCATTGACTTCTGTTTCTCGTAACCCTGTGACTATTGGTCGTTCTTCATCGCTGGGGCTCAAACCCAAAAAGTCAAGTGTTGTATCGAAATGGGCATCTTGACCATAGCAATATCGAGTGATATCTTTGCGAATTTTATTTTGAGTTACAGTTGCTTGCTGCTGGCGTAATATTAATGTTGATGGTGACGTAGGTTGGCTAAACGGTATTGGCTTGAGTTCATTAGCTTTCAGTGCTAGCCCCCCCAATAATAGAGGAATCCCGTAAAAAAATCCGACAAGATTGAGTGTTGCATTATCAGAAGCATAGGCAACGAAGCCAATAATGGTTAATATGCTACCGATAGTTAAACCGAGTGTTCCCAAAGAGATTTGGCGTAGCATGAGCTTAGATAAGTATAAATGTGCTAATACCTCATACCATTTCTAAAAATTTTGTAACTAATGAATTGCCGTAAGGGTTTACAGTTATTTGTATGCCCCTACAAACGTAGTTGTAGTAGGAATTTTATGAAATGGTATCAGTTTTATTATCATCGGCTATGAGTAACAAATTAGGGAAGAGCATTAGCCTATCTTCTTTGCAGCATTCTCAATTAGCCACCTACCCTGCAATATTCCAAATCAACTCAAGTGAATTAAAACCCTTTCTCGGTCTTGTATTGACTTAACTTAGTGTTCCCCAATGTTGGATTATGAGTTAAGTTTAAACTTAAAGGTACTTAAACACGAAGAAAAAATAATGGACTTACAGACCATAAAAGAACGAATTGCTGTGGTGGAAAGTAAGCGGGACTACTTGCTGAGCTTACTGGAACAACCAAATCTAGGAACTTTAAGGATTGACGTAAATCAGGCTTTAGAAGAATTGGATGAGTTAATTGATGAATTTAGGCGGTTCGTTCCAGAAAAAGAAATATAGCTAGTTAGATTTAGCACTAAGTATAAAATATCGAAAATAGCGTCGGTGTAAACTTGAAGTTCGGGATATACCGACGTTTCGCAGTAATATAATGTCTTCAATTTCCTAGAATTGAGCTAAGACCGGGTTGGTAATGCTATAGATAGTCATTCACTGTATGACAGGCCCATCTCCTACACGGTTACCTAACTGCCTAACTAAAGCAATAAGTTCGGAGGTAGGTACATCTTTTCTACAAACATTATCAAAGCGAGACATTTTATTTGTATCGTAATTTACATCTTCCACTGAAGAGTAAGCAAGGATTTGAGTACTCGGAGATATAGCTTTAATTTGACTAGAGGCACTCCAGCCATCCATAACTGGCATCTGTAAGTCTAGAACAATTACATCAGGCTGGCAAAGTTTAACCATTTCTATAGCTTCTTGACCATTACTGGCTAAGCCTACTACCTGGATATTTTCTTGGCAAGAAAAAACTAATTGTAAGGTTAAACGAGTAAGTTCGTGATCGTCAACTACTAGAACACGCAAGGTAGAAGTCTCACAGGATAACATTAACATTGGGGCTAAAGACAAAATTAGTTACAATAACCCCTCTAGTCTATGAGAATAAGTGCCAGCACTTACTCTATCCTATGGTTGAATAACTTGTATAAACCTATGACAAGTAACTTAGATAACTTTTTAAAAAATTAAAATTTCTTAAAAAAAACCTAAGTCGATCTAGTTCTAAAAATATAAGAACTTATTTTTTAATCAATCAGGTTTGAGGCTACACCAGTTGAACGTAATGCCATATTAATGAGAGTTTTTTGTGAATTTGCTTCTGGAGAATCATCATAGGGACGGCGTTGAATGTAAGTACCATCAGCTTGTAACTCCCAAGCTTGGCGATTGTCTGCAAGCATAATTCCCAGAATTTCTTGCAAATCTTTAGCAATATCTGGGTCTTTGATTGGGGTAATTACTTCCACTCGCCGATCTAAGTTGCGGCGCATCCAATCAGCACTGCCAATATATATTTCCTCCTGTGTATTGTTATGAAAATAATAAATTCGAGAGTGTTCTAAAAAGCGACCGACGATGCTGATTATATGAATGTTTTCACTAATATCTTTGAGTCCTGGCCGCAAACAACAAATACCCCTAACAATTAAATCGATTTGTACTCCAGCGCGGGAAGCTTCATATAAAGTAGCAATAATTTCGGGATCGACTAAAGAATTCATTTTGGCAACAATGCGCCCAGAAAAGCCCTTTTGAACATTTTCAATTTCGCGACGAATGAGTACTAAAAAGCGATCGCGCATATTCACAGGTGCAACCAGTAACTCTCGATAAGATTTTTGCCGAGAGTAGCCTGTCAAGAAATTAAATAAATCTGTAATGTCAGCACCCAATTCTTCACGGCAACTAAATAATCCCAAATCTGTATACAGCCGTGCAGTTTTCTGATTATAATTACCAGTGCCAATATGTACATACCGACGCATCCTGTCTTTTTCTCGCCGGACTACCATCAGAGTTTTACTATGGGTTTTCAGCCCCACTAAACCATAGACAACGTGAACGCCAACTCTTTCTAGTCGTTTTGCCCAATAAATATTATTCTCTTCATCAAACCGCGCCTTTAATTCCACCAGCACAGATACTTGCTTGCCATTTTCCGCAGCGGCGATTAAAGCGTTGACGATGGGTGAGTCGCCAGAAGTCCGATAGAGAGTCATTTTGATAGCTAGCACATTCGGGTCGTAGGCAGCATAAGTAATAAAGCGCACCACAGAACCCGAAAAAGATTGATAAGGATGGTGTACTAACAAATCTTTTTCCCGAATTATCGAAAAAAAGTCTTTTCCTTCATCCGTTTCTAGTGCATTTGGATTTAAATTGGGTTCTCTAAGACGTTGCAGGCGCGATGGTACAACAGATTGACGTGGTGGATCTTTGAGTTCTGGTAGTGGCAAGGACATGAAAGACATCAAATCCCGCAGTCCTAAAAGACCATCTACTTCGTAAACATCACTGTCTGTTAATTCTAAATCTTGTAATAATCGCGATCGCACTGGTTCAGGTGTTTGGGATTGAATTTCTAGCCGCACTGGACTTCCACCTAAACGCCGTTTTCGCAGTTCTTGTTCGATCGCTAACAACAAATCATCTGCTTCATCTTCTTCTAAGACTAAATCAGCGTCGCGGGTAATGCGGAACGGATGATATTCTTGAATATTCATCCCTGGAAATAGGGATTCCAAGTTATGAGCGATCGCTTGTTCTAAAGGTATCCCAACCCAGTGAGTCGGTTTTTCTCGATCTTGAGTTGCTAACTCAAGCGGTAATGGTAAAAATCGCGGCAGAACGTTAGGGACTTTAACTCTGGCAAAGAATTCTTCTTCGGTATCTGGGTTTTTAACCACAACTGCTAGATTCAAACTGAGATTAGAAATAAACGGAAAAGGATGACTGGGGTCAACAGCTAAGGGAGTCAAAACTGGAAAAATTTGTTCTTCAAAATAGCTATTGAGATGATTCCGTTGTGTCTGATTTAAATCTATATAATTTACGATATGAATTCCGTGCTTTGTTAATAGAGGGCGAAGTACTTGTTCAAAATGTTGATGCTGTTTCTTCACTTGGGGAATCAGCGTAGACCGGATATCGTCTAGTTGTTGTTGTGGTGTGCGACCGTCCGGACTTAACACGCTGACCTTGGCCTCTACTTGTTGCATTAAACCAGCAACCCGCACCATGAAAAACTCATCTAAATTAGAAGTGAAAATTGCTAAAAACTTCAGGCGTTCGAGAAGCGGGGTGCGATCGTCACAGGCTTCATGCAAAACTCTGCTATTAAATTCTAACCAGCTTAACTCTCGGTTAAGATAATATTGTGGATCGCTAAGATTGATTGGAGTAGTGCTTTTTTTAGATTTTGGCATAATGACCTAACGGCAGCCAGATGTAGCCATTTAACTGGGGGACAATAAACATAGTAAGTTAAATGGTGTTTGAGCGTAACGCCGAGGCAACAGTTAGTCATAACTGTGTTTTTTAATAGATTTCAATAGGGCACACAGTATTCTATCCACATCAGAACCTCTAGGAAGGATTTCTAATTAAAATAAGTAGTTGGACAAAAATATTTACAGTCATTGCCAGCGAAGCGTACCACTTCGTGGAAGCAAGCTACGCGGAGCGTCTTGTAGAGAAGCAATCCCAACCCTTGTGATTGCTTCATTTCGCTTTGCTCCATTCGCAATGACGTTGTGTAATTAATTCTATCCGACTACTTATTCAACAATCATCATAAAGTGCCTTATACTCTCACGTTAACGCACCTTGTATCTTATTAAGCAGTGCGTTACGCTCATAGCCATAATCGGATAATTTATTTTTGAAAGTCTTTAAGTTTGGGTATCCAAATCATTGCTCAAAGCATATTACCCATAAAAATGCACTCCAGATTTAGCAAAGATATGGCATGGGTAATTCTGAAAATTTTTGAATAATTATGAAGCGCATTTTTCAGAGAATTTTGGTATGAAAGACAGTCTAAAGTCTTACTCTCAGTTTTTAGAGATTTAGTTTTAATAAATACAAATTTTTGTTAGCATTATAACAATAACCATACATAGAGCAAGCAGGCAAAACCTTTGCTCTATTTCTTATATATTCAATATTTTGATGTAGATATTTAACTCTACACTAACAATTTTGTCTATTTATTTTTTTAATTTATAACCTCTAAAAGTTTGATAAAATTCAGTGTCATTACTGAAATATTTTACAGAAGTAATGGTTATATTGATAACGCAAAGAGAAACAACACAAGGAGTTTGTTAATCATGAAAATCTCTGCAATTCTCAAAGGAAGCATTTTTGTATTAGGTTTAGTTAGTGTTGGTAATATCCTGTCTGCGCCAGCAAATGCAGGTCAAGCCGCAGCTCGTGGTGCTGCAACTATTGTTAGAGCTTCAGGTGCTTCTGTAAGTGTTAGTGGTGAATTAACCTTACCTCAAAATGCTTTCTTTCCCGGCCCTTTAACAGTCACACCGACTTACGATGGTGCAGCAGCTACAGACGATGAAACCATACTTAGCTTAGAAGTAGACCCAGGCACACCCGATGTTACTGCACTCTCTACTAGCAGCAGCAGTAATCCATTCGTTCAGGCAGCCGCAGATGCTTTAACCGCTGCTACTGACGTTGGGTCACAAGCAGCTCTCATTCGCGCTGGTGCTGGTGCTAATGGTTTAGGCGGTTTAGAATAGATTGAATTTTGCTTTGTAAGTACTTACTGAATTTTTAGCAATTAAGAGAACAGCTGAATAAATCTATAGATAATAGGGAAGACAAATTGCAATGCTATGTCTGTTCCCTATATTTATTTTGTGGCTCAGATTCCCGACTTTTTATAGGAAGTCGGGAATCTTGTTGTATGGGTCTTTCGTAGGGTTATATAGCTGTGTACCCCTACTTTGTTTTGCATACTCTGATACACAGATTAAATTTTTATTTAACACATCAAGAAATTGAATGAAAGCGTTGGTGATTTGCTATAGCAATCTGGAATCATCTCTTTACATAGCTTTATAAACTCTAAAACACTTATTAAATAATAAATAGAGCGTTTGTGTAATAATACGCACACTAAAAATGTCCATTGTTAACAAAACTTTCATATCAAAGATTATATATTTTTATCTGCAAAAAGCAATAAAAGAAATATAAAGAAAAGTTTCATCTCGACTTTTGCTAGTGGAGTTGAAGTTTGCATTTTCAATGCAATATTGGGGAACAAGCTAAGGTAAAAATATCAGGAGTTTTATAAATTATGAGTAGCTTATCTAAAAAATTATCTATAATTCTTCAGCGAAGTATTTGCTTGTTAGGTTTAATGAGTGCTGGAAATTTTTTAGCAGTGCCAGCAAATGCACAACAAGCTAGTGCTGTTGGTGCTGTTAGTCTAATTAGACCTTCTGGTACTTTTTTGAGTGTGAGTGGTCAAGTAATTTTACCTTCTGGGTTTTATTTTGATGGAGGTTTACAAATTACACCTACCTATGCAGGTATAGCAGGCACAAATGAGGAAACTGTTACTAGTCTGACAATAACCCCAGGAATAGTTAAAACTACTACAGTCTCTTCCCCAAATTCGTTTGTTAATACAGCAGCAAACTTATTAAATGATAGTACTTCGGTTGAAAATGTGACAACTATAATCCGAGCAGGTGCTGGTAATAATGGCTTAGGTGCTTTAGATTAGACAGAATTTATAAATTAACACTTTTAGATGCTCAACTTTATAAATAAGTTGGGTATCTTGCATACTAAAATTAAAATCTATAACCACCTTGAAACTTCAGGTCAAAGCCATTTTCACCTGTACCAATCTGACTTTCTATAAATACACCATTATCAGGAAAAGTATGCCGGAAAATTAGTCCATAATTGAAGCCAGAAACTCGATTATCTAAACCAATATTATTAACACTATAATTTCTTAAATAAGCACCAAGAGAAATTCTTTTACTAATTCTTCGCAACCCTTGAAACTCAAAGAATAATTCTTTACCAATCTCTAGGCTTGTTTTAAAATTTAAACCTTGGCTAGTACCAAATTCTCCATTAAAAAGACCTAATAATTCACCATTACTATTATCTTGAATATAAGCGATACCAGGAGCTAAGGAAAAGCCAAAGTTTCTTTCTTGATGTTGAAAGAAATAACTTAAGAAGGTGGAAAAAGGATTATTTTTATTAGATGCACTATTCCAGTCAATTCTTAAGTAGGGTATATGAGTATTAATAGCTACAGGTTTTTTATTTGAATTTAAACGTACATCAGTTTTAATATAATTGAGAAGTATACCAGCATATATACCTATAGTTGGTTCTTCTATTCCGAAATTATTATTAGAAACGCCTGGTGCTGAGTTAGCGTCTATATTAAACCAGGTTCCCAAGTTAGCACTATAGTTAAAATTCCCAGAAGAACCTGCTGCTAATAATTCGATTGTGGGTAAAGAAAGATAACCGTTAAAGTTATTAAAACTAATACTAATTTTATCAACTCTAGTGAGTTCCATATAATCGAACGCTAAATCAGATGACCTGACTTGAAGCGGTACTATCGTATTATCGGCTGAACTAAATTGCTGTACAAATTGTTGCCCTTGCGAGTTTGTCAAAATTACTTCTACAGCAGAAGATTCGTTAATCGGATCGATAGAAGTATCTTTTAAAGGAATTGGGATACCGATAAAAGTCAGAGGGCCAAACTTTTCATTAGAAAGTCTGAGGTCAGAAAAAAATGTATCACCTTCATTTAAGATAGAAATATTTCTTTCTAAAAACTGAACTGCTCGTTTATGGTTTCCGGTTCTTACTTGTAAGATACTCGACTTGTTAGGAGTAATTTTACTTGGAAGTGTATAAGTTCCAGATACTTGCTCTAGTCCACTGCCTGCATTAGCATAAGCTAAAGTGCGATTCAATCTGTTATTAATTTGTCTTCTTTGCTCGGCTGTTGCAGGTGTATTTAAAGGAGTAAAACCTTCTCCCTTCTTAAATTTTTCTCTAGCTTCTTGTAAACCTTGTTGAATATTATTAATTTTAATAGCTTCAAAAACCTCACCTAACAGCAAACCTAATGTAGAATTCAGTGATTGAGTAGAATTAATACTAAAATCACTAAATTTAGCGGTTATAGATATGCCTGGAGCAGAAAAAATATTAGAGAAAGTAGCCTTAACATTTGTTGGGTCATATTGGATTAAGCTGCGATTATGAGGACGGCTAACATAGAGTCTATGCCAATATGAATTGTCTTGAGTTTGAGATAGTGTTTCAAACTCAGGTTGTCTTCTTCCTAAAGATAGCCACTGTAAAGAGTTAAGATAATGAAAGTCTTTCTCCGATTGAGAAAGAAAAGGATTGACTGCTACATTTAACAAATCAAAATTATCGAATTTTCCAAGTTGAGCAACTTTAATACCTGGAAAGGAAGAAACAGGAGCAGTAAAACCGAAACCTTTTCCGGTTAATATATCTCCCCAAAAAATTCCAGCAGCTTCAAGGGCATTTTTTGGAATTATTTCGCCAACTTGAAGTTTAACGTTTCCATCATCTAGCAAAGGTTGCAGATTTGTTGTGGGAAAGCCTTGCAGAATCTTAGGAGCATTGGTAGCATCTAAAGCTTGAAATAAAGCTTGTCCACCATCAACACTCAAAGTTGAGCCACTACCAATTTTTGGTATAGGATTTTTGAGAACTGTGACATTAGGGTTATTTAAATCAACACCACTATTAATAATAACTCTGCCAGCAGGTATACCTTCTGGATTTATTAATTGTCCTGCTATTGTGGTTATAGAAAAATTATTGGTAGCAACTTCTCCATCTAAATTCTGAAAATCAGTAGGTATGGCAAACAGAGATTGCAATCCCCAAAATGCTTGCTGTGAAGTAACATTTTGGGTGATATAAGTATTAGTTTCTCTTCCTTGAGAAAGGATACCTACTTGAGAGCCTTTGGTTTCAACTACTACCCTGTTGTTGTCGAGAACCCAGTAAAACTGATCGTGTTTAGGAAATTTAGCATAAGTAAATTTATTAATAATCTGATTGTCGTCAGAAAATCTTATCCTGATATCTGTATCTATATAATTTTCTTCATGATTTGGTTTAAATAATTGAGTTTGAAAAGTAAGATTATCTGTAGGGTTAACAATCCAAGGGTATTTATTGGCGCTAAATGTCAGAGCATCAAGAATTATTTCTTTTTGTTTTGCTTGTTGTTGCTTTTTTGTTCGACGTAGTTTTTCTATAAGTATTTGTTGTGTTGGCGTATATTGTTGAGTTCTATTTAGTTGAGGTTCTTGTCGTTCTCGCTCGTCTGGGTTGGGAGGTTGTACTTTATATTCTTCAATTGGGATAACATCAGCTATAGTGAATTGGCGTAATTTATTTGGTTTTTGGAAGTTAGTTTTAGTATTTTTTAAGGCGTGTATTAACAGTGCTTGGCTTCGAGAACTGTCTATTTTATTGTCCTGATTAGTAGTAATTAAATTAACATTATTTTGAGTGGTTAGGTCTAAGGCGATCGCACATGCTTCTTTTAATAAAATTTTGCCTAAAATTATGGAAAATAATAAACACAATCCAATAATTTTTACCTTTTCTCTGAATCTCAATAGGGAGATATCGATAGTTATTTGAATCGAAATGGAAACTTTTAATATTTTCACAATAAAAAATGTGGTAAATTCAAGCTATTTGAATTGAGCTAATGTTTGGAATTAATCATTTGCAATATTTAAAATTAGATTTTTGATTGGTTTAATATGGATGCTTTCTAACAGTAGTTTCAGTAAATCTCGCTATAAATAGTCTAAGAAAATCAATTTTTTATCCTGGCTGTAAAGAATAAAATAGGATTAAGCAGATTTACTGCAACAAGAGTGTAATTCTTGAGCAATAATTCAACCTCAGCAAAATCACCAAAACTACAAAATTGAGCTATTATTCAGCCGTATAAATACGTAATTTGAAGATATTTAGTAAAAAAAATTAAGTAAAAAATATGTTTCAGGCTACTCGCCGCCGTCTGGCAATTTGGTACACCGCTGTGACTGCCGTATTACTACTACTGTTTGCCAGTGGCGTTTATTTATACGTCCGCAGTACACTGATTGAGCGGATTGACGATACTCTTAACCACGTAGTGGAAGTAGTAGAGCGATGTTTAACAACAAGCCCCTGTGCGTCTAGACTCATCATTGAGCCAGTCAATTCCGACGCTGATAAATTTCGCATTAATGTAGAGGCGAGTTTTCCCGACAATGCCGACAGCACAGAAGATGACCACATCGACCTAGAATGGTTTAGTCCCACCGGTGAGTTAATTTGGTCAACGCTATCCGAACCCCTAAATATTCCCATTTATGCCAACCGCACTGGTGAAACCGTCCGCGTAGTCAAAGCAAAAAAAGACCGAGATGATAAATTCACCATTCCCCACTCGCCACTTTTATTGCGACAAGTTACACAACGGGTGGAAGTGGGACGCCAAGTATTAGGATATCTGCGTGTTAGCCATCCTTGGTTTGAAGTTGCAAAACCCAGTCGTCAATTAATTTTTGATTTGGCGCTAGGTATTGGGTTAATGCTGGTTTCTGTAGCAGCAAGTGGCTGGTTTCTTTCAGGTAAAGCTATGGAACCAGTAGGTGAGTCCTACCAACGCCTGAAACAATTTACTGCCGATGCTTCTCATGAATTGAGAAGTCCTATTACTTTGATTCAAACCAATGTGCAAGTTGCACTTGCTGACTTGGAGTTAGCAGAAGCAGAAACTACTACTTCTGTGCAATATCGCCAACAGTTAAAAATAGTAGAACGATTAACACAGCGTTTAGGTAAGTTAGTCAATGATTTACTCTTCCTCGCAAGGCAGGATAGTGGTATCAGCAAAGATACCTTTGCACCTTGTCCCTTGGACGCCTTGCTAATGGAAGTGGTTGAAGAACAACAATTGTTAGTTCCTGAAAAACAAATCGCCTTGACTTTAGACTTAATCGATCCTCCCGCTTCGGAAACTAGTCCCGAATTACTAGAAAATTGGTTTACACTTGTGGGCAATTGGGATCAGCTGGTGCGACTATTCACAAATTTGATTGCGAATGCCTTGCATTACACACCAGCAGGTGGACGAGTGAAAGTAGAATTGGCGCGGATAGAAGGAATAAATCGTGTTTCTGGACGACGTTACACCAGTGCCCAGTTGCAAGTTAAAGTCATTGATACTGGAGTCGGAATTCCAGCAGAGGCACTACCGCACTTATTTGACCGCTTTTATCGAGTAGATCCGGCACGTACTCATCGGACTGGAAATACAGTCAAAGCCAGCGCTACTGGTTCGGGATTGGGATTAGCGATCGCTGCTGCTATTGTCGAATATCACCAAGGTTATATTCAAGTTGAAAGTACCCAAGGTATTGGTACAACCTTTGCCGTAATTTTACCGATAACTCTTGAGTTTTAAATTTTCTATTCAAATGTTGTTTCCTGTGATAGATGTAGATGTTTAACTTTTTTCCTATTAGGAAATTGTCAAACCAGGCAAATTGACTATTATGAAAATGTCAACAATCGAAATAATCAAAGTCTATATACTTATTTACTTATTTAAATATATAAATTTTCCGTCTTCTGGATTAACTCTTATGTCTAAATATATATGTTTTTAGAGTCTACAGTAAGATGTAAACTTTAAACGAAATTGCTAGTTTGAAAATGTAATTCAGAATTTAGAACTGATTACATAAATATTGATGTTTGAAAATTTTTAAAAAGAAGAAAACGTAAATTTTTCCAGGAGTTAACAATGGTTAATAAGTCTCATAATTTTCGTAAATCCGCTGAGTTATTTGGTACTCTTTGCGGAGGACTACTGCTTAGCCTGCCAGTAATTCCTCAAGCACTAGCACAACAATCTATTAGCCAACAACAATCTACTGGTCAAGTTAATCCTTGTCCTCGGATTTTCTACGAAGAACCACATAACTCTCGCGTTATCGTACCTCAAGGATGTCCTCCTAATGCGCTAACCCAAAGATTAGCAGCCCAAGGGCTTCTTCCCGTCCCTGCGACTCCATCACCACAGCAAGCACAATTAGGTGTGGGCGGTGAAACATCTCTAGTACCTCCACAAGCAGGTACTGTACCACCCGTAATTCCCCCAGTCCAAGGACAAGTACCTTCTGTGCCATCACAATCAGGTACTACAGTACCAGTAGAACAACGACAAACCCCCAGCGCTACAATCGCACTGGCAAATGGTAAACTTAATATTAGATTAGTAAATCAGACTGCGGCAAATATAACTTACCAAGTTATTGGTGATACAGCACCGCGATCGCTCCAAGGAAAATCCGATACCACACTCCAAAATCTAAGCGCACCAATAACGGTAACATTTGAACGACAAGATGGCGGACAATTAATAGTCACTCCCCAAGCCTCATCAGAGCCAGGAAACTTGGAAGTTACATTTAACGAAGCCACTAATGCGGTTCAAGGCAGAAGTGCCATGAGAATTGAACGAAGTGGTTCTGTATATTTAAATTAAAAAAGTTTAGAAGTTGGAAAATAGCTAGGAGTTTAAACTGAGGAGTTAAAAGTTAGTTATGTATTCGGTACGTTAATAGCTTTAGCCTAATGCACCATACTTAACATTTTCTTCCAACTCCTCACTTTTTAGCTCACCGCTTGAGTATTTTTGTCAGCTTATCTAGCAGTAGCACTTCTTGTTTGTTATCTTCCAATCTTCGCGCCAGGATTATTGCCCTTTCATAAAAATTACGCGCAGTTAAATAATTACCTAACTGCTCGTATAATTTGGCGTAAGATTCAAAAGATTTTAATTCTTCTCGCGGATTTTGTAATTCTTTGGCAATTATTAAACGCTCCTCTAATAAGTCAAAGGCGCGTTCATGCCGTCCCACAGCGCTGTGAGCAGTAACTAAACCATCAATTGCCCGTAATTGATTAGTGCGATCGCCTTTAATTTTGGCTATTTGCATTGCTGCACCATAAGTGCCAATGGTATCTTGATAATTTCCCGATGCTAGATAGGCATCACCTAAATTATTTAAGGTATTTGCCTCTCCCATAGCATCACCAGTTTGACGCCGAAAAATTAAAGCATTTTCATATAACTTAATTGCCTGATTGTAATTTCCCAGTCTCGCTGCTACTAATCCCAAATTACTCAAAGATAGTCCTTCACCTTCAATATTTTTGACATCACGAGCAATTGCAAGTGCATCCTCAACAGTTTTACCAGCAGCAGTAAATTCTCCTTGTTGCAGCAGGAATGTAGCAATATTATTCAAGACAAAAATCTGGGCTTGAAAATCTTTAGTATCACGAGCAATCGCTAATCCTCGTCGTAAAGCATCTTCCGCTTCTTTTAAACTACCTAGCTCAATGTAAGCCTTAGCAAGCAAATTATAAGTCAAACCTTGGGCTTTCAGGTCGCCAATTGAGTGATATAGTTCTAGTGCCTGCAAGCAAGAGGCAATTGTTTTGTTGGCGTATCCTGAAGCATACTGTTGTTCGCCGATACGTAATAAACTGTCTGCTTCATCTCTTGATTGTCGCCCAACGGAACTATTTAAAGGACGGTGGAGTTGTTCGGTAATATCAACCGCACCCGCCGCTATCGGAGTCAGCACAAAAGTAAATAGTAAAAGAGCGTGCAAAAGGACTTGGCGATCGAAAATCGCAGTTGGATAAATTCTATCTACCTTGTGCTTTGGAAATACAAGCTGTTGTCTCATAAAACTTACCCATCTTGCGGGTTTAAGTGGAAGGTTTAAAAAGAAGTTTTAATTTTAAAATTGAAGACAACAATTACTCGCATTTATACGTAAATCAAACTTGAGCAAAACCTTCACCAAGGTAAATAGCACGAATATCTGTAGGTAATTTGTCCTCTAGCATACGATAGCCTTCCTGGAGAAAATTGGCTACTTCGTTGGGGGCGATCGCTTCTCCTTCAGCTTGCAAATAAGCAGCGATTCTAGTGTCGCTCCAATGGAAAGTTTGAGACATTAACACGATTAAGCGTAGAATCGGAGGTAATTGGTCTAATGCTTGTTCTACATAGCACCATAGCGGCGGCGAAGTTGCCTCAAGAGAATAATGAATTGCTTCTGTAGGTGGTAGTTTAATCTCGTTAATACAGAAAGCTGTCATGTTAATTAACCAATTTTGCATGGTTAATCTTTCTTCGGTTGCTTCCAAAGGAGTTAAATTGAGTCCACCAAGTTCGTAGTAGATATGTCGCCAGGTGAGGGCAAACAAATAATCTGCTTGCACGGGCGATCGCGCCGAATGCCGAATTAGAGTATAGACTATGGGGCTGTAGCGGCAAAAAATCACTGTAAAATACTTGCCAGCATCGGGATACTGCTGAAACAGAGTCAATAATTCATCGTCACTGTGATGAAACAGCGACTTCACTAGGGGGTGATTAGCTTCAGGAAAAGAAGGAATTAGCATCAGCCTTGGGATTGATAGTTGTTAAAATAATTTTGGCAATTGCACTCTTGTAGTTAATCGCATAATATCTTGGTGTTGCTCAATTTGAGCCTCAGACTCAGACTAGTTAAATATTGATAAACTAAAAACAAGCACTTAATTTTAGTCTCGATAGACAATCATAAAAGCCTCTCCTGATAAAATCCTTATTTGTTCATGGTTATAGCAGTTAGCGTGATATCGTTCCTCTTGAGTCCCCTTACTTTAGGCTCCTTTTTGCCCTCCCTGCCTTTGGATAGTATCTTCTCCACCCAAGGCATCATGGTAATGTTATTGGCGGCTTACGCTGGTGCCATGTGGATGTTCCTTACCAGTGCCCCAAAAGTACACACTGTGATGGTGTCAGATTTAGAAATTGCCCGACAGTTGTATGAAGGGCTGCTAGATTTGCCAGCAGCCGAAGTGCCTTTGCACTACTACTACAACTACGAACAAACCATAGGCGCAACTGGGATAGATCCGCTTTATATGTCTACGGGCCCGAGTTTGTCTACCAAAACGATGAATAATGCTAGTGAAGGGCTGTGGTATCAATTGAAGAAAAATACTCAACTACACGTGATTACTGGCGCAAGTTTAGGTAGCAAAAATCAGCAACGTCACGTCTGCTTTGACCATGAATGTCTGGAAATGATTTTAATGCGCGTCGAAATGCGCGGTTTGAAATTGAAGATTCGCAATCACAAGCCGTTGAATTTTTTGGTCAAGGACTATGAAGGGCGCGTTATTGAACTGGCTGAAGTAGCGAACTAGTTCTTAAAATTTTAAATGATTTGAGATTGGGTGGGGCGATCGCTTCACCCAATTTCTTGTTTTTAGCAAGTGAGATATTCACCTTACCATTGATTATCTAAAGTCATTAGCGTTCCATCACTTTGGTGAAATAAAAACAAGAGCTAACTTTTAAACAATAGACAGAAATTAGGTTTGGAGCTTTATTTTGTAACATTATCGCTAGAATCATCTTTTTTGCCAAAAGAGATTTTTGCAGCTATTTCAGGGCGGTGAGGAATGAAACTGTAACGGGGTTTAATAGATCGAGCAGCAAATTAGACTCACCAGTAGCAAATCTAGGCACTACTCAAAGCCTTGGATAATTAAGCGATCGCCAATCTGCCATGAGAGAGTAGGTGCAACACCACTACCAGTAAAAAAATACTTTCCGGCACTAAAAGTTATAGAACTTTCTTTACACATATGCAGAGTTTCTAAAACTCCTGAAAGGACAAAACCAAATTTCAGATGATGGTTACATTCCATAACTTTTGTAATTACAGTGTCATCAAACTGATAATTACAAATGCCTAGTCCTAATCCCTCTGGCAATTCAATAAATCGAGACTGTCCCTCATCAAGTCGGGGCGGGTACTGCCAGAGAATATCCAATGAATCAGAGCGATCGTAGAGGCGTATAGTGTCTTTAGTTTCTAATAATACTTCTCAGTAAGCATTTGCCGAAATAGTGATAGTCAAGGTAAGCAGTAAGTAGTAGTTATGAACTGGGTATACAAATAATGGATGAAAATGGGCATACCCAATACCCTAACTCTTACTTAAATGCTCAATTATTCTCACAGTCTGCCGTTGGCGATTTTTCCCTTTATAGCGATACCACCACATCACAAAGCCAGTGATAGACAGAATTAGCGGTGAAAGTCCCACAAAAACATAGAGAATCCGCGTTGATAGTCCCCAAAATGTACCATAGTGCAGTGGTGAAAATGAATTCAACACTGCTTCTGCCCGTGTCGGCTTCAGCCCATTCTGTAATTGCAGCACTTTACCTGTGTATTGGTCAAGATAAACCCGACTATAACCGTACTCTGCTGTTTCTTGCGGTTGTTTTTTGCCGACTGTGTAAACTTCTTCTGGCTTTTGAGGAAGGCTGATATAAGTTGTAGCAGCACCAGGTAGCGCTGCATCAGCTTTTTGTAAAATTTTGTTCAGTGTCAAAGCAGACTTACCAGGAATTGGTTTAGAAACTGGATCTTTTATAATTGGTGTGAAGGTGGCTGCATGGATGGCAGGTCTAGCAAAATTGTAGAAGTTCCAGCAAAAACCTGTAAAGGCAATAAAAGTCAAGAAGACAGCCGCAACAATACCTGATACTTTGTGAATATCAAAGTTGACTCGCTTAGGATGAGCATTCCACTTGATTTTGAAACCAGAGATTAACTTGCGCCAACCAGGCCACAACACAATTCCTGTAATGCCAAGAATCAACAGCATAAAAGCCACAATACCGACAATAATTGTGCCGATTTCACCTGCAAGGAGTTGATAGTGGAGTTTATAAGTCCAGCCGATAATTGTCTCGTCCCAATTACGAGAACCCATAACTTTACCTGTGTAAGGATTGACAAAAACTTGGAGAGATTTATCATTTGGGGCTTGTAGCCAAAAACTATAGGGAAGGTGAGGGTCGGGGAGTGTGTTAATGCTTGAGATTTTGAAGTCTGGTTGCTTGGCATAGGCAGTTTTGACAGTTTCTAGTACGGATTCTATGGGGAGGAGATCGCCTTTAGGAATCACTTGTCCAAATTCTTGACTTACTAAAAATTCATCGATTTCGTGCTGAAATACCAACAAAGAACCAGTCAAGCCGACGATGATTAGCACTAACGCTGCGACTAAGCCAAGGTAGCGGTGTAAGAAAAATGCAATGTTTCGGAGTGATTTAGATTTCATAGCCGATACTCCTGTTTTGCTAGGGAAAACTTGAGAAAATTAAAACTTTAATTACACAGATACAAACTCTTTAAGGGTGCTATTTACAGTAGGAACTGCTGAGCAAAGGCTTGATTTGATATATCCGCTTAATATTTCTAATTAACTTGGAATTAGGTATTTACTTGGCAATCGCAGATTTGCCTTGTAGCTCTTAAAGTAGGTTATAGTCGAGCCGTTACTAAATTTGTCATCCAAAGCCCACAAATAACCTGTCACAAACAAAATCTTCAATAGCTGTTTGAATATCACTTACAACCTCACACCTAAGGAAACTATCCATTAAATAGCTGTCAATAATGCCAGAAATGACTGCCAGTTACTGAGAAAATTAATCATCAACTTAAAAGTAAACTTTATAGCAAATACCAAATCAATTACAATTAATTGTCAACTTTTCATGACAAGAAAGCTTAAAAATTCAGTAATGATGTTAAGATTTCGCAGCTATTAAGCTTTTTTTGAGCAAATGTAATTAGGATGGCGACTGTATTTATTGCCTGTATAGTCAAATATTTTATAGGGTTTTCACTAATAAACCTGTAGAAGTACGAACTTTAACGTTTCTACAGGTTTTCGGTAATTAAATTGGATTTTTCATTAAGTTTCAGATTCTGGTGACGATTCTGATTTTTCTGGCTTGAGTAGGGGGAAGGCAATTACATCCCGGATACTGGCAGAATCAGTTAGTAACATTATTAAGCGATCGATTCCAATTCCTAAACCACCTGTAGGCGGCATCCCATATTCCAAGGCTGTCAAAAAGTCTTCATCTACACCATGTGCCTCTAAATCCCCAGCAGCTTTTCTCGCAGCTTGGGCTTCTAAACGTTCTCTTTGGTCGATGGGATCGGTAAGTTCGGAGAAGCTGTTAGCGGTTTCTCGCCCTACTATAAATAATTCAAATCTTTCCACCAAACCAGATTGAGAACGGTGAGGTTTTGCTAACGGTGAAATTTCTACTGGATAATCAATTACAAAGGTAGGCTGAATTAACTTTTCTTCTACCTTTTGTTCAAAAGCTTCATTTAAGAGTTTGCCAATGGATTGTACATCTTCTATGGCTTCCAGCCCAGCATTTTTACTTGCTGTTTTTGCTTCTTCTAAAGTTGGGAAAGAATTGAAATCTAACCCAGTAAACTCTTTAACTAAATCGTGCATTGTTACTCGCCGCCAAGGTAGTGTTAAATCTATAGATTCACCTTGGTAGGTAATTTGCAGCGTGCCGAGTACTTCTTGGGCAACAGTGGTAATAATCCCTTCTGTCAGCACCATCATATCGTTATAGTCGGCGTAGGCTTGGTAAACTTCAATCGTTGTAAATTCGGGATTGTGTCGAGTCGAAATTCCCTCATTGCGGAAAATTCGTCCCAATTCAAACACCTTTTCAAACCCACCTACAATTAACCGCTTCAGGTGGAGTTCTGTAGCAATTCGCAGATACAACTCCATTTCTAAAGTGTTGTGGTAAGTGATAAATGGACGTGCATCTGCACCCCCAGCCTCACTTTGTAAAACTGGCGTTTCAATTTCCAGAAAATCCCGCTGTTCCAAATAGCGACGAATCCCAGCAGTAATTTGGGCACGACGGCGGAAAGTTTGCTGCACTTGTGGGTTAACAATTAAGTCAACGTAGCGCTGACGGTAGCGCTTAGCAACATCCGTTAATCCATGCCACTTGTCGGGTAGGGGCAACAGAGATTTAGTCAGAATGGTGTATTGTTTGACGTAGACAGATAACTCGCCCTTTTCAGTCCGTTTGATAGTACCTTTGACTCCCAAGATGTCGCCTGCATCTGTGAGTTGTTTCAAGTGATTGAACGCATCAGCATCAATATCTGCCATGCCTTCTTGGATGCGATTTTTCTCTAAATAAAGCTGAATTGTACCTGTTTCATCTTGTAAGGTGAAGAAAGCCAATTTACCGAAAACGCGACGCGCCATAATGCGTCCGGCTATGGCAACTTCTAAATCAACTTCTTCGCCGCTGGCTAAATCGGCAAATTGTTCTTGCAACTGCGTTGCATGATGGGTGGATTCCCAACGATAGGCGTAAGGATTAGTGCCTAACTGCTTTAGCTGGTCTACTTTTTCCAGCCTCGCGGCACGGAGATCTTCTTCCGACATGGTAACGAACTTTCAGGGGGCAAGATTAATTATAGATGCTGCAATCAAGTGGGGCGATTATCAATACTGTTTGGTTAAGGCATCAGACGCGATAAATCGGCGTCTCTACAATCATCTTCAGATTTGCTGTCGCTATCAAACACTACCAAAAATTTGCCATCTGGTATTAAGCGTTGAACAACCTGCAAATAACCATCAGCATCAGATTGCGTTCGCAAACAAGTTACAACAACTCTTTGCATATTGGCAAGCAAACACCCTGATGAACAGTTCAAAAGTATTTTGGATGGAACTGCTGACAGCAGTGACAATGAGCCAGGTAGCGAGGAATGAAGGTGTCGAAAGCAATACTTCTCCCTTAAGAAGTAGTCGTGATGCTAAATAGAGCAAGATTAATTTATAGATACTGTAAAAGTCCTTTTTGATGCGGGCGATCGCCAAACCAAATACAATGACACAAACTAAAGTCCGCTTGTGGAATGTAGATGAATATCACCGGATGCTTGAGACGGGTATTATCGCAGCTGATGAACGGGTGGAACTGATAGAAGGGCAAGTTATCCCGATGAGTGCCAAAAATCCTCCACACGCAGCAACAACCTTATGTGCATCTGATTATCTTAAGCGGCTGCTTGCAGAAGTTGCCTTAGTTCGCGTACAAGATCCCATTCAATTAAGCCAATATTCGGAACCTGAACCAGACATTGCTGTTGTCCGAATTGATCCGCGAAAGTACATTAATCATCATCCTGCACCAAATGAAATCTTTTTACTTGTTGAGGTAGCAGATACAACATTAGAGACGGATCGAAAACAAAAAGCACGCCTATATGCTAGAGCAGGAATTACTGACTACTGGATTTTAGATGTGAATCAGCGTCAGGTTTACGTTTTCCGCGAACCAGGTATAGAAGCTTACAAGCTAGAATTAATTTTGCAAGAGGATGCAAGGTTATCCTCGATCGCATTTCCAGAAATTGAAATTCAGATTAGTCAAATGTTTCCATAAGTGTGGCGATCGCAAACATTTTACTTTACAAATTAAAGCTTTATTTCTCACCTACTTGGAGCGAATACCGAGATAAAATAGCCTTCATTTTCAAGTTAGTAAATTTCAGTATCGCCTCCACTAATTCTTGCTGTTCTGGTTGTAAATTTAGTGTTTTGAGGGCTTGATTAATTTTGTTACCAGCGTGGAGGTTGTGAGCGAGTTGGGCACGCTGGAATGAATTTAACACTGCCTGAATTTCCTTGTTTCTTCTATGACGCACAGCCTGGAGTTGTTGGCTTTGTTGGGGAGTCAAGTTAATATCTGAAAATAAAGTCGAATCGCTGGCTGTTTTAGTAGTTTGGCCAACAATAATATCAGTATAAGTATTGATTTTAACGGGTGCAGCTAAGGCAATTCCCGGTATAAAGAGAATAAAGATAAAGATATTCGCTAACACAAAAATCCGTTTTGTCAAGTGAATTGCCATATTGAAAAATGCCTACACATAATTTAATACTCAAATATGGGCTGGGGCATGGGGCAAACAGGGAGTGTGGGAGTAAAAGGAGGATGGGGAACAAATGCAGGTGTGGGAGAAAAAGGAGGTGTGGGAGGAAAAGGAGGATGGAGAAGAAATCTTGCCCCCTTCTCTCCCCACACTCCCCCATCCCCTCTCTCTCTCGACACTCTCTCATTCCCCCTCTCTCCCCACACTCCCCACACTTCCCTATCTCCCCATCTCCCCATCTCCCTATCTCCGTACTCCTTTTACAAATGATTATCAGCCCTTTTCATTCTGTTAATTTCGCGTTGTAATTCTTCAATTTGACGGCGCAAAGCTTCTTTTTCATTTTCGGAAGCTTCAGCGGGAACATTTACGGCTCCTGAAGCAGGCGATCGCTTGTAGTTTCCTCGGCGAATTTGCTGATATTCTTCTGATACTGCCCACTCTCGTAAGTAATGCAAGCGTTCCACAGCAAAAGGATGAGTTGGGATTTCACCTTGAAACCCAGTATATATTAAGAGTTTATACACTTGATTGAGTCCATCTTCATCGAGTGCTTGATAATTTTCAGACTGCTTAATAAATTCTTGTAAACTGCATTCATTGGCATATTTGATACTACCGCCCGTGACTTTCATCATCGAAGTCATCACAGAATTTAAGTCATCCATTACTAATAAAGCGGCGCGATCTGAGGATAACTCGGCTTTACGTCGCCATTCATAAAAGGCAAGCAACAAGCCTTGACTAACAAAATCACCAATACCAAAGGTTAATTCGCCAACTCTAGAAGCGACATTCCTCACCCATATCGCCATTTGAATTAAAATAGTATGACCACATTTAATGTGCCCCAGTTCATGGGCTAGCACCGCCCTAATTTCGGCTTCGTTTAGTAAGTCTAATACCCCTGTATTTATGACTATGTAAGGATGCTCTTGTCCGAGTGCGTAACTATTAGCTTGGGAATTTTGCTCAACAAACAGTGCAGGTTCTGGATAAATGTCCAAATCTCGCACGCATTCCCGAAAAATCTGGTAAATAGTGGAATATTGGCGCGGCCCGACTTGGATGGTGTTGCCCATTAAATAAATTAACTGAGGGCGTTCAGCGAAAAATTCTACAAATTTACGGGCCAAAAAATCAAATCCTGGTAAATTACGTAAAGCTTGCTCGGCTTGGCTATCCAGTGGATGCCTAAAGGCTTCGCTGGAAATTCCTGTGTAGGTTGGCATAATAATTTAGGTAATTAGTGATTGGTCATTGGTCATTAGTCATTGGTCATTAGTCATTAGTCATTAGTTTTGGATAAAGAACAAATGACAAAGCGCAAAATAAGATTGCTTACTCCTTGTCTACGAGACGTTACGCGAACCCAGAAGCAAGCAAGGCAAAGTGTCTCGTAGAGAGGTTGCCTGCACAAACACCCGTGGGCGGCTTGCCTGAGGCATCAGACGCCACTGAAGGAGCCACCAGACCCTGGTTGAGCAGTGGCTCAACCGCAGTTCCTTTAAGTGGGGTTCCCCCGCCAACGGACTGCCTCAAGTTTGTAAGAGAGGACAAATTACAAGTGACTAATGACAAAGGACAACATAATAGAAATGGGGCTTTGTTCGTAAAAGTCACTTTGTTATGGGATTAAAAGCGTGTGATTGAGGCAGAAGTTCATTTGTCACTACATAACTTTTTGCGATCGCAGGCGGGGTTCCCTTCCTGGCCTCATCATTTGACGATGGCACGGTTGGTAGCACGCGCCTTGCGCCTTGAACGTAGCGCCCTGATTCAAGTAGGGGCGGTTTGTGGCTATCAAGGACGATATCGTACCAGTTTCGTAGCATCAGCCTTGATGTGGCATGGGCCTGTAATTATTGTTGCTCAAGAAACTGTGCAACAACTGCTGTTGCGGGTGGAAATTCCTCGCCTACAGCAATGGCTACCAGCCAACAAACCGATTAGGACTGGTGACGCATGGCCTGATGCCCAGTTCCAAGGGCTACTGTTGACTACCCCAGAAGCTTGGTTAAAAGGACAGTTTGATGGCGATCGCTTTCCCCAAGGTATTCCTACAATTATTGATGGAGTAGACGATCTCGAAGATTGGGTGCGTCATCAGCTCACCCAAGAAATTCAACCCCATGATTGGGATCAACTCATGCTAGCTTGCCCACACCAAGCTGAGGCAATTCGCGAAGCACGGATACAACTGACACACGAACTTTTTCAGCATCCTGCTAATCCCTATGAGTGCTATCTCATCTCTGGGACAGAAATAGACCTTTTAAGCCGTCTTTATTCTACTTTAGACCTCGGTAATCTCCCAGATAGTTGGAAAAATTTCTGGCAACAATTTCAAAGCCGCGACGAAAATCTTTCTCCTAGTGCATCCCCTGCCCTCTTCTGGGCAACTATTGCTCGTCGCCAAGGTTTATTTTCTTTACATTACGCCCCAATGGAATTAGGAAAAATACTTTCCCCCATTTGGCAGCGACAACCAGTAGTTTTAATTGGCAGTGCCATAGAACCAGAAACTGAAGCTCCCCTTTTCCGTCAGCGTCTCGGTTTGGACAATGTAACTTGCCTAAAATTTTCTTCGGAGAGTCAAACCGAAGCAATTCAACTGTATGTACCCTATAAATTACCCCTACCTAATACACCAGAATTTCAAGCGGCATTCATTCACAAAGTCCGCACTCTGGTTTGTCTTAGTGCTACAGCACCGGGATTAACTCTGATCTTGGTGGGCGATGTCCCACTCAAGTCCCAAGTCGGGGCAATTTTGGCCTCAGAGTTTGGTTCGCGGGTGCAGGTAGAAAAAACTTGTTTAGATGAAAATGGTATTTTAATCAGCGGTTGGGAATTTTGGCGGGAACATCAGCGAGTCTTGCCTGCACCCCAGCTGTTAATTATTGCGACTTTGCCGCTACCATCTTTAGAAAATCCCTTAGTGGCTGGCAGAGTTGCTCGCTATAAGCGATCGCATCAAGATTGGTTCCGTTTATACTTATTGCCAACCGCCTTGAATGAATTACAAAGAGCGATCGCTCCAGTGCGAGAAAGTCAAGGTATTGTTGCTTTACTTGATAGTCGTGTAGTTAACCGCAGCTACGGCGCTCAAATTCTTGCTGCTTTAAGTCCCCTAGCACGCATTAACTATCTCGATCCCAGTCTGTTTTCTAATACAGATGAAGAAAATTCGGCTTAAGGGGATTGGAGATTAGAAAGTGGGGACTGGGGATGAGAGATTAGGGAGATGAGATAAGAATAATAACTCCTCAGTTGGCAATAGAGTGTTGGGGGTAGGGTATGGCTGAGTGTGAAGACGGCACGTTTTCGCAGCTTGGAACTCCGACATGAAGCTACCTCCTAGAAGGATAAGGACTTGTCAAGAGTGAGTTGTTTGGATTATCTCTTCCCCCATACCCCATACCCCACACCCTACATCCTGCCCCAACGAGGCTTAGTCAACAGTCAACACTCCCCATACCTAATTGTCTATAACCACAATTCCTGGCAAGATTAAAGTTAGAACCTAAGTTGATTTCAATTGCTGATTATGGGTGAAGCAAAGCGTCGCAAAACCGCACTTGGGGAAGCATACGGTCAAGAAACTCGTATCTTGCCTTGGATTCCAATCACAAAAACTCAAGCGCAATTATTTATTAGTTGGACTACTCGTGGTGCCTGGATAGGTATTGGTGTCATGGCTGCTGCATGGCTAACCATCCGTTTTATCGGCCCCGCTTTTGGTTGGTGGGAAGTAGTTTCTTAACAACTATTAAGTGTTTTTAACACCAGCTAAAATTAATGCGATCGCTTCTTGAGAGTGTTGCTCTAACATTGCTGGACTCAGAAACGGCTTGTCTTGAGGATAATGCTGAGTATTTCCCATACCAATAAAGTAAAACAAGCAAGTTCCCATAATATTAATCGCTGATTGTAAGGGATCGAGTTGGCGAAATGCACCTGTGGCGATCCCTTTTTTTAAAATTTTGACTAATACTTTGTCAATACTCACAGAAGTACTGCGTTTGTAATGTTGCCCTTGATTTTGCATTTGATTGCGTCAAAAACAGGCACACCAGCAGAGTGGAAAAGTTGTACCGACCACAAGCAGGGGGTTTATACCAAAAATCTTTTTTCTCCTGTACCTCTCTACTTCTTGTCTTGTAAAAAAACTCGTCCTCTACTCGAAGACCGATCCCCTATTCCTTGCCTATCGAGCTTCGCACACCACGCTGTAAGAGTTCAAAAATCAAAGCAGATTAATATGGCTGAAAATGTTGCCATTTAGGCAACATTATTTTTCTAAGTTTAGGTATTGTCAGTGTTGAGTTTATCTATTCTGAATTCCACACTCAGACCAATCTATTACCTACGTAAATTTAGTCTGTAAATTTACATTATTCTGCAATTTACTACTTAATTTAGCAATTGCACTCTTATCTGCTCAAATATATATAGTTATGAGGAACAAATTTGGTATATCTAATAGTCTGTGCATACCAAAATCTACGTTAGAAATAGAACAGATTAAATATGCAAGCAAGAGTGACTATAACCGCGCAAAACTACGTTAGGCTGTGTATTGGCTGCAAATTATATCTGCACATCGTTAAAAATAACGCGATATGTAGCTTTTCTGTAGTTGACTAGTTGTAGATTTGAGTTACTCTTAAAGCGATCCCGTCGTGTAGGAATTTACCTTCACGCAACTGTACAAAGTCATAAGTTAAATTTAACAATTCTGTCCCAGATTTTGAACTTCCAAACTGAATAGTTTGATACGACGCTCAAAACGCTAATGCTCTACCCTAAACAAGGTAGTTAACTAACGACTCAATATCATCTGTCTAGTAATTGTAATGAATAGTTTACAATACCAGTGGATGGGAAAATCTAAAGAAAATATAAAAGTGACTCAAATGACTGTGGTGTCTGGAGGACTAAAGTGTTTCTGAGACTAGCACATCAACATCGACAATTCGTCCAAGACTTGGTAATGAACTTGCAAGCCTTGGCGATTGTATTAGAGCGGCGTGGGTATCCTGCGTCCTGTTACACCTGTGGCGACCAAATGAATAGCGCCTCGTTTATGGTTAGCTTGGGTGATAACCATCTAATTCGGTTTTTAGTGTCCGATTATGGGATTACTTGGACAGAAATGCGGGATGACCGCGAATTAATGAAGTTAGAGGGTGCGGAAGCAATTAATCAGTTACAAGAGTTGGCTAATCTTGTCAAGCAATCTATGCAAACTGATACAGACTCCAAAACTCTGGCTAAGAACTGTTAAGGTTCCAAAGGTAGATAGCAAATTACAAATTGATTTTTAGTAACTGGTAATCGGTAATAGCGGCTTGGTTAGCGATCGCTGATTACTCATTCTCAGTTACATTAAGCGATCGGCTGGTGGTTAGTCCCTCGCATATTTTTTGTATCTACCAAAACTTCACTAATGAAATTTTCAGCCTTGAGCTATTTAAGTGTTAAGATGCACCGCACTTAGAGGTAGCAAAAATGGCTGCTGATTGCTACATGTTCGCTCTAGCAGCGTGTACGTGTCGTGCTGAATATAAAAAGCGATCGCTCCTGTTGTGGTCAAATCTCATCAAAGCGCGATTGATATACTAAGGGACTGATAAATAAAAAATATCCTAGTGTTCACACTCAACTGTCAACAACTTGATACAGGATAATTTATTTCTTGGAGTTCCCTAAAGTCCGTTGCCAATTAAAATAAAAGGTGCCCAGTAGTAGGGATGACTAAAGTTACTAACTGACGTTGCAGGTGCATTGTCATTTTTTGCCTGCGATCCACTAATTAATGAGATTTGGGCTTGTCGTAGGGCTTGAGTTTTAGTCAACTTCTCAGAAGAGAGAATATTGTAAAAAGCGCTCATTAGTGCTTGTGTACCACCATCATCCACAGACCATAACGAGGCGATCGCGGCTTTAGCGCCGGTTTGTTGCATCTGATAGCCAAAGCCCAAAATTTCCTTACCGTTACCCAACTTGCCTCCCAAGCCGGTTTCACACGCACTCAGTACTACTAAATCCACATTCGGGAGTGACCAAGTAGAGACATTTCTAAAGTTAACGCGATCGCCATTCCCGAATAAAATAAATGAATCTTCTGGTTTACCTACCACAAAGGCTGCATGAGTTGCTAAATGGACAATTGTATAATCATCCATTTGGGGTACAGCGACTCTGGGGCTAAAGGCATCGTTTAAAAGCTTCTTAGTTTCAGGAACCGCCGCAGCTAAGCTGTCTACTTCCTGCGTTGCAAATGGCAAACCAGCAAAAGCAACTTGGCGATTACCAACTTGGATTCGATAATTACCTTTAGTAAAAGCGCCTGCTAAAACCCGCAAGGTTGATTGTTTTGGAGTATTTAAGTTAGTCAAGCTAGCAGATGTAATGTGATTCACACTAAACTGCTCCACTAACCAATTTTTACCATCATATAAAGCGGTTAAAGGAATGTAACGTAATTGGTCATCTGGAGCATAAATCAGAGTTTGTGTACCTGAGAGTTTCAGGTCTTTTTCTATTGGTTTAATCAGCCAGTTATATAATTGGCGTGCAGGTGCTTTGATATTTTGACTGGGATTGATTAAAGCTTGGCGGAAATCCCCAATTGTTTGATAGAGATTTTCGCTTGTCACAGTAACAGTGCGATGAATTGGTGGAGAATCGGGAGTTACTAATACCAATTCCAAGCTATCTTTTAAAATTAATGGATAGAGTAGTGCAGATTTTTGGGGCAATCGCGCCAAATTATTCCGAACTTGATTGAGACTTTCTAAATCTAAATTTTGCTGCCTAGCGGTACGGCTAATTTGTTCTATCTGCGCCCTCACAGGAGGACTATCAAGAAATTTATTAAATTCATCTAGGAGTTGCTGTTGATTTAATACTAACTGTTCGATGCGTTGTTTTTGTTGTGGCGATCGCTCTTGAGGAGAAATTTTTCGGAGTTTTGTGAGTTCTTTACCGAGTACAACAGCATTATCTAAAGTTCGATCCAACTTTTGGGTAATTGGTTTTTCTTGTACCACTATATCAATGCCTTTAGCAGTACGTTGATTTCCTGGCACATTTTGGAGATACTCTTCTAATTCTTCGACTTTGAGTAAATCCATTATCCGTTGCGCTTCCGGAGTTCGTTCCTGTTTGAGTAATCGTTCACTCAAAAAGCGATATGTCTGACTAACAGTTATGCTATAAGCATCTGGTTGTCGTGCAGTCAGGGTTGATGGATTCAAACGAGCTTTCTCACGATTAATCACACAGCGCTTGTAGAAAAGAATTGCTAACTCTGGTTGGTTTTGAATATCGAATAAGTAACCCATGTTACTGTATGTTTTGCCAAGTCGAACGAGATCCCCAAGTTCTTTATTAATAAATACGGCTTGCTGATAAGATTGGAGTGCTTCAGAATACTTTTTTTGACTTTGGTATACTCTGCCGATATTATTGAATGTTATAGCTTCCCAAGAACGCTCTCCAATTTCTCTACTGATAACTAATGCTTTTTCTAATCTTTGCAATGCTTGTTGTGATTCACCTTGCTGAGATTGTTTTATAGCCTCTTGATTGAGCCTTTCAATTTCTGAGAGTTGATTATTCTGGGGTAAAGCTTGAGCTTTTTCTCCAAAATCTGTAGACGCACAGCGGCTTGTCGTCAGGCATGGTAACTTTGTATTTCTACTTACTTGGTTATTTTTTGGGTAGGCCATCCCAAAACCTACTAAACTAAGTAGAGTTAAAGTCACAACACTAAAATACCGGAGATTAGGCCGCATAACAAAACACTCCCTATACTCGGAAGTGTAAATTTTAAATCAATAACTCCTGGAACGCAATTAATTTTTATACTATTCGATATTTAGATAATTTATAGATTGTAAAAATAAGTGTCTCCAAACTTGAAAATGTCAGAAGAAAAACCCAACCAACCAAAATTACCACCAACCAGTGCTCTTGACAATCCATCGAGTCATGCATTTAAGAACTGGTTTGAATATCCTGTAAGAGTGCAACCCCACCACACTGACTATGCAGGTAATGTATGGCACGGTTCCTATCTAGCTTGGATGGAAGAAGCACGGGTTGAATGCTTGCGATCTATCGGTATTGAATTTTCCGATTTAGTAGCTTTAGGTTGCGATTTACCAGTTGTAGAATTGTCAGTGCGCTATCATCGTTCAATTCTATTAGGTATGGCAGCAGTAGTAAAAACGCGCATGGCTGAAGTTACTGGTGTGCGGATCGATTGGGATTATGCCATTGTCTCAACTGATGGACAACAATTATACGTCACAGCTAAGGTCACCTTAGTAGCTTTAGATCGCGAAAGAGGCAAGATTATGCGTCAGTTACCACCAAGTGTTAAGGATGCATTGGCTAAGATTTCAGCGTTGAATAATTGATAGACAAAGGTTGTAGATGAAAACTTTGTCTGTTTATGTTTGCGATTTATATTGATTAGTAAAAGTAAATTTTTAATTTTTTACTTGCCGTTTTGGATTTGGGAAATAGTTTGAGCAAACTGGGTTATGTGATGCCAAATATCTTGCGGAGTAATACCAAAACTGATATTTAATAAAATAAGGATTGCTGCAAGAGTTAATGCAGTACTTACGGTTGCTTTCAGCAACTTCCACAATATTATGAAGACAATCCAAGCTACAATTAACGTAGCAATCATAATATATAAATTCCTTAACAAGAGCCGTTATTTGAAAAGGTTTTATTCAGAAAAGTAAACTTTTATCTGAGTAACAATTACTGATGCTAAAGCTGTTAGAGTAATTGCGAGTAGATACTAAAGCTCAGATTTTTTGTGTAACTGTGCCAATGCCATCTTACCTGAAAATCAGACAACAATTCAGGTAAGAGGCAACTTATTTGGCAATTTGGCAGAATTCCTGAAAAGGTTTTTTATTGAAATTTCTGTATGAATAATTACAAGATACAAGAGTTATATTTTGGGAATGGCTGTAAGGGGTAATATCGAAAAAAGTAAGAGAGTTGAAAGCGATGGTATCAAAAGTCGGCTATATCCTTCAACTATAGAAAATAAATCATTACCAGAACCGAGAAAGCTTTCTACAAAACCGTTGCAAGTTGCAGAAGTTAAGTGGGTGTTAATGCTAGAAATAATTAATCATCAGTGAGAACTTCAGAGCTGATAGCTGTTAGCCTTCAGAGATTACCAAGAAATAAGTTACTACTTGTGGGGTGGACATCTTGTCCGCCCTTGCTGATATTACGGGCGGGCGAGACGCCCACTCCACAAGAAAAGTTGATCGGCATTAGACTGAAGGCTAAGCCAGAATTAGTCAAGAGCTAGAAAATGCGCCTTTTGGGTATTTGAGTAAAGGTTTTTATCGCAGAGAAATTATCCGCGAGTTAGTTTCTAACTTTTCAGTTGCACTTAAAACTTCTTGTCTTGCCCATTTATCTGCTGCCAAAATATCATCTAAAGAGGGATTTGCACGGTTATCATTTTGATGGCGATCGCACACCCATTCGATACACCGAGGAATATCTAAAAAGCGAATTTTTTCTGATAAAAATAAAGCCACAGCTTGTTCGTTTGCAGCATTCAACACAGCAGGCATCGAACCGCCAGCTTTACCCACAGCATAAGCTAATTTCATACAAGGATACTTCTGGTGGTCTGGTTCGCGGAAGGTTAAATTTCCAGCTTTCACCAAATCTAAGCGTTCCCAGTCGGTATAAATGCGATCGGGCCAAGATAAAGCATACAGTAAAGGTAAGCGCATATCTGGCCAACCGAGTTGGGCTAAAACTGAAGTATCTTGCAGTTCAATCAGCGAGTGAATAATACTCTGGGGATGAATGACAATTTCGATATCGTCATAATCCAAGCCAAACAAAAAGTGAGCTTCAATTACTTCCAGTCCTTTATTCATCAAAGTAGCAGAGTCTACTGTGATTTTCCGCCCCATCGACCAATTGGGATGTTTCAAAGCATCAGCAACAGTCACTTCTGCTAACTTTTCTACATCCCAATCCCGAAAAGCCCCACCCGATGCAGTCAATAAAATCCGCCGCAAACCCTTTTTTGGTACACCTTGTAAGCACTGAAATATCGCTGAATGTTCAGAATCGGCAGGTAGTAATTTTACACCATGCTTTTCCACTAAGGGTAGAACCACGGGGCCGCCAGCAATTAGAGTTTCCTTGTTTGCCAAGGCAATATCTTTACCAGCTTCAATAGCTGCGATTGTTGGTAACAAACCAGCACAACCCACGATTCCCGTGACAACCGTTTGGGCTTCGCCGTAGCGGGCGACTTCTACCACTCCAGCCTCGCCAGCCAATAAAATCGGTTGGGGATCGAGGTCTTTAATGGCTTCTTTGAGTGCTGGCAATTTCTCTTCTGAGCAAATTGCTGCTATTTTCGGTCGAAACTGCCGAATTTGAGCAGCGAACATTTCCACATTGCGCCCAGCTGCCAATCCCACAATCCGAAATCGATCTGGGTACTGACTAACAATATCTAAAGTCTGAGTCCCAATAGAACCAGTAGAACCAACAAGAGTAATCGCTTTCACAATATATTTAAGGATTTACAGATAACTCTCAATATAAATTGCTGAGGACTCTTTGGTAATAGCGATCGCCATAATCGATACACTAACAAGGAGTGGCAAGATGTGGTTGACTTGACGGTAGTCGAAACTCACCAACCGGGAGATGGAGAGATAAGGAAAATAACTAATGCCCAATGAGAAAATTTGTATTGATAAATACGATATGTTTAAATATGAATGCTGAGAAATTGCCAAAAAGAAGCAAAAGAGAAAATATTCTTTAGTAATTGGCGATTTGTTCTGTTTATTACTCGATGGTGGTGGAGGATTGAATATGCAATATCTTACTCATAAACTACTGAGATGTATTCATAGATAAGAGGATGGAAAAAGTAGTATTTTGAAATACTCAAGTCTATGGTCAAAGTTCAGATAGCTATCAGAAAAGTTTTATGGAAAACTGATTTCCTATTTCCAGCCGCGATATGGCTTGCCAGTCGAATATTGATTTGGATAGCTATGTTGTTAGTTGCGCCAAGGCTACCGTTACCAGCAGAAGCATTTGTGCCCCGTTTTGGCTGGGAGGTTTTTGATGCATGGGATAGTATGCATTACCGAGCGATCGCTACTTCTGGTTATGAATTTATCAATGATGGTAACCAACATAATTTAGCCTTTTTTCCGCTGTTTCCCTTAAGTATTTGGGTTTTAATGAAGCTGGGTTTGCCGTTTGAATTAGCGGGCACTTTGCTAAACAACCTGGCATTTTTTGCAGCCGTTTACTGTGTGTATTTTTGGAGCAAAGAGCATTATGGCAACAATGTTGCCCAGTGGGTAAGTGCTGTGGTTTGTTGCTATCCATCGTCTATGTTCGCGGCAGTGATTTACACAGAGGGACTGTATTTGTTTTTAAGTACGGCGGCTTTGCGGGCTTTCGATAGCAAGCAATATCGCTGGACTGCGCTTTGGGGTGCAATGGCGACAGCAACACGTCCCACAGGTATGGCACTAATTTTGGCGTTGGCGATCGCAGCTTGGAAAGAACGCAGACCACCTATTGCTTATATTGCTAGCTTTGCTACCGCTATTGGTATACTTCTATTCAGTTTGTATTGTGCAATTTATTTTGGTAATCCTTTAGCTTTTATCCAAGCACAACGGGGATGGCGACCTTCTTTTGGGTTTGATTGGCAAGGTTGGCTAAACATGCTGATGCAAATTGTAGTTGGTACCAACAATTGGCAATTTGGTTGGGTGCAAAACCCATCTGGCGGTATTCAAGACCCTTGGTATCTTTTGTTGGTGGCTGTAATTGTTGGTGGTGGCTATTTTTTATGGCGCTTCCAGAAATATTCTATTTCTGGGAAATTAGCTTATGGCTTTTATACTTTAGTTGTATTTTTATTAATCCTGGCAAGTGACCAGTGGATAAATAACTTGCTGAACGTAGCTATGGTCTTAGGTGGTGGCTTTGTGTTGTGGCGCGAACAAAAGCAACTCACCCCAGTTACAGTTATCTATGGCTTTTGTGGTATTGGTTTGCTGTTAGCCTCTGGGGGAACAATTTCCCTGAGCCGTCTAGCTTATGGAATTGTACCTTTAAATATAGCTATTGGTGTGCTACTATCTCGCCACCCTCGTCAAGGATATTTTATACTCGGCTTGTTTGCAACATTATTGGTCAAAATAGCTGTAGGATTTGCCCAAGAGCATTGGGTTGGTTAATGGATGTTAAAGGCATTAAAGATTGGGTAGAGCGGAAAAATTTGTCATCAATTTAATTTAACTTTGCTAAAAATTATGACGACAAAACAGGCATTCCTACAGCAATTCTCCTCAACACCAGCTTTAGTAGGAATTTTGTCATTATTTTTTGCCCTAATTCCCATATCTTTAGCGCCATCTCTAACCAAATTATGTCAACTAGAAATTGGTGCAAATGCTGTTGTATTTCATCGTAGTTGGATTGCGACAGTTGTCTTTGGTGTATGGAATGGACTTGAGGCTTTCCGCTACCAACAGTCCGATAACCAACCAATCGAACATAAGTCTTTGACCAAACAAGAAATATGGCTGTTGTTAGCAATGGGAACTGCTGCTGCAACCTATTTGCTGTTGTGGGCTTGGTCTCTGAGTCAAACTAACGTTGCTAACGTAGCTTTGTTGTCTAATTTGAATTCTTTATTTGTAGCTTTGGCTGGGTATCTGTTATTTGGTCAGCGTTTCGATTATAGATTTGTTATTGGTTTGACGATCGCTTTGGGAGGAGCGATCGCATTTGAAATCAATAAGGTGCAATTTGCCACCGACCAAATACTTGGTGATGCCTTAGCATTTCTGACTGCGATTTTCATGGCAACTTGTATGTTGCTGATAGAAAGACTCCAGTCTCGATTTAGCACCGCAACTATAATGCTGTGGCGCTGTGGAATCACAACAATGTTCCTCCTACCCGTCCTGCCATTCCTCGAAGATAGACTACTCCCCTATTCGTGGATGGGTTGGTTTTTCATTATTTTTCAAGCCCTTTTCTGCCAAGTATTAGGTCAGGGACTTTTAGCTTACAGCCTCAGCCGAATTTCTTCAGGAGTTGTCGCCGTCACTCTTCTGGCCGAACCAGTTTTGGCTTCAATTTTTGCTTGGTTGATTTTTTCGGAACAGGTGGGCTTGTTTGACTGGATAACTTTTGCTGTAGTTTTAGTAGGTATTTATTTAGCCCAATCTAGTCAATCTATTGTCAAAGCGATGAACGAAGAATTATAGCAGGAGGCAGGAGGCAGAACTATTACTATTCCTAGCATTCACGCTTGTCATTATGTCATTGCGAGCGAAGCGAAGCAATCGCAAAGTCTCTGGGATTGCTTCGCTTCGCTCGCAATGACATTTTAGATTTAATCATGTCTATCTACTTAATATTTTTTCATAGTATGAGAAAAAAACTCAATCAACTTGGTAGTGTTGGTTGGATGATTGGCGTGAGTACGTTAATTTTATTTGCGTGTAGCAGCTTACGACACGAGTTGTTTCAATCAACCGCCTTGGATTTAGCAATTTTTGACCAAGCGATTTATTTAATTAGTCAAGGAGAACAACCTATTAGTTCTTTAATAGGTTTTCATATTCTCGGCGATCATGCTTCTTGGATCTTCTATCCCTTAGCTCTACTATACAAAATCTACCCCAGTGTTTACTGGTTATTTGTCGTACAGGCAACTGCTTTGGCATTAGGCGCTTTGCCTACTTGGTATTTAGCTCGTCAAGCAAGCCTCAAAGAAAGTCAAGCAGTAGCGATCGCATTTGTATATCTTTTGTATCCGGTGGTGTTTAACGCTAATTTATTTGATTTTCACCCGGAAGTAATAGCTGTACCACTACTATTAACGGCGGTTTTAGCAGCAAGATCAGGTCAGTTGGGGTGGTTTTGTTTAAGTATTTTCCTAGTCTTGGGATGTAAAGAAATATTATCCCTCACCGTTGCTGCGATGGGAGTTTGGTTACTGTTGTTTGAAAAGCGACGTTTGTATGGTGCGATCGCTCTTTGTGCTGGGGTAGTCTGGTTTTTGATTGCTACTCAAGTAATTATTCCTTTTTTCAACAGTGCAGAAGCAACAGCAATGGAACGTTACAGCTATTTGGGTAATTCAGTTCTAGACATTGCTAAAAATATAGTATTTCAGCCAGGACTTATCTTCGTAAAAGCTTTTTCGCTGGATAATTTAGTATATTTGGTTCTGCTACTATCACCTGTAATTTGGGGGCTTTCCTTACAAGGAATAAAACCTTTGGTAGGAGCTATTCCTTGTTTGGCACTCAACATTCTAGCTGATTACCAACCTCAAAAAGACTTGATATACCAGTACTCTCTACCAGCATTACCATTTCTGCTGTTAGCTGTAATTTCCAGTCTCGCCGCAGGTAAGGGATGGCTACAAAACAAACGAGCAATTATCCTCTGGTCATTGGTGGCATTTTTAAGTCTGGCAAAGTTTACATATTTTAGCGGTAGATATTTGGCATATATAGATACTTGGCAAGCAACAAAACAAGCGATCGCCCAAATTCAAACTCAAGGAAGCGTTTACACCACAGTAAAAATTGCTCCTCATTTAAGCCATCGAAAACTGATTACTTTGACAAATGCCGATTCTCCACCTGTTAATTTAAATATTTTTGATTATATATTGCTCAATGTCCGTCACCCTGGCTGGTTAAGTAATCAGGAGTTTGCCATTAGCTTAGTCAATCAACTAAAAAACAATCAACAATTTAAGTTAAAATACCAGCGTGACGATGTATATTTATTCGTAAAACTCTCTTGACAATCGCTCAAAATCCCAGCGTCAATCATGCGGTGATATTCTTCAATCGTCCACTTCGCAACAATCAAGCTCATGATAATTAATTCCTTAAAGTTTTAGGTACGCTTAGTTATCAACCAACCTATGCCAATAAAAAAGAATGTAGCTAAAATACTCAATATTAAAGATGCGTAAAAGGGATGAGGTGGATTGTTGGGAGATATGGTGGATAGGGGTTCGTTGATTTTTTCGATGTGTTGGACGATGACGCCGGAGATAATTGCACCGCCACCAAAGCCAATGCCTAATATTTGGATGGTATTGTTTAAAGAGCGATCGCGCTCAGTTTGTTCTGTTTCTACTATGCCTCGGATAGTATCAACCAATTGCCCAAACAATTCTTTACCTGGAATCAGATAGTTAATATCTGTTTGTATTTGTTCTTGCCATTTCTTACAGTCTTTATTAAGAAAATCTTGCCAGGATTGAGGGCTATTCCCGCTATCAATACTTTGAATCTTCTCTAAACAAATTCTGTAATTAGTAATATTAGTAGTAATTGCTGTATAGTGTATTTGTAAATCTTGCAAGCATCTGGTATAATCAAAGTTTTTTTGAGGTATTTTTTCCATTAAGCTTTTTAAGCCAGATAATTGTTGTGTTTGATTTTTATATATCAGGTTGTTAAATTCTTTAATTTTATTTTCTAATCCCTCTTTTGTTACTTTAGGGAGAGAATAATTAAGTACACAAGTTGAAGCATTAAGTAACAGGGATGGTTACGCCACGTAGGCAGGCAGTCAACA
>JBALDB010000061.1:0-42398 GCA_036918135.1 Nostoc sp.
CAACCTACGAATACAAAGCGATCGCGCTTGAGCCAGTCGTCTACTACGTCAAACCACCCTCTTCTACTCGGGGCGCGTCCAACTGCGATGGTCATTAGAGCAAATCTCCAAATCTTATAAGTACAGGTTGTATCTGTATTATAGATAACTATTTAGAAGCTTTCCATAATGCAGAAAGTTAACTAAGTTCTTAACTTAGTTTACAATTTTTTACTAACCTTTAATCATATTAAGTGCAAATCTCTAATTTTTCTAGAGTATTTGTCATAAAATTTAACTTTAGATAGAGATCGGGGACTAGGGAATGGGAGATGTGGTTCGACTTCGGGGTAGTTGAATCCAAACTTGCTTCGATTTTCGCGTAGTGGAAACTCACCAACCGGAAGATGGGAGATAACCAGACAACTGGACAAATTGCAACAAGTCTTTCCCACCCCTCACACACCCCCAGTACCCGATACGCTTTTCCCTAGAATCACTCAGCTGACGCTAAAATGAGTGCTACAGTTAAATTCGATTAACGTTAAATGTTTACCATCGACTTAAGCATCAGAAACACTGCTTTCCCAATCTCAGTACAACGTAAGTCAGCAGAGGATGCTGAGGCTGTCTATCAGCTAATTTTGGCAGCGATGCGTTCTGGCAATCCTGACATAGTGGAGCTAAAGTGCGAGGGAAAAACAGAGAAGAAAATTGCTGTCCGTGCTAGTGAAATTTCTGGAGTGCAGATTGTTCAAAAAGATGGCGTAAGCACTGCTAGTGGTAGACCACCTGGCTTTTTCGCTCTAGCTGGTGAGTAACCAAGGTTGACAAATGTCTCAAGTGGGCATCGAGGTTAAAGATTTAAACTTCAGTTGGGCAAATGGAGAGAAAGTTGTTAAATCTTGCTCTTTAGAAGTTCCCAAGGGTGAATTTTGGATGCTCTTGGGTACAAATGGTAGCGGAAAATCAACGTTACTAAGACTAATAGCGGGATTATTAGCTCCTGAGTCAGGTGAAATTGGGGTTTTGCAACCCGTTGGCTTTGTTTTCCAAAATCCAGATCATCAACTGGTAATGCCAACAGTTGGGGCTGATGTGGCTTTTGGATTGGTGGAGGAAAAATTAGCACCTGCTGCTGTGAGACTCAGGGTTGAGGAGGCGTTAAGGGCGGTAAATTTACTGACCTTAGAACGACGCCCCATATATGCACTTTCTGGGGGACAAAAGCAGCGAGTGGCGATCGCAGGTGCGATCGCGCGTCACTGTGAAGTCTTATTATTAGATGAACCCACTGCGTTATTAGATCCAGATAGTCAGTTGGATTTAGTTGCTGGTGTCCGCCGCCTCGTCAAAAGTCAAGGTATTACAGCTTTGTGGGTTACCCATCGATTAGACGAGTTAAATTACTGTGACGGTGCTTTTTTATTAGAAAAAGGTTCTGTTGTCGATAAGGGTGAAGCCCAACGCCTTAAACAACATTTGATGCAAATGCACACTGAAGCTTCTTGATTGAGTGGTCAGTGAGGCATCGGTTATTGGTAATTAGTAATCAGTAATTGATAGTTTACTCATTCCGTAGTCCCCAGTTCTATTTCCCACTAATTACTCAGCACTGCTCAAATAAATAAAACGCGCCTTTTTAATAAAGACGCGTTTTTTGTTAGTACCTCTGTCTTAAGGTCAGTTTTATGAAGCTATAGTATTTTTTGTCTTATGTAACATAATGTTACAAATAGGTCATCAACTATTATAAAAATTATGAATGAATTTTGCTAACTCTAGAAAATTGTGATTAAATGACTATGCCCCGTTCGTTCCTCCAAGCCGTTTTATTAGTGGACGGCTACAATATAATAGGCGCTTGGCCTTGCTTAAAAAAAACCCGTGATAGTGTTGGACTAGAGGTTGCACGCAACGAACTTGTGGAAGCAATGGCTGATTACAGTGCGTTTCAAGGTTATGCAACTCAAATAGTTTTTGATGCCCAATATCAAAATTCTTCTAGTAATAAAGAAATCATTACAGAGCTTTTATCTGTTTATTACACTGATTTTGGGCAAACAGCAGATACTTATATTGAAAAATCTTGTGCCTCTTTTCGCCAGCAAATAGCTCAATCTTTGATTTCTCGTGTGATTGTTGCCACATCAGATCGAGCGCAGCAGCTGATGATACAAGGATATGGGGCTGAATGGTTGTCGGCACAACAACTTTGTGGCGAGGTGGAAGCCACCGTCTGTCGAATGCGACAAAAATATCATACACGCAAACAATCAAAGAGTAGATTTTTAGCTAATGCAATTGATGCCAAAGCACGGCAGCGTTTAGCTGAATTACGAATGGGATTATAGTAAATATTTACTATTTAAGAGTCTTTGCTTAGCCTCTTGAGTGGTTATGGCTGCAAAAATCTATAATTGAAGTATCTAAATATTAGTGATAGCTGATTCGTTATCCGGTCATGGAGTATTACGACGACGAATACAATGGGGGTTTGGAAATTTTTTGGTCGGCATTATTTTGAGCAGTTTCTCAGCTTTTGAATTCTTTGATACTGACTATTGACAAAACTTAAAAAACTTTAACTTGTCACGAATCAGAGTAATTCCCAGAAATAAATTTAGGGGATTTGATTGAAATACATAATAAAGTAAAAATAATCAATTAAAAAGTAAAAATATTTTGACAACTAGCGACTTTGTGTCTATGCAAAAGTTGTACAATCGCTAAAAATACAATCTGGAAAGCGACTTGCCTAGATCGATTCAATCTACTCAACCACCACTGAAATTTATTCCCCAACAGTTTAAACCATCGGTACTGTACATTTTTCGGTGGTTACTTCCAATAGTGTTACGATTCCGGACTCGACCTTGGTTGCCAGCTGGTATCGTCGGAATTGAAGCTGAGAATGTTGAGGTGTTGGCTGAACTTTATCAACAATTCCAGGCTGGAAAAATTCGCTTTTTGTTGGCATTTCGCCACCCAGAGGTGGAAGATCCGCTGTGTATGCTGTATTTGCTTTCTTGGATTTTGCCACAGATTGCCCGTCAGGAAAACATTGAGTTGCAATACCCTACTCACAGCTATTTTCTTTATGACCGGGGTATGACTGTTTGGGCTGGAGATTGGCTGGGTTGGTTGTTTTCACAGGTGGGGGGTGTGCCAGTTCGTCGTGGTAGACGACTAGATCGCCAAGCTATCCAAACAGCGCGGGAGTTGTTTGCTAGTGGCAAACTGCCGATCGCAGTGGCACCGGAAGGCGGTACTAATGGTCATAGTGGCATTGTTAGTCCACTGGAACCTGGTGTTTCCCAAATGGGGTTTTGGTGTGTAGAAGATTTGCAAAAAGCCAAACGTTCTGAGACAGTTTTAATTTTGCCGATCGCCATTCAGTATTCTTATGACCAGCCGCCTTGGTCAAAACTAGATTGGTTGTTGAGCAAATTGGAAGCTGATAGTGGTTTACCTGTGATGGAAATTACTCAAGGCACTGGTGAAGAAATTTGTTATCAACGCATCTGTCGTCTGGGTGAATATCTAATTACAGAAATGGAAGAATTTTATCGTCGTTTCTATCATCAAGATATCCCTAAGACGATTTCTATTGATGAATCTGCGAGTAAAAATCAGGTATTAATTGCTCGACTACATCGGCTACTAGATAAGTCATTGCAAGTTGCCGAACAATATTTTGGAGTTCAATCACAGGGAAATTTTATTGACCGTTGTCGGCGTTTGGAAGAAGCTGGTTGGAATTATATTTACCGCGAAGATTTGCTAGATATTAATAATTTACCACCCCTGAAACGCGGTTTAGCAGACTGGATTGCCCAAGAAGCAGACTTGCGAATGCGGCACATGCGGATAGTGGAAAGTTTTGTTGCAGTCACCGCAAATTATATGCAAGAAAAACCGACAGCAGACAAGTTTGCGGAAACAGCTTTGCTAATTTTTGATATGCTTTCTCGAATTAAAGATACCACACTTCCGGGACGACCCAGATTAGGTTTGCGACGGGCAAAAATCACCGTGGGAGAACCAATTTCTGTTAGCGAACGGTGGGAAAAATCTCAGGGCGATCGCCATGCGTCTAGGCAAGCTGTGAGCGAATTAACTAAAGATTTGCAAATTGCTTTAGAGAAGATGATTAGTTGATTAAATTATCTTTCTTTTGTCACTCTAGGCAGAGGAAAAAGAGAAAAAGTCTGACCAAAGGGATAAAAACAGATGATTGTGCAAGGTATTCATGATGCTAATCAGGTCAGAAAATCCGTTATTAAGTTGGGGAATATAAAATACCTTTAGCCAAGGTTTAATCAGATTGAAAAGGATGATTGGTTGAACAATAAGACGTAAATTATTCAAGATATTCTTCCAACCAAACTTTTCATCCCACAAAGAATGTTCCGCAAATATTTGGAGAATATAGCTATGAGATTTGGAAAAGACGCTTGAATGAAGGCTAACCATGAGATAGGTACTACAAACTATTTCCCACCATCTCTGAATGTGAGGATAATGGGTAAGCCGAAAATCTGCCCACCCCAGTTCATTTTTACTTTGTTTAAGTCCGTATTCTACCCATGTTCGTAAACCATAGAGATTTCCAACTTCTGAGTATTTAATACCTGGAACATGCGTCATTAAAAACCATGTGGAATTTTCTGGAAGCTTTTCTATATCTGTCGTAATTTGCCAATAACGAACATCGCGTCGCTTGCCAAAGATAATCTCTCTGATATATCGAACTTCCTGATTACCATTCGAGAAAACACGGTCGAATTTTCGCCATTTGTTATACCTGACACTTTGCCCTTTTGGCAGCCAAACTCCGTGGTTACTACGTATAGCAACAACAAAATTCAGTTGTAATTGATTCAAAACACTAATAAAATTCTCATCACTTTCCCCATACAGGCTATCTGCCAAAACCAGTTCAAACTTAAACCCCATTCCTTGGAGTTCTCGGATTAATTCTGCTGCGATTTCTGGCTTGGTTTTATATTTATCTCCTGCTTTCAATCTCTCTCGTGGTTTATAAATTTGAAATGTTAAAGGAAAGGTCATATCCTCAATTACACCATAGGCTGTCACTACAACTATGCCATTTTCTATTTTGCCTAAGTTTCCAATATACTGCCTTTTCACATAGTCTGTAGTACGACCTTGTTTTGGGTCTCCAGTTTCATCAATTATTAGAATCAGCGATCGCTCCTTTAATACTCGCAGTATTAATTCTAATCTTCGCTTCTTTAATGATTCTACTGACCACGGTGATTCTGTTAAAAAATGATTTATGAACTGCTGATTTTCTAATCCTACCACCTTGGCTATTTCTGGTAAGGTTTTCCTTTTTATTTCCGATATCATTCCCAAATGTAGGTTTCGGAAATTTTCAAAACTCCTAACTTCTGGAAATATGTTTCGATATGCACAATACTCGTCCACAAATTTAATGCTGGGTTTGGGGCTTCTTGGCTGTGTCATCCTCCCCTCCTGGCTTTCAGACCTCTTTTCTGATTTTACTCTTCCCGGAGTGACAAAAGAAAGATTACATGGAATTACAATACATTGAAAAGACGCGATGAATCGCCGTCTCTACAAAAAATTGATTGTTGTAGAGACGGCGATTTATCGCGTTTTATATCTTAACCGAACATATTATTATGAATTGTGAGATAAATTATCCGAAATCGCGGCTTTGCCCTCTGTATAATTACTGGAATGATTATTTGCAGAATAATTGGAATTTGAGTGAGAGCGACAAGCATCTGTGCGACAATATCAAGTAAAAGCCAAGCGTGGGTCTTGTGACAAGCCGCTTTGCGTCTACGCTTTTTCGCTAATTATCGCAGGCGATGTCTGACGACAAGCCGCTTTGCCTCTATGCTAAGCACAATTATACACACTAAGGAAACCCCATAAATAAAAAACATCGTAATGTTGATGACCAATATCGTAATTGAGTCTGCTGGCAAAGCCGGGGTAGATGTGATTGCTTTGCGTTGCGGTGGTTTTAGCGATGAACAACTGTCTGGAGCGCTGGCAATTTATGCATGATCCCCAAGATTTGCTACGGCAGTATGACTCTTCTATTCTGGGTGCAAATGTTTAGAGCAGAATTGGTGAATTCTGATTGTGAATTCACCAATTCAGTAGTGTCGATAATTGGTCTTAAAAGACGCGATAAATCGTGTTAATTGGTCTTAAAAGACGCGATAAATCGCGTCTCTACATGAGGATTTTGTTGCTCATTCTGAACCGTATTGTATTTTAGGCGATGCCTACGGCGGTAAACTACGCTTCTTTTGTGAATTCTGCCGTAATTACACACCCACAAGAGTTTTCACCTTTTGTCGCTGACCAGTTGCAATTAACCACTTACCGCCAGAGGGGCCTAAAGTTATACCGCGACGCGTAGGTTTAACTAGATAATTATCAACTAATGCTAAATCCATTTGTGATAACACTGTTGCTAATACTAGTTTCATTTCAAACATTGCAAAGGCCATGCCAATACAGCTACGATTGCCGCCACCAAAGGGTAAATATTCATACTGAGAATACTGGCGTTCTAAAAATCGCTCTGGTTTAAATTGCTGCGGTTCTGGGTATAAATCTTCGCGGTGATGCATTAAATATATAGAACCTTGTAGCAATGTCCCTGGCTGAAGTTCATAGCCCATAATTTCTATCGGTTTCTTGACTATACGAGGGATAGTCAGCATAAGAATTGGGTAAATGCGGAGTGTCTCTTGGCATACCGCTGTTAGATAAGGTAAGCGAGAAACTTGATTCCAATCAGCATTCTGGTTAACATTATCTAACTCAGTTAGCAGCTTTTCTCGCACTTGTGGTAGATGATGAATCCAATAAAATGCCCATGTCAAAGCTGAAGCGGTGGTTTCGTGACCGGCGACTAACAAAGTTATTAATTCATCGCGCAACTCGACATCAGTCATTGGTTCGCCATTTACGTCACGCGCTGACATCATCAACGAGAGGATATCGCTACGAGAAGCATCTGGGCTATCTCTGCGTTCTTGAATCTCGCTGTAAAGGAGTTCGTCAATTTGCTGCATTTGACGCAAAAATCTTCCCCAAGGACTCCAGTTACCCCAATCTACTCGCAGTATGGGAAAAAAGGTTATGGAAGCACGCAAGGGGGAACCAGATAACTCTAGGACGGAACCCAATAGTCGCTGCAATTTTGTGAAACGTTCTCCCTGATGCAGACCAAATACTGCTTGAAGTATGACTCTCAAGGAGATTTCCTGCATGGAATCACGGATAGAAAAAGGTTCGCCAATTTTCCATCTACTGATGACATCATGAGTGATATTAGCAATAATTTGACCGTAGGCTCTCATGCGATCGCCATGAAAAGGCGGAGTCAACAATCGCCGTTGGCGTTGATGAGATGCACCAGATAGCAAGATTAACGAGTTTTCACCCAATAAAGATTGTAAAAGTTGCGCTGAACCTTTAGCGTCTAACTGAGCAAGTGGAGCTGTGAAAATCTCTTGAATTGCTTGGGGATTACTAAATAACACTGTTGAACTATTACTAGTTATCTGTAGCGAAAAACATTCGCCATATGCCTTTGCAGATGTTTCCATCAATTTTAAAGGGTCAAAAATCCACTGAAGCAGTTGTATAAATTTTGGACTTTGTGGACTCTCAGGCAGTTTCATGACAAATACTCCGATTAGTTCCATTTACACTAACTTAACAGAAGCAGAATTAATAGGTTGAAGTTCTTCTACTAGGTGTTTACTCTTGAAAAATTAAATCCCCGACTTCTTTAAGAAGTTGGGGATAAGAATACTGCGAGTTTTCACAAATTAACTAGGATTGTTATATTTGGTAAATTGTAAAATATATAGTCCAACCTCCGCAGCTAAATTATTTAATACTAAAATTATTCACTCAGCAAGCTAGGAGAAGTTAGCACAAATACATCTCTACTTCCTTGAGCTTCAATATCTGGTTTGATGGGAGTGGTGAAGTGGAAAAATTCATGGTCGTTGACCAATAAAAGTTCCCCAGGATTTAGAATCTTACTAAATACAGGCTTTTCTTTTTTGGCAGTATACAAATGCGTTTCTCCACCTTGAATATTATCTCTATCTACTGAAAATATGCCAATAAAATCAGTCCCATCTCGATGGATACCTTCAGGTGCAGGATTACCTAAATTCTCTGGCAAACAAATAGTTCTAATTTGATGAACTCCGATTTCCGCTTCTGGATGAAGTTTACAAGAATCATGAAATGCTAAGACCAGATTTCTAAAAATATCAAGTTCAATAAGTGCATCTTCTAATTCTGCAAACTCTCTTTTGATATCGCCCAATAATGGATTATAGTCTTTACTTTGAAATAAGTAGCCATGAGGTAATTTAATTAATTGATCCTCAGCAACTATGAACCGAGATAATCTTCTCGATCGATAGTTGCCTTTAATATAAGGATCGAGCGGCATATTCCTAAAAAATGGCTTGAAACCTTCTACATTAATTGAATTTACCTTTCTTAAAGTAAACAGAAAAGCATATTCTAATTCCGTTGATGTCCACACTTTTTGCATAGGATTTACCTCCTTGCACGTTGAATTTCTCCCGGATTTTAATTGCTGGGAGGGTTATAATACTTAGTATATGCTACTTTTTATTAAAGTGTAGTAAAGCAGACTACAGAAATTGACAATCTATGATATGAAAAGTTAGGTAAATTCCCTTATAGGGTAGAGTACTCTTGAAAAGATTTCCTGTTGTGAAGTAGGTGAGTCAGGAATCGACGTATATTGACTACAGCAACAAGGTTTGATGATGATTGATTGGCTTTACCGTTACCCACTTTTATATCCGGGTATTCTGCTGAAACGCTATAAGCGGTTTTTTGTAGATGTTCAACTTACTTCTGGCGAGATAGTCACAGCACACTGTCCAAATACAGGGCCGATGACTGGAGTATCGACTCCTAAAAGTGCGGTACAGCTTTCTAAAAGTGATAATCCAAACCGTAAATTGGCTTACACTTTAGAACTAATTCAGGTGCATGATAACGAGCCAACTTGGGTAGGTGTGAATACTGTTTTACCCAATCGAGTAGTAAAGTTAGCTTTGGCGAAATATCTTTTTCCAGAATTGGGTGACTATAACCACATCAAGACCGAGGTAGTTTATGGGCTAGATAACAAAAGTCGAGTGGATTTTTTCTTAACAGGAAGTGTTGAGGAACGCCCAATTTATTTAGAAGTAAAAAATACAACTTTCTGTGATGGGAAATTAGCTTTATTCCCGGACACGGAAACTACCAGAGGACAAAAGCACTTGCGAGAATTAATGGCGCTGTTGCCTTTAACTCGTGCAGTGATGCTTTATTTTATCAATCGCAGTGATTGTACAGAGTTCTCCCCTGGCGATCGCACTGACCCAGTGTATGGTAAATTATTACGGCAGGCGATCGCTCTTGGTTTAGAAGTGTTGCCTTGCCGTTTTGATATTTCCCCTGAAGGTATCCGTTATTTAGGTTTGGCAAAATTGAAAATTTAATTACACGCAATTAAATAAGAAATTCACCAGATAGTATTTAATGGATTTCTTGATAGCTGGTCTTTACTAAAATCAGTTAATGCGAAGATGGTGAATGGGCGATCGCCTTTGATTTTCTACTACATGAGTGCGAAACCACTGAGTAAATAAAAATGTCAATTCCTAAAGCTTTAATTTGAAGTTTTATAAATATTATTTTTTGTAGTCGGTTTTGCAAGGGTAGCGATACCACCACATCACAAAGCCGGTAATGGATAAAATTAACGGAGCTAGACCAACGAAGATGTAGAGAATACGAGTGGGTAAGCCGCCGAAAGTGCCGTAGTGCAGTGGCTCGAAAGAATTGAGAATTTTGTCGCCTAACGATGCTTTTAACGAATTATCAACTCGTAAAAGCTGACCATTGTATCGATCCAGATAGACATTGCTCATGCCGTATTTCTCCCGCTCTTGGGGTAGCTTCATCCGCAATCGCAAGGGAGCTTTTGGGTCTGTCGTTAAGTCAATGCTCCGCAATGCTCCGTCGGGTAAGGCAAGGTGAGCCGTTTCCATCTGCTGGCTCAAGGGTAGAGGAGATTGATTTGCTAACGGCACAGAAACAAGCTCAGGTAGAGGTGGACTGAAGGTAATGGCACGAATCATTGGGTCAACATAGCCCAAATTCCAGGCAAATCCAGTAAAAAAGGTGAACAGTAAAAATATGGCGGTAGTTATACCAAATACCTTATGTAAATCGAAGTTAAGGCGCTTGGGGCGGGCATTCCATTTAATTTTGAAGCCTGCTGTCAGCTTGCGCCAACCGGGCCACAAAATAATTCCGGCGATCGCAACAATGCACATCCCTAAACCCACAACACCAACAATCTTTAAACCCAGATCGCCCAATTTCAATGAGGTGTGGAGTTCATAAACAATGCCAAGAAAGCGCTGTACGCCATTGGGATGCAGACTGTTGCCCAGAATTGCCCCCGTATAAGGGTTGACGTAGACTTCTACCCAATCTTTGCCCGGACTTGAGATGACGACACTAAAGAAATCATCCGGTTTAATTGGGAAAGAAACCCCTTGCAATGCCATTTCTGGCAGATTGGCATAGGCGGCTTTGACAATATCCAGAACGACTTCCAGCGATAAGCGATCGCCCTGGGGAATAATAGCGCCAAACTGTTGATGCAATTGAAACTCGTTGATTTCACGCTGGAAGACGATTAGACTGCCAGTTATGCCAACCAAGACGGCAATTAATGCGATCGCAAAACCCAAGATGCGATGCAGAGTAAATATAATGTTGCGTAGTTTTTTATAACTCAAGGTAGACACTCCTTTGCACAAGCTCAGGCTTAATGAATTGGTAGGTCAAAAGGTAATTGAAATTGTTCCCTGTACAGTAAATGGTGCTTGGGGAAAGATAAGAGGCCAATTGGTTTCGTAATATCTGACATTAAAGATGTTCTTGAAATTAAGTGCAGCTCGCCAATTATCACGTTTATAAGAAATGACAGCATCAGTTCTGACATAGGAAGGAAGAGTGATAATCGGGTCAAAGTAATCATTAACCCGATCGCCCACATAAAATATGCCTCCTCCAAACTGTAAGCCTTTCAAACTTCCCTTTTGAATCTCGTAGGTTGTCCACAGACTTGCACCCTGACTAGGAATAGCTGGCAAAGCCCCCCCTATGATTGCCGGATTGCTGTCTTTGCTAGTATAGGTATCATTGAGATACGCAGAAGCAATAACTTTCCAACCAGGTGAGATTTCGCCGGCAATATCGAATTCAATTCCTCGGCTTTTGACTTCTCCCAAGGCGATTGAGTATTGATTATTATCTGGGTCTGTGGTGGGGATGTTTGTTTTGGCAATGTCATAGGCTGCTAGTGATGTTATCAGCCGTCCATCAAAAAGCTCGGCTTTGACGCCAACTTCATACTGTGTACCACGACTCGGCTCTATTTGCGTCAGGTTTGCTCTTAGGGTTCCTAAGTTGCCTGTAAAAGAGCGACTGTAGCTGGCGTACAGCGAGATGGGTTCGATTGGTTGATAAACAATGCCTACACGCGGGGAAAAGGCTTGGGAGTCAGAACCGGACTTTCGCGGTTCGCTAGGAATACTGATGTCATCAATACTCTCAGTGTCTGTGCTGATAAAGTCATATCTACCGCCTACAAGCAACTTGAGATTTGGCAGCAATGTCACCTGGTCTTGCAAGGCAATTCCGACAGTATCATTTCTACTGTTACTATCCGACGTAATAACCGCAGGGAAAGGGAAGCCATAGGTGGGATTGTAAATGTTTATCGACGGATATCCCTCATCAGCACCAAAGCCTGGATCGGAACTAAAACTTGGTTTCCATTCCAATCCTGCTAATAGTTGATGCTCAATAGAACCAGTTTTAAATTTAGCAATTAAATCAGTTTGCAGGATCAGCTTGGTGGAATTAGAATCACCACCGTAGAAGCCTCGCAACACTGTTTGACCATCTTCGGCAAAAGCATACTCATTGACCACAGCACTGTAATAATGTTCAAACTTCGCCTCAAACCGACTCCTGAGCCGGAGATGATCGTTAAACTGATGGTTGAGCGTTAAATCGATTTGATGGCTTTCAATGTCTTGAGCGGCATTGTAATCATTTAAAGAAAGATTGATCGGCAGATTAAACGATCTAGGATCGTTGGGAAAGCCGCGATCGAAACTGGAGTCAAATTTTAGATATTCATAGGCGAAATCTAGGGTTGTCGAATCGCTGATTTTGTAGCTAAACGCAGGAGAAACAAAGAAAACCTTGTTGAAAACTAAATCCCGAAAGCTATCGGAATTCTCATAAGAAACATTCAACCGATACAACAACTTTTTATCAGTCGTCAGCGGCCCAGACAAGTCAATCGCCGAGTTGTAATAGTTATAGTTTCCAGCCGTGAAATCAGCAGCATAATAGGGGTTGCTCAGAGGTTTTTTCGTGACATAATTGACCACTCCACCCGGTTCCACTTGTCCATATAGTACTGAAGCCGGCCCTTTGAGTACCTCTACCTGCTCAATATTGGTGGCATTGGTGAAGATAGATTCAGTGGTAAATCCATCTTTTAAAGAGTTGGCATTAAAGCCACGAATGTTGACACCGTTTTCAGAATTACCATAGCCCGTTGTAAAAGATGTACCAGACACATTACGAACAGCCTCATTAATCCGCGTGATTCCCTGATCCTTGATTACCTGCTGGGGAATCACCTGAATCGACTGAGGAATATCACGTAAAGGTGTATCAGTCCTAGTTGCAGTTGATGCTTCTGGTACAGTGTATCCATCTTGTTCGCCCGTCACTACAAGCTCGATTGGTTCATCACTCTGTGCTGAGGGTTGACTTGGCTGTGTCTGAGTTTCTGGCTGACTTGATGGCGTTTGAGGTTGCTGTACCGAGGATGCAGCAGTTGCAATAGAGAAGATGATACCTTCATCTGGACTATCAAACAACTCAACTGTTGGTACACCTGCCTCACCCGTCACACTCACGCGGATAGTATTGGCATCAAAGTTTGTTACCGTTATTTCACTAACCCCTGCAATTGGTTTAGTAGAGCGGAATATGAATGCTTCGCCCGATGGTAAACGCAGTTGGGCATTAGGAATATCAGCAATAAAATTATTGCCAGCACTGCGATTGACTACTTGCAACTGTTGCCCTTTCGATGTTAGTAAAATCACCTCCACCCCTTTATTCGTTGGATTTGCCTTCACCGAAGTCACTTGTACAACTTCACCCTCCTGGCTTTGGGCTTCTGGGTTCTGCTGTTGTATCTGAGCAAACCATTCTTTGAGCGTTCTTGCTGCCTGGTCTAGTTTTTGCACGCTATGAATTGCAGTTACTTGCTTTGCCTGAGTTGGTTGTATAACCACAGCAAGAAAAAAACAGGAAATAAACAGCGATCGCACCAGTTTCATCACTCCACACACCCAACCGAATTTTCCAAACACAGTCAATCACTTGAGAATTATTTTTAGATAACTCTGTTTCATTGAGAATACAGAAATTTGCGCGATCGCATAGATACTGAAACCGGATTTTTTAAAGCGGAATCGGGATGTCATTTTTGCTACAAGCCTTTTTGCTGACGAAATTCTCTAGGAGTGATGCCAAATTGCCGCTTAAATAGACACCTAAAATGAGTTATGCTTTCGTAACCTACTTGAGAAGCAATTTCTGCAACTGTGAGATTAGTGTCTCGGAGTAGCTGTTGGGCTTGCTCTAGTCGCAAAGATTGCACATATCCCAATACCGTAGTTCCAAACACTTCTCGAAATCCCCGTTTGAGCTTAAAGTCATTAAGTCCGATTTGTTTGGCTAGATTTAGTAGAGAAGGTGGATTTGGCAGCGTTTGATTTAAAATAGCTTTGGCATGATGCAAACGTTCAATTTCATTAGGACGAAAATGGAGCGATCGCTGTAATACCTGGTAATTTTCCTGCCATTGAGCAATCTGAAGTGTCAGTAGCTCCAACACCTTTGCTTCTAAATACATTTGTCTAAGTTTTTCTCGAAACGGACACTGCAATATTTGTTTAAGTACCAACTGCATTGCAGGCGTAGTCACCCCTAGCGGCTGATGGAAAGGCTGTTTAATAGGATTTTCTTTCAACTGCTCGAGCAAAGCAGGCAACTCTTCAAAGCTTCCCCGGAAACTGTCAAGTAAATTAGGATGCCAATAAATTTTAATATTTTGAGCGTGCTGGTTCGCGGTATGATACTCAAATTCTCGAATATCAGGTAAGGAAAATAAGTAGTTGTAGCCTGCAACTTCTTCATAATCGTCACTGACTCCAGCTACATTTGGTGTCACAGTTCTTGTACCACCAGACAGAAAAAATTTAGATGTCAGAAAAGGCGAATCATCGTGTTTTTCCTCAGAAATCACTTGTTGAGAATATTCATTATCAGAGATTGATAGCCCAAGGTTATGGTGAAGTACTGTCCAGCGATGGCTGCTTTTACCAAACCAAGTAGACAATTGTGCTTTTCCCTCATTGTCATTAAACAACTGCACATCCTGGCAAAATTCCCCAAAGTCTTCTGTGCCAGTTAGGTGAATAGTCATGGTGATACTCTCAACTGATTATTGAGAAATAGTATCTATTAGTAGGGAAAGCGAGTGCAACTGAAATATTGTGCAGCATGAGTATAATGGCGTAACCCACAATCTAGGCGATCGCCTTTGATTATCTACTTCATGAGTGCGAAACCATCGATAGAGATAAACATAGCTCTGATTTTGTTGGGAAAGCTTAAAGCTAAACGCTAAAGCATCTTCTGGTTAACCTGGAAAGTCAATTTAAAATTTGGTAGTTCAGCGCAAGTCAAACTCTGCCACATTGCTGATTTGCGGGTACGGCTTCCAGTATTTTTTTCGGTTGCGGTAAGTTGAGGTTTTTCATTTGTTCGATGAACTGGTTGCGGGTACGTCCAGTAAACCGGGGATTCCAGCGCTTTTCTTCGCCAATAGTAGATACAGTCTGTCCTTGGTAGTCGTGACCGGGATACACTAAGGTGTCATCTGGTAATGCAAATAGCTTTTGAGTCACAGCGTCATATAATGCCCCTGCATCGCCGTTTTGGAAGTCGGTACGACCGCAACCCCGGATAAATAAGGCATCTCCAGTTAACAGATGAGTGTCGTTGACTAGGTATGCCAGATGGCTATTAGTATGACCAGGGGTAGCGATCGCTCGAATTTGCACGCTCCCCAATTGCAAAATATTACCATCGCCAATGTACTGGTCTGCACAGGTAGCCGCTGAATTCTCAGGTACAATACCTAAACAACTCGTCAGTGACCTGAGTCTGTCTGTACCAGTGATGTGGTCGGCATGGATGTGAGTTTCTAGACAGTAACGCAAGGTCAAATCTAATTGTTGCAAAACTTTTAAATCGCGTTCAACTTGTTCTAATACAGAATCAACTAAGATGGCTGTTTTAGTTTCTAGGTCAGCAATCAAGTAAGTATAAGTACTCGATTCTTTATCGAACAGTTGACGAAATAGCATAACAGGTTTCTTCAACGGCAACGATCGGTTTGCTTCCACAGCAGTAGCATGGGAATTGAGGGATTTGAGTAACTCTTGCGCCAAACTTGCTGCTTGAACCCGAATTTCACCAACAGCGGTGGTTTCCCAAAGATTACCTTTGCGCGGTGTCCCCAAGGTATACAGCATTTGAGATGCTTTGCCATCTGCATCAATCAGCGCCCCATTTGCGGCTGTGTCGATTCCGATTGACAATGAATTGGGACGAATCAAGCGTTGTTCTTGCAGGCTAGCTACCAATGGGTGCTGCAATCTACGGTAATCACAATTTGTGCCAGTGCAGTTTATAATTCGGTTGACTCGCAAAACAATATCTTTGTGCGTCCGGCGTTCGCAGATTTTCACATCTACGCCATTTTCTAACTGCTGACAGCTTTGAATTCGACCTGGGTAATGGGTGAGTTGACCAGACTCCATTGCAGCATCGAGTACTGCGGCAATTTCTTCGGCAATTCGATGACGGTGAACTTCCCAGTATGCTTTCACATGACGCAAAAATCGCTTCTGTTCCGGTGATGGTAGTGCTTGCCAGAGTTGTTGAGTAACTGGACGAATGGCATCGATTACCCCACGCCAATCTTGCCCTTGGCTAAGTGCTAACCGCAGTTCTTGACGTACTGTATGTAGCAGTCCTCGCGCAGTTTTTGGGGCAGTTTCGACATCAATAAATGCTGGATAAGGAGTTGTTGATTTGTGACCATAAGGCATCAATCCGTGACGGGAGACACTATGGATTTTTCCCTGGAAACCTTGCTGGTGTAAAGCAACTACGGTATCTGCCATCGTTAAGCCGGTACCCACTAAGAGAATAGTATCCTCTGGATTCAAGTCAGCGATCGCATTACTCGACCAAGCATCTTTGAGATATTGCGGATCTAAACTCGCAATTGGTTTCGGCATAATTGCTGGGAAATTGCCCAAAGCTAACACAGCCTTTTGCACATCCAAATACTGACCACTGTTAAGGTATATTAGTGTGCTAGAGGATTTGGTTTCAATGGCGATCGCTTCATCGAAAATTCTCTCTAACTGCACATTCGCTGCTGCATCTATTTGTGCTGCTTTTAAAGTCGCTTGCACATAATCCCCATAAACTCGACGTGCAACAAAGGTGGATGCAGTTACCGACTCGTGACCGTTGCTGTGCAGCCAGTCGAGAAAGTGATTTGGTTCATCTGCAAATGCACTCATCTTACTAGCGGGTACATTCAGCAAATGACAATCCATTGGTGTACTGTAAGCAACTCCTTTGCCGACTTCAGAATTGCGTTCAATCAATTTAATTGATAATGGTGTAGTTGCATGACGTAAAAGATTGGCTGCAACCAAAGAACCACTAAAACCACCACCAATAATCGCAATAGTTACTGGAGAAACTGTTAGGGTAAAAATACTGCTATTCATAAGATGTATGAGTTTAACTTACTGCTTTCTACTCATTAACTTACGCCGATTCAACTGAAAATTATGCCGATTGAAACCTGTGAATTGACACAAAACCCACATAGGCACATGAAAAAGTGGGAATTTAATTCCAGTGTCCAATTCTCCAAATCAAGAGAGTAGCGATCGCAATATTAAACAAATTACAATCCTGATTCAATAAGCTTTTGTAACTATTCACCTAAAAGTTCTCTGTCTTTTGTATCCAAATCCGATGTAAATACCGTGGTTTTTAATTAGCCTTAAAATATCCTTAAAAAACCAAGAAATATACCTCGAACATTATTAAAACTTTCTAATACTACCTTTTTCTATTACAACAGACCTGATTTTTCACCAGGTATGGAAAATCAGGAGTAGTTCGCGTATAGCATTAGTGAACCACTTCCCTTTTGCAAATCACATAAAAAGTCAGTCGCAACACATAATTATTAGCATTGCACAAACAAACGATAAAATTTATGCATTAACTCCTGACTCTGTGTGCGCTTCTGTTGCCTCTGTGTGAGATAAATCATCCTTAACGCACTCTACTGGTATGGCAAGACTAAAATGTTGCAAAAAAATTGTAGGTTGGCTTGACATAAGGAAACCCAACAAAGCCCCACTCACAATTTTCAAGACATCACAAATTCAACATTTTGAAATTCTTTTGTTGTAAAAATACATAAAAATCAAAATTTGAGATTATTCTCTATATTCCAGTAGGATATTGATATTGGTAATTTAAAGTTCCACTTGATATTGTTTAATAATCTCCGATGCTGGTGCAAAATTGCCATCAATCGATTAAATATTGCAAATTAATTAAGTAGAGACTAGAAAAATGGATGTAGCAAAACGTCGCATTGGTCTTGAGCAAGAGTTTTTTCTAGTCAATGAGATGGGTGAAATCAGCACTCAGGCAGATGAATTTTTGCAAGCTTGTCATTCAGTTGCAGAAGCACAAGGACTGAAGCCAGAGTACTTTATGCCAGAGTTCGTCAAGAATATGGTGGAGATTAATACCCCTCCGGCGTACAGTGCCACAGAGTTAGCAAAAGAATATCTCAAAAATTTGAAACTAGCGATCGCTGTAGCTAGACAAATGAATTTAAGGCTTTATTCTCAGTCTAGCTACCCTCTACATATCATGCCAGTCATGCGCGACCAGCCTAATTATCATATCCAAGCGCGGACTGTCGGCTACGATCAGTTTTTGCACGCTGGCAAATGTACGGGTACGCACATACATCTAGAAGTACCACCAGGAGTGATTGATTCTCGTGTGGCAGTATCTTACAATTCCAAGGCGGTAGAGCGAGAAGAACTACTAAATATTTATAATTTAGCTACAGCCTTCGACTCAGCGCTGATTTGCTTAACGCGATCGTGTCCGTTTTATGAAGGACGAGCGATCGGACTAGCTATGCACACGATTCGCTATCGGGGTAGCGAAACCTTTGATTGGGAAGGAGTTTACACTCATTTGCAGTCTGTCGGCGGACTGATGCCTTATGCTGACAGTGTTGAGAGTTTAGTTGAACAGCAATTCGCTCGCTATCATGCTTGGTTGTCAGCAATGGAGAAAGCTGGAATTGAGCCTCATCTTTTCAAAGAAGCGGGAGGAAGCTTACTCAAATCATCTTGGAACCCAATTCGACTCAACAAACTCGGCACTGTAGAGATAAGATGTATAGATAGCACCTTTCCTTCAGTAATAATTGCTATAATCGTACTTTTAGAAAAAGCTGCTCGCCGCGTGAGAACAGAACAATTAAAAGTCATACCAACAGAAGAAGTTTATACCTTTCAACTGAGTGGAAATCATCTTTTAGTACCAAATTTTCAATATTTAAATGGTGAGTTACTATATGCTTCTGTTACAGAAGGAGTCAAGCATCCAAAAGTCAAAGCTTACGTAGATTCTGTGTTAGAGTTTGCAATTACTGAAGGTGGTGAAGGAACGAAGTATTTAACAAAACTCAGAGCAGAATTAGAGCAATATCAAAGTATTGAAGCTGGAATTCTGCAAGAATTTCCCGCTGCAACTGCCGAACTTTCACGAGAGCAAGGCTTGCGTTTAGTGCGGGAGTGCTGCGACAAGTTAGAAGCGCAGGTTTCATCGTTAGATAGCGAACATCCTTTAACAGCGTTAGATGAACTTACTGTTGTGAGCTATAAGTCCTAATATTTTTTACCTGATATCTACAGCAATTTCATAAGTAATTCCTCTCAGGGACTTAGAAATTAAAAAATCCTCAAATTGTATGGCGCATCATCAAATAATACAACTGTGAGACTCTAAATACTTAGTAAGAGTTGAGCAATGCTAAACTCCTACTGATACACTCTACTAACTTAAATATTAGGTAATTTATTTTGAGTTTTTCTCTTAATTCAACGCGATTACACGAATAGCGAGCTGTTAATCTGACCTGATTACTTTGAGTTCAAAGAGAACATAAGCATTATGACTAATGACGTAGAAGGTTAGTACCTCAAAATACTCCTGATAACCTAGTCCTTATTGAATAAGTTTTGTGTAGAATCAGATGATAAAGTTATTTACTTGATTCTGAATTGCAGCAATCTAGGTTTGATTTATGAGTCAGTCTTTTTCTCAAATCCAAGCAAGACGAAATCATCAACAAAAACTGGGGCAGCAAAAATGGAGTTTAAAGACTAAAGCAATAATTTGGGCACTAAGCATCAGTGTCCTACCTATGGTTGCAATTGGAACAACTACTTATTACTATGGCACTGATATAATTAATCAAAAAATTCCGCAAGTTAGACAAGAAAGTGTAAAAAGTTCAACAGAAATTGAACAGACTTTAGAAAGACAACTATCACTGTTGTTAACTGGGATGGGGGCAACAGCAGTTTTGGCAGGTGCGATCGCAACTTTTGTAGTTAATCGAGTTACGACTCGAATCAGCAAAGCTGCTGTAACTTCTAATACTGTTAAAAATAAGCTACGTCCAGACAGCGAGTTTACTCAAGTTTTCATCGCTGGCAAAGATGAATTAGTGATGTTAGAGAGAAACATCAGCTTATTCACACAGCTGCTTTCGGTTCTGGAACAGGAGAAACAAGCCGAAGCTGATTACTCCCAAATATTGATGAAAATTACTCGCTGGGTTCGAGAATCATTCAATCAAGAAGATGTTTTTAAAACTACCTCAGAAGAAATTCGCAGAGCTTTAAGCCTCGATCGCGTAAGTATCTTTTGCTTCAATTCCAACTCTCATGGCACCTTTATCGCCGAATCAGTAGCACCAGGTTTACCGAAAATATTAGGAGTTAAAGTCTCTGATCCTGGTTTCGAGACAGTATATCTAGAAAAATACTACAATGGTTGCGTCCGTGCTAGTGATAATATTTATCAAGCCAATTTAACTGATGGCAATATTGAATTACTGGAGCGATTTGCTGTCAAATCTAGTTTAGTAGCACCGATTTTCAAAGGCAAACAGCTATTTGCTTTATTAATTGCACATCAGTGTTCTAGAATTCGCTATTGGCAGCAATCTGAGATTGATTTGTTCGCTCAGATAGCTATACAAATGGAATTTGCTCTTGACTACGCCAAATTATTAGAACAGGTAGATACCAAAGCAGATAAAGCTCAACTATTTATAGAAATTACCCGTAGCATTCGCCAATCACTCAACGAAGAGGATGTCCTCAAAATCACCACAGAAGAGGTTCGCAAAGCACTGAGTACTGACCGAGTGCTGGTTTATAGCTTTAATGCTGATTGGTCTGGAACTGTGACTAACGAATCAGTGGTTCCAGGTTATCCCAAAGTTTTGCGGTCTGAAATCGCAGATCCATGTTTTGTTAAGGGTTACGTAGAAAAGTATCAATCTGGTCGCATTCAAGCCACAAACAATATTTATGAAGTTGGTTTGACTGATTGTCACATTAAGCTGCTCGAATCCTTTGCTGTCAAAGCAAATTTAGTTGCCCCGATTATTAAAGATGAGCTACTATTTGGCTTGTTAATTGCACATCAATGCTCGAGACCCCGCGATTGGCAGCAGCCTGAGATTGATTTATTTGCCCAGATAGCCATGCAAGTAGGATTTGCTCTCGACCATGCGAGGCTGGTGCAACGAATCGAGGCTGAAGGCGTGCAAAGTCAGTTGCTAGCAGATATCATCCGCAGCATTCGCCAATCGCTCAACGAAGAGGATGTCCTAAAAACCACCACAGAAGAGGTTCGCAAAGCACTGAGTACTGACCGAGTGATGGTTTATAGTTTTAATGCTGATTGGTCTGGAACTGTAATTGCGGAATCAGTTGTTCTTACCTATCCAAAAATTTTACGATCTGAAATTGAAGACCCATGTTTTGGTCAAGGCTATGTAGAAGAGTATCAGGCTGGTCGCATTCTCGCCATAAACAACATTTATGAAGTTGGTTTGGCTGATTGTCACATTAACCTACTCGAAACCTTTGGTGTCAAAGCAAATTTAGTCGCTCCCATAATTAAAGATGAACAACTATTTGGCTTATTAATTGCACATCAGTGTTCCAGACCTCGTGATTGGCAACAGTCAGAAATTGATTTATTTGCCCAGATAGCTCTACAAGTGGGATTTGCTCTTGACCATGCTAGGCTGGTGCAACGAATCAATGCTGAAAGTATGCGAAGTCAGTTACTAGTGGATATTACCCGCAGCATTCGCCAATCGCTTAAAGAAGAAGATATCCTTAAAACCACCGTCGAAGAGGTTCGCAAAGCACTGAGTACTGACCGAGTGTTAGTTTATAGCTTTTATGCTAATTGGTTCGGAATTATAATTGCCGAATCAGTGGTTCCAGGTTATCCCAAAGTTTTGCGGTCTAAAATCCACGACCCCTGTTTCACTCAAAGCTATATAGAAAAGTACCAATCTGGTCAGGTTGTAGCAATAAATGACATTTATCAGGCAGGTTTGGCTGATTGCCACGTTAGCCTGCTCGAATCCTTTGGTGTCAAAGCAAATTTAGTTGCCCCGATTATTAAAGATGAGCAAGTATTTGGCTTGTTAATTGCACATCAGTGTTCTGCACCCCGTGATTGGCAACAGCCTGAGATTGATTTATTTACCCAGATAGCCATGCAAGTAGGATTTACTCTCGATCATGCTAGGCTTTTACAAGCATATCAAACTGGTGAAGCTAACTCTAATTAATAATCAATCAGTTCGACGTTCTCAGGTATCCATTGCACAATCCTCGTTTGTTCCTCATCAAATACCAACAGTTGAATTTGCAAACGTTTGATAATTAACTGTCCTAGTTTTTCTGAAAAATACCTGTGATATTCTTTCTCTCATTTATTGCCTTCCTCTAGTCAATTGGTATAACTCCCAACCCCAACTTGGCACTTTGGTATAACATTAATTCGGCGTGTTTAGTGTTCAAGAGTGCCAAAATGTCTAAACAACTGGGTCAAAAAATCGCACCTACACCCATATCAAATGATATCAATGTGGTGGATTTGATTGATAAATACTTTACTGCTTATAATTCAGCACGTTTGCGGGAAATCTGCCAACTACTCAGTCGTGATGTGCTTACCGAAGGTGTCACGGTGGGAGTTAGTCTTTCCGGTGCGATGACGCCAGCAGGATTTGGGGTTTCAGCGCTTGCACCCTTAATTCGCAACGGCTTTATTGACTGGATGATTAGCACTGGTGCAAATCTTTACCACGATATGCATTTCGGTTTGGGTTTTGAACTGTTTGCTGGTAATCCATTTTTGGATGATGTAAAACTGCGTCAAGAAAGTACCATCCGGATTTATGACATTATTTTTGGCTATGATGTGCTATTAGAAACCGATGCTTTTATTCGCAAGATTCTGCAAGCAGAACCTTTCCAAAAACGCATGGGAACCGCTGAGTTTCACCATTTATTAGGTAAGTATGTCCGGGAAGTAGAAAAGCAATTGGGTGTGCAACATTCTTGTTTGCTGGCTACAGCTTATGAATATGGCGTACCGATTTATACCTCTTCTCCAGGAGATAGTTCAATTGGAATGAACGTAGCAGCTTTGGCGCTAGAAGGTTCGCAATTAATATTAGATCCTGCAATTGACGTGAATGAGACAGCAGCGATCGCTTATAATGCCCGTGAATCTGAAGGTAAAAGTGCGGCTGTAATTCTCGGTGGTGGTAGTCCCAAAAACTTTTTACTACAAACACAACCGCAAATTCACGAGGTGTTAGGACTAGAAGAACGCGGACATGATTACTTTGTGCAATTTACAGATGCACGTCCAGATACGGGTGGTTTGTCTGGGGCAACCCCATCGGAAGCCGTCAGCTGGGGTAAGATTGACCCAGAGGAGTTACCTAACACAATTGTTTGTTATACCGACAGCACGATCGCTTTACCACTGGTAACAGCATACATCCTCAACCAGTGCCAGCCTCGTCCCCTAAAACGTCTGTACAACATACGAGAAACCATTTTAGAAAAACTGCAAACAGACTATTTAGCAGCCAAAACCCAACCATCAGACCAAGTTCCAGCAGCCGTGGCTGAAAGTGCTTCAAAGCAAACAGCGACTTATCCTTGCGGTAGGTTGATTCCGAATACGTAAAAACTGGGACTAGGTACTGGAGAGTGGGAGAGAATAACTCTTACTCTCACTAAACAGTCAACGTACTTTTTCTGCTGCTAATCGCTGGGTAACATTGCGAAAAATGCCATGAGTAGCAACTGGATGACCTTCTAGAAATTTAGCGTTAATGTTACCTTCTATAAAAATTGTTTCACCATTTTTGGCAATCAATCCGGCTTTTATTTGTTCGAGTTTTTCTCCAGAAAGCACGCTATAAAACTTTTGCCAACAGTATTGTTTAAACTCTGGATGTATAATATCAAAGACATTTAAATTCACAACTTCAGCTTCGCTATATCCCAAAGTTTCTCGCCATGCACGATTGACGTACAAAAAACGACCATAGGCATTAACAGCTTGAATCAAATCGTTAGCATTTTCAAATAAATCTCGATATCGTTGTTCGCTTTCTACAAGAGCAGCTTCTGCTTGTTTACGTTTGATAAACTGGGCGATTTGGCTACCAATAGAACCCACCATTTCCAACAGTTCTGTATCTTTTGGTTGGATCTCTCGGCTAAAGAAAACCATTACCCCTAAGATTTCATTATCGTCTAAGATGGGAAAGCCAAAAGCTGCGTACAATCCAACTTCAGCAGCAGATTGCGATCGCCTGTCTCCTTCTTGTGTGATATCTTGAATCCACAGGGGCGATCGTCCGATCCAAATTTCACCAGGTAACCCAACACTGGGCGTATACGTAGTTTGCCAGGTAACTGCTTTAAACTCTCTAACAGAAACTACTCGACTTGACCAAATTTCTACACACCTTAATACTGTATTGACACTATGTCTTTTTATCGAATTACCGATATATTGATTTGGTGTCCAAAGTTCTCCTAAATCCCATCCCAGGTTTTGACAAATTGACTGTAAAATTTGCGGAATTACCTGCTTTATACTCTGGGATTCTGATAAAATACGGGTGATAGCATACTGGGTACTTGTACGTTGTTCCCGGCGCTGTCGAGCAGTCATATCTCGACCGATATAAACAATATCTTCTAGCCCTTGTGTCTTTTTGGGAATCACCGAACAAGAAAAAGCAATCAAGCGTTTTTCTCTAGTTTTGGTTCTACAAATTACCTCTAAATTTTTAAAACTTTGCTCAGCCGCAAAATGTTGATAAATTGCTTTTATTACTACTTTATCGTCAATTATCAATGATATAGGTTGATTAATGAATTCTTCTTCAGTAAACCCAAATAATTGTTGAGCAGCATGATTTACTTTGATAATTTTGCCTGATTTACTAGTTACTAAAAAAGCATCTGCCATTGAGGTGATTACTTGCTCCATGTAAAAGTTACATGATACTAAAGCATTGGATAGTAAATTTGCTTCATTAGCTTGCTGTGCCAGCTTTTGTTTTAAAACAATTCTGTCGGTAACATCCTCAATCAATATAATTAATTTATTTTCAAATCTTTCATGCTGTTCGCTGATTATATATATATCTATATATATATAAGATTTATGCTCCGAACCTCGTTTAATTCCTTCTAATTCAAACAGTTCTTGTTTTCCATACAAGATAGCTGTCAAAATATCTTCAAGTCCGATAAACTCAGGAAAGCTTAGCCGGATATCTTTACCTTGTATCATCTCCTCAGGGCGATGTGCAAACCGTTGAACTTGCTCGGATGTGTCTATAATGCAAAAATTGTTATCAAGTTCCAAGCGTTCAAATTTATGTGGAAAAGAAGGTTTGTTAAAAATCCGGTCTAATACTTGGTCTTTCATTGTGGTGTGGGAGCAGACTTGAGATTTATCTTTTAAAGGAAGATTAAAAAAGGAGGTTTCAGAGGATAATAAGAAAAAATTTTAATTTATTGTTATATAACAGCATCACTCAGCCGGTAACTCAGAAATCCTAAGTTAGGACTAATAATTAGTAATTTAGCACTACTGATGCATAATTCTTTAGGTGGTTAAGAAAGAAAACTCAAATCAAAAATTATTTAAGTGGTAAAGTATAAATTAATACAATTTTCCTTGAAAAAGTAAACTTTTATTAGATGTAAAGTGGCACAGCGATCGCCTAAAATTTACAGCAGTTTTCATTTTTGTTGGATTTTATTCCCCAAATGCTACTTGCTATCCTTTTCCTGAGAAAGACGCACTCGTATTCGGGAACGTTCCCCGTAGGATACCTGTACCCCTACTCTTAAGTAAGCTACATGTAGTGTCACCTTTAGGAGAACAGCTGTAGGTTGAACAAGTCAGGAAACCCGCTTAATGCAGTGGCTCCCCAACCTAGGAACAACTGAATTCTAAACCTTTTTTCGGGTAACGCGGACTGAGTTGCCTTAAAAATAGCTGTAATATTAAAAAGTCGTATCTAGAAAGTTAGTCAAAACTCAATGAATCACCAGCGTGCTAATACTCTCAAAACTGCATTTCAAGTTTGTAATGTTGAACCGCTGGAGGGTGCAGACATGGAGCGTTACTATGTTGATTTGTCAGCAGTACGCAAAACTTCAGCAATTGAACAGGTTAGTCAAATTTTAGACTTTCAAGAACCCACAGACTTCAGCACAATTTTATTTACTGGACATCGCGGCTGTGGCAAAAGTACAGAGTTAAAACGTATTCATAAGCAATGGGAAGAACAATATCACGTAATTTATTTAGAAGTTAACGAAGAAACAGATATTAATGATGCTCGTTATACAGATTTGTATTTAATTGTTATCAAACAAGTAGAATTTGAACTGCGTAAATTAGGTTTAAAATTTGATACTCAACTTCTAGAAAACTTTGAATCTTGGTTTAAGGATATTACTAAAGAAACAGAAGAAAGCGTAGAAAAATCCGTGAGTATTCAGGGAGAAGCAACTCTAAAACCAGAAGCTCCATTTATTGCTAAATTGATGGTCAAATTACTGGCACAAATTAAAGGTTCTGATAAGCAAAAAACTACTATTCGCCAAACTTTAGAAAAAGACTTATCACGTCTCAAGGCAGACATTAACCTTTTATTAGGAGATGCCTACATTAAACTCCGAAAAAAATTGCCTCAATGTAAAGGTTTATTGATTATTTTTGACAACATGGATCGTGTACCACCAACAATCGCAGAACATTTATTTTTTGATTATGCGGCTCAGTTACAAGAACTAGACTGTACGATAATTTATACAGTGCCAATTTCTGTGCTTTGTTCACCGAAAAACCCACTTAATCAGTTTAATGGTAATCCTCATATTGTCCCAATGGTGAATATTTATGAATTGGAACGCGATCGCTGCCATTTAAACTACAATCAAACGGGACTAGATGCAGTCGCCAGCCTGATTGAAAAGCGGGTAGATATTGATGCTATATTTGATTCTCGCCAGGAATTGCTAGATTTAGCAAAAGCCAGTGGTGGACATGTGCGCCAATTAATGCAGATGATACAAACTGCTTGTCTAACTGCTAGTACTCGCAAACATCCTAAAATTATTGGTGAAGATATTATTTATGCTGTGAAACAACAGCAATTTAGTTTTGAAAGGTTTATTCCTGAAGAACATTATGCGTTTTTAGCTCAAGTTTGTATAACCAAGAATGTCAGCAAAGATGATATCGGTCAGTTAATGCTGTTTAACACTTCAGTTTTGGAATACAACGGCGATAAACGGTGGAATTACCCGAATCCAGTGGTGAAACAAAATGAATTCTTCCAAAAAGCCCTCGAATCCGTACTTGCAGCGCAGCCTTAGCTCAGAAATAGGAGCGTTTATCGCGCTTAATCAAGAGGTATTTGCTCAATTACTCACCTTTGTAGACTTTGCAGAAAAGTTTATGATTGGTTTTGTAGAAATTAATTTTCCCCCAGATGCAGAAATATTAGTTGAGGCGCTGAAGACAAATCCTGAGTGTCGGGATATTCAATTTGTAACTCTGAGTTTTCCCGATCCAAATTTACGATTTCTTAGGGATGAAATTGTAAAAATATTACCAACTATTGAGATAGAACTTAACAAAAAATTAGTCTTAATTGTAGAAGGTTTAGAAAAGTCTATTGGCGTTTATGGAGACTATCCGCCAGTTTTACAAGACCTTAATTTTGTTCGAGATGCTTATAAAAGAACTGTTCCGCATCCGATTCTGTTTATTCTGCCAGATTATGCCCTGACTCGGTTAGCCAAATTTGCTCCTGATTTTTGGGCTTGGCAATCGGCGATGTTTCGGTTTAAAACACCTCAAATTACGAAAGATTATGCGATTAATGAGGCTCAAAATACTGAAAGAATTATAGACAGATTAGAACCTCCAGAAAAGCAAGAGCGGATTGATTTATTACACTGCCTGCTAATGGAATATAACCCAACTGGACATCATCCGACAGGAGAAAACCTCCGCAACTATAGTAATATTTTGCATCAGTTAGGAGTTGCTTATCTAAGTAAAAAAGAGTCTATCAAAGCTAGAGAATATTTAGAAGAAGGTGAAAAAATAGCTAGTGAGTTTCCAGATTCTACCTTCCATGCCGAAGTCCTCAATACATTAGGAGATTCTTATAGGCTGCAAAGGCAATTTGATACAGCAATCACTTATTATGAAAAATCTTTAAATATTTCACAGCAACTTCAGAATCCTCACGGCGAAACTGCTGCTTTGTTTAAACTGGGTAATGCTTATCTAGACTTGAGACAATTTACACGGGCGACAACTTTCTATCAACAGCGTTTAGAAATTGAACAACAAATAGGGGATAGCTATTCCCAAGCTGCTACCTACCACCAATTGGGAATAGTTGCCCAACATTTGCGAGAATTTGAAGAGGCGCGGCGCAATTACCAACAAGCTTTGGCTATCAAAATTGAATTTGGCGATCGTTATTCCCAAGCTGCTACCTACCACCAGTTGGGAAGAGTTGCCCAAAATTTGCGGCAATTTGAGGAGGCGCGGCGCAATTACCAACAAGCTTTGGCTATTGATATCGAATTTGGCGATCGCTATTCTTGTGCTAGCACCTACCACAATTTGGGAATAGTTGCCCAAGATTTGCGAGAATTTGAAGAGGCGCGGTGCAATTACCAACAAGCTTTGGCTATCAAAATTGAATTTGGCGATCGCTATTCCCAAGCTGCTACCTACAACCAGTTGGGAAGAGTTGCCCAAGATTTGCGGGAATTTGAAGAGGCGCGGCGCAATTACCAACAAGCTTTGGCTATCAAAATCGAATTTGGCGATCGCTATTCTTGTGCTAGCACCCACCACAATTTGGGAATAGTTGCCCAAAATTTGCGGGAATTTAAGGAGGCAAGGCGCAATTACCAACAAGCTTTGGCTATCGATATCGAATTTGGCGATCACTATTCTTCTGCTAGCACCTACTACTGTTTAGGAACACTTGCAGAAGCAGAAGAAAACTACCCAGAAGCGAGGGTTAATTTGCAGACAGCATTGGAAATATGTGTTGAGTATAAAGATGAATATCGGGGGGCGATCATACGGGAGGTGTTAGAGAGATTACCTGAGACCTTTGAAGATTTTGCAGCATGGCGACCCGAAGGCGGAAGATACGAATTACATGATGGGGTGATTGTTGAAATAGCCCAACCAGCGGGAGACCATGAAGATATTGTCGGGTTTTTAGTTGAAAAAATTGCTGTTGAGTACGTTCGTAATGGTCTACCTTATTCCATCCCAAAAACAGCATTAGTCCAATCTGCTATTAGCCAGTCTTGTTATTCTCCAGACTTGCTATTACTCAACCGTCCTGCTTTGAAATTAGAGCCACTTTGGCAAAAATATTCTACGGTTGGATTTGCTGATTCCATTCCTTTAGTGATTGAAGTTGTTAGTACTAACTGGTGGGATGATTATCATAAAAAGCTAGGCGAATATGAGGAGATAGGGATAAAAGAATATTGGATTGTTGATTATTTAGCTGTCGGTGGTAAAAAGTTTATCGGTAATCCTAAACAACCCACTATCTCTGTTTACCAATTAGTTGACGGTGAATACCAAGTTACTCAATTTAGAGGCAATGAGCGCATCGTCTCGCCTACTTTCCCAGAGTTAGATTTAACCGCCCAACAGATTTTTCAAGCTGGTGGATACCCTGCATAGTTGCAAGGTAGCATATCAGTTTGCTGATGGTTGAGTTCCAATATTGCCAATGGATGGTTCGGTGTATTCGCAAAAAATATTCAAGCCAATTTTGAGGATATATAAAACAATAACAGTTGCGATCGCTGGATCGATTGCCAAACCGTGTGCTGTCGCTACACCAACAAGAGAGATAATCAAGCCTGTCAGCAAGCGTGAACTCCCTGGATTCTTCGTGTAATCTTTGAGTTGACCGCGAAAACCCTCATCGCCACAGAGTTCTTCACGCAATACCTTTAGTGTTACTTGCCAAAGTGATTTACGCTGCTGCATCAACGGTTTCCCATTTTTTTCTATCCATAAATCCTCAAAAGCGGTTTCAACTTTGCCATTGTGTTTTTCTAAATGATTCAAAGCCTCTTGTGCAGGGTCGTAATCTTGTAAAATCTCCCGTGCAGCATTCATTTCTGTAAAACTTAATTGAGCATCTATCATTTCATTTATCCTTAGTCTTTAGTTATTAGTCATTAGTCATTAGTTATTCTTCCTCATCTCCCCACACTCCCCATCTCCCCCCAAGTCCCAAACTACGTCAAAATTTAAATAAATGCGATCGCACCTACCCAAATGCAGATTACCCAAAGTCTCCACACAGCAATTCTCGTAACTGACTTAGAACGTTCTGAACACTTTTATGGCGAAGTCTTAGGATTAGCCAAAATAGATCGTTCGTTGAAATACGCTGGTGCATGGTATCAAATCGGCAACTATCAAATTCACCTAATAGTTGCGCCTACAGTCCCCACCGAAAACCCAAACGAAAAATGGGGACGTAACCCTCACTTCGCTTTCTCTGTTGCTGACTTGGACGCCGCCAAACAAGAGTTGCTTAATCATAATTATCCCATTCAACCAAGCGCCTCAGGTCGCCCTGCTTTGTTTACTCAAGATCCAGATGGCAATATCGTCGAACTGAGTCAGCAGTGAGCCAGAGTGGAGCAGATGAGAGTAGGGAAGTAGCTATAATATAGCAAATTGGTATAAATAAGACTCGTGAATGAGTCTTTGATACTCATTAATCCACCTCAGAACTCCATTAATGAGTCTTTGATACTCGTTAATCCACCTCAGAACTCCATTAACGAGTCTTTGATACTCATTAATGCACCTTGGAACTCCATTAATGAGTTTTTGATACTCGTTAATCCACCTCAGAACTCCATTAACGAGTCTTTGATACTCATTAATCCACCTCGGAACTCCATTAACGAGTTTTTGATACTCATTAATGCACCTTGGAACTCCATTAATGAGTCTTTGATACTCGCCAACAAGTATAAAATGATAAATGATATTATGTCCGGCAAATTACTTATTACATGTCATTGCGAACGAAGTGAAGCAATCACAAGGCCTCTGCGATTGCTTCACTTCGTTCGCAATGACAAGTGTTTAACCGGACATGATATGACCAATGACCAATGACAAATGACCAATGACAAATGAAAATAATTGCCTACTCTTACACCGATCCTCTACTAGAATCTTCTCCCGATGAAAGCAGTTGGGGATGGGAAGTTGATGGAGTTTATCAGGATTTGGGCAAGGGAGAGTCCTCTGGAGGTGCTAGACGATCGCAATTACAAAAATTACTCGCAGATTGCCAAACTCAAGGTGTAGATTATCTGTTAATTCGTCGCTTGGAAGAATTGGGGGATACTGTAGAGGAAGTAAGCGATCGCCTTCATCAACTCGAAGCAATGGGAGTGGTGGTAATCGCTACTGAACAACCCTACACCTCAGAAAATTCTTCTCTACGAACTGAGTTACTGAATTTACTACATGCTATCCAACGCGAACAACGCAGTCGTCGCATCCGTCAAGGACATGCCCGTAATCGTCTCGACGCTGCACCCCCACCCGGTAAAGTTCCCTACGGCTACCGCAGAGGTAAGAGTAAGTATACCATTGACCGCAGCACTTCACCGGTGGTCAAGGATTTTTTTGACAATTTTTTACTTTATGGTTCTTTGCGGGGTTCAGTCCGCTACTTAGCGAAAAAATACAGTAAGAAAATCTCTGTTACCACTGGGCGACGCTGGTTGACTAATCCAGTTTATCGCGGCAATACAGCTTACCAAAATGGTGAAATTATCTCCAATACCCATATTCCAATAATTTCCAAGGAAGAAGCTGCCCAAGTTGACCGACTTTTACGCCGTAACAGCCGTTTACCATCCCGCACTGCGAGTGCGCCGCGTTCTTTAGCTGGATTGGTTGTTTGTGGTGAGTGTCAATCGCATCTAACAGTTACGCGTGTCACCCAACGCAACCAAGACAATGAGTATCTGTATTTACGTTGTATTAGCTGTCCCCGACGCCCCAAGTGTGCGGCTATTCCTTACCAAGAGGTTTTAGAACAAACAATTGAAACAGTTTGCCGCGACTTACCCTTAGCTGTAGCCGGAATGAATTTTCCGCAGTTGGATGCAGTCAAGAATAGTTTAAGTGAAGCGATCGCTCGTCAGCAAGAAATACTTGCTCAGTTACCCGCATTAATTGAAACCGGAATTTTAGATACCGAAACAGCGAAGTTAAGAGCTTATAAACTTCGTACAGAAATCTCTACACTCGAAGCCAAATTGGCAATTCTCCCTCCAGTAAATTTGCGTTCTGTTGCTGTTGCTGTTTCGATTCCCCAATTCTGGTTAGATTTATCTGAAACAGAGCGACGATTTTACTTTCGAGAATTCATTAAACAAATTGAAATTGTTCGCCAAGAGCAAAAATGGAACTTGCAAGTTATTTTTATTTTTTAATAATTTTGCAGTCATAATTGATGAATTCAAGAGTACTCTCAGACTGATATTTATAGCAGGAGGCAGGAGGCAGGAGGTAGGGGGCAGGGAGCAGGGAGCAGGGAGCAGGGGGCAGGGAGCAGGGAGCAGGGGGCAGGGGGCAGAAGGTAAAACATTACTATTCCTAACATCCACGCTTTCAAGATGTCCTAAGCTTTAATTCACTTGCTATAGATTTAGAATTTTCTTATGTCTGTAATATTCTCATACTAGTAGTAACAAAAAAACTAGATTAAAGATTAGACAATGTAGATTTATTTACAGAGTACACAATAAGTATTGAGCCAGTTTTTACACGTATTATTTTTCTCATTTATCTATAGAAATATTCGTCAAATAATTAAGACAAATTTCTCGAAAAAATAGTTCTAATTATAAAAAATTGAGTTAATCTTGGAAACTAGCAATCGTTAAGAACAGACGTTGTTACTGGGTGGCAACATTGGAGATTCGCTCTGGTCTCTATGTAATCGAACCAGCAAGTAAAATGATTACCATAGAATATGCAAGAAGGAAGCTTTATTTGGGGTCATCTAGAAAAACAGCAACGCACAGTTGGCAAATGGATTGATTGGGTATGGCTTGTAGTGTTGCTGTTAGCAGCAGTGTTACTGTTTAGCATCAATCTGGGAGGGTTGCCCCTGCGAGATTGGGATGAAGGTACTGTGGCACAGGTGGCTAGGGAAATTTGGCACGCACCAGCAGGTTCAATGCGCTGGCTTTACCCAACGCTAGGAGGCGAACCATACCATAACAAGCCGCCTTTAATGCATTTGTTAATTGCTTGGGCTTATTCTCTAGCAGGTGAGAACGAATTCACGACGCGCTTGCCTGGAGCAATTTTAACTTCAAGTTCAGTACCTTTACTGTATTGTATTGGTCGAGAATTATTTCGCCAACGTTGGGCAGCTATTTATAGTGCCTTGATTTATCTAACAATGCTACCTGTGGTGCGTCATGGACGCTTGGCAATGTTAGATGGGGCGGTGGTCAGTTTTTTGATGGTGATGATGTTGTGCGTATTGCGATCGCGCCGGGATTTACGTTATTGCCTTGGTGTTGGTATCGGTTTTGGGTTAATTTGCCTGACTCAAGGACTGATGGGCATATTGCTAGGTGCGATCGCCATAGTATTTTTATTTTGGGATACCCCACGACTACTCACCTGTTACTATCTGTGGATAGCAATCTTGATTGGCATTTTACCTGTGTTTGGTTGGTACAGTGCCCAACTCATTCACTATGGTTACACTTTCGCCGAAGTTGGGCTGGTAAATTCATCTCTGGGCAGAATTAGCACAGTTGCACAGAGAAATTTTGAACCACCTTGGTACTATATCATTGAACTTTTCAAGTACACGTGGCCGTGGTTATTATTTTTACCACAAACTGTAAGTTTAACTTGGGAAAATCGCAACCTTAGCTGGGCAAAACTAGTACTGGCGTGGAGTGGCGTTTATCTGCTAATAATTTCCTTGATGATTATCAAACTTCCCTGGTATGTATTCCCCATTTACCCCAGCTTAGCTTTAGCTTTTGGTATCCAGTTAGCAGAAACAGAAAATTCACCTTTAGTGTCATCCTATCCCCGTACTTGGGTGGCAGGTTTGGCGATTTTGGCTGTAGTCGCTTCTGTCGGCAGCATTTATTTTAGTTGGGGTACAACACCGAAAACAGATTTACAGCTAATTTTTGCAGCAGTAGCTTTAACAATGACTTTAGCAGCTATCTTGGCAGAGCGAGGTGACGGACAATTTCTGAAAATTTTATTCTGGGGAAGTTATATTTCGCTGCTACTGTTAATGAAATCGAATTATTGGGTTTGGGAATTATCTGAGGCTTATCCAGTCAAACCAGTAGCCGCGATGATCGTGCGGGCAAATCCAGCAACAAAGAAGATTTACACATCTTTTCCTTACTCTCGTCCCTCGCTAGATTATTACAGCGATCGCACCATTATTCCTGCTTCTGTTGGTGAACTGCAATATTATTGGCACTACAACGGACAACCCTACTTCCTGCTTCATGCATCTGCTTTCACAAATCTTCAACTAGAGTCGATGAAGCTAATCGATCAAGCTGAAGGATGGAAATTAGTTACTAAAGATACGAATCGTTTATAAGTATGGAGGCACTGAGAGTACTATAGGAAGAGGCAGGAGGTAAAACTATTACTGTTGCTAGCATTCACGCTTGTCATTATGTCCTAAAGGGTGTGACTACGGCTATAAGTTAGAAGTTAAGATTTATTATTGTTCAGCTCCCCGACTTTTGGTAGAAAGTTGGAGAGCTAACTTTTGATGAATGATTTAGTAGGGCTAGATACAATATCATGTCCAGTTGAATATTTATGATATCTCTAAGGGTCGGTAATGGGTAAACCTTCAATTACCAATTACCAATATATTGTAAGTAATTAGCCGAACTTGATATGAGAGAGTATTCTATTTGTTGGACAAAATAGAATACTCTTTTGTATCAATCAATATTATTGATTGCAAAATTACAGACAGTAAAGTAAAATTTGATTGACCATAGAAAGTAGACCCAGATTATGGTAATCTTTCCCCTGGTTTTTTAATTTGCTCTGTAGGAAACACTTGGCGATCGGAGTTCGTAGTTTCCTGTGTAATAGCAATCATACTAAAAAAAATCGCACTTCCTACAGCAAAAGCCACCATAGGACGCTTGAGCAGGACAAAATCCCTAACAATTCTAGCCAAAGGTCGACTTTGACGACGTAGTGCCGAAGACATCATCATTTGTCTACAAATAAACGGATCGCGGACGTAATGACCGCTTTGGCAAACTACTAGCCGTTCTTGGCAATAGGGACAACAAAATAGACCAATACGCTTTTTAATTGGTTTGGGTGTGCCATTTCTTTGGCAAATTGGGCAAGTAACATAATGATTATCAAATGTGTGTATATTCATTTACTCGCTCTATAGGAATAGCTATATTGAATTGGGGTCAACTAACAGACTTCTAAATCTAATTTAATATCAATGCTAAATCACACATACATTGTATTACTACCAAGGATGGGTCAATGGTCGCAACACGAGTATAGCTAGATTTAACCGAAAATGACTTTTCATTAATGCTTGTGGCTCACAGTACCTATGTTGTCTCTAGAGACAATAGCGTTGAGGCTCACTCCTACTCCATCAGCATAGGCTAGCAAAAACCATAGGCATCGCTGACCCCTAAATAATAATTGTCTCCCATTTAACAGTTCTCACCACAAAAATTTGCATAGAGAGATTTTTTGCTAAAGCTTTGTGAATCGAGCAAATAAAGTCTACTTGTCTGGTTGCTAAATAATGGCTCACAATGAGAAGTAACAGATAAAAATTTAAATTTTTTCTTACATTTACCCCGCCTCTCAATGACTCTCTGGCCTCCCACTCAACTGAGGAAGGTAACGGAACAACCTGCCTTTCCTATACCTTCTGCCCGCTTAGCTCACTTAATAAACCGTTTTCAACCATCTCCAGAAACCGTTGTGCTATTTTTAGCCATGCTAATTGGCGGTGGCACTGGTATGGGTATAGTTACCTTTCACTATTTGATCGAGCTAATTCATCATTTAATGCTAGAAAATTTGATGGGTCAGATCGGCGTCTGGGGTGCTTGGACTCTAGCTTGCGTTCCTACTCTTGGGGGATTAATTGTTGGCTTGATGCGCTGGCGTACCCAAGACTTTGGCCCTGAACTTTCATCTCTCATCGCCGCTTCTCAAGAAACAGAAATCAGGCGACCACTACGACCAGTTACCAAAATGCTAGCCGCATCTGTTTCTTTGGGAAGCGGTGCTTCTTTAGGGCCAGAGGGGCCAAGTGTAGAAATTGGTGCAAATTTTGGCATGTTGTTGTCTGTGATTTTAAATGTATCTCAGGAACGACGACGTTTACTGTTGGGTGCTGGCGCTGCTGCTGGATTAGCGGCTGGGTTTAATGCTCCGATTGCAGGAGTATTTTTTGCCTTAGAGGTGGTGATGGGAGCTACATCTTTTGCTACTTCTGCTGTCAGTGTGGTGCTGCTAGCGGCAGTGGTAGCAGCATTAATTGCTCAAATTGGTTTGGGGGCACAACCTGCTTTTGATTTACCTGCTTACCAAGTCCGGAGTCCTTTAGAATTACCCCTTTATCTTGGCTTAGGTTTAGGGGCTAGCCTGATTTCTCTAACTTATACTCAATCAATTCGTTTGGCTAAAGCCTGCTTTGCTGGTAAGGTTCCAGGCTTTCAATTTTTGGGACAAATTCCTCAGCCAATTCATCCAATTATTGGCGGTGTGATTGTTGGTGCAGTTGCTTTACACTTCCCGCAAATTCTGGGCGTTGGTTATGAAACTGTGGAAGCAATGCTTCAGGATGTCAAGTTTTCACTGTACCTGTTAGTTGTACTGTTGGTGGTGAAGCTACTAATGACTGCAATTAGTGCAGGTAGTGGTTTTATCGGCGGTTTATTTGCACCAGCTATGTTTCTAGGTGCTTCTTTTGGTTCGGCTTACGCCAAAATTTTAGCTGTAGTATTCCCAGCAATCTGCGATCAGATGGCAGCTCCTCCAGCTTATGCAATGGTTGGGATGGCAGCAATGTTAGCAGCGAGTGTTAGGGCACCGTTAACGGCTATTTTAATGCTGTTTGAATTAACCCGCGACTACCGCATTGTTTTACCGCTAATGGCTGCTGTCGGTTTGAGTGTTTGGTTAGTAGAAAGGATTAAACCGACTTTTAACTCTAACTCTAATCTACAGCAAATTGGTCTTTCTGAATTGAAAGATGAACGAGCAGAAATTGTGCAGCAAATATTCGTAGAAGATGCGATGCACCCTTGTCCAAAAAAGTTATCAGCAACCCTTAGTGTGTTAGAAGCAGCTGTGGAAATGATTCGCGATCGCACACGAAGTGCTTTAGTAATCGATCCAGCAGAACAATTAGTTGGTATCGTTTCTCTAGAAGATATTAATCGTGCCCTTGCTCTTTGGCAAACTTACCCAAATTCACCAACTGAAATTTCAGATAATTTATCTAGTCAAACACTCATAGACATTTGTACTACTGAAATTCTCTATGCATGGCAGGATGAACTATTATCTGAAGCTTTAGACCGCATGAGTGTTCGAGGTTTGCATCAATTACCAGTGGTATCACGAGACAAACCCGATCGCATTTTAGGTTTACTAGAAAAAGAGCAAATTGCATTAACATGCAATTTAGCAGTTACGCGCAAGGCACTGCGTCACTATTTACCATATTAGTCATTAGTCATTAGTCATTGGTCATTAGGTTTCACATATGACTAATGACAAAAAACAAAGCACAAAGTCATGACTCGGAGGTTTCCGAGTATCAGAACTTTCTGATCAAGGATGAAGAACAAAGGACTAATGACTATTGACTAATGACTATTTATTTATTAAGCCGTGGCTTCTAGAACTTCATCATCTTCCCTATCTTCTGGATCTACCTGTCTCAAACGAATGTGCTTTTTACCTAAAGTGATGATAAACTCATCTCCTGGTTTAAGATTCATCTGTTTTGTATAAGCTGAACCTATAAGCAAATTACCATTGGATTGCACGCTAATCCGATAGCTAGCACTACGTCCACCACGCCCATTAGCACTGGGTGTACTGTCCAACTGAATGCCTTCAGCATCGATTAGGGCATTTAAGAACTTCATCATATTGACGCGCTCTATACCATTTTTGGTAACGGTATAGTAGCCGCACTTCTTGGCTTTGTCTTCCTTGCTCTCGTTCTCTAGCTCTTTGACTTTTTTGAGCAGTTCTTCACCGACTAGGGGTTCAATTTTTTTCTGTTTAGGCATCAACTTAGGTCGAAAACGAATGTTTGAAGTGTTTGAATCGATTTTATTTTAGCTGAGGTTGAGCTAATAGGAAGATAATCCTTTAGTTTTTATCTCAACATAGCCAAGTATATTACACTCATAGCCAGAATTGTTATGCAATTACTAAATATTTTCTAGACAATTTATTTTCTAGAATGCTGGCAATGCTGATAACTATATATATAGTTTGTAAATTACTGCTAAACTATATTTGTTTAAGTTTTCTAAACTAACCTTGAAAAGGTTGTTTCGTTATTGAGGATAATAACTGAGTTACAGAATGATAAGCAAAACTGATTTTTGGTCATTAGCCATTGGTCACTTGTGCTGAGCGTTCGCGCAGCCGCGACCTTAGGAGAAGCCATTGGCGCAGCCTCTCGTAGAGAAGCATTGGTCTTTACAAATGACAAACAACAAAGGGCAAAGTCAAAAACTTAGGCTTCTTTAGATCCGAACTTTGCAGGAGAGGATAAAAGATAAAGCGCAAAGTCAAAGCGTTCACTTTTGGCGGTCTGAACTTTGTAAGAAAGGACAAAGCTTACTTGAATGAAACTAACTACCAGAGGACATTACAGTGTAAAGGCATTGCTAGATTTGAGTTTACAGCCAAGATATGGGCCTGTATCTGTAAAAGCGATCGCCAAACGCCAAGAGATCCCAGCTCCTTATCTTGAAAAACTACTAATAGAAATGCGTCGTGCTGGGTTAGTGAAATCAATTCGTGGTAGCATCGGTGGATACCAATTGGCAAGAGAACCTGCACAAATATCTATAGGACAAATTTTAGAAGCAGTCGGCGAGAGCATTACTCATTTACCTGCTCACACTCCAGCACCTGCACAAGCTGAAGATTGGGTAACATTTACTCTTTGGCAAAGGCTCAATCAAAAGCTCAAAGAAGCTTTATACAATATTACTCTGGCAGACCTTTATTATGATGCTCGTAGTTGGCAAGCTTCCCTTGGGGAAGAAGCTAGTTTTGTGGTTTAGTCATTGAGTATAGGGTATTGAACATTGGTTATTGTTAACTAATAAATGACTAATGACTAATGATATCTGTAGTTGTTTTAATCATTGCCGGACTTTTAGATTATTTAATTGGCGATCCTTGGGGTTGGCCTCATCCCGTGCAATTTATGGGGTGGGTAATTTCTCGGTTGACCAAATTTTCTCTGCAATTGTGTCAAAATTCTCTAACACAACGCCTAGCTGGAATTTTATTAGGTATTATCCTAATAATTGGTAGCGGTGTTATTGGCTTTTTGCTCATTCAAAGTGCTAGATGGGTGCATCCGCTTTTAGGAATTGCTTTAGAAAGTATTCTTTTGGCTAGTTGTTTTGCTGGCAGAAGTTTGCGAACAGCAGCGGTGGCTGTTTTACAACCTTTAACAGCAGGAGATTTACCACAAGCGCGTAAGATTTTAAGTAATTATGTTGGTCGAGATACACAAAATCTCTCACAAGCAGAAATTTTGCGAGCTGTTTTAGAAACAGTTACAGAAAATGCTACTGATGGGGTAATGGCTCCACTTTTTTATGCAATTATTGGTGTATTTGTGCCAGTTGTGGGGTCAATTCCCTTAGCTTTAGGATACAAAGCTAGCAGTACCCTTGATTCAATGGTAGGTTATCGGGAAGCACCTTATACTTATTTCGGGTGGTTTAGTGCGCGGTTGGAAGATTGTTTGACTTGGCTACCTTGTCGGTTAACAGTTATGACTTTGGCACTATTATCGAGTAAACCGATGCATGTTTGGCAAATTTGTCGCCGAGATGCAATTACCGATCCTAGTCCCAATTCTGGTTGGAGTGAGTGTGCCTATGCTGCTATTTTAGGTGTACAGATGGGCGGTACAAATTGGTATCGTGGGGTAGCTAAACATAAACCATTGCTAGGAGATGCTATTTATCCCATCACCCCAACTTCTATTTACAATGCTTTGCAACTGACTCGATATTGTTTTTTACTATGGTTAGAGATAGCGATCGCTATTTTCTTAATTACTCTCGAATAGAGCATTACGGGTGTTGACTGCTGAGTGTTGACTGAGAAGTTATCATTCTCCCCATTGCCCCTAATCCCCACTTCATGGGGCCTCGAATTCCCCACCTCCCCATCTCCCCTAAAGATAGCCATGTCTGCAAAAGTAGTTGAAATCCTTTCATCAGAAGAAATTCGTCGTACTTTGAATCGCCTTGCTTCTCAAATTGTCGAAAGGTCGCGTGATTTGTCGCAATTGGTGCTTGTTGGTATATATACCAGAGGTGCGTTATTGGCTCAATTGTTGGCACGTCAAATTGAGTCCCTCGAAGGTGTAGCTGTTTTAGTCGGTGCTTTGGATATTACATTTTATCGAGATGACCTCGACAAAATTGGGTTGCGAACTCCGGCGAAAAGTGACATTCCTTTTGACCTGACGGGGAAAACGGTTGTACTCGTAGATGATGTGATTTTCAAAGGAAGGACTATTCGCGCTGCTTTGAATGCTGTAAATGAGTACGGAAGACCAGAGGTAATTCGTTTGGCTGTGTTGGTAGACAGGGGTCATCGTGAATTACCAATTCACCCAGATTTTATTGGTAAGCAGTTACCTACTGCCAAAGAAGAAATTGTCAAAGTCTACTTACAAGATTGTGATGGACGAGATGCAGTGGAGTTGATGGGAGATTAGGCATTGAGCATTGGGCATTTGGAGTTGGGAGGCAGAACTACAGCCTATTTCAGGTAAATGAAGCATACGGGTAGGGGCACAGCCATGTTCCTCATGATTATCTGTACCTCACCAAGTTACAATCTGCTCTCAGGTGCGTTCCCTGCGATTGTTGGTGTTTTCTGGTGGCTCGTCTGGCGACAGCGCCAGCGGCGCATTCCTGATAAAAGTTTTCCCTTTGAAGTAATTAAACCGAAATTTCAAGACCTGATGCAGCGGATTTTGAGTGGTGATGACGATCCTTTGGCCAATAGAAACATAGCTTACCAACAACGCGTAGCAAATCTTCTCATTCGCAATGAGCTAAAGCGGCTGATAGAAGCACATCGCTCAAAATGAAAGCTTGCCTTTAACTCTCAACAATTACCGCCACACCCTAAAAGACACTTGGGAAAATCGTAACAACAAGCCAGTAGAAAAATACCCTGCTAGCAGCCAGTTTGGGCTATATTTGGGCTTGATTTTTGTTTAAGTCCCGTTAGTCATTGTGAGTGTTGACTGTTGACTGAGGAGTTAAAAATTACTTATTGTCCTCTTATCCCCCTATCTCGCGGTTGGTGAGTTTCGACTACGCGGAAATCGAGCAAAGTCGAAACTCAACTACCGCGAAGTCGAACCACATCCCTACACTTCACCGTAAAATCGGACTACCGTGATGATGAATTAAATACCACTTCCCACCCAAAAGCTGAAATATATTTGTGGCGGTTGATTGAGCTTCGAGTCTTCTTGAACCTACGACTTGAAACACATTTTCTCTTAGCACAATATAAGCAATATTATCACTAAATTCCGTAGCAATTATATCTGTATTAATTTCAATATAAGCAGTGTTTTTAAATATCTGCTCCCAAGAGTTGCGAATCTCTTTCCAACCTCGCAACACATTACTTCCTGGATGAATACAAAAACTACCACTTCCTTGTGACCATATTGCACTCATCGCTTCAATATCTTTTCTTTCAAAAGCTCGATAAAAAGCTGTGTTAGCTACTAAAATTTCATCCTTGGTCATGGGGAGTTCAATAGTTAAGAGTTAGAAGTGAGAAGTTGAGAGTTAAGAGTTAAAAGTTAGGAATGAGGAGTTAGGAGTTGAAGGTTATTAAATTATAACTATCAATCCGGATTAATTAGTTAATTTTTCAATAGAGGGTTGTTAATGCTGGGAGCATCCCAAATGTGCAAAAATAAAGAAAGGAAAATTATTCGCGATGAATACTGGCGAATAATAAGAGTGACTTAATCTTGTGGATCTTCC
>JBALDB010000062.1:0-102598 GCA_036918135.1 Nostoc sp.
GTTCAGAACTCGGCGGTTCGTGTTCAGAACTCGGCAGTTCTTGTTCAAAACTCAACAGTTCGCGTTCGGAACTCGACAGTTTGTGTTCGGAACTTGGCAGTTCGTGTTCGGAACTCGACAGTTCTTGTTTAGAACTCGGCGGTTCGTGTTCAGAACTCGGCGGTTCGTGTTCAGAACTCGGCAGTTCTTGTTCAAAACTCAACAGTTCGCGTTCGGAACTCGACAGTTTGTGTTCGGAACTTAGATACAGCAGTTGCCAGGTAGATTAGGACATAATGACAAGCGTGAATTTCAGGAATAAGTAAGGTTTTTACCTCCTGCCTTCTATTTCCTGCCTCCTACCTCCTGCTATTTTTGTAACAAAATCTGTAACAGCAACAGAATTTGAGCTAATACTCGTCTAAATTGGGGAGAAATCTCCGGGTAATCCCTGAATTAATAGATAATGTTGCTCAAAGATATACGAGACTATCAAATTCTGTTTTTGGGCTTGTTCTTAGTCTTGGGAATCGGTACGCGAGACTGGACACTGCGACCAGAGTTGATTGCAGTAGCAATAGCCACTTCTCTAGCAACTCAATTGATATTGTCATTAGTCATTAGTCATTGGTCATTTGCAAACAACACAGGACAAAACCCAAATCTTCGCAGCGCCCTAATTACCTCTTTGGGACTAAGCCTATTGTTGCGGGCTGACCATTGGACAACAATGGTAATCGCCGCAGCAAGTGCGATCGCCAGCAAATTTATCTTTCGAGTCGGCGATAAGCATTTCTTTAATCCGGGCAATTTTGGCATCATTTGCGCCTTGATTCTCACCCGCGACGCTTGGGTTTCACCAGGACAGTGGGGTGAAGAGTGGTGGTATGGGCTAGTATTTGCCGGTACTGGCGGTATGGTTTTGCAACGAATTGGTCGCTGGGACACCACAGCAGCTTTTTTGGGTGCGTATTCCCTCCTAGAGGCGATTCGCAATCTCTGGCTGGGTTGGACTTGGGATGTTTACTGGCACCGATTAATGAGCGGCTCATTGCTGCTATTCGCTCTATTTATGATTACCGATCCGCGATCGATTCCCAATTCCCGAATTGCGCGTGTAGTTTGGGCAATCTGCATCGCTGGATTAACTTTTATCTTGCGGAATTATTTCTTTATTTCCACGGCAGTTTTCTGGGCACTGTTTATCCTTGCACCAGTGACCATTTTGCTAGATGTGCTTTGGTTAGCCCCAAGGTTTTCTTGGCAAACAGGGGATGAGGGGGATGAAGGAGATGAAGGGGATGGAGAGAGAATTTTACCCCACTATTCCTAACTCTTAAATCTTGTACAGACAAGGGTTAATCGCGTCTCTTAACTTAAAAATACAGAGGTATAAAATGAAATTTTTTCGACTTGTGACGCCATTATTATTGGCAATTGTAGTTGTTTTGTGTTTTGCACCCGCAGCTTGGGCATTTTGTGGATTTTATGTAGCCAAAGCCGATACAAAATTGTATAACAAAGCTTCTCAGGTGGCGATCGCGCGGGATGGCGATCGTACTGTCCTAACGATGGCAAACGATTTTCAAGGCGAAGTCAAAGATTTTGCGATCGTGGTGCCTGTGCCAACGGTACTGCAAAAAGAGCAAGTCCGCGTGGCTGAACCCAAAATTATCGAACGTTTGGATGCTTTTAGTGCGCCACGATTAGTAGAATATTTTGACTCAGATCCTTGTGCCCCAGCTTACGAATACGATCGACCACTAGCAGCACCAGCACCAGCAGGAAGCAATGAGTCAGGACGTGCTAGAAGAGGTGATGCTAGTTTGGGTGTCACAGTGGAAGCGCGTTTCAACGTCGGTGAATACGACATCGTAATTCTCAGTGCTAAAGAATCTGGCGGATTGGAAACTTGGCTGCAACGCAATGGCTACAAAATTCCTAGAGGGGCGAAACAGTTACTTAAACCCTACGTCCGCTCATCAATGAAATTCTTTGTTGCCAAAATCAACTTAGATAAATTCGAGAAATCTGGCTACCAGTTCCTTCGTCCGCTACAAATTTCTTACCAATCACCTAGATTCATGCTGCCAATTCGTTTGGGCACAATCAATGCCACAACAGAGCAGGATTTAATTGTTTACATCCTCTCGCCTGAAGGACAGGCAGAAATCACTAATTACCGTACAGTAAAAATTCCCTCTGATGCCAACATTCCCTTATTTGTCAAAGATGAATTTGATGAATTTTACAAATCTATGTTTCAAACTGCCTACACCAAAGAAGACAAGAAAGTTGGTTTTTTGGAATACGCTTGGGACATGAGTAATTGCGATCCCTGTTCTGCCGATCCCCTAACCTCAGAGGAACTCAAGGAAGCAGGCGTATTTTGGCTAGATGATAATTCTGCAAGTAATGTCCCAGTACCCCCAAACTTTCGTCGTCCTGTTCCTAGAAGTAATGTCTTCATCTCCCGCTTGCATGTCCGTTACACCCGCGATAAATTCCCCGAAGACCTGATATTCCAACAAACTGGTAATCGTGATTCCTTCCAAGGACGTTATGTTTTGCAACATCCCTTCCAAGGAGAACTCAAGTGTCAGGCGGGTAGAGAATATAAGCGTTCTTTACCCAAGCGTTTTGAACAAGAAGCCCAAACTCTAGCTAAACTAACTAACTGGAATATCCAAGAGATCCGCGACAAAATGAAGCTGAGTGTAAGTAATCTGAGATTTTCTTGGTGGGAAAATTTCCTATCTTGGGTGGGATTGTATTGAGGAAAGGTAGAAAGAATAATAACTCCTCAGTCAATAGTCAACAGTCAACAGTTAACAGTTAACACTCCCAAAGCCCCATGCTCCATCTCTTGACGAAAGGTAATTTTCTAAAGTGTTGTTATACGCAATACTAAGATATTCTTGCTTTGTTCCTCAAGATTGTCATGGTTCAATTAGATGAACAGCTACGCCGCTTAGTTACTGAAGCCTGTGGATACCCACCTGGAAGCCCTCAGCGTCAGAAGCTGCTCACGCAAATTATTCGTTTGACAGCAAGTAGACTCTGGAGAGATAGTACTCCCTATTATCAAGACGCACTACAACAAACTTGGTTGTATTTCTGCCGTAATGTTTGTGAAGGTTTGACAGGTCAAATATATGACCCCGCTTATGGTACTGTGATCACCTGGCTGAATGCTTACCTAAAACGCAGGCTACAAGACTTTTACCTTAACCAAAACCGAGAACAAGCTATAACTGTCCCTCTTAGGGTTCGTCAGTCCACATCTGGTGGAACAACTGAAACTATCGATCCTGTAGATAACCTCCCGGCTAACCCGGAAGCACCTCCAATTCTGGAAGACTTGGAGAGTTGGGTCAGGACGGACTCTGATGGAGAACTCCACAGTACCTGCATCAAAGGGCGTTCAGACGTGAATTGTCAGGTGTTAATTCTCAAACGCCTACCCCCAGAAGTTAGCTGGAGAGAGTTGTCTGAGGAATTTGGGCTGTCAATTCCGACTTTGAGCAGTTTTTATCAGCGCCAATGTCTACCGCGTTTGCGTAAATTTGCCCAATCGGAGGGCTTGTTATGAATAAACAACAGGAGGTGTTAGTCTGCTAACGATCCCAAATTTAAAGAAACTGGCGTGAAAACCATGCCAGTCTTTTTTATCAGGGAACTCCAAGAAATAAAAACAACCATTTGAAGTTGCTGACTGATGAGAGCCAGTTGCTACCGTACGGGTTTTGCGTTAGCGGTACAAGTCGGCAGAGCCGCAAGAGCGTACTCGCTCCTGTTGACTGTTGAGTGTTAAGTATGAGCAGGGGATATTTTTTTATTTGTCAGTCCCTAAAATAGAATACATCTGTCAGCTACGAGAAAAAGAAATTAAATTCTGTGTCAGTGGCGAATGAATAAACGGTAACTCACAAAAGATACCTAAGTTATATATACGATTCCTATTTTATTTGTGAAAATTGAAAAGCTCATACCCAGGACTTGTTTGAAAAGTCCCGGATTTTGTTGTTCAGGAATGATTTAAGACTAATATAAATTTACATAATTATTATCAATAATTATACTCTTGATTGATGACAAAAATTTTATTTTATGTATTTGATTGAAGTTAAGAAAAGGCTGCTTGGACAACTAAACTGAGAAAGCTTAGTAGTCTGAAAACAAACTAGTGACATGACAATTGAGTAGGTGAAAAACTTCACTAAAACCAAGACTTAGACAAAAATCGCTCAAAAAGAATAAAACTATTACCAAGGCCTGATAAATAAGATTGTAAAAGCTTAGGAATAGGTAATGAATGCAAATGGTAACATTACTGTGGTAGCCCAAGCACTTACAGTTAATCTTCTAGTTCATATTTATTACCTACCTTTTGCCATGCCCGTGATTAAAAAAACTAGGATTTTTGGCGCAAATTTTCTAAAAGTTCAAAAGCAAAAAGCAATACATTTGTCTTTCTACTTGCTAATGGGTTTGTTATGTATTCTCACTTCACCTGTACTGGCAAAAGTTCCTAGCTCAATTAATTCCTCAATCCAACTGCCAATTAACAGTACTACGTCACCAATTGTAGTTACTGATGCCGCTTCTCTAGTAAAGCAGGGTAAATTTTTATACGATGCTGGAAACTTTGCCCAAGCAGTAGAAGTATTGCAACAAGCTATCGAGGCATATCGGCAGCAAAAAGATAGTCTGGAATTAGCGGCGATATTGAGTAATCTTTCTCTGACTTATCAACAGCTCGGTGAGTGGAGTCAGGCGCAGCAGGCAATTACAGAAAGCTTAAATTTGCTCAAAGGAGAGGATAAAAAAAATCTGCAAATATTGGCGCAATCGCTGAATATTCAAGGTAGTCTGCAACTATCAATCGGACAGGCTGAGGCAGCTTTAGCAACTTGGGAGAAGACGGAAGCAGTTTATAAACAAATACACGATCGAAATGGTGTAGTGCGATCGCTGATCAATCAAGCACAAGCGTGGCAAGCCCAAGGATTTTACCCTCGTGCAATCAAAACACTCGAGAAAGTTGGTCAGACGTTAAAATCTCAAGGAGATTCTAAAGAAAAGACAATGAGTTTGCGATCGCTTGGTGATGCGCTTTTGGTAGTGGGCAATTTAAAAGAGTCACACCAAGTCTTAGAAGAAAGTTTGAGAATTGCTCGAAACATGCAATCAAGCGCAGATATTGCCGCAAGTCTGTTCAGCTTGGGGAATAATGCTCGTAAACAACAAGATAAGACAAATGCGATCGCTTACTATCAACAAACAGTTGCAACTTCTACCTCACCTTTAACAAAAGTCCAAGCGCAACTCAATCTCTTGAGCTTACTTATCGAAGACAAACAATGGGCAGAGGTTCAAACTCTTTTACCATCGATTGAACCTCAACTCGACCAACTCCCCTTCAGCCGTGCTAGTATCTATGCTCGGATCAACTATGCACAAAACTTAGCAAAAGTCCAGAAAAATAATTCCCAAATATCAACTATAAATTCTTCTTCCCCACTCAACACTAAACACTCAGCAGTATTACTCGCCAATGCTATCGAGCAATCCCACACCTTAGGCGACAAGCGAGCAGAAGCCTATGCCTTTAAAAGTTTAGGTAGTTTGTACGAAGAAAGCGGACGGTGGTCGGAGGCACAAAGCCTAACTCTGCAAGGATTAGCTTTGGCACAGAGTAGCAATGCACCAGAAATTACGTATACATTAGAGTGGCAGTTAGGTAGATTACTGCGGGCAAAAAAAGATATTAATGGTGCGATCGCCGCTTATGATGCAGCTGTAGAAACCCTCCAGCCTCTGCGTAAAGATTTAATAGTAAATAACGACATAGTTAATCAAGATGTACAATTCAACTTTCGGGACAGCGTGGAACCCGTTTACCGAGAGTCAGTAGAATTATTGCTGCAATCTCAACAAGGAAAAGCAGATGAGAAAATATTGGACAAAGCACGCGAGCGAATCGAAGCACTCCAACTAGCAGAATTGGATGACTTCTTCCGCGAAGCTTGTCTACAAGGTCAAAGAGTAGTCCTAGATAAAGTGGTAGAGCGAGATAATGCTAGCGCTGCCATTGTCTATCCAATTATTCTTCCGCAAGAACTCCAGGTAATTGTCAAAATTCCCAAACAACCCTTGCAAAATTACAGTACTAAGATTTCCCAACCAAAAGTAGAGGAACTCTTGGTAGAACTGCGAAAAAATCTTGTTAATCCCACTGCTACCAAAATTGTTGAAACCCAGTCACAAAAAGTTTATAACTGGCTACTCAAGCCCATTGAGTCACAATTACAACAAACTAAAGTCAATACTTTAGTATTTGTTCTCGATGGCGTATTACGTAATATACCAATGTCAGCTCTCTACGATGGCAACCAATACTTAGTAGAGAAATATGCAATTGGTCTAAGTGTCGGTCTGCAACTCCTAGACCCGAAACCTTTGGTGAAACAGAAATTAGTAGCTCTCACCGCAGGATTGACTCAGCCCCCGCCTGGATTCAAGTTTCGTCCATTACTTGAGATCAAATCTGAATTTGACGGTATTAGCAAAGCAGGAGTTTCAACAACAAGTTTGCTGGATGGGGATTTTAAGAAAAAAAATTTAGAGAATGAAATTGCTGCTACTTCATTCAACATAGTACATTTGGCAACCCACGGTCAGTTTAGTTCTCGCCTTGAGGACACTTTTATTTTAGATTTTGATGGTCAGATTAACGTCAAAGATTTCGATACTCTCTTCCGCGGTCAAAGTAAAAGCATAGTAGAGCTATTAGTCTTGAGTGCTTGCCAGACAGCAACAGGAGACAGCCGCGCTGCACTTGGTCTGGCAGGAGCAGCCGTTCGAGCCGGCGCACGCAGTACCATCGCCTCTCTGTGGCAAATTGATGATAAGTCAACGGCAATGTTTGTAAGTACTTTCTATAAAGAACTCAAAAGTGGCAAAATCACTAAAGCCGAAGCAGTCCACCGCGCCCAGTTAAAACTTCTGAAACATCCTAACTACAACGCACCAAGCTTTTGGTCTTCCTATGTGTTGATTGGCAATTGGTTGTAAAGGAACTTCAAGAAATAAATTATTTCGTTTGAAGTTGATGAATAGTGACTAGATCCTCATGGAATGTACTGTCACTTGAGCAAAACGATCGCTTTGATTGCCGCAGATTAAACTAATTCTATGGATTGCCAAAAGCGATTATTACTAACTCTTCGACAATCCAAAATGGTATTATCTATGCACTACTACTAAGGTTCCTGTTGCAGCCCAGTTATAAAGATTACGAGCTTGCTTAACAGGTAAATTCACGCAACCGTGGCTGACTGGAGTACCGAAACGATTATGCCAGTAAGCACCGTGGATAGCGTAGCCTCTGTAGAAATACATTGTGTAAGGAACGTCAGGAATATCGTAGCCCCTGCCTCGCATTCTGTGAGTGCGATACTTAGAGTTAATCCGAAATCTACCTATGGGTGTAGGGGTCGATCGCTTGCCTGTGGAAATTCGGTATGAATAAATGAGTTTATTACTCTCCCATCCACGTAAGCGTTGTTCTGATAAGTCTATTTCAATCCAGCGAGGTTGGGATTGGCTGATACTAAATACAGTGATGCTTTTTTCAGCGAGCGATGTGGCTTTGGCTGTAGTAGAGTTAGGGGTACTTGCTAACGGCGGTGACCAAGAAAATAAAGTCGCCACCATCAACGCCACACCTGTACAAAAAGTTTTTGAAGAACGAATTCCACCACTGCGAATCCAGGTTTGCATTATCCCTCACCTTCTAAACTACGTAAAAATTATCAAGTGAAGTAATTTTCTAGAACACTACAAATTTCTAGAAAAACTTCTAGCTGACTGTAGAGGATTTACGCAATTTATCCGTTGATATTGCAGATTTGTCCTTTGTTATTTGTCATTTGTCCTTTGTCATTCAATAATGACTAATGCTTCTCTACGAGACGCTATGTGTAGCTTGCTTCCCCACAGGGGTACGCTCAGTACAAGTGACCAATAACAACTTTTGCAAAAAAATCTGGAATTTGATTACGCCAATGCAAACTTTCCCCAAATTAATATTTGTATTGGCAATTTTACATAAAAATTGTCAGGATTTACGCTTATTCATTTTAGGCAAATCGTAGCATACTAAAATGAAATAGATAGTATTTTGGATACTTTTAGAATATATTTTCGAGCCAAAATTTCAAATCTATAGCCTACTTTATATTTTACTCGAAGTTGAGTAATTACGATTCCGAAGATTCCCAGCAATATTTTATGCTGGGAATCTCTCAATTATCTTGATTTGTAGTTATTTATAACTTTGTCGAAATTGGGTTTTAGCTGGTTCACTTATTATTTATGGATAACTACTGGTGTCCCTACTGATGCCCATTGGAATAGCCATTTAGCATGTTTAGGTGCAAGATTTATGCAGCCGTGGCTAACTGGAGTACCAAATTTCTTATGCCAGTAAGCTCCGTGAATCCCGTAGCTTCCTTGGTAAAACATTGCATAAGGAACGTTCGGAACGTCGTAATTTTCTCCCCGCATTCGTGTGGTTTTGAATTTGGATTGAATCTTAAAGGTACCAATCAGGGTAGGAGTAGATTTCTTACCAGAAGAAATGGCACTTCCATAAACAACTCTGTCACCTTCCCAAGCTATTAATCGTTGCTTGGAAAGATTGATTTGAATCCAGCGCTTCTCCGATTGTTGTAATGTCTGGATTGTTTGTGCAATCATTTGATTTTTAGAATTTGCCCAAACTTCACTCGTTCCAGTAGTAGTAAAAACACTTAAAGACAATGCTGTACCAACGAAGAGTATTTTTAAATGACGCACCCAGTCGGGATAAATCAGTCTTTTCATACTAGATACACTCACACTCTAATTATTTGTCTTCGGAAAGTTATCGGTTTTCACCTTTTCCATATCTATTACTTTAATAGACATAAATTTTTAATGATTTGATTCTAAGTTAACTTAATTGTTGGATCAGCTTTTTTGCGCCTGATGCGATCGCCTGCCAATTTCCCTCACAAATAAGCTTTTTCGGAAATAATTCACTGCTCAAACCCACAGCGATCGCTCCTGCTTGTAAAAATTCTTTGGCATTTTCTAGGGTGACGCCGCCAGTAGGAATTAAGGGAATCTCCCCTAGCGGCCCCTGTAAACTTTTAATATAATCAGCCCCACCCACCGCTTGCACGGGAAATACTTTTACACAACTAGCACCTTGACTCCAGGCGGTAACAATTTCTGTGGGAGTCAGCGCTCCTGGAATAATGGGCACATGTTTTTCTTGTGCTGCTTGAATCATTGCGGCGTCAACATAGGGTGTGAAGAGAAATTGCGCTCCACAAGCGATCGCTTGTTGTAGCTGCTGCACATTGAACAGCGTACCAGTGCCAATAGTACAGCCTGGTAATTCCGAACGTAATTGAGCGATTAATTCCCCGGCGCGATCGGTATTCCAGGTAATCTCAATTAGCTGCATTCCCCCAGATGCTACAGCCATCGCCATTTGTCGTCCCAATTCGATTTCAGGAGCGCGGATAACTGCGATCGCTCGATGTTTTTCTAACTGTGATAACCAAATTTGATTAGGCATTTTGACGGGGATTGGGGAAGTTGGGACTGGGGACTAATACTGCTTAGCAGAATTCGTAATACTCGGCTGGGCGTGAGAAGCAAGCTATGTATTTTTTGTAATTACGGTTGTGTAAGGGTTTTAAACATTTCAGGTGGTTAGTTATTTTCGCGCTGTTGTACTAAGTACCGCCGTGAAGTCAAAAGTATTATCCAATGGGCTTTTTAGAGATTTTAAATCCTTGCTCGTCTTGCAAAGTGACGCTCCTGCGTCGCTCTAAGGGAAGCTATGCCGAAGGCTTTACGCTGCGCTAACTGATGCCTCCGGCAAGCCGGCCTCCGGGCGTCTACGGCAGGAACCGCCGCTCAACGCCACAAGATTCCGACGCAGGGTGCTGAGGTAGCAGTGGCTCGACTTTGCGCTATTGACACCGTGACGTACTAGTTTTTTTAATACCTAATTTTCAATATTAATATCCAATCCTCCACTCTCATACTTGCTTCTTACGTCAAGCTATGAGATATTACATTTAAATACCACTAAATTGATAGGTTTACCGTATATTTTATAAAAAACCTAAGTGTTCGTGAATAAAGGAGTAATTAAAATGACAATTGTACAGAAAAACACAGTAGTATCTTTTCACAATTCCAATAGCATCAATCTAGGCAATTTACGCAAGTTTATACAATTAGGTACAACACAACTCAAAGTCTTTTGGTGGCATATTCACGCATACGGGACGATTTTGGGCGTCATGCTGTTGACTTTGAGCGGTTTGATTTACTTAATAATCCATCGGTCTTTAAGCAAGCTGCTGCCAGTTCTGATGCATCGAGATGAATGGAAGATTAGCAGTATCAAGTGAGAGATGGTTGTCATTGGTCAAAATAATTCCTAATTATTACTCCTTGAACTTTGGACAAAATAAGATTGTGACTGCGAGTGCCTTTAGTAGACAAGCTTGCGACCATCAGATGGCAGTTCCTTTAAGCAAGCAAAAGAGCTAACGGACTGCCTCACACCACTTGCTTTCATAGCCGGAACTTATTTCTGCTGTGCTGTACTAGTCGAGCAGTGGCTCAACTTTAGAGGAGAGGACAAATGACACTTATAGTAGAGGAGATAGCTAAATGAAAATGCGTATACTGCAATTACCAAGCAATAGTTTGATAGCTCCCAGTTAAAGACCTACTAGGAGCTTTTTTTTGCTTGATTATCTATTTAAATAGGTGGATAGATAAAAAAGTAGTACTAATTCAACTACTCCTTATGGATATAAATAATTAATTCTGATGATGGATGGAGTATAAAGATTAAGATTGCTAATATAAATTTGTAATTAAAAAATGTTTATCGGGTTAAAGACAATGAATATTCTTGCTTGGATTGTTTTAGGTCTAATTGCTGGTGCAATCGCTAAGGCTATCTACCCTGGTCATCAAGGTGGCGGAATTATAGGAACAATTGTACTAGGAATTATTGGTGCATTTGTTGGCGGTAGCTTAGGTGTATTCTTCAGTACGGGAACCTTAACACTAGCGGCTCCTACTCTCAGCATCCCGGGTATTGCAGTAGCAGTTATTGGTGCAATTGTTGCGGTTTTCCTTTGGAATCTATTTACCCGTCGCAGCGCTTTATAAAGACAGAATTGCGGTCAATCTACGAATAAAGATTTAGGAAATTCTTTTAACTATTTTATTTTGGAATTAAATCAAAAGAATAGTGTCATCGTTACTAGACGGTGGCACTATTCTTTTAATTAATCTTAAATTAAACAATAATTATTAACGTGGAAAATCAGCTATTAAAAGCTCAAAAAATTTGGTGTTAGATAATTAAAGTATAAATTCGAGTGAGCGTGGTAATAAGTTTATTTGAGACTTAGTATAAGTATAAATACGTAAAAATATAGAATTTTCATGAAATTTTCAATAAGTTGACTGATTCCTACACACAAATCGACAATGTTCCGTTAAGCTATAAGCTCCATGATTATGGTTTATTGAACGTCTTATGCATTGGTTGTTATCTGGGCCGTTGAGTACAGAGAAATTGACGGTTAAGATTGCGGGTTTGCCTGCACCGTTACAAGGTAAGAAGTTGGTGCAGTTGTCAGATTTTCACTATGATGGTTTGCGGCTGTCGGAAGGTATGCTAGAAAAAGCGATCGCAGTTAGCAACCAAGCTGAACCAGATTTAGTTTTATTGACCGGTGACTACGTAACTGACGATCCCAAACCAATTCACCAACTTATACTTAGACTCAAACATCTCCAAAGTCACTATGGGATCTATGCTATTCTTGGTAACCACGATATATATTACAAACACGCAAAAGCAGAAGTTACAGAGGCATTAACTAGCATTGGAATTCACGTCCTTTGGAACGAAATTGCCTATCCACTAGGAAAAGAATTACCACTCGTTGGACTGGCCGATAGTTGGTCGCGGGAATTCAAGCCGGCGTTAGTTATGAACCAGCTAAACCCAGCCACACCCTGCATTGTTTTATCCCATAACCCAGATAGTGCGGAGATATTACAAGCATGGCGAGTCGATTTACAATTATCTGGTCATACTCACGGTGGTCAAATCATAATTCCTGGAATTGGACCAGCAGCGTTCGTTTACAGCAAGATTGCCAAAAAAATACCTTTGAAAATGCGGCGTCGAGTGCGATTTTTAGAAGAAAATGTTTATATAGTCAGCCATTGGGAATGGGCGCAGGGTTTCCATCGCTTGGGAAAAAATCAGCTATATGTCAATCGTGGCTTGGGAACTTACCTGCCAGGACGTTTATTTTGTCGCCCAGAAGTTACTATAATCACGCTACAAAATGAGTAATTCCGAATTCAATATATGAATCAGCTTTATCTGTAAGTGTCCAGACACGAGATGAGATTATTGCTATTTATCAAGTTGCATTTTGAATTTTTGGTAAGCTGTAAGCGCTGGTATGAGGAGTATCGGTTGCCTTATGCATTGGTTATTTACAGGACATTTAAGAGTAGATAAAATAACGGTTAAGATTGCGGAACTTCCGACATCTTTACAAGGTACGAAACTGGTGCAGTTGTCAGATTTTCACTACGATGGTTTGCGGCTATCGGAAGATATGTTAGCAAAAGCGATCGCACTTACTAACGAAGCTGAACCAGATTTAATTTTATTAACTGGTGACTACGTAACTGACGATCCAACACCGATTAATCAATTGGTGCTGCGATTAAAACATCTCCAAAGTCGTTGTGGTATTTACGCCGTCTTAGGTAATCACGATATCTATCACAGCCACTCGCAAACAGAAATTACAAAGGCGTTAACTAGTATTGGGGTGCATGTACTTTGGAATGAAATTGCTTATCCACTAGGAAAAGAATTACCATTAGTAGGACTAGCTGATTACTGGTCGCGGGAATTTTATCCCGCACTAGTTATGAATCAACTAGATTCGATTACACCCCGCATTGTTTTATCACATAATCCAGATACAGCCAAGATATTGCAACAATGGCGCGTAGATTTGCAATTATCTGGTCATACCCACGGTGGTCATATCGTAATTCCAGGCATTGGCCCAGTAGTATTTTATTATAAAAAGCTCCTGAAAAAAATTCCCAAAAAATTACGGCGTTGGGTAACATTTTTACTAGGAGACTACTCAAAAGTGGTGCGATATTGGGAATGGGCGCAAGGATTTCACAGTGTCGAACAAAATCAACTATATATTAATCGTGGTTTAGGAACTTATAAACCAGGACGCTTGTTTTGTCCGCCAGAAGTAACTGTGATTACATTAATTAGTCATTAGTGAGTAACAAAGGACAACTGACAAATGACAAAAGATAACGGACATAAAGACAAATGACAAAACCCAGCCCTCACTGGTGAGAGTGTGATTTAAATGCATAACACTCAAAACAGAAACCGCCTAAAGCTACGATGGATACATATCAGCAGCTTGGGGCGGTTTCTTGAAGATTGGATAATTCAGAGTTAATTAATTCAACTAAGGTGGACAGTCTTCGCGATCGGTTTACAGAGAATTGTACATCCTTATATATTCCAACTAGGCAGGCATTTTCTGGCTGTGCTTTCTAAAACCTCCAACATAACTCGATCAACACAAGGCTAAAACACATTTAACGGATGCCACAACCTAAGAGCGATCGCCAGAAAATTAGAGCAGGAGGTACAGGCTCTAACTTAAAAGTTTTAACTTACTTTTAACCTGTTTGTACCTTGCTCTTAATCTAGCATTGTGTCTGTTCGGGAACAATAGACGTTTACTAAAGTTAAACACCATTAATTTATCGTAACAATTCTGAAATATTGCTTAAAATTTTTCCCACTTGTTATATGTTTGCGTTAATGCCAACATTATCAAGTGGGCTGAAAGTTCAGAAGCTATTATCGACCAGAACCGTCTGTAGTAGTGTTACCTGCGGTAGAAGAACCACTATCAGATGTACTCTTTGACTCGTCTGCTCCTTGAGGTGGAGTAGTTTTAGAGGTGTCACTTTTCGTACTTGGAGTGAGAGTACTAGTAGAAGTATCGCCCTTGCTTTGCGAAGTCGGAGTGTTACTAGTTGGATTTGTGGTTGGAGTTGGTGCAGCTTTAGGGGTTGACTGGATTACAGAAGGTGCTTTTTGTGCCGCAGGCTCTTGGGGTGGAATAGTAATATTAATATTTGGTTGGCGAGGCAAAGATGGAGGTGTAACCTGCTGTTGTGGGACAGGAACAGGAACGGGTACTTCCCTAGTTCTTTCAATGATCGTCGTTTGTGGTTGAGGAGAAGCACTAGGAGTTGGACTGCTATCACTCGTTGGTACAGGAACCAAAACTGGCGCAGTATTGTCAACGGCTGTGTTATTGCGCTGGTTATAATACCATATGCCGCCTACAACCAAACCAAGCACGGCAGTAACGATAATACCCAAGAGCAAACCACGACTAGCATTATTTTCATCACGTTCGGCTAAATCAGCTTGCTGGTATCTACGCTCAGTATTTCGACCTTGTACGTAACCGTTAGTGTAAGAGTTGGGATTGGCTGTGTTGTTGACTGTTTCGCTGGTTCGTGTCAAATGCGTGTGAGTATTACCATTAATATCAGTGTAAGATTCTTGCTTGACTTCACTGCTTTGGCTTTGGCGTTCATTAGGAATAGACATAGCTGTTGATTTCACTCCTCAGATAGGATATTGACAAACTAAAGTTTTCTCAGAACAAAAGATTTTAATGATTTGAAAAATATACGTTGCTGATAAAAATGAGTTCTATTTGCTACTCAACTGTTGGTAATTCTGAGGATAACCTCTGCGAGCGCACAACTGGCTCTATCTCCGGGGAGTTAATACTTAATCAAAAGAAAGAGTAGCCCAAAGATAGATGTTATTATCCTGTCAGCTGATATTTGAATCCAAAATCTAGTAATTTACATCAGCTAAATTTTTAATTTGTTGTTAGACATCGCAGCGCCAAATTTTGATTGTCATGTCTCGGCTACCACTAACCAGAGTTTTGCCATCAGGACTGAAAGCAACAGAGTTAACCCAATCTGAATGGTTATCTAAAGTGTAAATATTTTTTCCAGTGCTAATATCCCATAGCTTGACTGTACAATCTGCACTACCACTAGCTAGATGCTGACCATCAGGATTAAAAGCGATCGCACAAACATAGCTACGATGTCCAGCAAGAGTGTTAATTAGCTTACCTGTACTACTGTCCCATAGCTTGATAGTCTGGTCATAACTGCCACTAGCTAAAATTTGCCCATTAGGGCTAATAGCAACACACATTACCCAACCTGAATGCCCTTTGAGAGTTTGTAGCAGTTTTCTACTGTTCAAATTCCACAACTTAACGGTATTATCTGCACCGCCACTCACAAAAATCTGCTGCTTTAGACAAATGGCAAGGGAGTGAACTAAGGAAGAATGAGCTTTAAGAACGTGCAGCAATTGCCCCATACCCATATGGGAAACTTTGATAGTAGTGTCTGCACCAGCACTCATGATAGTCTCACTATTTGGATTAATAATTACGGAAAAAACTGGAGTTGAATGTACTTTGACAGTGTTGAGTAATTTACCTGTGGACACTTCCCAAATCATTATGCTACCGTCATCACTGCCACTAACCATTTGGCTATCCGATCTGTAGGCTAGGCATCTTACCAATTTTCTATGTCCAGCGAGAGTACGCAGTAATTTTCCAGTGTTGAGATGCCAAATCTTAATGGTATTATCACTACTTCCACTAGCTAGAGTTTGCCCGTCTGGACTGATTGCAGTTGTAAAAACCCCATTTTTTTCAGTCAAGGTGTGTACGCATTTCCACGGCGAAGGTTGAGACTGTGATTCAGGAGGTGGCGGCGTTGGTGGTTTTGCCGGTGGTGGCGGTGTCGGTGGTTTTGGTGCTGCTTTTTTCTGTTTCAGTTCTAGTTCTATAGCATTTTTAAAATCTGACTTGGCTCTATTTTCATATCCTAGTTTTGAGCAAGCAAGCCCTCGGTATTTATAAGCTTCAAAGTAGTTAGGGTTGAGGCGGATCGCTTGGGTAAAGTCTTCAATTGCTTCACTATACTTTCCTTTTTGAGCTTTCTCCATGCCCACTTTGTAGAAAGTTTCAGCATTAGATGAAGTGAAATCAATTTTAGTGAAAGTGGAAGCAGATTGATTTATCTGACTTGCTTGATAAGACTTTAACCTTGCATAAGCTTGATTGATTTCTTTAATTTTTTCTTCTGCTTCTAGCTTTTGCTGTGGCTTGAGAAAACAATCTGGATGCCAAACCTTAGCCATCTGACGGTAAGCTTGCTTTATCTCCTCAGCAGATGCACCTGGTTTCAACCCAAGAATATCGTAAACATGATTTATATCGAAGCGATCGCTCATACTAAGAAATCAGCACCAAATCCTAATATACTTAGTATTCCCAAGCATCAGTAGTGAATCACTCCAGGTATGATATCGCTATTTGAAGCGTTAATTGCTAATCTCATATCCAACGCCGATTTAACCGCAGTAAAGACTTTATTTCCTGACAAAATCTTGTTAGCAGTTTAGGCTTTGATACGCGCCTTGGTGATGACGAACTACGCCTAGCACCCGGATTTCTTAACTCTTGTTCTAACTGTGCGGCTTTATTTAAATCAGAAGTGGCTCTATATTCGTATCCCAGTTGAGAGCAAACTAACCCACGATATTTATATGCGTCAATATAATGAGGATTAAGATGAATCGCGCGGGTAAAATCAGCGATTGCATCCTCATATCTTCCATTAGTGGCATTCTCTACCCCTAAAGTATAAAAAGCTTCTGCATCCCAACGTTTGACAGATACTTTTGTGGGATTTTTTGGCGAAGATGAGGATGGATTTGCAATAGTGGGAGGCTTAGATGAATATTCAGACTTGAGTTTGTTGTAAGCTGCGTTGATTTTTTTGATTTTTTCTTCAGCTTCCTGTTTTTGCTTTTGCTCAAAAAAGCGGTCAGGATGCCAAATTTTCACCAGTTTACGGTAAGCTCGCTTCAGTTGTGCGGGCGAAGCACCAGGTTCCAGCCCCAAAATTTCATAAGCATGATTGATATCGAAATCGTCGCGCATACTGAAAAAATCAGCAACTATTTAAATCCATGTTAACTATTCCTCTAAATCTCTTTGCATCAACCCAAACACCTCATTCTGGTTATCACTGGGATGGAAGTAGTCGCCGCTTCTTTGAAGGTTGGTATTATCGTGTCACCTTGCCGGAAATTGGGCAAACATTCGCCTTTATGTACTCCATCGAAGATCCCATTGGTGATAAAGCCTATAGTGGCGGTGCAGCCCAAATCCTCGGCCCAGATGATGAATATTTATGGCGTACTTTTCCAGATGTGAAGAAATTCTGGAGTAGTCGGGATGTTATAGCTTTAGGTCATTGGGGTAAGACTAATTTACAAATTTCTCCTCTGTACCTTCTACCAACAGAATTTGAGTATTACGTTCCAGAAGGCTATCAAGCCACAGCAACATTAAATCAGGGAATGATTCGCGATCGCGCCACTAATAATTATTGTCGTTGGCAGTATGAAATTAAACCAGTATACGGCTGGGGCGATCGAGATAGCATTCAGCAGTCAACCGCAGGCTGGGTGTCATTTTTACAAATTTTTGAACCTGGATGGCAAATTTTAATGGCTCACGGTTTAGCCAGCGGTAAAATTGACTGGAATGGCAAAATTTACGAATTCACCAACGCTCCAGCCTATGGTGAGAAAAATTGGGGCGGTGCTTTTCCCCAAAAATGGTTTTGGCTAAATTGTAACTGCTTCGAGGGCGAAACTGACTTGGCCTTAACTGCTGGCGGTGGACGGCGCGGTGTATTGTGGTGGATGGAATCTGTAGCGATGATTGGTTTGCACTATCAAGGCAAGTTTTATGAATTCGTTCCCTGGAATTCCCAAGTAGATTGGGAAATTCAGCCTTGGGGTAGATGGCACATGAGGGCAAGTAACTCTAATTACGAAATTGAATTAATAGGAACCACCGATTTGCCTGGTACACCCTTACGTGCGCCCACAGCCGAAGGTTTAAGATATTGTTGCCGAGACACCATGCAAGGAAAGCTAAATTTAGAGTTACGAAAACTAAATGGCAGAAAATCTCAAATCATCCTCAAAGCACAAAGTTTTCTTTGCGGTTTAGAAGTCGGCGGTCACCCTTGGGATGATAGTTGGCAGTCTCAGTAAAAATGCTATAATTTCAAACGTGATATTTTTTGGGGCTGTAGCTCAGTTGGATAGAGCGAGCGCCTCCTGAATCATCGGGCACCATAAAGGAAACTTTATGAGTGAATGTGGTTGAATTCGGTGAACCCTAAAGAGTGAAAATTTCCTTCTTTTTAATATGGTTGTTGTGACTGTCAGAAGCAGCACAAAAGCAGTTTTTAGAAAGTCGGATTAATTATTTATTAACACTTCATGGGAATACCGAGCCAAGCTTGATTCCATTCAAGAAGGTGTAGAGACTAGGTAGCCACCACCTAAAGGCTAAAAGCCTATGGTGAAGGTATAGTCCAGAGAGTGGGGAAACTCACACAAATCTGAAGCGCTAGGTCGTGCGTTCAAGTCGCACCAGTCCCGTTAATCTTAATAAACTAAATTTTTAATTTCTCAATTGCACTGGCATAGCTAAGTAGGTCATTTTCAAACCACCCAGTGGTGTAAAAATTACTGGAGTTAGGCTTTGATTCAAATGCATTTGAATTTCGGAAGATGGTAGCTCTTTTAAGCCTTCCATCAAATATTTAATATTAAAAGCAATTTCTATATTTTCTCCAGAAATTTGTGCTGGCATTGGCTCTCTACCACTACCCACATCTTGAGCTTCACAAGATAAGATAATTTCTTGGGCTTCGCTATCAATACTAAGCTTCACAATATTATTTTTCTGATCTGCTAGCACAGCAATTCGCTCCAAAGTGCTGATGAATTGTCGCCTCTCAATTGTTACTTGTCGCTCAAATTGACGCGGAATCAATTGCCGATAAGTAGGATACTGCCCTTCTAATGTACGACTAGTCAAGCGCTGATTTTGCCATGCAAAGACAACTTGACCTTGTTCTAAATGTAAAGCTACAGGTTCATCAGATGAGGCACTATGAGCTAGCATTCGTTGTAGTTCGCGTAATGCTCTAGCTGGTACAGTTACTTCTAGTTGACTAGTTCCATCTAAAGGACGCTCGTTGCTAGTTTCTACTACTGCTAGGCGATGTCCGTCCGTAGCTGCAAATTCTAAAGTATCTTGTTTAACTGTTAAATGCACTCCAGTGAGTACTTGTTTGGTTTCATCAGCACTGGTAGCAAACAATGAACCCCGTAATCCTTCAATTAATGCAGCGCTAGTCAGATGGAGTACTTCGGTATTCTCAATTATCGGTAGTTCGGGAAATTCCTCAGCCCCCATTGCTCGTACCTGATAATATCCACTCTTTGGTGTGAGTGTAACAATTAAACTATCGCCGCTACCTGTTGCACTTGTGAGGGGTGATTCATCATCTAAAGTAATTTCTCCCTCTGGCAGACGAGAGGTGATGTCTACAAGTAACTTAGCAGGAAGTGCGATCGCTCCTCCTTGCCATACCTCGGCGTTAAAACTAGTACGGATACCCAAGCTCAAATCAAAAGCTGTTAAGCTTACCTGGTTAGTTTGAGCATCCGCTTGTAGCAACACATTAGCAAGTACGGGATGAGTCGGTCGTGAAGGTACAGCACGACTGACGAGTGAGAGGTTTGTACTGAGGTCGCTTTGAGCGCAAACTAATTTCATAAGTCAGATTCAGCTGGTGAAAGATATCGTAACATCCTTATTGTTTATAGGCGAATGGCAAGAGCAACGGACGATGGGAGACTTGCATGAGAACAAGGAACTTACAGCAGATTGCAATTAAGTGAGGCACAAAATCCAGAACTGAATTTATCAAATATAAACAGTTTCTACCTCTTCCCTCCTGCCTCCAGCAAGAACTGCCTTCTGCCTCAAAACCCGTAACTTTGTACTTCATGCAAATTAAAACTACTGTAAAAGGTAAAAGGCAAAAGTAAAAAATCTTTTGCTTTTTCTAAAATCAAATGATATGAAGTGGCTAGAACCCTTTGATGGATCGTCGGATACAGGTTAGGATAATCCTTCAATTAGAGGAATATCTTAAAGCAAAGCGCGATTAAGCGTGTTTGAGCAAAAAAATCCCCAAATCGAAGTTTGGGTATATTCTTTTGGCAGGTTGCTACTCTACCATCAATTATTGTTTTTCTAGTCAAAGAAAATTTTCCAGTCAGTAAATTAACTTATCAAGCCTTGAATAAGCTACTCTTTACAGGTAAATCTTTGAAATTTATGGTTTTTGTCTTACCGCTAGTCATGTGGTGGGGATACAAAGAAGTACAAAACCAATTTGTGCAGCCGCAAGCTGTAATTGTTTTAGGTGGTTCAACAAAACGTTTAGAGCGAGAGAAGTTTACTGCAGAATTTGTCCGGAAGCATCCAAATATACCAATCTGGATTACGGGGGGTAGTCCGCCAAAGTTTACGCAACAAGTGTTTACCAGAGCTGGTGTCGATCCCAAACGTTTACACTTGGACTATGAGGCAGTTGATACAGTTACTAATTTTACTACGTTGGTGGATGATTTGCAAGCTCGCGGGATCAAGAGTGTTTATTTAATTACTTCAGACTTCCATATGCGCCGGGCTTGTGTAATTGGGGAAATTATTTTGGGTAGTCGGGGTATTTATTTAAAACCAGTGCCAGTTCCTTCAGAAAACCCCCCTGAATCTATTGAAAAATCTATTCGTGATGGAGCAAGAGCCATACTTTGGTTAGCAACTGGTTACACCGGAGTAGAGTCAACTAAAAATAAACGGTAAATTAAACCAATTTTAGATTTTAGAATTAAGAGAATTAATGCTAATAATTCAATGGTTAATCATTGGTTATTGAATCAATAACTAAGGACAGCCCTTAGTAGCCGCCTGTGCAGTTGGAGAAAAAAATGCCCCACTTTCTCCCACAATTTGATACCCTAGCTTAAACAGAATTGAGAAAAGTTAAAGCGTGGAAATTCAACTTGGGCAGGGAAAAACAGCTCGCAGAGCTTATGGAATAGATGAAATTGCTCTAGTCCCCGGTAACAGAACTCTAGACCCCAGTTTGGCAGACACTAAGTGGCGTATTGGCAATATTGAGCGAGAAATCCCGATAATTGCCAGTGCAATGGATGGCGTAGTAGATGTTCGCATGGCTGTACGTTTATCACAGTTAGGAGCATTAGGTGTCCTCAACTTAGAGGGTATTCAAACTCGCTATGCCGATCCAGAACCCATATTAGATCGGATTGCTTCTGTAGGAAAAGATGAATTTGTTGCCTTGATGCAAGAACTCTATGCCGAACCAATAAAGCCAGAATTAATTGAAAAACGTATTCAGGAAATTAAACAACAAGGTGGGATTGCGGCTGTGAGTGCGACTCCAGCAGGAGCAAGCAAATATGGTGAGGCGGTGGCAAAAGCTGGGGCAGATTTATTTTTTGTGCAGGCTACAGTGGTTTCGACTGCACATTTGTCACCTGAGTCTTTAGTACCACTTGATTTGGCAGAATTTTGTCGTTCAATGCCTATTCCTGTGGTATTGGGGAATTGTGTAACTTACGAAGTCACTTTGAATTTGTTAAAAGCCGGTGCAGCTGGTGTACTAGTGGGAATTGGTCCTGGTGCGGCTTGTACGTCTAGGGGAGTATTGGGTGTGGGTGTGCCACAAGCAACTGCGATCGCTGATTGTGCAGCAGCACGAGATGATTATTACAAGGAAACTGGTAACTATATCCCTGTCATTGCTGATGGTGGTTTAATCACTGGTGGCGACATTTGTAAATGCATCGCCTGCGGTGCCGATGGTGTGATGATTGGTTCCCCCTTTGCCAGAGCCGCTGAAGCCCCAGGACGCGGTTATCATTGGGGCATGGCGACTCCCAGCCCAGTCTTACCTCGTGGCACCCGTATTCGCGTTTCCACCACTGGCAGCCTAGAGCAAATACTTGTTGGCCCAGCAGGACTAGATGACGGCACTCACAATCTTTTAGGTGCCTTAAAGACGAGTATGGGTACCTTGGGAGCTAAAAATATAAAAGAAATGCAGCAGGTGGAAGTTGTAATTGCCCCTTCCCTATTAACTGAAGGCAAAGTTTACCAAAAAGCTCAGCAATTAGGGATGGGGAAATAGAATTGCAGCATGGGGAGATGTGGTTCGACTTCTCTACGAGACGCTACGCGTAGCTTGCTTCCCCGTAGGGGTACGCTCACCAACCCGGAGATAAGGCAGATGAGGGAGATTGAGAAAGTATGGAAAGTGTGAGGAGATTATAAAAAAGCAACAACCCTTGGCATCCTTCTCATACTCCTAATCCCCAATACCCCATTTCAACATCAAAGTTCTTAAATAAATTTTTCAGGCCCCTAAACAATTGCTGGAAAAATCTTATCTGTCGCCTACAATAGAAATAGCGGAGACGCATGTTTCCGTTCACTCCTCACACCACACTCCGCCCGGACTACTGTTCGGGCGGTTCCTTATGTTTATGAATAAATTCTAAAGCTTCTTTGCAAATGTACATCCTCGATTCCAAAGCAAATGTTTTTGCTATGGTAGAATTTTCACGAAGCTCAGATATATTTGGCGAAGGTTTTAGGCATGTCAGCAGCCGCACAAGTTACGGATTCTACTTTTAAGCATGAAGTACTCGACAGCAATGTACCCGTTTTAGTTGACTTTTGGGCACCCTGGTGTGGACCATGCCGTATGGTAGCTCCTGTTGTCGATGAAATCTCCGAACAGTACAAAGGTCGAATCAAAGTCGTCAAAGTCAACACGGATGAAAATCCTAATGTTGCCAGTCAGTACGGCATCCGCAGTATTCCCACATTAATGATTTTTAAGGGTGGACAAAAAGTCGATATGGTGGTTGGCGCTGTGCCTAAAACTACATTAGCTACCACTCTGGAAAAGTATCTTTGAAACTCAATTGGTAACAAAATCCTCTTGAGTCATATATTCTGTTGTAACTTTAAGTTAATTTTTGCAAACAAGTTTGAAAGGCCTAAATTCCAAGTCTTTCAAACTTGTTTACATTTACACATAATTTAAGAATGTTTTAATATTTGTAGGAGTTTTTTAGCTGAAAAATAACTCTCTAATTCCTGTACTACCAATTTCCACTGCTAGCGCTGCCAACAGAAAACCCAAAAGCTGAGTTACAATCACTCCACCTTCTGCACCAATCCATTGGTCAATTAGATTTGCCAAACGCAAAATCAACCAAGTAATAAACATTGCGGCTAAGATGCCTACGATTACAGCAATATGGGGACTCTGTGATTTCGACATTAACAACATTACCGTCGTCAAAGTCCCTGGTCCCGCTAGCAGAGGTAAAGCTAGTGGAGTAATTGCGACATCGCGTCCTTCCTCAATAATCGGCCTATCTAATTCTCCCCGTAGCATTTGTAAAGCAATTAACAGTAACAATAATCCTCCTGCTACTCGCAAAGATCCGATACTAATTTCTAGATAATTCAAAATTATTTGCCCTCCAAAGGCAAACAGTAAAAGAACTGCGATCGCGACGATAATTGCTTTATCTATAACCTTGTTTCTTTCTTCTGGCATCATGCCCTTAGTCAAAACTAAAACAATCGGTATATTGCCCACAGCATCTGCCAAGACAAACACAGCAATAAATGTCTGAACCAAAATAGAAATATCCACAGCAGGTAGCTTCGAGCGGGGTTTGCTCACAACTTAATCGCAATCTTCTTCAGTTTGCTAGAACCTACAGGAAGATTAAAATAAGCAATGGGAATAATTAAGTTTGTTCAAGAAAAGCAACAAGTCATGGATTTCTAATTAAGTTCCACAGATGCTGAAGTAGCGATATATTTTGATAATCTATTTCCCATAAATCAACTACTCCTTGTTGAATCTATGAAGTCTTATTTAGCCGCCGCTATTCAATTAACCAGTATGTCAGATCTGCAAAAAAATCTGGCACAGGCAGAAGAATTAATAGATCTTGCCGTGCGTCGAGGTGCTGAATTAGTAGGTTTGCCAGAAAACTTTTCCTTTATGGGAGAAGAAAAAGACAGACTCGCGCAAGGGGATACCATCGCTATTGAAAGTGAAAAATTCTTGAAAAAAATGGCTCAGCGTTTTCAAATCACCATCTTGGGCGGCAGCTTTCCACTTCCAGTAGACAATACAGGCAAAGTTTATAATACCACTCTACTCATTGACCCAAGCGGTGAAGAACTTGCCCGCTATTACAAAGTACACTTATTTGATGTTAATGTCCCTGACGGCAATACCTATCGTGAATCCAGCACTGTTGTCGCTGGTACGCAACTACCCCCCGTTTATCTTTCAGAGAAATTTGGTAATTTAGGACTTTCTATTTGTTACGATGTCCGCTTTCCAGAACTGTACCGTCATTTAGCAGATAAGGGAGCCGATGTCTTATTTGTTCCTGCTGCTTTTACCGCCTTTACTGGCAAAGACCATTGGCAAGTATTATTACAAGCAAGAGCGATCGAAAATACAGCTTACGTCATTGCTCCTGCCCAAACAGGCAACAACTATGACCGTCGGCAAACCCACGGACATGCTGTGATTATCGACCCTTGGGGAGTAATTTTAGCCGATGCTGGGGAAAAGCCGGGAATTGCGATCGCTGAAATCAAACCCACCAGGCTCGAACAAGTCCGCCGTCAAATGCCTTCATTGCAGCATCGGGTATTTTAGAGACTGGGGGCTGGGGACTAGGAAATAAATATTTAGGGATATTTTCTCATTCAGTACTTAATCCCCAATACCTAATGCCCAATCCTAAAGAATAAAACAAAAAACCGGGTAGTTACCCGGTTTATACCAATATTAGAATCCTCAGTCTTTTAGGAGCATAGCAGTACTGTGCACCTTTTTATTCTTTAGAGAGATTAAACTTTCGCTGCTGACTTGGTAATAACATTGAGTTCACCTTTAGCATACTTAGCAGCAAAATCTTCCAAAGTAATTTGCTTAATCTTGCTTGCGTTGCCAGCCGTGCCAAATTCCTTATAGCGTTGAGCACAAACCTTCTGCATATATGTAATAGAAGGCTTGAGGAAGTGACGAGGGTCAAATTCCTTAGGATTTTTTGCCAAAGCTTCACGTACCGCAGCGGTAATTGCCAGACGATTATCGGTATCGATATTTACCTTACGTACACCGCTCTTGATGCCTTTTTGGATTTCTTCAACAGGTACACCGTAGGTTTCAGGAATTGCACCACCATATTGGTTAATCAGCGCAAGCAAATCTTCGGGTACAGAGGAAGAACCGTGCATTACCAAGTGGGTGTTAGGCAGACGGCGGTGAATTTCCTCAATGCGGCTAATTGCCAAAATTTCGCCAGTTGGCTTACGGGTAAACTTGTAAGCACCGTGGCTAGTGCCAATAGCAACCGCCAAAGCATCTACTTGGGTTTGCTCTACGAAATCAACTGCTTGGTCGGGGTCAGTTAGCAGTTGAGAATGGTCGAGTGTACCCTCAAACCCGTGACCATCTTCAGCTTCACCAGCTCCAGTTTCTAGAGAACCCAAACAACCAAGTTCGCCTTCAACACTGACGCCTAGAGCATGAGCTACATTTACGACTTCGCGAGTAACACTGACGTTATACTCGAAGCTTGCAGGGGTCTTAGCATCAGCTTCTAAAGAACCATCCATCATGACGCTGGTGAAGTTGTTCTTAATTGCTGAATAGCAGGTAGCAGGGGCATTACCATGATCTTGGTGCATGACAATGGGAATCTGAGGATAGGTTTCTACCGCTGCTAAAATCAGGTGGCGTAGGAAGTTTTCTCCTGCATAATTACGAGCGCCACGAGAAGCTTGCAAAATTACGGGGCTATCTGTCTCTACAGCAGCCTTCAGGATCGCCTGAATCTGTTCCAAATTGTTAACGTTGAAAGCTGGGATGCCATAACCGTTCTCAGCCGCGTGATCCAACAGCAGCCGCAATGGTACAAGCGCCATAGATAGTCCTCCTAATGTGGTTGTCAGCTAGTCGGTGTGAGAGAAGCGTAATAATCACGCTAAATCTTAAGAGTTTTTTCAACTTATAGGAAATTATAACTAGTGTTGTGTGCTTATGTTGAAAAAGTTTAAGCTAAAGTTACTATAAATATGTCCTATACTACTGTACGGTGAGCTACGCCAAAGTGAAAGGCTTTGGTAGCCCTGTATGCCAAATAATTTATCAAAAGCGATCGCCTCAGCCTAAATCTGCTAATTTCTGTACAAATGCTGCGTGTTCGGGAGATTCCAAGCCTGCTTGTAAAATAGTTAACACGGTTTGCATATTCCCTGCTAATAAGTCTGTAACCCTTAACCACAATCCTGGAAAAACCAGACTTTGCAAAATTCCGTTACTATCAGTAGCTAACTCTAGATACTCACCCTCTTCTAAATAGAACCAACTCAATTTTTGATCGAGTACTTGCCAAACGATATATTCTTTGACTGCATTGCGGCGATCAGCTTGTTTTTTGGCATGAAGGTCGATGGCGACACTACTAGCAGCAATTTCGACAATTAACTCTGGTGCACCTTCAATATAATCATCCTCGCTCAGCCTTGCTTGACCACCTGCTTCTGGGTTGATGAGAAGAACGGCATCTGGCTGAGGTTCATTATCTAAGTCTAGGCGCACTGTGGGTTCAACTCCCAAAGCTACACCTGGTGTAGCGACTTCATAAGTACCTAGCCATGTGAGAATCCAACCATGTGGTTGACCGTGACTTCTAAAACGCAAAGCAGCAGGCATGATATAGACAATTCCCTCAATCAATTCGGCTCTTTTCAAGTTACGCATGGCGTTGTAGCGCCGCTCAAATTCATAGCGAGTGAGTTTATCGCCATTTTCTAGATGAGGAATTGTCCGATGCTGTGGACGTGTTTTTACCATAACGATGGTACTTAGGATTGCTATATGCCTATCGTACCGAATTGGAAAAATTTCTTGTATGTGTTACACAATTACCCTGACTGTAATTAATCTACAAAGACGTAGGCAAAATCAGCTGTGAAAATCGCGCTTTTTTTTCCAATTAAACTCAAAAGCCATCGCTTCATCTGCAATTCTTTTATCTGTGATTTTGGCGAACAGTGAAGCCGAATGGATGGAAAATTTGGTAGTAACAAATGTGATGATAACTAGGAATCATAGGATCGGCCGGAGCATTAAAGAACTATTTGCGCTCCCATTCTCAATAGCCGCATTTACAAGTTAACAAACTCCTAGAGCTTTATCGACAAATTTTACACTAAGAACAAATACTCTCCGTTGATAGTTCACAAGAAAAAGAATTAATTTTATCAAGGCTAATTATTAAGCAACAAGGTTTTCTGAAAGTCGAAAACCGTATTTACCAATTAATATTCAATCGGTATTGGATTGCTCGGCACATCTCTTAGCAATGCTCAACTAAAGACCTATATTAACTCTATGGGTCGCCCGGGATTCGAACCCGGAACTAATCGGTTAAAAGCCGAGTACTCTACCGTTGAGTTAGCGACCCTTTCGTTGATTTCGCAACTTTGCTATCATAGCATAGATATCTGTAGTTTTGTAAAGGGTTCAGAAAAAATTTGCTGTTAAGCGTATAGATGCTGTATAACTACCTCCTGGGTCTAATACAGTTAGATATTCACCAGTGTTTAGAGAGTTGCGAGGAGCGCTCCACGGTTCTAGACAGTAGAAGTCTTTGCCCTTGAGTGTCCAAAATATCAAAATGGGATATTCATCGCCATAATCTAGAGTCAACTTGAGCTTACGCTCATTGTGCGTCACTGTTGCTGATTTACTCGTTAACTGCTTAAAGGCAACATCAATTTCATCCTGATTAAAATCAAAATTCCCATTAAATGAGTGACTTTCTTTGGTTATCTGATTTTGATACTCTAGAGAGGGAATTTCAAACTCTAGCGCAGTTTTATCATGCGTTAGAAAATAAGGATGAAAACCTAAAGAAAAGGGCAATGATGCAGATGAAAGATTTTTACACTCCTGGTGAATTTCTAAGGTATTACCTTGGAGTTCATAAGTGAAAACTAGTTGAAAGTCAAAAGGATAAACTATCCGTGTTTGGTCGTTACTATTAAGAACGAGGGTAAGGCTAACTTTATCTTCAGCTACTTGCTCAGTTATTTGCCAAGGTAAATCACGGGCAAAGCCGTGTTGTTTGAGAGTGTATTCTTTCCCGTTATAGGTATAAGCGTTATCCGGTAAATTGCCACAAATCGGAAACAAAATAGGATTTCCACCCCTGACGCTTAAATCAGGATTAGCAAAGCGTTCAGCGTCCAGATAGAAAATTTCTTGCCCTTGGACGCGCCAACGAGTAATAATACCACCGCGTTCTGGGACAACTTCCAGTTGAGAATTAGCGGTTTTATCTGAAAGGATGTAGGTTTTGTATTGTTGCTGTTGAAGTGCAATGGTAAACACAAGTTTTAGTCCTAATGGGTACTGGGTACTGGGGACTAGATATTGGGTATTAGGGATTGGATACTGAGTGAGAAAGTATTCCTAAATATTTATTTTCTAGTCCCCAGTCAACACTCAACACTCCCCATACCCCAAATTTACTCGTCTTCTGCAAAAACGAAGCGATATAATTCGCTGGGGTCTGGTTCAGGGCTACTTTCAGCGAATTTAACTGCTTCGTCAATTACTCCTTGAATTTTACGGTCTATGGCTTTGATTTCTTCCTCATCCGCCAGGTTTTGCTCTATCAAATGAGCTGCCAACTTTTTAATTGGGTCACGAGCAAACCAAAATTCTTTCTCAGCTTTACTTCGCATTTCATCGGGGTCTGCTAAAGAGTGACCCCGGAAGCGGTAGGTAAGTGCTTCAATTAATGTTGGCCCTTCCCCAGCACGGGCACGGGCTACGGCTTCCTGGGCTACAGCACGTACTGCCAGCACATCCATGCCGTCTACTTCTGTGCCCACCATGTTAAATACGCTGGCTTTTTTGTAAATCTCTGGTTGGGAAGTTGCGCGATCGTGAGCCATACCAATTGCCCACTTATTATTTTCTACCACAAAAAGAATTGGCAGTTTCCAAAGAGATGCCATGTTTAACGTCTCAAAAAACTGACCGTTGTTAGCTGCACCGTCGCCAAAAAAACAAGCTGTCACTTGGTCAGCACTTTCGTCTTTTAGCACTTCGCGGCGATATTTAGTTTGAAAAGCCGCTCCTGCCGCTACAGGAATTCCCTCTGCCACAAACGCATAGCCACCTAGCAAGCGATGTTCGGCAGAAAACATGTGCATAGAACCACCGCGCCCTTTGCTGCAACCTGTGGCTTTACCAAATAACTCTGCCATTACCTCTTTTGCTGGTACTCCCGCACTCAAAGCATGAACGTGGTCGCGGTAGGTACTGCAAACAAAATCTTCACCCGGTCGCATCGCCTGGATAACACCAGTAGAAACGGCTTCTTGACCGTTGTATAAATGGACAAAACCAAACATTTTGCCCCGATAATACATTTCAGCGCATTTATCTTCAAACAAGCGCCCTAATACCATGTCTTCATATAACCGCAACCCTTCTTCTTTAGTAATACGCGTAGTAGCAGCATTAAAAGTGGGTAAAGTACGCTCTTGAACCATTATTTTTGAGTATCCCTGTTGTACAACTTCAAGTTACGGTCTTAAATAAGTTGGCCTGATAACACTTTAGGCTTTAACAGTTATCAAGTTATCAGTTAGTCAGTTTCAATCGTTTGGGTTTAAGTTCGCCACGATATGCCTGATAACTGTTCACTGATGACTGTTCACTGATTTAATTTATGCACCAAAAAAGGACTTTAGGGAATAGGTAATCGGGAGTGGGGGAGATGAAGGAGGTCTTGAGGCAAGGGGAGAATAACTCCTCACTCTTAGAAAGACTTGGGTTAACCCAAGTCTGTACTCCTAATTTTTAACTCAGCATTCACAACTGTTTTGCCCAATATCCCATACGTGTGAGGATTTAATCACCGCAATAAACATCTGCCGCTTTGGGTTTTTATCTGACTAATTCCTCTTGATAGACTACCAATCGAGATAGACTGGTTTCTGCATATCCATTAACAATTTAAAAAAAGAACGCAAAAGTCTATATACCCAAATGGGTAATTGTAATTAAAGGTTAATTATGATATGATTTTTGTCTCATGTTATCAGGGTCAACTCCCAAAAGTGGTAGTTTATTAACTACATACTTGGGAAAATCCCGAAAAAATCAATCATTAGATTCTTGCAACCACAACATTTATCCCGTCATCATCAGCGGTAGTTGTGGTTTATAGTATTGAATGGTTGATTGTAGTCGTATTAAACCAAAAATACTAAAAATTAAAACAAAAAGCTGAGACTTTCTAGGCGAAGGCAAAAAATTAGTACTAGAATGTGACTCAAAATTTCGGGAAGGTACAAAACAAGTAGTTGCAATATACACTTGTATAGTAGATTCTACACGGCATTATTATGGCACGGTTTTACTGGCCTGGAACGCTCTAGGTGAATTATGTCGATCGCGGTGCAGGGGAAGTGGGCTGTGCGAATTCCGCTAGATTACTACCGAATTTTAGGACTACCGTTGGCGGCAAGTGAAGAACAATTGCGGCAGGCATATAGCGATCGCATTGTACAATTGCCAAGACGTGAGTATTCAATGGCAGCAATTTCTTCTCGTAAACAACTTATAGAAGAAGCTTACGTGGTTTTATCAGATCCAAAACAACGCAGTACCTACGATCACCTTTATCTTGCCCACGCCTATGACCCTGATAATGTTGCTGCTGGCACAGTAGCAGCAGAAAATCTGAGAGAAAGCCACAAAAGGAGTGTCGATACCCAGAATTTGGGCATTGATGTTTCCCAAGACCAATTAGTTGGTGCTTTGTTGATTTTGCAAGAATTAGGGGAATACGAACTTGTACTGAAACTTGGTCGTCCGTACCTGGTAAATAAAAACGGTGTTTCAGGTAACAATAAGAGCAATAATTTAGCAGACGAGGAAATCTCTGAAAGTGTCGAACGTCCAGATGTAGTTCTCACGGTTGCTCTTGCTTGTTTAGAACTAGGACGCGAACAGTGGCAGCAAGGTCACTACGAAAATGCTGCTATATCTTTAGAAACCGGTGAGGAGTTGCTAGTACGCGAAGGGTTGTTTGCCACTGTACAAGCGGAAATTCAGGCAGACCTTTACAAATTGCGACCGTATCGAATTTTAGAGTTATTGGCACTACCTCAACAAAAGACTGCCGAACGACGCCAAGGACTGGAATTATTGCAAAACCTTTTAGAAGATCGGGGCGGGATTGATGGCACAAAAAGCGATCGCTCTGGTTTAAATATAGATGACTTTCTGCGATTTATTCAGCAATTACGTAGTCACTTAACAGTTGCAGAGCAACACAAGTTATTTGAAGCAGAAAGTAAACGTCCTTCTGCTGTTGCGATTTACTTGGCGGTCTATGCTTTGATAGCAAGAGGATTTGCTCAACGACAACCGGCTTTAATTCGTCAAGCAAGACAGATGCTAGTACGTCTGGGGAATCGCCAAGATGTACATTTAGAACAGTCGCTATGTGCATTACTTTTAGGACAAACCGAAGAAGCAACTCGTGTTTTAGAACTTAGTCAAGAGTACGAAGCTTTAGCATTTATTCGAGAAAAATCTCAAGACTCTCCAGATTTGTTACCAGGGCTGTGTTTGTATACAGAACAGTGGTTGCAACATGAAGTTTTTCCACATTTTCGAGATTTGTCAAACCAGCAAGCTTCTCTTAAAGAGTACTTTGCTAATCAACAGGTACAAGCTTATTTAGAAGCATTGCCAACTGATGCACAAACAACTAATGAATCAGGTGTAATTAATCCCCAGCTTTTTCAACAGCCACAAACAAATAATCCATATTTTCACAACAATTCAACTGGGTTTAGACAATTCGATCGCAATCCAACACCTGACCCAGATTTGTCAGAAACACCAACAAAAGAAAAACTCGAATATCCAAACTTCTCGCCACCAAGATGGAATTCATCTGAAAGTGCCAAACCAGAAGTAACTGCTGCACAGCTTCCTACTGCTGAACGCACGACCAGAGGTAATAACCAGTATTGGAATGGTTCAGCTAGAACTACTGCACCCAATCAAAACCAAAAGCGGAGGCGAAGAAAACCTGCTCAACCTCTTAGTCGAGAACGTATATCAGATAATCGTCCTCGTCCTCGTCCTCGACGACGGCGGCGAACTTTTGCTAGCAGTATAGAAGGGAAAACACGGCTGGTGTGGAGAGTGTTTATTTCCCTAGTGATTATATTAGTTTTCTGGGTGTTAGCCACAGCAGTTTTTGGATGGATTAAAAATCTATTTTTTCCTTCACCATCTACGCGTGATTTACAGTTGTTAGTACAAATAAATCAACCACCAGTATTTATTCCTGACCCAAACACTAAGCCAGAATTATCAGAAGGGCCTCTGACAAATGCAACGGCAGAAGAAGTAATTCAGGCTTGGCTATCTACCAAAGCCGCAGCTTTAGGGCCTAATCATCAAATTAATAATTTAGAGCAGATTTTAACTGGTTCAGCTTTGTCTCAATGGCGGCTAATTGCTCAACAAGACAAAGTAGATAACCGCTACCGGAAGTACGATCATAGTCTGAAGATTGAGTCTGTAGAAAAAGTTGATTTATTTAGCGATCGCGCTGCTGTGGAAGCTACAGTCAAAGAAGCCACAAAGTTGTATGAAAATGGTCAGTTTGAAGGTTCTTCTAACGATAAGTTGCGAGTTCGGTATGATTTAATTCGATACGGAGGTAAATGGCGTATTCAGAGTATATCGGTTGTCGAGCAAATAAGTTGGAATTTTTAAGTGATATCTAGGAAAAGTCAAATAATTTGGAAACCCATGCCTGTCCTATACGAACGGTCTTTTTGCTCATCGAAATTTAGAGGTAATCTTATTACCTTTACTTATTGATATTGAACTATTTTTTAGGAATGTATATTTTTAGCAATTTGCAGGGCTTGTGCTAATAATTGTTCGCTTTTATCTTTTTGTTGTATTTTTGTGTATTCAATAGCGATCGCAGTTATCATCCTAACTTTATCATCGCGGTTTTTAAAAGTTTGAGTAAATTCATGTGCTTGCGATAATACCTGCGCTGCTTTAGCTGATGGTTCTACCTGAGTAGCCTGAGCAACAATTTTAGGCAAAGCTAAGGCTTTGTCAGAGTCAAAATCAACATTCTCTTTAAGTACTTTAAAAGCTTGCTCATATTGCCTCTTTGCTCCGTAATCAATAGCCAAATTAGTCCATGCTCTGGATTTGTAAAGAAAAGGTTTATCAAGTTCCTTGAGTACTTTAAAAGCTTGCTCGTATTGACTCTTTTTTGCATACTGAAAGGCAAGTACACCCAACGCTTCGCTTTTATTGTTAGTAAGCTTTATTTTTTGGATAACTTGCAAGGCTTGCTCATTTCGTCCTGCTACCGCACACTTATTAGCAATTGCAGTAAACACATCTGGATAAGTACCGCCAGCAATTAAACCATCAGGCGTGATATATAAAGCCTCTTTGTATACTCTAGAACCAGGGTAATCAATAGTTTTGGCAGTCTCAATGGCTTCGTTGAATTGTCCTATTTGTGCATAAGAAATGGCGATTTTAGTCAAATAATTATTTTTATAAAAAATTACATCATCTTTTGGATTTCTGACTTTTTGCAGAGCTTGATTTAACAACTGCTCTGCTTTGTATTTCTCTCCAACTTGTCCATACTTCACAGCCATTTCAGCGATATTGTCTGGAGCTTTTACATTTTGTAAAGCTTGCGCTAGCAATTGCAATGCCTTTGCTTTTTGTCCAATTTGTGGATATTTGAGTGCAATTTCAGCTATTTCATCGCTGGTTTTAGCTTTTTGAAGTGCTTGCGCTAATATCTGTTGTGCTTGAGCCTTCTGCCCAATTTGTGCATACTTAACTGCAACTTCAGACATTACTGTAGATTGAGAAATTATGATAATGCTACCTTCGTTGAGGCTATCTTCCGGAGTTAAACGTGTATAATCTATTAATTCGGCAACTTCAAGGGCTTTTTCATATTGCCCTACTTGTGCTAACTGAGTAGTAATATATTTCAAGTCAATAGTTGCATATGAGGTTAGTAGTTGGTATTCCTGAAGAGATTTTGCTACTTCAAGTGCTTTATCATATTGTCCCATTTCTACATAAATAATTCCCAACTGCTCCAATAAGTCGCTTTTGATATGAATAGACTGATTTATTTTGGCAGTCTGAATAGCTGGGGCTAATAACTTCGAGACTTTATCTTGTTGTCCTAATTTTGCGTATCCGGCAGCTATTTTAGCTAAAAGTTCTGCTTGGACTGGTTGCCTACCATTATTTTCCTCGTAAATAGCAACTTCAGCCACAGGTTTTACTTGTACTTGTCGATCGGTACTAGTTTCATCAAGTACAGGTTTACAAGCTGCACCCAATGTAATTAGTAATCCTGCAATGGTCAGTTTTTTGAGTTGCATCGGCTTTTTAACCTCAAACTGATAGACCTCACGTGTAAATCATTTCTCCTTTGAGACAGCCAGTGTTATTCTATAGAACTTTCCAATACCGTTAACAAACTTTTCAACATTAAATAAGCAGAAGTCCCTCCCGGATCTTGATGTCCAACACTCCGTTCTCCCAAATAACTAGCCCGTCCTTTTTTCGCCTGCATTAGTATAGTTTCCTGCAACCCCCTTTCGGCAGCTGCTACAGCCTGTTGCATAGCTTCCACAGTATTCTGATTTTCTCCTAGAGCCTGCCGAAAAGCCGCTACACCCGGAGATAGTACATCCACCATTGTTTTATCCCCTAGCTGGGCTTTACCACGTTGCAGTATACCGTCTAAACCCGCTTGTAATAGCTCTAACATATTTTGTTCTGTTAATTCATGCTTAAGAGCTACTGCTGTACTGGCTCGCAAAAACCAAGTACCGTAAAGAGGGCCACTAGCACCGCCAATAGAAGAAATCAAAGTCATACTCACGGTTTTGAGAATGCTACCGATGTCCTTGTCTGCAACACTGGGTAATTGAACGCTTACCTTTTTAAACCCGCGATCCATATTTATCCCGTGGTCGGCATCTCCGATCGCCGCATCTAATTCTGTTAAATATGTTTTATTTTGCTCTATTTCTAATGCAAATGCCTGCAACCATTGTAAAATCTGCGCCTGAGTCACCATATCAAAATAATTCGTAATTCGTAATTATTAAATTCCCCAGCGCCAAGTTGGCGTTTTTACTGGTGCATCCCATAGCCGCAGCATTTCATCATCTAATTTCAGCAGGGTAATGGAACAACCTTGCATTTCTAAAGATGTAATATAAGAGCCAATCAAGTTTCGTACGATTTGCAATCCTTGTTGTTGGCAGATTTGGGCGAGTTTGCGGTAAACAAGATACAATTCCGAAACCGGAGTTCCACCCATTCCATTGACAAAAGCTAACAAGCGATCGCCTTTTACAAATGGTGGATCGATTAGTTCCACATCTGCCCATTCTCCTTTGTCTTCATCCCACTCGCGCACTGTGCGAGTGTATGCTGTATCTTCAATGAGCGATCGCGTCAAAATTTCGGTAATCTCATTTACTGATTTGAAAGTTATACGTCTTCTTCCCGGTTCACCGTGAATACCGATACCTAATTCGATATCGCCATCGCCTAATTCAAATATCGGCGTTCCTTTAGCAGGGGTTGTACAGGATGTCAGAGCAATTCCCATACTCCGCCCATGCAAATTTACCCGACGACATAAATTTGCTAACTGTAGCAAATCGTACCCCTCTTCCGCTGCTGCACCACAAATTTTTTCTGCCAGTACTGTTGTTCCGACACCTCGTCGTCCTTGGGTATAAAGGCTGTCCTTGACTGCTACATCGTCATCAATCAAAATATTTAGCACTCGGATGTCTTCAGCACGGGCTAACTCCGTTGCCATTTCAAAGTTCATCACATCGCCACTATAATTTTTGACGATATAAAGGATACCAGCCCCTCCATCTACTTGCTTGGCTGCTTCTAGCATTTGGTCAGGGGTAGGTGAAGTGAAAACTTCCCCAGGACAAGCCGCATCAAGCATTCCTCTGCCCACGAAGCCAGCGTGCATCGGTTCGTGACCGCTACCCCCGCCAGAAATAATTGCTACCTTACCTTGTACAGGTGCATCACTGCGATAGACAAAAGTAGGATTAAAGTTGACTTTAATTAAATCAGAATGAGCGACTGCCATACCTTCTAGACTTTCGCGTACAAAGTCTTCCGGTTTGTTGATCAGTTTTTTCATGGTTTGGTCACTTCTGACAAAGAGGAATTGAAATTAGTTAATTAACCAGAGAAACATTATTTATAGTTAAGTCTTCTTTACCACTCGTTGTTGATATTCCTGTTCAGTAATCATATCAAGAGTATTCTCTAAGCGGTCTACAAATACGATGCCGTCGAGGTGGTCATATTCGTGTTGAAAAATCCGAGCGACGAAATCGCTTAATTCTTGCTTTTGGAGATTGCCAAGGCGATCGCTGTATTCCACTTCAATACTTTTATACCGAGGAACTAACCCCCTAATTCCTGGAACGCTCAAACAACCTTCCCAATCTTTGACAACTTCAGTCGAGTGAGCAACGATTCTGGGATTAATCATGGCAGTAGGTTCCATTTCCGGCGCGTTGGGATACCTGGGATTAGGACGGGAAGCCACAATAAATAAACGATAAGAGCGTGCAACTTGAGGCGCAGCAATTCCCACACCGTTAGCCTTGACAACGGTAGCCATTAAGTCATCGATTAATTTTTGGATATCTCGATCTTGAATATTCTCAACCCAAGCAGCTTTTTGCCGCAGTGTTGGATTGCCTAATTGAATAATTGATTCAGACATGAAAAAACTCCTTTGGAAAATCGGGAGATGGGAGGACGCAAAGAAAAACAAATGACAAATTTTATCCTTCACGTCTTACAGGTAAAGGAGCAGGTCGAACTGCTACTTGGACAATTTGCCCGTTGCGCTCTACTTGCATCGGTAGGTTGGTACCAATTTTGCTATTTTCTACTAGCTTCTGTACTTCTTCAATTTTACTAACAGGCTGGTTATTAATGCTTTTAATCACATCACCTGCTCGGAGTCCAGCTGCGGATGCAGGCGATCGCGGTACAATTTCAACGAGCAAAACCCCTTCATCTGCTGTTAAATTTAAGCGATCGCCTGCGATGTTTTTGATTCTTTCTTTATTTTCTGGTGTCAGTGTCACCATTTGCACACCCAAATAAGGATGATCTACCTTACCTTGAGCAATTAATTCCTGGGCAATTCTTTGCGCGGTGTTAATCGGAATCGCAAATCCCAAGCCTTGAGCGCCTCGGATAATGGCTGTGTTCATTGCAATTACTTGGCCGCGGGTATTTAGTAGTGGCCCGCCAGAATTACCAGGGTTAATGGCAGCATCGGTTTGGATGTAGTCAACCCGCTTATCACTAGCACCAATATCACTACCAGAACGACCTGTAGCACTGATAATCCCAGAAGTAACCGTATTATTCAAGCCTAAGGGGTTACCGATGGCGATTACTGGCTCTCCGGGTTGTAAGGCATCTGAGTTACCAACAGATAGGGTTGGTAGATTATTGGCGTTAATTTTGATTACAGCTACATCTGTTACTGGGTCTTCACCCAAAACTTTACCGTTAAAAGTGCGACCATCTTTGAGTGTAACAGTTACTCTATCGGCACCATCTACTACATGGGAATTGGTCAAAATTTGACCAGAGGAATTAATGATAAATCCAGAGCCGCTACCGCGTTCTACCCGTTGTGTTGGCTGTGGCGCTGCGTCTCCAAAAAACCGCCGCAATAATGGATCGTTGAATTCTTCTGGTACACGAGAAGTGATTGTTCTGGAAGAATCAATCCGAACCACCGCAGAACCCACATTTTGCACGACTTTTACCACAAAATTAGGATCTCCAGACGATGAAATAATTGGTGGAGGAGCAATTACCGGATTGGAAGCAATTGGCTTTTCGGCTTGAGGATCGCTTTGCTGACTCTCAAAGGTTTTGGCAGGTAAAAGAGAGCAGCTCCCCAGCAACACCATTATTGAGAGCATCCATAACCTGTGGGGCAAACCCCTGGTATTAATATTTTTGAGTGCTAAGTCATGGTTTGTTATCTTCATGTGTCGTTGCTTCTCCCTTGTCAGTCAGTGGGTGTTAGGATCTTGCCTACCGGGTATGTCCCAAAATGATTACAACTTAAAAGCTTGTTCAGGTCTAGCGTCTAGGGATGCTAAATTGGTGCTTTCTTTTCTATTGTGACGATTAGCAGCAAAGGTGGTGGAGAATGGAAATTTCCATAGAAAATCTGTGGAGTCAGGTACTAGAGCGCTTACAGCTTGAGCTATCCCGACCTACCTTTGAAACTTGGATCAAAACTACTAGTGCAGAACGATTAGAAAATAATTGCTTGGTGATACGTACTCCTAATCCATTTGCTCGTAATTGGTTACAGAAGTATTATGTCAACACCATTGCTCATGTAGTACAAGATATTTTGGGTCATCCTGTAGAAATTTACATTACTGTTGTTCAAGGTGATGAATCTCATGTTAATGAAGCAGAGGTTGCTTGGGAATCACCAAATCCTAGCAGTATTTCTGAACCCATTTCTCATAACAACCAAAAAACTACGGAATTAAACTCTAAATATATATTTTCACGTTTTGTAGTTGGCGCTAATAATCGCATGGCTCATGCTGCTTCTTTAGCAGTTGCAGAATCTCCTGGAAGAGAGTTTAATCCTTTATTTTTATGTGGTGGCGTCGGCTTGGGTAAAACTCATCTGATGCAGGCTATTGGTCACTATCGCTGGGAAATTTCTCCGAATTGTAAAATATTTTATGTTTCTACCGAGCGGTTTACCAATGATTTAATTACAGCAATTCGTAAGGATAGTATGCAAAGCTTTCGAGAGCATTATCGAGCTGCTGATGTTTTATTAGTTGATGATATTCAGTTTCTTGAAGGCAAGGAATACACTCAAGAAGAATTTTTTCATACTTTTAATACTTTACACGAGGCAGGTAAACAAGTTGTCATTGCTTCTGACCGTCCTCCTAACCAAATTCCTAGTTTACAAGAACGTCTTTGCTCTCGGTTTTCTATGGGATTAATTGCAGATGTTCAAACACCGGATTTGGAAACGAGAATGGCGATTCTTCAGAAAAAAGCTGAGTATGAAAATATTCGTCTGCCCCGGAATGTGATTGAATATATTGCTTCTAACTATACTTCTAATATTCGAGAACTAGAAGGAGCTTTAATTCGAGCTTTGGCTTATATTTCTATTTGGGGTTTACCAATGACGGTGGAAAATATCGCCCCAGTTCTAGAGCCACCGAATGAAAAAGTGATGGTTACCCCAGAAGCAATTTTGACAGTTGTAGCTGAGAATTTTGAAGTTTCAATCGATGATCTCAAAGGAAATTCACGACGCCGGGAAATTAGCTGGGCGCGTCAAATTGGCATGTATCTAATGCGTCAACACACCTCTTTGAGTTTGCCGAGAATTGGGGAGGAGTTCGGTGGTAAAGACCATACAACTGTGATCTACAGTTGTGACAAAATTGCTCAACTCCAAGAGAGCGATCGCACTTTAGCACAAACACTACGCCAACTAAGCGATCGCATTAGTATGACTAGTCGCTCTCAAAAATGATGTCACCAGTCAAGCAAACTCAATATCTGATTTTGAGTTTTCGATTCTGTACTTTGTTAAGTTGGAGAATAGTTTATTTAAAGTTTTCCACAACCATCTTCCTAAATTATTAGTCTTGAAAGCTAAATGATTGGCTAAAGATATTAACTAACGTATAAAAATTGATTAAATTTAACTTATCTTGTGGAAAAAATCTGACTTTTTGTGGAAAAATCTGTGGAAAACTTGAGATTTTTTTGATAAAACTTAATTAAGTATAATTACCTTGTGGAAAACATGGGGTATTTTTCCACAAGTTTTCCACAGGTATTTAACTGATTGGATTCAGACTCAACACAACTTGTAACAGGTTTTCCACAATTTCCACAACACTGTAGTTAGCTCAGCCACCCCCTACCCTCTGTCTTGAAAGAGATTTTAGGACTTCCCGTGAAAAGTCAGCTGCAAAACCCACCCCGTGGCTCCGGTCACGAACACAGGCATGTGCAAAGTCTCCTCTACGTGCAATGGATATCGGATTGCGTGTCAGGGGTGCCTGACCAGTATTGACAGCAAAAATCAGGAGCGAAACGGGTCGATTCCGTAGTTCTTCGCCCAGGCGTTCTCCTCGCCAGCAAGAATCTCCTCGACCTTGAAGTAGCGATCCCAGAAAGGCGTCTCGCGGAGCTTCTCACAGAAAAGCTCGTAGCTCTGATGATCCCCAGCTTCTATCATCCAGACATCAGTGATCCGTGCAGAGTAGAATTCGACATCATACCACTTCAGGCGAACCCTGTTGTGGAACTCGTCAAGGAGCGGCTGTAGGCTGTGACGACCAAGCCTGACCCGCTCCTCAATAGGAAAGCCAAGCCACTCCGGGGTTGTCTTAACCAGTATGAACACCGTCTGTGTCCGGTTGGCAGTATTTGTTTGGGACATATTTGTTATCGCCTCTTGATTAGCAGCTAAATCTTTGGACGAACTCAACCATTACGAGGCTGGTACGCCATTTACTTCGTTAGCTCGACTATAAAAAGTTTGATGAGAAAATGTCGCCTAGATTCTTGCTGGCTTCAACAGATTCTTGCTACTGGTTGAGAAACGTTTTGGGAGTGACACCAACGATACGCTTGAAGTGATGGCTTAGATGACTAGGATTGGCAAACCCGACTTGAAAAGCGACATCAGTAACGCTTAGCTCATGCCGTAACAGCAATTGCTTAGCACACTCTACCCGGCATTGAATCACATACTGGTGAACTGAAATTCCCATCGATTGCTTAAATAAGCGTGAGAAGTGGTATTGGCTCATGCTGACCTCGGCGGCAATTACGCTCAGGCTCAAGTTCTGGTCTAGATGTTCTTGAATGTAGGTAAGCGCTCGGTGTAGTTTGTAGTTTGGCAGTCCACCGTTATGAGTGCGAATCGAGCCTTTGGTGACCGAATAGTGCTGTAGAAGGTGTGCTGCAATAAGGGTTGCGGCAGAATCAGCAGATAAGCGGCTGTAAACGCTATCAGTTTCTAACACTGATTTCAGTGCTGCCCCAACTTGACAGATTAATGGATCTTGTTGGGCAAAAATTGGTATCAGCTCGACTGAAACTGGCTCGTGCGATTCGTAGGCAATGCGGCTCACAAAGCTAGGAGCAAGGGAGATTATGGTACATTCGGCGTCAAAATCCCAGGACAAGCTGTGAGAGACATGAGCTGGGATAATGGCAATCTCGCCCCTACCTATCTGCCTTTGCTGATAGCATCCATCAATTGTCCACTCCATACCTCGATCGCACTGAAAGTGAGGGATGTAAATTTCATGTTCAGCATCAAGATGCTCTGGCACTTCACTAGGAGGCTGGCAGTGATATTCCAGATGAATGTCTTGCCAACCAACAGATGTACTAGAAAGCAGCGGTTCACGAGAAAGGCGAAAAGCGTCTTCCCAAGCGCGAGCGCAAGTCCGGGCTGGCGCAGGCATCATCGAGTTAGTCTCTCTAGCATCCATCTCTGATTTGACCTAAAAATTGGGATACAAGCTTCGCCTTTCTATGGCGACTTTTCTTTTAAAATTAGGTTAACAAAAGGTTATGTTACCTTAGCTACTGCTCTATAATCACCTTAAACTACTATATCTCGCGCTATTTACCGCAGTTTAAGGAAAAAATTGATGAACCAGTGGTCAAGAACTTCTCAATCAATCAGACGCTTCATCAAGTTAGTTCAAACTTATACCGTCATATCTGTGCAGGCTATCAGGAAATGGAACCTGCATTCAATCAGAAGTTGGGTGCATAAGCTCTCTTTGTGGAGCTTTATTAGTTTATTTTTAATCGGAGTTAGCTTGAGTGTAGCGATAACAGCCTGTTCATCACGCAATGCAGATAACACAGGTAATGTTAATTCCACTGCCAAGGATAATGTAAAGCTAACACTTGTTTCTTACTCAGTTACCAGTGAAGCGTATAAGCAAATTATTCCCAAATTTATAGAACAGTGGCAGAAACAACACCAACAAAACGTCACTTTTGAGCAGAGTTATGAAGGTTCTGGTTCTCAAGCATTAGCTGTGATTGATGGCTTAGAAGCCGATGTAGTACACTTGTCACTCGACCTTGATGTTAAGAAACTAGTTCAATCAGGTTTGATTCAACAGGGTTGGGAAAAAGAAGCGCCTAATGATGCAATAGTTACTCAATCTGTAGGAGCGATCGCTATTCGTCAGGATAATCCCAAAAATATCAAAACTTGGGCTGACTTAACACAAAATCAGGTGGAATTAATTACAGCTAATCCTAAAACGTCTGGTGGCGCACGCTGGAATTTTCTTGGTCTTTGGGGTTCAGCAATCAAAACTGGCAAAAACGAAGCTCAAGCATTAAACTTCATCTCCAATGTTTATCAACACGTACCTTTGCTACCCAAAACTGCTCGTAATGCCAGCGAACTATTCTTTAAAAAAGGTCAAGGTGATGCTTTGCTCAACTATGAAAATGAAATGATTTTATCGGCACAAAATGGTGAAAAATTTACATATGTAGTACCCGATGTCAACATTTCCATTGACAATCCTGTAGCTGTTGTAGATACAAATGTCGATAAACATGGAACTCGTTTAGTTGCAGAAGCATTTGTTAAATTTCTTTACACTCCAGATGCACAACGAGAGTTTGTCAAATTAGGATTTCGTCCTGTTGATACTACAATTGCCAAAGAAGTAGAAGGCAAATATCCGAAAATAAAAACTATTTTCAAAGCTCAAGATTTAGGAGGATGGGACGAAATTCAAAAAAAATTCTTTAATGAAGGTGCAATCTTTGACCAAATTCAAAGTAAGATTCACTTGAAACAGGTGTAATACAGCAGAATTCAAAATTCAGGAGTCAGGTGTAGGTTGGGGAGCCAGTGTGTTGCGGGGGTTCCCCCCGTTATAGCAACTAGTGTTTGAGGAACTAAACTCAACATTTTTGAGTATTTGTTATACGAGTTTGAAAAATGATTACTACACATGTAGGTTGGGGAGCCAGTGTGTTGCCGGGGTTCCCCCGTTGTAGCAACTGGCGTTTGAAAAACAAAACCCAACTTTAAGACCTTGATTTTGTTGGGTTTGGTTGCGTTCAACCCAACCTACCCCTTTATTCTTATTGTTAAGATTTATTGGAACTCTTGGTAACTGTTCCTAGGGAGAATATATAGTCTCATCTGACTGACGCCACGCAGGATCGACTATGCATATAAACATTAGTGGCTCAGCCCCAGAATTCCGAATAAATTGTTTAGCATTGGGTGGAATATAGATAGCATCTCCTGATTCTACTATCTTTAGTTCATCATCTATATGCATTTCTCCTTGACCGCTAAGAATGTAGTAAACTTCAGAAGTTGTCAACGAATGAGGTGTAGAGGTTTGGCCAATGGGCACTATTGCATGAGCTAGACTGTAGCGTAATTTTAAAGGTTGCTTATCAGGATGCAACAATTCTCGCAAGATAGTACTATCACCTGCAATGAATTCTGCACATGCATTAAGTTTTTGTACTAGCACTGTAAAAAGCCTTTAAAACAAGAAATAACACTTTATTATGGCTGGCTACCAGCCATTAGAAAAGCCTAAATTTAATCTTCCAGTTAGCCCATAAGCAGAGAAGACCTATTCATCAGCGATGTTATCAGTTATTTATCTAGACATCACGGGCTTTGAAAAAATTATAAATAGCAAGTGCAATAGCCAAAAGCAATACTGCATGAATTAGATTTCCGGCAATATGGAGTGTTAATCCTAATGCCCAAAAAGCAACCAGCACAACAACAATGCCCCAAAGAAGACTTAGCATATATTTACTCTTAGTTAAGTGATTTTTACTTGTTGAAATATTTTATAGCCTAACTTTGGTTTTACTGTATTTATCTTGAGATAGGTTTAAAAATTTAAATCATCTTTCTGAAGAAAGAAAATTTAGTACCATGAGTCTTGGGTAGAGCGACAGGGTAATCAAATGTCACCAGATAAGCATTTTAAGCAGGACGTTGGCAATTTGATTTTGAGATTCTGAGTACTATTTTGCAGTAGCAACCCCTCAAATCCATCTCGTCCAAAATGGTCGTTTTATAAACTGATGATTGTAAATTAATGATCCTATGTAAACACGGGTGTAGTGTCTGTGTAGAATCTTACAGAAGTTACCAAACCTTCTTGATTGCGGTCAGTGAAAGCAACTGCTCTAATGGCTACAAACTCACCATCAGTACGCTTGTAATAATTTAGCGCTTCAAGGACAAAAGATGAATCATAACCATAAATGTTGAGCAGGTCATGTTCTAAACTAGCAAAGGTTTCCCAGTAAGCAGCAAGTCCTTGCATCACAAGCTCTTTGCCTTCAATTGGAGAGTTATTGTTTGACTGCACAGAGCAATTTGGCGCTAAAAATTTACTGTACGCCTCGATGTCTAAACTATCCAAAGCTTTCAAGTATTTTAGATACCACTCGTAAGTTTCGGGCGAAAGTTGATTGATTCTTAGATTATTAGTTTTCACCAGTGACTCCTGTTTAATTACCTAACAATAAAATCAGGTTCTCTTACTATCTCACTTCACAAGGGGAGTACCATAACCTCAGACCAAAAAACTCGGATTTTGTTGGGTTTGATTTGGTTCAACCCAACCTACTAACGTGTTAAGTTTAATTTGTTGAGTTAAATAATCATACAATAGTTTGATTTTGGATTTTTTAGGTTTTTGAACCCAACTTTTTCAGGTTGACGCGCTACTACCAGAGTTAATGGTACGATTTGGTGATTTGTGTAATTGGAATTTCAATCCAAAATTCTGTACCTAATCCTGGCTGAGAATTACATTTAAATACACCACCGTGTTTATCCACAACGATCTGGTAACTAATTGATAACCCTAACCCAGTGCCTTTTCCCACTGGTTTAGTAGTGAAAAATGGGTCGCAGATCCTTGCTTTGAGGTCTTGGGGTATTCCTGGGCCATTGTCTGTTATGCGAATTACTACACTCTTAACATTCCCTTCTATCTCCCCAAGAGCAGTATGGATAATAATTTGACTGCTATGAAGTTTGGATGTAGAGCCTCTGTAATCTTCTAGGGCATCGATCGCATTACTTAAAACATTCATGAATACCTGATTCAATGGCCCAGCATAGCATTCTACTAAAGGAAGGTCGCCGTACTCTTTAACTAATTTAATCGCCGGACTTTCTGGTTTTGCTTTTAAACGATGCTGCAAAATTAGCAAGGTGCTATCAATACCCTCATGGATATTAACTGGTTTTTTTTCTGCTTGATCGAGGCGGGAGAAATTCCGCAAACTCAAGACAATTTGCCGGATGCGATCGACGCCAATTTTCATTGAGGAGAGAGTTTTGGGTAAATCCTCAGTCAGAAATTCTAAGTCTATTTCTTCTGCGCGCTCGCGAATTTCAGGGTTGGGGTTAGGGCTGTTTTGCAAATACAGGTCGAGCATACCAAGTAAATCTTGGGCGTATTCACTCACATGATTAATGTTGCCATAAATAAAGTTGACTGGATTATTAATTTCGTGGGCAATACCAGCTACCAGTTGACCCAATGAAGACATTTTCTCAGTCTGGATGAGTTGGGTTTGAGTTTGTTTTAAATCATTCAAAGCTGTAGCCAGTTTTTCTGCCTGCTCCTTAGTCTGATTGAGTAATTCGACTTGTTGGAGTGCAACCCCAAGCTGATTGGCAATTTGAGTCATAAACTTAATTTCTGAGGTTTCCCAGTGACGCGGTGCAGAGTTTTGGTAAGCTGCTAACAAACCCCAGAGCTGTTGCCCAATAAATATTGGGGCGATCGCATACGCCTTTGCTTGAATTTGCTCTAGGCCTGCAACATGGCACTCAGAGTGACCAGCTTGATAAATGTCATTGACTGCAAAGGTTTCATTATGGCGATATCGCCCACCTTGGGTTTCCTGCAAATAAGTATCTCGCCAAACTGTATTCCTATCTGGACTTACTAGCTTTATCCAACCCTCACCCACAAACTCAGCGATGTATTCACCACTCCAATCAGCTTGGAAGCGGTATACTGCAACTCGATCCGCTTGTAGTGAATTACAAATTTCTTGAGTAGTTGTCTGAAAAATTGCATCTAAATCCAGAGATTCCCTAACTTTGGCCACAACTTCAAACAATACTCTTTGCTGTTCTGCTGCTTGTTGTAAATCTAAGGCCTGTTCTCGTGTCTGAGTGAGTAATTGAGCTTGCTGGAGTGCTACCCCCATTTGAGCCGCAATCTGACTGATAAAGTTGATTTCAGAAGCTTTCCATTGACGAGGGCCTGAGTGTTGATAAGTTGCCAGTAAACCCCAAAGTTTTTGCCCAACAAAGATTGGAGCAAGCACAAAAGCGTGAATTTGAAACTGCTCTAGATTGTCGATATGACATTGAGCAAACCCCATTTTGTAGATATCATCGACTGCAAATGTTTGATTGTAACGGTAACGTCCTCCCTGGGTATCTTGTAAGTAAGTATCATTCCAAACTGTATTAATACCTAGTTCGGACTCATTCGACCAGTATGGAGTAGCAGCCTCGAAATCTCCAACAAATTCACCACCCCAATCACTATCAAAACGGTAAACAGAAACGCGATCCGCTTTGATTAATTGACAAACCTCTTTAGTTGTTGTTTGAAAAATCGTATCTGTGTCCAAAGATTCACGAATCTCGGCAATCACTTTAAACACAGCCTGTTGTTGTTCAGTCGTCCGTTGTAATTCGCTTGTGCGCCTTTTAACTTGATGTTCTAAATTTTCATTGAAGACTTGTATTTGTTGATATAGTTCATACTGTTGAATTGCGGAAGCAAAGTGTTTACTGAGGTTTTTAGCCAGTTCAATTTCTTCGATTGTCCATTTTTGAGCTTGTGCTTTTTTTGATTCACGCCAAACTTCAAAGGATTGTCGGGGGTACAATTGTCTTCGATCGCCATCATACTGCCCTGCCCACAGGGTTTCTGTATCTATTTCGTTGCGGAAAATAGTTAAATAGCCTAGCAACTGCTGACGATATTGAAGTGGGATCGCCAATATACTGCGAATTTTAGTTGGTTGAAAAGCAACTTGCAAACTTCGCAAACTAGAAGTTTGATAAATATCTGAAATCGCCCAAACATCGTATTCTTCACTGGATTTATAGTGTTCCTGCCAAACATTATACTGCTCTATAAGTGGATATATCGTCTGTTCTGGCATTACAGGTTGCTGACCGCAAGTATAAAGTTTAATGCAGGTGTTTCCAGGAATTAAGCATTCTGTGAAGCTGGCAATCCTGCTATGGTGAAAATCAAAAGCTGCATTTCTAATGCAAAGCCGACCACCAACACCATCAAAGGCAGTAACGGCAGCTTCTAGGGCTGGCTGTAATACAATTGTTGGGAGTGAATGTAGTAAGCTAGCAATGTGATTAATGATGGTTTGTTGTTCGGCTGTTTTGCGGACTTGAGTCAGGAGGCTACTTTGAGCGATGGCTATTGAGAGCTGATCGACTACCATCTGCATTGCTTCTAGTTCATATTCTGAAATCAAACGCACTTGGGAATTATGAGACACCAACAGCCCCCAGAGTTGATTTTGATAAAGGATAGGGGCTGCTATACTGGATTTGACACCCATTGCTGTCAAATATTCAATATGGCAGGGGTCTACAGGGCGGTAACGGATTTCCTCTTTTATGGTTTCTCCGCTTTCTAAATCACGCAGGTGACTTTGACCAATTTCTTGAGTATCAACGTTCACAATAGAACGCACCCGTGATTTAATAAATAGTTCGCGGGCGGTGGCTGGAATATCATCAGCAGGGAAATTCAGCCCCAGTAGCGACGGCAAACGATTGTGGTAAATTGATTCAGCAATCACCTGACCGCTACCATCAGCATGAAATTTGTAAATCATCACTCTGTCAGTTTGCAGTAGCGATCGCACCTCTGCTGTTGTTGTTGTGATAATCTCTTCTAATTCTAAGCTTCTGCGAATACGATTTGTAATTCGGTGTAGTAAACTTTCTTCATGGCGAGTTTCCCGCCAGTCTTGTTCTGAGTTCGAGGTCATTGCTGATAATATCTTCAATTAATAATTTTTAAACAGAGATAATTAAATCTAATGATATTTTGGAATTTTTTTAATCAATTTGTCTTCAGTAAAACTACGGCAAATCAATAAGGAAAAATTTTATTTTTTTGATAAAATTTATGAAAAACTATAAAAAAAGACGCTAAGAGAATTGCGTCTGTACCAGCTATGAATCAAGAATTTTGCTTTTTAGCTTTTACTTTTTGTGGAGATAAAAATGTTCGAGAAAATTAAACTCTTATGTTGTCAGCAAAGCTAATTTTCAGATAATCCTCTTCCATTTTTGCTCCTGCTGGTTGTAGTGCTGCTAAGGCTTGCGGCAAAACTAAGTTACGACGGTGATTGCCAATAGTAATATTTAATTCGTCCCCTGTTTTACTCAGTTGAACCTGACTTTTAGGAATACCAGGTAAGTAAAGTTCCAAGCTGTATTGATTTTGTTCTTGCACAACTCGAATAGTCGTTTCTTTATAATAAACCTGAGTCGGGTCTTCATCTTTATAAAGGGTTTCTTTCAAGCGTTCTAATGCAGCTAATCCACACATTTCCTCAGAGAATAATGGAACTTCTTTCACAGGTAGAGGGTGGAAATTATCATGAATCTCCTGACGATATTGCTCTTGACTTTGCTTCCAACGCTGAAAAAATGGGTCTTGGACTTCACTGGGAATAATCCGGTTGGCCACAACTAAATCAGTGGCAACATTATATAAACTCAAATAAGCATGGGCACGAAGAGATTCTTTAATCACCATCTTTTCGGGATTAGTCACCAGACGCACTGAGGTTTGAGTATTGTCTGTTAATACTTTTTCGAGAGCTTCGATTTGTTCGTAAAACTCGTAAGGCGCATCCATTACCTCTTTATCTGGTAATGAAAAACCAGCAATTGGTTTAAAAATAGGTTCAACCAAAGGCCGGAGTGCTGCTGAGATATTTTGAAATGGTTTGTAAAAGCGGCGCATATACCAACCGCCGACTTCAGGTAAACTCAACAAGCGCAGTGCTGTACCAGTGGGGGCTGAGTCGATAATTAAAACATCAAACTCACCTTCGTCGTAGTGGCGTTTCATCCTTACCAAGCCAAAAATCTCATCCATACCTGGTAAAATTGCCAATTCTTCCGCTTGTACCCCTTCTAAACCCCTTGCTTGTAAAACTTGGGTAATGTAACGTTTCACAGCACCCCAGTTTCCCTCTAATTCTTGCAATGCATCCAATTCTGCACCCCACAAATTTGGGCGAATTTTTCGGGGTGCATGTTCCATTTCCATGTCAAAACTGTCTGCTAGGGAGTGAGCGGGATCTGTACTTAAAACCAACGTTTGATAGCCTAATTCTGCACAGCGGAGTCCAGTTGCAGCAGCAACAGATGTTTTACCTACGCCACCTTTGCCGGTCATCAATATTACACGCATGGATGATTCTTTCCTGCCTGAGGATTTTTAACAATTATTTACATTATCGACTGTTTAAGGAAAATAAATGCTGCTTTAGCACGTCTAGACGCTAACAGTTCAATAATGAATATGGGAAACGATCCAGCCATATAGTCTATACTGACTGCTATTTATATAGTAGTGGATTAATGAAATACGGTAGGAGGCGGTAATGTCAAAACCAAAAATTCTCCAACCGGATGGAAACTATTCGTTTCGTTCATACTTTGAGTTTTTCTATGATACAGATGAAGTTTTAGCAGAGTTTGATTATGCTTTTGTGCGTAAGCGTTTGCAACTTCCGAGAACGAGTAATCAAATAGACGGACTCGATAAACTTCGACAACAACTTGAAGATACAATTCCCTACGTTACTCTTAGCAGTGAAACCGCCAAAAGAGAAATTTTGGTTGCACCAGTCTTGAGTCGAGTAGCGGTTATTTGTAAGCGACTGCTGCGAATTGAATACCCGTTGAAGGTAAATAATTTACTCCAAGGAAATTTGGACTATTTCATTCAATCGCAATACAACTTAGTTGTGGTTGAAGCAAAACGAGATGATTTGACACGCGGATTTACCCAATTAGCAGTAGAAATGATTGCACTGTCGATGTTGGAAAATGTGCCAAATATAGTCTATGGTGCTGTGACGATGGGAGATGTCTGGGTATTTGGAACTTTGGATCAGAATTTACGTACTATTACACGAGATATTACATCCTATACTTTGCCAGATGATTTAGTAGAGATAGTCAAGATTTTAGTGGGAGTTTTGGAGTAAGCTTTATTACTAAATACATACACTTGACATAAATATTACCCTAACTCCTCTGTTGGGTCTTCCTGCAATAGTAAATCGAGCTTTGTTTCTATTGCTGAAAGTTTTTTGATAATTGTCGGACGATCGCCATCAACAGAAATTAGTAAATTGGTTATTCTATCTTGTATAGTGCTTAATTGTGTCATTGCATTCTGAAGCTGGATCATTCCTTCTCTGAGTTCTTGGCGTTCCTGTCGCGCTTCAGTTATTTCATCTAACATAGCTTGGACTGTTTTAGCATTACTCTCAATTAGATGTTTGAGTTCTTTATCAGTCATTGCGATCGCACTTTCAAGTTGAGTTTATTATTAATCATAAATTGTTGGTTGATTACTTTTTAAATAGTTGCCAACATTGTTGAGCGATCGCCCAGTCTTCTTGAGTATGTATTACTAATACTCTCACTGCTGAGTCGGGTGTGGCAATATCTTCATCTACAGGCTGCTGTTGATTTTTTTCTAGGTCTATTTTTAATCCCAAAAATCCCAAAGCTTCACAGCCGGCTTGGCGAATTGCTGGAGTGTTTTCACCCACGCCTGCGGTGAACACCAAAGCATTTAATCCCCCCAAACTGGTAAGCATTGCACCAATACCAGAACACAAGCGATGCACGTAGATATCCCATGCCAGTTTAGCGCGAGTGTTGCCTTGGGCGATCGCTTTTGTGACTTCACGCATATCGCTAGATACAGCCGAAATTCCTCGTAAACCAGAAGATTTATTTAAAACTTCATCTAATTTTTCTACAGAGTAATTGCAGTACTGCAACAGGTGAATCAAAATTCCCGGATCGACTGAACCAGAACGACTACCCATCATTAATCCTTCCAAAGGTGTCATTCCCATAGTGGTATCAATACTGCGACCATTTTTAATCGCTGCCAAAGAGCAACCATTGCCGAGATGACAGATAATTAATCGTAGCGATGCTAAATCTTCACCGAGAATTTGGGCAGCACGACTAGAACAATATTGGTGACTGATACCATGAAACCCGTAGCGGCGGATACCTTGCTCTATCCATTCATAGGGGCCAGGGTAAATTGCTGCTGCATCGGGGAGAGTGCTATGAAATGCAGTATCAAAAACTGCAACTTGGGTGACTTCTCCTAAGATATTTTCAATTGCTTCTATACCTGCCAAAGCGCTTGGATTGTGTTCTGGAGCTAGATTAGCCAAACGAGCGATCGCCTTTTTGACATCCTCCGTAATTACCACACTATCTCGATAATCTTGTCCACCATGTACTACACGATGTCCAACCATATCAATTTCTGACAAGCGATTAATTACTTTAGTAGGATCGCGAATGAGTGTATTGAGCAGATGAGTAAGGTGTGTTTGTGGAGAGTCACTAGAAATTGATTCTTGTAACTTTGCACCCGTAGCAGTTTTCACTTCAATTTCTGCCATACCGTTGTCTTGAGTCCAGTTGACTTTTCCTTCCCAAAGAGGTTGGGCTGCTTGATTGAGGAGAGCCTGATTTGGAATTTCATACAGACAACTTTTTTGGCTGCTCGAACCAGCGTTTAGCACCAATATCTTCATAATCGGAAAAGGCAACCTGCTCTAATCATGTCACAATGCTACAGTTAGTCGCGACTGCGTGCTATTGGGCATTAGACGTATTTTAAAAATAGGGAACTCTTGAGAGCTAACCGAACAAGCAGAAAGACTGAGGTGCAAGAGTGTTAATTTTTGCAAGACGATGCACTCACATTGCAGGTCGATGCAATCGCATTGCAGGTCGATGCACTCACATTGCATGTCGATGCACTCAGATTACAGGTTGATGCAATCACATTGCAGCTTTTAGAGTAGGCAAATTCTTACCTCTTTTAAAAATGGCAAGTGGAGAATTACGAATTACGAGTTACCAAAGGCCGATATTTAGGAATATTTTCTTTATCAGTAAACTTATCTGGTTGAGGACGTGGATTAATTATTTGCTTTAAAACCTGCATGACAATATGTGGCTGGAAAACTGCGCTTGTTGGCTTGAGTAAATTCATCACTTCCAAGAAAAGCTGATGAATTTCTGGACTGTCAGCTTGCAGCAGTAATAGTCGATCTAAATACAGCTGCGTAAATTTGCTAATCAAATTAGGTTTTCCTCCCTCGGTAGTAGACCAACGGAAGTCCTCACCTGTAGCCATCAACCAAGGTACAGAAATGGCTTTGCTTAGTTGCTTTTGAAAATATTGTGGGAAACCGATTAAATTACCATTGGATTGGTTAGATAATTGCTTGCTCAAACATTCATCTAAAGTCAAAGCGCCCAAAGCAGCGGTAGTCATACCTTGACCGTAGACGGGATTGAAGGCACAAACGGCATCACCGACTATTATCAAACCTTCTGGGAATTTAGAAAGTTTTTCGTAGTGACGCAGGTTATTCTCTGTACGTTTATAGGCGTAGATGGGCGAGATGGGTTGAGCATCTTTTATGGCTTCATAGATAATAGGCGATCGCAAACTTTGGGCAAAGTCTAAAAATCCGGCTTCGTCAGTTGGTGGATAATCTCGACCTACGCCAGCAAGTGTCACAATCCAACGATTACCTTCTACTGTATAAAGCACACCACTGCGAGTATCTTTTGGTGGTTTTGACGTAATCAGCAAAACTTGCCAATCTCGCTGCAAACCCTCTGGCTGATGATACCAGCGGCTAGCATAACCTAAAAAAGAGTTGACAACTGTCTGCTGGGGTGACTTATAACCCAATTCCTCCAACCATCCAGGTGTGCGAGAATTACGACCACTGGCATCTACGACTAACTTAGCGAGTATCTCTGCTTCCGGTTCCTTACCAAACCTGACCTGTACACCTGTAATCTTAGTTTTGTTAGGGTTGCACAGCAAGTTAGTTACTTGTGCTGCTTGTACAAATTCTATCCTGTCATTAGCTGCCAAACGGCGGCGGATACTCCACTCCAAAAGATTTCGGCTAGAGCCGCAGCTGGTTAAATGAGAAGCAAAGCGTGGTGCCCAACCGTTATAACCTAGCCAAGGACAATCTGCTACTGCGTCTATAATCGGTGTGCCCCAATCAGCTAACTCCGCTATGATGCCAGGAAAAAGCTGCTCTAAAATCTGCTGACCTCTGATGAGTAAAACATGGACATGATGAGCTTGGGGTATACCGTGACGTTGTTCGGGTTGTTCGGGAAAGCGATCGCGTTCTACAATTGTGACGCGATCGAAGTACTTGGTAAGTACTTGAGCTGTCAACAGTCCGGCAATACTTCCCCCAATCACAATAGCTTTGTTTTCTGTAGCTGGAGAAATTTTAAAATCCAACATTTGAGACTTAATTTAGCTTTTTGTTATGATTTTACACTTAACATTTATTATCTTGCAGAGGTTTTTAAATTGATTTATATATAGCAATCAGATTTAATTCCTGAACTCACTTATGTATAGTGGGAATAGGGAATAGGAAGAAGGGATAGATATGTACTGAGTCTTGTTCAAAAATCTTTGGAGGAGTCCTATAGAAAATATTAAAAGTCAAAATTCAAAAGTAAAACAATAGTTTGTTTATTACTATTGAACTTTGACTTATAAGTTTAAAGTGATTAAATTGCCTAAGCAGCACTATTAGTTAATAACTTTTCTAAGTTTTGCTTTTCAAGAAAATTGAGATACTGTGACACAATTTCTGGACTAAGCAATTCTATCATCAGGTGGTTCTCAATCCAAAATTCAATCACTTCAAACTGACCCCGGCTACAATGCAGTACCCGCCATCCTTCATTAGCAGCAATTTCTTTAATTTCTTTTTCGCTAACAGGTACACTTATAGCAGCATGAACTGCATTGAATTGACTAAAATTATTATTTTCACGAAATTGAACTTGTTGTTCGCCATTACCAGGAATCAACTCAGTACCCAGTGGGTAAACTTCAATCAGAGTACCTTGTTCATCAAGAGCTAATGCTACGTAGCTACCAGGGTTAGAAGGAAATGGAGCAGTCTTTCCGCCCAATAGTTTAGCTAAAACTTCAGCAACATGACGAGGGTTATTCGCTGGAATAGAAATATGGTGAATCATTGGTGCTACCTCAAAATTTTAGATAATTTACAGTTATTTAGACCTTTAGTCGATAGTTAATACCGACTTGATATAGCGAGCTACTTCAATTTTAAACTTATTTGTATAGGTAGTGAGGAGAGAGTAATAAGTAATAAATTAGCTTTTTAGAGTTGAAGACGAGTTTTTCACGTAATTTAATAGGATTATTATATATAATAACTATTTAAAAAATAATTTTTTGAACTAATACTGATTTTTTAATAAAAGTTAGTATTAATTAAAAATTAGTTGGAGCTTCTTTTTTCTAGAAATAATCTCAAGTATTAATGACATCTATCTTTGTTAGTATTCTATTGAAACCTGTAGTAAGATTTAAAGTTTAGGAGTCTAAATTAAAACTTATAAATTCGTGCTTATTCAAAAACTAGTTTTATGATTTTAGAAAATTATCAATTTCATTATTCATTAATTAGTAAACCCGAAAAATCAATAATTATGTTTTTACACGGCTTCATGGGTAACAGTGATGAGTTTGATGAAGCAATAAAATTACTATCTGATGAATTTTCTTATTTAACACTCGATTTACCCGGACACGGTAATACTCAAGTTTTGGGTGGAGATGAATACTATTCAATAACAAAAACTGCTGATGCAATAATTAATTTATTAGATAAATTAAAAATTAGCAAATGCTTTTTAGTTGGTTATTCAATGGGTGGAAGATTAGCTTTATATCTAGCCCTACATTTTCCAGAACGTTTCCTTAAAGTTGTTTTAGAATCAGCTTCCCCAGGTTTGGCAGCAGAAGCAGAACGATTAGAACGAATTAAGCGTGATACGCAAATAGGTAGGAAATTGACAAGAATTACTACTAAAATTGATTTTGTTGATTTTCTCTTTAATTGGTACAGTCAGACAATTTTTGGTTATATAAAAAATCATCCACAATATGACAAGATGCTAGAAAATCGTTTGCAGAACAATCCGCAAGAATTAGATAAATCACTGCGCTTCATGGGCACTGGATGTCAGCCTAATTTGTGGTCAAAACTAGCAGAAAATACAATTCCTATGCTTTTATTAGCTGGCGAATATGATGAAAAATTTATATTTATAAATACAGAAATGGCTAAAATATGTAAATTTGCCCAACTAAAAATAATTAATGATGCTGGACATAATATTCACTTTGAAAACACTTTGATATTTGTACAAATTCTGAGAGATTTTTGTAGGGTGCTTTAAGGACTTACAAAAGAAAAATTATCCAGAATTATTTATAATCATCGCTTCTCACCCGTATAAGGGCGTTTCCATTAATTCGGATTTAAAGCAATCGGTAAAGAGTTCGTCTAGGAGCCTTTACCCTATAAAGGTTTCAGCCGCCAAATCGACGCATCTGTCAAAAAAATTATATATTCTTCCACCTAACGGGATAAACACTGGATGCGTAACTTAAAGGTACAAAATATTATATAAACGTTCAAGAATTAAATACTGAATACAAAGTTATTGAAAATACTTACTAACAGTATTTATAATACTGTGTGCTAGGCGAAAAGCAATTATTGACCTGCTTAACTGCAAGTATATTCAGGCAAAATCATACCTTAGCCTCAAAAAAGCTCAAATTTATATACAGCAAGGCTTTTCAGACCATCTTGCCTAAAATTACTTGTATCTCGGCTCAATACCTTCTTAGGGTTTTCAGTCCGCGTTGTCTGAAGTCAAATATCTACCTAATTAACTTGTTTTCATGTCACAGACATATTAGAAAGGGCAAGAGTTGCCAAAGGCAATCCTTGCCCTCTCCAAATACACATGAAAAGATTATGGACTTGTTAGTGTTATCGTTTCGACCCCATTAACTCTAGTGATACCAGTAGTAGCACATTTAGTACTATCTGTTGTAACAAGAGTAATGGTTCTTGTCGCCATAGCATTTTTAAATATTCCGTTTATAACTGTTCCGCTCTGTACTATAACGCTACTACCAATTGGTTTTTGATTAGCAACAGGAATGAACTTTATTATACTATAATATTGCCCATTGTTCCAATAGTACGTTGTTTGAGTTGAACTTCCTTGGTTTGTCAACAGACAGGAGCTAGTTATTGTACCTGTGCTACTATCCCTACCTGATACAATCTTTGGATTACTCACCAGAGGAAGGCACGTATTCAAAATACCTTCAGAATTTATGGTAGTCTGTTGTTCCTGTAATTTCAGACCTGGAGTATAGCTTGCTGTATATGGTCCCGTACAGCTAAGTTCAACAACACCTGCATTAGCAGGCTTGTTAGCTATATTAAAATCAATACCGAGTGTAGCCGCAGCAATAGCATAAACAAGAACTGATACTCTCCGACAGGTAGATGATCCTAGCATAATAAACCTTTGTAAGTAGTCTGATAATTTAAGCTGTTAATGGTACTAAGTGAAGATATAGCAGAAGGCAGGAGGTAAAACTATTGCTAACTCCAGTATTCACCCTTTCAAAATGTCCTAAAGAGTGTGACTACGGCTATAATTAACAGTTTTGCTTAAGTGTCGGCTACTGCTAACAATTCCCTTACTAGTAAACTTCTTAACTCAGGTAAAGTTTATAACTAAATATTTTCAATAAAAACTATCAATAGCTGGTTGACAGATGTTAACTAGCTGTGTGTTAACAGCTAGTTAACATCTGTCAGTAGACCGAAAACTTTTGCGTTAGCGTACCCTTCGGGAAGCAAGCTACGCGCAGCGTCTCGCAGAGAAGCTCACCGTTTGCGTAGCGTCTCGCACAGAAGGTATCGCTCTTTTGTGAATACCTATCTAAGTATATTTTTGTCGAAAAGCCGTGTTTTAAAATCTCAGTGTTAAAGGGCTATTCAGACCTCCCTTCTCTGGAAGAGGCTTTAAATAAAGCACTCCAAAGCCGCTTGCCAACTGGTATACGACAAGGACAACAAAAAATTGCCATCGACTTTAACTTAATCCCATATTATGGTGAGCCATCATTATTAGAAGCACCATATATTTATAGAAGTCAAGCGAAAAATGGTACTTGCTCTTTCTATGCTTATGCTACTTTGTATGTAATTAAAAAGTATAAAAGAGTAACTTTAGCTATAAAAGCTGTTCAACAACAAAACACATTGGTGGCAATTATCACTTATCTTTTAACATAACCCTTATTCTTTAGTTAACTTCTCTCAACCAATAATATAGGGTTTCGGCGATTTGGCAAGATGCGTCGATGAACATCTGAAAGTTCCCCTTGAGAGTCAAAAGTTAACACTGGCGTTGTACAAACTTTATAATAAGGTTAAAGGGGAAGAATGCGCTAATTACAGGTGCAATATCAGGTGTTGACCAAGCGATCGCCTTTAGACTTGCCCAACAAAAGTCTAATATCGCTTTTCAAAAAATTCTTGCATAAGTCCTATTTAGCTTCAAATCAAGCCGCCTACATCGCCGGACAAACTACTGTTTGTAAATGGGGATTGACTTTGTATGCTGATTTGGGGGAAACCCAGTCAGCTTAAGAGTTTAGCTGGCGTGCTTTCCACAATTGAATCGATACATATTGTTAGTGGAATTAGACGCCTATGACTAGCACGAGCAATCAAAACAGTTTGCTAGAAGCAGAAGCTTGGAATTTTCTAGAGAAGTCGATAATTTATTATCAGGAAAAACCCATCGGTACGATAGCCGCTTACGATCCAAAGTTAGATGCACTCAATTATGACCAGTGTTTTCTTAGGGATTTTGTGCCTTCTGCCTTGGTGTTTCTCATGTACGGCAAAGCAGAGATTGTCCGGAACTTTTTAGTAGAAACATTGAAATTACAAAGTCATGAAAAGCAGATGGACTGCTTTGAACCGGGAGCGGGGTTAATGCCTGCGAGTTTCAAAGTACATTATATAGGAAGTGAGGAATTTTTGATTGCTGATTTTGGCGAACAAGCGATCGCTCGTGTTGCTCCAGTTGATTCTTGTATGTGGTGGATTCTGCTGCTACGAGCTTATGAAAAAGCAACAGGCGATTTGGCTCTAGCGCGTCAGCCAAATTTTCAAGCAGGAATCAAGTTAATTTTAGATCTTTGTTTGGTACATCGCTTTTCCATGTACCCAACAATGTTAGTTCCCGATGGCGCGTTTATGATTGACCGTCGTCTGGGAGTTTCCGAACATCCTTTAGAAATTCAAGTATTATTTTATGCGTCCTTAAGGGCAGCTCAAGAATTACTTTTACCAGATGGTGATGGTGATACTTATCTGAGTAAAGTCAATAGGCGATTGGGAGCTTTAAAATATCATATCCGCAATTACTACTGGCTAAACCTAGAGCGATTGCGAGAAATTTATCGTTACAAAGGTAATGAATTTGGCAAAGAAATAGCAAATAAATTTAACATTCATTCAGAATCTATCCCCGCCTGGTTGACCGAGTGGTTACCCGAAACTGGAGGATATTTAGCCGGAAATTTGGGGCCGGGACGGATGGATTTTCGCTTTTTTAGTTTGGGAAATTTGATGGCAATCTTAGCTTCCTTAGCAAGCGAAACAGAATCTCAAAATATCATGAATTTGTTTGCGGAACGCTGGCGAGACTTGATTGGCTATATGCCTGTCAAAATCTGCTTTCCAGCTTTAGAAGGTTTAGAGTGGAGAATTGTGACAGGATGTGACTCTAAGAATATCGCTTGGTCTTATCACAACGGTGGTAACTGGCCTGTTTTGTTGTGGTTATTTTGCGCTGCGGCACAGAAAACAGGTAGGATAGAACTTGCTCATGAAGCGATCGCGATTGCTGAAAGTCGTTTATTTGAAGATAAATTCCCCGAATACTACGATGGCAACAATGGTCGTTTAATTGGCAAAGAAGCTAGAATTTACCAAACTTGGAGCATTGCTGGATTGTTAGCAGCAAAACAGTTCCTCGCAAATCCAGATTACTTGGAATTAATCAGTTTTCCAGAGGGACTGGAAGGGCCTGGTTGTAGTATTTGAGACGAAGACGCAGGGATGGGGAGATAGTATTCAATCGTTTATTTGCTTCACCTTGTCATCTTATCTATCCAATCCCCAGTCCCCACTTCCTCTGTTTTCTCAAGATTTAGGCTTATACGTCGAAGCAACGTGCAATTCTTTTAATTGCTTGACATCCACACCAGAAGGTGCATCTGTCAACAGACAACGAGCTTGTTGCGTCTTCGGAAAAGCAATCACATCGCGAATCGATTCTTCCCCAGCTAGCAACATTACCAAACGGTCTAAACCGTAGGCAATGCCACCATGCGGCGGTGTACCATATTCAAATGCTTCCAACAAAAAGCCAAATTTATTTTGTGCTTCTTCAGGAGATAAACCGATCGCTTCAAATACCTGTTGTTGAATTTCGCGCTGATAAATCCGCAGACTTCCACCGCCAACTTCCACGCCGTTGAGTACCAAGTCGTAAGCTTGGGCGCGTGCAGTTTTTAAATCGCTTAAATCCTCAGGATTTGGTGCTGTAAACGGGTGATGCAGTGCTTCTAAGCGTTTTTCGCCAGCGTTCCACTCAAACATCGGGAAATCTGTAATCCACAGCAAGTTAATTTTTTCTGGATCGATTAAGTCAAATTCCTTGGCAATAACTTGCCGCAATCTATCCAAAGTTTTATTAACAGTGGCAGCATCACCAGCCCCAAACAATAACAAATGTCCAGCTTTGGCATCTGTGCGTCGGAGAATTTCTTGTTTTTGTTCGGCGCTGAGGTTGTCTTTAATTGCCCCAATGGTGTCAATTTCGCCATCGTCTCTGACGCGGATATAAGCTAAACCTTTAGCACCAGCTTCGCTGGCTTCTTTGAATAAATCACCACCTGGTTTGATGCGGACATTAGAAATTACATCGTTACCATTGGGAATGGGTAGGATTTTCACAACACCGCCATTGATTACAGTGTCTCGAAAGACTTTAAAATTAGAGTCTTTGACAATATCCGAGACATTGATTAATTCCAAACCATAGCGAGTATCTGGTTTATCGCTACCGTAGCGTTCCATTCCTTCGGCGTAGGTGAGGCGGGGGAAAGGGCGCTGTAACTCAATGCCTTTAACCGTTTTGAAGATATGACAAACTAACTTTTCGTTGAGTTCGATAATTTCTTCTTGAGACATGAAGCTCATTTCCATGTCTAACTGAGTGAATTCTGGTTGTCTGTCGGCGCGTAAATCTTCATCGCGGAAGCAACGGGCAATTTGATAATATCTATCCAAGCCGGATACCATTAGCAATTGTTTAAATAACTGGGGTGATTGGGGTAGAGCAAACCATTCACCAGGGTTAACGCGACTGGGTAAGATATAATCTCTAGCACCTTCGGGAGTCGAACGCGTAAGTATTGGGGTTTCGACTTCGATAAAACCCTCTAAATCTTCCAAGTAACGGCGCATGGCTTTAACAATTTGATGACGCAGTTGCAAATTTTGCGCCATACGTTCGCGCCGCAAATCTAAATAGCGATATTTCAGCCGCAAGTCTTCCCGCACTGTTTCGCTGTCGGTTATAGAAACTTGGAAAGGTAACTGTTTACGGACGGCGTTGAGTAGTTGAATTCGGTCGGCGTAAACTTCTATCTCACCTGTGGGTAGACGCGGATTTAGGGATTCTTCGGGGCGTTGTGTCACCCTACCAGTGATTTCAACAACATATTCATTTCGCAGAGCGTTCGCCTGCTCATAGGAATCGGGGGTGCGTTGCGGATCGCTAACGATTTGGACAATACCAGAGCGATCGCGTAAATCTAAAAATATCACGCCCCCATGATCGCGGCGACGGTCTACCCATCCGTAAAAGGTAACTGTTTCTCCAATATGTTCTTTTCGGAGTTCGCCGCAATAGTGAGTTCGCATAATTGTTAGTTCTGTTTATCTGGGCTAGATTGGCAAGTAAATCTCAAAGCTTTCCCATTATCTAGCATCAATAGTAATTGTAGTAGTTTCAGTTCCAGAAAAAATCGATTAAGCTGATCTCACGCTTAAAACGGGATGGCATTTCACGTTAACAGTTAACTGCGTCGGGAACACAAACTCTCTGCACGCCAACAAACTCTAATGTTTCAACATTTTCTTGCTCAACCTCTAAAATTAGTTCGTTTAAAGACTTGGTTTAAATGTAACAGCGAGCAAGACTAAGTACTGAGGCAATAAAATTAACTTCAGAGTCCCGTTGGATAATGACGTTAAATTCTCTGGTCATCTGGAAATTGTTATTTAAGTTAGATAGAGATAAGTAGTATAAAAGTACTGTTTTATCATCCAAAACTGATAACTGTTAATCACTGTCTCCATAAAAATCTTCATCTAATAATTGTTCAACAATAAAAGGACAATCTAGAGGATATTCTGCTTTTGAAGGTTTTCTGACTCCTAATTTAGGGTTTTGACTTTCTTTGATTGCCAGCTTCCGGGCATCGGCATAGGCTTGAGAAATAACTTCAGTAATATAATTTTTAAAAGAAGGATTTTCTGCTAAATCCTTTTTTACTCGAAAACGATGTTCTGTCACAGAACTATACCAGCTTACTTTCATCATCTCAGGAGCATCAAATTGAACGGTTAATTTGAGTAAATGAGCAATCAAGATTGTTAAATTACTAATAAATGACCGTTTTTCTGACTTTCCCATGTCTTCTAATTCTAAAAGCAAATGCTCCCAGTCTATGTCATTAAAACGATGTTGTTTAATCTGTTCAATAATACTTTCTCGCCATAAATTAAAATCTTGTTCGTACAGTTGATTGTTCATATAACTTTAAATTTTTTAAATTTATAAATTTTGAGATAGAATACTCTAATTTTAGAGTAACCCAATAGGTGCGATGCCAGTAGAAGAGCTTACGCCAATAAAGTAACCTTTAGCTGTATTGATGGGTGAAAAGCTATAACACGAAACAGCAGCAAATACAGAAGCAATTACTAGCTTAACAGATGCCAAAATCCTATTTTGTTTAGTGCGAATTGAGGATGAGCAGTTTTTCTCACAGTGGTTGAAAGAATTACCTAAAATTACTGAAGCTAAAAAACCTCTCTAGATATAGTGCGGCGCAGATATCTTTATCACCGTGGTACACTGATTTATTAGCTTCAACCGATTAATCGAGGTATTTTGCATTAGCAAAGAACCGCCGATAGTGAGTCGATGACCCATAAAGACTTTTATAAAAAAACCAGGTATCAAGTACTAGTTCCAACAGAGAAATTAACAACCAAAATGCTAGAGAAAAAATTACAGGTAGGCTGAGATCGGGAAACTTACTTTGTAAATCGATAATACCAAATAACAACAAAAATAGCAGCGAAACTCCCAGAAGAAAAGACAACTTGACAATTGCGAGAATAAAACGGCTCATCTCCAAAATCCGATTGTAAAGCCGAGAAAATCTTTCCAGGATTTCTTCCATATTATTGATGACAAGAAAGATTTGTTGCCAGTGCAGATGGGTAGTTAAGGAGTATTGTTGCTGCACTTGCGCCCGTTCATATTCATTCTTGAAATTATCTAAAAGCTCGTCCAAAGATAGTACTTGAGAGCTAGTTTCCCAAATTGGAAAATCCTTTAAATGCAAAGGAACTAAATAGTTAATCAGCTCTACCAAATTTTCATTAAAATTACTGAGTTCGGCGGGAAGAGACTGAGTTAGACGAATAAGTTGGTCAATCTGAATCTGAAGTGTGTAGTAATCATCATACTGCCTTTGAGCGATTAACTGACTATTAAACGTGAGAAAAACAATTAATACCCCCAATAAAGCAGCTAAGGACTGGGATACAGCAGAAAAGAATTCAATCGCCACCTGTTTAGGCACTGTCAGCCAAGGGCCGTTTTCCCGCATAGCAAAAAGCAACGTAGTAACAAATACAACTCCTACGAACGCTAGCTGATGGCGGGTAAGAGTAGCTATGACTGTCCGCACTAAAGGAATGTTACTGAGTTGAACCAGGATTTTTAGACCTGGAACTGGTTCACAAATTTCAAGTCGTTGGGCTTTGCGGGTTGACATGATTGAAGAAGAATACAGAATACAGAATTGGTGAATTCAGCAATCTTTTAGTGTAGCGAACTACCACCAGCACTTAGAACCACTAAATCTTTGATTTAGTGTGATGTTTCACCCTTTATTCATCCACCAGTCACACTTCAATTCAATTGGAGAATTCTGGCGAGTGAGGCATGTATTCTGTTTTGTTAAAAGTATCCCTATACTTATTCCCCACGTTGTAAACTCACATGATTTGCCCTGGACTGAATCAATTTGTTTAGGTTAGCCACGGCGCTAGCATATTGAGGATCGGCTAACGTCGCCAAGGTTCGGTTTTGGATTAATGCTTTCTGTTGTGCCTCGGTTAACTCCACTTTAATATCTGGTGCAATGCCGACATGATTGATATCTCGACCTTTCGGTGTGTAGTATTTGGCGATCGTTAGTTTTAATGCCGAACCATCCTCCAGTGGCTCTACGGATTGAACTAAACCTTTACCGAAGGTGCGAGTTCCTACTAAGGTGGCGCGATTATCATCTTGCAAGGCTCCCGCCAAAATTTCGCTGGCGCTGGCAGATCCCTTATCGACCAATATCACTAAAGGTTTGTTGGTGAGAGGATGTCCCGATGCATTGTAGCTATCTTTAACTTGGTTTCGATTTACCAAAGACACTATTGCCCCTCGGTCTAACCACATACTGGCAATTTGCAAACTTGCATTTAGCAGTCCACCTGGATCGGAACGCAGATCCAAAACGTAGCCTTGTACTTGCTGTTTTTCTAATGCTTGAATTGCCCGATACATCTCTTGGGGAGATGTTTGCGTAAACTCTGGTAAACGAATGTAACCAATCTTGCCGGCTGTGGTTGTTTGCGTGTTGTAAGTTACAGGATGGATAGCAATATTTGCGCGGGTAAGGTTGAAAATTTGCGATTGATTGCCCCGTTGAATCGTCAGTACTACTTTGGTTCCTGCCGGGCCGAGAATCTGCTTAACAGCATCCTCTATTTTCATTCCCTGAGTGATTTGACCGTTAATTTGGACAATTATATCGTCCGGCAAAATACCCGCTTTAAAAGCAGGCGTTCCTTCAATGGGGGCGACAACGGTTAAAGCTTTAGTTTTCTCATTCTGTGCTAGTTCCAGTCCTACGCCACTGAGGTTACCAGAAAGGTCATTATTTAGGGCTTTAAATTCCTGGGGGTCGAAAAACTCCGTGTAGCGATCGCCTAATTTAGCCACCATTTCTTGAATTGCCCCATAAGCCTGTTCCTTGCTAGTATAGGAACGGCTGAGATACTGCTGTCGAATTGCTTTCCAATCTTGATGGTTAAAGCTGACATCAACATAATTTTTATCTAAAATTTGCCACACTTCATCCACAAGTTTTTGAGGGCTAGATTGGGGTTTACCTAGAGCTTTTGAAGCGTAGAGACTAGTTCCTCCTAAGATTGCGGCGATAACGGCAAGTTCTATCTTGACGAGCAATTTTTGTTTAAACATACTTTAACTATTGAAGAATAATTCAGAATCCAGAATTCAGCAATGCTTGAAGAAGGGGATTAAATACCCCTACTCGTATATAATTTTTTTGAATTCTGACTCCTGAATTCTATTTTAATCAAACTACTAAGAATTATTTTGGGATTGCCCTTTACGGTGTGGATAGGCAGTTTTAAAAATATCTTGAATTTTAGTCTTTTGTTCAGCCGTGAGATCCAGGCTCAACACTGCTTTACGCATTTTTTCACCTTGTTGCAATTTCGCTGACAATTGCTTCACCTGATCTGGAGTTAGAACTGCCTCAACTTGCTTGCGAACTGCTTCTCGCTTCTCGGCGCGTTCCGGTGTATTCGATGCCGGATTCGTTGTAGAAGTGTTAGTATCAGATACCTTTGTTCCAGAGTTGTCCCCTTGAGACACATCTGGAGACTTAGAATTGGTGCAACCTGTGATTCCTGTAATCAGGATAGTTGCAAGTAAAAATGCTGGTAAAATTATTTGTTTTTTAATCATTTACCTGTGTTGTTTTTCTTGTATACGATTATGACTGTTTTAATTTGATTTTAGTTGATGACTTTTCAGAAGATGTTTGAAAATTTGCTACTTTACCCACATCCCCAGCTAATCTTAAAAGTTGAGATAGATTTGTGCATGGGCAAGAATTCCTAAGCTGGCCAGTAAAAAAGTACTTAATTTATTGTGACTTTTTTCCTAGATTATGAATAATTAATCAGTCGAAATGGCTCTATCGATATTAGAGACAGATTCGTTATAGAAAAAGAAGAGTTTGATTATCCACTACGCCAATTTCTTTAACTTTTTAAACAAGTCAACTAATTTTGGAAAGTTCTGTACCCTGTGGAATGGCAAAGCCAGACCTTGCAGGCTTGACTTAGGGATTTGCAATAAATAAATTACTACTACTTGTTGGCTGAGGGATTTACAAAAAATAAATTGTCCCTCTTGTGGAGTAGGCAGGAAAGCCTGCCCTGAATATAGGAAGGGTTTGGATACTCATCTCACAAGAAAATTCGGAATATTTTTTTGTCAGTCTTTTACCCCACTCGCACTTTCCAATTTAAAGGACTAATGTGTTTTTTAACAATATTCCCTCTAAAATTGTGAAAATACTGATGGTTTTGTCATCGAGACCATTGAGTTGGAACAGTTCTATGGTTAGCTTGACCTACCCATCGTTTCGTCTGTTGCTTTACTTAGAGTGGTTATTATTAGCCACGGCAATGTTCATGGAAGTTCTGTTGCCATTTGAGTTTTCCTGGTCATTGCTGCTACGAGTTCTGGCGATCGCAACTTTCAGCTTGATGGGCTTGAGACTACCAATGGTTAAGCTGGAAACGAAATTAGTTTATACAGCCCTGGAATTTGGTTTAATTTTGCTACCAGCGACTCACCATAGCTTATCTAGTCGCTCCGTTTTCCTGCTATGTCTGGTACTAGTGATGCGGAGTTGTCTGATATTTAAGCGTTTTGGACAGTTAGTTGTCTTGAGTTTATCTCTGCTTTGTTATGGAACACTGCTTTTGTCAAGACCGATTGTACCTGAGAATTTTATCGCAAATAAACTGATTGTCATGTCCTGGGACTGGCGATTAAGTAATATATTATTGTTTAGCTTAACCTTAGTATTCGCTTTACTGTTAATTAATGCCCTGCTTGCAGAGCGCCAAAGTCGAGAGCAGTTAGAAATCGCCCATCAACAATTAGAGATAACCAATCAACAGCTGTGCCAGTATGCGCTACGGATTGAAGATCAGGCAACCTTGCAAGAACGCAACCGAATTGCCCGCGAAATTCATGATGGGTTGGGTCACACTTTAGCTGCCCAAACAATTCAGATTAATAACACGCTGTTGTTCTGGGAATCGAATAATGACAAAGCATTGGCATTTCTCAAACAGGCAAAGCAACTGGGGGCTGAAGCGCTACTGGAAATTCGGCGATCGCTTTCTGTTTTGCGTTCAAATCCTTTGCAAGGACAATCTCTCAAATCAGCGATTGAAAAGCTGTTGACAGATTTTCAGCAAACCACAGGTATTGAACCGTCTTGTAAAATTGATGTCCCACACACTTTGCCAACAGAAGTAAACACCGCTCTTTACCGCATAGTACAAGAATCGCTGACAAATATTTGCAAACACGCTCAGGCGACGAGTGTCACTGTTGGACTACTGGCTTACGCTGGAATGATTCATCTGTCAATCGAAGATGATGGAAAAGGATTTAACCCGACTCAAAATACAACCGGCTTTGGGCTACAAGGGATGCGAGAACGAGCAGTTGCACTGGGTGGTCAGTTGAATCTCCACAGTCAACTAGGAACAGGTTGCCGTATTTCTGTTTCTTTACCACTATCAAAGCTGTTGTGAAGTTAATGTCTCAGGAGGCAGGAGGGAACCCACCCTTAAAAGAGTGGATTGAAGCAAGGACATTTTATACGTTGCTGCAAGCAGTCTCGGTATAATTTTTGCTTTTAACTGGCCTTTAAACCCAGAACTAAAGTAGTTTTAATTGATACTTCCTACCTCCTGCCCTCTGCCTCCTAACTCCTGCCTTTGTTAGTAACTTTGTACAAATATTTAAAAACGCTACAACAGCGATCGCCCAGTGAATATGCATTTTAACTTATGATTAAGATTTTATTAGTTGACGACCAGCATCTTATTCGCCAGGGACTTAAGAGTATGCTTGAGTCGAATGCCCAGATGCAGGTAATCGGTGAGGCAGAGAATGGGCAACGGGCACTCGAACAACTTCCCGCACTGCAACCCGATATTGTACTAATGGATATTCGGATGCCGATAATGGATGGAGTTGCCACCACAAAAGCGATCGCTCAACAATATCCTGATATTAAGGTTCTTGTTCTCACCACCTTCGATGATGATGAGTATGTTTTTCAAGCAATGCGGCTAGGTGCAAAGGGGTATTTGCTCAAGGACACCGAACCAGATGAATTAATGTTGGCAATTTTAGCCGTCTACAAAGGACAAACCCTACTCGGCCCGGGATTGTTTGAGAAAGCACTCATGCCTATGCCCGTAACTGTCGCGTCTGTGGAACCTCCTCCAGAATTGGCACAACTCACACCCAGAGAATTAGACGTATTGCGCTTAATTGCTTCTGGAGCCAATAACCGTGAAATTGCGGAATCACTGTTTCTTTCAGAAAACACTATTAAGAATTATGTGACCAATATTCTTAGTCGGTTGAATTTACGCGATCGCACTCAAGCCGCTTTGTTTGCCCATTCTTTGTTTGGTGGACGGTAGTGGGAAGCTGTAAAAAATATATGACAAGGGCACAATAATGTTATATTGTGCCCCTACCAAAATGCTGTATTTTACCGAATTTTAAACAGTTATAATTCATCCCCTATTCAACTCTGAGAATAAGGGTGATTAAAGGTTTCCCAAGCAGCTTTAGTAGCTTTTTGCAGGCGAAAGCTAAAGTCTATTAAGTCCTTCATCAATAAGTGCCAGTTTCTCTCAGCTTCATCCTGAATTATTGCCCAAGAGTCTTCTAAGCGATCGCCTTTAACAATTTTCCTTCTTTCAATCAATTCTCTGGCTCGACGTACAGTATTTAAATAAGTTTCGCGTTTAAGAGTATCTGTTGAATCAATCTCAACTTGGGTGCGTCTTAGTGCCTCAATCAGCGCTTCAGTTTCGCGCTTCACCTCATCATTATCACCAACCGTATCAATTTCGAGTAATTCGTCGGGTTGAGAATTTATTTCGATAATTACTGTCGATTCGATTGATTTAATAAATGTAGCTTCAATGGATTCGATATTGTTATTAGTCATACTTCAAACATTCTTAATTACAAAGCTTAATCTCAAATCATAATTGCAGCCTGTATTCAATAGTTATTAGTCATTTTTTCTTGGCAAATCACCAATGAACAATGACTAATAACTAATATTTAATAAGCTTTTGTTGTCAGTTGTTGCTCTAATTTCAGCAATGCTGCAACTCGCACTTCTGTAGCAGGATGACTAGAGAATAAGTTACCCAAAAATTGTCCAGAAATGGAATTAATAATTAATAATGGCTCGAAAGCTGGATTAGTATTTAAAGGTATCTGTTTTGCTGTAGCTTCTAACCTTTGCAGCGCTCTAGCTAAAGCGCGGGGATTACCTGTTAATTTAGCAGAACCAGCATCAGCAGAGAATTCTCGCGTACGTGAAATTGCCAGCTGAATGATTGTTGCAGCTAATGGTGCAAGCATTACTGTTAATAAAACACCTAAGGGATTTCCACCTCTATTATCATCTCGCGATCCACTGCCGAACCATAAGCTGTAACTTACCATTTGGGCTAGAAATGAAATAGCACCAGCTACCGTAGCAGCAACAGCTTGTGTGAGGGTATCACGATTAATAATGTGGGTGAGTTCATGGGCAATAACGCCTTCTAGTTCGTCTTCTGGTAATATATTCAAAATCCCTTCGGTGACAGCAACCGCAGCATTTTCTGGATCTCGTCCAGTAGCGAAGGCGTTAGCAGTTTGGCTGGGGACAATATAAACTCTAGGCGTAGGAATGTTGGCGCGGCGAGACAGCTTTTCCACCATCCGATAAAGTCCCGGTGCTTCCCTTTCACTCACAGGTTGTGCCCGATATACTGCAAGGGCAATTTTATCTGATTGATACCAGGAAAACAGGTTTGTTACTGCTGCTAAGCCGATTCCGATAATTAAACCACTAGTACCACCAATTACCCAGTAACTAATTGCGATTAAAAGACCACTTAGTGCAGCTAGCAAAGCAGCCGTTCTCAATTGATTTGTCATATTTTTGCTCTCCTGTTAATGCTGTGTATATAGGTTTTTAGAGAAAACAGCATTAATTAAGCCACGCCTTGATTGTATCTAGGTTAATTCAGATATATGGTGCAGAAAACCTATATAATAAGTACGGTTTTCCCTATTCTATTGTGGAAATGTCATCAAATTAATATCTGGTTTTGAGCTTTTTTACATTTGTTTTATATCAAATAAAGACAAGATAATAAACAAGTACATCTGTCTATAGTAATATATTTTATAAATATAAAATTTCTATTTGATTTTTGCTCTTACTAAAACTCCAAAGGTTTATCTTTCTACTTTCTAGCTCCACAAGCAAGTTAAAAAATCAAAGCAGATTATTAAAATTTAGAAAGTGAATTTAACTATCTCTATCTTCAGAACAGGGTTTCAAGCGAGCTGTAACTCTTATTTTAGTTAGTCTCTGCACTAGGTGCAAAGCTTGTTGTTTATATAATGCTTTTGGTAGATGAGCAGGCAAATTATCCATCAACTTTCTTGCTGTACCAATGTTACATCCTGAGATTATACTTATTTCATTCGCTCCATCAAAAATAGCATCTTGAGCTAATACTTTTTCAATCTCTACTTGCCAAGTTTGAGGAAACATTTCGCCGCGTTCAATCTGTTGCAGGCTGTTACTGTTAGCTAGAACGATCAGGCGATCGCCAACAGCAAGTTGTATATTATCAGAAGGCATTAACTTTAAAGGGGAGCGCTTCAGGCTTTGGTATAAAATTGGCACAACTCCGTAACCATAAGCAACCTCAGCCAATAGTAATCCATTGAGTGTATCACCAGCTTCAATCATATACTCCACTACTAAAATAGTTTGAGTATCAAAATTAAACAAGCTGAGAATATTTTCTCCAAAAGCTGCAGCTGCAAAAACTTCTGCTGAAATAGCAGAGGTGCAAATAACTTGGGCATAAGGAAATAACCGGGCGACATTATCACGAAAATATCGGTCGTAAGTCCGAATTACTACACGAGTTGTAGGACTCTGAGCATGGACTGTCAAAGCTATTTCTAGATTCTCTATGCTATCGTCTGTAACTACAACGACGCTTTTACTATTAGTCAGATTTGCTTTCCTTAAAGCATCAGCAATACTATCAATTATTAGTGGTATTTTGTTGAAAAAATCTAAGTTGGTTGCTGTACTATTAATACCTAGCAATGGTTGTTTAAATTCTTGTAATAAAGCTGCGACTCGTTGACCGACTCGATTAAATCCAATCAGTATAATATGGTCTTTTTGAGGTATTGATGGCTGGTAGCTATTGAAAAACCGGAACCTGAAACTTAAAAAAGCATCAGTAAGTAATGCATATAACACCCCAACAAAACCTATACCGATTAAAGTTAATCCCAGACTAAACAATCGTAACCATCCTGGCATGTGTTCGGCTGGCTCTGGTGGCGTTTTAAAATTAATACTACCAAAAATATCTCCGTATCCTCCCAAAAGTAAAACAGCAGTAGCATAAAATGCTTCTAATATATTACTTTGAGGATAATTTAAAATATAAATAAGTGTTCCAAAACACCAAAGAAAAAGTACTGTAATTCCACAAATTAGTGCTACGCGCAAACTTTGATAATGAGATAATGTTTGTGAAAAATATACAATTTTTTGTTTAACATTATTCCAAGCATTACCTAATAAAATCTCTTGCCATAACTGCTGCAAGTTGTACTTAGGCTGAGCAGCAATTTTTTTTAAACTTCTAAGCTGCTCTGTAACTTCAATATAAATAATCGTATCACCTGGGTATAATATCGCTTCTGGTTCCCACTGATGAAATTCTTTAGGTAAAAAAGATGAACCATGAGCGTGATTTAATACCCGACGATGTGGAGTATTTAGTTCATATATATGCGATTTGTTGCACCAGCGATCGCTCATTTTCATCTGATGCTTGACTACCCGAAATTGATGCCCTTCAATTTGAAAATAGCCAATACTCTCATCTCCAAGGGCTGCGATAGCAAAACCAGAAGCGGAAATTTGATTCGGCTCAAAAGCTATAAAATTACCAAGAGTCTGACTTAAAAGTTGATTGAGATTTTGTTTGTCAGAACGTATAACTAAGCGGACTTGAGGATTTAACAGTCGTGCTGCCAAGGCTGCTTCTATATTTACTCGTTCGTTACCAGTAGCTAAGATTATAGTTCGGCATTGAGTAATGTTTGCTTGTTCTAAAACACCACTCTGACGACAATCTCCGATTAGTAATTGTTCTAACAAACTGAATAAATTTGGTATCTGCAAATCTTTTGGTTGTTCTTGGTCGATAGCATTGACAACAACACCGTACTCTTTGAGGATGGCAACACAATGCTGACCTAAACTTCCGAGACCACAAACTATAAATCGATCTAGTTTAGTTTGAGAATCTGAAACTGACTGGTAATTGCTTTCTGATGATGGCAGCATATCATACCGTTAATGGTACACGCTTTACTGAGGCGGATCGTATATTGCTATTTTAATTGGGAAAGGCAGCGATTAATTTTAGAAACTAATACAACAAGGCAAAAGCAAAAATGGTATTCTTAATTTAATGTCAAATCAATGGCGATGGAGCTCGCCAAAACCGCCTTTCCAACCCGATAAATCATCACTGAAAAGGCTGATAGCTCCTACTTTCCTCGCTGACTGCGGGAGAGTAGGGCTTGGCTAAATGCATTACCTGACTCTTCTGTAGAAAGTATCTATCTACAAATCGCGCTTCAAGGAGTCATGGGATGCTAGCCAGTGTATTGTCGATTTTAATGATGGGCTTTTTTGTCGCTCAACTTACGCATCGTTTAGGCATTGCGCCTTTTATCGGCATAATTTTAGTGGGGATTATTCTTAGCCCCCAAGTTCGCAAGGTGACCGCTCAATTTGAACCGTTTATTGCACTACCCCACTTAATTAAATGGTTGCCAATTTCCTTTGTAGTTGGGATTTTTGCTGGAACTGCATCTGCGATTCTTTTAGCATCATTGGAATGGGCAACCGATTGGCGAGAATCACATCGATGGATTATCGCTTTACTTCCCCTTGGTGGCTTCTTGAGTGGTTGGATTTATCATCAATTTGGTCGGACTGTAGAAGCTGGAAATAATCTTTTGTTAGAAGAAATTCATAAACCTAAAGATATTATTCCCTTCCGGATGGCTCCTCTTGTTCTACTAGGAACAGACCTAACTCACTTGTTTGGAGGTTCAGCCGGTCGTGAAGGTACAGCATTACAAATGGGTGCTTCTTTGGCAGACCAATTGACTAAAATATTTCATTTTCAAGGAGTTAATCGGCGAATTTTATTAACCGCAGGTATCAGTGGGGGATTTGCTTCAGTTTTTGGTACTCCTTTAGCTGGAACTGTTTTTGGTATAGAAGTTTTAGCGATTGGGAAAATTCATTACGACGCTCTTTTTCCGGCTTTAATTGCAGCGATCGTGGGAAATCAAGTAACCTTATTATTGGGTTTGCATCATACAGCATACCGACACGCTCCATCTATACCAACGCTAACAATTTGGGGATTAATTTCTGCGATTATTGCAGGTATAATCTTTGGAATAGTCGCCAGATTTTTTGCTAAAGTAACTCACCAAATTAGTCACTTCTTTAAAACCAAAATATCATATCCTCCAATACGCCCTTTAATCGGCGGTGTGCTAGTAGCAATAATTGTTGAATTGAGTGGTACAACTAAGTATATCGGGCTTGGTATTCCTACTATCGTTGATTCTTTCTACACTCAGTTACCTCCTTGGGATTTTGCAGCCAAATTGGGTTTAACTGCTTTAACTTTAGGAGCAGGTTTTAAAGGAGGAGAGGTAACACCTTTGTTTTTTATTGGTGCAACTTTAGGTAATGCTTTGTCATTGATTTTGGGATTACCAGCACCACTATTAGCAGGAATGGGATTTGTAGGTGTGTTTGCAGGTGCAGCAAATACACCTTTAGCATCAACCTTAATGGGAATTGAACTATTCGGTTTGGAATCAAGCGTATTTATTGGTATCGCTTGTGTAGTCAGCTATTTATTTTCAGGTCATTCTGGAATTTATTCATCACAGCGTATCGGGTTGAGTAAATATTCTGCTGTATATTTAGAAGAAGGAGTGACTTTAGCTAATTATAGGCGGTCAAAAATGGATTTACTTAATGATAGCGAACAAGAAGAAAGTAATTCTCAGGAATAATTTTTAATTCAATTAATAGATAATTAGGAAAGTGCGTAGTTTACCGTCGTAGGCATCGCAATTGTTAGAGGAACCAGGTATGCGCGAGTATTGTATAAATGAAAGTAGCCACTCAATCAACAGGATAAAGAAAAATCGAACATAAATTTGCTGGGCAAAATGTTTCTGAAATCCTGAAGTACAAGAAGGGTAGTATAAAGCAAGCTCCACTACCAGAAGAACCACCAAGTTGGGATGAGTTTTGTGAAATGTTGTGGGAAGAAATTGAAGCAGGAGCAGAATTAAATTATTCGGGTTTTAAAGTGGTTCGCAAGTTATTAAGTGATAAGAGATTTGACAAATGAATAATCACGGATTTGACAAACTAATTACCTTTTTAAATCAATTGGAACAAGAGAAAATTAGTTATACTTTAGCCCATCATCGTGATGAAACGATTATGGTGAATATAGCGGTGGCTGGAAAACGATGGGAAGTTGAATTTTTTAAAGATGGTTCGGTTGAGGTAGAACGATTTGTTAGTAGTGGAGAAATTAATGGGGAAGAGGTTTTTAGTGAATTATTTGCTATGTATACAGAACCAGAAAGTAATTCTGTTAAACTTAGCCAAAACGACTAACTTAGCAAGCAAGATGTAAAGGCGACCGCGCTCTGTTTTTAACACGTCATTATTGCTAGCTTGCTTCATAATTAAGTAAAATGAGCGATGCTTGTTTGATAATATACTAAATCATTGCTTCCAATTCTTTCAAAGCTTGAAAACTTCCTACTTGCCAACTACGTTCTACAGCCGCAGGAATAATTTCTGTAATAGCTATATTTTCAAAATTACGACTAGTGTCAGATTTTATGTATTTTCCATCTCTGAGTAAATAAATCGACAGGCTTCCATTATCATAAACCCACAGTTCTGGGACTTCGATGGCTTCATAAGCATCGAGAGTAGTTTTTGAGGTGACATCAGTCTCAATCGCTAAATCTGGTGGTGGGTCATCAGGTTGTAAGCGGCGACGACCAATCATCTGTTGATAATTTTGAATATAAAAGCAAGCATCAGGTTCAACTCCTGCTAAACCTTGCTTTTTAAAAGTGGTGGAACCAAAAGGTTGATATCTGATATTTTTAGCCTTTAGCAATATTTTGACAATATCAGAAATTAAATCTTTGGGAATTTCATGTTCTGGCAAAGGAGCCATAATTTCTAAAGTACTCTGGCTATAGGCAATTCTTGTAGTTCTTTTTTCTCCCAATTCTTGCAAAATCGATTCAAATTCTTCCCAGCTAACATCAGGAATAGTTACGGTGCTACCAGGCGACAATTGCATCTGACTAACAGGTTTGAAAACGGTAATAGCAGTCATAACCAAAATATCAGTAAGCTGAATTTTAATAATTACCTCTTAGGTTGCGGTGGATAATATAGCCCACCGTAACCTTTAGACTAATAGAATGAGTTTAACAAAAGGAACTAAAAGCGATCGCTTTACACTTTAAACTTCTCAGTAATCCGCTTCATCGCTTCTTGCACATTCTCCCGACTATTAAACGCGGAAATCCTAAAGTAACCTTCACCCGCAGCACCAAAGCCAGAACCAGGTGTTCCCACAACGTTGACGGTTTGCAGCAACTTATCAAAGAATTCCCAACTGGATAAACCATTAGGCGTTTTCACCCACACGTAAGGTGCATTCACACCACCATAAACTGATAATCCGGCGGCTGTGAGTTTCTCGCGGATAATTTTGGCGTTTTCTAAATAGAAACTAACCAATTCTTTGATTTGTGCTTGTCCTTCTTGGGAGTAAACCGCTTCGGCTCCCCTTTGGACGATGTAAGAAACGCCGTTAAATTTAGTGGACTGGCGGCGATTCCACAGTTTCCACAGTTCGACATCGGAACCATCAGCGGCTTTGGCTGTAAGTGTCTTTGGTACTACAGTTAACGCACAGCGAGTTCCTGTAAAGCCTGCATTCTTAGAAAAAGACCGAAATTCGATCGCAACTTCTCTTGCACCTGCTATTTCATAAATTGAATGGGGAATTGATGCATCGGTAATGTAAGCTTCGTAGGCTGCATCAAAGAAAATAATCGAGTTATGAGCTTTGGCATAGTCCACCCATGCCTTGAGGTGTTCTTTGGTAGCAGTTGCGCCAGTGGGGTTATTGGGAAAGCAGAGATAAATTAAATCAACTTTCTGGGAGGGAATTTCGGCGGTAAAGTTGTTTTCTGCCGAAATCGGTAGATAAACTAAACCTTCAAACTCGCCTTTATCGTTAGCATTCCCTGTATTTCCCGCCATCACATTAGTATCTACATATACGGGATAAACAGGATCGGTAACGGCTATAGTGTTGTCATGACCAAAGATTTCCAGAATATTGCCCGTGTCACACTTGGAACCATCAGAGATAAAGATTTCTGAAGCATCGATTTCGGCTCCCCGTCCTTGGAAATCTTGAGTAGCAATTTTCTCCCGCAACCAAGCGTAGCCTTGCTCTGGGCCGTAGCCTCTGAAGGTATTGCGATCGCCCATTTCTTCGACAGCTTTAATCATCGCTGTCCGGCAAGCCTCCGGCAGAGGTTCGGTAACATCGCCAATGCCCAATCTGATGATTTTAGCATTACTATTCGCTTCTGCAAAGGCATTCACCCGCCGAGCAATTTCTGGAAACAGGTAGCCCGCTTTCAGTTTCAGGTAGTTGTCGTTAATACTTGCCATACTAAATTCTCTAAAACGCCCTCAAACAGCTTACTGCTAATCTGAGCGATCGCTTTTGAGTGGGGAGATGGAGAGATGGGGAAGTCTGGGGAAGAATAACTCTTAATTTACCAGTTAACAGTCATCAATCAACACTTCCCATGCTCAATTTAGACATTTATCGGCTGTTTATTAGTTTCTGATGTGTAAATTTCTAACTCCGTGACTGATTCTTGACCTGTAATTAATCTGGCTCCACGATTACGGGTAAAATAGTTCCATGCCCACTGGATTATTACTACTAATTTATTGTTAAATTCAATTAAGAAATAAATATGAATTAATAGCCAAAATGCCCATGCAAAGAAACCTTTGAGCTTGAGAAAACCCAAATCTACTACAGCGGAATTTTGCCCAATCATCGCTAAACTACCGCGATCCACATAAGCAAAGGCTGGCAAACTTTTACTTGCAAGGCGTTGTTGAATTAATTTTGCTACATATTCTCCTTGCTGTATCGCTACAGGTGCAACACCAGGTAGTGGTTTATTATTTTGATGAGAAAAATTTGCTAAGTCGCCAATTACAAAAATATTCGGATATCCCTTAATACTTAAGTCAGGTTCGACGATAACGCGTCCAGCGCGATCGCATTCGACTGCTGTGCGTTCTACTAGCACTTTTCCCATTGCAGAAGCTTTCACACCTGCTGCCCATAATATCGTTTTTGAGGCAATCTCTTTAACTTCATCGCCTTGTTTGAGGGTAACAATATCATTTTCAATATTGGTTACCAGTGTTTTTGTTTGCACAACTACCCCCAACCGCGTTAGCGATGCTTCTGCTTCTTGCGATAACTCTGGGGCAAAAGGTGGCAGAATCCGATCTAATCCTTCTAAGAGCAAAATCTGAGCTTCTGAGGTGTCGATGTTGCGGAAATCTTCTTTGAGAGTTTGGTTTGCTAATTCAGCGATCGCCCCCGCTAATTCTACACCAGTGGGGCCACCACCAACAATCACAAAAGTTAACCAGGCACGGCGTTTTTCTGGATCGGTTTCTTTTTCTGCTGCTTCAAATGCCATGAAAATCCGGCGACGCATTTCTATAGCATCTTCTACGGTTTTCAACCCTGGGGCGAATTCTTCCCAGTTGTCTTTGCCAAAATAAGAATGCTTTGCGCCTGTGGCAACAATCAATGTATCGTAAGGTATTGCTTCGTCACCCACAATCACTTTTTGTGCTTCTGGATCGATATTATTCACCTCTCCTAGCAGCACTTTCGTATTCTTGCTCTTACTAAGTATAGAACGCAACGGTGAGGAAATATCAGCCGGAGATAAGGCACCTGTAGCGACTTGATACAACAGAGGTTGAAATAGATGAAAGTTGCGTTTATCGATTAGAGTAACGTTTACTGCTGCCTTGGCAAGTGTTTTTGCTGCATAAAGTCCACCAAAACCACCGCCAACAATGACAACTTGATGAATTGAGTTATTGTCAAGTGAGTTTACCATAAGAAATATTTCTCCAGATGACGATTATTGTAACTATTCTTAACAGATTTGTATCAAAATTGTCATCATGTATTTTGTATTGCTCTTTACATTTGAAATTTTCCTCCTGCCTCATTCCAACTAGAAATATTTACACCGTTCTATTTAGTTGACTTTGGTGTTTGTGCCAAACGTGGTGAATGAGTTCGCTGCCAACGGTTAAAGCCATAGATAACAGCAGCAAGAATTAACAAGTAGGGACTGTAAACAATTAACCAAATACCCAGCTTGAGTAAGCCAACGGAAAATGCACTCAAAGAATGGGTAGAGTTGTTCCAGGTTTCTTGAACTTGCAAATCCAAGGCAGGTTGGGGACTGGTGCTAGAAACTGCTGCTTCTAGGTTGAGCGTAATAGTGGAATATGCAACTTGATTTTGTAAGCTTTTAAGTTGGGCATTAATTTGTTCTATAGTTTCTCGGACATTACTTAATTCTTGAGCAACACTCAGCACATCTCTAACAGAACCAGCCCGATCCATAATTTTTTGTAAATTGGCTTCAGTTTTTTGCAAATTGCTTAACCTAGCTTGGAAATCCACGAGGCGATCGCCTACATCTTCGGCAGTTATATTACGACTCTCAAGAGTGCCCAATTTAGCTAATTGTTCTAAAGTAAGTTCTAACTGATTCTCTGGTATCCGCAATTCGATTGTTGCTGTGTAACGCGGGTTGTCGTTTTTGGGTTGTTGTTGTTTCAACCCGATTAAATCCCCTTGCTGTTGATTGATAATTTGCGAAACGGCATCAATAGTCCGATCTACAGAGTTGACTCTCAAAGAGATTGCTGCCTTTTTAATGAGTTGAGGACGAGAACGCGGTGCAGCTTCCGCCTTTTGGGAAAGACTGCTTTCACGAGCAGATAATTGATTTACCGCGCGATTGGCTGCAATTTGAGGTGCAGATTGAGGTGCAGACTTATTTGCCGTCTGTTCGGAAGAGGCGCAACTGGTGAAAATTACTCCTCCTAATAACGCAGTTATAAGTAAAGCAGATGTGCGCAGTAATTTAGTCGAAGTATACATAATCTACCCCCAGATAGATGAAGTTAATCTTAGTATTACTGAACAAAAACTCAAACTCTGGATTGTTGCAATTTATGTAACACGATTTGTCTATTTGTAATTCGTCCTCAGCCCCCAGTTCTAGAGTTCAAACAGATAAATACAGATAAATTGAATGATTGACAGTTCATCTGTGTTACTCAATTTGGGGTACAATCAGAAGCCTGCCAAGAAATGATGATGCTTGCTGACAGGAGATGCTTCTATGGCGCGGATGTATTATGACGAAGATGCCAATTTAGACCTTTTGAGTGGAAAAACTATTGCTATCATCGGCTATGGTTCCCAAGGTCATGCCCACGCTCTCAATTTAAAAGATAGTGGTTTGAATGTGATTGTGGGATTATATCCGGGCAGTAAGTCAGTTTCCAAAGCCGAAGCAGCTGGGTTAACTGTGAAAAATGTTGCCGATGCGGCTAATGCTGCTGACTTCATTATGATTTTGTTACCTGATGAAGTCCAAAAAACGATTTACAAAAACGAGATTGAACCTAATTTAGAAGAAGGGAATGTGTTAGCCTTTGCCCACGGTTTCAATATTCATTTTGGGCAAGTTGTACCACCGCCGGATATAGATGTGGTGATGGTAGCACCAAAAGGGCCGGGGCATTTAGTTCGACGGACTTATGAAAATGGAGAAGGCGTACCAGCGCTGTTTGCAGTTTATCAAGATGCTAGTGGTCAAGCACGCGATCGCGCAATGGCATACGCTAGAGGTATCGGTGGTAGCCGTGCGGGTATTCTGGAAACTACTTTCCGCGAAGAAACTGAAACTGATTTATTTGGCGAACAAGCAGTATTGTGCGGTGGTTTAAGTGCTTTAATTAAAGCCGGATTTGAAACTTTGGTAGATGCTGGTTATCAACCAGAATTGGCTTATTTTGAATGTCTTCATGAAGTTAAGTTGATTGTTGACTTAGTTGTAGAAGGCGGTTTAGCCAAAATGCGCGACAGCATTTCTAATACAGCTGAATATGGTGATTATACGCGCGGGCCGCGGATTGTCACCGAACAAACCAAAGCTGAAATGCAGAAGATTCTCAGCGAAATTCAGTCTGGACAATTTGCACGAGAATTTGTCTTAGAAAACCAATCTGGTAAACCAGGATTTACCGCCTTGCGCCGTAAAGAAGCTGAACACAAAATTGAGGAAGTTGGTAAAGATTTACGCGCCATGTTTAGCTGGTTAAAAAAAGCTTAAAAAGAAAAATCTAGAATCCAGAATCAATCTTTTGTAGAGACGCGATTTATCGCGTCTTTTAATTTATCACGTCTGGGTTTGACATTAAGTTAACATGTATGAACATTGCTATGCTACTACAATATATATGCTTCAAATAATAATACCTTCGCAATTTTTTATTTTTCAATTTAGCGTACTCTGACGGAAAAGCAAGCTAAGCGTAGCGTCTTGCTCCAGAAGTATTTAATAAATGATAATTGTTGTAACTAAACTCTATGAGGAGATAACCTTGTTTTTCAGTGAATATTTCCAAGAAATTGTCCTCCGCACTGGGGAACATTTAATATTAGTTGTAATTGCAATGGTGGTGGCTGTTTCTATCGGTATTCCTTTAGGAATTTTGATTACTCGCCAACCAAAACTCGCTCAACCTATTATCGGTCTAACTAACGCTATTCAAACTACTCCGAGTTTAGCTATTTTTGGCTTTCTGATTTCTGTACCATTTCTGGGAGGAATTGGTAAAATTCCTGCTATTGTTGCCTTGATTCTCTATGCTTTGCTCCCGTTAATTCGCAATACTTGTATCGGTATTAATAGTGTCGAGCCGGCAATTCGAGAGGCGGGACGGGGGATGGGGATGACAGACAGACAATTGCTGTTCCAAGTAGAAATTCCCCTTGCTTTAGGTGTGATTTTAGCAGGAGTTAGGGTAGCAACAGTTATTTCTGTGGGAATTGCTACGATTGCAGCAGCAATTGGTGGTGGGGGGTTAGGGGTGTTTATTTTTCGCGGGATTTCTACCCTTAATAACCAGCTGATTTTAGCAGGAGCAATACCCGCTGCGTTGATTGCCTTAAGTGCAGATTTGACCTTGGGATGGCTAGAAAAAAATCTCACTCAGCAAAAAGAAAAAAATATATTAGTTAATCGGAAAACTGCTGTTTATTTAGGTATATTAACGTTATTGATTGGGGGATTAATTGGTTTTACATCTTGGCTAACACCACCAACTATTATTATTGGCTCTAAAAATTTTACCGAACAATTTATTTTAGGAGAATTACTAGCTCAACAAATAGAATCCCATACTAAATTAAGGGTTGATAGACGCTTAAATTTAGGAGGGACTTTTATTTGTCATGAAGCTGTCAAAGCAGGGCAAATTGCTGGCTATGTAGAATATACAGGAACGAGTTTAACATCTGTTTTGAAAGAGAAACCTATTAATAATTCTCAACTAGTATATAAAAAAGTTAAACAAGACTATAGTCAAAAATTTAAATTAGAAGTCATGTCACCTTTGGGATTTAACAACACCTTCGCAATGATTATCCGGGGTGAAGATGCCAAACGATGGCAGATTAAAACCCTTTCTGAAGCTGCTAAGTATACCCCGCAAATGCAAGCAGGATTCGGCTATGAATTTCTGGAACGACAAGATGGTTATCCGGGGTTAGCTAAAACTTATGGTTTCAAATTTACTAAACCTCCCCGGCAAATGGAATTAGGACTGATGTATCAAGCCTTAAAGGAAAAGAAAGTAGATTTGATAGCAGCTAATTCTACAGATGGCTTAATTCCCGTTTTGAAGTTAGTCATTTTAGAAGATGATAAAAAATACTTTCCACCTTATGAGGCTGTCCCAATATTCAATCAAGCAATTCTAGAAAAATATCCAGAGTTACGAGCAGTTATTAATCAATTAGCTGGATTAATTTCTACTGAAGAAATGCAAAAAATGAATTATCAAGTTGATAATCAATCTCGTCCGGTTGAACAAGTTGTTCGTGAATGGCTGAAGTCTCACAAACTACTAAATCCAATGGGAACATAAGACTCCTATTTGATTTTTGAGTTTACGAGCAAAAAGAGGAGATAATTGTTCAATGGCAGTAAAACAATATCGTCAAATCATTCAAAATTTAATTTTAGAACGATTGCACACACAATTTTACCCAGAAGAAATCGAGACTCAAGCCATTTTGGATACTGAGCGCGACCACTACCTTTTATTACATACTGGTTGGCGTAATAATCATCGAACACATGGATGTAGTATCCACCTTGATATCAAGGACGGCAAAATCTGGATACAGCATGATGGTACTGAAGTTGGTATTACTACACTGCTGTTGGAACAAGGTGTACCCAGAGAAGATATAGTATTGGCCTTTCACTCACCTTATATGCGCCAATTTACTGAATTTGCCACTCATTAATCTCACTAATATTTTAATAATTTCTATTTTTCTTAATTTTGTAAATTTCTGTTCATCAGCAGCGATCGCTCTTACCAAGATAAAATTAGTAAAGGCGATCGCCTTGGAATTACCACCACATTGTTCCAGGAGTACCTTTAAATGGCCCAACAATATCAGCAGTAATCCATCCCCCGTAAAAATCACCAGGTTGGGGTGTCACTAGCTCATCATTGACATAGCAAGCATCCATTAAACTGGCAGTGAAACCATAGTATTTTGTAATCGAAACAAAATCAGGGGTGGGGTGAAAATATCGCCATGCAGCATATTTTAGATATTTATCACCAACGCTGACATCATAATATTGATATGCACCTTTCCATTCACACAAGCCTTTTTTAGACGTTTCAATCAAATGTTCTAGTTTAATGTCTTCTGGAGGAAAGTAATAGACAGGAGGATGGCTTGTTTCTAAGACTCTTTTACCTTTGTTGGTTTCTGCCAAAACAATACCATTAGAAATTATCCGCAGTTGTTTATTAGTGTCTTCTAAACGAGCCGGACGAGGATAATCCCAAACTGATTCTTGACCGGGTTGTGGTGGTATTGGATTTGCTCTCATAGTTAATAATCTCCTGTCTTTACGTCAGCTTGAGGATTACAGGGATAAATGGAGGATGAAAAAATCGCTGTTTCTGTAACTAATAGTCTTCGCAAATGATTTGTTGAAAATATCACTATCATGCTAAGGTTTGATATTTTGAACAATTCTAAAACCTGCGTGTTGATAAAAATTGGGACGGAACCAGTTGCGATAATATTTTAAAGCTTCTGCACCGTTAGTTATCCAACATCCTCCTAACATCATATAATGTTTGGTATCAAAAAAAATAGCAGAATTATCTTCGTAGAGATAATGAGGTTTATATCCTGAAAGGGGATTTAAATTATCGCTCAACCATTCCCAAACATTGCCTCGTAAATCGTACAATCCATGACTTTTGGCTGTTTCTAACATGCCGACGGGACTAGGTGAACCAAGTTTGAAATTAAGATTAAAATTGTCTATATTTTCTAATAAGCTATTGCTGTAAGTTGCTAAATGGTATTCTGCTTCACTCATTAAGCGGGTATCTTTACCTTGCCAACGACAATAAGCCATTGCTTCATAGTGATTGACTTCTACTGGCCAATCTAAAGGTAATTCCATCTCATCAAACATAGCTCGATATTTGTAATTACCATTTTTATGAAGCCAAAATTTGGGATGTTTGATGTAATTTTCGGTTCTCCAATTCCAGGATTCTTCATCCCAATAATCTTGATTTTGATAGCCACCAGCCTTGATAAAATAAATAAATTCGGCATTGGTAATCAGATATTTACTGGCGAAAAAGGATTGAACTTCAACAGTGCGATCGCCATAATCAATATCCCATCCATAAGTCGCATCGTCAAAGGCTTTGCCGAGTTTTACTACCCCACCAGGAACTTCTATCATTTCATTTTCTGGGGTGTAACCATTAAAAGAAGCATACTTCCAATTTTGGGGACGTTTCACTCTTTCAATTGGTAGTTGGCGAATTAACATCGAAGAAGTTTCTATGTGAATCCGCTGGTGTTCAATTGCCATCATTAACGCCCAAAGGCGATGAGCAGGATGAATTGGCAGGGTAATTGGAGTTGTTTTAATTATTTCGGAAATGATGGAAAATGCTTGTTTTCGATACTCCCAAGTCTCGGTAAGTGACGGCCAATTCAAATGAGCGATCGCTTCATTCAATTCTTCTGGTTTTTCTGGATCTACTCCAATTTCAAACAAAATTTCATAGTCGGGATTCAAGCGTTTTTCTAATAATCCCACGCTAATTAATTTATTGATGTAGAAAACAGCCGAATGTCCCAGATAAAAAATTAGAGGATTTCTCAGAGGGTCGGGATTGATATATAATGTATCTTCCCCAACTAGACTTTGCATCAGAGTATCTTCCAGTTGCCAAGCGTTCTCAAAATAATCGAGAATAGCTTGAGTATTACAACTATCAAGTTTTAGAGGTTTAGCAGATTGCAGACTACTCATAGTATCACTATATTGATATTGAGGAACTACGATTTAAGCTTGACAAAGAATTAACCCAAACCACTGCTGGGGATCTGTCCAAGTCTTCAGTGTCTTCAGTCCATGTATCTCGAGTTGTTGTTGCATATTTGCTAAATCAAATTTGCGCGAAATTTCGGTGAGAATGCTTTCTCCATCTACCAAAGAAACTTGTAAATCTAGCGCTTCTAGAAATACTTGATGACTCTTTTGACAGTGCAGATACATTTCAATTTGGGCATCAGCTTGATTATAAATAGCTTGATGAGTGAATAAATTGAGGTCAAAATTACCTTGAAAACGCCAATTTAAATGAGACAGCATATTCAAGTTAAAAGCAGCCGTTACTCCCTGACTATCGTTATAAGCTGGCTCCAAAATTTCCTTGGGTTTTTGTAAATCAATCCCCAACAGAAAGTAATCCCCTACTTGTAAAGTTTTAGCAATTTGCTTTAAAAACATGTTACATCCTTGGGGATTAAAATTGCCTAGAGAACTGCCTAAGAAAAAAATCATCCGTGATGCTGCAAAAGTTGATTCTAATTTTGCTAAAGCTTGTTCGTATGTTCCGATTAATCCCTCAATAAAGAAACCTGGATATTTTTGTTGTAGCTTTAGTACGGTAGATTCAACGATTCCCCGGCTAACATCAACGGGTATATATCTACAGTAACTAGCAAGTTTTTGGTAAGCGTCTAACAAAAATAGAGTTTTTGTAGAACTACCACTACCTAATTCTACGAGTTCACAAGCACCTGTCATCTGAGCTATTTCATCGGCATATTGCTGCAAAATTAATGCTTCTGTTCGTGTTGGGTAATATTCTGGTAACTCACATATTTGTTCAAATAATTCTGACCCGCGATCGTCGTAAAAATATTTGGCTGGTAAACTTTTCGGCGTTTGAGTCAATCCTTGAATGACATCTAGCCCCTCACTGTTTAGAGCTTGATAATGGTCATTCAAAAATTTTAGAGATTTGGTTAACATTATGTTAATGTACTTATTTCTCGATTCAATCCTTCAATATTACAGATTTAGATTTTAATAGCAAGTGTAATTTTTAAATAAATTAATAACTATTTTTTATTTACTATAAACCAATCGGATTACTGTAGTTTTTTAGAAGTTGAATAATTTAATTATTTATAGAATAAATTAAATCTTCATTTAATAAAGCTTTCTTATTATTGGTATTTATATTATTAAATAGGTAGTACATCATAGCAAAAATAAACCTACCATTTGGAATAAGTAAAAAGTTAGAGTATAAGTATTCTTTCTTTCAACTTTCAACTTTTGCCTTGTTATTGGATATATAATTAAACAATAAATACAATTATAATTATTAATGAGCAATTAATCACTGATTTAGCATTATCAAGATTTTAAGTCCGGCGACAAACTTTAATTTATTTCTGCCTAGTTACTTTGTATCTCTGACCAATATTGTCTAACTAATTAGAGAAGCATACGGCGATGCCTTCACAATAGGCATCGCGGATTTTAGATTTTATCGATCTAAAATCCCAAATCGATTTAACGATTTAGCGCCGCAGCTTCCCTTGCTGCTGCTGCTTGATCTGGGTGGATACCCAAGCGTGTAAGATTAATCCGACCTTTGTTATCAATTTCGCGTACTTTGATAATCACTTCATCGCCGACTGCGACTTCATCCTCAACTTTGCCAACGCGGTAGTCAGCTAGTTGAGAAATATGGATCATGCCTTCTTTTCCAGGCAGAAATTCGACAAATGCACCTATTGGTATAATCCGAGTTACGCGCCCTGCATAGACATCTCCTTCGTGCAGTTTGCGCGTCATGCCTTGAATGATACTACGTGCTTTCTTTGCCTTGCTTTCATCTACAGCGGAAATTGTCACTGTGCCATCATCTTCAATGTCAATTTTTGCACCAGTATCTTCTGTAATTCCCTTAATAGTTTTGCCTCCAGGCCCAATGACTAGACCAATCATGTCTGAATCAATCTTGATTGTTAACAGACGTGGGGCATAGGGTGAAGTTTCAGTGCGCGGCCCGTCAATGCAAGCGAGCATTTTTTCTAGGATGTGCAACCGGGCTGATTTAGCTTGGTCGATAGCTTGGGCAATAACGTCCAAAGACAGACCGGAGATTTTCATATCCATTTGCAAGGCAGTAATTCCACTATCTGTCCCAGCAACTTTGAAATCCATATCGCCCAAAAAGTCTTCAATGCCCTGAATATCCGTCAGGACACGGACTTCGTCTCCTTCCTTAATCAAACCCATTGCTGCACCACTGACGGGTTTAAGAATTGGCACGCCAGCATCCATCAGCGAAAGGGTGGAACCGCACACGGAACCCATTGAGGTGGAACCGTTGGAGGAAAGTACTTCGGATACGACGCGAATTACGTAAGGGAATTGTTCTTTTGATGGTAGCACAGGCAACAGCGATCGCTCTGCTAAGGCACCGTGACCGATTTCACGCCTTCCCGGCGCACGTAAGGGCTTGGTTTCCCCGACTGAGAAAGGTGGAAAATTGTAATGGTGAATGTAGCGTTTGGATTGGTCTGTTTGTAAATCGTCGTTCAGGTTTTGAGCATCTCCTGGTGTACCAAGGGTACAAGCAGATAATACCTGGGTCAAACCCCGATTGAATAAACCGCTACCGTGGACTCGCTTTGGTAAAACATCAACTTGACAAGAAACCGGGCGCACTTCATCAAGTTTGCGACCATCAACGCGAACGTTATCTTCGATGATTTGACGGCGCATGAAGTATTTGGTAATGTCTTTAAATGTGTTACCAAGTGCCTTAGAGTTTGTAGTTGCGGCAACTCGAATTGGGTCTTCTTCTGGCAGTTCGGCGATCGCAGTTGCAATTCCTTCTTTGACGACATCTAAAGCAGCATCACGTTCGGTTTTACCCAAATCAAATTGCGCCAAAATTTTCTTAATTTCCTCATTGGCGCGATCGCGGATATAATTTTCCAGCGTTGGGTCTACTTCTGGTGGTGCTTCTTGCACTAATTGCAAACCGAGTTCTGCAACCAAATCTTCTTGGGCTTTGATTAAGTCCCGCACTGCTTCATAACCAAAGTCAATCGCCTCGATGATATCTCGTTCTGGCAGTTGATTGGCTCCCGCCTCCACCATAATCACACCATGCGGTGAACCTGCGACTATTAAATCCAAGTCTCCAGCTTCAATTTCTGCATAAGTAGGATTAATAATGAAATCATCTCCCACTAAACCGACCCGCACAGCTGCCATTGGCCCATTAAAAGGAATCTGAGCAATCAGGGTAGCAATTGATGCACCTGTAACTGCTAGCACATCGGGTGGCACTAACTCGTCCATTGACAGCGTTAAGGCGACAATTTGCAGGTCATCTCGTAACCACGAAGGAAACAGAGGACGCAGAGGACGATCTATCAGACGACTGGTAAGAATTGTTTTTTCTGGTGGGCGACCTTCGCGCCGCATGATTCCTCCAGGAATTCTACCAGCGGCATATAGCCTTTCTTCGTAATCTACTGTTAGGGGAAGAAAATCAATGCCTTCTCTGGCTTGCGATCGCGTAGCTGTTACCAAAACAGCTGTATCCCCTGATTCTATTAAAACCGACCCACCAGCCTGGGGAGCTAGTAGGCCTACTTTCAGTCGAATATCCCGTCCATCGAAGGATATTGACTTATCAACTTCAGCCATTCAGTTTTTTTTCCTTCTCTTTCGCTATTCTCTTTCTGTGGCAATCCTAACATTTATGCACTATGGCTGACTTCTGGTACATACAAAGTTAACTGATGACAGTTGACGGTTAATAGTCATCAGTCAACAGTTAGCGGGATCGATTGGCATCTTTCAATGCAAAGTGCGATAGAAGATTAGCGCGTCTACCACTTGCCCATTGTCTAGGTTTGCGGCAGCGGGAATCCGCCCAATAATCTCAAATCCTAACGACTGCCAAAGTGTAATTGAAGCTATATTAGTTTCAAAGACCAAGTTGAACATTACTGCCTCGTAGCCAAGATTTGCTGCTATCAACAGCATTGCTTCTCCCATGAACCGCCCTATACCTTGACCCCGCAAAGGAGCTTGTACAATAAAACCAGCGTTGCAAATATGGCTACACCGACCGGGAAAGTTTGGCTTTAAATAAAATGCTCCTAATATTTCTTTTGGATCGTGTGTTGCATCCACAGATGATGCCCTAACAACAAAGGCATCCTTACTTAACCAGTAAGTGGAAAATTCTGTTTCAGATAGAGGTTGCTTTTGAGGATAAGTTTTACCTTCAACAATTACACTATTTAATAATGCTCTCACAGCCTCCTCTTCTTGAGGATACATGTAATCTAGTTCCACTTTTATACTATTTTTCAAATTTTTAATAATTGGCAAATACATTGTTAATAATATCTCAAGTAGCAGAATAAGTCTTAATATAGAATTTGAAGACGAGCAATATATGCTTAATTAATAAATAGTTAGTAAAAATGTAGATAGTCAAATCCTGGGGATTGAAATTATTTAATTTTACAAGAATTTGAGTAGTGAAAAATGGCGATTTTACACGGTAATTGGGTAGTAAAAAATCAAAATGGGTGCTTATTTATTTGGGGAGAAACTTGGCGATCGCCACGAGTAAATTTGGCGTTGAGTGAATCTGGAGAAATACCATTATATCCATTGGCAATGACATCGGTTGAGTTAAGCGAGTGGCTGCGTTCTCAGAATATACCAATTGCTAACTTCATCCAGCAACCCCAAGTTGCTGTAACTACTACTGGGCGGACACGCAAAGCAACCAGTACTACTGAGATTAATTTACCAACCCACTATCAAATAATTGCCCTACCAACTTATATCCCAGAAAGCACTGGTAAAGAAACAGCAGCGATTTTTCCTGTGCATTCTGCTAGTTTTGGACTGGAAGCAGACTCACCGCAATATTTACAACCTTGGCGAGTTGAGGGTTTTTGTCTCAACCCCACCCAAGCAGTAAAATTTCTTGCTGCTGTTCCCCTCAATGCTACTAAAGGGGAAGATGCATTTTTAGGGGGAGATTTACGCTTTTGGTCGCAGGTTGCCCGGTGGAGTCTTGATTTAATCTCCAGGTGTAAGTTTTTACCAGTCATTAAACGGCAATCAGATGGTTCTACAGTTACTAACTGGCAAGTACTCTTAGATAGCGCTTTAGACGGAACTCGCCTAGAAAAATTTTCTGCGAACATGCCATTGGTTTGTCGCACATATCAAGAGGGGATGGAGAGATGGGGAACTCGGGGCCCCCACGAAGTGGGGATTAGGGGAGATGAGGGAGATGGGGAAAATAACCAATGTCCAATATATGTAGACTTCCCTACCGAACCTCAAGAATTATTGTTGGGATTCCTTAATAGCACGATAAACGCCCAAGTGCGAGAAATGGTGGGTTTCCAATCCCCGATGGAAGCCAAAGCCCCATCTTTACCAGCTGCGGTGCGAGAGTGGTTGCCAGCTTTAACTAGTGGATCTGGTAAAGTCAATGCAGATGCGATCGAAGTTGAACGACTAGAAGCGGCACTCAAGGCTTGGACTATGCCGCTACAATACCAACTGACTCTCAAAACACTCTTTCGTGCCTGTTTTCAACTGCATTCTCCGGAATTTGGCGAAACAGATTGGACATTGGCGTATTTCCTGCAAGCAGCTGACAATCCAGAGTTTTTGGTAGATGCAGCAACAATTTGGCAAAATCCAGTTGAACGATTGGTGTATGAAAATCGCACTATCGACCAACCCCAAGAAACATTTTTGCGGGGTTTGGGGCTAGCTTCCCGATTGTATCCAGTGCTTGCACCGAGTTTAGAAACCGAATATCCCCAATCTTTTCGTCTTAATCCCATCCAAGCTTATGAGTTTATCAAGTCTGTGGCTTGGAGGTTTGAAGATAGTGGTTTAGGAGTGATTTTACCTCCCAGTTTGGCGAACCGTGAAGGATGGGCGAACCGTTTGGGTTTGAAAATTACTGCCGAAACTCCAAAGACAAAGCAAGGACGTTTGGGATTGCAGAGTTTGTTAAACTTTCAATGGAAATTGGCAATTGGTGGACAGAATATTTCCAAAGCAGAGTTTGATAAACTTGTGGCTTTAAATAGCCCCTTGGTAGAAATTAATGGCGAGTGGGTGGAGTTGCGACCCCAAGACATCAAAACAGCCCAAACCTTTTTCGCTTCCCGCAAAGACCAAATGGCGCTGTCTTTGGAAGATGCTTTGCGTCTGAGTACAGGGGATACCCAGGTTATTGAAAAATTACCAGTAGTTAGCTTTGAGGCGTCTGGGGCATTGCAGGAGTTGATTGGGGCGCTAACGAATAATCAGGCCATAGCACCTTTACCCACGCCAGCTAGCTTTCAAGGACAGTTGCGACCTTATCAAGAACGCGGTGCTGCTTGGCTGTCCTTCTTGGAACGTTGGGGCTTGGGTGCATGTCTGGCGGACGACATGGGACTTGGCAAAACGATCCAGTTTATCGCTTTTCTTCTACATCTTAAAGAACAAGATGCCCTAGAAAATCCAACTCTACTAGTTTGCCCAACTTCGGTTTTAGGCAACTGGGAAAGGGAAGTCAAGAAATTTGCACCAAGCTTAAAAATTTTACAATATCACGGTGATAAACGTGCTAAAGGAAAGACATTTGTAGAAGCAACTAAAAAGCATGATTTAGTTATCACTAGTTATTCGCTAATTCATCGTGATATTAAATCATTGGAGAGCGTTAATTGGCAAATAATTGTTTTAGATGAAGCTCAGAATGTGAAAAATTCAGAGGCAAAGCAGTCAAAAGCAGTACGGCAATTAGCAGCGACCTTTCGGATTGCCTTGACGGGCACGCCAGTAGAAAATAGACTGCAAGAATTGTGGTCAATTTTAGATTTTCTCAATCCTGGATATTTAGGCAATCGGCAATTTTTCCAGCGGCGGTTTGCCATGCCAATTGAAAAGTATGGGGATACGGCTTCTTTGAGTCAATTACGTTCGTTAGTCCAGCCATTTATACTGCGGCGATTAAAGAGCGATCGCGATATCATTCAAGACTTACCAGATAAGCAAGAAATGACAGTATTTTGTGGTTTGACTGCCGACCAAGCCGCACTTTATCAACAAGTAGTAGAAGCGTCTTTAGCTGAGATTGAATCCGCCCAAGGATTGCAACGTCGGGGAATGATTTTGGCTTTACTAATCAAACTCAAACAAATCTGCAATCACCCAGCCCAATATTTAAAACAAACCACATTAGAACAACATCATTCAGCCAAATTGCTGCGGCTAGAAGAAATGTTAGAAGAAGTTTTAGCAGAAAGCGATCGCGCTTTAATCTTTACCCAATTTGCTGAATGGGGTAAGTTACTTAAACCTTATTTAGAAAAACAGCTAGAACGAGAAATATTCTTTTTATATGGCAGCACTAATAAGAAACAACGTGAAGAAATGATTGACCGTTTCCAACACGATCCCCAAGGGCCACCGATTATGATTCTTTCTCTGAAAGCGGGTGGGGTAGGATTGAATTTAACCAGAGCAAATCACGTATTCCATTTCGATAGATGGTGGAATCCAGCCGTAGAAAATCAAGCTACAGACCGAGTATTTCGGATTGGTCAAACTCGGAATGTACAAGTACATAAATTTGTCTGCACTGGGACTTTAGAAGAGAAAATACACGACATGATTGAAAGTAAAAAACAACTAGCCGAACAAGTAGTAGGTGCTGGTGAAGAATGGTTGACTGAACTAGATACTGACCAACTTCGCAACTTACTAATCCTTGACCGCAATGCAGTAATTGACGATGATGCAGAATAAATAAGGTCTGTGCCATTATGTCGAACCACTTTGCCCACGGTTATGCGTTATTAATTGGGGTTGGCAGAACAGTTGAATCCCAATGGTCATTGCCTGTCACAGTTAAAGATGTGCAAGCCTTGAAAACCGTGTTAATCGACCCAAACTTGTGCGCCTATCTGAATGATTCAGAACATATTCGCTTATTGCAGAATGAACAGACGACACGCAACGCAATTTTGGATGGATTAACCTGGTTAAAGGAAAAGGCTGCTGCTGATAAAGATGCGACAATTGTAGTTTTTTACTCTGGACATGGGTGCTTTGACTTATCGAGTCAGTCTTATTATTTGCTGCAACATGATTTCAGTTCCACAGATATTGCTAACAGTGCCCTGTCTGCCCAAGAATTTACTGAAGCCTTACGGCAAATTCAAGCAAAGCGATTGTGGGTGGTAATTGATAGTTGCCATGCAGAGGGTATGGCTACTTCTAAAGGCGAACTTCCTGCTGACTTTATCGCTACCGCGTTGCCCAAGGGGGTAGTCAATGCCTTAAAGCAAGGCGAAGGGCGGGCGGTGTTTACCTCCTCCAGAGGCAGTCAGGTTTCTTGGATACGTCCCGATGGAACCATGAGCCTGTACACTTATCATCTAATTGAAGCATTGCGAGGAGCGGCTAATCAACCAGGGGATTCTACAGTCATGCTCTCAAACCTGATTAATCATTTGGGTAAAACCGTGCCAGAAAGCGCTAGAACCCTATGTCAGGCAGAACAAACGCCGTTTTTTGATACAGCAATGGAAGATTTTCCAATTGCCATGCTGCGGGGAGGAAAAGGATTGCCAAACTCAACCCCAGTCTCGGACTTGCCCCAAATTATGACTGAGCGAGAAGTACTAACGCCTGCACTAGCAAGAGCAAAACGAGCCTTAGCAATTTTGGAAGAACAAGCCGCTTCTTATGGAATTCGGATTCCAGTAGATTTGCAGATTGAATTGGAAGAGAAACGCTGCCAGGTTATTGAATTACAGTCCCGGCATCAAAGAGCAGGATTAGATTAAGGGACTGATATCATATCTGTTTAAAGACTTATCATTTATAAGGCAGGGAGCAGGGGGGAAAGACTTTTGGGATTTTTGCACAGATGCGGTAAATATAAGTGATTAGTTGGACATGATATGATAAATAAAAAATATCCCATTGCTTTGAACTGGAGTTTAGACTCTCTTGTGAGAAAAAGCGGTCAGCTATGTAAAAGTGACCGCCTTTTGGTCAATGCTGAGATTTAGAGAAAAAGAATAGCTTGACCATGATATTTGATAAGCGTGAAACTTTTCCGCATTCTTTAAGGCTGGATACTGTAACCACTAACATCAACCAATCGATACCCTTGACCCACTAATTGGTCGAAGGTGCTTTGATATTCAGATGATGTCAAACCATGTCGTGCTACCCAAGCTGAACTACCAGATTTGTCCCAAATAGCGGCGTATCTGTCTTGTCCATTGACATTGTAACCACTGACATGAACTAATCGATATCCTTGTCCAACTAATTGGTCGAACGTGCTTTGATACTCAGATGAAGTCAAACCATGTCGTGCTACCCAAGCTTCACCATCAGAGTTCTGCCAAATAGCAGCATATCTAGCTTGTCCGTTGACACTGTAACCGCTAACATCAACCAATTTATACCCTTGACTCACTAGTTGGTCGAAAGTGGCTTGATATTGAGATGAGGTCAGTCCATGTCGTGCTACCCAAGCTGGGCCATCAGACTTCTCCCAAATGGCGGCATATCTATCTTGTCCATTTACTGCATAACCACTGACATGAACTAATCGATATCCTTGTCCAACTAATTGGTCGAACGTGCTTTGATATTGAGATGAGGTCAATCCATGTCGTGCTACCCAAGCTGGGCCATCAGACTTCTCCCAAATGGCGGCATATCTGTCTTGTCCATTCACAGCATAACCATTGACATCAACCAATCGATAGCCTTGACCAATTAGTCGATCGAAAGTTGTTTGATATTGAGATGAGGTCATCCCGTGTCGTGCTTGCCAAGCTTCACCACCAGATTTCACCCAAATTGCCGCATATCTATCTTGTGTGTTAGCGATCGCTTGGTGTCTGTGCAGAGGTATTCTCTGTGCTAGAATTTGATTTTGCTCAATTGCACTAATATTACTTAAATTACCAGCAGAGTGAACGGGCCCTGCAAAAGCAGTACTTAGTAAAGATGACAGTAAAACTGCACTAGAGGCAGTTACAGCTAAAGTGTGTTGAAACATAGCAGTCGAATAAATTTTTTAGAGTGTATATGTTTGGCTTGTTCAGCCACACTAGCTAAATAGGTTGATGTGAAATTTTTTATGCAGTACTCACTCAGGAGCAGGCGCACAAGCAGCACACCGCCTGCTACGAATGAAATAAACAAGTCAAATCCTCTTCTCTTGTGCCTCCTGCCTTGTTTATTGAAAATATTGGGAATTTTAAATACGTTATTTAGTAATCCGATTTGATTCTTGAATCACTATTCAGGGCAAGGAAAAAGGAACTCTACTAGTTGAGCCGATAAATCAGCCATGTTCATACAACAGAGTGGATATTTCTGAGATTCGTAAGTTAACAACTGATGGTAAACCAACTCCAAAAGCTTCTGTAAACACACCTGGGGTTTGAAGGCAAAGGGAGCATACTTCGACTGCGCTCAGTAACTGGGGGAGCAGGAGCGAGGAACAGTCGTGTTGATTCCAAAAATTTGGATAATTTATTTTTTAGAATCCTACTAAGCAAATATAGCCAACGGTAATTTTTCTCGTTTCGAGTTCCGAACACGAACTTTTGAGTTCCGAACAGGAACTGTCGAGTTCTGAACAGGAACTGTCGAGTTCTGAACAGGAACTGCCGAGTTCTGAACACGAACTTCCGAGTTTTAAACACGACCTGTCGAGTTCCGAACACGAACTGCCGAGTTCTGGGGATACCCTGAAAAAATCATACAATTTTATGAGGTGGAGATAAGTCTAAACGTCAGCTTCCGGCAAACAGAACTGCGGAGCATCTTGTCCGCCCTAGAACTCAGACAGATTAGAGAGCTTATACCATAAACCTTAATTAGATATTTTTTTATTTGAAAATCCCTTAGATTTATTTTTTATATAAGCTTATGGATAATCAAGAAGCACTACAGCGAACTCTCAACCGCGCTCGTCGCGCCCTCCAGATATTGGAGGAGGAAAAAGCTAGTTATGGAATTCGAGTTCCAGTAGATTTGCAGCTCGAACTAGAGGAGAAACAAAAAGAAGTCACTAGCCTAGAGGCACGATTAAGTCTGTCAAAGGGACAACATTCGGCAAGTGTACCCGATAACTTGCCCCGTTATAACGATGTGTTTGTGGGACGCAAACAAGAAATCGCCCGTTGTTTGGAGGCACTCTCACCAGAAGAACGCGGCTGGGGTGTGGCAATTGATGGTATTGGTGGTATGGGCAAAACGGCGTTAGCGCTGGAGGTAGCACACCTTGCCCGTCAGCAAGCTTTGTTTGATGCCTACCTGTTTGTTTCTGCTAAGACTACCTGGCTCTCAACTGAGGGAGTGCGGCAAGAAACCCTCGCCCTGTCTTCTCTCGATAGCTTCTGCCGGGAATTTGCCAAGGGGTTGGGACAGACGGATATTGTGACAATGACTTGGTTGGGGAGCATATCACGTTGCAATGATTCACTACAATCGCGCCGATACTGATAGGGCAGCAAGTTGGGCGGCTCAGATGGTGGAAGCGATGGAGCAAGGCGGCAGCCGTCAGGATAAGGCTAGTGCACTTCAGTTGCAAGGACACATTGCAGGGCAACGCCAGAACTGGGCGGAGGCGGAGCGGCTGTACAAGGAGGCATTAGCAATTTACCGAGAGTTGGAGGAGGAACAAGATGAGGCGATCGCCCTTAACAATCTGGGATTACTTGCGCGATCGCAGGGAGACTATGATCGCGCCAAATCCTACTACAAGCAAGCATTAGCGATAGCAGAAAAACAGGGAAATAAAGAAAGCCAAGCAACTTATTGCGACAACTTGGGACTTCTAGCCCTTGCGCGATCGCCCTACAGCAGCACGCCCCTGGCACGAGCGTGAGTTACCCCTAGCGCAAGAGGTGGGACGACAAGATTTGGTGGCTTTTGCTCAATCAGGGCTAGCGCAAGTTCTGGAGAAAGAGGGGCGTTACTCACAGGCGCTATCCTTAGCACAGTCTGCCCTGGAGATCCAAGAGCGCCTGCGCGATCGGGACTTGGATTGGACGCGCCAATTAGTTGAGCGGTTGCAGTACAAGGCAGGGATGGAATAATTCGTAATTCGTAATGCTTCGGCGTCGCTCAGCACAGGTTCGTAATTAGTAATTGATTGAAGGTTTTACGCCCCTGTGCAGTGCCATTCCAATCTGTAGGCTTAATATTTGCGAAACTGATACGCTCTCAACGAGAAACGCTATAGTCTGAGGTAACTGTCTACAAAACGAGATTAACCTATCTATTCCATAATTTTAAATTTATTTATGATTAATGACACATTACAAGCAAGCCGTGAATGGTGGTCGCAACAATGGCTAGATTTGCTAGATTCTTATCGCTTTAAAAAGCGTTTGGAACGTGCAAGAAACTATGCACGCCAAGGAAATGTTTTAAGCATTGAGTTTCAAGGTGCAAAAGTATTAGCTAGGGTACAAGGTAGTGAAGTCGAACCTTATAAAGTTTCCCTTTCCCTTGAACCTTTTAGCGATGAACAGTGGGGTTATGTGATTGAAACAATGTCTCGAAAGGCAATTTTTGCTGCCAAATTGTTGGCAGGAGAAATGCCGCAAAATATAGCTGAAGTATTCACAGCTAATGGTCTTTCGTTATTTCCTTTTACGCTTGCTGATGTTAAGAGTAAATGCTCTTGTCCTGATAAAGCAAATCCCTGTAAACATGTTGGTGCGGTGTATTATCAGTTAGGCGATCGCTTTAGTGAAGACCCGTTTGTACTATTTCAGTTACGGGGACGCACCAAAGAGCAAATTATCAGCGATTTACGCCAGTTACGTAGTGGTAAAATTGAAGCCAACACCTCAGAAACGGCTGATGCTCAACAGTCAATTGTTCACAACAAATACTCAGTCAAAATTGACTCTTTCTGGCAATATAATGAACCACTAGAGTCATCTTTGGTAGTCATTGTGCCCTCTAGTAGCGAGACGGTATTAGATGTATTGGGAGCAATTCCCCTAGCAAAGGAAGAGGAAAATGTAGTAAATTCAAATTCCAGTGATATCGTTATGAAGTATTTGAATACCATTTACACAGATGTCAGCCAGAAAGCTGTTTTAGCAGCAATGAATGTGGGGGGAAGTTGACCAAATTTGAGATTTGAGATTTTGGATTGAATTAACAAAACAGTAATATTGGCATCAATCCTCAGAATTCAGAATTTAATTAGAGCGTGACTAGTGGATAGTCGATTGGGAATTGCTAATTGTTAATTGGTAATAGGTAATTGGAAAAAAGAAGGTTTAACATCACCCATTCCCCATTCCCTATTCACCATTACCCTTTACCCATTACCGACCCTTACAGAATCATAAGTATTCAACCGGACATGATATAATTGATTCTGAATTCTTCTTTAAAGTTTTCAACCCATACCCAAGAACTTTCTAATATCTTCTAATTGTTTTAATTGTCTTTCCATTTGCTTCCTTAGTTGGTCATAATCAACATTATTCTCATCTTGATTATTCTCATTGCTATTTATATTGCTACTGCTAAATATCGGATTGTAGTCTAGAGATTGAGACCATGATTCTGGATTAAGTAATCCACTATTATTTTCATAAGAGGTCAGAGATTTTGTTGTTTCTGTAATTGGCTGATTGTTTGCAAAACTAATATTGTAATTATTAAAACTAGAGATATCTGGTTTCAGATAATTTACTGTTTCTGTAATTGGCTGATTATTTGCAAAACTAATATCATAATTATTAAAACTAGAGACATCTGATTTTAGAGATTTTGCTGTTTCCGTAAATGTTTGATTGGTCAAAGAATTAAAATCAGAATTATTAAAACTAGAAATGTTTTTCGGTGTTAAATATTCTGCTGGTTCTGTAATTACTTGACTTGACAAAGAATTCAAATTGTAAGTCTTCAAACTAGAGGTTGTACTTTGTGTAGTATTGTCTGCGGTTTCTGTGACAATTTGACGTACTTGGGCATCAGTCAGGTTTGGGTTAGCACTTAGCATCAGAGCAACTACACCAGCAACATGAGGAGCAGCCATAGAAGTGCCGCTATAAGTGGCATATTGATTATTCGGAACTGTGGAGTAGATATCGACTCCTGGGGCTGTAACGTAGCTAATTGGATTTGTTCCAGCGCGATCGGAGAAGTCAGCTAGGTTTTTATTTCTATCTACCGCCCCAACGGCAATTCCTGACTTGTATGCATAGCGGGCGGGATAATCTGGTGATGATTCACTATCATTACCAGCTGCCATAACCACAATCACTCCTTTGCTGCTGGCATAATCAATGGCTGACTCTAGAGTGCTATTAGAATATTTGCCTCCTAAGCTGAGGTTAATTACATCGGCTCCATTGTCTACGGCGTAGCGAATGCCTTTAGCTATGGAATTATAAGTACCGGAGCCAGAGTCATTCAAAACTTTGACAGGCATAATTTTGGCATCATAGGCAATGCCAGTAACACCGTAGTCATTATTCTCTCCAGCGATCGTGCCAGAAACATGAGTACCATGACCATTTTTGTCTAAAGTATCGTTGTTGTTATCAGAAAAGTTCCAACCGTAATCATCATCAACGTAGCCATTGCCATCATCATCTATACCGTTACCTGGAATTTCTTTGCTATTCGTCCAAATATTATTTTTCAAATCATCGTGGTTGCGATCGACCCCAGTATCTACAACAGCAACAACAACACCTTTACCTGTGTATCCTTTTGCCCAAACTTCTGGTGCTTTCACAAGGTCAGCTCCCCAATTATTGCCACCAAGGTCGGGAACATCAGCAAAGGTATTTTGACCAGTAACTTTGGCTACTGCTGCTGCTGCATTAACTAAGCCATAACCCGTAGTGGGATTATAGTTTCCACTGCTAACAGCACTCTTATCAACCTTAATTTTTGAATGATTTTTCTTTAGCAAGTGCATATCAGCATCAGTTGAATTATAGCTACTATGACCACTAATATGCAGATTGTAGTTATCCTTGGTATTAAAGGTATCTAATGATGATATTGAAGTTGCATTTAATGTTTTGTTGGCAAATAAATTGTTATTAACATTATCTTTGAGCATGAGTATTTTCTCTCAAAATAGCAATAGTTTTTGACAGTCTGAAACATTAAAACCTTTTTTCAAAGATTTTAATCTGCGAACAAGCTCCATTGTCAATAATTACTATGTAATTTTAGAAAAAATTGCTAATTCTACTACAAAAAAGTATTTAACAAAATAGGGATTTTTATCAAGAGTAAAATATCAATTAATTATTAAGTTTTGATTGCAAAATCAGATTTTGATACTTGCAAGCCACAGATCCCCAACTTGACAAACAAATTGGGGATCTTGTTTCTAACCAATTGTTTAGAACTGATAGACAGTAGATTTAGACAAGTGTGAAGTACACTATTTAGCTCTGATAGCTAAGCAGAGAACCTATTCTAATTCTGAATTCTGCTGTAATTCTTTTTTTAGTGTTGTAAAGTAAAAAACATACAATCTCCATATATTCGGTATATAAGTGTTGGATTTATGATTAATCATCTGATTTATTTTGCGTTTGTGTATCCTTCTTATTGCGTTTAGTATCTTTTTTCCATCTTCCTATTTTGCGTGCTGCTTCTGTTAGCAGATACTCAATTTGTGCGTTAACGCTCCTTAATTTGTCAGAAGACCATTTTTCTAGCACTTCATACAAAGGAGGTAAAAACATTACTCTTACTGACATTCACGCTTGTTATTATGTCCTGACCTATATGATTACGGCTATATCTGCATACTCACGCTGGAAGGCGATGGCTGGGTTGAGCTAAGCCTATGTACCCTCGATCGCCTTTGACTCTTACAAAAATTGTTAGTTAAATGGAGTGGCAATCGCTTTGACAAATAGTTTTACCCTTGACTCAATCGGCTTGAGTTAAATCTAGTTATATCAAGGATTGTTACGCCAGACTATTTTCTGCTGTTGTTGTGACAATCTGACGCACTTGGGTATCAGTTAGACCTTTCTTTGCACTTAACATCAAAGCTATTACCCCAGTAACGTGGGGAGTTGCCATAGACGTTCCGTCTTTAAAACCATAGTCATTGCTTGGTAATGTAGAGTAGATATCAACTCCTGGAGCTGTGATGTAGGGGAGTGTATTTGGCCCAGCTTCGTTAGAGAAGTAAGCCATCTCTTCATACTTATCAATTGCCCCGACAGCCAGCCCCCATTTCTTGGCATAGATAGCTGGATAATGGGGTTGAGAATCGCTCTCATTTCCTGCTGCCATAACGACAATTACCCCTTTACTGGCGGCATATTGAACGGCTGATTCTATTTCACTGTTAGGCTTCTCATCACCAAAACTGCAATTCATGACATTAGCCCCATTATCCACAGCATAACGAATAGCCTTGACAATTGCTTCATCGCTAAGGTATGTATCGGAGGGACTGGTACCCCCAGTTTTCAGTGCCATAATTTTGGCATCATAGGCAATACCAGTGACACCAAAGTTATTTTTCACCGCAGCAATAGTACCAGCTACATGAGTGCCATGACCATTTTTGTCTAAGGGGTTGTTGTTGTTGTCTAAGAAGTTCCAGCCGTTGATATCATCGATATAGCCATTGCCATCATCATCTTTGCCGTTGCCAGCGATTTCCTTAGTATTCTTCCAGATATTAGCGTTCAAATCTGGGTGATTGTAATCTACCCCACTATCTATCACAGCAACAATAATGCCCTTACCTGTGTATCCCTTTGCCCAGACTTCTGGAGCTTTTACTAGGTCGGCTCCCCAATTATCACCACCGAGGTCAGGAACATTAGCAAAGGTAGTCTGACCAAGAGTTTTAGCGACTGCTGCGGCTGCATTTATTAGTCCATAGCCATCAGTGGAGTTATAACCGATATTTTTGATAATGGTTATAGCTTTGGCAACAATGTTGTTAGTTTCATTGCTTTCAGGAACATCTTCATCGCCATCAGCTTGATACAACAGGTAGTAGCCACCCACTGCGGTACTTTTACTAATCTTGATTGAAAATGTTCCGCTAGTGTAACTTCCAGATGCAATACTGCTAGTGTATTCAGAACTCAATAAGGTATCCTCATTGCTGAGAATTCGGTCTTTGGATAAATAAAAATTGGTGTAGGTATAGCCAGCACTACCTGTACCTTGATTCTTAACTTGATAGCTGACTTGAATGCTACCACCCACTGACCCAACACCGGGATTGACGGCATTTTGAATAATTAAATCAGCTTTATTAAT
>JBALDB010000063.1:0-85104 GCA_036918135.1 Nostoc sp.
CCTATTTGCCTAAAAAACCCTCGATTGACATTTACCCAAAAGATTTGCCTGCACTACCTCCTACCATTTTTTAGTTCCGTCGAACTCACGTTAAGACAAAAAAAGAAAGAGCAAAACGATACTTGCCATCCTTGCCTAGTGCTGCTTCAGCCGCAGACATGAATCAAGTTGAGTATTTGGGACTGTGCGATAGAACAGCCGTCGAATGGAACTCCTTAAGAAATTACGAGGTGTTCAGCCTTTCGCCGGATGGTTCATTTCCCCTGATGAAAGTCAGCCGTAGCAAAGCCGTCCGCCTTGCCGATCGCGACGACCTCAAACGGAACCAGAAAATACTAGATGGAGAGTGGTCGAGACAACAAATAATAGGATAACCGCAGAGCTTTGTGCAAACGAGTTAGAGCCAAAAACCACTAGGCGAGTGTCTGGGAATGCTGATTTTTTTGTATCACTAGAAGAAAAAACCGATGAGTAAATTCCGAGTTACTCTACCTGCTAACAATGAGAATGCAGAGCAAAGTTTTGAAATGAGCAAGATTGAACTAGAAGCGCACTGGCCTAAGCAGATAGAAATGCTGACAAATTCCCCTTGCAATGCCATTGCAATTCCAAATCCTCAAGGAGGAGTGATTATCGAAAAACTCAATAGCTAATTAAAGGCGATCGCGGTTGCATTACGCGACCGCCGTCTACTATCAAGTTAAAAATATCACAAACTTATGCAAGTCAAAACTATTTCTTACAAACGAGTTCTCAACTTAGGAAATTACGAAAACAAGCATCTAGAACTGTTCTGTGAAGTCTTAGAGGGAGAAGACGACGAAGAAGCAATCTCCAGATTGATGGAGAAAGTAGAGCGAAACGTTAGGGAGCCGCGAGAAAGGGAGATTGTAACTCAAATTAAAACTTTAGAGTCAACAGCTAATAATCTTCGAGAGCAAATTTCTTACCTTCAAGAAAAGTTGGGAGAACTCAAAAGCAAGGAAGAGGAGTTAACGCAACAATCAGAAGAACCAGACCCAGATGATATCCCTTTTGAAAGCGGGGAAGCTCCTCAGATCAACAATCAAGAACTTAGCAATTTTTAGGAGGTGTAATGGTTGTTGAAAAAGACGACGAATTTATTCATATCCCTAGAGATGAATATGTAATTAACGTTTTGGCGACGGGAATAGCTATACAATTCCTCTCTCAAAAAACTGGAATACCAATTCAATCATGGAGCCAGTATCTATCAGAAAAAGCTACTGAACAATACGAGCAGCTATCCGCCAAACAAATTCAGCAAGTAATTGACATGTATGAAGCCGTAAGAAAAGCCTGACGAGCCGGACTGACTCACCGGCGAAACGCGATGCAATAAATTGCGTCGCGTCGCGGTCTGGAGTCCAACCCAGACGTACAGCGCATACACACAGCAGCTTAGGGCTTTTAACTTGAAACAAGCTGTTTTTGGCTTTCCTACCTTCCCAAGCTCGGCTGCTGTGGTTGTGCTGTTCCCTCCCTGTGTCGCCGTCAGTTCCCGCTGACGGCTATTGCCTTGAGAGTGAATTAGGCTCAAAGGGCCTTCGGGTGATTCGCAGGCAGACATCAGGGACATAAACTGAACCACCCAGGAGAACTGAATGATTAAAATTTTGGGACTTGATGTGAGCAAGTCCTCAGTTTCGGCTTGCCTGCTAACAGAAAAACCCGAAGACCCACGTCAATTTTATTATGAATGTCCGTTTAATTGCTTTAGCGCCAATGCTCAAGGGATTAAAGCTTTGTTAGAGCTAAAGCCGGACATTGCTCTGATGGAACCGACTGGCAGTAACTACAGTAAGCTTTGGGGTACTCATTTAGCACGAAGCGGGGTAGAGGTGCGGTTGGTCGGTCATAAAGAGTTAAAAAATTATCGGGCTAATCATCTTGCCTTGCCAGACAAGGATGATGATGCAGATTCGTTAGCCTTGGCTTGTTACTACTTCGACTACCACGCCGACCCACGGCGATTTGTCCAAATCCGCGACCTGACGATAGTTAAAATTCGAGAACTGGTGCTGAGACTGGCTCACCTCAACCGAGTGCAATCACCCATTATCAACCGTGCCCGTCAGGATTTAGCCTGGCAGTTTCCAGAGGTAGCACTGGTACGCTCTCTGCGGGGTGAGTCTGGTGAAGTGCCTTTACTTTGGGGTTGGCTAGCTGGTGAACGCAAAAGTACGCGTTACGATCGTCTTTACGCTCAAACGGCTGGCTTGGGGATTACAGACACGGTTCGCCAACATGCAAAACGCATCTGTAATCTCCAGCGCGAAGAATACGCCATTGAGGTTGAGTTGCAAGAATTGCTTGCTGAGGTGCGGTTTCAACCTTACCGCAAGGTTTTTAAAAAGTTTGGCTTTGGCGATCGCCTCTCATCGGTGCTGATATCCCAGATTTACCCGATTGAGGGATTCCTGGATGCTGACCGTAGACCAGAGGTGAAAATCCTAAGCGGGCGAAATTCTAAAAAGCCAACTAAACGGCATCTGTCGTTACGCCGATTCCAGAAAGCGTTAGGTGCTGCCCCGTCGCTGGTGGCATCGGGTGACAGCAAGAAGACTAAAGTTGTGGGCGGTTCTGACTTATGTCGTAAAGCTTTGTGGCAGTGGGTCTACACCCGGATTGAGCCGCAGCGATCGCGATTGAAAAATGATATTGGTCAACAACTGGGGAGTCAGTTGGATGCTGAGAAAGCCGCTGGTCGTCCTGCAAAGTTGATTAGAAATCGCATTGCAGCTAAAGCCACAAGGCTACTATTTCGGGAATTAATTAAAATCTTGAGATGACGAAAGAGGACTTTTGAGCAATAGCTATTTAAACATCGAGCGACTAGCAGCACTAGTCCGTAACAAACGCGGTAGCAAAGGGCTGCGCGAAATTTCGGCAGAGATTGGCAATGTCAGCCCTTCAACATTGTCAAGGGTCGAAAATGGCAGCATGCCTGACATGGAGACATTTATCGCCCTTTGCAATTGGCTACAAATCTCACCAGGTGATTTATTCGTCAACGAGCATGAGGCATCAGAGCTAGACACTGACGAAGAAATTATACTTTTACTATTGGGTGATAAACGGCTCCAGCCGGACACAGCTTATGCTTTGGCACAGATCATCAAAGCAACCTACCGTTATTTGTTAGAGTGAAGGTAGAACTACAAGAGCAAGGGATGTATTCTTTGAGCCACCCAAACGATTGGTCATGGCCATTCTGGGCTGCTCTCCCACTCTACCCTTATGGCAGGCGGCGGACAGTTCGCCAGGAAATACTTAAGGATACTATCTGGACATTCGATCAGCTTCACGGCATTCTCTACACCATCGTGCCGATTCGCATGACTGTCATCAAGCTCGCTGCCGGAGGACTTCTGGTCTATGCACCCGTTGCTCCAACAACTGAGTGTGTTCGCTTGGTTAATGAGTTGGTAGCAAAGCACGGTGAAGTTAAGTACATCTTACTGCCAACCAGTTCTGGTCTGGAGCATAAAATCTTCGTAGGCCCCTTTTCTAGACGCTTTACTCAAGCACAAGTTTTTGTTGCCCCGCACCAGTGGAGTTTCCCTTTCAAGATGCCGCTTAGTTGGCTAGGATTTCCCCAAAAACGAACTCAAGAACTCCCAGAGGACTCAAGCCTTGCTCCCTTCGCTTTGGAGTTTGACTATGCAATATTGGACATCAACTTGGGACGAGGATCTTTTACAGAAGTTGCATTGTTTCACAAGCGATCGCGTACTCTGCTTGTAACTGATTCTATAGTTTCTGTACCAGAAGACCCGCCTCAAATTGTCCAATTAGATCCTTATCCCTTACTGTTTCATGCAAGGGACAATGCCTTTGAAGCGATCGAGGACAACGAAGACAACCGCCGCAAAGGATGGCAACGCATTTCATTGTTTGCGCTTTACTTCCGTCCCAGTGCGCTGGAAGTTACAGCAGTGCGACAGATGTTTGGCGATGCTCTCAAAGCACCACAGCGATCGCGAAAAACATACTTTGGTTTATTTCCTTTTCGCTGGCAAGAAACTTGGAAGCAGACATTCGATGCTCTACGAGGTCAGGGACGACCATTTGTCCCACCGATTCTACAAATCCTCATTCTTCCCCAAGCACCAAGGCAAGTTCTCAACTGGGCTGATACAGTCGCAAGTTGGGATTTTGTGCAGATTATTTCCTGTCACTTTGACTCGCAAATTTTGGCAAATCCGCGTCAATTTCGGCAAGCATTTGCTTTCCTTGAGAAAAATCCCTCTATTAGTAACGACTTTTCTGGAAGCGAAAACCAGCCTCTATTAGAGGAAGACTTAAGATTTATTAAGCAATTTGAAGCGGGTCTAGTTAAGCGCGGTATTGCAACGCCAGCTAAAGAGAAGCTGGATGCACAATGCTTTGATAGCGATCGCCTGTAGTTATCGCTCGGTCGCGGTAAGCTAATAGTAACTTAGATAACAAATTTAGGTGAAGTGGGTTATGGGCGATCGCACCGTGACTGTGAATACTATCGCTCAAGAGTTACAGCAAGTTACTGCCGACTTACACCAAGTTAATCCTAGAGCCGGATTGCTACGTTTTAGTATCTTAGGCTTGATATTTCTCGGCTTAGTCATCTTAGCTTGGTCAGCGCCAAACGGTATTTTATTTGTGGCTGCAACAATGCTGGCGGGAGTTTTTTATAGCTTTTGGCTGATTTGTACCCATGACATGACACATCAAACCTTAACAGGTTGGAAGTGGTTCGATCCGATCGTGCCTCGGTTGATGAGTTGGCCAATGCTGTGGTCTTACAGTATCTATGCAGAAATACACCGCTTGCATCATGCCTGGAATGGCATTGACTTGCGAGATCCAGAACGAGTGCAATGGACTTGGCAAGAATACCAGCAAGCACACCCCATACTGCGTTGGTATGTAAATCATCAGTGGTTGTGCGATATTTTTATTTTCGGAGGCATGGGGCTAATTATTAAAACCTTTATTAAGGGTGTACGCTTCCAAAACTTAGTTGCTAGTATGCGGCGACAGCTACTACTGGATGTTACAGGTATGCTGTTTGTGCATAGCGTTCTATTAATGCTGGCAATCTTTGAAGGAGAAATACTGCGCTACGTTTTATTTTGGTTAATTTTAGAACGGATAATTGGCATCATAGTGCAGACACGCGATCGCTTGGAACACTACGCGCTATGGGGGAAGTTTACCACTCACCAATTAACGCAGCTTTATGCTTGTCGTAATATTGGGACTAGTTCTCTAGTTGGCTGGTTGATGGGTGGACTAAATTATCATGCAGTGCATCACGCCTTTCCGAATATTCCCTTTTACCAACTACCATTCGCATTTGAGCGAATTCAAAAGGTGCCACAAAAGTATAATCTGCCACTAATGAAAGTGGAGGCAGGTTATCTTAAATCTGCATATTGGTTTAGTCGTCATCCATCATTAATTGGGGAAGTTGACTCCTCTAACACCACAAATCGTCATCAGATGATTCCACTTATAGCAGAAGATAGAACATAGGAGGTGAGTTAGCGCGTATAAAGGGGGTTTGGCTGATAAGTTTGGAATGCTTTCGCCTCTTCAATAGTGTGGTTAAAACAACAAAGCGATCGCTATACATTGGCGATCGTGGTTCTCAACAATGGCTTCATGTTGTCATTAATCTGATGCAGAAATCTTGCATCTGGTTGAGATTACACCTAGACTGCTGATAAGACAGGTAGACTTGGGTGTTTGAACGCCACCCATTGCCTGACGATTGATTGCCAATTATTATCCTAAACAAGGAGGAGCAGAATGTTTATCTGCGTTATTGCAGACTACGGTACAGGAGATCCGGCATTTACTGAAGTCACGCAACGTCTTCTAATGGCTTTTCCCGATGCCCAAATTCATTTACTTTCGGTTCCGCCATTCAGTACCTTAGCAACAGGTTTCTGGATTGCCCAATTGGGACTGAACGCAGGCCCCAGCCAGCGGCTGATTTATCACAATTGCGCGCCTCGTCAGGACGATCCACAAGCTCGTCGGGACAACGAGGGTGAAGGACTAACTTACGCCCTTTTATCTAATGGTATAAAAGTAGTAGGTGTAAATGCGGGCTACACCCTCTCGTTCATTAAAGACCATACCAAAGAATTGCGAGTAGTCAATGTTTCTCGTGGTGGTTCGCAGTTTCGCTCGCGGGATGTGTTTCCTGTGGCGGCGGCGGCGATCGTGGCTGAAGATTTCAGCCTTTTGGGAGATAGCCTTAAAAGTGAACAAATCCCGGATGTCCCACCAGATCGAATTGCCTGGATTGATGGCTACGGCAACATCAAAACAACTATTGCCGCGCATACGCTTAACTTGCAGCCTCAAACTAAAATCGCGATCCGGATTGGAGATGTGGTCAGTGATGCAGTGTATTCTGATGGCAGTTTCAAAGTGTCTGAAGGAACTTTGGCCTTTGCTATTGGTAGTTCCGGTTGGTCAAGAGGCGATTCAACAGAGCCATTACGCTTCTTAGAGCTATTTCTGCGAGGAGGAAGTGCTTGGGAGCGCTTTGGCCGTCCCCGTGTCAATCAGCAGGTAACTCTAGTTTCCTAAAGTCGGCGACGTAAGTTAAAAAAGCGTCATCTAATGTAACGTTTTTACTCGTACCAGTGTTAATAATCAACACTCCACCTATACACTACTGAGGGTGGGGCTTTTGAATGTCTTAAAGACGACAAACTTAGGAAGTAATCTTTGTATTAGTAATTATTTCGACATTATATCATGTTTGGATGAATATTTGTAATTAGGACTGACGCAAACATAAGTCACGACTCGCCGACTTGTAGCGATGTGAACTTCTCCTTCAAAGACGCTCTTAGTAGCGTTGGTTAAGAGTAGGGATACAGGGGACGCGGAGAGTTTTAAATTATAAGTAATTAAACGAACTTAGGCTACTTAGTTTTAATTTTCACAACTGCTGAGATTCCCGGAGTCAATCGAGATTCATAACCTTGAATACTAGACTCATCAAACAGAATCTTGACGGGAATTTCATGTAGTGAATTACTAGAATCTGAATTGCTCGTGAGATTATTTTGTGGCATAGAGGCGATACTATCTACCTTGCCTTGAAACTGGTGATTACTAAAGGCTGGAACCGTAATTTTTACCTTTTGCTCTGGCTGTATTTTTTGTAACTGCTTTTCGGGAAAATAGGCAATAATCCAAGGACGTGGCTGTATTATTGATAAAAGAGTCTGCCCTGGAAGCACTTGCTGTCCGACTTGGACGTTTTTATTTCCAACTATTCCACCGACCGCAGTTGCAATGTTAGTATAGTTCAATTCCAGTTCTGCTTTTTTTACCTCTACTTGCTTTTGAGCAAAAGTAGCTAACGCTACCTTATATTGTTGCTCGTTTATCTTTTTTTGTTGATTAAGTGCTTGTAGTTGTAAAGTTCTTTTTCTGATAAAAGCTTGTTGTTGTATTTGAGCCTTTTTATTTTCAGGAATTGGTTGTAATGATGGAATCTCAATAGTAATTTTGGGAATTTTCTCTTGTGCCAATGCTGCTTGCTGTTTAGCTAATTCTAAAGATATTTTTGCCTGCGCCAAAGATAATTGATAGTTGCTTTTGTCAATTTTTACTAATACCATCCCTGAAGATACTACTTGATTATCATTAAATGTAATTTCAGTGACTATTCCTGATACACGACTAGTCACAGGATTTATCTCTGCGGTAACATAAGCATTATCAGTTTCTAGCTCGGTTTGCGTGTATTGCCATTGCTTATAAGCATAATTAGCAATATAAACTGCAATTACACTTAACAACACTCCCAATCCTGTAAGTAGTAGCAGATGCCGAACCCAAAGAAGTGATAATCTTTTCTTGAGAACATTGTTCGATTCGTTAGAAGTGTTAGTTGGCTCCTGTTGCGATACAACGGAAGTTTCTTGTTCTGGTAATCTAGTAACGTTTTGGGAGTGCTGTAAAAAATTTTTAAGTTTCATGGTGATATTTATGTAAAGAAAGATTTCAGTATAAGTATTGGCACTGTTTAACTAGTCTGCTTACAGAATACGGCAAATATTAATTAAATACATAAATTACTCTCAAAATAATTTCATCATCTCCTGCTTTAACGGCTTTCCACAGGCAACATTGGAGGCGAAAGAGATTCTTGCGGAATTTATTCTACGGCAATCCTTTCCAGGATTCACTATCGGCTTTGTTTTAGCAAGCCCAAAACCTTATGCCACCTCTGGTTGCGATCAAAATGACTTATCGGATCTTTGGCAAGAGTCTCAGATGCTACAGAGTTTGGTGCGCTGGTTATGGTATGAAATCATCGCTACGGAGAACGCACGGGCTGCTTGAGTATAGATAAAGTTATTGATGCATAAGTATACAAATAAGAAAAGAAACTTAACATTCGTTTTTGCACAGGTGTGCAAGAGTAAAGATAAGCTCAATTCAGTTTATACACACGTGTGCATAAAACAAAAGCAAAAGTATTATTTAACTCACAAGTCAGTAAAAAAAGTAGGAAGATATGTCTCAAACTCTAAATCGTCTTACTAAACAAGCTCAAAACAATCCCTTAGATTCGCTAGAAGAATGGGAAGAAGACTTACTTAATCGCTATCCTGACCCGAATAATATAGTTAAAGAAGGCAAAACTGTTGAAGCGTACAGGAATTACGAAACGACTACAAGAAATACAGTCAAAGAGTTTTATCGATTAAATCATATTAATCAAACATATAATTTTGTACTACAAAAAAAGGAAAACTTTCTAAAGTTAGATAAAAAACAAATGTCTGTTTGGGATGCATTTGAATTTTTGAATCAATTGGTCGATGATTCAGATCCCGATACTGACTTGGATCAGTTACAGCACCTATTGCAAACATCAGGAGCTATTCGCGGCGACTCTCACCCTGACTGGATGGTTCTTACCGGCTTGTTTCATGATATGGGAAAGGTACTTTGCCTATTTGGTGAACCTCAATGGGCTACAGTAGGCGATACCTATCCAGTAGGTTGTGCATTCTCGGATAAAATTGTTTTCTCTGAATTTTTCACAGAAAATCCCGATCGCAATAACCCTCTATATAATACCAAGTATGGTGTTTACGAACCGAATTGTGGATTGAGTAACGTACAGATGTCCTGGGGGCACGATGAGTACGTATATTATATGCTAAAAAACTATTTACCGGAACCAGCATTGTACATCCTCCGCTATCACTCCTTTTATCCACAACATCGTGAAAATGCATACGAGCATTTGATGGATAAACATGATAAAGAAATGTTTAAATGGGTGAAGTTATTCAATCCCTACGATTTGTATTCAAAAAACCCCAATCCTCCTGATTGGCAAAAACTCAGACCATACTATGAAGATTTAGCGGCAAAGTATTTGCCTTCCACCTTAAAGTTTTAAAGACTCTATTCAAAACTTCCTACTTATAGAAGTAGGGGTCTGTGACTCCCAGTAGGAACAGGAAATAGGAAAGACTTTTCCCTGTTCCCTATTAGGTTTTTTCGAGAATTGAGGAGAAATAAAAAGTAAATACATTTCAAAGGTATATTTGAGTCAGTTTGAAAACAAGCTTTCAGGAGATTTATCAATATATATTGCTATCTGACAAGAGAATATCAACTTTCAAATCAAACTACTTAGTAAGCTCTTAATTCTTCTGAATACGATTTAAGTTACATTTATTAACTTTTATCAAATCATGAGTTAAGTACAAATTACTAATTTTTACAAATGTTTGGAGTACAAATTTGAAATTACCAAGAGATTCAATAGGATTCTATAGTTTGTAAAGATAGTTAAATTGAGTTCGTTTTTGTAACAGTACAGGATAAACTGAAAGAAAGTCAAATACAATTTAGAAATCATCAAACTTGATAAAATACTGTTGTATAAGCTTTAGCTAACAACTGTTTTTATCCTGAGAGAGTTACAAATTTTTAGTTTCATAAAAATGTTAGTTTGGAAGCAAAGATTGTTTAAAATTTTGCTTTATTAAACAAGATATTTAATGAAATTAATAAATTAGATAAAATATATTATTAAAATTTAAAATAAGTTTAAATTGCTCAATTTTATCTCTAAATTATCATAAATAGTTAAGATAGTGATGACTTTGCAGATGAAGATGAGGCTGAATTTTTCAGATTTGAATACCTTGTTATTAATCGAATAATATGAAGATAATTGCGCTTGCAGTGAGCTTATTAGGTTTAGTTAGTAGTACTATTGTAGGTTGCACAAATGGCTCTCAAAATAGCAACGCTACTATTAATACTGATACTAAGATAGCTACCAATACTAGTTTAGAAAATCAGGTTAGTACTGCAAAGAGAAAATTACAAACAGTCGGTGTTGCTCTTGGCGATTTGGGTAATCCCTTTTATGTAGCAATGGAAAAAGGCGCCGAAGAACAAGCGAAGAAACTTGGCAATAATATCAGAGTTAATGCAGTGTCGAGTGCTTTTGACCTGAACCAACAAACCAACCAAATCGAAAATTTTACATCGGCGAATACTGACCTAATTATCCTGAGTGCGGTTGACAAAAAAGGAATTAAACCAGCAATTGATGGCGCGAGAAACGCAGGTAGAGTTGTGATTGCAGTAGATTCAGCCGTTGATGCAGATGTGGATGCGATGATTAGCTCTAACAACACGCAAGCTGGTGAGATTGCTTGCCAATATATTGGCGATCGCCTCAAAGGTCAAGGTAGTGTAGTCATCCTCAACGGTACACCGATGGACTCAATCAATCAGCGAGTGAGTGGTTGTAAGAATTCATTATCTAAATATCCTGACATAAAAATCATCTCAGACCAAAACGCCGAAGGGACTAGAGATGGAGGACTTAGAGTCATGAGCGATTTGCTGACAACTTTCCCTAAAATTGATGCCGTTTTTGCCACTAACGATCAAAGCGGTGTAGGCGCAGATTTAGCAGCTAGACAAGCAAAACGTAAAGAATTTTTTATTGTTGGGGTTGACGGTTCACCAGATGCAACCAAAGCAATGGAAGACAAAAATGGTGTATTTGCAGCAACTGCTGCTCAAAATCCCGCACAGATGGCGCAAAAAGCAGTTGAGATTGGCAACGATCTAATCCAAGGCAAAAAACCTAGTGATTCCGAGATTTTAATTCCAGTCAAGTTAGTCACCAAAGACAACCTCAGCACTTATGAAGGCTGGTAAGTATTTAATCACCTTGAGGAGATATATGAATGTGAAAAAAATTGCGATCGCAGCTAGCATATTAGGTCTGCTCAGTAGTACTGTTATTGGTTGCACAAATAACTCTCAAAATGGCAACACCGCTAATACTAGTGCAGCGAGTAAGGGTGTTGGAGATACAAAATTACGAGCAGTTGGTTTCACCGTTGGCGATTTAAGTAACCCCTTCTTCGTCGTTATGGGACAGGCAGTTGAGGCAGCAGCAAAGAAATTTGGGGGTAATGATGTCAAAGTTATTGTCGCTTCCAGTGCCTATGACCTCAACCAACAAACCAATCAAATTGAAAATTTCATTGCGGCGAATACTGACATCATTGTTTTGAATGCTGCTGATAAAAGTGGCATTCAGCCAGCAGTTGAAAGAGCCAAACAAGCAGGCAAAATTGTGATTGCGGTAGATACAGGTGCTGACGGAGGTGTGGATGCCACCATTACAACTAATAATATCAAAGCTGGAGAACTGGGTTGCCAATATATTGCTGACCGCCTCAAAGGCAAAGGCAATGTAGTCATAGTTAACGGCCCTCCGGTGGAATCGGTGCTTCAACGAGTTAGTGGTTGCGAAAAGGTATTGTCCAAATATCCCGATTTAAAAATACTTTCTAAAAACCAGAATGCAGAAGGGAGTAGGGATGGAGGACTTAGAGTCATGACTGATTTGCTAACAACCTTTCCGAAAATTGATGCTGTTTTTGCGATTAACGATCCGAGTGGGGTGGGAGCAGAACTAGCAGCTAATCAAGCACGACGTAAAGATTTCTTTATTGTTGGGGTTGATGGTGCGCCAGAAGCAATCAAAGCGATCGCTGACAAAAATGGTATATATGCTGCAACTGCTACTCAAAATCCCAGAGGTATGGCTACAGAAGCAGTCAAGGTTGGTAACGACATCTTGAATGGTAAAAAACCTAGTAATTCCACCATTCTGCTGACACCCAAGCTGATTACAAAAGATAACGTCAGCACAGAAAAAGGTTGGTAAGTAATCACAATTGTGAAAGTCAGCGATCTGGTAAGTTTTCTCAAGATGATTTTGTAACGGCTTTCATTTCATATCAAATATGATTTTCGAGAATTTTTAAGTTAAAAACGCAAATTTTCAATTGTTTTTAGAGGCATAGTTCATGACAACAAGTATTGAAACCTCTTTTCCTCATCTACCAACAGCTACCCCTGTATTAGAAATGCAAGGGATTGCTAAACGATTTAATGGTGTACCTGCCCTGCAAAATGTTAATCTCACAATTTACCCCGGAGAAGTTCATGCCCTCATGGGTGAGAACGGAGCAGGCAAAAGCACATTAATGAAGATCCTGGCTGGGGCTTACATTGCTGATGAAGGCGAGATTCGTATCAACGGTAGCCCTGTAAAAATTACCGATCCGGCTTCAGCACGCAAGGCAGGTATCAATCTCATTTATCAAGAACTGAACGTCGCACCTAATTTAACCGTTGCCGAAAATATTTTTATGGGTAGCGAGTTGCGCCGAGGTCAGCTTTTAGACCGCAAAGGTATGGAACTGGAAGCAGAGAAAGTGCTTCAAAGCCTGGGAGCCAGTTTTACACCACAAACAGTGGTTGGTAGCTTGGTAGTCGCCGAACAACAGCAGGTGGAAATTGCGCGGGCGCTGAAGGACAATAGCCGCGTTTTGGTAATGGACGAGCCAACAGCAGCACTATCTGACCGCGAAACAGAGCGCTTGTTTGAGGTAATTCGCAGACTAAAAAGCGACGGTATTGCCATTATCTACATTAGTCACCGCATGGAAGAAATATATGCATTGGCTGACCGGATTAGCGTGTTGCGCGATGGTCAATACATTGGCAGTTTGACGCGGGATGAAATTTCTGCACAGCGATTGGTGCAGATGATGGTCGGTCGCTCAATGCAAGACTTTTACGAACATCAACGGCAAACCAATCCCGGCCCAGTGAGATTGGAAGTCACAAATATCAGTGATGGACGCAAGGTTGAGCCAACTAGTTTTCAACTTCGCGCTGGCGAAATTGTCGGTCTAGCGGGGCTAGTTGGTGCAGGACGCACGGAAGTATGCCGGCTGATTTTTGGTGCGGATCGCAAAACAAGTGGTGAAGTCTTCCTGAATGGGATGAAACTTAATATTAATAGCCCCGGTGATGCCATTGCTGCTGGAATTGGTTACGTCCCAGAAGATCGCAAAGACCAAGGTTTATTTCTAGAGATGAGTTCCCGTAAGAATATTGCCATTAATACACTCAAGCAAGATGCAAAGGGTGGTGTCGTCAACTGGGGTTCAGTCAATCTCTTAGCGACGCAAGCGGTGGAAGACTTCAATATCCGGCTGGCGAATTTGGAAATTAGAGCAGTGGATCTTTCTGGTGGTAATCAGCAGAAACTATTATTGGCGCGTTGGTTAGCGATTAAGCCGAGAGTACTGATGTTGGATGAGCCGACACGCGGCGTAGATATCGGTGCTAAAAGTGAAATTTACCGAATTATCAGCGAGTTAGCAGCCCAAGGTGTTGCGGTTCTGATGGTTTCCAGCGAACTACCGGAGGTTGTGGGCTTGAGCGATCGCGTCTTAGTGATGCGAGAAGGAGAGCTAGTAGGCGAACTCGACGGCAGTCTTGGTAAAGAAATTACCCAAGAAAATATTATGCACTATGCAACTGGAGCATCGGAGGTATCAGCATCATGAGTCAGACAATCAGGCCAGTCAATAATAGAACAGACAAGAATTCAACGCAGCGCAACCGCAAATCAATCAGCACTTTGCTTGAAGTTGCAGGTATTCTGCCGATTCTAATAATTATCTGCATCTTATTTACATTCCTTTCTCCCAGCTTCCTCACAGGCGCTAATATCGTTAATATATTGCGTCAGGCATCAATCAATATTGTGCTGGCAACGGGAATGACGTTTGTAATTCTGACTGGAGGTATTGACCTTTCAGTTGGATCAATATTGGCTGTTTCTGCCGTAGTCACGGTGCTGGTATCGCTACTTCCGGCTATCGGTTGGGCGGCTATACCTGCTGGTTTGCTTGCAGGATTGGTTTTAGGTTTAATTAACGGCGCTCTGATCACTTTTTTGGATGTGCCACCTTTTATCGTCACGCTGGGTTCACTGACTGCCTTGCGGGGTGTTGCCTTTTTAGTTGCCAATGGTACAACGGTTATTAACCGTGAGATAAATTTTGCTTGGATAGGCAATAGCTATGTCGGCCCCCTGCCTTGGCTGGTAATCATTGCCCTACTGAGTATAGTAGTGAGTTGGTTTGTCCTGCGACAAACTGTTTTAGGGGTGCAAATATATGCAGTGGGTGGTAACGAGCGAGCCGCACGATTAACTGGGATTAAAGTCGATCGGGTATTGCTATTTGTCTATGGCGTCAGTGGATTACTGGCAGGTTTAGCAGGAATAATGAGTGCCAGCCGTCTTTATAGTGCTAGTGGCATCGTCGGTACTGGTTACGAATTGGATGCGATCGCTGCTGTTATTCTAGGTGGAACCAGCTTTACAGGTGGTATTGGTACTATTGGCGGTACTCTTCTAGGTGCATTAATTATTGCTATTCTCAACAACGGTTTAACTTTGTTGAACCTATCTTACTTCTGGCAACTAGTTGTCAAAGGACTAGTAATTATTTTGGCAGTAATGATAGATCGGTTACGCAGACGTTCTAGACGGTAAAGAAGGAAATAGGCAGCTTACAGGGTACAGATTATTCACTATAACCTGTCACCTCTTTCCCAATACCCCATACCTAATCCCCAATATATAAACTATGTCTTCCACTACTATTCGTCGTAAAGCCAACACGTTTTATGTAATTTTGATTGCTGGTGCTGCGGCACTCGGCGGGTTTTTATTCGGTTTTGACACTGCTGTAATCAACGGTGCAGTTTTATCTCTAGCAAAAGCTTTTAATACCAGTAGTTGGGTAACAGGGCTAGCAGTGTCCCTAGCGCTGCTGGGGTCTGCGGTAGGAGCCTTCTTTGCCGGACAGATTGCAGACCGTTATGGTCGAATTAACGCAATGGTGGTCGCTTCCGGGTTGTTTACTATCAGTGCCATTGGCTCTGGGATAGCCTTTACTATCTGGGATTTTATCTTTTGGCGATTATTGGGTGGGATTGGCATCGGTGTTGCTAGCGTTATCGCGCCGGCTTACATTGCCGAATGTTCTCCCACCCATTTGCGAGGAAGGTTAGGATCTCTGCAACAATTAGCGATCGTAGTCGGAATTTTTATCGCCTTATTGAGCGACTACTTTATCGCTGTAACAGCAGGTTCAGCAGACTCGCCGTTTTTGTTTGGGGTTGCAGCTTGGCGCTGGATGTTTTGGACAGCAGTCCCGCCAGCAGTATTCTACGGGATGATCGCTTTAACAATTCCGGAATCTCCCCGTTATTTGGTTGCTAAAGGACGAGAACCAGAAGCTGCTAACGTTCTGACCAAGATTTTAGGAGGTGACGTACTGCCAAAAATCGAAGAAATTCGGCAGACAGTGCTGCGCGAACGCCAACCTAAATTTTCTGACCTTTTAAGCAGGAGTGGCGGACTCCTACCAATTGTTTGGATAGGAATAGGCTTATCTGTATTACAGCAATTTGTTGGGATTAATGTAATCTTTTACTACAGCAGCGTTTTGTGGCGTGCTGTTGGGTTTTCCGAAAAAGATTCCCTATCAATTACGGTGATTACAGGAGCCGTCAATATTATTACAACACTGATTGCGATCGCCTTTGTAGATAAATTTGGCCGCAAACCCTTACTGATAATCGGGTCAATCGGCATGACCGTAACCTTGGGGACGATGGCTTATCTGTTTGGCAATGCTCCCCTCGATGCTGCTGGGAACCCCAATCTTACCGGAAGCGCCGGGACTATAGCTCTCATCGCAGCCAACCTCTATGTATTTTGCTTCGGTTTCTCTTGGGGGCCAGTGGTTTGGGTGCTGTTGGGAGAAATGTTTAATAACAAAATTCGAGCCGCCGCACTTTCGATTGCTGCTGCAATGCAATGGGTTGCCAATTTCCTCATTTCCACAACATTTCCTCCGATACTGCAATATTTCGGTCTAGGTTCTGCCTATGGACTTTATACAATTGCAGCAGCTACCTCATTCTTTTTCATTCTCTTTTTTATTAAAGAAACCAAAGGAATTGAGTTGGAAGATATGTAATTGGCATCCATCTAGTATTCTCTGTGCGTAATTCATAATTTGTATCTTTGTGTCCTCTGCGTCTGGAGCGGTTGTTAAAAAAAGACTTTGACAAATAGTTTTAGCCTTGTACCGATTATCGGCTTTGTTGAATAGAACAAGGGGCTTAAGCCCCTTGTCTCCCCAAGCGTGATTTGATGGAGTTTTATAAACAATTGGCTTGGGATTATACCAATTTTAAAAAAGAATGCGACAGATATACATCTCCAAAACCTTATCCTGTCTAAATTTTTAATTTTTAATTTTTAATTTTGAATTGGTATTAGATGGGGTTGATAGCAACAGATAAATTCCAACCTTCTGCCTCCTGCCTTCTTCACAACTAATGACTGCAAAGTAATTGAAAAGTATGCAGCAGTGTGTTTATAAATACAAAATTTTCTTAATTATTATGAGTCTGTATTCACATCTGTGATGCTACATCGCAAAAAAATATTAGACAACAACTAATACCAATTCAATTAATGATTGCAATACATCTTTGGGTAAAGACGCGATGAATCGCGTCTCTACAAACGATCTATTTGTCGCATTCTTTTTTCAAATTGATATAAATATAATCTCTCGCTTCAGTAAATCAGCTGATTAGCTTTGAAGTTGGAAGCTTTGGTTCGAGTGCAATCTATTTAGTTACAAATTCAGAATTAAACCATTTTCAAATAATAAGCCAATGCTAAAAATTATTTTTCATAGCTTTTTTCTTCTATTTTTGGCAATTCCAGGAGTTTGGGCAGCACCTCCAGAAGATGATTCTAATGCAATAGATGCTAATCGGAATTTGCAGGGACAAGTAAATTCTGTTTCCCAGTTTTCTGATGTACAACCAACTGATTGGGCGTTTGGTGCATTGCAATCGCTGGTCGAACGCTACGGCTGTATTGCGGGTTATCCCAATTCCACCTATCGCGGTAACCGTGCTTTAACCCGTTATGAGTTTGCCGCAGGTTTAAATGCCTGCTTAGATCGAGTTAATGAATTAATTGCCACAGCTACTGGCGATTTAGTTAATAAGCAAGACTTGGCAGTGCTGCAAAAGTTGCAGACAGATTTTGCAACAGAATTGGCAACTCTGCGCGGGCGAGTGGATACCCTGGAAACGCATACAGCAAAGCTGGAGACACAGCAGTTTTCCACTACTACTAGGCTGAATGCTCAAATTATTACCGCGGTTAGTGATACCTTTGGTGATAGAGTAGGTGGCGATACCGATGATAGCCAAGTCTACTTTGCAAACCGGGGTCGTCTCAACTTTGAGAGCAGTTTCACAGGCAAAGATTTATTACGAGTCCGGCTGGAGTTTGGTAACTTTGGAAATTCCACCAATGGTGCGAGTCAAATTGCAGCAGCAACAGGCACAGGGATGACACGCCTGAACTTCGATTATGACAACAACGATACACTTTTTGCTCCCCACATCCGTTATTACTTCCCAGTCAGTGATTCTCTTAACTTTGTTATTGGGCCTACAGGTATTGGTTACACTGATATTTCAACCACCGTCACTCCCGCTACAATTGCTGACGACGGCAATGGCGTTCCCTCACTTTTTGGTTCATATAGTCCCTTATTCCGCCGAGGTGGCGGCGGTGCAGCCGCTAACTGGAACATTACCAAAGACTTGGTTCTCACCTTGGGCTATTTAGCAAACACTCCCAATACGCCATCACAAAGTAACGGCTTGTTTAATGGCGGCTACAACGCCTTAGCACACTTAGCTTATTACGGTAAGCAAGGAGCAATAGGTGTTGCCTACTCTCACGGCTATAGCCCTGGTGGAATAATCGATATCGCAGCTGGGACGGGTAGCGTCTTGGCAAACGCTCCTTTTGGCAACAATATTGCTACTTCCAACGATATTGTAGGCGCACAGGGATTCTATCGCTTCTCCCCGAATTTTCAAATTCACGCTTGGGGTGGATATATTTGGGCAAATGCCCACAGCTCTGGTTTGAGTGATATTTCCAATGGTCGGGGTGGAACAGATTCTCTATTCGTTAACAATGGTGAGAGTGCCAATGTCTGGTTTGGTGCGGTCGGCGTATCCTTTCCCGATGTGGGGGGTAGAGGTAATCTGCCAGGATTTCTGTTTGGTTTACCACCGCGTGTTTCTAACAGTGATGTCCGTGAAGAGGGCGACACCTCTTACCACCTTGAAGCATTCTATCGCTTACGAATGAACGACCACATTTCAGTGACTCCTGGTTTTTGGGTGATTCTCAACCCAGAAAACAACAGCGAAAATGATACTCAATATGTGGGAGTAGTTCGTACAACTTTCGATTTTTAAATTGAAAAAGAGTATGGGGTATGTTGAGTGTTATAGCAGGGGGCAGAAGGCAGGAGGTAAAACATATACTATTCTTAACATCCACGCTTTCAAGATGTCCTAATCTTTAATTCGCTTGCTATAACTGCTGGGTTACGATTGCTATAGTTTGGATTTCAGAAGCTCAACGTTCAAGTAAAAAGGTGCAACTTCCAAGTTCAAAGGCTCAACATTCAAGCAAAAAGGTGCAACTTCCAAGTTCAAAGGCTCAACGTTCAAGTAAAAAGGTGCAACTTCCGAGTTCAAAGGCTCAACGTTCAAGCAAAAAGGTGTAACTTCCGAGTTCAAAGGCTCAATGTTCAAGCAAAAAGGCTCAACGTTCAAGTAAAAAGGTGTAACTTCCGAGTTCAAAGGCTCAACGTTCAAACAAAAAGACTCAACTTCCAAGTTCAAAGGCTCAACGTTCAAGCAAAAAGGTGCAACTTCCGAGTTCAGAGGTGGAAGTTTCGAGTTCAGAGGTAGAAGCAATAATATTTTCCCCTGCTCCCTGCCCCCATCTTTCCACTTCCTACTCCCCAGTTTTAAATCCACTCAGATAGGCTTGTAATTGCTCTGCCATTTCTATTGTTTGTTGTAGAGAGCTAGATACACTACCAGACAAATCTGCGGTGTATTTTAAGGTTTCGGCAATCTGTTCGATCCAAGATGCGATCGCTTGGGAAGTTTCTGCTTGAGATCCGGTTGTCGCAAAAATTGACTCTACTAAATGATTCATCTGCCCAGACACTTCCAAAATATCTTCTAGGCTTAACTTGGCATTTTGTACAAGATTTGCTTTTTCTCCGATCTCGGTCGTTCCCGATTCTACAGCTTGAACTAATTCGCTAGTTTCCAATTCTATGCCAGCTAAAAGACCCTGAATTTCTTGGGTTGCTTCGCCAGATTGCACGGCTAATTGACCAATTTGTTCTGCTACTTTCACAAAGCCTCGACCTCGATCGCCCATCCATGTGGCTTCAATGTTTGCATCGCTGGCTAATAAGTTAGTTTGGACGGCTATTTCCCCAATCGTTGATGCAACATGGGAAATTTTTTGAGAAGATTCGCTCAGATTTTTGACTTTGTTAGCTATTTGTGCAACTGTATGTTGCAAATTCAAGATGCTTTCTCCAGTGAAATCGATTGTTGCCTTAGCTGTTTCTACTGTGTTAGTAGTAGTCACGCCTACTTCCTGTAGTTGTTGGGCGGTATCTGCTACTTTTTGAATCCAAAAATTCAAATTATCTACTGTTTGCAAGGCGTAGGTAATTTGTTCGATTTGTTGGATTGCTTCATTGACCAATTGTTGGATGACACCAGAGTTTTCACCAAGGGAAACATTCACTTGGTAGGTAGTTTGTTGGACTTGAATGACAATTTGCCAGAGACTAAAGATGATAGTATTAATCACATCAGCTAAGATTCCAACTTCGCCGCCACAGACCTGAGAGCGAACAGTTAAATCTCCTTGGTATACCCGATTAACGTCAGAAATAAGTTTAAGAATTTCCTCTTGAAGAGCTTCTTGACTACGCCTTAATTCTTCTTCTGTTTCCTTACGAGCAGTAATTTCAGCTAGTACAGCAATAAAATTAATTATTTGTCCAAATGCATCTAATACAGGAGAAACTGTTAATTCACACCAGAAATAAGTTCCATCGCGGCGATAACTTTTGAGTACAACTTGGCATTCTCTTGAAGTCTCGATCGCCTCATCTAATTGGGTAATAGTATCTGCATCTGTATTAGGCCCTTGGAGAAATTGGTAGTTAGATCCGAGTATCTCTTGAGATGAGTAGCCTGTAATTTTTTCTAAGGCAGCATTGCAAAATATAATTGGATTTTTTGGCTGACGCGGATCGGTAATGAATATGGCATTACTCGCTGAAGCGATCGCCCGATCCCGAAGCCGCAAAACTTTCTGCGCCTGCTCAAGTTCAGCCACTAAACTCGCTTGTTCTAAGGCGATGCCAATTTGAATTGCTAATTGTTTAAATAAATTAATTTCATATTTTTCCCAATTCCGAGGTGTAGAACACTGGTGGGCACACAATAAACCGACAAGTTGATTATTATGAATAATCGGTGCAATCAAATTCGCCTTAATTTCAAAACCTTCGAGAATTTCCCGGTGACATTCTGTAAAACCAGCTTCATAAATATTATTAGTAGCTCGAACTCGACCATTTTTGTACATTTCAATATAATTTTCCCGGAATGGGTCATTGACCGTTTTTCCTAAGGTTTTCGTCCAACCTGGGGCAATGGACTCGGCGATGATAGTCCCACTCCAGTCACTATTGAAACGATACATAATCACACGGTCTGTTTTCAATGCTTGACGAACTTCGCGGACAGTTGTGTTGATTACATCATCTAAATTTAGCGATCGCCGAATTTGCAGGATAATCTCCGTAAATAACTGCGAACGTTTGGCTTGGGCTTGTTGGTGTGCTAAAAGCTTTGTTTGGGCAGACAAACGCCGCTCTACAAAGGAGATCGTCAGTGTGAAACCGAGAATAATGAATGTGGCACTGCCAATGGAAACACCCAACCAAGTTAGGGAATTGTTCGTTTTTCCTAACCCAGATATTGCTGTTAGATTAGTAGGCGTAAATCTAGCAGCGGCCATGCCGATATACTGCATCCCAGCAAGCGCTCCTCCGATAAAAAGCGCACTGCCAACTTTCACCCACCATCTAGTTGTACTGCTTTGTATACTTAATTGGAAGGTAATACTTAGGATGAGAATCGATGCACCGATAGCGATCGCTAAAGAAAGTATCAACAGCAGTGGATTATACGTGGTAGTTGCTTGGAGCCGTATCGCCAGCATTCCGATGTAGTGCATGGAGCCGATACCAATACCGATTAACGTCCCACCAATCAGCAATTGCCAAATACTCAACGCTGGGCGACTGGCTAGGAAAAGTGCCCCCCCGGAAGCAATGACAGCAGCTAGCATAGAAACCAGCACAGTCAACACATCATAGGTTATTCGTATTGGCAGACTCAAAGCTAGTATGGCGACAAACTGCATCGACCAAATTCCAATTCCGATAACGATTGCACCGCCAATTAACCAGGCGACTTTTGCCGAAGCTTTGGCTGCTATTACCCTGCCAGCCAAATCAACAGCAGTATATGAAGCCAAAACGGCGATCGCAATTGAAAGTGTTATCAGGCGTAGGTCGTAGATGCTACTCATAACTATATCTGCTTGGAACCTTAACTGAAGCTTATGCTTTATTTTTTTATCACTTTTGAGTAATTCTTAGGAATTGAAAATTGGACATTAGCGATTGGGTATGAGAAAATAAGCTCAAGTTTGGACGGACACTTAGTAATTAGGGCTAATACACAGCTCGGTGGATATAAAGACAACTAAAAGCTTGTGACTTCCTGAGATTCAGAAATTAAACTAACTTAATATAACTCCTGTCTTTGTGTCTCCTATATTCCCCATACCCAATGCCGATTAATAATTACAAATTATCTATAGCTGTGATAGATTTTATATCTATTTGGGTATGTTAATAAAAAGTGCGAATTGTGATATTCTCATACTTAGATACTAAAAATTAGATACTCCAAATCAGCGTGTAGCTAATGCATTCTAGTTTACAGAAGACAAATTAATAACTAGCAAAAACTATGCACGACCAAAGTTCTCAAAACAGACGGTTGTAGGTTGTTAATTCTCAAGAGTGCTTCCAAAACCTGAGTCAAGCAAACAAAATGATACCAACACTTTTAAACGATCGCTATCGGATAATTAGCGTACTTGGAACTGGTGGATTTTGTGAAACATTCTTAGCCGAAGATACCCAAATGCCTTCGGGACGACGTTGTGTAATTAAGCAACTTAAACCAGTTACCGACAACCCAGACGTTTACCAGTTAGTTCAAAGGCGATTTCAAAGAGAAGCCGCAATTTTAGAGGAACTGGGGGGAAGTAGCAATCAAATTCCTACTTTATACGCTTACTTTCAAGCAGATGGGCAATTCTACCTCGTACAGGAATGGATTTCTGGACAAACCCTCAACCAACAAGTAAAACAAAACGGTTGTTTGAGCGAAAGTGAAGTAGTTCCCATATTAATTAATTTATTGAAGCTGCTGGACTTCGTACATACCAAAGGCATCATTCACCGCGATATTAAACCAGACAATATTATTCTACGTTCATCTGATGGGAAACCAATTTTAATTGATTTTGGTGCAGTGCGAGAAACGATGGCAACAGTGATGTATCCAGAAGGCACTGTTAGTAATTCAATGATTATTGGTACACCAGGTTTTATGCCCAGCGAACAAGCAGCAGGGCGTCCAGTATTTGCCAGTGACTTATATAGTTTGGCGCTAACAGCTATTTTTCTGTTGATGGGAAAATTGCCCCACGAATTGATGACAGACTCCTACACTGGAGAGCAAGTTTTCAATAGGGATGCCATCAGTTCAAATTTGATGGAAATATTAAAAAAAGCAACTCAGTTTGATGTTAGAGAGCGTTATTCTACTGCCAAAGAAATGCTCGATCCGTTGCAGGCGATTGCCAATTCGACTGCACCCAAAGTACCAATGTATAGTCAAGTATCTGCTTTGACTAATTCTATAATCCAACTGCCACCCGCTCAAAGCAGTATTCAAAACGCTATTTTTATTGGTAGTACTTTGGTCGGCGGTGGATTAATTGGTGCATGTGTGATTGTTGGTCTTTTGTTAGCAAATTCTCCCCAATCTGGCACATTTCAAAAAGGTACATCTTCGCTACTCCCAAAACCTGGATTTTCTGAAAATTCTTCCTTGTCTCTTCCACTTGGAAGGGCAAATTATCAAATAGGCACAACTCATGAATCACCAATTACAAACGGTGCTAATTTGCCTAATTCTTTTTATTTTGTAGCAAATTCGAGTTTGCCAAATCTCCAAACTGCAATCGAGCAAGTGAAAATTTTACAGACTCAAGGAATTACTCAATCAGGAGTGTTCTGGATACCAGATTATCCGAATATATCAGAGAAAAAAAATTTATTTATAGTTTATGTAGCCGCCTTTAAAGACCGTGCTAATTGTATTAACTTTCTCAAAACTTACGGACAAATCAATCCACAAGCCTATTGTGCCTTTGCTAGTAAAGATTTAAATGCACCAATGGCTCGAGTCTTTTTTAAAGAACTGAAAGTAAAATAATTTTGTATTTGAGATTTATTACATCAAAAGGGATGGGGTATGACTGTAAACAAAAATTGCATTATCTAATAATCTCAAATCAGCATACCTCACAGCATAATTAAACCTAGTCTTACAGCCACAGTCACAGCTTCGGTACGGCTGGAGACACTAAGCTTTTGAAAAATCGATGAGAGATGGAATTTGACAGTATGCTCAGAGATGTGCAAGCGTTTTGCGATCGCTTTATTGCCTAATCCAGACCCAAGCATTGCTAAAACTTCTATTTCGCGTGGCGTCAAGCTTTGCACAGGATTTGCTGTTGTCTTTTCCTGCGTCTGTAACAATTCTATAGCATTTGGGTGCAGTACTATCAAATTAACAGCGATCGCCTCCACAGCACGGACTATTTCTGACTCTGTGCTACTGCTGAGCAATATACCCCGAATGCCTGCTCGTAAAGACCTTTCCAAGTCGATGCTGTCGAGTTCTTCAACGATAACCAGCATTGGTAATAGGTATTTTTCTTCTGAAATCAGCAGTAATTTTTCCCAGACTGATTGTTGAAAATTACTGCTGATATCTATGAGTACAACATCTGGCTGTAATAGTTCGACTTCTGCGGCTAATACCTCCAAATCTGATGCACTCCCGACAACTGTCAACTGGGGATTGCTACTTACCACAGCAGACAACCCTGCCCGCGCCACAAAAGAAGTAGCAACTACCATTATCCGGATCATGTCGTCTCCACAGCAGTTTGCAACTAATATTTACTTTATCAATAGTCTGTTAGTTCTCAATCCGATAACGTATCAGCTGCTTTATTGCTGTTATTGGTAATCTTAAAGCTTGAGCGATCGCAGCATCAAATTGAGCAAATTCACCGGCAACTCAAATTTCATCTGCTTCAAAACCGAATCAATTCGATACATCAACGAGTAACCACAAAGGCAGCAAGAGCGATCGCCACAACATCTTCAATAAGGGCAGATGGGATCGCACCAATACGCTCGATGGCTGCTATACGCACCGCCCGACCGCCGTAGGCACCGATCAGTGCGCCTAAAACCCCAATCACTGCTCCAACGAGTGCAAAACTGCTGTTTGCTCCAGCGATTATCCATCCCACAATACCACCACTGAGAATCCGAGCAATCAAAGCAGGAGGACTTGTACGAGATGGTATTTGCGGCACCATATCACCAATCAACTCAGCTACAGCAAAGAAAACCAAAATAATACCTACAATACCGCCACGCGCCAAGAATAAAGCAGCGGGGGCTGTAAACGCTCGCAATCCCGCAACTAACCCCAATACAAATGCAGAAATCAGTGTCATATATATAAACAGTCTTTACTTGAATATGTATAAGTCTACAATTTTGTCTGAAAAAATAAAGACTCAAAGCTTGGTTAAATTAAAGCTTCAGAGTCTCGATTCGATTATTCTTTTATATTTTTCTTACTACTATTTTACATCATTAGCGATAATTCCAATTAAATTCAACTTACTCAAAATTTCAATAGCTTGAATCAATTGATTTCCCTTTACTTTACCCATACGTTCTACCATGACGATCGCATTGCAAAAAGAGGCGATAATTCTCGCATCAACTGTGGCTAAAATTGATGGAGCATCTATTAGCACTAAGTCATAATTTTCTTCAAACAATTCAATTAGTTCTTTCATTCTCTGAGAACTCAGCAGCTTCACCCTGTCGTCTGGAACAGGCCCAGCAGTCAAAATATCAATAAAGGGGTGAATGGGTTGAATGTAATCTTGAAAATCGCTAGTTGTCTCATCAACTAATAACAAAGATAGTCCCCAATCATTGGAGAGTTCTAATACTTTATGCAGGTTAGGATTTTCTAAGTTAGCATCAATTACTAACACGCGTCGATGCATTCGGTTAGCACTAGCCACTAAGCCTAATACTAAAGTTGTCTTCCCTTCTCCTGGTAGCGCTGAAGTCAACATCAAGGATTTAAAGGGTAAGGGATATTTTAATATTTTAATGTTTTGGTAGATCATGTCCAAAGTTTCATGGACAGGCAACTTAGCACTGGGTTCTACCATCGCCGGAGGTAAACTTCGTTGCTGATTCCAAGACCGATTGAAGAAGCGCTTTTGACTCCCAAGCGATCGCAATTTTGGTACTGTTCCCAATACGCGCAGATTTGTCAGTTTATTGACATCTGCTGTAGTGTAAATAGTATCATTATACTTTTCTATCATCAAGGCTATTAAAATACCCAAAATCGGCCCAAATAGTCCTCCCCCAAGTAAAAAGAATAATCTGCCATTTCCTACATAAGTACCCAAAGCAGGTTCTTCCAAAAATTGCCAATTATATCCTTCCTGAGCAATTTTCATTCCTGATGACTGTTGTGCTTGAAGCAGTTGTTCCAAGGTTTTATGACTAGCTTCTACCTTTTGTCGCAGACGATTATATTCTGCTGTCAGGTTTGGATATTTGCCAAGCTCAGAACGAAGTTGCTGTTCTGACTGCACTAAACTTTTTTCATTAGCTGTTAGTCCTAAAACATTTGTCTGTAGTAGAATAAATTCGTCTACTAGACTGGGATCGATATCTACTATCGGCGCTTTTGAGAGTTGTTCTACCTTATTACTAGTATTAGTAATAGTTCTCACTTCTTGCCGTAACAGTGTTAGTTGATTTTGGCGTTGCTGTTTGAGTTTTTCTACTGATGGATAATCATCTGTATAACGCAACCGTTCCTTAGCTAAGGCTAGTTCGGTTTTTTGAATTTCATTTAATAGCGTCTGGTAGCGGCTTGACTGATTTAAACGAGCAGAAAGTTGGCTATTTTGTTGGGAAGAGGAAGCTATTTGTTGTTGGAGACTACTGTAGCGAGCGTTTACATCTTGAAGCTGGGCACGAGTAGTTTGTAGCTGTTGTTGAATATCAGCAAGAGATTGTAGCAGAATTTTACTTTGTGCTTCTGGGTCGAGTAAATTATGTTTCTTGCGAAACTGCTCTAAATTTTTATCAGCTTGAGTGACTTCTTTTTTGAGTTCGGGTAGGCGGGTATTGACAAAAGCCAGTCCCTGAGCCAAACGCTCTTTTTGTTGTTCTGTGTTGTAGTTTTGATAGACTTTCTGTAAAGCTTGAAGTACTCTTTGCGCTTTAACTGGATCGCGATCGCTAAAGGAAACTTCAAATACTTCACTTAAAACTTGATTAGCCCCTGTATTTGCCTGTTCTTGGGTGACTTTCAGAGGTGTTATTTTGTTGGATTCTCTTTGACCTTTGATATATTCTAAGGTAATATCAGGATACTCAGAATGAAGTAAATCTACGGTTTTTTGAAGCAGTTTGGTACTCAGCATGAGTTTCATCTGAGTACTGTAATCAGCAGTTTTGGTGTTTGCCTGTTGTGTGATATTATTTGACGGTGTTTCTTGGAATACATTTGAACTCACCAGTATCTGTATGTGGCTTTGATAACTAGGTTTGGCTTTGATAGCAAAGAAGCTGGCAACTGACATGATTACACAAGAAACCCCCAAAATCACCAAGCGTTGACGAAGCAAAATAGTAGGTAGTTGTCTGATGTCAACCCTGCTTTTTTCTGAGGTAGTAACTTGTTGCTCTTGATTGAGACTAGTCTTAACCACTATCAAACTCCTCTAATATCAAAAGAATATATTTGAAAGATTGCAAGAAACATTTTTTTAAATGATTTTTTTACACATAGAGCCAGAACATAATACTTAATTATTGTGCCAAAAATTAAACCACTTGGGATAAGATTATCTCAACTAACGTTTTCATGTTCATCAATACCTGGATATAAATTTTAAATCAGTACTAGAAAAACAAAATTTCAATAAATATTCATTTATAGAAAAAATCTTGGCAAAAAATTAATTATTTTTTGAGCAAATTGAGATAAAAACTGTTAGAATATGCAACTTTGCTATATATTAAAGTTTTTTTTGTAACTGGTAATTTAGAAAACATATTCATAAAAATATTTAAATAATATTTTTACATTATTGATACACTTAGTTAACTACTAATTTATGGTTAACTAGTTAACTTAACTGAGCAATATAAACTACTGTTTATTTGTTAGATGTTATAAGTTGAGCTAGCAAACCTTAAAATCGAGCTTGCTCGCTACTATCAGGGCATTGATTGCAATCGATGTCAAGCGATCGCCTCAAAACAGCCCAGCCTTACATCAATTTTATACATTGACTCCAAAAAAAACGAAGTAATTAAAACAATATTATCCCTTAACAAAAATCTGATAAAAAATGTCGAATCGTTGTTTTAGCCTACAAGTAAAGGATTCTGCCAGCTATTCGCTTCGTTATCTTCTCATAAAGTTGAATATTTTTCTCTAGATTTGTACCTAAACAGTAACAATAAAGGTCTTTTTTAATTGATACTGTCTCTGAAATTGTCTAAGTTTTCAATGATGATTTTCATAGCCACTAAAAAACTTAGATTCGGCTAGCACTTAAGTTGATATGACAAGAGAATTCCCAAAGCTGATGATTTCAATTTATAACTTATGCACCAGATTCGGCAGTTAGCTAGAAAATCTGTGGTAACTTTGAAATCCTTATCTGACAAGAATTTCAGGTATTTACTTGATATGGCGATCGCGTTTGGCGCGATTTTTAAAGGTTATTAAAACTTAATCTTTGCTAGATCGAAAAAATATGAGAATGACCTTACCTTAAGGCTCCTGAAGAACCTTGGAAGACTTTTGCACATATTCGGCAAAACTTTAGACGTGTTTCTCGTTTCTTTTTCTCTCTATGTTTAGTTGAGAATTCTTTCCATGACAGAACCTAATAATACCTTTAACCAAGCGACAGTTGTTCCCGACATTTATTTGGAACAGAATTTCTACACCAGTGACTCGGTTAGTCCAAGCGATTTGGATGATTACTACAAGTTCTTTACCCTCTATGGGCCGTCAACCCTCTACGGCGCTCTCAATGGCTTATCAGCCGACGCCGATTTATACGTCTACGACCAAAATCAGAACCTAGTTGCCAGCAGTACTTTAGGCAGTAACCAGAGCGAGACAATCAACGTTGCGCTACAAGGCAATCAGTACTACTACGTTAAAGTACACAACTACAATTCATCTAATACAACGAATTATGGACTGTACTTATATAATGATTATTCTGGCCCAACTTTAGCAACAGCAAGGGATATTGGCACTAGTTGGGGACAAACCAGCAGTAAGTATTTAGCTTATAACAAGATTGGTTGGCAAGACTATCTCGACTACCGCGATAACGTTGACGTTGTGAAATTCACGATGGAAGCCCCTGGCACCATCAGTTTGCGGATGAAGGATTTCACCTATACTGGTGGGTTGCAGGCGACGATGCAATTGCTCGATTCCAATGGCAACGTGTTGCAGACTGTCGCTGGTACTGTGGGCAACGGTCTGAATGTCGATCGCTACTCTGCCCCTGCTGGCACTTATTACGTTAAGTATACCCAGACTTACGGTTCTGACCCTTACACCGTCAGGATTGTCACTGATTACGCAGGTGATGTTACTGGCACAGCACGAGACTTGGGCAACGTCAGTGGCAGCAGTCGTCGCTTGTACGACATGGTAGGAGGCGAGTTTGGGCTGCCAACTTATGAAGATGCTAACGACCTCTACAAATTCACCCTAGATAAAACCTCGCCCATCGATATCCGGTTGGACATCGATACCTCTGCCTTCCCACCTCCAACCTTCGATGCGAATTTACGCCTTGCCCGTGACACAAACAACGATGGGTTTATTTCAGCAGATGAAGTTTTTCTTTCATCATCGAACCCAGGAGACGACCAACTCTCAACCACCTTAGGGGCGGGTACTTATTACGTTCAGGTGGTGCAAAACGGAGCCTATACCAACTATCAGCTCGATTTAGATTCAGACTTTGATGCTGTTCCCAGCGATCCACAACCTTCCAGCAATCTGTCAAAGGCGCGATCGCTCGGTAATTTAATTGGGGAAACACCTTATATTGATGATGGGTCTGGCATCAGTGCGGGTGATTTCTCTGATTACTTCAAGTTCACAATGACTGCTGCGGGTCAACTCTCAGCTTCAGCATTTACTAACCCCTACTACTCTAGAAATACCCAAAATCCAACACTGTCAATTGTTCGAGACTTGAATAATAACCAGCGGCTCGACCCTGGTGAAACAATTACGCCGTTTAGTGTTGGTTCGCTGAGTGCCAACTTGGCAGCAGGAACGTACTTTATTCATGCAAATGTTTATGGTGAACAAGCCGCTTACTCCCTGCGACTGGTGTCAGACTACGCTGGCAATACCTTAAGCACAGCCCGGCCACTAGCAGCGATTAGTGGGGCAACGCCGCCCAACCAAACTTTCCAAGACTACATCGAACAAGCTTTCGATGCTTCCAGCGATGTTAACGATTTCTATCGCTTCGATCTGCCCAGTACTTACGAAGTGACGCTGAACACCACGGGTGTTGCTGGTGAAGATTTATCGCTTTCACTGATTAAGGATGTCAACAACAATGGTGCGATCGATGCAGGTGATATCTTAGCGACATCAAACGCCTTGAACTCGCCAACAGAAACTCTCTCACGGGTACTAGGGGCTGGGCGGTATTTTGTCCGCGTCCAGGGGGTTAATGGTTCTACAAACTACACGCTGACCTCAAAGTTCGTCAGCCCAAGTCAAGACCCTGATGATACAATCGCTGAAGTTGAGAATCGTTCAGCAAATATTAAGACACTAGGCCAGTTCGTTGACTTTTCGCTCAATACCCAAACTGATACCGATCTGGTGAAATTTACGGTCTCCGCTGGGCAGCAGGTAGGGTTTGATGTGGATTCTCGCAATGGGTCAAACCTCAACACCTACCTCAGGGTCTTCAACTCCAGTGGTACACAACTGGCGGCTAATAACGATGGAGCTGCGCCGGGTGAAGCCTCTAGCCAGTTTTCTTACTTGGCTTATACATTTACTCAGGCGGGCACATACTACGTTGGCGTGTCCCTTAGCCCCAACTCCAATTACAACGCTGTGACGGGTGTTGGCGATATCGGTGGTTCCGGGACTACAGGAGACTACCGTTTGACGCTTAACGATCTGGGACGAGTGTTTACTGGGGATGCTCTTAACAACTCGATCGCAGGCGGTAGTGGCAATGATAACCTGAATGGGGCTGGGGGCAATGACACAATTACAGGTGGTAACGGCAACGATACACTCATCGGTGGTACTGGCAATGACCTACTGGTTGGTGGTAGTGGAAATGATGTGCTAACCGGAGGTGATGGAGCAGATGCGTATCGGTTTACAGCTCCTAGCGATCGCCTGGATACGATTAATGGCTTCAGTGGCTCTGGTGGCGACAAGATACAGATATCTGCTGCCGGCTTTGGTGGGGGATTGGTCGCAGGCAGCCTCACCTCAGACCGTTTTCGTTCCGGTGCGGGTATTACCACAGCAAACACAACAACTCAGCGATTCATTTACAATACATCGACTGGAGCTTTATTCTATGATGCCGATGGCAGCTTAGGAGGTTCTGCACCATTACAGATTGCCGCCTTGTCCGGCAGTCCTGCCTTGAGCAACACCAATATTGCGATTATCTAAATGCCAAGGATGATTTTACAGTCTTTTTCATCTATTTAAACCACAATCCCCTCTAGGGGTGCACAGCTAGCTGTGCGCCTCAAGCATAATTTAACTGCCCTTCTGTCTGCCCCCTGCCTTTCAACTCCTGCCTTCTTTAATTACTCGAAAATTAGTGTAAAATTCACACGCCTACTTTAGTTAGTTCCACTTCCCGCCGCCTGGGTATTTCATGAACCATGAAATCATAAGCCATGTCAGTATGGGGAAAAATTGCGCGAGCTTCCTGAAGCAAATCTTTTAGTTCTAAGTTATTTCCAGGAGCATAGCGGGGACTAAAATGGGTCATAATCAGCCGATGTGCCCCGGCAGCTAAAGCTGTTTGGGCTGCCATTGTGCTTGTGGAATGCAATCGCTGAAAAGCCATATCAGCATCTTGATGGGCAAAGGTGGCTTCGTGAATTAATACATCTGCATCATCAGCTAATTCCACTGCGCCATCACAAAAAATGGTGTCTGTACAATAGGCAATCTTACGACCAATCTCTGTAGGGCCGCACAATTCGACACCATGAATCACACGTCCATCGTTAAGGGTTACTGTTTCACCGCGCTTGAGTTGACCGTAAATGCGACCGGGAGGAATTTGCAACGCTTTGGCTTTTTCAATATCAAAGCGTCCTGTGCGGTCTTTTTCAGCTACGCGATAGCCGAAAGCTGTAATCCGGTGATGTAAATTACCGCAGCTGACGATGAAGTCATCGTCTTCATAAATGACGCCGGGACGGATGGCATGAACTTTAATCGGGTAGGAAAAGTGTGTGTAGGAGTAACGTGAAGCGGTTTGAATGTATTCATTTAACCCAGGTGGGCCGTAGATGTCAATTCGTTCTACATTACCAGCTAAACCGCAAGTAGCAAGAAGTCCCATCAAGCCAAAAATATGGTCACCGTGCATGTGGGTGATAAAAATTCGGGAGAGTTGACTGATTTTTAGTTCACTCCGCAAAATTTGATGCTGAGTGCCTTCGCCACAGTCAAATAACCATAGCTCTCCCCTTTGAGGTAATCTCAGGGCGACGCTGGAAACATTGCGCGATCGCGTGGGTACACCGGAACTCGTCCCTAAGAATGTTATCTGCACAACGTTCTTTAGTCTTCCTCTTGCTCAATTTGCAGCTCTATTTTCTATAGTGGCACGGTTGATGAGCAAAATACTTTTTACAGCCAAGTTAAGTAAGTCGGCGTCACTAATTGTCGTTGGAATCGGGCAATACCCACAAGGCTTTTAGCTTATTTGATTTTCCTTGACATAGCTTAATCTTTTGTACGGACTTACTTGTAATTAATTTTGCCAATAAGCTAGTCGGGTTTGAAGGGTGCTGATATGAATAACATGCCGTTTGAGTAAAGTTTTTAGTTCTCGCGCTCTTGCAGTACAATTTGGTTTATAGGCTAATGCCTGACGAACTTTATCTTCACAAGAGTTTCTTGAGGCAATTTAGATTTGTTTTTCCTAAGCGATCGCTTTATATCGGATTCCTATTTGATTGCGTGAAAAAACTCGCCTTCAACTCCAAAAGCCTGAGCGTCAGTCTAAAGGATAAATTTTCAATTAGCACATGATATTACCTGTATATGCCAATATCATTTGAGTTGTAAATTGCTGTAGTTATGTTCAAGCCTCGTTTTGTTCGCTTCTTTCGTCACCTCAATTGGCGCACGCTTCAAAAAACTTTCGCCAGGACAATTGAAAGACGACTTTTGGGATTAGCCTCCGAAATTGCTTTTAATGCCATGTTATCGTTGTTTCCAGCGATTCTTGCTCTGCTTACAGCTATTGGCTTATTGGCAGAATCTTTACAAAACACTTTTAAACAACTGGCGGCGCAACTGAGTCAAATATTACCTGAAGAAGCTTTGATTCTGATTCGTAATTTTGCCACTACAGAAATTGCCAATTCCAAAAACAGTGGTTTATTTTCTCTAAGCTTTTTATTAGCAATTTGGACTGCTTCGGGCGCGGTGAGTACTGCAATGACAGCCCTCGACCAAATCCATCAAATTCCTCCAGAACAGGTACGGCCTTTTTGGAAAGCCAAGCTCGTTTCTCTGGGCTTAACAGTGGGTACTATGTTGCTTTTGGTATTGGCTTCTTTTTTAGTGTTTACCAGCGATTGGCTTTTGGCAATGGTAGCACGTGAAAATGCTTCTTTAATCTTCTTGTTCGATATTTGGCAGCTATTACGCTGGCCTTTAGCTTTAAGTATTGTTGCTTACGCTTTTGGCTTTGTTTATCGCTACGGGCCAAGTGTGTGGAACTCAGGTACACCAATGATGCCTGGAGCTATTTTAGCAGCTGTTTTCTGGGCTATGTTATCTGCTTTATTTCGGCTTTATGTGGCGAACTTTGGGAATTATAATAAAGTATATGGTGCAGTTGGAGCTGTGATAGTTTTAATGCTTTGGCTGTCGATGAGTGCTGCTGTAATGTTAATCGGCGACCAGTTAAACGTAACTGTTGGCGAAGATATGCGTTCAAAAGCACAATCACAATCTGCCGAAAAGTATTAAAAAATATTAATTGATAAATCCCTAAAGAAACTTTTACAAAAGTTCAATAGGGGAGTAGAATGTCTAACGATTGAATACAAATTAGCGATCGCTTTCATGCCTGATTCTTCTTTTCGGTCTTCGATGATTGAACCTGATGCCAAAGCACCTACCTTAAAGCGCCTGCGTCAAATAAGTCGGGTGCTGGATAATGCTATTACTATTCCCGGAACCAAAGTTGGTATTGGTATCGATCCAATTTTAGGATTACTACCTATTGGTGGTGATTTTTTGGGAGTCATGTTTTCTTGCTACATCATTTTAGAAGCAGCACGGCTGGGTGTATCTAGAGCCGCCTTAGGCAGAATGGTTTTGAATGTAATTATTGATGGCTTAATAGGCGCTATCCCAGTTGTAGGAGACTTTTTTGATATTGCTTGGACAGCTAACAATTATAATCTGAAGCTATTGGAAGAACACTTAAAGTTTCCCAGCCAGCAAAAGAGTGCAGATAAGTGGTTTATCATTGCCGTTTTGGCTGGATTATTGCTAATTTCCATTGTCTTAGTAGCATTACCTGTGATACTAATTAGAATAGTGTGGAACGCCTTAACTGGCACTTAAATTATCAAAATTTAGAATTTAGAAGTCATAATTAAAAAGACTCTGAAACTCAAACTTAATTACTTGAATAATATTTAAAAGCTATATTTTATAATACAGAGATTTAAAGTTAGTGAAGTACACTATCTATGTCTGATAGCTAGGCACACAGACGATTCTAATTTTGAATTCTGAATACTTACCTGAAATTATTGATTTATTAAGGAATGAAAGACTGGTGGCAAGCCACTTTTCCTAAAGGGCGGCAAAATTTGGTTATTAGTGATGCTTATGGGTATCCTGTACAAATTGCTTATGGCGAAGTAGGTAGAGGAAAACCGCTAATTCTCTTGCATGGTATGGGCAGTTGGAGCTACAATTGGCGCCATCTGGTAGCACCATTATCTAAATATTTTCGGGTCATTTGTTTTGATGCCAAAGGGTTTGGTTTTTCAGAAAAACCATTGTCTCGTAGAGAATATAACGGGCATCAAGTTATTGAATTTAAAAGAATTATTCAGGCATTATGCGATGAACCAGCAGTGATTGTGGCTGAATCTCTGGGAGGATTAATTGCCCTTGCCATTGCTCAAGAACATCCTCAATTAATCGGGCGGTTAGTAGTAGTAAACGTACCTATCTTTCCAGAACGTTTACCCCATTGGGCGATGTGGTTACTTGCCCAAACACCTTTAGAAATTATGCAAACAATAGACTCCTTGCGTCTGGCATATATGTTTGCACCTTTATTCAGAGAAATTATGGCAATAGAAAGACGTGCAGTACTATTCGATCCTTCAATTCTGACACAAGAGGATATTTATTGGATAACTTACCCGTTTATTGAACTACCTGGTACAATCGCCAAAGTTGCTGAAGAATTACAAATAGCAGCGCGGGAAATAGAGAATTGCCAAGCAAATAAGCCAAATATGCTCACTAAAATTCAAAATAATTTAAGTCAAATTCAGTGTCCTACACTAGTTTTGTGGGGTGAGCAAGATAGTTGGTTTCCTGCTAGTCATGGTGAAAAATTACATCAGCAGATTCCAAATTCTAAATTCCAAATGTTGTCTAACTGCTATCACGATGCCTCAACTGGTGCTTCTGAGGTACTGTATACAGCAATTCTAGAATTTTTGCAAGACACTAGTTTTTACTAAATAAAAAGAGAGTGGGAGGAAGCATATCAATCAGCTTTCAAACTCCCACTCTACCATTTGCTACTGAAGTGAACAGGAATGTATACAGACGTTGCTTGTGATTTGGGGGCTAATGCGTACTTCAACAACAATGCCCATATACATTTAAAATTCCTGTTGTAGCAAATGTTAAACCTAATTATTGATATTGAGTTCCTGTAAAAATACTCTCCAAATAATTTAATATAGATACCTGATTTTATCTATCAATCAATTAGTAGATAGTATTTTTAGAAAAAGATTTGCTTGCTTGGTAGTCCCTGATAACAACACCCTTGAAGTCATTTATCTTCTATAATTTAGCTTGGTTCATCAGAATATGGTTGCCATTTTGGCAGATTTTTAACTTTTTAAAAGCGGCTAAATCTCGATATGCCAATCCTAAAAAATAAGATTCCTGACTTCTTAGAGAAATCAGGAATCCTAGTCACCTTAATTAGCAAAAAGTATTAATTTAACAAGTTTTTACTTTACAGTATTATTAATACTGACGTAAAATCGCAGATAATGAACTATCTTTACGAAGATCCATCAAGTCTGCTAAAGATTCCGGGCGCGTATCCAGGTGGTGCTTGTGTTCTGGTGGTAGAACCGTCACCAAATGCTTTGTTTTAGGTTGTGTCTGCATCATCGGCATTAGTTGTCGCTGGGGCACAAAAATTGGCTGGTTTTTGGGAAGGCGTGGTTCCAATCTTGTGTAGCGGGCTTCTGCCAAGCGTGCATGATGGTGATTAACCTGTTTTGGAACTGGGACTTTTTGCGGTTGCTTTGTCCGGTTGAGCGTTCGGAAAATGACCAAGCAACCACTACCACAGCTGAGGGCGATCGCAGCCACCATCCATAAAGGTGTAGGATTACTATTCTCAGAGGGCGTATTGATTGGTTGTTCAACGATAACTGGAATTTGCTCTGGTTCTTCTTGTGTTACTTGCCCAGCATTACCTAAGCTATACAAGGCAAAAGTACCACCTCCGATAAACATAGCTAAAGACCCAGTTAACAATAGCCAAGGATGATGTGCAACCAAATATATCAGACCATTTGAGCTTTTTGTTAATCTTGATTTTCTGTTTGTCAGCTCTGGAGTGGCCCCTATTAGTTGGGTTGGCTCGTGCTGTACACTCTGACTTTTTTCCATGATTACTTTCAGATTTGTACCCCTCTAGTCAATAAATTGTACTGGAGGAGTCAAGCATCAGGTATCCGTAACAAAAGTTCAGATTCAAGTAACTTTTTTGTAAAACAAAGGCGACTAAATTTGGCTAACTTTTGCCGAAATTCTGTATTTATTGTGACTTTTTGGTGTATTTATCTGGAAATTACTTCGCTGATTGTCTAGCGATCGCAAATTGAATTAATCGATCTACTAATTCAGGAAAGGAAACTCCACTATGCTCCCAAAGTTGGGGATACATACTAGTTGCAGTAAAGCCTGGTAAGGTGTTGATTTCGTTAATCAAAACTTCTTTTGTGGCTTCCACGTAGAAAAAATCTACCCTTGCTAAGCCTGCGGCATCAACAGCAGCAAAAGCTTGCGAAGCCATGTCCTGAATTTGGCGGGCGATCGCATCTGGAATGGGTGCTGGTATCAGTAAATCTGCTTTACCTTCAGTATATTTCGTTTCATAATCATAAAAATCACTGTTATAACTAATCTCTCCAACGACAGAGGCTTGGGGGTGGTCGTTACCTAAAACGGCACACTCTACTTCTCTAGCAACAACGCCAGCTTCTACAATTAGCCGGCGGTCATAACTAGCGGCATTATCTAAAGCAGCTTCTAATTCTGGGCGCGATCGCACTTTGGCTATGCCCACTGATGAACCTAAATTAGCAGGCTTGACAAAAGCAGGATAACCTAATGTTGCTTCAATTTCATCGCATAGTTTTGGAAATACGCAAGGATTAGACCACACTTGCGCTCTAGTTAAGGCCTTGTATTTCACCTGCGGTAGTCCCGCTTGCTCAAAGGCCATTTTCATCGCAATTTTATCCATCCCCATTGCCGAACCTAACACCCCAGAACCGACAAAAGGCACTTGCATCAAAGTGAGTAATCCTTGAATTGTCCCGTCTTCACCGTTGGGGCCGTGGAGAATCGGAAACCAAACATCGACTTGGGCAACTTGAGACGGAGATTGCCATTGGCTGAGGGTTTGGGTTTGAGGGCTGGATGTCAGTTGTCCCCCAGATGTTGATTCTTGAGATTCTAGGAGTGGGATGCCGCTTTCTAAAACCTTTTGAGGTGCTTCCCCGGCTAGCCAACGTCCATCTTTTTGGATGTAAAAAGGCAATATTTCGTACTTACTAGCATTTTGCTCTGCACTTAAGGCTTTAGCGATCGCCCGTGCTGAGTTGATTGAAACTTCATGCTCTCCCGAACGACCACCAAACAATAACCCCACGCGCAGCTTAGTCATTTTCAGTACCTTGAAACTCCTCAAGCAGATAGCGTATCACAACCTACAAAAGTTGCTATATTTTTTCATGATTTTTGGTGCGTTAGGACTAACGTCCATAACGCACCTTACCAGACTAAAGCCAATGGAGATTAAATTTTTCCGACTTGTGTGTATGCGAACGACTCAAACAGAGATATTTTGCCTGTTTTAAAACAGTTTAGCCATTAGCCAGAGGTTTGAACTTATGGCATAGGATGGAAGAGAAGATCGGGGAAAAAGTAATTAAAAATCGCCCAAGTGGAAAAGGCAACTGATGTCAAAACAACAGCAAGAACTGGTGCTAGGGAAAGATACCGAAGAAAAAATGCTTGTTGTTTGTTTTGTTTCTGCATATAATACTCCCAATATACTTAAATAGTGGAACAATTTATTTGTTGTTGCGTTTTTCAAGATATTAAAGTTGTGATACATTAACACCCTTTACTTTGGACGGGATGACAATGCCATAGTAAGCGGCAGCGAGCGCTGATAGGGCATTGAGCCAAACATTATTACCAAACAGTGGCATTAAGCCGAAAAATGTCTTGCCTAAAGGCACTACTCCGATGATTGCCAATGCAATATAAGCAATTGCAAAAGTACGGTTAAATAAACGCGCACTGCTAGCACTGGTATAAGAACTAATTCCTAATAGTCCAACAGCGCAGTGCACCAAATTATGGAAAAAATTGGTAGGAAATAAACCAAATATATAACCAAACCCCGCGGCATAGATGTCAGCAGACTCATCTAAAGGAACATAAGATTCATTTGTTCCTGGTAAAGATACTAAAGCAGGTATAAATCCTGCTAAACCTAATATTAAAAAGAGAATTCCGATGGTCAAAGCACAGTAACGCTCTACCATTTTTGAGGCTTGGATATTTTCCATATTCTTTTTTACTCCTGTGATGAGTCAATTTTTTAGAACAGCAATTGCTAACTAAAATCTCAAAATACTCAATATATTGATTCGATAAAATTGCTCTATTTGAGACAATTAGTAAGCTAAAAGTATTACTTTCTATTCAACTGATAATCTAAAGCTTTATCTCTATCAAAAGACAGAACTGAGGTTTAAGATTAATGTTTAAATATGTTCTCCACGATTACTCATTGTGTTTGAATACTTGTGCTGCCAGTAATGTCAATAAAGCTCCAGTAGCTATGGCTCCCCACTGAAATAACGGCAATTTACCCAAGGAATCAGAAATACTGGGTATGACTAAGTTTTGATAATCTCCATCAACTCTGCTCTCTTCTGGAACAGATTGGTAAAAATTGTTGGGTGCATCCTCAGATTTGGCTTCGCCACTATGTTGTAGATTAAAGCCAACAAGCAATAACAATGAATCTACCAACGAAGGCGATATTTTCTGGACTAAATCTAATAATTTAGCTACATCCCCAACTAAAAGGTCACGAATTGGGTGTTCGGCTGCATAGAGGATGGCATCGGCTACAATTCTTGGGTCATAGTAAGGTGGTATTCCTGACGGTTTTACGCCTAACTTCGTCAAGCCATTATTCCAGAAGGGAGTGTTAATCACAGCTGGCTTTACACTTGTGACACTGATGGGCCATTTTTCATGTATCAATTCGACGCGCATAGCTTCCAGAAACCCCTCAACCCCATGTTTGGCTGAGGAATAAGCACTTTGATATGGAAGCGATCGCCTACCTTCCATTGAAGAAACGTGAATTAATGCTCCTCGTCCTTCACGCTTGAGGTGGGGTAACGCCGCCATCGCACCATATACTTGACCCATCAAATTAACATCAATGACGTGTTTAAATTCTTCTGGTGTTGTGTTGTCAAAAGTCGCAAATAAACCAATAGCTGGGACGTGTACCCAGGTATCGAGTCGTCCATAAACCTCTACAGTTCGATCCGCGATCGCCCGAACTTGTTCAAATACTTCTACATCAGCAACAACATGGGTTGCTTCGCCGCCAAAACCTCGAATCTCTTCCACCAATGACTTTAACTTTGACTCACCGCGAGCAGAGACAATTACCTTTGCTCCACGTCTAGCAAATTGGAGAGCTGTATCCCGTCCGATACCACTGGAAGCTCCAACGACTGCTACGACTTGTTGATTAATTGGCTTTAATTGCATGGATGTTACTTCCAAAAGAAATTGAGGATTCGGGATGAAAATTATTTCCTAGAGTCCCCAGTCTCTAGTTCTTCAAAAGCAAGTTAGTCAGTTATTTATTCGTACTTAAAGTCAAATTTGGAATATTTATTTTCAAATGCTTTGCAGATGATAATTTTCAATATATATATAACTAAGCATGAATAAACATTTTATCTCAAGTCTCGCTCTTAATTTTTTCAACTATTAACAAAATATTTACACTACTAACCAAATATCTTCACTCTACTTGTTTTTCTATTTTAACAAAATTATTCATAAATATCTTTAATAGCGTTGAAGTTTAACTATGAGTATGAAATAGTACCTAATTCAAATTTAACTTTACTAATTAGTTTTTTTGTACGTCTAAAGAAACAACACAAGATTAAGCTGATTTGTTATTTAGAATACGTAAATTGTAAAAAAGATGAATTGGCTGCAAATTCCAAATTGTGGCGATCGTGTATAATATCATGTCCGGCAAATCACCCGTAATATGTCCGAAGCAAGTGAAACGACGCAATTACAACGTTTTTAGGATTGCTTCGCTACGGTGGCAATGACAGTTATTTGAACGGACATGATATGACATCTACATATTTAAAAATAGTCACTCAGCAATCGTTTTGGCTAGGATAATACTTAATCAATCCAGTAAACATCAATTAAACTACGCACTAACAAAAAGCTATCTCAAATATTTTCCCTGCTAGTATTAGTTCCGCCTAAAATTTAAAATAGGTCTTACAGATTACTTAAATTGTAATTGCCAGCAATGTCAACAATTGATTTAGGAGGGGCATTGAAAAAAGGAGTAATTGCTTTAACAAAACGCTGCCAATAGTCGATATATTCAGTATATTTTTGGGCATCACGTTGACTGTAGCGGGCAATTTCTGCACAAGTTGCTTCTACAGATTTGCGGGCTAAAAAATATTTGCCATCAGGATGAGGACAAAACGCTACTGAGTCGCAAACAAGATATTCTAAACCGTACTTGTGAAGTTCTAATTCTTGGATGACTGGCCCTAAAAAAATAAATAAGTGATTCATTGTACAGGGGTTAAATTTAAACCCAGGTGCTTGGTCTGGCATAAGTTCTTCGGTTGTGCAACCACCATCAGGAAGCGATCCGCCCCTCCAACAATAAGATGCTGTAACCAGCTTTTAGTATAGTAGCCAGCACACACCAGCCCATTGTGACCAGCGCCAATAATTACCACGTCATACGCTTCCATGAGTACCACTTGCAGGTTCGAGTATCTTCCCTGATGTTACAAAATACATCAAACGTCTAAATCTTTCGTGAGTTATAGAATTTTATGGCGCAACACTTAACAGTAGGACTAGTTAGGGAATATACAACTTTTTCTATTATCAATAATCAATCTTATGACATCAGCAAAATAAGTAAGTGAGAAAAAACAAGTATCTAAAGGTAAATTATTAATGAGCCAGTGCCAAGTAGCAAATTTATTGGAGGCGATGACCCAGAGAATAGATGAGTAGCGACAAAATTCGCTACATTGTTAAATTGGTTTTTCAAGCAGCAAATATTTCGAGGTTTTGCTGCCACAGTGAAGGAAAGGATTTGTTTGACCTTTACTAATCCTGTTAAAATGCATCGATGTCAAAAAAGCAACATTTCTTAAACAAAAAACTCGGTTGGTCTTTGGATGAGCGAGATCCAAAGTTCATCAAATCTCTGATGCCCCTCGCGGGCTTTTTATATGACTACTATTTCCGAGTTCAAACTAGTGGCTGGGAGAATATTGGACCTGAAGAAAAAGTCTTGTTTGTCGGTTCGCACAATGGAGGACTCGCAGCACCAGATATGACGATGATGATGTACGACTGGTTCCGACGCTTTGGTGTAGAGCGACCAGTTTATGGTTTGATGCATCCGAAAGCGTGGCAGGTTAGCCCGCCACTAGCGCAACTAGTTGCCAAGGCTGGAGCAATCATCGCTCATCCGAAAATGGCTTCCGCTGCCTTGCGCTCTGGAGCTAGTGTGCTAGTTTACCCAGGCGGAGCCGAAGATCTCTTCCGACCGCATTATTTACGTAACAAAATTTATTTTGTGGGACGCAAAGGATTTATCAAATTAGCCTTGCGAGAAAATGTGCCAATTGTACCTGTGATTTCTTGGGGTGCCCACGATACGCTAATTATACTAACTGATTGGTATAAAATTGTGCGGCAACTCCACGAGTGGGGTATGCCTTGGCTATTGGGAATTGACCCAGAGGTTTTTCCCATTTATCTCGGTCTGCCTTGGGGATTAGCGTTTGGCCCCTTGCCCAACATTCCTTTACCTGTGACCTTGTACACGCAGGTTTGTCCTCCAATTGTATTTGAACGCTACGGTCGGCAAGCAGCTAGCGATCGCCACTATGTCAATCAATGTTATGAATTAGTTGTTAGTCAGATGCAGCAAGAGTTAGACAATCTAATAAAGCTCTCTACTAAGTCATAGGCTAATACGCTGGCGTTAAGCCCAAAAAATAAATTGCGTAGCTTGGGGAGCCACTTTGTTGGATAGGCTTCCCGGCTCGTTGAGTGGCATTTGACAAACCAAACCCAACATTTTCGGGATTATATTGGCTTATCACACGGTACTCATATTAGCTGCTAACTTTTATAAACTCCCCAGACTGGATTCGAACCAGTGACCAATCGATTAACAGTCGATCGCTCTACCGCTGAGCTACTGAGGAACGCTCACAATTTTTAATCTTAAACCTAAATGATAGGATTTGACAAGTACTTTCTAATATTTTTTCTAAGATGCGATTCGTAAGATATTAAGGTTTTTAGGACTTAAGCATCGTACATAAGTTTTAGCAGTGTGTACCTGGGAACATTAGTCATATCTGCGTTGCTTATGAGAGTACAATATTCAGCAATACTCTCACTGTTTAACTCTCGGTAACAATGGAGGTTAGCGGACTCGAACCGCTGACATCCTGCTTGCAAAGCAGGCGCTCTACCAACTGAGCTAAACCCCCGTAAAATTCAAATAGCACGCAAAGCCTATTTGCCGTTGTTATTGTAACTCAATATTGTTCAATTACTAAAGGGATGAAGCCAGAAAATATTCAGGTCGTTGCAACACTATATAAATTCGTCAAGCTGCCAGATTTTGCCGAAAAACGAGAACCCCTGCTATCTTACTGCCAAACACAACGTGTCAAGGGAACAATTTTACTGGCAGAAGAAGGAATTAACGGTACAATTGGAGGTTCGCGTCAGGCAATTGATTCTGTTCTCTGGTTTTTGCGTTCTGACCCCCGTTTAGCTGACCTAGAACACAAAGAATCTTATACTCAAACTCCACCCTTTGAGCGGATGAAGGTGCGGTTGAAGTCAGAAATTGTCACTTTAGGGTTGCCAGAAATTGACCCAAATGAACGAGTTGGTACTTATGTGACTCCTCAGGAATGGAATGATTTAATTTCCGACCCAGAAGTAACCTTGATTGACACCCGCAATGATTATGAGGTGAATATCGGTACTTTTCAAAGAGCAGAAAATCCGCAAACTGGCTCATTCCGAGAATTCCCTGATTATGTGCGCCACCATCTCGACCCAACAAAACATAAAAAAGTTGCTCTGTTTTGTACGGGTGGCATTCGCTGTGAAAAAGCCTCATCCTTTATGCTTGCCCAAGGCTTTGCAGAAGTCTATCATCTCAAAGGCGGCATTCTCAAATATTTGGCGGAAATTCCAGCTCGAGAAAGTTTATGGGAAGGGGAATGTTTTGTTTTTGATGAACGGGTAGCCGTCAGTCATGGGTTGGAGTCAGGAAGCTATGAGTTATGCCTGGGTTGTGGGCGTCCAATTTCTGAGGAAGATAAAGTTTCTCCCAAGTATGAGCAAGGTATCTCCTGTGCTTATTGTTTCAATAGCCTCACCGATGAAAAAAGAGCGCGTCAGCAGGAAAAATGGCGACACTTCCAAACCCAATTTACTAATAAAAATAAGGGTATTGGGCATGGAGAGTGCTAAAGGAGTAAAACTTATTCTACCCCTGCTCTCTTCGTCTCCCCATCTCCTCCTTTAAACCACCAGGTATTCTCAGCTTGATATAATCGCCGCTTAATTGAACCTGTGATGGTGGTCGGTGTAGGACTGCACAGCATCTTTGGACTGCGGCTTGGTACTCTCGCCATTGCTTACGAATTGCTCTACTGGCAGCATCGTCACCTAAGTCTGAAAATCTTAGGCCTGCCCGAATTAGCCAACATTCTACGTCTGTTGTTTCGCCAATTATTTCTGAAATGGGATTAATCTCGTTCATGAGTAATTTATAATACCAGCATTTAAAATCTATAATTTCACTTTAAAAGAAACTATCAATAATAACCAGTACTATTTTTTTTTAAACTCATAAATAAAAATGATTGACAAAAATCAACGCATCTGAGTTATACACTCAGATGCGAGAGGATGAATCGCGATCGCAGCTGGCAGATATCATTGCTAAGAAACTCCGAATCAGCCGTTGCGATTCCTAGAAGCGATAACCCAATCCTGCTTGGAAGCTCACAGCATCAGCATCACTGTTTCTATAAGCGTCAATGCCCCATTTAGTATCACCATAGGCCATGACATTTTTGCTAACTTCTGATTCAACACCAAGGGTGACTACAGGTGCATTCCGATTCCCCAATGGGCTATTTTGACCTTCGTTAGTGATAAAAGAATAACCACCACCAAGATAAACGTTAGTGTTTCTAGCGATGGGCGCATCGTAAGTGACTATGGGCATAATGGCAGCGGCATCACCACCATATAACGCAGAACCCCGCACGGAAACAGGTGTTTTCGGGACAGCGTAGCGTCCTTGAATATTCCCACCAAATTGTGCATTATCGTTTCCTTGTCCGCCACTGGTTGCACCAGCAGCAATACCAGCACCGATATAGTTACCGTTAGTACCTGCTGTTTGAGCAGAAGCAATACCACCGGAAAGAATAATAGAAGTTACAGCGAGGAAAGAGGCAGCTAATTTTGTCAGTTTCATAGAATTCTTCTCACTAGAGTTAGGTAATATCAATGTTCTCTAGTACCAGAATCTCTTTTTTTACAAAATGTAACCTCCCACACTCGGTTCACCTGAGTGGCTGAATTGTTTTTCACCCAGTAAGGTGATATGGTTATTAGATTTACAATTCAATAGAAATACAGATTGGGGCGACTATTTTTTCAAAAAGCGCTGACGCAGACGAGCCACAAAATTATTTACTTCTGGTATTTTCATCCATGAAGCGATCGCTGCAAACACAGCTATCCCCACCAAACCAGATATAGACAATTGCAATAGCAGAATCAGTAAACCTGTTTTACCTAATAACTGTTGCGAAGCAACCAAAGTTTCATAACTGGTTACACCAGCTACCAGACTAGCAACAATTAAACCGAGAATCGGCACACTCCACTCGCGCCAAGGTAAACCATTAAGTTTGCGATCGAGTAACCACAACAGCATCAACATGGAGCCGCAATTTACACCCACTGTTGCTAAGACTAAACCAGGAGCGCCAAAAGGTTTGACGAAAAACCAATCTAGTACAATATTGAGAAATATGTTAATACTACTGATGCGAAAAGGTGTCTGCCCATCGCCCAAAGCATAAAACACCCGCACCAAAACATCACGCCCCAAATAAGCAAACATCCCAATACCGTAAGCGACTAGCAACGATGACACAAGTTGTGTGGCTTCCGGCTTGAAAGCACCCCGCTCATATACTACCTGGACAATGGGTACAGATAGCGCCACCATCAACGCCCCTAGCGGTAGCATAGTGAAGGCAGTAAGTAGCAGTCCTTGGCGAATGCGTAATTTTAGCTCCTGCCAGTTTTCTGGGTCGGCAAGTTTGGCAAATATCGGTAATAAGGGCAATAAAATGATATTAGAAATAATTCCTAAGGGAGTTTGTACTAATAGATTCGCATAGTTAAATCCTGCGGCTGCACCAGGGATCGGACTGGCAAAATAAAGGTCGGTGGCGACATTAATTGGCATCATTCCAGAAGAAATTGTCGCTGGAGTCATGATTTTAATTACTTCTTGGACGCCAGGAGATTTGAAATCAAATCGTAGGCGTAATGTGCCTAGTCCTAATCGCCATTGAACAATTAACTGCACCAACCACTGGAGAATTGCTCCTGCTAAGGTTCCCCAAGCTAAGACCATACCACCAATGAAAGCATAATCCGGCTTAATAATATCCTTGCCCAGTTGCATAGCCAAGATCCCAAGACCGCCAACAACGGTAATACTGGACAACAAGGGACTAATAGAGAGTAACCAATATTGATTAGCTGTATTGAGAGTACCGAAACCAATGCCAATTAATCCGGAAAATATAGCCATTGGCGCCATAATTTGCAGCTGTTGAATTGCGATCGCTCTGGTTGTTACATCCAAGCCATGACCGACTAAATCGACAATTTCATCTGCCAAGAAAATTTGAGCAAATGTTACTAGAAATAGAAATCCACCTACTAGCGTTGTTACTGTTTCTACAAGGGGAGCGGCATCTTGTTGCTTACGCTTGGCTAAAACGCTGACAACTGCACTGTGTAACGGGCCGTTCACACCACCTAGTAATATCAATAGAAAGCCAGGGATAATATAAGCGTAACTGTAGGCAGTTGCAGCCGCACCAACGCCAAAAGCAGCAGCGATCGCTTGCTGCCGAATTAAACCAAAGACTTTACTAATTAATGTAGCAATGGCAACAATGCCAGCAATTCCAGCGAAAGAACGAGAGGGTTTTTGGTCTTGTTGTGTCACGAAGAATACCTAAATACTCTTTCTGAGTGCATATTTGAAAACATTTAACCTAAATTTTAGGGTTTGTCAGGCAAATTTAGATAAGTCAGTCATTAGTGTAATAGCAATTAGGAAACTCCAAGAAATAAAAACAACCACTTGAAGTTGCTGACTGATGAGAGCCAGTTGCTACCCTGCGGGTTTTGCGTTAGCGGTATAGCAGTTGCCAGGTAGATTAGGACATAATGACAAGCGTGAATCTTAGGAATAGTAAAGTTTTTACCTCCAGCATAGCTGTCTCCTGCCTCCTGCTATACAAGTCGGCAGAGTGCAAGGGCGCGCTAGCTCCTGTTGACTGTGAGCTGGGGGATGTTTTTTTAATTTGTCAGTTGAATTAGCTTCTGATGAAAATATCAACCCTATTCTGAATCAATGTGAATCAGTTGGCAGACTACTGAAGCGCTTTAATTCGTGCGCTTAAAAATAAATAAATCCCTACACCCCACACCTTACGCCCTACACCCAGCCCCTAACTAGAGATGCCGTGAAAAGTCAGATTGGCACGAGCGTGCAAAATTACAAGAATATTTCATCACACAGGCAGTGACCGCTGCCCGTCTAAATACCTCTGTGTGTATTTTAAAACGTTAATATTTGATGTCAAGCTGTATTTTGACATCCAATTAAATTAGCAAACAATCAACTGTTAAGCTGTTACGCATTTAAATTGTACTCTGACTAGTGAGCATTGTCTATTTATGTTTACAAAGGACTAATGACAATCTTCACCACATTAGTCCATCGTAGTCTACTTTAGAGATTTCAACTCCTAACTCAAATCCAACCCTGATAGAAGTGAAAAATTGTACACCAGCCTGAGAACTGATTATTAACAAGTTGTGAAGATAGGTCAAGAAAGGGGAACTATAACAATAGGCATCTTCTTTAAAAGAATTGGATACTTCAACAAGAAGTTTGTCATACTCAGAAGCTTGACGTTGTTCAACGGGACGAAGTTTGGCATCATAAATTTTTGTAGAAAAATCTTGAAAATCAATAGCAATGGAACTCAATTCAACTTTCACAGAAAATCAACTTCTATTGTCAAGCGCTCAACTTCAAGAGCAACTAGAGAAACAAAAGGCTCTAGCGAGTGTGATTGTACGAATTCGAGAGTCTCTTGAGTTAGATACGATTTTTCAAACTACAGTTATAGAAGTGCGTCAGTTGCTCAATGCTGACCGAGTAGGAGTCTTCCAATTCGATCCTCGAAAAGGCTGGGAAGGAGAATTCATTTCTGAGGATGTTGCACCTGGCTGGACTTCAGCAATGGAAGTAAAAGTTTACGACCACTGCTTTGGAGAACAATTTGCTACTAGTTATCAACAAGGACAGGTACAAGCAGTTGCTGATATTTATCAGGTGGGAGTGAGTGATTGTCATAGAGAAATTTTGGATAAATTTCAAATCCGTGCCAACCTTGTTGTCCCTCTATTGCAAGAGAAGAAACTGTGGGGATTACTTTGTATTCATCAGTGTAGTGAGGCTCGGAACTGGAAAGAATCAGAAATTGAATTTATTCGCCAAATTGCTGACCATTTAACAGTCGCAATTCAACAAGTAAAGCATCTCCAGGAAGTTGAATTACAAGCTGCAAAATTAGCTCAAGCCGCCCGGCGCGACCAAGTAATTGCTCAGCTTGTGGATACAATTCGTTCACCTTTAGATATTGACATTATCTTTAAAACAACAACTCTAGAAATTCGCAAACTACTGCAAGCCGACCGAGTTGCAATTTTTCGTTTCAATGCTGATTGGAGTGGTAACTTTGTAGCTGAATCATTTGCTGACGGGTGGACTGCCTTAGTTGGAATTCAGCCTGCGATCGCTGATACTTATTTGCAACAAACTCAAGGGGGACGCTACTTAAAAAATGAGACATTTACAGTCAATGACATTTATCAAGCAGGATTAACAGATTGCCACATCAATCTGTTAGAGAAAATTCAAACAAAAGCCTTTACAACTGCTCCAATTCTGCAAGGAGATAAACTTTGGGGAGTGATTGCTGCCTACCAAAATGTCTTACCCAGACAATGGCAATCTTATGAAGTCGAATCATTGACCAAAATCGGCACACAAATTGGTGTCATACTGCGACATCACGAGTTGTTAGCACAAGCTCGGTATCAAGCAGAACAACAAAAAACATTAACCAGCGTGATTACTCGTATCCGGAAGTCTCTGGATTTGGACACAATTTTTCAAACTTCTGTCACCGAAGTCCGGCAAATGCTACAAACAGACCGAGTGGCAGTTTTTCGTTTCGATCCTCAAAAAGACTGGGAAGGAGAATTTATTTCTGAGGATATTGTAACTGGATGGAATTCAGTAATCGCTGCAAAAGTCTACGATCACTGTTTTGGGGAACAGTTTGCTGTTAATTATCAACAAGACCGGGTGCAAGCAGTAGCAGATATTTACGACGCGGGATTAAGTGAATGTCATGTGGCGATTCTCGGCAAATTTCAAGTACGGGCTAATCTGGTAGTTCCCTTATTGAAGCAAGGTAAATTATGGGGATTATTTTGCGTTCATCAATGCAGCAATCCTCGAACTTGGCAGCCTTCGGAAATTGAATTTGTTAGCCAAATTGCAGAAAATTTAGGGGTTGCTTTACAACATAACAAACTCTTGCATGAAGCTCGATACCAAGCAGAGCAACAAAAAATATTAACTAGTGTTATTGCTCGAATTCGGGAATCTTTAGATTTAGATACAATCTTTCAAACTTCTGTTACCGAAATGCGGCAACTGCTGAAAGCCGACCGAGTGGGCGTGTTCCGCTTTAATCCTCAAAAAGATTGGGAAGGAGAATTTGTTTATGAAGATGTAGCTGCTGGTTGGACTTCGGCAATAGCAGAAAAAGTTTATGACGAGTGCTTTGGTGAATATTTTGTACCACTTTACGCCCAAGGTCGAGTAAATGCGATCGCTGATATTTATCAAGAAAATTTTCAAGCCTGTTATGTACAAATCTTAAAAGCATTTCAAGTGCGTGCCAATCTGGTCGCTCCACTATTGAAAAAAGGAGAGCTTTGGGGATTGTTATGTATTCACCAATGCAACGCTCCTCGTCGTTGGCAACAGTCAGAAATTGAATTTGCAACTCAAATTGCCGAGCAATTGGGAGTTGCATTAAAACAAGATTCCTATTTCAAACAAGTTCAAATGCAAGCTGTGCAGTTAGCAGAAGCTACCGAACGAGAGAAAGCAATGGAACGACAAGAATTATTGGCTGCTACTATTGATAAAATACGTCAATCCCTGGATATTCAAACTATATTTAGAACTACTACTCAAGCTGTGCGAGAGCTACTCGAAGTCGAGCGAGTTGCAATCTACCGCTTTAACTGTGATTGGAGCGGTAAATTTGTGGCAGATTCTTTCAAAGATGGTCGCAAACCTGTTGTACAAACTCAACCATTGATTATAGAAACTTTTGAAGATACAGATGATGATAACGAACTTCCGCGCAATGAAACTTTCGTTCCCATTCGCGAAGGTGAAAAATTATGGGGACTATTAGTTGCTTATCAAAATTCCCAACCGCGCTATTGGAAAGAAGAAGAAATTAATCTCTTGGCTCAAGTTGGAGTGCAATTAGGAATTGCAATTCAACAAGCAGAATTACTCGAACAAACCAAACGTCAAACTTCAGAACTTACTCAAGCCCTGCAAGAATTAAAACAAACTCAAAGCCGATTGATTCAGGGTGAAAAAATGGCTGGTTTGGGACAGCTATTAGCGGGAGTTGCTCATGAAATTAATAATCCAGTTAGTTTTCTTTTTGGTAATCTCACACATTTAAAAGAATATACTCAAGAACTGCTAGACGTAGTAAAACTTTATCGGCAAATTCCAGAAGTGCAAAATAAAATTCAAAAAACTGATTTAGATTTTATTATCGAAGATTTACCCAAAACAGTTGATTCCATGCAGGTTGGAGCAGAGCGAATTCATGAAATAGTCCTATCACTGCGAAACTTTTCTCGTACAGATGAGGCGGAATTGAGAGCAGTAGACGTTCATGAAGGATTAAATAGTACTTTGCTAATTTTGGGGCATCGGTTGAAAAATACTAGCGATCGCCCAGCTATTGAAGTGATTAAAGAATATAATACTATACCTTTAGTTGAATGCTATCCCGCGCAACTAAATCAGGTATTTATGAATCTTTTGAGTAACAGTGTTGATGCATTAGAGGAAAAATTCAAAACTATACAGCAAAAGTATTTAGAATCAACAGAAAAATGCCCAAGGATTCCCTTGAGTATCTGGATTATTACCCAAATTGTTAATAATCAAGTTGTAATTAGAATAGCTGATAATGGTTTAGGTATTCCAGAGTCGGTGCGATCGCACATCTTCGACCCCTTCTTTACTACCAAAGCACCAGGTAAAGGTACAGGTTTAGGATTGTCTATCAGCTATCAAATCGTGGTTGAAAAACATCATGGTGAAATTAAATGTTTGTCCAAACCAGGAGAAGGTACAGAGTTTTTAATTAAAATTCCCACCGATAATTAAACGTGTTGTTTGAACGTGAGTCTCCAACGTAGCTTATTTGTCCTCTAGCAGAAATTGAGCTTACATGAGGCTCACTAACAACAGATAATTGGGTCGAGCTACTTATCATGTCCAGTAAAAGACTTATTATTTGGGCTAAGGCAAAGAGAAGTTGGAGCGTCGGCTTATGGGGAACTGAACTTCTCCTTCAAAGACGCTCTTGTTAGCTTGCTTAAGAGCAGGGGTACGGGGGACGCACAGAGATTTTAATCAAAAGTGATTAGTCGGACATGATATGAGCTGTTTACGGACGCGCTGGGTTCCGTTATGGATGGAAGAAACAATTCAAATCCTCTTCCCTTCTGCCTCCTGCCTTGTTTCTTGAAAGCTATTACTAAACCCTCAACTACAAACTTATCTCACTGAAAATGCTTCGCTGAATCGCCGCGTCACAGGCTCAGTAATAAACGTCAGAATTGACTTTTTACGAGTGACAATTTCACCTGTAGCAGCCATTCCTGGTGTAAATTCCACTTCTTGACCCCGGACATTGACTGAGTGTTTATTTAACTTAATTCTTGTGGGAAAAACTAAGCCTAATTCTTTATCAACAATTGCATTTGGACTGACTTGCATGACTTCGCCATCTACAGTGCCAAATTCTTGGAAGGGGAAAGTTGCCATTTTCACTTTCGCTCTCATTCCTTGACGAATAAACCCAATATCGCGGTTGAGGATTTTTACCTCTAGGAGCATTTCTTCTCCTTCCGGTAAAATTGATAGCAATTCTTCACCTGGTTGCACTGGCCCCTTGGTGGCTTTGACTCTGTAAATCGTACCACTAACGGGAGCATCGATGGTTTCCAAAGCTTGCTGCTTTCTTGCCTGCTCTAATTGACCTTGAACAGTTGTCAGTTCTTCTTTACGTTTGTTTAGTTGGGTCAAAATTTCACTTTGGCGTTCTGATGCTACACGTTGGGCTTGATTTTGTGCAGCTTTGTAAGCTTCTTGGGCTTGGCGAATTTCTTGGGCCTGAGCAGCAATATCTTTTTCTAAGGATGTGACTTTATCTTCAGCCTCAGTTATTCTATTCTGGGCATTGGTCTCATCGTCTTGTGCTTTGGTGATGTCTGTCTTTGCACGAGTTAATCTTTCTTGGGCTTCTAGGTAATCAACTCTTGGTACAGCGCCGGGAGTTATCAGAGTGCGTAGACTTTTTTCTCTTTGTTGAGCGATCGCCAAATTACTTTCGATTTTAGTACGGATGCTTTGGGCGTTGGCAAGGTTGGTTTTAGCATTAGTAACGCCAGTTTTAGCAGCCACTGAGTTGTCTTGCAACCGAGTCAACCGAACTTTAGCTTGATCGATGAGTGCTAGTTGGCGATTTGCTTCGGCTTCGGTGGCGGCCTGACGCGCTTGGAAATCTTGCAAACGCGAGTTTAAAAGTTCATCTTGCAGTTTCGTACCAGCAATTTTGCTTCCAGTGCGTTCTGCATCCAAACGTTGCAAATCGTCCTGAATCAATCTGGTAGATTTGGCTAAACGCGAAACATCAGTTTTCTGCAAGTCTGGATCTTTTTGAATCAGAATTTGACCTTTAGTAACGCGATCGCCTTCTTGCACTTTCACGGCGACAATTGAGCCTCCAGCCAAAGATGTCACCGGTCTTACCTGTGTAGAAGCAATTAATTCCCCTGGTGCTGTTGCTACTTCATCGATTTGCGAGAAATGCGCCCAAGCGATCGCTCCAAATACGATAACGCTAATTGTTCCCGCTAATAATCTCGTATACAAAGGCGGTAATTCCTGTACCGCCTTTCCTAATTCATAGGTAAGTTGTTCCTCTGGTTGGGCAAATCGCTCTTTTGTCTGACGTGCTTGAGCAGCATTTACAGTTAGGGGAGATCTCATAGAATTTTAGATTTTAGATTTTAGATTGGGGATTGGGTATTGAGGACTGGGTATTAGGGATTGGGGATTAAGAGTTAAAAGAATTATTTCCTAGTCCCTAGTCCCTAGTGCCTACTCCCCATTTAAACTGCCAGATAGCGCCGCAAAAAATTTTCTAATGTCTCCAACTTGAAGTTAAAAATTGCTTCTAAATTGGTAATTTCATCTTTTGTACAGAAAAATTCATTTGCTAGCAATGTCCGAAAGGTTCCCAAAGCTTTTTGCATTCGAGGATTAAATAAACCCAATGCACCTTGTAACCCATCAATTACAAATAGTGGTGAATTAATTATTACTGGTTCTTTGGCAAAGATCCGACCAAAAATCCGGGGAATATCTTCTCTTAATAAAATCTCCGGCCCTCCTACTGGTAAAATCTGGTTGCGAGCGCCTTCAAATGTTACAGAATCCACTATTATCCTTGCCAAATCATCGGTACTGATAATTGAGGTACGATTTTTGCGATCGCCAATCAGCAGATACAATCCAGTTTCCCGAAATCGTTCGACCAGTGGCAGTAAATTAGATGCTAATCCAGCTGGGCGTAAAATTGTGTAATTCAAGCCACTAGCTTCTAAATATCGCTCTACTGCTAGTTTAGCTTTGAAAACGGGAGCGTCTTCATAACCGCGATCGGCTCCCAGTACGGAAATAAACACAAAATGCTGTACGTCATTAGCTTTTGCTTGGTCAATCAGTTCAATATTGGCACGGTAATCTAAGGATAAAGCATCGCTATCAGAACCGTGGGCACTGATAATATACTTCACACCTTGACTAGCTTTTTGAATATCTTTTTCTTGCTCCAAATCACCGATGAAGATTTCTGCACCCCGGTGTTCTAATTCGCTGTAGCGCGAGGTAAGACGAGCAAATGCCCTCACAGACTGCTCTCGTTGACGTAGGAGTCGCACAACTCTGCGACCAATTCCTCCTGTTGCTCCAGTTACTAGAAACATATGAATACCTAAATTAAATAGTTACAGCGTTTACAGTTCTCGAAATGCTCAATAATATATGCCCAAAACTTTATCAATAATTAAACATAAAATACGAGCATCTTTTTATACCTGGTAACCATGCTCAAGATATCCTCACGCCAACTAAGCTAATAGGTCACACCTTATTTATCTTAATACTCCAAAAACCAAAAGCTGACAGCAGAATCCAGGAGTCAGAATTGAGAAGTAAAACAGGCTTGACACTAGGGTTTGAGACTTAAAATTATCTATTTCACTTTCCTTGAAATCCACTGTAAATTCCCGACTTTTCAAACAAGTCAGGAATCTTGTTGTTCGTCTTAATAGCTCAACCAGTCAATAGCTTGTTCAAGGGACATCTTAGCCTTATGCAAGTTCAGCAAGTTCTCTTGTTCGTATCGCTCAGGATAGTTCATTTTCCTACCCTCCAAAGTTATCGGAATCAGTGCTGCTTGCTCATCTGTGGGAGAATTCATCTCCTCAATAGCAGAACTGATTACTTGAATAGCATTAAAGTTAGGAGATTTTAACCCTTTACCTTGCTTCATTTGTTGCAGTGCTAAAAGCGGAAATGCCATCAGAGTTACGATGTACGAGGTTTTATATCCTGCATTCCCAGTAGGTTTTATACTGTATCTTCGACACAAGTCGCGTAATTCTTTAATGGTTTTGATTTCAAGTTCAGAACGCGTGAACATAAAATAGTAGTGTCCATTTTTGAAATTGGATATTGGTGGTTGTACTTCCGGCAAGTTGTAGCAACCACCAATAACAATTTATTCTTTTGGCACCAAGTAAATCAAGCTTTATTTATATTTCTCAATAATGCCTAATCCTAAAGGAAATCCACAAAATTTACAACCAATTAAATCAAACAGGGAAGAATCATTAACAGAAAGGATTAACCTACGCATTACCAAGACAATGAAGGAAGATTTATCCACAAAGGACGATCCTCCAGAATTTTGCCGTCGTGCAATCCAGGAAGCATTAGATAAAGATAGAGAAAAGTAATTTCAAAATTATTGCCTATATAGAGAAGTGGATGTGAGGAGACTTATAGATGAGTAACGAAGATCAATATGATGTCTTCCTTTGCCACAATAGCAAAGACAAACCTGAAGTTATAGAAATTGCTCATGAATTAACAAGACAAGGAATTAAACCTTGGCTAGATAAATGGGAACTTCGTCCTGGTTTAGCATGGCAGGTTTTACTAGAGGAACAAATAGAAAATATTAAATCAGCAGCAGTTTTTGTAGGTAGCAGTGGACTTGGCCCCTGGCAAAGTACAGAAATGAGAGCTTTTTTAAACGAATTTGTAGAGAGAGGCTGTCCCGTTATTCCCGTTTTGCTTAGGAATACACCACAGCAGCCTAAACTCCCAATTTTTCTTATGGGTCATACGTGGGTTGACTTTCGCACAGATACTGAGGCTATGGAAAACTTGATTTGGGGTATTACTGGAAAACCGCCAGAGCGAAAACCAAAGCTACAGCCAGTAATTCCAGCCGATGACCTCAGTTCTGAGAAGGAAGTAAACTACACGCGATTGCGAGATTTGCTAGCAGCAGGCAAGTGGGAAGAAGCGGATGAGGAAACTTTAGCTGTTATGCTCAAGGCATCTAGTAGGGGAAGGAAAGGCTATTTTAATGACGAATCCATCAATAATTTTCCCTGTACTGACTTACGTACCATTGACCAACTTTGGGTAAAATATGGCAAGGGGCGCTTTGGCTTTAGCGTTCAGAAGAAAATTTATCTCGAATGTGGTGGAAAGGCTAACGGTAAATATGATGGTGAAGCCTGGAAAAAATTTGGCGATCGCGTAGGATGGAGAGTGAAAGGAAAATGGATTAAGTATAGTGAGGTAGCTTTTAACACTTCAGCACCATTAGGACACCTCCCGTATGGTATTCGGGAAAATGTATATACTTATTATACGGATGAAGGTTTCTATGATTCGATTCAGTATTGTTTTCCTTTTTTCTCGCGTCGCGACTTGTGAAGTGTAACATATAAGCACTTCAGACTTTTATAAATATTTGTAATAAGATTGTTTTCTACGAGTTAATCAACATTTCAGAGATCCGATACCTGGCACTGGGGGTTGATAGCAATTAGCTTGAATAAACTTTTCTGCTACCTCCTGCACTTCAGTACTTTCTGACACCCTCTGCTTGTCCCAAGGTAAGCTCAACTGTCCTGGTGACATTTTCGACTTAACTATCCAGGTTGAAAATTTCGGGGTGAATGAGTCATAAACCAATACAATTCAGATAAGACTAAAACACTTGTACAGACAGCGATTTATCGCATCTCTGAACCGTATTTAGTCATAAGCAATTCGTAATTAAAAGTTTTCCCAATTTAAAATCCCCCCACATTTTTGTAGACGCAGGGGGAGTATTAACAATTCAAAATTCAAAATTCAAAATTGTTTCAGATGACGATTTAAAGGCTTTCTGCAAACAGCCCACTTCAAAACTATTCAGAAGCTTTGTTATTAGCCCTATTAGCCCGCGCCTCTGCCGAAGCCATCACTTCATCGAAATTTTCTAGCACTTCCCCAGGGAAGTTTTCTAATACTCTAGTAGAAAGAGCAACTCGCCCTTTACCTTCATCCAAATCAATAATTACAGCTTTAATTGGTTGACCAATTTGAAATACTTTTTCTAAAGACTCAATAAATTTTTGGCTTACCTGCTTGATATGAAGTAAAGCGCTCATTCCATTTAAATCGACAAACACACCAAAAGGTTTGATACCAGTAACTTTACCGTCCACCAATTGACCGAGTTCTAACAAACTAAAATTGCTAGAACGTGTTGCTAAACGTTGAGAAAGAATAAGTTTATTGTTGCTTTTATTAATTTCCAAAAAGCCCACAGTTAGAGTTTGACCTTTGAGTGCTTCTAAATTATCGCGCTCAGCCAAATGCGATCGCGGAATAAATCCCCGCAAAGATAGAACCTCGGCTGTGACACCACCTTTATTCACACCGATAACTTTTACTTGCACAGTCTGGGCATTTTCCTGCATTTGGGCTAATCGTTCCCAGATGTGCTGAATTTCCAACTGCTTTCGCGAAAGGGTGACTTGACCTTCTGCATCTTGATCTCGAATAATCAAAAACTCCAGTTCCTCTTGCAATGGCAGCACTTCCGATAAATCTGTCACTGCTCTCAAAGAAGCCTCATCGCGCGGCAGAAAAGCTGAAGATTTGCCGCCAATATCAACATACGCTCCATCATGGTCAAGTTGGAACACTTTACCATGTACAACCTGTCCCTTCTGAAATTGGTAGTCGTGTTTTTCTAGCGCTTTGGCAAAATCGTCCATTGTAAACGACGAATTGGCTGTTTGAGAAAGTTTCGATTCGGAATTCATGACTTTTGAAGATTAATTTTTATTTGAACTGATGCCACTGGAGTTTAAATTGTGATTTGTCCTCTGTCAGTTGTCCTTTGTCCTTTGTGAATGACCAATGACCAATGACCAATGACTAATGACTAATGACCAATAACGAACTTGGCTGTATGGGCTTCAGTTGAGTTGACTAAAGAGTTGTTGCACCTGCTCCCAAGCATCCGCAGCAGCTTTAGGATTATAACTGCCACGATGGTCACAGAAAAATCCGTGGTCAGCTCCATCGTAGCGAAACAGACGATGAGGAATTTTATATTTTTCTAACTCTGTTTCAATCTCATCTACTTGTTCGCCTGGAATGCTAGCATCTTCTTTCCCGAAGAAACCATACAGAGTACCTGTAATTTCTCTGGTGCGGGTGAGTGTAGCACTGCCACCTCCTGGTGTGCGGGTGGTAATTCCAGCACCGTAGAAACAAGCTGTAGCTTTAATATCTGATAAGGTAGCTGCAAGATAGGCAACATGACCCCCGAAGCAGAAACCAATACAGCCAAAGCCATCTTTTTTGACATTGGGGAGGCTTTTGAGGTAGTTAATTGCTAGTTGAATATCGCTCAGTAACTCTGATGCTTTAGTCTGTTCCCAAGCGTATTTTCTACCAATTTGAATATCTTCTGGGGTGTAACCAGTTTCAAAGCCAGGGGCAATACGTTCAAAAAGTGCAGGTGCGATCGCTACATACCCAAGTTTTGCAATCCGTTCTGTAACTTCCCGAATGTGAACGTTGACACCAAAAATCTCCTGCAATACCACAATTCCTGGATAAGCTCCAAATTCTTTCGGTTGTGCTAGATAAGCAGACACTTGAATATTATCTTGCAAAAGTTTAACCGTTGTGGTGACTAGTGCTTGCTCTGTCATAATAATTTTTACCAGTGTTATGTGATTAACGGTGTATTTCTTTGATATAACTATGCCAGTATGTCCAGCTTATTTTCAATAAAATTATCAATTACCATAGTCAGCGCATTCAAAGTTTGTAACAGAAAAATTTCATGTATAAATCAAATATTTGACATGTAACAAATGCAGCCGTTCAACGAAGAGGAAAAAGCAGGAAATGAGGGAGATGGGAGATAGGGGAGTGTGGGGAGTGTAGGGAGAGAGGGGGGGAAAGATTTCTTCCCCATCCTCCCACACCTCCTACACCTCCTACACCTCCCACTATCTCCGTCATCCCCCTCATCCTCTACTCTTTTAGACACTTGCTGCTACTAGTATTTAGGAGGTTTGGTGATGATTCAATTCCGTATTCAGCCAGACAGCGAGATTCCTGCATCAACCCAGCTGTTTAATCAAATCCGGTTTGCGATCGCTTCCCGGCAATATCCACCTGGTTACAAATTGCCAAGTACACGGGCGCTGGCAATGCAAACTGGGTTACACCGTAACACCATTAGCAAAGTTTACCGTCAACTCGAAGAAGACGGATTTGTGGAAAGTCTGGCTGGTTCCGGAATTTATGTACGTGCCCAGGGTCATGAGGGCGGTAGCAGGTTACAATCACCAACTATCAAACAACATCCCAATGCATATAAAATTGTCCAGCAAGCACTAGATGAACTACTCTCCCAAGGATGTTCGCTTAGTCAAGCTAGAGAAATATTTTTAGCAGAAATTGACTGGCGCTTGCGTTGTAGTGCGCGGGTATTGGTTGCAGTTCCATCTCATGATATGGGCGCTGGTGAGTTAATGGTATATGAATTAGAGCGATCGCTGAAAATACCAGTACAGTTGGTAGCAATCGAAGAATTAACAGCTGTGCTAGATAAAACTACTTCTGCAACAGTAGTCACAAGTCGGTATTTTATCAACGATGTGGAAGCGATCGCCGCTCCCAAATCTGTACGGGTGATTCCTCTGGATATCTACGACTACACCAAAGAACTCAACTTCTTGAAAACTCTACCCAAAGAAAACTGTGTAGGTATAGTTAGTCTCAGTTCTGGAATTGCCCGCGCGGCAGAAGTTATCCTCCACGGTTTGCGGGGAGATGAACTACTGGTGATGACTTCCCAACCAAAAGATGCTTATAAACTTCAAGCAATCGTCAAGCGAGCTGAGGTAATTATTAGTGACTTAGCCAGTTTTCCAGCCCTGCAAGCGGCTGTGCTAGCAGCTGATGAAGATATTATTCGTCCCCCAAAGCTGATTAAAGTAGAGAATTATATCGGTGCTAATTCAATTAACTTGCTCAAACGAGAACTGGGCTTGAGTTAATCTCAAGCTCGTTCGACCAACATCTTTAGAATAGGGACTGACTGGGGAGACTTCGGGTGAGCTTCAGTGCATCGCTGGCGACTGGGAGACTGTGAGGATTATGAACTCTTATTTAAACCCTGCCTAAACTTTGGGTGAACATTTATGAATAAAACAAACACCTTGTTTTCCCACTCCCTATATTTCTTCAGAGGAGGAATGCGGTGATGCGGATTGCGATTGTGGGGGCAGGACCTACAGGTGCAACACTTGCCCTGCTGCTTGCAAAACGTGGTATTGCTGTAACCTTAATTGAAGCAGCAAAAGACTTTCATCGTGTATTTCGCGGTGAAGCATTAATGCCTAGTGGCTTAGATGCATTAGAACAAATGGGTTTATCGGAGTTATTGGCAGATATTCCCCATCGACAACTCGACGCATGGGAATTTATTTTCGGGGAAAAGCTGTTATTTCGAGTTGATGAACCAATGGGGGCGTCCCAACCTTGTACCCTGCTTCCACAACCGCCACTGCTTGAAGCACTGATTTCTGAAGCTCAAACCAATGATGGGTTTCAATTTATCCAAGGTATTCCTATCAAGGATTTACGATGGAGTAATCAACGCGTCGCAGGTGTAGTACTCAGCGATGGTAGAGAATTTGCTGCTGATTTAGTGATTGGGGCAGATGGTCGAAATTCTCTTGTGCGACAACGTATAGGATTGGAATTGGTACACCAGCCTAAAAATATAGACATTCTCTGGTTTAAGCTTGCTGCCAGTCCCAAGTTTGCAGCGGATAATGTGTTTCGTACTATCTTAAATAGCGATCGCGTATTCAGTATTTTTCATGCAGCAGAATCAGGAAAACTGCATCTAGGCTGGGTAATGTCCGCTAACGAAAAGACTGACTCCAAGCAGGCCAACTGGGCAGAGATTTTTGCCTCATTATCACCCTCATGGCTAGCAGAGCATTTCCGTAATCATGCAGATACCATCGAATCCCCGATTCGGCTTTCTGTTGTCGTCGGTTACTGTCCAAAATGGCACGCACCAGGGATACTGCTTCTGGGTGATGCTGCACACCCAATGTCTCCTGTGCGTGCCCAGGGGATTAATCTCGCATTGCGTGATGTCATTGTCGCCGCCAATCATCTTGTACCGCTGTTCCACAGAGAAGCTCGACACCAGGAGATTGATATGGCATTATCGCAGATTCAAGTAGAACGTCAGCCAGAAATTATCCGCGCCCAGCAACTCCAGTTAAAAGAAGCTACACAAGGCGAACTACTGCGGAAAAATCCACTGCTGCGATCGCTGTTGATTCAACTTGCTCCCTTGCTCGGTAAAATAATTCAAACGTCTTGGTTAAACCGACAATATCAGATGCGTCAAGGCATAACACAAGTACACTTAACCGTTTAAAAAACTTTTATAAAAAGCTCGTTAACTGTTGAGTGTTAAACCGTCAACAGTCAACAGGCATCTTAATTTGCAAAAACTCTTTTACTCGCTGCAAATAAGTTGGTGGATCTTCCAACATCGGAAAATGGGCTGTATTCGGAATCAGGACAAACTGAACTTTGTCACTTAATGCTGCTGCTTGACGCCCCATCTCGGCTGGAATAATCTTGTCATACTGCCCCGCCACGAGCAGAGTTGGCACTGTCAGCTTGGCAAACTCTTGGGGCATCAATTCAGATTGTGCCTTAGAAACTGAAGTAAAAATTGTACCTAATGCTGCATCATAATCTGCTTGCAGAAAATCTTCTAAAAAAGCCTGTCGTTCGGAATTTGGTATCGGACTATAGAGAAATCTCGCCATAAACATCCGGTCAACAAATGGTATTTTCCCTAACCATTTAGGACGAAATTTAACTACATAACCACCGAATTTATGAAAGGCAGTAAATGCTTTTTCGTCGTACTCAAAAACACCGCTACAAGTTAAAATTCCTCGTTCCACTCGTTGGGGGTAGAGGTTAAAAAATAAAGTAGCTACAGATGCGCCCATTGAATGAGCATGGATATAAACACACTGAATATGCAACTCATCGAGCAAAGCTGCTAAATCATCAGCATATTCTTCTAATTCATAAGTTAACTCTTTGATTGCCTCTGATGCTTCTTGAAGTGACTGTGACTCGGCAACAGATTCACTTGCTTGGGCTATGGTTGGCTTACCACGAGAACGACCAAATCCTCGTAAATCGTAGAGTAAACAATCAAATTGCTCAGATAAAACATCAGCCGTACTGTGCCAATATCTAGCCGAACCAGCCCAACCGTGGATAAAAACCATCACTGGTTTTGCTAAAGAACCAGATGGTTTTTTCACCCATTCGTAGTAATGCTCAACCCCACGAACATTAATGTAAGGCATTTGTCCTCTGTCCTTTGTCCTCTGCTGCAAAGTGACGCTCCTGCGTCGCTAACGCTTCGCTAACCTATGCCTCTGTCTTGCCCCTTCGGGTCTACGGAGGAAACCTCTTTACGAGAGGCTTTGCGTAGCTTACTTTTAGGTTCGTGTAGCATCTCCTAGAAAAGGAGTACGCAACAGACTTTGCGCTTTGTCCTTTGTCATTAGTCACTTGTCGTGCGTATATTTTTATTATTCCTTAGTTTTTGACTAATGACTAATGACTAATGACCAATGACTATCAGGCTGATTCTGGCTTTGGCAATGAAGATGGATGCACAATCAATTCGGCTGTCGATCGCTTCTCAACCATCTCGCGTGTTACTGTACAGCGTGTCACGTCTTTCCGAGACGGTAACTCGTACATCACATCCAGCATCAATTCTTCCACAATGCCCCGCAACGCTCTAGCACCGGTTTTACGACGGTAGGCTTCTTGAGCGATCGCTCGCAGAGCATCTGCTTTAAAATCTAACTGGACATTATCCATCTTCAGCAGTTTTTGGTATTGCTTCACTAGCGCGCTGCGTGGTTGGGTGAGAATCGCCATTAGCGCTTCTTCATCTAGAGGATCTACCACTGCTACCATTGGCACGCGCCCGATAAATTCTGGAATCATGCCAAATTTCACTAAATCATCTGGTTCTAGATAGCGGAGAGTATCTGCGGCCCGTTTTTCTTTCGATTGTCCTTCTCCCGGCTGCACAAAACCTATTGCTTTTTTGCCAACTCTTTGATCCACAACCTTTTCTAAGCCCACGAAAGCCCCACCACAGACAAACAAGATATTGCTAGTATCAATCTGAATGCAGTCTTGGTAGGGATGCTTGCGCCCTCCTTGGGGTGGTACGTTGGCGATCGTTCCCTCTAACATTTTCAGCAAGGCTTGCTGCACGCCTTCCCCGGAAACATCGCGGGTAATTGAAGGATTTTCACTTTTGCGGGCGATTTTGTCAATTTCATCGATGTAGATAATTCCCCGTTGGGCTTCCTCTACATCTAAATCTGCCACCTGCAACAGCCGCAGCAAGATATTTTCTACATCTTCTCCCACATACCCGGCTTCCGTCAGCGTCGTAGCATCAGCGACAGCAAAGGGTACATCAAGGATTTTTGCTAGGGTTTGGGCTAAGAGAGTTTTACCGCAACCAGTCGGCCCGATTAGCAAAATATTAGACTTTTGCAATTCTACTGCATCATCAGCCGCAGCTTTGCCACTCGCCTTAGACTGGACGATCGCCAGCCGTTTATAGTGATTGTAAACGGCGACTGATAACACTTTCTTAGCTTCGTCTTGACCAATAACGTGTTCGTCAAGATACTTTTTAATCTCTCTTGGTTTGGGTATTTGATTAAACGAAATACTCGAAGAGCGGGTACGGCGTTTTTGCGGTGGTTCCGATCTTGGTGCAGGTTGGGCTGCTGCACCATTTGTATCGAGTAACTCCTCGTCTAGTATTTCATTACACAAGTCAACGCATTCATCGCAGATGTAGACTCCCGGCCCCGCGATTAATTTACGCACCTGCTCTTGAGACTTGCCACAAAATGAACATTTTAAATGGGAGTCGTACTTAGACATACCAGCCTCTTATTTCAGAATGGTGACATTTTCCCCTGCTGTGGGAAGATTTTGCCTGGAAATGACCTGATCGATCAAACCGTAGTTCTTCGCCTCTTCTGCCGACATGAAAAAGTCGCGCTCGGTATCTGCTTCGATTCTTTCTAAAGGTTGACCAGTATGCTGAGATAGTAACTGATTTAACTTTGCTTTAACGTAAAGAATTTCTCTGGCTTGAATTTCGATGTCAATGGCTTGCCCTTGAGCGCCACCAAGTGGTTGGTGAATCATAATCCGGGAATCAGGTAAAGACATGCGCTTACCCGCAGCTCCTGCTGTTAACAAAAACGCCCCCATGCTTGCGGCTAATCCAAAACAGATGGTAACAACATCCGGGCGAATTTGTTGTATTGTATCATAGATTGCCATCCCTGCGTAGACTGAGCCACCAGGAGAATTGATGTACAGTTGAATGTCCTTTTCTGAGTCTTCAGCGTCTAGGAATAACAACTGAGCGACAACTGAGTTAGCAATGGCATCGTCTATTGGCGTTCCCAAAAAGATAATCCGCTCGCGTAGCAGGCGGGAGTAGATGTCGAAAGCCCTTTCTCCCATACCGGATTGTTCTACCACCATCGGCACGATGTTGTTAGGGCTGCTCAACTGGGAGTTAATGTTTATTGGACTTAAGTTGCTGATGGGATTATTTCCCGACTGCGATACAAGCATAAAAGAGTTAACCATAATTGGGACAGAGGTCTAAACAGCAGATGCTGCCTTTAGACTAAGCGGAATTTTTATTTAAGCTACGTGTTAACCATTATGCCTTATATAAATTCCTCTCGTGTAACACAGTATCAAGCCCAGACACAAACGATGTCACTATTTCCTAAAAATTCTTTAATTTTTCATTTTATCTCTCAATTCTAGGGAAGGACTGGGGACTCAAGCATTTGCCAAACCTGGAAAACAGGGAGTGTAGGAAGATGGGGAGGAAAAATAGCTATTACTTAATTAATTTCTCACCCCCACACTCTCCATCTCTCCATACTTCCTCATCTGGCTCATCTTCTTTAGCTTACCCATTTCACCAGCACCTTAACTCACGACTGGTGAATAATTATAGCTATGGGTTTTTCACGAGCCTTGTGTAGCTTCTGTAGAAGGTTCGCTGCTTTCTTCTTGTGTCTGAGATGGATTGGCATTTGCATCTGATTGTGTTGTTTCTGTTTCCTCTGGCGGATTTAAGGAGCCTTCAGGTACAAGTTCAACTGAGGAGTGTTCTAGGAGCCAATCAATGATTTTCTCGCTCACCAGTTCATTTTCCACCATTGAGCGCAGTCTTTCTTCATCGATGTCTTGCTCATCTCGATACTGTTGTAAAAGTTCTGTGACTCTGGCTGCAATTTCGTCTGGTGTGACCTCAATAGATTCGCGTTTTCCAACTTCCTGTAAGGATAAAGAACGTTTTAGGCGTTCAATTGCCTCAGAGCGCGATCGCTCCCGCAATTGAGGAATAATATCTTGAGTAAACAACTTCCTGACATCTAGTCCTTGTTGAGACAAGCGAATTGCTGTTTGGGTGAGCATTGCATCCACTTCTTTCTCAATTAAAGTTGCTGGCAAGTCAATTTCTACGTGCTTAAGCAGTTCCGTCAACAAGGCTTCTTGCTGATTTGTTTTAGTTTTTTCAGAGGCCTCTTTTTGATATCGCTCTACCAAAGACGTGCGTAACTCCTCCAAAGTTTCAAAGTCGCTGACTTCTTGGGCAAAATCGTCATTTAATTCTGGTAGCTCTTTTTCCTTGAGTTCTTTAACTGTCACGGTGAAAGTCGCTGCTTTTCCGGCTAAATCTTCATTAGCATATGGGTCTGGGAACTGTGCTGCAATTTCCTTGGTTTCTCCAGGATTCATACCCACGATCCCAGAGACAAAACCTGGAATAAATTTATCTTCCTGCAACTCAAGTTGAAAATCAGTCGCTTCGGCTCCGGGAATAGCTTCTGGTTCGGCTGTTTCCCCTTCACCTTCGGCTTTTGAGAACACACCTTTAAAATCGACTACGGCAATGTCACCAAATTGAGCTGCACGTCCTTCTACAGGAATTAATGTTGCCAGTTCTTGACGTTCCTTGTCTAGGGTATTCTCTACTTGCTGTGGATCGTAGTTAACTTCTTCAGCTTTGGCTTGTAGGTCAGTGTACTGCACTAAATTTACTTCTGGCTCTACATCAACAGTCGCCGAAATCGTCAGGGGTTTTCCAGGTTCATAATTATTAATCAAATCCTCAAACGACGAGCGCAGCTGCGGTTGACCTATTGCCGGGATGGCTTCTTGTTTAACTGCTTGCTCAATACCATCTTGAATTAGTTCTTCTAGGGCTGCTGCCTTAATTCGAGTCGTACCCAGCCGTTGTAGTAATATTGGCCGAGGCACCTTGCCTTTACGAAACCCAGGAATATTGGCAGTACTCGCTAAGTTTTTAATGACTTGTTCGTAAGTTTGCTTGGTAATTTCCGGCGTAATTTCTATTTCCAAACCAATTTGGCTGGCGGGAAGTTTTTCCTGGGTGACTTTCATGCTTCGTCTCTAATTTTCTGGTATTTTAAACTCTGAGTACACACAAGACGCAAGTAATCGCGTTTATGGCTTGATGTCTCATAGAGGCTAATGGGAGGTTGCCACAAGGCTTGATGATATCCAAAGATGGATGGTTGTCTTGGGGCAAAGATCCAGTGTACTGCCAATGTCCAAAGACTTGACACTTTAGCTTCATAACAATTAGTCATTGGTCATTTGTCATTTCTCTCCCTACCTCCCTCATCCCCTTAATCTCCCCATCTCCCTACTCCCCAAACAAATCGAGCGCTCATGAATTAATTATTCATTGGGCTGACACCGTGATATCCTGGTTCTCAACCAGTAGTTACTACTCTAAAGTTAAAGCTATAGTATTGAGTCTAGCTATTAACTTGCTGCACCAAAGCCCATCTCTTATCTAGCCCAATAGCTGAGTTGAATGTTGTGCTAGCTTTATTTTGTTGGAATCTACAGTATATTCATCATCTTAGTAACGCATTTGGCGACTAAGACTTGATTGCATTTACACATAGTAGAATGCCTCGGAAAAGACTAAGTGCAGATATATCAAATTATTATGTTAATAGTGGCTTGTTGTATAATAAATGTAGAGTTGAAATTTCTGTAAAAAATGAATAAGAAGAATTGTAAAATGCAACATTACTGAAACTTGTGAAAGAGTCAAGAAAATAAATGTATTGCATTAAGAGAGATAGATTAAATTAGAAAAAATCTAAACTTATTCAAAACGTATCTTCAGAGTGCGATCGCCATCTAAACATAAGTAAATTGACAATTGTTCCAAAAGATTACATCCAAACCTCTTAAAGGAGGAAGCGAGTTTGTCTAAATCGTATCGTATAGCTATTTTGGGAGCCACTGGTGCCGTTGGTACGGAGTTGCTGGAATTATTGGAAAGCCGTACTTTTCCTGTTGCTGAGTTAAAGTTATTGGCATCAGAGCGGAGTGTCGGGCGCTCGCTGCAGTTTAATGGAGAAAATATACCAGTAGAGCCAGTTAGCGATCGCGCTTTTGAAAACGTTGATATAGTACTTGCTAGTGCGGGTGGCTCCACATCTAAAACTTGGGCAAGCGTCGCCGTGGAAAAGGGCGCGGTGGTAATTGATAATTCCAGTGCCTTTCGGATGAACCCCCAAGTCCCCTTAGTGGTACCAGAGGTTAATCCCCAAGCCGCAGCCAATCACCAAGGCATTATTGCCAATCCTAACTGCACAACAATTTTAATGACTGTGGCAGTATGGCCATTGCATCAAATTAAACCAGTGCAGCGGATTGTAGCCTCAACTTACCAATCTGCTAGTGGTGCTGGGGCAAGAGCAATGGCAGAAGTGAAAACCCAAACCAGCGCTATACTACAAGGACAGCTACCAGTTGCCGAAGTATTGCCTTACCCATTGGCATTTAATTTATTCCCGCATAACTCGCCGTTAAACGATTTGGGTTATTGTGAGGAAGAAATGAAAATGGTCAACGAAACTCGAAAAATTTTTGGCAGCCAGCAAATTAGAATTACTGCAACTTGTGTACGGGTTCCCGTACTTCGCGCTCACTCAGAAGCAATTAATTTAGAGTTTGCAAGTCCCTTTAGTGTAGAAGCAGCCAAAGAAATTTTAACTTCTGCTCCTGGAGTAAAATTGGTAGAAGATTGGAAAACTAATCATTTTCCGATGCCAATTGAAGCGACAGGTCAAGATGAAGTTCTAGTGGGAAGAATTCGTCAGGATATTTCTCATCCTTGTGGTTTGGAATTATGGTTATGTGGCGACCAAATCCGCAAAGGGGCAGCATTGAATGCTATACAAATCGCCGAGTTATTGGTAGAGAAAAATCTACTCAAACCATTAGTTACTAGTCATTAGTCATTGATAATTAGTTATGAGTGAATCAACCAAGGACAAATGACAAAGAAAAAATGACACTTGAAAAAAATTTGCAAATAGATTATTACAAAATAAAACCACCAATATATAAAAGTATGGGTAATTAGGAGTGACAAAGAGGGTGGGAGATTTCGGCAATGTTTTAACCGCTATGATTACACCGTTTAAAGCAGACGGGAGTGTTAACTACGATGTAGCGGCAGAACTGGCAGCGCATCTAGTTAACAATGGTACAGATACATTGGTGGTGTGTGGCACAACAGGTGAATCCCCTACTCTGAGTTGGGAGGAGGAATACCAGTTGTTTGTTGAAGTGTTGCAGTCTGTAGCAGGAAAAGCCAAGGTAATAGCTGGTTGTGGTTCAAATTCCACTAAAGAAGCGATCGCTGCTACCCAAAAAGCGGCTAAAATAGGAGTACATGGTTCCTTACAAGTTGTCCCTTATTACAACAAACCACCGCAAGCGGGATTAAAAGCTCACTTTCAGGCTATAGCACAAGCCTGTCCCGACTTACCACTGTTGTTATATAATGTCCCTAGTCGTACCGGACAAAATCTCCACCCGGAAACAGTTGCTCAGTTAGCTCAGGTGAGCAATATTGTCGCAATCAAAGAATCCACCGGTAGCATAGATCAAGCGAGTGAAATCCGTCGCTTGACACCAAAAGAATTTCAGATTTACTCTGGTGATGATTACATGACTTTGTCTATGTTAGCAATCGGGGCAAAGGGTGTAGTAAGTGTGGCTTCTCATCTGGTAGGAAATCAACTACAGCAGATGATCCAAGCTTTTAGTGCGGGTAAAATTGAGGTAGCTAGTGAGATTCATCTCCAACTCTTCCCGTTGTTCAAAGCTTTATTTCTGACTTCAAATCCCATTCCAGTTAAAAAAGCACTGAAACTTCAAGGTTGGGAGGTTGGTTCTACTCGTTTGCCACTATGTGAAGCAGACTCAGATGTCAGTCAAAAGTTAGAGGAAGTTCTTAAAGAACTTAATTTAATCTAATCGCTAGCTACTTGAGTGCTACTAATCTAGTGCTTAGTAAACATCATAATAAACAACGATCGTAATTGTTAACAAGTTGGTATTAAAAACCTGTATTAAAACTCATAGATATACTATGAAAACTTTAGTATACCGTCCTTTTTATTGAATAAACAATTGAAAATCTCAATTAAAACTAGATTGCTTTAGGACTGACCCAAAAGACAATTAAAGTTGTTTGAAATACAAAATTGCTAAGTATCAACTTAATTAACAAAAAGTAACAATCTCAGGAGAAAATGGTTAAAAACGAAGCTAATAATTCCGCCTTTAAAATTATTCCTTTAGGCGGTTTGCATGAAATTGGAAAAAATACCTGTGTTTTCGAGTACGACGATGAAATTGTTCTATTAGATGCAGGATTGGCTTTTCCTACAGAGGCAATGCATGGAGTAAATATAGTTCTCCCAGATACAACTTATTTGCGGGAAAATCGCCATAAAATTAAAGGGATGATCGTTACCCACGGTCATGAAGACCATATTGGTGGAATTGCTTTTCATCTCAAGCAATTTGACATACCTGTAATTTATGGTCCGAGACTAGCAATGGCAATGCTAGAAGGCAAATTAGAAGAAGCAGGAGTACGCGATCGCACAGAATTAAGAAAAGTTCTACCCCGTGATGTCGTGCGGATTGGCAAAAATTTTTTAGTAGAATATATTCGCAATACTCATTCTATAGCTGATAGCTTCACTGTTGCTATTCATACGCCACTTGGTGTAATCATTCACACAGGCGATTTTAAAATTGACCACACGCCAGTAGATGGTGAAAGATTTGACCTGCAAAGGTTAGCAGAACATGGTGAAAAAGGTGTCCTTTGTTTGCTAAGTGATTCCACTAATGCAGAAATACCAGGTTTTACACCTTCGGAGCGTTCAGTTTATCCCAATCTTGACCGAGTATTCGCTCAAGCCACTGGGCGATTGTTTGTCACCACCTTTGCTTCCAGTGTCCATCGCATCAACATGATTTTGGATCTAGCCAAGAAGCATAACCGTGTAGTGACAGTGGTGGGACGTTCCATGCTGAACTTGATCGCTCATGCCCGCAATCTAGGTTACATCAAGTGTGAAGATAATTTGCTACAACCTTTGCACGCAGTCCGTAACCTGCCAGATGAAAGTGTGTTGATTCTGACTACAGGTTCCCAAGGCGAACCAATGTCAGCAATGACCCGCATTGCCAATAAAGAACACCCTCACGTCAAAATTCGTGAAGGCGATACAGTAGTATTCTCTGCTAATCCGATTCCCGGAAATACGATCGCTGTAGTCAACACCATCGATAAATTGATGATTCAAGGGGCAAATGTAGTTTATGGTCGGGATAAAGGAATTCACGTCTCCGGTCACGGCTGTCAAGAAGACCAAAAGCTGATGATTGCCTTAACTCAACCGAAGTTCTTTGTGCCATTCCACGGCGAACATCGGATGTTGGTGAAGCACGCCCAAACTGCTCAAAGTATGGGTATACCAGCAGAAAACACAATCATTATTCAAAATGGTGATGTCATAGAACTAACTGAAAACTCTATCCGCGTTGCTGGAAAAGTGCCATCTGGTATAGAACTAGTAGATACCACAAGTTCCGGTATGGTAAGCGCCAAAGTGCTGCAAGAACGGCAACGCATGGCAGAAGAAGGTATTGTTACTATTGCTGCTGCCATCGATTGGAATGGTAAACTGTTAGCAAAACCAGAAATTCACCTCCGGGGTGTAGTTACAAGTTTAGAGCGATCGCTCCTACAAACCTGGGTAAAACAACGAATTGAAGAAATTCTCACTGTGCGCTGGTCGGAATTTGCTGCTGGAGAGGGTGAAGCAGCAGATATAGACTGGGGCGGATTGCAAGGTACTTTGGAGAGAGAATTGCAACGTTCCATCCGTCGAGAATTGCAATGTCAACCATCTGTAACTTTGTTGATGCAAATCCCTGATGAGCCACAGGTGAAAGTTGCCGATGGCAGAAGACGCCGGACTCGCACTGCTGCTCAGGTGGCATCTTAATAAAAATCTCACGCAAAGGCGTAAACTATAAGGCAGCGCGGTCTTGGGGAGCCACTGCGGTTTTAAGGGTCTCCCCCATGAGGACTGCCGCGCAAAGTTTTTACGAGCATCTTTGCGCCTTTAGGTGAGATGCAGTTTTTATCATCTGTACAGAAGCCGCAGCAGCTTGTACTTGAGTAATTGGAAGCGATCGCTATGACTAAAACACCAATAAAAATTAGTACTCTGGAGGAGTATGTAAATTTTGCTGACGGTACTGACAAGCGCTATGAAATTGAGGATGAGGTGCTGGTAGAAATGCCTCCTGGTACTGGCAAACATGAGGCGATTATCACCCTACTGTTAGTTCGCTTGTTTTTAGAAATTCAAAAGATGGGTCTGCCTTTACAACCACGCCCCAACGGTACAGAGGTGTTGACCAACAAACAACTTAGAAGACCTGATGTTTGTGTAATTACTAACGAACAGGCAAAAAGTATTGAGACTACTTCTGCTATTCTTAAGACTCCCCCACCCCTTTTAGTTGAGGTAGTCAGTCTTGAATCTATTGACCGGGACTATAATCAAAAAACCTCTGAGTATGCAGTTATGGGTGTGGTCGAATATTGGATTGTTGACCCTTTGGAAAATAAAGTAACTGTGTGTTTGCTAAATCAAGGAAGTTATAAGCAAACTGTGTTTATCGCAGACCAAAGAATTGTTTCTCAAACGTTCCCAGAATTAACTCTGACTGTTGAGCAGGTGCTTTCAGCATAATATCGCCCTATCCTCAATGAATCCAGAGGTACACTAGAAGTAAAGTACATAGTGTGACTGGTACTCCAAATCTGAGATGTTCCCAGAAAGTTAGCTTGTAACCTAAATCAGCAGCGGCTTCTACAACAATTAAGTTGGCGACTGAACCAAACACAGTCAAATTACCTGCCAAGGTTGCTCCAGCTGCTAGTAATAGCCAATATTTAGTATCACCCTCAGCAATCAGGGGATGCAGTAGGAGTACAGCAGGTACATTAGAAATTAAGTTAGATAAAACAACAGTTACACCCAAAAAACTTGCAGCAGAGTTCACCGTGTAGGTAAATGGTTGGAGTAAATTTAGTTTCTGGGTGGCTCGCGTCAAGATAAACAATCCAGAAAACATTACCAGCAGATTCCAATCGACTTTTTGTAAAATGCGCTGGGGTTTAACTCGCCGAGTGATTAATAACAAGCTAGCAGCAACTAAAGCAGACTCAGCTAAGGGTAAGCCGATAGTAAACGCAATTAGCAGCCCAGCTGTAATCACTAATGTTTTATAAAATAAGGGTTTAAAAATACGTTGGTTGGTAGTGGGTAATAGTTGGCAAGGTTTGACTGAGCGCACATCTGGATAAAGTAGCCACAGTAATCCTACTTGAACTACCAAGCCTACAAGGGCAACTGGTGCTAATACACGCAGAAAATCTAGGTAAGGAATGCTTGAAAAGGAGCCAATCAAGATGTTTTGCGGATTACCGCTCAAGGTAGCTACCGAACCTATATTAGTTGCGCCAGCGATCGCTAGTAAATAAGGTATCGGATTTAAACCCAAAGTTTGAGTCAAGCTCAAGGTTAAGGGTGTAAAAATCAGCGCTATGGTGTCATTGAGAAAAAAGGCTGAAAGAATCCCACTGCTAAAAGTTAAAGCAATCAACAAGCCTAAAGGACTGCGAGTAACACTCAGTATTACAGATAGCGATCGCCGAAAAAACCCTGCATAAAATAGGTTGGCGTTCACTACCATCATGCTTAAGAGAAACACGATGGTATTAGCATCAATAGCCTGCCATGCTTGTTCTAGATTCAGAACACCTAAAGCAATTAAAAAAGCAGAACCAACTAAAGCGATGGTGGCGCGGTTCATGCGTAAACCTGGAATGTAGCCCAATGCTAACCCCAGGTAAGTTAATCCTAATACGCTATAGGTAGCAAATTCTCGAAAAATCACTAATATTTAGCCTAATTATTTTAGTTAGGCAGACTTCGTTTCAGTAGCCTCCCAATCAAGGCTAGGGAGAATTTTTCTTTTTGTGTCTTTTGCATTTAGCCAAAAATTATAGCAAGCGAATTAAAGGTTAGGACATCTTGAAAGTCTAGATGTCAGGAATAGTAATGTTTTACCTCCTGCCTCCAGCAAGAACTGCCTCCTGCTATAACAGAACACAAAACCCAAGGACGCACAAACACACAGACGAAAGACTGCCGACTAGAGTATTACTGTTATTTATACTTACAAAAAATACTTTGAAAAAGATTTTATTTTAAGTTTTGTAAATGTTACACTAAAACCTACCCAACGGTGGATGTCTTTATTAAAATTTAAACTGTGTCAAGTTACAAACAAGATTAGATTACTACAGTACCGATACCGCGAAAATTGCGGTTAACTTAACGTAGTAATAAATATAGGTTCTGACTTAAGTGGCTAATCGGGTATTACATTATATCGTAGTCAGGACGCGAATATTCCGGAAAGTTCGTTGCCACGTTGTATACATTCACCAGAAAGGTGAACAGCCTCAATAATACAGAGGATTAATCATGAAGGTATTTGATAATACCACAAAAAAGATTTTTCTGGCTAGCTGGGTCTCAATCAATCAACCAGAGACTAGCGAGCAGAAACTAACCCAGCTAAACCCTTCTGCTTCTAGGCATTACTGGGATATTCTCCAACCCCTACGGCAGCAAGTAGAAAACATTCAAGTTCGCGATCGCCAACTAGCTCACCGCTTGTGCAAACTAATTCCATCTCAGTGTCCCTTTGAACGAGATGTCAAATTATTTGGCAAAACCCTGTTTCACATTCCGCCGATGTGTAAGCTCAACCCCCTATATGAAGAAGTGGTTGGTTTACGTTTTCGAGCGCTGTGTTATCTAGCCGACGAATGTGGCGAGGATGTATCGCAGTACTGCTAATACACACTGCTAAGGGAAAAATTAGAGGTCAGGAGTTATAAGTCTAGAATTAAAAATATAACTCCTAACTTCTAACTCCTAGCTATTTTTTTACTATTTTTTTACTATTTTTTTTGCCATTTTTGGATGGCATCCTGAGCATCTTCGTAAGAAGCTGTCTCCTCTGGTACTAAAGTAGCAGTTTCAATTGCGGTATTGAGTTCTCCTTCGGTAGCGCGACGCTTGGCCAAGTCTAAAATTTTCTCACTCCAGTTGTCGATCGATTTTTGGGCAGTATCAAAGCCTGGTTGACCTGCTGGTACTTTTTTAGCAACTTCGATCGCCCGATTGTATGTAGACGCCTGTCCAGACTTAATTAAGGCATTAGCTGCGTCTAAAAGAGTTTTGTTGCTCACATACTGCTTGCCTTCTAAGCGCCACAAATTAATCACCGCTTGGGCTTTGGCATAAAGCGGCTCGTCTTTGGTAATTAGTCGAGCCGCAGCAATAGCATTAGCATACTGTCTTTGTTTAGCACGACCCTCTGCTAAATCTAAAATCATCTGACTCCAAATCTTAATATTTTCCTGAGCTTGCTCATAGAGTGGTTCACCGGGTTTAATTCTCCTAGCTGTGGCTATTGCTAAGCTCAAATCACTAGCTTGAGTTTCTTGGAGCGACATTTTCGCCAAGTCCAATACTGCTTGATTGCGCTTTTGCGACTCGGAACTTGAGGCTGTCTGGGCGCTAGATTGATTTTTTTGTCTAACTGGGAGAGTGTTTTTAACTACCGAGGGGTCATCTGGGAAATTCTCGATCGCCTTAGAACTACTAACAGTAGCGTTGGGCGATCTGCTTGAAATTTCCTTAATTCTAAAAGTTTCTTGATTACGCAGAAAAACTACTGCGATTAAACCTGCTACTAGCAAGCTACCTCCACCCCACAAGATAAACTGCTTCCACAAAGAAGTGTTTGGCTGATTCTGTGGCAATCGAGAGACGTAGGCTTGGGAGGAATCAGGAATAAATCTTTCTTTCGTGTTCGCTCCTAAAGAAGTTTCTACCAGAGGATTTATCTGTGGTTGCGGCTGGGAAACTAAAAAAGCAGCCGACTGTTGAATTTCTTTTTCATTAGACTTATGAACTTTGGAATTAATAGTTGTTTCTCCCCATCTGCCCTGATTTATAGAGGAATCGTCGAGGGGGGGAGCTGCAAGGGCAACCGCAAAGGATTCTTCTGGATAAATCAGCGCTTCTGCTTGAAAATCGTTTTCTAGTGCAAATTTTGGCAAGATTATTTGCGGTCTTGATGGGATGATAATCGCAGGGTTTTGGATAGGGCGCCAGTGGTGCTGACATAGTTTGGGTACTACCAGGCTCAGGTAGCTTTCTAAATCTGCCAAGTTGTTACCATTACCAGAACGCAAAGCTTCTAACAAAGCTGCTGTAAAGAATCCGTGACCGAGTTCGCTACTTTCATGGGAAAACTGCTCTGGCTGACAAGAAAAAATAGTGGCAAGTTCTAGTTCTTGGGCTAATTCTATGGTTTCTTCCCCAACCGGAGCATCTGCTTGAGTACCAAAAGCACGGTTAATATCAAGCAGAAGCAATACATTCATTTCAGCCAGTTGCAGACTTTGCATTAGCGATCGCAATTCTATGCCTGTCTCTGGCACGAGTTCGGGGTTACCCTCGGCTGGCATTAAGTAATCTTTGCCTTTGTAGTTGACCCCATAACCGCTAAAAAATAACCATAGATAGTCTTGGGGTTGCCAACATGTCGCCGCCAAATCCTCAAGCAGCAACAGAATATTCTCTTTAGTCGGATAGGTGGATCTATCTTTGATTGGTGGTGAAGTATCTGTCATCACGAAGCAGTGTCCGGGGACAAAACCTGCTTCTGTCACCAAGATATCCTTTAGTGCCTCAGCATCCGCTTGGGCACAACTTAAAGGTTGAAATAACTGATATTGATTGATGCCGATAGCGATCGCCCAGTAATTTGCCATCCCGCTCTTTGTCGGTTATTGTTTGCTGGTTAAAAATTGCAGTTGGCTTTGCTCAAAAAACAAAGCTAACGTGATGTTTTCTAGTTTAGGTGATTCTATACGAATCTTAGGATAAAATGTAATTTTTATTACGTTAAGTAACCGGAAAATACTTTCACCTAATTTTAATTTACAAATTGTTAGTCAGGAGCTACAAGGTCATGAGTCAGATTTCTGCTCACATACCATCATCGATCGCTTCCTTTTCAGTTATTAGCCAAATTGCCAGAAGAATCCGGATAGTTCCTTTAGTAGTTTTGCTCATATCTACCGTTCCTGCGTGGTTTTTGACAGAAGCGATCGCACCTCAAGTTGTACGAGCTTACACCGCCAGAGTTGACCTGGCAATCGATCGTCTGCCAGAAGAAAACTACGAAACCATTGTGCGAAGAGCAGAAGCGGCGGCAAGAGCAGCTGCTCAGCGGAGCTTCGACCAAGATATTTTGGTGACAGATGTTTCAATTATTGTATCCGTACAAAGTTATGGAGCGATCGCACCAGTTTTGACATTAGAAGTCAGTCGTCCAGAATGGCGCAGCAGTCCGGATGCTCAAAATTGGGCGACTTACTTCAAAACTGCGCGATCGCTACTGTTGTTTGAAAAATAGCGATCGCTCCAATCTAGTTCTAGCAGCTTGGTTCTAGAGCCAAGGGACTGGGAAAAATCAGGCAGTGTGGGGAGATTAGAAAAAAGCTTCTCAGCCCTGCCAGAGTCCCAATGCACCATGCACCCTAGTTTCTAATGTCAACTTACTTAATTCTTGGCTAAATTGGCATCTTTGGCGTCAGTGAATGGCCTAAAATAAAAAGGTTGTCAAAAATCACGATATCTGCTGACATGGCTGTTCCTAAGAAGAAAACTTCCAAATCAAAACGAGATAAACGCCGAGCTACTTGGAGGCACAAAGCCGCCATCGAAGCTCAGAAAGCTCTGTCTCTGGGCAAGTCTATTTTGACCGGACGTTCTACATTTGTCTATCCAAGTGCGGAAGAAGAGGAAGAAGAATCATAATTTTCCAGTCAGGAAACGCATGAACAGCACCGACAGATTTGATTGGCAAAAGTCACCGCTCAAACTTCTTACTAATGGATAAATGCTTTTTCTTAGCTTTCCTGATAGGCTCGTGAATTATAGATACTCTACACAAGCTCATTAGATCCAAAAAATCGGTAGTGAGTAATTGGGAACATCCATTACCCATTACCTATAATTTATGGGTAATGATTTAGCAAGCTAATGTACTTCCAAGTTGGACATTATCTGGTTAAGACCGCGATTAATCATTAGTCATTAGTTATTGGTTATTTGCAAATAACAAAGAACAAATAACAAAAGACAACCAGATAAAATAATTCTGGAATTTCAATGTGTTTAGCCTAATCGTAATCAGGGGTAAAGTATCTGGCGGTGTTGGCAACTTAGCACAAAAGTTTCTAAATATCTTGAGAAAACTTATTTTTCTCCCACTATGTTAGGAAAATTTTTTCACAAACCAGGAAAAGCAGACGAGGAACGTGTTCCTCCAGGTCAACATTTAGCCAAGGGTTTCCCAGTATTAACTTACGGTGCAACTCCCCAAGTTAACACTGAAGAATGGGAGTTTCGGGTTTGGGGTTTAGCAAAACCTGCTAGCTTTAGTTGGTCAGACTTTATGGCACTACCTCAACACGAGTTCACAGCCGACTTCCACTGCGTAACGCGCTGGTCTAAACTCGATGTTAAATGGACTGGTATTAAAGTTATAGATTTCATGGAGTTGATTGAGCTAGACGCCAAAGTAGCCCACATTATGGAACATTGCTATGGCGGCTACACTACTAATATTTCTCTGGAAGATTTTATGCGAGAAGAAAACTTCTTTGCCTTTAAAGTTTTTGGTGAAGATCTTCCAGTTGAACACGGCGGGCCAATGCGGCTAGTTGTTCCTCACCTCTACGCTTGGAAAAGTGCTAAATGGATTAATGGTTTAGAGTTTTTAGCTAGTGAAGAACTTGGTTTTTGGGAGCGCAATGGCTACCACCGCCGTGGTGAACCTTGGACTGAAGAACGTTACAGCAGTGCGTTTGGGTTTTAATAGTTAAGAACTATTCAATTTTGGATTTTAGATTTTGGATTGAAGGAAAAATCTAAAATCTAAAATTTTTAGCTTTAGAAGTTAATAAATAGCTTGTTAACCCAGAAGCTTCTTAATTAACGGCAATTTGCTTTCATAAGGAGCATACCGGAATTTTAAATCCAGCCAGAAGGAGTTTTGTAATACGCTTTTGTGATGAGAAAAGGTGTCAAAACTAGCTTTGCCGTGATAATTGCCAATACCACTATCTCCTACTCCTCCAAATGGTAAAGATGAGACTCCAACTTGCATTATTGTATCGTTGATACAGACTCCACCTGATGAAGTTTCCTCTAAAACTCGCTTTTGCAGGTTTTTGTTTTGAGAGAAGAAGTATAACGCTAAGGGTTTTGATTTAGAGTTAATCAAGGCGATCGCTTCTGCAATATCACTGTATTCAATTATGGGCAGAATGGGGCCAAAAATTTCTTCCTGCATTACAGAATCTTCTAAGGAGACATTATTAATTATTGTGGGGGCAATATAACGCTCTGAAGATTTAGTTTCTCCACCAATAATTACTTCACCATCTTCCAGGAATTTAACTAATCTATCAAAGTGTTTTTGATTAATAATTCTGGCATAATCAGGACTCTTTACCGGATTCTCGCCATAAAATTCCCTTAAGCATTTTTCTATCCCATCTATTAAATCTTTTTTGATTTTTTTATCAACTAAAAGATAGTCAGGAGCGATACAAGTTTGTCCAGCATTAATAAATTTACCCCAAGTAATTCGTCTAGCAGTGTGTTCAAGATTAATATCAGTATCAACTATACAAGGACTTTTTCCACCCAATTCTAAAGTAACTGGTGTCAGATGTTTTGCCGCTGCTGCCATAACAATTTTGCCGACGGCTGTGCCACCGGTAAAAAAGATATGGTCAAATTTTTCTGCTAGTAGTTTTTCACTCGCTTCTATACCTCCTTCGACTACTGCAATATAAGCTGGTTGAAAATATTTGGTAATAATTTTAGAGACAATACCAGAAGTATGGGAAGCAATTTCTGACGGTTTAATAATTGCACAATTTCCGGCGGCGATCGCACCTATTAACGGAAAAATCATTAATTGAAATGGATAGTTCCAAGGGGCGATAATTAACACAACTCCTAGTGGTTCTGGATAAATGCTAGCTGAGTAGGAAAAAAAATCAAAGGAAACGGGTGCTTTTTTGGGCTTAGTCCAGGTTTTGAGATGTTTTATAGCATAATCAATTTCTTTAATGACGCTGATTTCTGTTAAATAAATCTCGACTTCTGGTTTATGTAAATCTGCTTGTAAAGCCTGGATTATCTCTTGTTTATGTTCAATAATTGCTTGCTTGAGTATCTGGAGTTGCTCAAGGCGAAAATTTACATCTTTAGTTTTGCCAGTTTGAAAAAATTTATGCTGATTCTGGATTGTATCATCAACGTTAGATAATTCAGTGGTAATCATTTTTTGTGCTATAAACAACTACTTATTTAATCCTAGCGCTACCACAGTATATTTGTGGTAAGACCCTACAGCTTTGCTACCCTACAAAAAGCTTGTCTTATAAAGAATTTCAAATACTGATGAATTAATAATGTTTAATTATTATATTTATTATATTTTTTTGGGTAAAAGTACAATAAATTTACTACCTTTACCTAATTCGGAATTTAGCAAAATAACGCCTTGATGCGCTTCAACTATTCGGCGAGCAAGGTAGAGTCCTAAGCCAGTACCAGAGCTCTTGTGACTGCCTTGGCGAAATCTTTCAAATATAGTGCTTTGTTCTTCAAAAGAAACACCCGGGCCAGTATCGGCTATCTCAATACTAATATAGTCAGTATCAGATTTTTCAGAGAATTGATATTGGCTATTTTTATCAAACTGGGTTTGATAAGTAAGACGAATAGTCACTGAACCAGACTCGGTAAATTTAATTGCATTGCCGATTAGATTAGTGAATAAACGATGTAATTCTAAGCGATCGCCGAGTGTTATATTTGTGTTTAACTCCTCACTCAATTCCAGATTGATAGACAGTGTTTTCTCTTGAGCTAGAGGTGTCAATTCTCCAGCTACCTCTTGTAGTAATTGTGCTAAATTAACAGGTTGCAGTGCCAAAGTTTTACGACCTGCTTCAAAGCGATAAACTTCTAATAAGGTATTAACCATAGAAAGCAAGTTGATATTGCTCCGAGCCATAATGGCGATTACTTCCTGCATTTGCGGTGATAATGCTCCTAAAGCGCCTTGTTGGAATAGCATTAACATCCGGTCAGCTGCTACTAAGGGAGTGCGTAAGTCGTGGGTGAGGCGGGAGACAAAATCTTCTCGCTGGCGTGCTATTTCATCGCGTTCATCCATACTATGCTTTAAACGCAAAAGCGATCGCACTCTTGCTAGTAACTCGTCTACCGTTACAGGTTTGCGGATAAAATCATCAGCACCCAAGTCTAATCCCTGGGCAACGTTGGGCGTATCGTGGGCAGTGATTAGCAATATGGGAATATATTGTGATAACTTCATCTTTCCGCGAATATATTTAGTAACTTCGTATCCGTCCATACCTGGCATCATTAAATCTAACAGCACTAAGTCACAAGGAGATGCTTGTAATTGCGCTAATGCTGAAATACCATTTTCTGCGGTATTAATGGTATAACCTTCTTCCTCCAAAATAGTTTTGATTAAAAACACATTATCAGGAGAGTCATCAACAACCAGAATTTTGTCAGAACGAGAAGATTGTAAAGTCATGTCACGGCTAGATATGAGGTAAAAGTAAATTTTTGGAAGTCGATCTCGTGTTTGTATCAATTTGTCTGGTAATTCGTAGAATTGACCTCACACTTAAGATATATTATTTATTTGCAACTTGGTATTTAACGACTGTAGAATTTCCCCTGAAGTTAAGACTGGGCTGGATTTTTATCAGAAAATAATTGATTAATATAAATTATGGCTGGTAAAATTTAAAATCTCGATTCAATAAATGATGCTAAAGAATAGGTAATATTTGATGTATTAATTCCTATAGGAGACTGAAGATAAAATTGCGTAGGCGATCGCCCCTAATACACAATTTACATAGATTAACTATTAATTTATGTTAAATTAGCCCAACAGACTACTTTAAATTTATCGAGCATTTTCATTGGACGCCGATAAGTTATAAAATATTTAACCCCATAGGCAACAAAGGACACGCAAAAAATCAACAGATAAGGCTTATTTAAATCGTAACTCCAGTGGAAATTAGATTTTTTAATTAGTGCTGATATTGAAAGCAAGTTTTAGGAGTGTTAATCAAGATGTCACAATCAACGTTTGGTAACAAAAGTGAGTCATGATGCATCCTTAAGTCAGGAAATCTAGACACTAGTGATTTACAAAGGAAAAGCCTTGATTTGCGCTGATCCCACAAAACTGCCTTAATTTTGGCAAGTTAAAAATATTTTCTCTAGAGTTTTACTAATTAATAAAGGTGCGTTAAGCTGCGTGAACTCAGTCTACGCATTTAAAATTGACTTGATAAAAACACCAAATTTTAGCTTTTGTCTAGATTTTTATCAAGCAATTCAGTATAAAATCTAAAACTTAAAATCCCAAATCCAAATGGCAGACCTCACTCCTAATTCTAGTTTTAGTTTGACGATCCGCTTGCAGATTCCCAATCGCGTGGGAATGTTAGCGTCGCTAACCCAAGCGATCGCCACTACTGGTGGTAATATCGGTCAAATTGATTTAATTGACCAAAGCCGCAACGAGTCTGTGCGCGATGTTACCGTTGACGCCGCTAGTACCGAACATGCTGAGACGATTGTGCAAGCAGTCAAAGTACTGCCAGATATCAAATTACTCAGTGTTTACGATCGCACCTTCAATTTGCATCGCGGTGGCAAAATCAGTATTGCTAGCCGAATTCCCTTAAAAAGTGTGTCTGATTTAGCAATGGCGTATACACCCGGAGTCGGTCGAATTTGTACTGCGATCGCTCAAGATCCAGAGGAAGTTTACAAGTTAACGATTAAACAAAATACTGTTGCCATTGTTACAGATGGTAGTGCAGTTTTAGGTTTGGGAAATCTCGGCCCTGCTGCTGCACTGCCAGTTATGGAAGGCAAAGCGATGCTATTTAAGGAATTTGCAGGGCTGGATGCTTTTCCCATCTGCCTTGCTACCCAAAATACAGATGAGATTATCCAGACAGTCAAAAATCTCGCTCCGGTGTTTGGTGGTGTGAATTTAGAAGATATTGCGGCACCACGTTGTTTTGAAATTGAACAGAGATTGCGACAGGAATTAGATATTCCGGTTTTTCATGACGACCAACACGGGACTGCAATTGTCACCTTAGCAGCCTTGTTTAATGCCTTGAAGTTGGTACATAAAGCAATCGGAGAAATCCGCATCGTGATTAACGGTGCAGGCGCGGCTGGAGTAGCGATCGCTCGCTTACTCAAGAAAGCTGGAGCAGAAAAAATCTGGATGTGCGACTCTAAAGGAATTATTTCTACCAGCCGCAGCGATTTGACAGAAGAAAAACTCGAATTTGCTGTGAAAGCTCAAGGTACCTTAGCAGGTGCAATGCAAGGCGCAGATGTTTTTATTGGAGTCAGCGTACCAGGAGTTTTGACACCGGAAATGGTGCAATCGATGGCCAAAGACCCAATTGTGTTTGCAATGGCAAATCCGATTCCCGAAATTCAGCCAGAATTAGTCCACAAAAATGTTGCTGTGATCGCCACTGGTCGCAGTGATTATCCAAACCAAATCAACAACGTTTTAGCTTTTCCGGGAGTATTCCGTGGTGCTTTGGATTGTCGGGCACAGACAATTACCACTACGATGTACTTAGAAGCTGCAACTGCGATCGCTTCTTTGGTCAAGCCTTCAGACTTGAATCGGGAACATATTATTCCTTCAGTCTTTGATGAGCGCGTTGTCACTGCGGTCGCTGCTGCTGTACAACGCGCTGCACGTCAAGAAGGTATTGCTCACAATTGAGCGACTGCAAATATTAACTCAAGCTGTCAGTTATAGCTCAATTAAGTTGAGTTTAGATAATTGACACTTAAGTTATTAGTTATCAGTTTTGTCCGTTGGGTCAAAGTCCCGACGAAAAAGGTGAAGCGTTGGTGGCGGGTTTAAATCCTCCACCATACACCTATTTTACTCTTCGCTGATTTGATGATATTAACTACCGACACTGGCGATATTTAATGTGATAAACCAAACCACGATGGGCAAGGTCAAAGGAATCAACAGTTGCCATTCCTTGACCACTGGCGGTCATCGCAGCATTCACCCGCATATTTACACTGTCGCCACAACTTGACCAGACATCAGCTACAGTCACTAATTTATCCCGAACATTGTAGTCACTTTCGCCTCTAAATGTCCTAGAAAAAACAGGGCCGCGCTGACCGGCAAAAAAGTACTCTGCTCTTAGTCTGCCAATTGTCGAGGGAGCAACATAGCCTCGATAATCGGCATCGTAAAGGGAAATTTGAAAGCCTTGAGGTACTTTAATCGGAATACTTAAATTACAGCTTTTGCGTCTTTCTGCTGCGTTATTTCCTATGGCCATAAACTTATCAAATAAAATACTTAGCTCTTGACCGTCAGGGCTGACACTTACACTAGCAGATCCGCCAGGGCAACCATTACCACCGTAATCTGCACCTAAAATTTCTACCTTATCGGCAGCAAAGGCGGGGCCAACAGAAGCAGTCATTAATGTAGCAGCAGCCAAAGAAACTTTTGCAAACCTCATCGAAGTTTGCAGGAAATTTTGATTATTCATAACTTACCTGTTTTGAGTATTTTTAACTAGTTCTAAGTGAAAATTTCCAACCATAGTTGGTACGTCAATTTTCGTATGTCTTACGACTTATACAAGTTTCAATTTGTTTCCCAAGCAAACAAACTTAGCTTTTTTAGAGGAAATTTAATTGAAATATGGGAAATTTAATAGCATCATCTTTACACTTGTTGACGTAGTTAGAGCGGGAGCATCCCAATTTTGCAAAAAGAGGGTGAAAAGACCGATTTATTCGCGAGTCTCACTCGCGAATAAATCAGGGCTGTACATCAACACAAGA
>JBALDB010000064.1:0-1653 GCA_036918135.1 Nostoc sp.
ATTACTGCTATGAATCAATTTAAACCCTATTATGTTTCTGGATGATTTAGCTCCTGAACTACTTACTTTCTCCGGAAACTGACACAAGAGGGGTATTTGATGAATCAGTCCTACATTTTGTACCTCACTCACTTGCAATCTGCTGTAGTTGCAATTGTGAGAATAAGTTAGGCTTGCTACGATCGCATTAGAAACCTATAGCATCTGACTATGACAAAGCAGGACGCTCCACTCACACCAGAAGCGCTCATAAAAGAAGTTTGTCGACGAATTCGGGTAGCCCGTAGCTATTGGGATGCTCACAACAACGCTGCCTGTCGCGGCGAACGCGACCGAGCCTTAGCCCTTTACAACACTTTAAGTAAGGAACAAAAACAGCAGATTCCGCAGGTATTACGGGTATGGTTGCGTTATCGTAGTGAAAAGTACTTTGGCGCACACCGAACACCGCCTAAGTCAGCACGGAAATCAAAATAACTTTTACTAACGCAGCGTTGTAAGTTATGAAATTTTAGATCTAAATACGGTTTCAACTATCCATTGGGGAATTGAAAGTTTTCACAGAGCCATAAAAGATATATGTGGTATTTGTAAATTCATAATCAGAGATAGCCACACAATTAAAACATACATCTTTTGTTCGCTTCCGGCATTTGTGAATCATTCATTTGTTCGCGTATGGTTTGACTTTGTTGACGAAAGGCGAACAACTCTATTTTTGTCTAAAGTTCAAATAAGTAGCAAAATAGTCAAAAAATACTAAAGGTCAAATACTGAGATGAAATCTATACAAGATAAACGCGCATTAGTCACAGGTGGGAACCGAGGGATTGGGTTTGCTATTGCCCAAGGTCTACTGGCAAAAGATTATGAAGTGATTATCACTTCGCGATCGCTTGAGAAGGCAAAACTTGCGGCTGAGAAACTTCAAGGAAAGGTAATTGCCATCGAATTGGATGTAACTGACGACCGCTCTATCAATCAAGCAGTAAAAACCCTGCACCAGAAAATCGATCGGTTAGATATTTTAATCAATAATGCTGGCGTATATCCAGACAAAGATGTAAATATTCTCACCATTGACCGGGAGTTACTTAATTTTGCGATGAATGCCAACACGTTTGGCCCAATTCGCATGGTGCAGGCATTTTTACCCCTATTGGAAAAATCCTCGGATGCTAGAGTTGTTAACGTTTCAAGCGGATATGGAGCATTAGCAGACTTGTCTTATGATGTTCCAAGTTATTGCTTATCGAAGCTGGCATTAAATGGTGCAACGATTATGTTGGCACAAGCTTTGCACTCCAAAGGGATTGTTGTTAATTCCATTTGTCCGGGGTGGGTTAAAACAGATATGGGTGGGTCATCAGCACCGCGAGCGCCAGAGCAAGGAGCCGATACTGCAATCTGGTTAGCAACTGATGCTCCACGCAATATCAGCGGTAAATTTTTGCGCGATCGCAAAGTAATTTCTCTTTAAATGGTTCGTATGATAATCCATACAAGCAAACCTATCTGCTATCTCTGCTGCCAATTAACGGCGACCGAGTTTTTAAAATAACGTGAGTTCGACAGAACTAAAAAATAGCAGGAGGCAGTGCAGGTAAATCTTTTGGGTAGATGTCAATGGATGGTTTTTTGGGCAAATAGGTA
>JBALDB010000065.1:0-127608 GCA_036918135.1 Nostoc sp.
CCAGGTGGGTCGGGAACCACTACCCCAGAACCAACGCCACCAGGTGGGTCGGGAACTACTACCCCAGAACCAACGCCACCAGGTGGGTCGGGAACCACTACCCCAGAACCAACGCCACCAGGTGGGTCGGGAACTACTACCCCAGAACCAACGCCACCAGGTGGGTCGGGAACTACTAACCCACAACCGACGCCCCCTGGACCGGAGACAACTTGAGCTAACTTTTTTGCGAAGACTTTCAGAGTTGAGTAGTATTTTCTGAACTGAGTTTTAAAACCTAGAGAAAGGATAAATTTATACCCCATATCAGAGGCAGAACTATCAGAAATTTTAAGTACTGCCTCTACACTCTCTAAAGCAAAAAGTGATATCCCCTACCACTAGAGAGCATCTGCTAACGCTAGATTAAATCAAGGACACGACTTACACAGGATTCACCAGATATCCTTATATAGTTGAATTACGTTCTGTGTGTAAGTTAATAGGAACAAACTTCTTGCTAGAGAGATACAAAAATTTATGACTTTTGATTACGACCTGTTTGTAATTGGTGCGGGTTCTGGAGGTTTGGCAGCTTCCAAACGGGCGGCTAGCTACGGAGCCAAAGTGGCGATCGCTGAATACGATTTAGTTGGTGGCACTTGTGTAATTCGCGGTTGTATTCCCAAAAAACTTATGGTCTATGGCTCTCACTTTCCTGCACTCTTTGCTGATGCTTCAGGCTATGGCTGGAAAGTAGGTAATACAGAATTGGACTGGGAACATTTTATTACATCTATAGACCAGGAAGTTCGGCGACTGTCGCAATTACATATCAGCCTTTTAGAAAAAGCAGGAGTAGAATTAATTCACGGTCGTGCTGCATTGGTAGACCCCCACACAGTAGAACTTGATGGACGTAAAATTACAGCAGATAAAATTTTAATTGCTGTTGGCGGGCGTCCTGTGAAACCGGATTTACCAGGAATGGAATACGGCATTACCTCCAACGAAATCTTTCATCTTAAACAACAACCAAAACACATCGTCATTCTTGGCGCTGGTTACATTGGCACGGAATTTGCCTGTATTATGCGCGGTTTGGGTTGTGAGGTAACCCAAATTTCCAGAGGTAATAATATTTTAAAGGGGTTCGATGAAGATATCCCCAAAGAAATTGAAGAGGGGATGACAAACCACGGAATTCGGCTGATTAAGAATAATGTGGTAAAAGTAATTGAACGCGTACCACAAGGGTTTAAGCTAACTTTATCAGGGGAAAATCAAGAATCAGTAATTGCCGATGTGTTTTTAGTAGCCACTGGTCGCGCTCCCAATGTAGATGGATTAAGTTTAGAAAACGCTGGAGTTAATATCGTGCCCAGTTCTGTAGAAAGACCAGGATATTACACCACAGGCGCGATTGCGGTCAATGAATATAGTCAAACTAGTCAACCAAATATCTTTGCTGTTGGTGATGTGACTGACCGAATTAATTTAACTCCTGTAGCAATTGGTGAAGGTCGCGCCTTTGCTGATAGTGAATTTGGCAATAGTCGCCGAGCCTTCAATTACCAAAATGTGCCCACAGCCGTATTTTCTACCCCGGAAGCCTCAACAGTAGGCTGGACAGAAGCCGAAGCCCGGGAGAAATTCGGTGATGCCGTCAAAATTTTTCGCTCCCGTTTTCGCTCGATGTATCATAGTTTGACTGGTAAGACAGAGAAAACAATGATGAAGCTAGTAGTTGATAGCAAGAGCGATAAAGTGCTGGGCGCTCACATGGTGGGCGAACATGCTGGCGAGATCATTCAAGGTGTGGCCATCGCTGTGAACATGGGCGCAACCAAAAAAGACTTTGACGCTACTGTTGGCATCCATCCCTCGGTAGCTGAAGAATTTGTCACAATGCGATAACTAGGTCATTAGTCCTTTGTCATCTGTCATTTGTCCGTTGTCATTTGTCAATTACTAATGACCAATACTTCTCTACGAGAGGCTACGCCAACAGCTTCTCCTAACAAAGACGCTCTTGCTAGCTTATTTAAGAGCAGGGGTACGCTCAGTACAAGTGACCAATGACTAAGGACGACCCCAATGGAAAAACTTGAATGTCTACTCACTATATTTACTTGCATGGGTTTGCTTCCAGTCCAAAATCTGCCAAAGCGCGGCATATAGGCGATCGCTTTAGCCAAATTCACACTGAACTGAAAATTCCTGATTTGAATGCTGATGATTTTTCCCAGTTGACAATCACCCGTCAAATCGCTCAAGTGGCAGCAGAATTCCCGAAGGATTCTACACGAGTAACCCTCATTGGCTCAAGTTTGGGTGGTTTGACTGCTGCCCACCTAGCACAGCAACATTTACAAGTACAACGCTTAGTCTTACTAGCCCCAGCTTTTGGGTTTTTATCCCATTGGTTAGTGAAATTTACAGATGAGGAAATACAGCGTTGGCAGCAAGAAAAATATCTCATGATATATCACTATGGGGAAGCGCGATCGCTTCCCTTAAGTTATGATTTTGTCACAGATGCAGCTCAATACCAAGAGGAACTTTTGCAACGTCACATTCCCACGCTAATTTTGCACGGAAAGAATGATGAAGTTATCCCTATTGAAGCAAGTCGTAACTTTAGGCATTGGCGTCCTTGGGTGGAATTAGTTGAACTCGATAGCGACCATGCTTTGGGTAATGTCATAGAAGAAATTTGGCAAGCAATTCGCCTCTTTTGCCAGTTACCTTGAAGTTGTAGAATATAAAACTCTCATATAACTAATGTCATTAGTCATTTGTCCTTTATTTTTTTACTAATAACCAATGCCTAAGACTAATGACCAATGACTTAATGACTAATGACTAATAATAAAATTATGCTTCCCTTCATCCGACCAGATTTAGTACAATTTACCGCCTACAAACCCCACCCCAGCAGCGATACAGCCGCATCTGTGCCAACGCAGTTAGATCGCCTTGATACAAATGAAAGCCCCTATGATTTACCGCCTCAGTTAAAAGAAAAGTTAGCCTGGACATATCAGCAAGTAATTGAAACAAATCGTTATCCTGATGGCGGACATGAGACCCTTAAAAATGCGATCGCCGAGTACGTTAATGAATCAGCCGCCCTCTCATTATCCTTTACTGCTGCCAATATTTCTGTAGGCAATGGTTCAGATGAACTAATTCGCTCTTTGTTAATCGCCACCTGTTTAGGAGGAGAAGGTTCAATTCTCGTTGCCAATCCTACTTTCTCAATGTACGGGATTTTGGCACAAACTTTGGGCATTCCTGTAGTGACAGTTGGTAGAAATGAAACAAATTTTGAAATTGACTTAGAAACTGCACAGTCTGCCATCGAAGAAACTCAAAATCCTCCTATTCGGGTAGTTTTTGTAGTACATCCGAATTCGCCAACTGCCAATAGCCTAACTGCGGCAGAGTTGATATGGTTAAAAAGTTTGCCAGAGCATATTTTGGTAGTAATTGATGAAGCTTACTTTGAATTTAGCCAAACTAGTCTAGTGGGTGAATTGCAGCATCATTATAACTGGGTGATTTTACGCACTTTTTCTAAAGCTTTTCGATTGGCATCTCTTCGCGTTGGTTATTGTGTTGCTCATCCAGAAGCGATCGCCATCTTAGAAAAAATCCGCTTACCCTACAATCTTCCTAGCTTTTCCATAGCAGCAGGATTAATTGCTTTACAAAACCGCACACTCTTACTTGAGTCAATTTCTCAAACCTTGAGCGAACGAGCCAAAATCATTGAAGCTTTATCACAGCAGCCAGAATTACAACTCACACTCAGCGCTGCTAATTTTATTTACCTGCGTCTCAAACCAAATGGTTCACAGGATAAAGACGCTACTTTAAAAACTTTACATAATCAACTCAGGAATCTCGGCACTCTTGTACGATATGTTAGCGGCGGATTGCGAATTACTGTAGGGACGAGCGATGAAAATGCCCGCACTATTAATAGAGTAAAAGCTGTTTCAGCAAATTTGGAATTTTAGCAATTCACTCAATATTAAACCTGCTGTCCACTTCAGTGCCCAAACGGCGGACTATCCCTACTGTTTGTGGCAGTACACCTACTAAAAGAGCAAAGGCTACATCTGGCAAAAGAGCCACTATTTCTGGTGGAAAGTATTGTTCAAATTGATCGAGAATTTTTTGGACTCGCTGCCCAGGCACCGGATTTTCTGTAATCTGTTTGATCAGTCGAATCCATTGTCGCCTAATTAAGTACGCTTTCTGACGCTCTTCATTAGATTCTGGAGTTAATAAAGACAGATTACCTATGGGCAGTGCCCTTTGGCAATCAAAATCGTAATCTCCACCCACAGCAGCTCCGGGTCCAGCAAACTCTGCATGGTAACGTTTAAACAGTATTAATCCATTTCGCCTACGACTATTGACGATGAAAACTTCTCCACTATGCAAACGTGTAAGGATATCCGAGCCTGGGGATTGCTCAGTTCCATCTGGCATGACAAGATAGTCAGGGAAACTAGTTTCAGGGTAATAGATTGATACCATAGCGGGTTGATAGCGGCGATGCTGTTCGCTATCCATGTTTTTTAAACTTTCAACGAATTTGGTAGTAGTATGCACTTCAACAAGGAACTAACTGTTATATCAAATGAGATTTTTCAATTCTTTTATTATTAACAGTCTTATGTCAATTTAACTAAGATAAGAATGAATAGGCATAGTTTAATAATTGAGTGATTATATTTTATGAGATAGAAGGAAATTTGTCTCCAAGTTGCGATAGTCTTTTTTAAAGTTTTTATAAAGATGAATATCTTGATTACAAAGTTATTATGAGGAATTAATAATTCTTTTGGTATAAGTCTAAAGATATTTAGATTATAGTCTATTTAATTCCAATATATTTTAAATTGTTTATTAATTACAAATAAAAAAATCATAAATGTAAAATTTTATAAATAGGATATACTTTCACTAAATTGTAGTTTTATTAAAATTACTGAGAGTAAATTTTCTCAAAACTGTAAATAAATATGTTTAAACTAATTATAAAAAGCTGTATTATAGCTTCAAAGAGTCACTTATAAATTGAATTAGTTTTTTGAGCTGCGATTCTGGTATTTAGCGATGTTTAGGTGGTTTGACTAAATTTTTAATAAAATTAAGTTATGCTTCACTGCCAATATTGATGACAGATTTTATTAATAGCAAGAGTGCTTCCCTTCGCGACACTGCGCGAACGCACACGCTTTCCGAACGCGACATTAAAGTTTATAACTGCTAAAAGAAAATTTAAATAGAGGAGTCAGCACTGAAATATTTGTGCAATAACATCTGGCTTGAGCGCCTAAAAAAGAATGTATTCCAATTCGATTCGACTTTATGTACCCGATATCCCAGCTTGAAATAAAGCTGCCTTGCTTGATGGTTATTTTCCAAAACGTGGAGGTATAAATCTTTAAATCCCCATTCTTGAGAGATTTTTTCGCAGCTATTGAGTAACTCTGAAGCTACACCATGTCTACGGTAATTTGGGTGAACGGCTAAATTAGATAAGTAAGGAAAACCCAAGCCGACCTGACTCCACGAATCGCTGTAACGTACACCCAGTTCTACAGTTCCCACTAAGTTGTTAGCGCCAGTAGTATAATCGAGGGCAACTAAACAAACATGACGCGACGCAGGTGACACCATACGATGTCTTAAATCTTCGTAAATACCTAAACGCAGCAATGGAAAAGCCCATCCCCACATACCTTTTTGGGAGTGAAAGCTTTCAGCAATTATTTGGGCAACACTAACTAAATCAGCAGGTGTAGCCATACGAATTTGGAAATGGCGAGAAGCCGGATCGATTGGCTGTTGGTAGTAAGGGTGAAAAAACCGATATTTCAAGGTTACTCTAGTATTAATTTTATTTAAGTAAAATTTTCTTAAAAGTCCTAAAACACTATTGAATGTCAATAAAAACTTAAGAGTCACCCAAGAAATTAAACTAACTTGGGACTGTTAATTCGTTTTTGGTTTTCGTTCAAACAAAGTGTAAAACTTCTTTGATGTCTTAAAAAATGCATTGGTGAAAGCGTCTTATGAGTTACAGTTTCGTCAATTTCTAATCTGAAGTTTAATAAATTCAGGCACATTCCTGATTTTAAGAGTAAAAAAATTAGTCTATTGTTCGCAAAACCATCTATAAAATGCTAAAGGTTGGGTAAATGGGTAGAGAAATAGCATAACTTATCCGTAAGCAGCAGGTACAAAATTTTTAGTTAAATACATCATTGACAAACTCTAGTTTCAAACCACTATTGGTCAAAGTACTGAGTTGTTTTTGCAGTTGCCGCTAGACTAACACTTCTTTGCTCTAGGGTATAAGGACTATGAAAAAACAAGGCAGTTCCAATAAAAAATTTGACAAGTGTTAAAAAAGGACTGGAGACTAAGCCAGACAATGGAATAAGGGAAAAAAAGACAACTTCCAATAAGTCTTTCCTCCGAAGTTTAGATCGGAGGAAGCCTCCGCTCAACTTCTCTCCTTGTCCCTAGTCCCTAATCCTCTTGTCCTCCCCTCCTCTTCCTTACCCACACCCAGTCCCCAGTACCCAATGCCCTTCTGCTTCTTTGTTTGTTTACAAACCCTTAATTCCCAATTTCTCAAGCACTATCACTTGTCTTAATGATAGTTCTGATTGCTAAATTGGAAAGAGGTATTTGTCTAATAGTATACTTTGACTTTAAATCTTATTGTTTTAATATTATTGGCTCTACCATGACTACCATAAATAAAATTTACCTGCAAGTGTTAGTACAACTGCTATGGGGGGAAAACTTAATATGCAGCTTGATCTAGATTTTTCAGCTAGCTATAAGTGCTGTATGTAGTATCAAAGATTGCTTAGTGGAGGTGAATGAAGATTTGGCAAGCAAGTATAGACTCTATAACACTAAAGCTGACTTATGAAGTCAATTACTCTATACCAGAGCAAATAGTAATCGATATCAGCCATTGAGATAAATCACTGTGAGTAAACGCTCCTACACTCAGCAGTCATGTAGCCAAACAGCCTTATTGGTCGAAATGCTCTGCTCTTACCTGACTCAGAAAATCCTTACCCGATCAGATTATTCTTTATCCGACTGCCATTGCAGCAGGAAAGCGGTGCATGAAATCCCAAGCAAACAGTAAGCCTAAAATTTTGGTTGTCGATGATGAACCAGACAACCTTGACTTGCTTTACCGCACTTTCTATCGGGACTATAAGGTGCTAAGAGCAACCTCTGGTCCTGCGGCACTCGATTTGCTGGCTCAAGAGGGAGAGGTCGCACTGATCATCTCCGACCAGCGGATGCCGATGATGAGCGGTACAGAATTTTTGAGCCTAACAGCAACTCAATATCCAGATATTATCCGGATTATTTTAACTGGCTACACCGATGTTGAAGACTTGGTGGAAGCAATCAATGCTGGTAAGGTTTTCAAATATGTCACCAAACCGTGGGAAGCAGACGAGCTTAAAGGAGTTGTACGCCAAGCTTTAGATACACACAATGTCCTTAAAGCCCGCACCCGCGAACTTACCCGTACACTGCGGCGAGAGTCGCTATTGAATACGGTCACAAATACGATTCGCGGTGCATTAGACTATCGGCAAATTTTGCAGGCAATTGTAGATTCCGTGGGTCAGATGTTGGAGGTGGATGTGTGTCTGTTGCGTCCCTTCCAAGATGAACAGTTGGCAGAGAAAGGATTTATTTATCAAAAGCTTTTAGAAGAAAAAGGACACTCTGATAAGGAGATGAATTTTCCTTTAGTCTCGCCATCTCCCGATCTCACCATCCCTCCCTCCTCGCTGCTGGCTCACACGGTTTGGGAAACCCGCGAAGTTCAAGTAATTCATGATGTCATAGATGATGAGCGGATTCAGGGTAACACTCCCGAACTGAGCCAACGTAGAGAGGCTTTTGCTGCTGCTAATATTTGTTCTAGTTTAGTTGTGCCATTGATCTGTCAACAGGAATTGATGGCAGTCTTGGCACTGCACCAGTGTTCTCTACCCCGTTTGTGGGGGGATGATGAGGTGCAGCTAGTGATGATGGTAGCGGATCAGGCAGCCTTAGCTTTGTCTCAAGCGTATGCTTACGAACAAGTACGTGCTTTGGCTAAACGAGAAAGTTTGATTAATACGATTACTAGCGCGATTCGCTCTAGCCTAGACCCTGAGGATATTTTTGCAGCTATTACCCAGCAATTAGGACAAGCCTTACAAGTTGATGGCTGTGTTCTCTCTCTGTGGACAGAGGAAGATGAGTTTGTCCAATCTGTGGGCTTGTATGACAGTTTTCAACATCCGGAAAATTTCCGTAGGCACAGCCCAACCCAGGCATCACCAGCCTCAAACAAAAATATAAGTAACAATAATCACTTATCTACTCAGGAATTACCTTATTCTCAAACTTCTATACAAAAAAATCCAATTTTACAAGAGATTTTACAGACACACGAACCAGTAGTAATTGGTAATGTGAACCATTCTCCTAGAGAAATACAGGGTTTTGATTTGTCTTTGAAAATGCCAGCGCGATCGCTAATGGTCGTACCATTATTGGCTGATGGAAAATGTATCGGTAGTATTACTTTGTGTGAGAGTAATAAAATACGTCAATGGATGTCATCTGAGATCGATCTAGCTAAAGCAGTAGCAGCTCAAGCAGCGATCGCTGTGCAGCAATCACGTCTATATGAAAAAACTCGTCAACAAGCCGAACGCTTACTGGAATTAGACAAGCAAAAAACAGAATTTTTTCAAAATATTTCCCATGAGTTTCGGACTCCGATCACCTTGATTCAAGGGCCTTTAGAGTCGGCAGTTGGGGCTGGAGAGGGTTTATCTTACTCCCAAAGTGCGATCGCTCTACGTAACTCCCGTCGCCTGCTACGATTAGTAAATCAACTGCTGGATTTACAACGCCTAGATGCTGGTAGAATGCAGCCTAGTTTCCGCCCCTGCGATTTAGTCGAATTTGTCAGCCAAATTGTTGAGTCTTTTCGCCCCTACTGCGAGAAAAAGGGACTGCATCTGACCACTCGGTTAGCTAAATGTCCTACAGTGTACTTAGATATGGAAAAATTTGATAAGGTGGTTTACAACCTCCTGTCAAATGCCATGAAGTTTACTCCTGAAGGTGGCACAATCAGTGTCAGACTAAGATCTGAAAATGACTGTTGCATATTGGAAGTACAAGACACTGGAATTGGCATTGTTAAAGAACAAATTCCCCATTTATTTGAGCGCTTCCGTCAAGCTGAAGGTTCAGCAAACCGTTCCTATGAAGGCAGTGGCTTAGGTTTGGCTTTAGTTAAAGAATTAATAGAATTACATGGTGGTCAAGTTAGTGTGGAATCAGTTTATGGTGAAGGTACCACCTTTACATTATTGCTGGTTACTGGTACTGCTCACTTACCCACACAGCAACTGCTGGAAACTCCTGTTGAACTAAACATAAGCCGCGCTAGCGTAGAATTGGCTGATTTAGAACTCCTAGATCGCACAGCAGATAATATTGAACATATTATAAAAAATTTATCACCTACTTCTGACACTCAGTACGCGCTAAACGCCCCGCTACCGCTAACAACACTGGGCACTGGGCACTCTATTTTAGTTGTAGACGACAACCCTGATTTGCGAAGTTATGTATCTGATATACTCCGTCGGAATGGCTATCAAGTACAAACATCTCGTAATGGTTACGAAGGGTATCGCATAGCTAAGGAAATTATACCTAGTTTGATTCTTACTGACTTAATGATGCCTTTGGTAAGCGGACTTGAGATGATTCAGATGATCCGCACTGAGGAGAAGTTGAAAGGAATCCCAATCATTTTGCTCACAGCAAAAGTTGACGAAGAAACCCGCATCGAAGGTACAGAACATGGTGCTGATGCTTATTTAGCAAAACCATTCAATGACCGGGAACTTTTAGCGGAAGTTCGCAATCTCTTAGCGTTGAAAGAAAATGAAAAACGAATCTTGGAGTTAAATACTTACCTCACAGAATCGGTACTAAAGCGCTTTTTACCAGCTGTATTGGTGCAAAAAGCTGCTGCTGGCGATTTGGCGTTAGATTTGCGCCCAGAACCACGCTTAATTACAGTTTTATTTAGTGACATTGTGGGTTTTACACAGCTAGCAAATACCCTTAGATCCCGGCGAGTAGCAGAGTTACTCAATGAATATTTAGAAGCTATGACCAAGGTTGTATTTGCTAATGGTGGCACTGTAGATAAATTTATGGGAGATGCTATTTTAGCTTTGTATGGAGCGCCGGAAGAATTAACTCCTAATGAACAAGTACGTCGTGCCATAAATACAGCAAGAGGAATGCACCGTTCTCTCGATCAATTAAATCAGCGTTGGCGAGAACAAGGTGTATTTGATGGTGACAGACAAACTGGCGTCCAGTTTCGCTGTGGTATCCACCAAGGTACGGCGGTTGTAGGAATGTTCGGCAGCGCTGAACGTGCTGATTATACTGCTATCGGGCCGAGTGTGAATATTGCTGCTAGATTGCAATCCGCTGCTGTTCCCGGTACTATCTTGGTTTCTGCTGCTGTGGCAGATTATTTACAGGAAGAAGAAATTACTAAAGGTAGTCCCCTAGAACTTAAAGGAGTAGATGAAACAGTTTTGACCTTCGCTGTTACACCAGAAATTATGGTTAATCGCTAAAATTTAGACTGGATTTTAAATTAAGGAGTGAACACTGATAACTGGTTAAAGCCTAGCAATTAGTATAAGTGCCTAATCAGATCCAGTTTCAAATATAATATGAAACCATTGGTTGCAGACAAAACTTCAATTCCAACCATAGTCCGGAGGCGACACACCGACCCACCAGGTTTGTGGATTTCTGTAGTTATCGGTTCAGTCTCTATCCACTTGCTGGTGTTCTGGCTGATGCGCTCATCAAATACGTTCAGTCTATGGTTTCCTCAAGAAACTCAATCGGCTGTACCCATTGAATTAATAGACATCTCTCCTAAAACAAAATCAACAGCTAAGACAGTTTCGCCAAAACGATTATCCTCAACTCAAAAGTCTGTACCAGCACGAACTACGCCAAAAAATCAAGATTTTTCTGCCATAAATTCCAGTGGTAATCTCCAAGCCAACAGTAAAACTGACGCTTCTCAAATTAATAGTCAACGCTTTCGCCAACGAACAGTTTCCAAACCGATACCTAAACCTACACCTACAGCGACACCTAAAATTCCAACTGACGCTTCTCAAACTAATAGTCAGCGCTTTCGCCAACAAACAGTTCCCAAGCCGATAGCTACACCTATACCTACAGCGACACCTACAATTCCAGTTGCTAATCTTCCTTGGAACCGTCGTCAAGAACTCAAATTTGGAAAGGGAACACCACTATCAGCAGGTATTCCATCAAGTCCACCTGTTAAGGAAACTCCACCAACTCCAACAAAGGAAACTCCACCAACTTCTACAGGACAAACTCCACCAACTCCAACAAAGGAAACTCCACCAACTCCCACACAACAAACTCCGCCAACTTCTACAGGACAAACTTCACCAACTCCAGCTAGGGAAACTCCACCAACTTCTACAGGACAAACCTCACCAACTCCAGCTAGGGAAACTCAGCCAACTTCGACTCAAGGAGCATCAGTAGCAATAGTAGCTCCTTTACTTAAAGATGAAGTTAGTAGCTTGATAAAAGCAGGGAGATTGCGACAAGATGGTTTACCAGATGCGATCGCTGTATATAAAGGTAGTGGCACAAAACAATTCGACTCCAGTTTTCTGCCCCAAAATAATGAACTTAACCCAGCATCACTCTTGGCTAGCTTAATAATCGATCGCAATGGCAACTTTCAACAGGCTGTAGTTTTAGAAATACAACCAGCAACACTACAAAGTCAAAAAAGCACATATCAGGAAGTCTTGAACGAAATTTTCAAAACAGAAAACTTTGTTGCTGCCCAAAATAACGATGGAAGTAAACCAGAGTGGAGCAATCTGTATGTCAGAATCAAAATTCAATCTGCCAATTCCAACTAACTAAATGCTTGATTTTTTGCAACAACTGTGTTAAAGTCATTAAGTTAGAAAATTGCGGGCGTAGTTTAGTGGTAAAACTATAGCCTTCCAAGCTATTAATGCGGGTTCGATTCCCGCCGCCCGCTTAATGCTGTTGTTTAAAAACTAATTATTTGTCACTGTTAAGAAATTGATATGACCTTTTGTAGAAAACACTCTACATATAGGACTCGTATTTTATTTTTCAAAAAAGTTTAGTATACCTTAATCTTTTATAATCCCTTTGCCCGTTGCCTGCATAAGCAAGTGATTTCTCCGAATCAAACCAGATTCCTATAGATTTTATGTTGTTGTGAACGCCTGAGGAAAGATTATCTAAGAGAGAAAAAATACCTACGCTTTTTGTTGTGGAGTATGACAGAAAAAAGGCGATGTCTGACGACAAGCGGCTTTGCGTCTACGCATCTCTAGAACAAGGTGAGTTTGTGATTCCTGTGTGGTTAGATATCATTTAGCCGAGAAACTAGGAAAATAGGAATTCTCTTTCATAAGATAGAAGCATCGTAGGAGTAAGTATAGTGCCGCGTGGAACAAGGAAAAACAGTAAAAAGCAAGCAGAGAAAAACGGTTCTCTTGATTTACCACTTCTAGAGTTAGCTAACCAAGCTGGCGATCGCTTGGATATTCCGGCAATGGAACAATGGCTGTGGGATGCTGCTTGTAAGATACGCGGTGCGACGGATGCACCAAAATTCAAAGATTTTATTCTGCCCTTGATTTTCTACAAACGGCTGTCTGATGTGTTTGATGATGAGTATGAAAAGTGCGCCGAGAAGTTTGGGAGTGGAGACTTAGCCCGTGCTTTCATTGAAGCAGATCATCAAGATGCAATTAAAAATATCCGTCAGCCAATTGTGCGTTACTATGTCCCGCATGAATACCGTTGGGAGGCGATTCGCTTTCATCCTAAAGATGGCTTAGGGGAGTTTGTCACAACGGCGATGCGGGAGGTGGCAAAGCGCAATCGTAAGTTGGAGGGAACGCTGACACTGAAAGATTATAACGAGAAGCAAAGCAATCAGCGCGTTTTGGATGATGATCGTTTAAAGGACTTGATTGAAGTCATCAGTCGGCATCGGTTGGGATTAAAGAATACCAATGCGGATGTTTTGGGGGAAGCTTATGAGTATTTGCTGCGGAAGTTTGCTGAAGGACAGGGGCAAAGTGCCGGGGAGTTTCTCACACCATCAGAGGTGGGTTGGTTGATTGCGGAAATTATTGACCCCGAACCCTACACGAAGATTTACGATCCCACTTGTGGATCGGGTAGGTTGTTGACTAAGCCGCGTCTGGTATTCAACCGCAAGCATCCAGGAGAAGAGAGTAAAGCACCTCGGTTATTTGGACAAGAGTTGAACTGGACAACTTTCGCTATCGCTAAAATGAATATGTTTTTGCAGGATTTTACTGATACACAAATTGAGATTGGCGATACATTCAGACAACCGAAATTTACGGTTGACAAGAAGGTGATGCGCTTTGATTATGTGGTTGCTAATCCGATGTGGAATCAGGACAACTACGGCGCAGATGCTTACGAAGAAGATTCTTTTGAACGGTTTAAGGACGGAATTGCCTCTAAATCTTCCGCAGATTGGGGATGGGTGCAGCATATTTGGGCATCGCTGAAAGATAACGGACGGGCGGCGGTTGTTTTGGATACAGGTGCAGTATCTCGCGGTTCCGGGAGTCAGAACAAAAATCAAGAAAGAGACATTCGTAAGGAATTTGTGGAAAAAGACAGAGTTGAAGGGGTGATTTTGCTACCTGAAAATTTGTTTTATAACACGACTGCGCCAGGAGTGGTAATTTTGTTAAATCGTCTGAAACCTCTGAATCGTAAAGGTGAGTTTTTGCTGATTAATGCTGCTGATTATTTTGTCAAGGGCGATCCCAAGAATATTTTGACAAAGGAAGGAATTAAGGCGGTTTGTGAGGTTTATCGCAATTGGGAAACGCGAGAGAAGCTGAGTAAAGTTGTTAAGTTAGAAGAATTAAGAGAAGCAGATTATAATCTTAGTCCGTCGCAGTTTGTGGATGTTAGCGATAAAGTTGTGCATCGGGCGATCGCAGATATTTTGACAGATTTGGCGGTAGCAAGACAAGACAGGGAATGGGCGGATAAAGATTTAGCTGAGGTGTTAGCAAAGTTGAATTTATAGCGTTTTTCATTATATATTCTTGGACTCCATAAACCTGTCAGTTCACAGATAAGGGCACTCTACTGCCGAGGCAAGGTCGGATCAAGTTATCCGGAAACTTCTCAACGTCTCCCCTCTATCAGGTTTGTGGGATGCGATCTGCTTTGCAGCAACGCTTCGCGATCGCTTTGAGCCCCGAATCATCCCTACTCAATCTTCCAATTAGGCGTATAACCAGAAGTAACTTGGCTATACATTTGCAAGACCCATGCAGAAATACGTCCTGAGAGTTTTGCGATCGCCCACAGTGTTAGGTAAAATCATTTTCAATTGTTGAGAATTCGCCCAGGAAAAAGTTTATGGCAGATAAGTCCGGTCAAGACCCCTCGGAAATCCCAGTGGCAACGGTTGATGAAGAACGAAAAGGCGCAACTTTCAGCGGTACGGTCATCCTTGGTATAGATCCTGAGGGTGGGGCAGTCGTTTTCTTTAGAGACTTTTTAATTGAAGATTATAAAGGCGAACTTACCGCTTATCTGGCAACAGATGGCGATATAAAGAAAAGCATTGATTTAGGCGAACTCGATCATAAAAGCCCCAGTTTTAAGCTGCCAATTCCGCTGGGAACGGATACATTACCCTACAATACAGTCGTGTTGAGCGACAAAAAAAGCAAGAAAAAAATCCTGACGATCGATCTATAAAATTTGTAACTTAGCTCGTAGTTCAGCCAAATTCGATTGCCCTCCTGTATAGATCTCAAATGGGTTCTATAAAACGATGTTTGAAAAGTCCTTTTGTTGGTAGCAAAACGTTTTAGATCCCCCTAAATCCCCCTTAAAAAGGGGGACTTTGATTCCGGTTCCCCCCTTAAAAAGGGGGGCTAGGGGGGATCAACAAGTGCCTAAAATCACAGCCAACCACTTTTCAAACAACCTCTAAGGCGATCGCATTTGTTGATTTGGCGTTCGCATTTGTTGATTCGGCGTTCACATTTGTTGATTTGGCGAACGCATTTGTTGATTTGGCGTTCGCATTTGTTGATTTGGCGAACGCATTTGTTGATTTAGCGAACGCATTTGTTGATTCGGCGAACGCATTTGTTGATTTAGCGTTCGCATTTATTATTTCGCCGTGTCCATAACGCACCCTTGTATTTTAGAAGAGTTGAAACCTATACTGGTCATATTTGTGTGTACACCCTAGCCTACAAGGAGAGAAGCTTTAAGGCTTACTCCCCAACGCTAGTAGGGAAGGGTTGGAGGTTAGAATATTCGTAGGTTGGGGAGCCAGTGCGTTGCGGGGGTTCCCCCCGTTGAAGCAACTGGCGTTTGAGGCAATGCGTTACTCAATAAACCCTGCAAAATGTTAGATTTCGTTCCTCAAACCTACCTACACATTTTACGCTAGCTGATTTCTGAGTATTTAAGTTTGTCTGCGATGAGTAGTAAAGTTTAAACTACTAAAGTTTCAATCAGCTATAAATATCTTATTATTTTTATCCAGGATACAGAAATGACTCAAGCAATTGATAAGCAACAAATGATAATTAATGAATTTAAAAAGTTATCTCCTGAGAAGCAACAGGAGGTATTAAATTTTATTGAGTTTTTGCAGTTTAAGGAGATGCAAAAGCAGGATGTACAGCATCAAGAAGAGAAAGAACCTATTTCTGCCTATGAAGCTGCTAAAGAGTTTGCTGGCTGCGTTGATGGCGGCCCTGGTGATTTAGCTACCAACAAGAAGTATTTAGAAGGCTACGGTTGGAAATGAGAAAAAAGGTACTTCTAGATACAGGCCCCTTAGTCGCATTTATCAATAATCGAGAAAATTCGCATGATTGGGCGGTTAATCAATGGAAAAATATTCAACCGCCCTTATTAACTTGTGAAGCAGTAATTATTGAGGCGTGTTTTATATTGCGAGATTTTTATGGTGGACAGGATGCGGTTATGTCTTTATTAGATACTGGCATAATTCAAATCTCTTTTCGTCTCAGTGATGAAATAGGAACGGTTAGAGAGTTGCTGAAGCGGTATCAGAATGTGCCAATGTCTTTAGCTGATGCGTGTTTGGTAAGAATGAGTGAGTTGATTAATGGTAGTAGTGTGTTAACTCTAGATAGCGATTTTCGGATTTATCGGAAGAATAAAAATGAAATGATGGATTTGATTATTGCAGATGGAATATGAGAGGGGTAGGGATGGGTGAGATTCAATTACCATCTCATTGGAAAGTCGTAACATTAGGAGATGTAGCACGAATTGAACGAGGTAAGTTTGCTCATCGTCCTAGAAATGATCCGGCTTTCTATGGGGGTGATATTCCATTTATTCAAACAGGTGATGTCACTGCATCTAATGGATATGTAAAAAATTATGCACAAACTTTAAATCAAAAGGGATTATCAGTTAGTAAGTTTTTTCCAAAAGGAACAATTGTAATAACTATTGCTGCAAATATAGGCTACACAGCTATCTTAGAATTTGATAGTGCATTTCCTGATAGTTTAATAGGGATTACACCTAATAATAAAACAATACCAGTAGATGCAGAATATTTGAACTATTACCTTTGGACACAACAGCTTGAAATGGATAGGCAAGCACCCAGAGGGACGCAAAAAAATATCAATATTCAATTTCTGAATCCTTGGCGCGTAGTAGTTCCCCCACTCCCTGAACAAAAAACGATCGCCCACACTCTGCGAACCATCCAGAAAGCCAAAGAAACCCGCCAGCGAGAGTTAGAACTGGAACGGGAACGCAAAGCAGCACTGATGCAGTATCTCTTTACTCATGGCACTAGCAATGAACCGCGTGGGGAGAAGAAAATAGGCAAAATTCCTGAGAGTTGGGGCATTGTTCCTTTTAAAAGTATCACAGTTTCAGGAACTCAAAACGGTATTTATAAGAGCAAAGAGTTTTACGGTAGAGGCTATCAAATAGCCGATATGAAGGATATTTTTAAGGGTGAAGTTTTAGAAATTGGCAACATGGATAAACTTGATTTGGATGATGAAGAACTTGCAAAATTTAGGCTATATGAGGGTGACTTGATTTTTGCAAGGAGGTCGTTCAAACCTGAAGGTGCAGGTAAATGTCAGTTTATACCAACCTTGAAGGAGCCAGTAGTTTTTTCTAGTTCCATTATCCGTGTATCTTTAAACAAAGAAATAGCAGAACCTAGATTTTATGCTTATTTTTTCAACAGTGAGATTGGTAATCAGTTAATTAGACAAATAACCCGTATTCTAGCTGTATCAGGTATAAGTGGTAGCGATTTAAAAAATCTACTTGTTCCCGTTTTGACTCAAAAGGAACAAAAAGAGATTGTGGCAACTTTACAAAACTGCGATCGCAAAATTCAAGCCCTAGAAAAAGAAATCGCCCTTACTGACGAACTATTCCACGCCATGCTAGAACAACTGATGACAGGTAAAATTTCTACCCAACCCTTAACCGAGACTTACGTATGAGCGAAAGTTCCGCCGTGCAAAGACCGATGCTGAAATATGCCTATGATATAGGCTGGGAATACCTAACTTCAAAAGAGGCATTACAACGGCGGGAAGGCAAGGGAGAGGAAAAGCTCAAAGAACGCTACTTTGCCGATGTTCTTCGCAGTCAACTAATTAAACTAAATCCTGGCGTTGTCACCTCTAACAATATAGATGAAATTGTTCGCCGCCTGCGAAACATTGACAACACCATCGAAGGCAACCGCGAAGCATTAAACTGGTTGCAAGGCAAACAATCTATATTTGTCGCCCAAGAAAACCGCGACAGAAACATTACCCTCATCGACTTTAACAACCCAGAAAATAACATCTTCCAAGTCACTGATGAATGGTCGCAAAAAGGCGTAAAATTTCCCAACCGCGCCGATATTATTTTTCTGATTAATGGTATTCCCGTTGCCATTGCGGAAACCAAAGGAGAAAAGAAAACTGATGGTTTAGCACTAGGAATTGACCAAATTCGCCGCTACCACAACCAAACCCCAGAATTGCTAGCCTTTCCCCAAGTTTTTGAAGTCACAGAATTGTGGAATTTCTGGTATGGCTTAACCTGGAATACCAACCGCAAAAACTTGTTTGAATGGAAACTGAACAAACAAAGCAATACCATCACTGAAGGCGACTACGAAGAGAAAATCAAAACCTTCTTCGACCATCAACGCTTTTTAGAAATTCTTAGATATTACATTGTTTTCCTCGAACGCGATGACGGCTTAACCAAAGTAATTTTACGCCAACACCAAACCCGTGCAGTCAAAAAAGTCCTGCAACGCATCCAAGACCCGAATAAAAAACGCGGACTAGTTTGGCATACCCAAGGCAGTGGTAAAACCCTGACAATGATTACAGTTGCCGCCCAACTCCGCAATATTAGCGGCGATAATACCGTAATCATGATTGTTGACCGCAACGAACTAGAAAACCAACTAGACAAAAACCTCAAAGCTTATGGTATCAAAAGTTATGAAGTCGCAACCAGTAAAGCAGACTTAGAAAAACTCATCCAAGATGATTATCGCGGTTTAATCGTCGCCATGATTCACAAATTCGACAAGATGAAAGTAGAAAATAAGCGTTCTACAATTACCGTCTTAGTCGATGAAGCACACCGCAGCACAGGCGGTAATTTCGGCATATATTTAATGGCTGCCCTCCCCAACGCCACATTTATCGGTTTCACAGGTACACCCGTCAGCAAAGCAGCTAAAGGACAAAACACTTTCCAAACCTTCGGCGAACCTAGCGATCCGAAATACAGCCTAGATTCCTATTCAACCGCCGACTCAGTACGAGATGGCACAACCCTGAAGCTAAATTATGCCCTGGCGAAATCAGAGTTTCGCGTTCCCCAAGAAATTTTAGAAAAAGAATTTCTCCAACTCCAAGCCGCAGAAGGCATTAACGACATAGAAGAACTTGATGGCATTCTCGATCGCGCTGTTAAATTAAAAGAGTTTCTCAAAAGTGAAGATAGAGTAGATAAAGTAGCGAAATTTGTCGCCGCACACTTCCGTGACTACGTTGAACCAATGGGCTTTAAAGCTTTTATGGTTGGTGTAGACCGGGAAGCTTGTAAACTTTACAAACAAGCCTTAGATAAATATCTCCCTAGCGAATACTCAACCGTCGTTTATTCCCGAACTACAGCCGCAGGACTGCGAGAGTATAACCTGACTGATGCCGAAGAGAAAGAAGTCCGCAAAGCCTTTATTAAAAAATCCGTCGTTTCTGCCAAAATATCCTTACCAAATGCAGTCATCGACTTTATCGAATCTCGCCCGAAAGATTTTAACTACGATAACAAAACCCTAACTTTTACAGGTTATTGTTCTGCTGAAGATGCCCAAAATTTAGAAAGCCTTTGCGGTGGCGATGCTGATGCTGTTACCAAAATTCGCCAACTTTACGAAGACTACCGCAAAGCCTTGCCGAAAATTCTCATCGTCACCGAGAAACTATTAACAGGGTTTGATGCGCCGATACTTTACTGTATGTATCTCGACAAACCGATGCGCGACCACGTTCTCTTGCAGGGAATCGCCCGTGTGAATCGCCCCTACGAAGACGCAGAAGGTTTAATTAAGCCCTACGGCTTTGTTCTAGATTTTATCGGTATTTTTGGCAACAAACTAGAGCAAGCCCTGGCCTTTGAGTCGGGAGAAGTTAACGACATCATCCAAAGTGTAGATGTGATGAAAAACATCCTACAAACGATGATGGAAAATACTGCACCTGAGTATTTACCACTAGCTAAAAGATGGGACGACAAAGCAAAAGAACGCGCTGCGGCGCACTTTGCAGACAAAGATTTGCGCGAGAAGTTCTTTAAATTTGTCCGCCAACTCCAATCAATTTACGAAATCCTCTCTCCTGACCCTAACCTGCGCCCCTTCATGGAAAATTATCAAGCTATTATTAGGCTTTACGGAACAATCCGCGCTGCTTACAATACCAGTCCCTACATTGATATTGAACTCACCGCCAAAACCAAAGAACTAATACGCCGCAACGTTACAATCGGCGAGTTGGAAATGCCCGGAACTATCCACGAACTCAATGCCCAACAATTAGAACAATTCCGCCAAAATAGCACCACAGATACAGTAAAAGTTCTAAACTTGAGTAAGGCATTGTTGAAAGCAGTACACGAGCAAAGTCAGCGATCGCCTTTTTTGATTTCCATTGGCGAACGTGCCGAAATTGTCCGCGCCAGCTTTGAAAACCGCCAAATAGAGGCTCATGTTGCTTTAGCTAAACTAGATGAAATCGCCAATGAATGCACAGAAGCAGAAGCCTTACGCCAACAGCTCAAAGTTGATGAAAACACCTTTGCAATTTACACTGTCATCAAGCAAGCAGGCGACCTGGATATCAACCAAGCCGAAATTATCAACACAATTTATAGCAACTTCCCCGATTATTGGTGGGATGCGCGTCAGGAAATTGATTTAAGAACCGAACTTTACGCTAATATTTATCCTATTACAAGCTCAGTCGAGCAAACCATCGAAGTCACCAACAACCTGCTGAAACTCGAACGAGTCGAATCATGATTGCTAGCTGCGACAATCGAAAATGGAAAGACGCGCAAGCACTTAAGGATGCTGTGGGAGAATGGAGCGATCGGATTAAAGTTAAAGTCAAACAAATTCAACTGCGTCCGATGAAGCGCAAATGGGCTTCTATCTCCACCACAGGACGTTTAACGCTGAATACTGAACTGCTAGACTTACCAAAAGAATTGGGCGAGTTTGTGATTGTTCACGAACTCGTGCATCTCCTCGTTCCCAACCACGGTAAGGTGTTTAAATGTTTTATGTATGCTTATTTGCCTGACTGGGAAGAGTTAGAGATAAAGTTACAGAAAAATTGTCAGCAATGACTACTGATTTACGAGCGGCCTAAATTGTTTATTAATTCTTCTATGGCTCTATTTTTTATATTTTCATCAGGCAGAAAATAAAAAACTTTTTGTAAAAGCTCTATAGTTGCATTTTGAGCAAACCAGTCATCACTAGGATTGTCTAAAATATTTAAAAAATATTTTAAACGCTGCTCTATAGCATCTCTATCTGTTTTAGCTAGTTGTCCCATGCGTTCCAACCAATTTCCTGCTGAGTCTTTGAAGCAATTAGCATCAACAGTACATAGTTGATGAACCAGAACATAAGAATTTTTCTCAAGACCGTTTTGGCTAGTAGGGTTAATTGGATACGTTGTTGGTAAACCGTTAGATGTTGTTTGTGAGTTTAATTTCTGGCGATCGCACCGCGATAAGGCAGTACAGTATAACAAGCTCAACGTCCACCAAAGTGCGACAAATGAAGCGATTGGCTTTATCTTACGAGACGCTACGCGAACGCTACATTGTGTTCCTGCAATGACTAATCATCGCTGCGTAAATCTTGATGATATCAGACCCTGTCATCAGAACCAATACTTATCAACGCCTCTAGCTTTTGAGTATAAGTATTGCGATCGCTATTTTCTAAAAGATTTTAAATCACCTCCATTTTGAGCATAGAAGTCAAAAGTTAAAAAATAAATTTGTCATCATGGGACAAGTTAGTAATCTCATTAACTATTGACTATTAACTCAGCACACAAGATGACCAAAGCAACTGCATCCCGTCCCAACACCTACCTCCAGGAAACTGCACCAACGATTCATTACTCGGTGGCAATGCCGCAACCAGAAACTCATCTGTTTGAGGTGACTTTACAGCTTGTGAATTGCCCCTGGCCAATTCTCGATTTAAAACTACCAGTATGGACACCAGGCTCCTACTTAGTTCGAGAATATGCTAAGAACTTACAGGATTTTGCGGCTTTTGCAGAGGATAAGCCTTTGCCTTGGCGCAAAATCAGTAAAAATCACTGGCAAATAGATAAAATAGGTGTTTCTGAATTAACTGTACGTTACCGTATTTTTGCCAATGAGCTATCGGTGCGGACAAATCACTTGGATGCTAGCCACGGTTATTTTAATGGTGCGGCAATATTTTTCAGAATAGCTGATTGGGAAACACAACCGATTCGTGTCACCATCGTACCACCACGCCCGGAATGGCAGGTAACTACTGCTTTACCTGCCGTTGGCGAGCAAACGAATACTTTCTTGGCTAGCGATTTTGATACTCTTGTTGATAGTCCATTTGAAATTGGTTGTCACCAATTGTATCAATTTGAGGTTTTGGGAAAACCCCATGAACTGGCAATTTGGGGGCAAGGAAATTATCAAGCCCAACAGATGATTGCTGATATCGAAAAAATTATTCGGGTAGAAGCGCAGATGTTCGGCGGTTTACCTTATGAAAGATATGTATTTTTGTTACATTTATTTAGCCAAGCTTTTGGCGGTTTAGAGCATAAAGACTGTTGCTCGTTAATTTACCAGCGTTTTGGGTTTCGCGTTCCAGAAAAGTACGATCGCTTTCTGCAATTAGTAGCACACGAGTTCTTTCACTTGTGGAACGTCAAGCGAATTCGCCCAAAAGCATTAGAGGTTTTTGATTACGATCGGGAAAATTACACCCCATGCTTATGGTTTTGTGAAGGGACTACCAGTTACTACGACTTATTAATTCCGTTGCGGGCGGGAATTTATGATGCTAAGTCCTATTTAAATAATTTGGGTAAGGAAATTACCAGATATCAAACCACACCAGGACGGAAAGTACAACCACTGTCCGAGTCGAGTTTTGATGCTTGGATTAAACTTTATCGTCCAGATTCCAATAGCGGCAATTCTCAAATTTCCTACTATTTAAAAGGAGAAATGATTTCGTTATTGCTGGATTTACTGATTCGCTCTACTCACGACAATCAGCGTTCCCTCGATGATGTAATGCTGAAAATGTGGCAGCAATTTGGGCAAGCTGAAATTGGCTATACCTCAGAACAGTTGCACGAAGTTATAGAATCTGTGGCAGGAATCGACTTAACCGATTTCTTTGAGCGCTACATTCATACCACTGAAGATTTGCCATTTAATCAGTATCTAGAACCCTTTGGCTTGCAGTTAGTAGCTGAGCAACAGGAAGAACCTCATCTCGGTGTCAGAACAAATACCGAGAATGGACGGGAGATAATTAAGTTTGTTGAGGCGGATTCACCCGCACAAGCAGGGGGAATTGATGCGGGTGATGAATTACTGGCAATTAATGGAATTAAGATTACGGCAGGTGGCTTAAGCGATCGCCTCAAAGATTACCAACCAAGCGATAAAATTGAAGTTACAGTTTTCCACCAAGACGAACTGCGTACTTATTCCATTACCCTAGCATCACCAAATCCCACTCGCTATCAAGTAAAACCTGTTGATTCTCCTGACTCTACACAGCAGCGAAACTTTACCGACTGGCTTGGGGTAGCGTTGACAACTGTTTAAGAGTAGGGACATCCAAAAATTAAACTACTCAATTTCTGCATCCAATATCACTATCCGATTTTTTCTCCCCCTGCCTCCTCTGCCTCCCCTGCTCCCCCTGCCAAAACGATTGATTATTTTTTTGTTGGAAGTCCCGTATTAAGCATGGGGAGTATCGGCAAGGTGAGGAGATGGGCGTAGTTTCACCCCACCTCCTCATCTCCCCAGCCTTCAACTAAGATGTTTTCACCGCCCCAGAGTAAATCAAACCCCGCTGTAAATCCAGCGTTAGAATAGCTCCATCCCGAATTACCTGTGTTGCCTGCTTCACGCCGACAATCACTGGTACACCGAGACGCAAGCCAATTACTGCTGCGTGACTTGTAAGACTTTCATCTTCCGTAATAATTCCGGCTGCTTTGCGAATTGCCTCTACAAAATGAGCATTTGTACGGGAAGCAACCAAAATATCTCCAGGATTAAAGTTACTTACATCCATACCAGTATTAGCAACCCGTGCGCGACCACTCACTGAACCTTGTCCCAGTCCAATTCCATGACCTAATATTGCCGTTACCACCTCAACTTTAATCAAATCTGTGGAGCCAGAAATTCCCTGGAGTGTGCCAGCAGTCATTACTACTAAATCTCCCTCAGAAAGTAACTTCAGTTCCTGAGCCACATTGATTGCAGCTTGAAATGTTTGACCTGTAGAAGGTAATCCCAGCACTAGTAGCGGTTTTACTCCCCATACCATCTGTAGTTGTCGCGCCACGTTTACATGGGGTGTCACTGCCAAAACCGGTGTATGAGGACGAAATTTTGAAACATTGCGAGCGGTTGCTCCGGTTTGGGTTAAAGTCATAATTGCTGCTGCTCCTAGTTGCTCTGCAATTTGACTTACAGCTTGACTAATAGCATTGGGAATAGAACGTCTGGTATCTCTTAGATGACGTACTGTTGATTGTGCCTCCTCTTGCTCGATACGCTCCGCAATACGTGCCATCGTCGCCACTGCTTCTACTGGGTAGTTACCTACAGCAGTTTCATTGGACAGCATTACCGCATCTGTGCCATCTAAAATCGCGTTTGCCACATCTGACACTTCGGCACGAGTCGGACGGGGATTGCTCACCATACTGTCTAACATCTGAGTGGCGGTGATAATCGGAATCCCTAAGCGGTTTGCTGTGGCAATCAGCCGCTTTTGCAACACCGGGACATCTTCTGCTGGCAGTTCCACGCCTAAATCGCCTCTAGCAACCATCACGCCATCACACAAAGCCAGAACAGCTTCCATTTGTTCAATAGCTTCGTGCTTTTCAATTTTGGCGACCACTGGCACTTGCTTGCCTGTACTAGAAATTAGCTCTTTAATTTCAATTAAATCTTGGGGATTGCGGACAAAAGAAAGTGCTACCCAATCAACACCCTGATCTAGACCAAACATTAGATCCTCTCGGTCTTTGTCGGTCATTGCTTTAATTGATAAATAAACCCCCGGAAAGTTTACACCTTTATTGTTAGAAAGTTTACCAGCTACAGTCACGCGACAATGCAAATCACCTTTGTCACGGTTAATTTCCTCCACGACCATTTCTACTCGTCCATCATCAAGGAGGATTTTTGCACCAACTGGGACTTCTTCTGCTAAATAGTCGTAAGTAACACAACTAATTTCCTGCATACCGATAACCGGACGATTTGTCAAGGTGAAGCGATCGCCTTTTGCCACAACTATAGATCCATTGTCAAATTTCCCCAAGCGAATTTTTGGCCCTTGCAAGTCTTGGAGAATACCCACTGGTTGATTTAATTCAAAAGCTGTTTGTCGAATTAAGCGAATATTACGCTGATGATCTGCATGAGTCCCGTGGGAGAAGTTTAGCCGCAGTGTCGTTGCTCCTGCTTCAATAATCGCCTTGAGCATTTCAGGACTGCTTGTGGCGGGACCAATAGTAGCGACAATTTTTGTCCGGCGTAGAGAATCTCTTAATTGCATAGGAGCTGAATTTAGGAAGCTATCTGGGAAGTCATCGTAACTTTAAATGGCATCTCCTTTTTGGTCACTGCTATCAGATTTAAGCAGTTAAAGTGGGATTATGAGAGACAAAGGAGATGGAGAGAATAGAAAAGGCTGGGGACACACAACAAAGACTGCTTCCTCATCTTCTTCACGGCGCAGTTTATCCCATCAACTTCTTGCCAATTCTCATACCCCACCAATCCGTAAAGACTAAGCCTCGTCTGGAATCATAGCGTTATTCATGTGCTGATATACTAGGCTGCGGATAAATCTTGCTATACAAAACTTTATAAAACTTTACTATTTCCTAATTTTTATCGTATATTCGGAATGTTTGATAAAGAAGGAGTCGATGTCAATAATGCTCGCGTCGGAGGCACAAAAGCCATTAACAATTCCTCCTAAGGAATTTTTAGCGCCTCCCGGTGATTTCAATCCAACACAACTGCTATTTTCAGTTGCTGTAGGAATGTTGGTATTATCTAACTTTGGTTACTGGCTCTGGCAATGGCCGCACTGGCTGTGTTTCGCTGTTAACACTATTGCCTTGCATTGTGCTGGGACGGTAATCCACGATGCTTGTCACCAATCAGCCCATCGCAATCGGTTAATTAATGCAATGTTAGGGCATGGCAGTGCGTTGATGCTGGCTTTTGCTTTTCCAGTGTTTACGCGGGTACATTTGCAACATCATGGTCATGTCAACCATCCTAAAGACGACCCGGATCATTATGTCTCTACAGGTGGGCCTTTGTGGATGATTGCATTTCGGTTTTTGTACCATGAGGTATTTTTCTTTCAACGCCGATTGTGGCGTAAATATGAGCTACTAGAATGGTTGATTAGCCGTTTAATTGTCGGTTTAATTGTTTATATTTCAGTTCAGTACAACTTTTTAGGTTATATTTTGAATTTTTGGTTTGTACCTGCTTTTGTAGTAGGAATAACACTAGGATTATTCTTTGACTATTTGCCCCATCGTCCGTTTGTAGAGCGCGATCGCTGGAAAAATGCCCGCGTCTATCCTAATGCAATTCTCAATATCTTAATATTAGGACAAAACTACCACTTAATTCACCATTTATGGCCTTCTATTCCTTGGTATAATTATCAGCCTACTTATTACTTAATGAAGCCTCTATTAGATGAAAAAGGCTGTTATCAAACTTCTGGTTTATTACAGAAAAAAGACTTTTTTGAGTTTGTTTATGACATCTTTTTAGGAATTAGATTTCATCATCATGAAAAATAGAATTGTTCCATATTTATAAAGTGAATCTGAAGTAGGGAAGCCAGGTGTAGCTCAGAGCATTTTTAGAAAGTTAAACACCTACTTCTGATAATAGAGCTTGCATAGCTTCCCAAGAAAGTCCTTGTTGAATGTAACGAGGGGATTCAGGATTGTAAGGACTAGCTACTCGGTCGATATTAAGAATAATTGCCTCATCTGGTAAAACAGGTACATCTAGATCGAATGCTGTTGGGTGCATCAAAGAACTGGAAAAACCTTTGAAAACAGCAATTGAATCTTGCTCGCCAGCAATTTCTACTGTTAGAAGTAAGACTTCTTGAGGGCGTTTAGCGGTATATTGTTCCAGTCGCTTACTAATGGAATTCATTTTTGAAGTTGAAATTTTCAATCTTGAATTAAAGCACAAGGACAATTATTGAGGTGTAGCTGTACGTCCCTGCTTGCCTAGCTTAATTAAAACAAAGTAGCTTAAGTAAAGTACATAAATTACTAAACCAACTATGCCAAGAAAACCTAAGAATTCAGCTTTACTATTAGCATGAAAATATTCTTTAAATAGTAATGGAGCCTCGAACCAGACGCGACAATAGGGCGTCTTGAGCGCATTTCCAGAAAAAGCACAACCCAAAAAAAGCGCAGAGGCTATTGCGCCTAAAATACAATAAACAGTTGTAGCCCAGCGCCAAGAAGTAAAAATTAACTTTAAATATTTAGTAGTTTGATACTCAATTTCATCGTTGAGATCCACCCAAAACCATAATGAAATTGGAATCAAAATCCGAGCCATAAATCCAGAAATAAAGCTAACTGGATACTGGGCAATCATCAGATAAACGGTAATTGCCAGCAGACTTGATACTCGCCAGTATATGCTTAATAAGCGTTGTATGCCTTCTGCTTTTTGCACAAATGCCCAAATTAGTAGAATTAATGGAATAATTACCATAAATAATACTGCTAGCCGATAATCAATCCACACAAAAGGACGAAACCAAACATTATAATCCATAGTTTTTATCAAGTGATAAATAAAACATTTTTAGCCAAGACCAAATATTTAGAACTGAGACTAATCTACTTTGGAAAGTGTAATTTTTAGTTTAGATGGATAGAAAGTAGAGATTTCTAAATTATGCAAATGACATCCAAATTAATATGAAAACTTATTTTTTAAGTAAATCAACTCTGATATACCTCTAAGCTATTAACTACAGCAATTCTATCCCAGCTATGAAAATTACTTTTTTAACGTATCACAAGGATGCAAAGAATATGAAGACGTAGAAACAGAAAATTTCATTACCTCAAGGATAACCGCAGGTTGTTGGTATAACTTCGCTAACACCAATACACTGGCTTGCCAACCTAGACAGCTAAATAGTTTTTAGGTCTCACACTAAACGGATTGTAGTATAAAATACGTTTGTAGGGGCATACGTTTGTACGCCCCTACAGCCAATCGATTTGTTACAAAGATTTTTGTAACAAGTATTACAGTAATACTTTAGTGAATTGACTTTTGTGAATCTCTCTATTTGCCAAAACAACCAACTCTAAGATTCTAAACTTTAATTTTGCACTTACCTATATGTAATAGCATTAGGGAGACTTGGAAAAACTACCCAAAGTGTATACATTTAACAGTTTCAGACAAAACTCGGAATTTTTTAAGGTGTAAAGATTTACTTCAAAAATGAAAATCCCTAATTCTAGACATTTTTGCCAATTCTCCACTTTTGGCAAAGACGGCAAAAAGGCGAGAATGTGATTTTACAAAAGAGTGATGCCAAGGTGCAAGATATCAGTAAATAGATCCTAGCTGTTTGTTGACCAAATAGAAAATTCATTTGCCTCAATTTCTACTCGTCGTAAACTCGGCATTCAATTGCATCTGGGTTATCATCGCAATATTGTTCAAAAGAATTTTTTGGCTTAATTTGGCGTTGGTGAGAAGCTTCGGCTCGTAATTCTTCTACTGCATCCCAAGCAGCAGCACACTCTGGTGAGTTGTTACCGCTGGTGTCACAGACAGTACGTGCTTCTTCCACTTCTTGTTGAATTTTTTCCTGGATGTCGCCCTTTGCTGTTCCTTGAACGTTAGTCATTGTTTTAGTCTCGTTGCGTGTTGTTACTACTAGTATAGAAAAACTTCAAAAATGGCAGTTTTTGGTTTTATTACTAACCATTTTAACCACTTGGCTGAGAATTAAGTTAGCCTTTAAGCTTATTGATTTCAAGCCAACACAGTAAACTGCCAGATGTATAATGCATTCACCTTTATTTTTTAAGATTTTATGGAATCAGTACTACAGATAGACAATCATACAATATATTTAGATGCATGTATTAGGGAATGACAACCCCAGTTTCGTGGAATGGCGAATACAAACGACTGGGGGCAACTCTTGTAGAATGTAATTCTTCGCAAAATGAAAAATCAAAAACTACTAGCCTAAAAAGCAAAAGAAGCCCAAAACTCATGGCACAAATGCAGTGGGCAAATGCCCTATCAACCCATCATTCATTGGAAGCAGCAGTTGCAGATGTGGTACAACGAGCTGTCTCGTCGTTAACAGTACCTGCGGATTTAGGGCTGGTATTCATTTCGTCTGCTTTTACGAGTGAGTATTCTCGACTGTTACCTTTGTTAGCTGAGAAACTTTCTGTGCCGGTGCTAATTGGCTGTAGTGGCGGAGGTGTGATTGGGACAACAGTTAAGGGAGAAACCCAAGAACTAGAAGCTGAACCAGCTATCAGCTTGACTTTAGCCCACCTTCCAGGGGTGAAGGTTCAAGTATTTCATGTTGTTGCTGAAGAATTACCTGACTTAGACAGTCCACCCGATGCTTGGCTTGATTTGGTTGGTCTACCATCATCACCGACACCCCAGTTTATTTTGCTGTCTAGTTCCTTTGCCTCTGGAATTAACGATTTGTTGCAGGGGCTAGATTTTGCTTATCCAGGATCGGTGATAGTGGGGGGACAAGCTAGTGGTGGGGGTATGGGTGGTCGTGTTGCTCTATTTTGTAAGGATGACCGCAGCGATTTGGGTCAAAGCTTGTATCGTGAGGGGACTATTGGCATAGCTTTGACTGGGAATATTGTTTTGGAAACGATTGTTGCCCAAGGATGCCGACCTATTGGCAAACCTTTGCAAGTTACAAAAGCCGATCGCAACATCATCATCGAATTAGATGAGCAAGTACCCTTAATAGTATTACGAGATTTAATTGCCAGTCTCAGCGAAGAGGAACGTACTTTAGCACAACACTCTTTGTTTGTGGGTGTGGCAATGGATGAATTTAAGCTGGCTTTACAACAGGGAGACTTTTTAATTCGCGGTATTCTTGGTGTAGATCCGACAGCAGGAGCGATCGCAATTGGCGATCGCGTTCGTCCCGGACAAAGGCTGCAATTCCACCTGCGCGATGCTCAAGCCTCTGCTCAAGATTTAGAATTACTTCTCCAAAGTTATCAACACCAACGCGACGCCGAACCCTCTGCCGTAGCTGCTTTGATGTTTGCCTGTGTGGGAAGAGGCGAAGGACTGTATGGTAAACCTAATTTTGATTCAGAACTATTTAGGCAATACCTCAAAGATATTCCTGTAGGCGGCTTTTTCTGTGGCGGCGAAATCGGCCCTGTTGGTGGTAGAACTTTCTTACACGCTTACACTTCTGCATTTGGAATTTGTCGGCAAAATCAATTATGAGTGGGGCTGGGGACTGAGGAATAAGATTAAAAATACTATTATTCCAATCCCCAATCCCTAATACCCAATCTAAAATCCAAAATTCAATGACTCCTAACTCCTATCCAGCAAAAGCGTGCTGTTATTATCAATCAAAGTTAGAGTTCCACCAGTAGCGATGCCTGAGTTAGGCTGGGATGCTCCATAAGTCTGAATGTAGCGCTGCACTTCTATTGGAAAATGCGGGTAATCTAGCACAGCATCGCCATCGGCAATAGTTGCCCAGAAGTCGCGCAAACTAGGAGCTAATTCTTTTGCCTGCGATAACGGTAAATTTAAGGGTGAGTTAGTTAGTAGTTTGATTAAAAAGGGAAAAGAGCGATCGCCCATCCACTGCCGTGATGACTGTTGCAAGTTGGGGAAATCGGGTACGGACTCTACTCTATACGATAAAATTTGTAGCCATTCTTTACCTTGGTTATCCCGATGAAACTCCAGCAGCCGATAAGGGTGAGGATAGCTAACCAAAGAACCAGTAGTAATATCATATACTCCGTCTGAGTAAGCAACGTCCTGAACGTGCAAATGTCCAGTAAACACTAGCTTTACTCCGTAGCGCTTGAGCAACTGCAACATTTGGGCTGAATTTGCCAACATGTAGCGATTTGCTAGTGGGTGGTTCGATTGATTGGGCAAATGTTCGACTACATTATGATGCACCATCACCAAAATTAATTCATCAGCAGACGCCGCTAGCACATCTTCTAACCAGCGTAGCTGTTTGGTATCCAAACATCCCACCTGCTCGCCTTGGTCATTAAAAGAGTTAGAATTCAATCCAATCAACTTCACTCCCGGTAGCAACTGACGAATGTAGTACATTTGTTGTGGATCGTCATAGCCACACTTAGTGTAATAGTAGGGAAAATCTGCAAAAGCAATTGATTGGCGATCGGCCAGCAGTACAGGAACATCATGATTGCCAGGAACAACATAGACGGGAAAAGGTAGCTGGGCTAAGCGTTGTTGCAACCAAGCGTGATTTTCCGGTTCGCCGTGCTGGGTTAAATCTCCTGGCAATAATAGGAAATCTAAATCGAGCTGTGTTAAATGTTGTAGTACACTTTCAAACGCCGAAATACTGACTTCCACTAAATGAAACCGACTAGGATGATTCCAAATTGTGTGGGGAAGTGCCAGGTGTAAGTCACTGACTACCGCAAAGCGAAAATTGAGAGTCATCGATTTATGAAAATGTTAAAAGGAGGAGCTAAAACAAGTCTTTTCCAAAAAGTATAACCCTTACTCAATGTTGGTGCAGGGGAATAAGTATACTTAATATTTGTACACATTTAGCATCAATTACACGCTATAGTAACAATTAACTTTAATAGTTATGAAATACATTCAATCTGGATAAATTAAATAAAAATTTGATTACTAAAAATTAGGAATTACTAATCAGGAGAGCAAATTTTGGCAGCAGTCCGAGTCCGCCAACATGTTAATCCACTTGCCCAAAAGTATCAAACACCAGTAAGTCCTCTTGACTGGGAAAAAGTTTATGCCAAGCCAAATCAATCGCTACATCTAGATATTGGCTGTGCTAAGGGACTATTTTTGTTGAATATGGCCAAGATAGAACCAAACTGGAATTTTCTTGGTTTAGAAATTCGGCAACCGCTTGTGCTGGAGGCGAATAAGTTGCGTTCTCAACTAGGTTTAACAAACCTGCATTACTTATTTTGTAATGTGAATAATTCATTGGAATCGCTTTTATCTTCCCTGCCTTTGGGAAGTTTACAGCGGGTGACAATTCAATTTCCCGATCCTTGGTTTAAAACCCGCCATGCTAAACGCCGTGTAGTCCAACCAGAACTAGTGGCAGAATTAGCGAATTATCTTGCAGTTGGGGGGGTTGTATTTCTGCAATCAGATATGAAATTTATCGCAGTGGAAATGCGCGATCGCTTTGCTGCTCACCCAGCTTATCAGAAAATTGGTACAGAAGAATGGTTAGGCGAAAATCCCCTACCAGTCAGTACAGAACGAGAAATATATACTCAAAACAAGGGTGAACCCGTTTATCGAGCTTTGTTTGTCAGGCGAGAAACTGTAAATGAGGAATAATAACAGCACAATCTCCAGACACAAAAGTTTTCAGGGCATAAATGTTTTAGTTGCTGCTCAAAATTTGAATTGCTGCGATCGCTTCAGGCTTGAATAGCCAGAGAGCATTTTCTTTTACGAGAGCTTTCAGCCCTTATATGAGAATAAATCAGTTTGGGACATTAGGGACATAAAAGTTTTAGTTCTGTCAAAGCAAAAGTTTTAACAATAAAGTTTATAGCCTTCATGTTGTCTAAAATCTTAGAAGACAAAAGATTTTTTCCGGAAAACTGGACTATTTAATCTTGGTACTCATATTTGATAGCTTATGACATTTATATTGAACTCCAATAATGTTTTCGACTATTTAATTGAGCATGACTTATTTACTCAATCAGAACAATCTCTCACCAAGATTGAGGCGATAGCTGCTAAAAATTTTAATTTATTACTCAGCTTGTCAGACGGTCGTAGGCTTCTTGTTAAGCAAGAACGGCACAATCACGATGGGAAAACGGCGGGTGAGTTTTTAGATGAGTGGCGAATTCAAGAATTATTACAAAAATTTTCCGAATTTAATTACGCAAGACCATTTTTACCAGAGACACTGCATTTTGATAGAGAAAATTCGATTATTGTCTTTAGATATTTAGATGATTATCGGGATTTAAACGATTTCTATATGAAGGGAAATATATTTCCTCCAACAATAGCAGCGGCTATTGGGAGTTTTTTAGCAACAATCCATCGTCAAACCTTCAACTGCCAAAAATATCAAGATTTCTTCTCTCAAAATTCGGATAAGATAAAATCCGATCTGGTATTGCTTTTGATTCGGAAATTGGAGCATATTGGCCCAGAAATTTTTGGTTTAGTACCTGCTGATGGATTGAAGTTTTTTGCGCTGTATCAGCGATATGATAGCCTGGGACAAGCACTTAGAGAACTGAGTACAGCTTTTAGTCCCCGATGCTTGACACACAATGACTTGAAGCTCAACAACATTCTATTACATCAAGATTGGGAGCAGTCATTCCCTGAAGCCGAAGTATCAGGAGGCATTGTACGACTGATTGATTGGGAGCGGTCGTCTTGGGGAGATCCAGCTTTTGATTTAGGAACACTTATCGCCAGTTATCTCCAAATTTGGCTCAACAGCTTAATTGTCAGTAAAGAGATGACTATCGACGAATCTCTACGCCTAGCTACAACTCCCTTAGAATCCCTCCAACCTTCTATTTATGCTTTGACTAGCGCTTATTTAAAGTCTTTTCCGGAAATTTTGACTTACTATCCTGATTTTATCAAGCGAGTTGTGCAATTTTCCGGTTTGGCATTGATTCAAGCAATTCAATCCATAATCCAGTATCAAAAATCTTTTGGCAATATGGGTATTTCTATGCTTCAGGTTGCTAAAAGTTTGTTGTGCCGTCCAGAGCAATCTATTCCTACCGTTTTTGGTACGACAGCAGCAGAACTAACTCGTTTAAGTAGCTCTCACACTGAAGTATTATCTAACCCAAGTTCCTAATTTGCAGCAGTTTGGTTCCTAGATTTAGTAATTGGGAAGAAATGACTATCCCTTAGCAGGTTTTAGTAGATAACTATTAATATACGTTGTCTATCAAATAACTTTTTTATATTAAAATCCTTGCAGTTTAGGTGAAATAACAGCCTTGTTATTTCACCTTTTTTATATAAATAATTTTTATTAATTTAAAAACATTCATTTTTTGAAAATTTAAGTGTATAGTATTGACCGAAAAATAGCCATAACTGTATTAGATAAAAAAGTAGAAATTAGTAATTTTATTTAACTAGTAAATAGAAAAAGGCAAAGATGACAAAAAAGATTTAATAAAGGAAGAAAAATAATTATTTATCCTAACTATTATCTTAATTACTATGACAATATTTAGACATGAACTAAAAAGTTCACTACTCAATTTACTTTATTCAATAAGGAAAAATCTCATGGCTACTATCAAAATTCACGACTTAAGTCCCGCTGGTTCTGAACTGTTTCAAGATTCTGAAAGCTTTCTCAACGAGCTAACAGATGAAGAACTGACAGTACATGGAGGTCTGAGAGCAGCATCAATAACTATTACAGTAACAGTTACTTGGACTTGGACTTGGACTTGGTAATGATTTAGTTTTGCTTAAAAGACAGTGCTGCTTGGCAGAACTGTCTTTTTTTGTTCGTATATTTACACAAAATTTGAAGAGGAGAACTAATGGCTACTATCAAAATTGATGACTTAAGTTTGGCTGGTTCCGAACTTTTTCAAGATTCTGAAAGCTTTCTCAATGAGCTAACAGATGCAGAACTAGGAGTATATGGAGGTTTTAAAACAGAATCATTCACTTATTGTTGGCCTTTGACTTGGACTTTGACTTGGTAATTTTGTGAATATATAACCTAAGTTTGTACAAAGACTTACAATTAGTAAGGTTTTAGTTCTGCTTGCACGACACGTTGTCTGTAAGCAGATTTTTTTAGACTAGATGGATAACAAAGTCAAATTAAAACGTGACATAAAAGTTTTATTTGTGCCTGAAAAAGCATTTTTTTATGTTGTTTTACTCAAACCATTATGCCAATATTTAGACATGAACTAAAAAGTTCATAACTTAATTTATTTTACTCAATTAGGAAATCAATTCATCATGGCTAATATCAAGTTGCATGACTTAAGTCCCGCTGGCTCCGAACTGTTTCAAGATTCTGAAAGCTTTCTCAATGAATTAAATACCGAAGAATTAAACAACGTTAACGGAGGATTATTTGGAATAACTATAACTATTACTATAACTATTACACTTACTATTACTTTGTAAGATTTAAAGTTATATAGTAGATTTTTCAGGATGACTAACAGTACTAGCAAATAGCATTGTTAGTCATCATGTGATGTAAATTATGTTTATTTATTAACTAGCTTATTCAATGATTGCTGAATTATTAGAATTTACTCCAAATAAATCACCAGAAGCAGACCCACGATTGTGGGATGCTTTAGAAGACATCGTTAATAAAGTTCAAATCGAGTCTGACTTTTGCGTTTGTCACCCAAATTACAAGCCTTTAGATCTGCCAGATGAGGTGATAGTTCGTTTCAAAAAGATGTCTCAGGATGTTCAAAATAGGTACTTAAATCTGCAATTGCGTAGTTTTCTCTACGGAATTTATTACAACGGCTCTCTGCAAACAACTCTGGCACTTGATGCAGATTCATCTTATCTGCAACTACACCAAGATTTAGAAAATAACTCTTTCTTAGGAGTAGACTTGGCGTTTTACGATCGCTTACACAACAGCAATACTGGAGAGGGCTATTTTGATGCTAATTGGTCTGTAGTCAAGCAGGTCGATGATGATACATTGATGGTGACAAAGGGCGGTTTGAATTTGTATATTAAACGCGATTATCATTTACAACCAGTCGAACAATCTGCGGTGGTAAGCGACTTAGTTGGGATTCGACTGCCCAAGAATCGAGTTCAAAATGGATTTTATTTGGCAGTTGGTAATGCTGGCCCCCAAACTATCGGCAATCCAAATCAGCAGCCACAAACTGTACGCATTTACTTTAATTTGAGTCCTGACGGTGCAGTTGCTCTCATGGGTAGCCTAACACAGCAACTCAATGAAATTAACATTCCTTTCACATTTAAAGCACTATACAATCCTGGGGACTACGGTCGCTATGACTCAGCAGTACTTTACTTTGAGAAAAGTTACTACGAAGCAGTTAGACCAATTTTAAAAAGTGTTTATACAGAAAAGCGATCGCACTTTAATCCAGAAGTGCCATTATTCACAAAATTACTGATGCCAGGGCTAAGTTTGGCAGAAGAACCAAACCAGAGATTTGCAGCCCAAGAAAGCTTTGGTATCAATCGCTGTCAAATTATTGCTAATGGATTGTTACAAGCTAGCCAACAGGGAAATAACTCTCCACAAGAACGGATGAAAGCTATTCTCGAAAACTTTTCTCTTCTGGGAATCGAATTACACCGTTCTTATCTTAATGCCAACTCTGAAGACATCTACACACCGTTGAACTAATGCAAATAATCGACCTTGCACCACCAAAAGTAGTAACTTCCAACGAAGTTAATTTCACCAATAGATTTCCCGAATCTGATTTGCCATTTTATCGCAAACTAGGACGAACTGATTTAACTGTTAGCGCTCTAGGATTAGGAGGTGGCGGTAAAATCTCTAGTGAAGATACCCTTTACGCTTTCGACCAAGGGATTAACTTCTTTTTTTACTCTAGCGATTTACACCACTATCTCTACAGCCACATGTCTGAAGGACTACGGAAATTATGCGGGCGTGGCTCCTCTGTGCGAGAAAAAGTAGTACTGGCAACAGTAAGTTATATCAAAAATCCAGATGCAGCAATGGCAGCCATCATCGACCAATTTGTAGACCTGAGAATGGACTATATTGATGTCTTCTTTTGGGGCTGGATTGGCACTAGTGATGAGCCAATGTTTGAGAAGTGCTTAGACCGTTCCAACGATTTAAGAGGTGCCGGCAGTATTTACGAGCGTATCGTAGAAAGAATGTTTGGCGTTTCCGAACGCCTCAAAAAAATGGGGGCTGTTCGTTATATTGGTGCTTCTTTTCATGACTTGGATTTAGCTAACAAATGGCTGAATAATTCTTTAATAGATGTGGCGATGGTGAGACATAATGTCGCTCACCGTACTGCTCAAAAATTAGTATTCAACAATTTGCAAGCGGAAGATCCACAGCGATCGGGTATTGTCACGTTTAAGTCTGCGGGAATGCATGGGCCTCTGTGGCATCCTCCTGCTGGTTTGCCACAAGGATGTTGGCAACCTTCAGTTCCCGATTTATACCGCTATTCTTTGAGCCAAAACTGTGTAGATGTCTGCCTGATGGGTTCAGAAAAGCGCGAACATATAGACGCGGCGATCGCAGGCATTCAGCAAGGTAAACTCACCCCAGAAGAAATAGATTACCTCAACCTTTATGGCGACTTACATCGTAATCGGTTTCAAACCCAAAATATTCCTACAGATAGATTAATTTACCGAGGTTAATAATTATGACAGAAAATTTAGCTACACCAAGAATATCTAGCGGTGAAAACCTTTTAGCAACACTCAAATTACCAGAAATTTCACTCGCAACCAATGAACAAATATTAGACCACCTACGCCATTCATATAAAGTTGCAGCAATTGCCGCTGATGCCGAACAAGAAGTTTTGATTTTGCGCCTCTGCGAACAGTTAGAAATTACAGTTTCCGAAGATGAACTGCAAGCCGCAGGAGATACCTTTCGCCAAGATCGCAAGTTATTAACGGCTTCAGAAACCTTGGCATGGGTAGCACAGCAGCGTTTAACAGTAGAACAATGGTCTGAAAGTATTAGAGTAGCACTGCTGACACAAAAGTTAAAAGAACGTCTATTTGGCTCAACTATAGATACTCAATATTTAGTCGATCCTTATATTTTTAAACGTGTTGCTTTATCTCAGATTCTCGTAGTCGATTTAACAGAAGCTTTGAGAATAGTCCAAGTACTGCAAGAAGATAAGTCTGCCTTCTGTAGTTTGGCACTACAATACTCTAAAGGTAAGCAGTCCAAAGAGAATGGTGGTTTTGTGGGTGTTCGTTTTGTTTCAGAATTAATGCCGGAACTAGGACAAGCTATTGCAGAAGCAAAAGATGGTGATGTGATTGGCCCAATTCAAACCAAATTAGGTTATCACATTGTGAAAGTTGAAAAGTGGTTTTCTCATGAGTTCAGAGAAGTTAAAGAACAAGTACTAGAATTTCTGCTTCAAACATGGCTAAAAAGTCAATCTAACCCTGACAGTTTGGCAGCACCACACAATAATTAGAAATAGTACAATTTCCTGGATATTTCTACTCAATATCCAGGAATTATTAGAAATAATACAACTATTAAACTATGTCAATACATCATAATCAATCTAAACATCAGTATCTCAATCTAAAATATATTGCTAAATTTATGAAAAGATATTTTAAAAAAGTTTGGCTCTTTCTAGGTTTAACTTTTTTATTTAATTATTTATTGGTGATTCTATACCTAGCATTAGGTGGTAAATGGGTCGTACCTGGTTCACTGATTATAACTACGACTTATATGTTTATTCCTATGCTCGTTACTGTAGCGATTCAGAAGTTGATTTATCATGAACCATTACAAAAACCACTTGGTATTTCTTTTAAGTTCAATTCGTGGTTTTTGGTAGCATGGTTATTGCCACCTATTCTAGTATTTACTACCTTTGTAGTTAGTCTACTTTTTCCTGGCGTTGAATATTCTCCAGAAATGGCAGGGCTATTTGCACAGTTAGAAACAGTACTCTCTCCAGAAAAGTTACAGCAGGTACGAACTGAAATTGCAGCTTTGCCAATTCCATTGATTTGGATTAGCTTAATACAGAGTTTAATTGCAGGTGCAACTATCAATGCTGTTGCTGCTTTTGGTGAAGAATTAGGTTGGAGAGGGTTACTTCAAAAAGAACTTAATTTTTTAGGGTTCTGGAAGTCATCAGTTATTATCGGTTTAATATGGGGAATATGGCACGCCCCACTGATTATCCAAGGACATAACTATCCTCAACACCCGTTATTAGGTGTCTTAATGATGACAATTTTTACCTTATTGTTATCACCAATTTTTAGCTATATCAGACTTAAGTCCCAATCTGTTATTGCTACTTCTATTTTACATGGAACATTGAATGCTACAGCCGGACTGTCTATCTTAGCAATCAAAGGAGGTAATGATTTAACAGTTGGTATTACAGGTTTTGCTGGTTTTATAGTTTTAGTAACGGTAAACATCGGTCTATTTATTTATGAGTATGCCGGGACTAAAAGGTCATTTATCAAGTAAAATCCAACAAATAAATTAGTCAATTTTTTGGGGTGGTCGAGACACCACCCTCATAATAATTAATTGAATATTTTTAATTTTTAAATACTTAAAACAGTAGTTTTAAGAAGTAAGAACAGGAACAAATTCAAATTTTTCAATTTGTGATTTCAACCAAACAGTAAATAAGTCAGTAAGAATTTGACGAGCTAGCTTATTATCTAACTCTGGTTGAATAATTTCTTCAACTAATATTAAATGTATTCCCTTAGAAGTAACTATTGGCTTGAGAAGTTGAGGAGGTTTAGCAGCAAAGACAGCAGCAGAAATTTCTGGTTTCAATTCTTTACGATACAATTTACCCCGATAACCTAATTTTTGGCGTAATTCTTTGTCTTCAATGTAATTGTGAGCAACCTCATAAAAACTCATCTCACCTTCCTGGATGGCATAAAACAGTTCTAGAGACAAATCTTCATCATCTAAAACAACTTCATAGATTAAGACTGTAGCATAATCTAATTGATGTTCAAAAAAATATTGTTCAACTTTATCCCCAAACAGATAAGCAGCTAATTTTCCGGAGATCACAGTGTTATAGACTAATTCTTCAAAATTATCGAGAGATAGGCTATGTTTTTCTAACCACGCCCAAGTATCATCAGCATTATTGAGTTTTTGAGCTAGTCTTATTTGGTCTGCTGTTTGTTGAAGTTCTTCAGTTTCTACTTTTATACCTGCTTTCTCTACCGCATTTTTGATAACTTGAAGAGTAATAATGTCTTCAATTATTTCAGGAATTTTACAGGATAATTTAACTTGATTAAGAATATCTTCAGTAGTAATAGTAATAGTTTGTGACATAAGATTTTCCTCAATAAATAAAAAAATTCAAATTTAACAAGAAAGAATAACTGATTGATTCTAAATTCTGTATTCTTCTTCAAATATTTCTTTGCTGTTATAGCTTTACTCAGCAAGAGACTAGACGTGCAAGTGTAAAAGGCGCAATAATAATTTTTTTACAATTTCACACCTCCCTGCTGCAATTTCTTAAAGGGATCGAGTAGAAAATCAATAATTCGCCGCTGGCGTACAATCACCTCAGCTGTTGCTGTATCCCCAGGACGCAAGGCAATACATTTATTTGCAGAGGGAATACAATTCTGTTTTAGGGAAATATCCAAGTTATAAGCTGCCACTTTTCCATTAGGAGTATCAATTTCTGTAGTAGTAGGGGAAATTTTAATTAACTCACCTGGTACAACTCCATAATCTTGAAATGGATAAGCATCAAATTTCAGTTTTACTGGTAATCCTGTCCGCAAAGAACCACTTTCTGTAGTTGCCATTTGTGCCCGAATGATTAAAGGCGAATTCAGAGAGGCAATTTCTGCTACCATTGTCCCTGGCTGGACTACAGAACCAGCTTTTTCAATTGGCAAATGAAATAGTGTGCCACTACTGGTAGCTCTGATTTCTCGTTGTCCTAACTGAAATCTTAATGACAAAATTTGTCGTTTATTTTGAGCGATTTCTGATTGTAATGAAGTAATATCTGTTTCTAAACTTTTTTGTTGTTCTGCTATTTTTAGCACGGCTAGCTGATTAGAACGAGTTAAAGTTTCATAACTTCTTTGCTGTTCTTTTAGTCGCAATCTAGCTTGTTCGATATCTGCATTCGTTTGGCGAATACTCCGCTCGTAACTACTCTTTTGCTCTGCCAAAGTTAATTTAGCTTGTTCAATATCTGACTTACTTTGTTCGTATAATTTTTGTTTTTCTTTAGCTATGTCTTCCTTTTCTACAACATTAATTTCTGGAACAACTCCTTCTTGTTTTAGCTTGCTATAGCGTTCAACTTCTCGCTGAGTACTTATCAAACTACTCTCGACTATCTTACTACTAGTTCGACTATGTTCAAGAGTTTTATGTGCCTGATTAACTTGAGCTAATTTTTCTTCTTTTTGTAATTCATAAGCGTTCTTTAAAGTATCTAAATTCTGCTGTGCTTGGTCAATTTGTGTCTGCTTTTCTAATTGTTGAGATTGATTTTGTTGCTGTTGAGTTGCTAAAGATACAAATAATTGATTTTTAGAGGCATTTAATTGAGCGAGTCGATTTAATTGTCCCTCTAATTTATCCTGTGCTTGCTGCAAATCTGCTTTGACTAATTCCGATTCTAATACCAATAGGGTTTGCCCTGCCTTTACTGTGTCACCTTCCTTAACTCGAATTTGGGCAACAGTTCCCGCCACAGCAGCATCGAGCTTAATTGTCTTTTCTTGAGGCTCAGTTTGTCCTCTAGCTGTACCAGTTTCATCGACCTTAAATAGCATTGCCCAAGGTAAGACTATAGACACAAATATAACTAAAAAATATAATAATCCTCTTGTCCAAACTTGGGGAAAGCTATCAAGTGATTCTTTGGTAATCTCAGACCAATCATCAGTTGATTTTGCCGGAATTTCTGGAGCTAGAGTTTCTTGCTCAAATATTTCTTCTGATACTAAGTTAGTCACTCGTCCATTCAATATAGTATCTGGCATAATTGTTCTTGATACAGATTTTAAAAGGTGGATAATATATTAACCATTAATTATAATTTTTAGATTTTCATAGTTTACACTGCTACTTGTAACTGTTGTTGATTGAGATAGAAATAATGTCCTCGCTTCGCCATCAATTCTTCATGATTTCCACTCTCAATTAATACACCCTTGTCTAGTACCAAAATCAAATCGGCATTTCGGATCGTAGAAAGACGATGGGCAATTACTAAAGTGGTTCTTCCCCGAAGAATTGTGTTGAAATTTTGTTGGATAATTCTCTCGGATTCGGTATCTAGATGGGAAGTTGCTTCATCTAAAACTAATAATTGAGGATTACCTAATAAAGCTCTAGCAATAGCTATCCTTTGTCTTTGTCCGCCAGATAATAATCCCCCACCTTCACCAATTTGGGTTTCATACCCCATCGGTAATTTTTTAATAAATTCATCAGCACCCGCTAGTTTTGCTGCTTGAATTACCTCTTCTAAAGCTGCCCCAGGATGTCCTAAGCTAATATTTTCTCGAATTGTGCCGCCAAACAAAAAGGTATCTTGATCGACTACCCCAACTTGCTGGCGTAAGGAACTTAAGGAAATGCTGGTAATATCTTGTCCATCAATCAAAATTTTGCCATCTGTGGCAGGATACAACCCTAAAACCAATTTAGAAATAGTAGTTTTCCCAGAACCACTACGTCCCACCAGTGCCACCATTTGCCCTGGTTTAACTTCAAAACAGAGATTTTCTAAAATATTCATCTCACTTTCTGGATGATAGCGAAAGGTCACTTTTTCAAAGCGAATATTACCTTGAATTTTTGGTAAATTTTGCCGTGGTTGGTGATGTAAATCTTCTTCTGGTTCTGCATCTAATACATCATTAATACGTTCCATCGCTATCACGACTTCTTGGAATTGATTCCATAATACAGTTAAGCGTTGAAAGGGCGTAATAATATTGCCTAGCAACATATTAAATGCCACTAGTTGTCCAATAGTTAATTGGTCGTGTATTACTTGGTATGCGCCGAACCATAGCAAAGCAGTGGTAATCAGTGCTTGAATTGTGTTACTGAAGATTTGCAGACGATTGCTAATAACTTGTCCAGAAAAATTAGTTTTTACTTCTTTATTTAATAATTCCTCCCAATGCCAACGCACTGTTTGTTCCACTGCTGTAGCTTTGACTGTCCGCACACCAGTTAGGGCTTCAATTAGGTAACTACCTTCTTTGGCAACACCATTAAATATTTCTCTAGAAATTCTTTGTAAAAAAGGTGTGGCAATCAACGCCAGCAAGGCAAAAGGCGGGATAATTAATAATATTAGTAGTGCCATTTTCCAGCTATACCAAAACATTAATCCCACATAAATAAAGACGGTGAGTAAATCTAGGAGGATAGATAATGCTTCACCAGAAAGGAAGCGTTGAATTTTGCGATTTTCTTGAACGCGAGAGATAATATCTCCAACATAACGCGACTCAAAGAAACTCAAAGGTAGCCGTAGGGTATGGCGAATAAATCCGACAATTAGTGCCAAGTCTATGCGATTGGCTGTGTGGTCTAGGAGATATTGCCGCAACCCTGTCATCGCTACCCGAAACAGGTTAAACAGCAGCAACCCTATGCCTACGGCTGTCAAGGTGAGTTCCGATCGCTGCACTACTACCCGGTCTAAAATTAACTGGGTGAATAAGGGGGTCACAAGTCCAAATATCTGGATAAATACTGAAGCAATAAATACTTCCAGCATCACTAAAGCGTGAGGCTTCATCAACTCAAAGAATTGCCAAAAGGGTGTAGAACTCTCTTGAGTCTCTTTAAGCATGGCTGTCGGTTGCAGCAGCAATGCATAACCAGTCCAATTAGCTTTAAATTCGGGGTGGCTAAGGGTGCGTTGACCGATCGCCGGGTCGGCTACAATTACATATTTAGGGGTAACCTCGTAGACAACAATGTAATGCTTGCCTTCCCAATGTGCAATGGCTGGCAAGCTTTGTTTTGCCAATTGCTTCAAACCAGCTTTTACAGGTCGTGTGGCAAAGCCGAGACTTTCGGCTGCTGTCAATAATCCCCGCAAAGATGCGCCATTACGGTCTACATTGGCAATATCCCGTAAGCGATTGACACTAAAGCGTTTCCCCCAATAGCGAGACACCATTACTAAACAAGCTGCACCGCAGTCTGATGCACTCTGTTGAGCAAAAAACGGATAGCGCCGCGTCACTCGTTGCCATAAATGCCCAACTTGCTGAGTGGGATTGGGAAAATAGGCTTTGCTTATCTTCTTCCCACGCGGCAAATCCGCTGGCTGTAACGAAATATCTGTTTGATAAACCGTACTTGACTCAACTGCGTTCGCAGCAGAGTTAGCTGATTCTTCTTGGGGAGTCAGGGCTATTGCCCTAGCCCACAAATTTTCCCGAATTTGAGGATATTTAGCCATCAATGAGGACAACACCTGACTCGGAATAAAGCATAGTTGCAAATTTACCGAAGCCCTAGCACTATAGGGCGGAAATTTGGCATCTGGGAACAAGGTACATTCCCCAAATGAGTGTCCCGTCTCTACAGTAGCGATTAACTCATCGGCACTATCGAGCAATCTTACCTTGCCAGCGATCGCAATATATATACCTGGTTCAGCATCAGTTGCTTGCCAAAACTTACCGACTTTGGGATTACTTTCTTTAAATTGTGGAAAATATTGTTGATATTCCTCTGTTGGAATAGAATACCCCAGGATATTGTTGAGCTGTTGGAGAGACAACTGATTCGATAGATTGTGTACCATAAATCTCTGATTTGGTGAAGTTTGTGAAGTTAATAGGTAATAATTCCGAATTATCCGGAATATTTGCCGATTTAAGGTCACTAATCAATATTTTGGAACTCGTAGCCTGTTCATTACTATTTGCTTGAGGATTGTTAGCTTTTGGTCGTGTAGATAATCCCATCTGTTTGAGTAGTCGCTTGAGATGGCGATCGCTTACCTCAACTCCAAATTCTTTTGCCAGGTGTTTCCCTAACCAATTTGCTGTCCACCGCCGAAAAGAATAGCCATGATCGCGGGGACTACTATTAACCAATTCTTTTAAACGTTCCAAATACTCGTCATTCACTGCCTTGGGACGACCAATAGGACAATCTTGCCATTGATGCGCCATCCCCATCTTGGCTATGTGCGTCCAATGCCTTGCTGTTGCTGGACAACACCCTAAAATTTGACAAATCTGGGTTTGAGTTTTTCCCTCATCTGCCAACAACATGATTTCAATACGTTGTTGGTAAGACTCCGGTAAACTTTTCTCTAAATTTACTAACAGTAATTTTCGTTGGAATGATGTTAAATATTTACTGCTAGTTTCATTTGTATATTTTTCAAGTTTCGTTTCACAGTCAGACATATACGTAAAATCACTCGGTTTATAGACACACGAATACCTTATGCTTGATGCATATCTTGGCAGTCAAGAAAAATTACGAAAGGTGATTTACCTTCTATTTGTAATACTTATCACTGTTTTTTTTTCTTTTATGCAAGAAATTTAATATAATTCAGTGATATTTATGACAACAAAGTTTGGTTGTTGCTTTTTAAAGGCTAGATTAAGCTACAAATCATATTTATAAATTCCGAAAATAGCCGCTCAACTTTAATAAACTTTTTGTAAAGATAAATAAAATTCTGGTGAACAAAGAAAAAAGGAGTTGTGGCGGGATTGCTTGTTAGCACGGATGAAAATCCCTTTGAGAGCAGTTTTCAATCCAATACTCAAACAGTCGCTTTTAATTTTCTTGAGGAATGCCAATTCCCCTGTCTTGAACTCCCAAAACTAGCGCTTTTTTTTGCCTAATTATTTCAAAGCGCACCATACCGCCGATAATAAATACTTAAGTAGGTCGGCGTAAATATTTATAGTTGGAATTGGGCAGGAGATAGGTGGTCACTGAGCGTAGTCCTTGGCGCAGCCTCTCGTAGAGAAGTGAGGCAGTGTTTCGACTAAGCTCAACAACCAGGCGTGAGGGAAGAGGGTTTAAGCCTATTTAATTTTTCTTAACATAGTTTTATTTTTTTATACCGTTCTGCTTAATAGCATTGTTAAGTAAATTGGCCAAAATGTGCTGCAACAAACTTTCATCTCATAGTTATTCGCTTAATTGCTCAAAACTAGATTTAAGGCTGTTTATACCTCGGTGATTTGATATGCAGGCGATCGCATTTCAAATCACCGAGTATGCCAACACGTTATCAATCAATGTCTATAAAAATGACTAAGAACAGCCTTCTCCTAACAAAAACGCTGCACAAACATTAGTCACAGTGTAATTTAAATATGTAACAGTTTAGTCCTTAACCCTTTTTCACGTAAAAGTGTATCAGACCATAGGGCATCTTCTGGTTTTAAGGCTGGTATTGGTTCTTGATTATAATCAATCGCTAAATAATATCTGGCACGATTATATATACCATTAAATAAAAATTGCAAATCTAAAATTGGTTCTTTATCTTCTGACTGCAAAGGTAATGGAAATACAGGAATTGCTTCTCTGATACTAAAACCGTATAATTTAGCCTGAGGACGTGTAATACTTCTACTAACAATAATTTGATAATCTGTCACCGCAAATTCTCCTAAAACTAACATTGGTTTTCCACTTCTAAGAAAATCAATTTCAACCAAGTTAGAAAGACTAGCTAAAACTTGTTTGCGTTTGAGTTCATAGGCTTTTCTCCCTTCACCAGGACGTTTATTTTTAGGAGATAAAACTTCGATGCAAGTAACTACAAAACCTGTAGAAACTTCTCTAATTTCTAAATAATTTTCTGTAATATGTTCTGGTAATGGTATCATAACTGTAACACCATCTGAAATTGATGTTTCGCTAGTAGCTGCTGAATCTTGCTGAGATGATTGTTTAGTAAAAACGGAAACATCAGGTATACCAACTAGTACAGAATCGGATTCATCACTTAAATAAGTACGTTGTTCAATTGCAACTCGATATTCTGGCGGAATATTTTCTTCAATACTATCTGCTATGGCTGTAATCAATCGATGATGCACTTCTGCCCAAAACACAGGATTTTCTAAATAAGGATTCATTCCGGGAAACGGAGAATTCATAGCTTTACTCTGGTGAATTAGGAATTGGGAAGTGGGGTAATTTTAAAAAAGTTAGTATTTAGTAACTATTTCAATTAAGCTAAATCCAAGAGTTAAACCACATCCGCAGTTTATAATCGTGAGGGGAGAGGGGTAAACCTAAATAAACGGGCATCCAGAAAATAAAAGCAACTAAGATGATAAAAGTGATGGTGACACCTAAAGCCCGGAGTTGTTGATAATAACTGCGAAGACACTGGTCAACAAACCAAGCGATCGCTATAAATACAAATATCACTGCACACATGTAATGGTAGATAAAAACGCATCTTGTCACCTTTACCCAAGGTAATAGATTAGCGGCATAATTGATGGTTATATACAAAGCAATCCAAGTATCAACACCAATGGTTGCAGGTATAGAAAAACGCTTTTCCTTCACGCAAGGAATCACAACTTGCGACACTAACATCCCAACTAAAAACAACATGGCAGCCATACCAAACCACCATAAAAATGGATTGCCCATTGCATGAACATCATAAATAACTTGTCCAGCACCAGCAGGTAAAGGCGGCCCCATAACAGGTATTGGTTCGTTGATACTTTCAGCCGTTTGATAATAATATGCCATCGGTCGAGTCATCAAAGGCCATTTGTACCAAGCAGCACAATAAGGATGCACGTCCGAACTATTACCACCTAAATGCAAGTGAAACTTCAAAATTTGCTGATGTACTGCGATAAATCCGTATCTTTTATCTAATTGAAGGTGAGGAATCCAGATAATACTATAGATAAAAGCTGGAATTATTCCCAGAAAAAAGAACATCTGGAAAACATTTAATTGAGTTAGGTTTTGTAATGGTGTCTGGGATGAGGAGATGGGGAGATCGGGAGATGACGAAAAATAAGTATTAACTCCTACCTTCTGTGGTAGAGTTGCACTCTCCTGCTCCTCTGTCTTCCTCTTTGAGGAAGATTTAAAAAGAAGTTTTGGGTTAGGGAAAGAATGCATTCCCTGAATTAACCATGCTGTTATCCAAATGAGATAAGCACCTAAAAGAAACCATAAACCATTCCATTTAGTAGCAACTGAGGCACCAAAATTAATGCCAGCAAGAACTAACCAAAATGAACGTCGGCGATTTTGGTTATCCAATGCTAATAATAAAAACCACTGTCCTAATAAACCAAAGATAACAATATAAATATTACTTAAAGCATAGCGAGATTCAACAAGAAATAAGCCATCACAAGCTGTGAACAAACCTGCAAGTAAAGCAAAGCTGTGACGATAACTTAATTGATAAGCGATCGCAGCCACAACTACAGGAACAAATGAGCCAGTCAGCGCATTGAACCAACGATAAGTCCAAGGCGATCGCATTGAACCCGTCAGCCCATTTACCGTATCGTGCCAAAAAGGAATGTGACTGCCAATCCAAATGCCGATACCAATCATATATTGACTCAGCGGTGGATGAGCATTAAAAAATGGCGTATGCGTCAGATAATTATTACCAAATTTGGCAAAATAAACTTCATCAAATACCAAGGTGTTGAATCGCTCCAGTCCCCAAAACCGTAAGGCAAGTGAGAAGATAAATATACCGGCTATTCCAATTCGGAACCATTTTTTAGTCATTTGTCATTTGTCATTTGTCATTGATCATTAGTCATTAGTCATTGTCTCCCCATCTCCCATTACCCCATCTCTCCACTCCCTACCTTCAGATGCATTCTGTTCAAATAGGAGCAATTCAATACCGTAATACTTCTTTGTCTGCCCCACTGGCTTCATACCTAGTCTTTGAGTCACACGGATTGAGGCATGATTTTCTGGCTTGACTACTGCATAAATCACTGGCAAATTCAATACATTAAATCCGTAGTCGAGCATACCTCGTCCTGCTTCGGTTGCATACCCTTTACCCCAAGATGCTTGCCGCAAGTGCCAGCCGACTTCATAATCTTGAGTGGGTAAGCCGTCTTTGTCGGGCAGTTGTTTGAGAAGAATAGTTCCGACAATTGTTGTGGTTTCCTTTTCGATCATTGCCCAAGATCCGGTACCATTGTTGCGTCGGCGCGATCGCTCGATGTTTTCCTCCAAGCGCTGACGCTGTGACTCAATACTCGTCACACGAGAACCATTACCAAGAAAATAGGTAACTTTGGGGTCACTGTAAATATCAAACGCTTGTTCGGCATCGCGTTCGGGTATCCAAGTGCGAATTGTTAAGCGATCGGTTTCTAATAGGTTTGTCATTTTACCTTTGACTAAACAAAGTTGCTATTTTGCCAGATAATTAAGAGGATGTTTGAAAAGTAGTGGCTGAGGTAGCTAAAACTTTAGATGCCCCCTACCCCTCTGCTTGAAAAGGAAAACTTAAAAAAGGTTATTTTTCTATTTTTAAGGCTTGTTCGGGGGGTTATCGATACAACAATAAACTTTACAAACATCCTTTAAGATAGTTATGGTTGAGCAGTCAAAAGCAATAGACACAATTACACAAACATAATACATTATTGCTGGTTATTGGATTTGGTTATGCAACAGCAAATTCTGAATCTTTCCTGAGTTCCTTAGACCGGAATCCTAGTACAATCCGATCCTTTGGTACACCTACACTGACAAGTTCTGTAGCAATTCCCTCTTCAGTACCATCACGTTGAATCCAAATTTTACCATCAATAATATCAACGTGAATCAGACAGCCATGTACGCGGCGAGTCACAGTAGGAGACAAATCATAGGCTGGTTCTCTTCCCAATATCATCAACAGATAGCGGTCTTGTTCGCTGTCGAAAACTGTTTCAAATTGAATATTGCCAGTACTGAACGGGATTTTTGTATGTTCAATCAGAATATTCCGAATTAAGTGCCTGTATTGCTCCAAGGTATCCATCTGAAAATAACCTCTTGCTCTAGCTGAAATACAACAACATTAACTTTGTAATCTTCTACTAAAAGTTTAGCAATTGGTTCATCAAAGATATCAGCGTATACTTCGTCACGAACGGCAAGATAGAGGACACGTTCGGGATTGGTTCTAATCATTACAGAGCGGTATGCAAGATATTGTCCCAGCGCGTGTTCGAGATCCGTCATGTCTGAGACACTGCGAAATGTTTTAATCTCAACAGCTATTCGTTGTCCTTCCTTTTCAGCAGCAATCAATTTCTCTGCACCCAAATCGACGTACATATCTCTTTTTCCCCACTTCAGATGAAAGGGATCGTCGGTAATTGTCCAGCCATCTTTGATTAGGGCATTTTTGACGTTCTCGTGATAGCGGTCTCTAACTGGCATACATTACTTGAATTACGAATTACAAATTACAAATTAGTATCAGTGCCTTCAACTTTAGCCACTTCCACCATTGTCTTTAACACCGAATCTGGATTTAAACTAATAGAATCAATTCCTTGTTCAACTAAAAACTGAGCAAATTCTGGGTAATCGCTGGGTGCTTGTCCACAAATGCCGATTTTGCGATCGCATTTTTTGGCAGTTTCTATGGCCATTTTCACCATTCGCTTCACAGCTTCACTGCGTTCATCAAACAACCGTGCCACCAAGCCGGAATCTCTATCTAACCCCAGTGTTAACTGAGTTAGGTCATTGGAACCAATGGAAAAGCCATCAAATACCTCAGCAAACTCTTGGGCCATAATCACATTGCTGGGCAATTCGCACATTACGTAAACCTGCAAGTCGTTAACACCCTGCTTTAAATCATTCTTTGCCATTTCTGCTAACACTAACCGCCCTTCATCGGGAGTGCGACAAAAAGGTATCATTGGGATAACGTTTGTCAAACCCATTTCTTCCCGCACCCGCTTTAAGGCATGACATTCTAAGGCAAAAGCTTCTCTATAACCTTCATCATAGTAACGTGCCGCACCGCGCCAACCGAGCATCGGGTTTTCTTCATTGGGTTCAAATTGTTGACCGCCTAATAGATTTGCATATTCATTACTTTTAAAATCTGACATTCGCACAATCACTGGTTTCGGATAAAATGCTGCGGCAATTCTACCCACACCTTGGGCTAATTTATCCACAAAATATTGAGATTTATCCTCATAAAGTGCGGTAAGTTTAGCAATTTTATCTTTAACAAATTCATCTTTTAACGAATCATGATGAATCAACGCCATTGGATGAACTTGGATTTGATTAGCAATAATAAATTCTGTCCGCGCTAAACCGACTCCATCGTTAGGAATTGCCGATAAACTCAATGCTTCTTGGGGATTACCCACATTCATTAAAATTTGCGTGCGGGTGCGGGGTAAATTCTCTAAGGCGACTTCTGCAACTTCAAAAGGTAATAAATCTGCGTAAACTTTTCCTTCTTCGCCTTCAGCACAAGAAATTGTGATTTCTTGACCGTTTTTTAAGACATCTGTAGCATTCCCACATCCAACGATCGCAGGTACACCCAATTCTCGCGCAATAATTGCAGCGTGGCATGTCCTCCCACCAGAGTTGGTAACAATTGCACTGGCACGTTTCATAATTGGTTCCCAGTCGGGGTCAGTTCTTTCTGTTACTAAAACTTCCCCTGGTTGAAACTGTTCGAGTTTATGAACATCTAAAATTAAACGTACTTTTCCTTGACTAATTGCTTCTCCAACGGCGCGTCCGGTGAGAAGAGGAACTGGGGATTCCGAAGATTTTTCCCCAGTCCCTAATACTAACCGATAACTCCGCAGCACATTTCCAGTCTTCTGAGATTGGACGGTTTCAGGACGTGCTTGGACGATAAAAAGTTGGTCAGTTATTCCATCTTTTGCCCACTCGATATCCATTGGCGTGTAAATGTCGTGGACTTGGGAATAATGGTCTTCAATTAAACACGTCCAAGTTGCTAGTTGTAAAATCTCTGCATCGCTGAGGGCGAATTTTCCTCTTTCTCTGAAAGGAACAGAGACATTTTTGGTAAATTTTGAGCCGTCATCATAAATCATTTTCAATTCTTTACTGCCCAATTTTTTATCGATAATTGGGCGAAAACCTGCTTTTAAAGTTGGTTTAAAAACATAATATTCATCGGGATTTACAGACCCTTGGACAACGTTTTCACCTAAACCGTAGGCAGCTGTAATTAGCGCTGCATCTTTAAAGCCGGTTTCTGTGTCAATGGAGAACATCACCCCAGAGGTTGCTAAGTCAGAACGCACCATTTTTTGGACGCCAACGGCAAGAGCAATGCTAAAGTGGTCAAATCCCTTGGTATGACGATAAGAAATAGCGCGATCGGTAAATAGGGAAGCAAAGCATTTATGGCAAGCTGCTAAAACTCCTTCCACACCAACAACATTGAGGTAAGTTTCCTGTTGTCCGGCAAAACTCGCATCGGGGAGGTCTTCAGCAGTGGCGCTAGAACGGACTGCAACATCTGTCTCTGCATTGTAGCGATCGCAAAGACTTTCATAAGCTGCGGCGATCGCATTTCGCAATTCTACAGGAAATGGGGTGTGGATTAATAGCGATCGCGCTTTTTTTCCCCGTTCGCGTAAATTTTTCACATCCTCAACATCTAAGTCAGCAAATAAATCCCGCAGCTTTGCTTCTAATCCTGCTGATTGGATGAAATGACGATATGCATAAGCAGTAGTAGCAAATCCTGTCGGCACATTAATGCCTTTGGGCGTTAATTGTTGAATCATCTCCCCCAGTGATGCATTTTTCCCACCGACTAAGGGAATATCACTAATACCAACTTCATCAAACCAAAGGACGAGCGATCGCTCTTTGACAGATTGAGCTAAAGTGCTTGGAGATACTATCGTCATCTATATTACCTCTTGAGTTGATATATTATGAATGCCTAATTAGTAGTTTTATATCTTGCACCCGCTTAATCTCCCGCCAAGAAATAAATTTCACAGGCTTTTAGTCTAAGTCCACTGAAGTGGGCTGAGAAACATACTAATAACAGGGTTTAGTCTTCTTGAGAGGACTTTCGCTATTAGTTATAGGTTTCTAATCTATGACGGTTTTTGTAACTGGTGTCAGCTTTCACTAGTATATTTTTCCCATATTCAATTTTAGATTTTGCCGCCAATACCCTCAGAGTAGCGTGATTTTAGATTGTGCAATTAAATGCCAAGCTATAGTTCAAAAATAACAATTATTCGAGATAATGGCTGTATTGCAATCCTAGATACAATTTACAATGGCGCAATTAGAAAGACTCCTGCTGATGGCAGAAGACGAGCTAACTGAGTACAGTACTGATGCTCGCAAAATGGAAAAACTACGCCGTAAAATAGGTTTATCAGTATCGGCAGCCGAACAGCAGCAAGTTAAAGAGGCATTATTAGCTACAAATAAATCTAATATCATTACTCAAATTGTCGAAGAACAAAGACAAACCGTAGCCTTACCATTTTGGGGAATTGCTGGGTTAGGTTTGTTGCTGGGAATTTCTTTAAATCAACCCATAGGCTTGTTAGCTGCTATAGCTGGAACTGTATCAGCTTACAGAATTCAGAAATGGGGTTGGCAATTGCAAGCAAGGCGTTTATTATTACAAACTTTGGAAGATATTGAAGCGCGGGTTGCTCAACCGAATAAATGATAAGTAAATCGAGAAGAATAAACTTAACTATATTAATAAATATAAATACACTTGATTGGGCTAATTATTAAGACACAAACAGACTTTTAAGCCTGTTACCTATGGGTATATGTCATGTAAAGGAGAACCGCTATATTAATCAAATAGAAAAGGGTGCGATGCTCCTCGCCCCCTTGCCTCACGCACGATTATCATTTTCATTAAAACTCTTTTGAGTATTTTAACTGGTTGACAAAATGTGCTTTATTTTAACCTTTGACCAATCGTTGGGACTACGGAATTAGGTTTTAAATTGAGAGATTTGACGACGGCGGGAAATAAAGTAAACTCCCAATAAAGCTAGCCCTCCCAAAGTTGTAGGTTCTGGAACACAATTCTTTTCAGGAGTAACATGTGGAATTTTAATAGGAACATATGGAGTTTCATCTACAACAGATGGAATATTAGGAACATACGGAGGTTCAATTACAATAGGTGGAGTTTTAACTGGAGCAGGTGGAGTTTTAACGTCTTTGGGACAATTAGCTGAGCTACCTTGATTCAAAATTCCTAAGGTTGCATTGGCGTCTAAACAGATACCTACTGTGGCGAAATCTCCAATTCCTACTCCCAAGTTGGCTTGTGCATCAGCTTGAGTACTTTGTTGATTGCTTTGAATTCCCAGCGCAGCTTCACCAGTGATTTTGACAAACTCTGTTGGGTTATCTAAAGATGGTAGCTTAATTTGACTTGGGTCTACTTTTGCAGTTGTTATAGAATCGGTTGAAGCTCCTGCTACTTGACCAACGGTAGTATTAGTTGTCTCTTGGACAAGAGCTGTAACATTTTTTCCAACTTCAACATTACCAGTGGTTTTGCTTGCACTTTCTACAACTGGAGTAACTGGAGTTTTGCTTGCACTTTCTACAACTGGAGTAACTGGAGTTTTGCTTGCACTTTCTACAACTGGAGTAACCGGAGTTTTGCTTGCACTTTCTACTACTGGAGTAACTGGAGTTTTACTTGCACTTTCTACTACTGGAGTAACTGGAGTCTTGCTTGCGCTTTCTACTACTGGAGTAACTGGAGTTTTGCTTGCACTTTCTACAACTGGAGTAACTAAAGTCTTGCTTGCGCTTTCTACTACTGGAGTAACTGGAGTCTTTGTAACTGTTTTTGTTAAACTATTCAAATCAATAGCTGAAGCAGGTGTGATAGAAGAACATACTCCAAGCAAACTAACGAAAATAATTAAAGCGTTAGTAGAAATTTGCTTATTCATTGGTAACTCCTGGGAAAATCTAGGGTTTGTTTCGACTCTCATACTAGTAAGTCTCAATAGCACTTGAAAGTCGCGATTTTACCAGTTTTCTTAATTGACATTTAATTGATGAAATAACGGCTATTTGATTTTGATTTGATGAAGCTTTAACAATATCAATATTATTGTCGGCAGTATTAATACGATAAATGTATTTGATCGGAAAAACATCTATGTAATTTTGCTATAAATCACTTATAAAAATTAGCAAAACAAAGGCGATCGCATTATCAGATTACTGGGTTTTGCAGGCACAATCCGAATTACCTGCACTCCTAGAGTGTAGATCTATCCTTAAATCCAACTTAGATAACGCCGATAATTTATCTTTTGGGTTTAACTCAACCGTCTTGCAATCAAGACTTATGCACTGAGATCCCCCAACCCCCTTAAAAAGGGAAACTTCTAAAGCCCCCTTTTTAAGGGGGTAGTGGGGGGATCTAGGTTTCAGGCTTCAGTGCGTAAGTCTTAGCAATAAAGACCGCATGACCTGGCGATAGTTTGTATTCACCATAACTACAGGTAGTTTGAACCTCAAAGCCTAGTTGCTGGAGTTCATTTGTAATAGTTGCTGTGTTGTCCGGGAAGCAAGCTACATTGTTCAACCCAACCTACGCAGTTAAGCTCATTCATATATTATAGTAAAAATAATTGGATGAATGCGCGGCGAAGTATCGCAGGTTTTGTCAGAAATATGAGCGCAAGCAAAGTCTGAGAAAAGGAATTATTGGGGTAGTAGCTTTTTACCGTCGATGACTAAGGCTGGTAAGGGTAAAAAGTCATCGTTTGGGCAAATGAGTTTACCTTGGAATAACCAGAAAGTAACTAACTTGCTTCGCACAGCAGGGCATGATGTAATCACTATCAATGAAATAGGTTTAGGAAGTTGCCCGGATTTAACCGTATTTAATTACGCTAGGCAACAAGGGCTAGTGGTGCTGACTCGCAACTGTGATGACTTTGAGCAACTTCATCAAGCTGAGCCAGTTCATCCAGGTATTTTGGCAGTCTATATAAACTCGGACTCATCAAAAAATATGAGCTATCGGTCAATTGCAGCAATCTCCAATCTTGAGGTGATGAGCTATGTACTTAAAAACCAGTTCGTTATTCTCAATCAATGGAATTATTTACTTCTCCCCATTTCCACCCTAACTTTTTCTAAATTCTCCCGCATCGTCACATACCGAACATGCTCAACCCCCCAAACTCGCTCACAAATTCCTAAAGCTTCCAAATAAAGAGATTCTGCCTCACTATAACGCCCCGTTGCCCGATAAATTTCAGCCAAATTGTTCAGACTTTCTGCAACATGAGGATGATTTTCTCCCAACAACAGCTTATCAAGTTCTAAGGCTTTGATACATAAAGTTTCCGCTTCCTTGTAGCGTCCCTGTTCTCTATACAAATAACCTAAAGCATAGATAGTATCTGCTAAAAGCGGATGCGCCTTTTGTAATACACGCTGCTTCAGTTCCAAAGATTGTAAAAATAAAGATTCGGCTTCATTGTAGCGTCCTTGAGCGCGGTAGATTAAACCTAAATTGTGCAAATCTGTCGCCACATCAGGACTTTCTTCTCCTAAAAATTGCTTATCTAATTCTATTGCTTGTTGTGACAAAGGTTCAGCTTCACTGTAGCGTCCTTGATGATAATAAAGTAGGGCTAAATTATTCAATATTAGAGCCACAGAAGGATGATTTTCGCCGAGCAAACTTTTGGCGATTTCTAGCGATCGCAAATACAAAGGTTCTGCATCATCATAACGTCCTTGTTCGTCATATAATAATGCCAAATTATTCAGACTAGCAACAACATCAGCATGATTTTCTCCCAATAAGCGTTTTCTCAGTTCCAAAGCTTGTTGATAGAGAAGTTCTGCTTTACTATATTGTCCCGTAGATTTATAAATTCCTGCTAAATTATTCAGGCTAGTAGCGAAAGCAGAATGGTTTTCTCCTAACAAACGTTTTATTAATTGCAAAGCTTGTTGATATAGTGGTTCTGCTTCGCTGTAACGTCCTGTTGCACGATATAATCCTGCTAAATTGTTCAAATTAGCAGCTAAATCTATTTGCAAACCTAATTCATTTTGCAATTCAATCGCTTGACGCCAATACTTGATTGCTAGTTCTTGTTCTTCTTGATAATTCTGAGACTCACCGCGTTCTAATCTGCTGCGGTAAATATCGCCCAATCTTGAGTATAAAGTAGCCAAACTGGGGTCTTTAGTTCCTCGTTGCTGTTGAATATTTTCAATTAGCCTTCGTAAATCTTGGATAGGTAAGGAAAAGTGGTTATTTTCATTAGTATCTGTACTGGCTAATTCTGTATCTCGAAAAACAAAGCGTATAGGTTCTAATTCTTTTCCAGCAATAGCATTGGTTTTTTTAGATGCAAACCGAAATACACCGTTACGCCAACTCCAAAAATCAGGAGCTTTTTTGCTCAAGTTAATTAAAATTTGATTAGTTACCCAAAGGACAATTGCAAAAGGAAAATCGCGCAATCCTTCCCTCGTCCACTGTAGGTAACCAAAAAATTTTTCCTGTTCTGATTGTTCGTTTCCTAATCTGAGAAAATAAAGTTGTTCAGCACCCATTACAGTAATTACCGTTGGCTGACGCTGACGCAGATATTCTTCTTGTTCTACCAGTTGGTTGAGAGCAGCTTTCAAACTCGGTTCAGGACGTGCTAAAATCACTCGATATGCACGAAAATTAGGTTGAAGTTCGGCTTCATATCGAGTAATAATTTCATCACGAAAGTTAGGATCGTCGCAAACTGCAATTAGTAAATTTAATCCCTGCGTTTGAGCTTCAATAGAAACAATTAAATCATCATACGCATCTTGATTTTCTCCTTCATCATCTAAAAAATCTTCATCGAACATCAATAGCTCCCTGTCTGCTCAAACTTTCTATAATAATTGGATGAACATCGTACCATGTTTCTTCAGTGCGATATTCTAGAACGTATAAACCATGTAGCAAATCTAAAAACTCAGCTTGTTTGGGATCGTTGGGCATAAATTGTTCATAAACAGTTTGCAAAATGTCTATATCAACTTTTCCTAAACGTATAGAAAAATCATTACGAATTTTATTAATAGCTTGAGTGAGAATTGCATCGTTAATGATAACTTCAGCAGTCGGATTTCGGCGAATCATCCGCAAACAAATACGGCAACATTCTTTAGAAATGCGAATTAACTCTCGCAATACACCACCACTGTAAATCACAATTTTTTCAGCAGTTTGTGGTAAGATTAATTCTACAGAAATTCGTTTGCATAAAACTTCACCGAGAATCTTTGTCGCTTCCAGACGCGGTTGAGTATTAGGAAAGCGATTTTTACCTTTTTCAAAGATTTTGAGAACTGGCATTGCTACAATTTGGTCATTAGTTTCTGTAGCAATTATTGTACTGATAAATGTTTCTCGAAGTACAGCAATTGGTATAGTGTAAATAATCCGAAAATTAGGTTGACAAAGAGCTTTAATATTATCTTTGTAAATTTCGTTAACTCTGCTTAAATCGAGTTTATCTAAATCATCAATAATGACTAAGATATCTTGTTTAGTAGCAACTTGAATCAAAGCAGCAATTTCGTTAATTCTTGCAACTAAATCGGATATTTGGCGTTCAAACTCTTGCTTGATTTCATCCCGAACGGTAGCATCAGCTTTTAATTTAGAGCTAATCAACTTAAGAAGGTTAAAACCTATCTCTGCTTCGGCGTGCCAATTGTATTCTTCAGTGCGAGTGCGAGTAGCAAACCATTTATAAAGAGCTTCTTTAGTAGTTTGAGGAATATCAACTCGGCGTGCTTCTGCCTCTGACATTAGATTAACTGCAATAGCAAATAGAATATTAATATGGTTAACTGCTGACATTTCAATTTTGTCAGCAATAGAAAATAGAACTACAAAATACTTATTTTGAATTTGTCTGCTAAACTCAGCCAACAAAGTTGACTTACCACAACCACGATGTCCTGTAAAGACAATTTTACTATCTCCATTAGGACTGTCTTCAACTAATTGGTTGAGGTCTGCTATCAAATCATCACCATATTCGACTCTAAATTTTTCCATTTCGTTCTGTTCCATTAACGGAAACAGTTCGAGATTGCTGTATGCTGACTGAAAGGAAATTAATAAGTCTTTAGACATTGGATAGTGCCATAAAAAAGCTAACTATTCATATAATGCCTCATCCTTTTTGTAGTAAAAGCTTAGCTGATGTCTAGAACAGAGTACGTCTATCAAATCTCTCAAATTTCATCAAAAAATGACTACTAGGTAAGTGATTGATTATGTTTTAAAAATTAATGCTATCTTCCCTAAATACCAACGAAAAATAGGTAATAGATGTGAAAAATAAATAATTTTGAATGATAGATTATACATTGATTATTTAATTATTTACAGTAAAAGATACATATCAAATAGTGAAAGTTACTTAACTGAGAAAGAAAATAAAATTTTCAATTATAAAAGTAAATTTTTAATGTACTTCACCTCACTAGGGCGAAATGTCACTTATTTAAAGCCATTTTTAAGTAAATAGACTATGCTGGAGGACGATATCAGTTACAACACTGCTAAAATAAATCCATAACTATATTGATGCCCTATCCATTCTATGACCATAGCTCAAGAATTAGAATCTCAAGAAGGCATCCCTGGTGATGTTATTTTTCCGCCTGGTGATTTATATAGTGATGAACCTCCCTTGGAAACTGAACTACATTTACGGCAAATAATTTTACTTTTGACATGTCTAGAATGGCTGTGGCGAGACAGAAATGATTTTTATGCGGCTGGAAATTTGACTATCTACTACAGTCCACGTCAACTCAAATCAGAATACTTTCGAGGCCCAGACTTTTTTGTAGTGTTGGGATGCAATCGCAAAACCCGTAAAAGTTGGGTAGTCTGGGAAGAAGATGGCAAATATCCAAATTTAATTCTAGAAATTTTGTCAGATTCAACGGCAAAGACAGACAGAGGTTTAAAAAAAGAAATTTATCAAGATACTTTCCGCACTTTAGATTATTTTTGGTTCGACCCATATACATTAGAATTTGCCGGATTTCATTTAGTAGATGGAGAATATCAACCTCTACAAGTAAATGAGCAAGGACATTTATGGAGTCAACAGTTAGAATTATATTTAGGAATTCATCAGGGACTATTGCGGTTTTTTACACCAGATGGGCAACTAGTACCAACAGCTGAAGAAACAGCACAACAGACAGAACAAAGATTGGAACAAGCAGAACAAAACGCAGAACAGGCAGAACAAAGATTAGAACAAGCAGAACAAAAGGCAGAACAAGCAGAACAAAAAGCACAACGTTTGGCGGCAAAATTGCGAGAGTTAAATATTGACCCAGATACAATTTAGACTACTACGATCGCATGATATTTCATACCTTGGATAATCAAGGAGTTAAATAGTTTGGTTTCACATCTTCATGTAAGAAAAAGGCAAACAGATAAATGAAATACCGCAGGCATCACAACAACAAGGGTGAACGGCAAATTCGTTCCCACAAAACTTTAGAGCAAGTGCAGTATATAGCTCAACGCTTAGGAATTCCCTTTACTTTTTTAAAATCGTCTAAAAGGCGCGACAAGAATTGATGCTATTTTATATTTATGAAACGCTTGGTATTACAGAACGAACGGCGTTGATAAAATTTTGAGCATAACTGTGGGTTGAGAAATCGAGGGCGCGTTGTCGTGCTGCGACTCCAGCACTTTGGGCGAATTCTTGCTCGTCAAGATAGCGGAGAATAGCGATCGCTAATTTATCTGCATTGCCGTAAGGTGTTAATAGTCCATTGATGCCATCTGTAATAATCTCGGTTGGCCCGCCTGCATCGCCAGCAATCACGGGTTTAGAAAGCGCCATCGCTTCAATAATCACAATGCCAAACGGTTCTTTATCGGATGCATGAACGAATACATCCATCGCCTGTACCCACTCTGGAATATTGCGCTGTAACCCAGCCATAATTACTTGCTCTTTCAAGCCTAAAGCGGCGATTTCTGCTTTTAAAAAGTCTTCATAATCTGGTTCAAAATCGTGCTTCCCGCCAACTATTACACAATGTGCATCGGGATACTGCTGTAAAATTTTCGGCATTGCTTGTACCAATACGTGCATTCCCTTCCATCGTTGCAATCGTCCGACAATTCCAATCAACGGCCCGTGCAAAGGTAAGCCCAACTTTCGCCGTACTTCTTGAGGAGAAGGTAAAGCATTAGGTTCAAATCGCTCTAGTGCTACACCAGGATAAACCAAGGGTGTTGGTCTGTGCGGCCAAATCTGTGCTTGTGCTTGCTTACCATCTTCAGATAAAGTAATAATTGCCCGTGCTGGGATTAAAGTAGCAAGTCGCACCAACCAAGTTTTATCGCTAGGTACTTCTAGCTGATACCACACAGCAGGTAACCCCGCCAACATTGCCGCCAAACCTCCAGATATATGCGTAATCCACATCCAATTGACGATTATATCTGCATGTTCCTGGCGGGCGATCGCAGCTATCTGCAAAACAGCAGCAAAAAAACGGTGAATTTGGCGTAAACGTCCGATTTCTACAACTTGTGTATCAATGCCAAGGGACTTTACTTGTTCTACCATCGGGCCGTTTTCTAAAAATATTACTAGCCACTCCACACCAGCATTACGTCCCTGCTGCATCAAATCCCAAAGCATCATTTCACCCCCGCCTCGTTGTTCGGCTAGTGGCATTACAATAATTACTTTCATAATTTAAACCTGTTTGTTAAAAGTATTTTTTCTCTTACTTTTGTTGATGAAGATAATATTTATGTCCTGCCATAGCCATAGCTAAAAATCCCCAAAGAATCATACCTGCTACACTCAACATGCCACTTCCAATAACTAGTTGTGTAGCAGAGCTAATACCAATGGCACGGGCAGCACTGATAAAACTATCAAAACGACCTTCACTATATTTGCTAACATTAATAATTAACAAGATTAATCCACCCATATAAAAGATGGCTCCAAACCAACCCAGGGTAAAAAACATATCTAAAATACCACTATCGATTACCACTACTTCGATTTGTCCGGTTTTTTCGTTGACTTTCCAAATATTTCCTAATCCATTACCTAAAGCATTAGAAAGAGCTTGACTGAGATTTTTGTCGTAACTTTGGGATCTATCTTTAAAACTGTTATCTTCTTCTAAATTAGAAAAAGTTTGCAACCGATCTGATACAACGTGAGAAATTGGCTCAATGGTTGTCAATGGTATAACACAAATTGCCATGACTACAATTATGGTTATTAAGCGCATTTGAATCCGGGTCTTGACTGAACCCATAATCATAATCACTCCTAATAACCAACCTCCCCAATTAGTACGGGCTTGTGTTAACAAAAACGATAAGTAACCAACAGCAGAAGCCGGAAAAATTAAACTTCCAGAACTGGTAAATAACAACAACAGCCCAGCTTGCATGACGGAACCAAAGGGGCCGACTGAGTGCAATGTACTCCAAACGCGCATCCCAAAAGGCACGGGATTTCCGGAACTCATGAATAGTTTTGATTGTATCAGCCAGTACCTATCCCACTCAGGAGCGACAACGAATTGATATACACCATAAGCTCCTAAAATTAACACACACCAAAGGAATGTTCGCTGAAGATTTTGGCGATAGCTGGGATAATCTCGCCAGTTAATAAATAAGTGAAAAGCAAAAATCACCGGGCCGAGCCAATCCAATAAACCGCGTGCTACGGGGATTGGTGCGTTGTAAATTAAACCTACTAAAAAGCCGTAGAAGACTCCGATAAAAGCCAAAACAAACGGCAAACCCCCCTGACGAGAGGCGCTTTTAAAGCATCGCAAAAAAGTTGCTATGGTGACAAACACCACTAAATATGGTGCAATCAGCATTTGACGGCTAGGGTCCCACCCCACCCGATAATCAACTAAACGGGTAGCTAAAGGTGTGAGAAAGCATATCCACCAAGTAAAGCCGATATAAAGAATCGGATGGCGCAAGTATAAAAATACAGCTACTACTAAAGCTGTCACCGGAAAAATCGAGCGCAATGCAGCAGTAGCACCAGCAAAATAACAAACTACAGTTAATAAGATAAATCCGGCGATCGCTATCCAACCCTGTAGCGATCGCTCTTGGGGAGAATAGTTTTCTTGCGAAAAACTATTAAAAAGTATCTGCTTATAAATCATTCAATATCAATTACGAATTACGAATTCTTTATATCCTTGCCAACGTCCATGCCAAGATGCCAATAACTTTTTACTTGCTAAGTGTCCTTGTTTGGGTAAAAATCTCAGCCATTGTATTAAGCCTAAACTGTCGCCAGTTCCAACTAATATTGCCCAGAATAAAAATATAATTCGGCGGATAAATGGCAGATGTTCTAATAAAACTAAGGTTTCATTATGAACTAAATTAATCAAAGCAAGTTCGTTAAAGTTGTTTCGTAAATCTTCATCAAAACGTTGTGCTGGGTAGTGTTCTACAGCAACGTCAGGATCGTAGATTATCTTCCAACCAGATCGCTTTAGTGCCAGCGTGAATGCCATTTCAAAATGTACTTGCGCTCCTGTACCTCGCATTCGCTCGTCAAAGCGCAATTGGCCGATCGCTTGTTTGCGAAAACTCATGTTTACGCCTTTGAGAACATCGACTTCGCGGGGTTCTCCTACTCCCAGATGATGGTTGCCAATCACGCGCCCAAACCACTGCAACCGACCAACTATTAGGCGGGAGTCATCTTCTAGTTTGCTGCCATGATGTATCCAATCACGCCCACCAAGACCGCCAAGGCGACTATCACAGGTAAAGTAAGCGGCGATGCGCTCTAACCAATCGGGATGGGGTGCAGCATCATCATCAGTAATGGAAAGAATATCACCCTCCACCTCTGCCAATCCGGCGTTCAGGGCTGCTACTACGCCCGGTCGTGTGACTTTCACAGTTTGTAGTGGCAGGTTGTGTGCTTGGAATTGGGCGAGAAATTCCCAGGTTTGTGCATCCGTATCGCGGACAACCACTATCACCTGAGCGACTGGTTTAGTTTGCTCCTGTAGCGCCGAAAGGCAGCGTGAGAGGTCTTGTGGACGGCGATAAGTCGGTATGAGAACGGTGTTCCGCATTCTTGCTTAACTCCTCGAATAAATCCACATAAGTTTGTGCCATAGTAGTCCAGCTGTGTTGTTCTGCCACAGAACGAGCAGCTTGTCCCATTTGTTGCATCAGCGGTTGTTTGCTCACTAAAGACATCAACGCCATTGCCAATGCATCGATATCATCTGAGTTGGGTAAGACGATGCCGCATTCTGGTGTTACTAACTCTGCACCCCCGGTAGCTATGGCAGTAATTACTGGCAGTCCTGAAGCAAGCGCTTCTAACAATACCAGGCTGCAAGCTTCATATCGGGAAGGAAAAATAAATAAATCTACTGATCGCATAATTTCGGGGATATCACGGCGAAATCCGACAAAATGCACGCGCTCGTTTAACCCCAAGGAAGCGGCTAGCTGGGGAAAGGGACTATCTTCTATGTGACCCACCACAACTAAATGTAAATCGGGAACTTTCGCCAAGGCGTGCAGGATTGTATCTAGGTTCTTTCTGGGTGTGCGAATGTCTCCGGCGAATAGTGCCAAGGTGACATTTTCTGGTAAATCTAATTTTTGGCGATTGCTTTTACCAGGGGTAAACTCTTCTAGGTCTACTCCATTGACAATTACCCGAATGCGAGAACGGGGTACACCAATGTTAATTAATTCCTGGGCTACCTTTTCGGATACGGCTACAACGACCCTAGCTCTTTGAAAAGCTTGTTTTTCCCAACGGGCGTTAAAAGCAGTAAATAGCCACTGATATAAACCATATAAATCTCGGCGATTGCGGGAAATATGAACTGGCGATCGCAACCACGAACTGTGGACAAAATGTACAGCATTTACGTCAGCAGCAGCCATATTAATCGCACCATTGATTTTGATTAAGTCAATGCTAGAGCGATGTTTGTGTAACCAATTTGCACTTTTTTGAGTAAAGATGAAATTCCGAATCAGTTCGGTGGGATAGCCTTTGACTAGAATTTGAATCCAATCAACTTGAGTGTTATGTTCTAGTTCTGGTGCAATTTCACTGGCTAATAATGTCAGGTGATAACCACGACGGATTGCTTCTTGGGCAACTTCGTAGTTTACTCGACCTTGACCATCACCTTTTTTAATTTTATGGGTAATAATACAAAGTTTCATACACTATTTTTTTAGGAAGAAAAGCTCACACACAGACGCAGAGAGTTGAGGAGAGTTTTATTTGTGTTGTTTGTAGTTCATTAAAAATAACTATATAATTCATCACAGTTTATATATTATTTCGAGAATCCTATTAATTTATTTGTGAAAATTCGTGGAGTAAAACTGAGAGTCAGTGCGGCAAGAGTTCGCAGATTAAATTTTTGTTTTTTCAACGCTTGCCAAAAATAAGGACGTGCTGCGGCTATCTGTTCGTTTCGCAGTAAACCAATTCCTAATGTAGTATTAGCTTCTAACCATTTTTGTTGAAAGTGTATGCTAAATTCTTGTAGGCGAGTGTCTTCCATTAAGGCTCGATAACAAAATATTTCGTTTTTAGCTTTGCGAATTTTTGCTTGTACATCTCGACTACCGCTGAGCATAGTATCAGTTTGCTCGTGGGCACGATATCGCGTTAGTCTTTCTGGATAGTAGTAAGCACCATGACCAGATATACAGCAGAGATAGGTTAAATATAAATCCCACATTCCACCAATTTCTAGAGGAATACTATCCCAATCAACAAAGTGATTACGAATTACACAAGACGCAGCAGTGGGTATGCTTTTATCTATCAATCCAATTTTGGAGAAAGGTTGATGAATTCCTGGTCTGAGTTTATCACGCTTGTAACCGCGTGTATTTTCTTCAGTTCCAATATGATTAATTATGCCATTTGCATCTATAATATATTGGTCGCAAAAAGCAAGAATTAAGTCAGGATTTTCTTCTAATGGTGGTACAAGTTTCGCTAAAAAGTCTTGATTCCACATATCATCGTCGTGAAGGCTAGTAACGTATTTACCTTGCGCCATTTTGAAAGCATGTTGCTGATTAGCCAGCATACCGACGTTTTGCTCGTGTCGCCAAAATCGAATGCGTGAATCATTAAAAGATGCGACAATGGCTTGGGGATTTTCGAGACTACAATTATCAGAAACAATAATTTCAATATTTTGATAAGTTTGTTGAACAGCGCTAGCGATCGCTTGCTTGAGATACTCTGGTCGATTATAAGTAGGGATAATAACGCTGACTAATGGTTGTTGATGCAATGACATGTTTTTCTCTGTTAATTTCTTGAGGAATACTCTATAATTTTTTATCTGAAGAATAAAATTCAGCTATTGTTTTTGCATAAATTGCTTGCAGGTTTTTTACATGAGTATCCATCGTAAATTTTTTCATCAATAAAGCATGACCTTGTACGCCCATATCTCGGCTTTTTTGATAATCTGTAGATAAAAAATTAATGGCTTGGGCTAGTTTTTTAATGTTATTACTGGGAACAAGAATACCCGTTTCTCCATCTTGTAAATGTTCGGGGATACCTCCGACTGCACTACCAATTACAGGTCGATAACGAGCGTATGCTTCGAGAGTTACAAGACCAGCAGGTTCAGGCCAAACACTGGGAAAAATAACTGCAAAACACTGTTGATACAGTTGATTTAATTGATGGCGATCGCACCAACCATGCCAAGTAATTCGGTTACTCAATCCCAAGGTATTTGCTAATTTTTCTAAGCGTGGTCTTTCCCAACCTTCACCTGCGATATCAAGTTGAATTTGCGGGTTTGTATGTATTAAGGTTTTAATCAACCATTCTAAGCCTTTATCAGAAACAATCCGACCAACAAATAAAATTCTTTGATTTTGGTGGACTTCTAAATTTAGGGGTGCAGTTGGTATTTTTGGCAGAGAAATTCCACAGTGTACTGTGACGGTTTGCTCGGCTGGTATACCGTTTTTAATCAACTGTTGACGGACATATTCGCTATTAGCAATAAAAGTAATTTTTAGCTTTTTTAATATATCTAAAAATTGCTGAGTACCTTGAATTTCTCTAAAAGTTCTTAAAGGTTTACGGCTACCACATTTATCTACTAATTTACCCCAGGTACATCCTAAATAAGAAAAGTTGCGCTCGCAGATTGTCCGTTCTCCAGCTAAATACTTTGTACCACTAGGACAATACAATGCATGATTATGAACGCTAAAAGCTGTAGGACATTCACCTGTAAGCTGCAATAGTAAATCTGGACTGTGGAGGTGCAGTAATTTGAACTGGCTTTGGTCAACATTATAGAGCGATTTAATCGCGCGATCGCTAATATCAGGCGAACAATGTTCAAATAGAGAACCTAAATAAGTTTCAACACCTCCGCCTTCACCTACTTCAAAATTGGAGCATTGATAAATTAGGTTTTCTGGAAAAACTTCTCTGTGCAATTTATTTTGCTTGAAATTATTAATTATTTTAGGCATTAATTCTCAATTATTTATACATAATTATTAATTTGATGGTTTGTATCTAGAAGCTCTGTTTCACCAATTTATCTGCCAACATTAAACCAAAATTTATGTCTGACATCACTAACATAGTGTCTAAGAGCAATGTTTTTACTTGTAGATTTATCTGGATAGATAAACTGGTCTTCTACATTGAGAACATATTTTTTGGGGCATAGAGGTTGACCATGATTGTGATGCATTGTCAAATGTACAATTGTTTGTTCAGTAAAATAACTAGGAGCTTCTGGAAGATTTGCTAAACGTTTGATAGCAAAATTCCAGTCAAATTCATGTCTAAATAATATGAATCCCCCATTGACTGGGTTTAATTTTTCAGACTCATCATAAATAATTCGTTTGTCTAGCGACATAGAACAATCAGGTAGATAAAGAGAGAATTTATCATCTGAGTTACTTAAATCAATTAAGTCTATACCTCCAGGAAAAAATAAAATATCTGAATCGGTGTAAATTGTAGTTCCATTGATAGGAATTGACATTAACATCGACAATTTTTTACCCATTGGATGGAGTTGGGCATAATCAACAACACATTGAGGTAAATCTGTTCTCACGAAGTTTCGTAAAAGTACTACCTGAACGCAGGGATGGATGCGACGGAGTAAATTACAACTAAAATCAGTGTAACTACCATCAGAAACTACTGTAAATGTATCTGGAATACCGACATGATGGATGAATGAGCGAATACTTGCCACTTGTTCTGGTAAATCGCGTTCGCATGATAAAGCATAGACTTTTATCGCAACTTGCTGAGTTTGTTTTATCGGGATATTGACAATTTGAGAAATCGCTGCCTTATATAGAGAACGATTAAATTTACCCTGAGTTTTAGCAGTATGATAGCCTAAATTTACCATTGATTTTTCCTTTTTCAACCTATAAGTAACTGACTCAAATAATCAATTCGTAATTAATGGATTACCTAGTTTGCTTATCACGCCCAGGCGAGTATTACGAATTATAGTATTGCATTTGGTGATATTCCCAAAGCTTACCTTTGCGTCCAAGTAATTCTTGATATTTGCCTTGCTCTACTATCCGCCCTGCTTCCAATACCACGACTTTATCTGCTTTAGAAATAGTAGAAAGACGGTGAGCGATCGTAATTACTGTTCTGCCAACAGATAGCTTTTCTAATGAATCTTGAATTAAGCGTTCGGATACAGAATCTAAAGCGCTGGTTGCTTCATCCAAAATTAAAATTTCTGGGTTCCGTAGTAGCGCACGTGCAATAGCAATTCGCTGTCTTTGTCCTCCAGATAATCTAACACCTCTATCTCCTAATTGGGTATTAAAACCTTCTGGCATTTCTAAAATAAATTCTAGTGCATTTGCTAATTTAGCAGCTTCTTGAATTTCATTATTTGTAGCTTCTTGAGTCCCATAACTAATATTCTGCCAAACCGTGGTATTGAAGATAAAAGTATCCTGACTGACAACAGCTATTTTGCGACGCAGGGAGTTAATTTCAAACAGTCGGATATCAATTTCATCGATAAAAATACTTCCCTCTGTGGCATTATAAAATCGGGGAATCAAATCTGCAAGGGTTGTTTTACCAGCACCAGAAGCTCCGACTAAGGCTGTCATTTTTCCCTTTTCGATGGTTAAGGTAATATTATGCAACACCAAATTTTTATCGTCGTAGCCAAAATCTACAGATACTAAATTTATTGACCTTTTTAACCCATTAAACTTAATATGTCCATTTTGAAAATAATTTTTATCATCACTTTTCAACAAATTTTTAATATTGTCTGCTGAACCGTGTAAAGTACTGAGAAATGCTCTAGTACCATTAATATCTTGAACAAATGGGATAAAACGAAATAGTACAAAGAAAAATGTTAATAAAGAAGCAACTTGTAGCGTTCCATTACTAACTAAACTAGTGAATGCCAAAATAATCATTCCCACCAATACCGTAGTAGCTACTCCTTCGGCAATTGGCTTGACAAGCGTCCAAGTGAAAACAACTTTAGTTGTAGTACTTACTACTTTATCGCTAGCTCTGTAGTAACGCTGGCGCTCAAATTCTTGAGTACCATAAGAGTGAACGGTACGAATGCCATTAATAAATTCTACGGCTGTTGATGTAAAATTAGCATTAGCAGTTGTCATGCCAAAACTTGATTCTCTAACTCTGGCATTTAAATTTGATAATCCTACACCTAAAAGGGTAAATATTAATGCAGAAATCAGAGTTAGTTGCCATGATATCAAAAACATTGATATTAAGTAGACAAAAGTTGTTAGTCCTCTAGTAACTAAAAAGGCTCCAGCGCTGAAGCCTTGTCTTATCCTTTCGATTTCTGTGGTAATTGTGTTAATTAGTTCCCCAGAGCGAGTTTTTGCAAAGTAACTTAGCGATAATGCTTGTAGCTGTTCAAAAATTTGCTTACGTAAGCGATCGCCAAGATATAATTGAGATAATTCAATATAAACTTGGGCAAAATAATTGAAGGCAACGCGTAACCAAGTACTCAATAAAATCAGCGAAGATATCCGGTATAGACGATTAAGTGCGGATGTCTTAGCTCCCAAAATAAAAATATCAAACCATTCTATTCCTGTTTGAATAGGTTGAGCGTTTGGACTAGTTAAACTCTGTAAAAATGAGAGCAAGAAACCAATACTGACACCCTCAAATGTTGCTGCCAAAATTGAGAATATGAGAGCTAAAGTTGCTATTTTGCGAAAGTGTGTAAATTCTTGCAATATTAAATAGTTTTCCCGCCAGAAGCTTGTAGCTTTGAACAGATTGCTGATTGATTGAGGAAGTTTGAAAAGCATAATTTTTTTTAACAATAATTTGGCACAGAAAAACTGAAAATTCAGAATTCACTAGTCAGAACTCAGAATAATTGGAAAATCTAGAATTGATAACACGGTTGCTTGATTTTATTCAAATTATTCAACTTGGATATCAAATTTTTGTAAATTCTAGATTCTGAATCCTGACGGTGAAACCATTAATCAATTACCGTAGAGGTAAATTTCTGAATTCTCAATTGTGTATTCTTCTTCAATTAGTTGTATTGCATCTGTCAAAGTCCAAGAACGAGATGCCATCAAACTCATGTCACCGCGCAGTACGTTAAGTAACAATGGTAAATTGTTGAGGCTATATTTATGTATCCAACGCCCTAGCGGTGTGATGTTGTCGTTTAGTGTTGTGGAAAATTTAACAGCTCGAAAAAGTTTACCTCTTTCTCCAACACGCCATTCATGGCAAAAAAGTGACTCTGGCGAGTAAATTTGCATCAATACAATCAATCCCAGGATAACTGGACTGAGTAATAACAGCAACGAAAAAGCAACAATCCAATCAATTATTTGCTGTAACCATCTCAAGGTTTGATTACCTTGCTTTAGCTGTTTCTTGTTAGCGGGTATGCGTAAGAATATTGGCTTATGAGCTTGTTCGCAGGCATCTGCCCAAAACTGTAGTAAATCTTTACCCAGTTTTACATCTATGCTCACCAAATTTACAGGAGAATGTTTTAAGCATTCTACTAGCGATCGCTGACTATTTAATGAAGCCAAATATGGTAGTTTGACTCGTCCTGGCGGCTTCACCAACAGTTTACCCCGTCGCCATAAAAGTGTATATTCTCCAAAGCAACTATCTTGGCGTTGTGGGGTTAGATCGTAAAAATTCTCTATAACTGGAATTATTGAAGTCGTCATGTCTTTACGTTTATACAAGAGTGAATTGCTGAGGCGTTATCGAAGGCTATCAAGCTAATTCGTAATTATATTAAAGACAGTGATTTAGACCCTATCTAAAACCAAGCTATCTGTGGAGATAAGGGTCTGAAATCTTATGCTTAATTACGAGCAATATTATTTTCAGATGCGGGTAATCGGAATTTTTCGAGTAACTACTGGTAGTAGAGTGTAGAGAAAAATTACCCATGAATCTATATCTTAATTGTCCTGAGGTGTTTCTTGGGTCGATAGTAACAAAACCAATCCACTCTTGTGTTCTAACTTTTTAGAAGTGCTTTAATCTCTAGAATATAAGAGGATATAGAAATAGCGATCGCTCAAATAAATTCTTTATTTAGTCTTTAATTAGTCAGTAATTCTTCTGCAAACTCATAAAGATAGCATAAATATCCAGAATTTTTCCTGATAGTAATAAATCTAAATTTTTATATATTTTAATACATTTGTAGGGTAGCACACCTGTGCTACCCTACTTAAAAAGATATGTGTCTTGGCGTAAATTATAGATATCGCACTGCCTTACCAAAGCCTCATGCTCAATCTATTTTTCCACAGCTTGGCGCAGGGCTAATTGCTGTTGTTTGATATAAGGTACGTAATTACTGCTAGAGTTTGATACTCCATTTGCTACAACTCCAATCAAGTTTAACTTGCTGAGCATCGCTGTGGCTTGAGTCAGCTGGCTTCGGGTCACAATACCGATGCTTGCCACCATAACCACACTACGAGAGGATGATGCGGTGAGCATGGCATCCACCATGCCGAGAACTGGGGAAGCATCTATAAGTACCAAATCATAGTTTTCCTCAAATGCTGCCATTAATTGCATCATTCGAGGAGAACTTAACAAATTAGCTGGGTCAGCAGGTTTTGGCCCAGCGGTCAAAATATCGATGTAAGCTGAACCTGTGTACTGAATACTAATCTGGTTGGGTAGAGTAGCATCGCTAGACAATAGAGTTGAAAGCCCCTGTTCGTTGGGAAGATTCAACTGTTCGTGCAGACTAGGATCGCGTAAGTTGGCATCAATTAGCAGTACCCTTTTATGTAAACGCGCAGCACTCATTGCCAAACCCAACGCTAAAGCTGATTTCCCCTCATCCGGCAAAGCCGAAGTGACCATCAAAGATTTTAAATTAGAAACAGTATTTAAAAGTTCGATGTTTTTGTAAATCAGATCCAGCGATTCCCAACGCGGTGGAGATTGTAATACCTGAATTGTCCAAGGCGCCAGAACTTCTGGCTTACCGAAAGGCAATTTAATCATTGATTCTCTCGGTTTGGCTGGAGGTAATTTGGGGGTTGTTCCTAACAATGGTAGGGGTATTTGCTTTTCTAACTCAGCAGTAGTATGAACTGAATCATCAATCGATTCCCGAATAAAGACAGCAATTCCTCCTAACATTAACCCAACCACTGCACCTAAGAGCAAATTCTGCTGAGGATTAGGGCCTAATTGTGCGCCTTTTTGAGGTTCTTCTACAACTTCCCAATTAAATCCACCCTTAGCAAGTTCTTGCCGCAATTGTTGTTCTGCTCTTAAAAGCTGTTCTAATCTTTCACGGCTAAATTGTAGCTGCGGTAGCATCCGATTGTAATAAGCCAATAAAGGTGGAAAGCGTTTGATTTCAAAACGCAGTTCATTCTCTTTCTTAGCCAAAGTTTGGTCGCGGGCACTTAAAGCAACTAAATTTGTTTGGGTTTCTACTAACTGACTAGCAAGGTTGAGGTCGATTTGACCAAGCTGTCCTTTTTCTAAGAGAGAGTCTCCAGAAATAAATGTACTAGCAGACTTTGTGCCTAAAGTTCTTCCTACCTCTTGTTGCAATAATTCCTTCTGGCTCTGAAGCTGTTCTTTGAGCTTTTGCACGCTAGGAGTTGCATCTGTAAAGCGTAAGCGTTCTTGTGATAGCGCTAGTTCTGTTTTTTGAATTTCGTTGAGTAAGCTTTGATAGCGAGTAGATTGACTCAGACGTGAAGCTACTAAAGCATTCTGTGGAGTACGGTTAAGTTGTTCTTCTAAAGATTTTTGACGTGCTAAAGCTTCACCATATTGAGAACGAGTTGTCTGACGTTCTTGGGCAATATTGTTTAAAGCTGTCTCAATCGCTTTAGCCTGTGATTCTGGATCGATTAAATTTTGGTTTCTGCGAAATCTTTGGAGGTTTGTCTCAGCTGCTTTGACTTCTTCACTGGCTTTACTTAACTGTTCCCTGATAATTTGCAGACCCTTTTGTAAACGCGAATCCTGTTGTTGTTTGTTGTATTCGACATAAACTTGTCGAATTGCGCCCAAAACTTTTTGGGTCTTTTGTGGGTCTTTATCAGTGTATTCAGCTTGAAATATTTTAGTAGCAACATTGTCTTCTTTGCTTCTTAATTGACTTAAGACCAAAGAACCTTTAATCTCATCTGTAGTGATGTCTGGATATTCAGACTGAAGTTTATCAACTGCTTTTTGGATTAGACCCGAACTTTGCATCAAGTTAAGCTGGGTTGCAGTATCTATTACCACATTAGAGTCGGTAAACTCATTTTCTACTCCACCTGCTTCTGTCTTACCTTGATAGTTAGGTTCTACTAGCAGTTGCATCGAACTTCTATAAGTTGGTTTAGTCTTTAAAGTTACCATACCTGCAATAGTAATAGAACCAGTAAATACTATTAAAAACCAAGGAAATCTCCGAACCAAGACCTTAAACATTTGTCCATAACTTGGTTCAGTTTCCGAAACTGAAGTTATCTGAGAATTTAAGCTAGTTTGAACCATTTTTCTTATCCTTGTCTTCTCTACGAGAGGCTGCACCAACGGCAATATACACTAATAGTTAAGAAATCAAATGTGTCGATACTAAATTGGAATAGATAGGATGATTGAAAATTTATCTAACAATCTTATAGTCAAAATTGTCAGCAAAAATCTAAAATTTCCAATTAGAATGATATACACCACTTTGATTAATAATTTGCTCAACTTTACTAAAAAATGCATTTTCAGAAAAGTTTGTAACTGCATGATTACGAATGCGATCGTAATCCCAAGAAATTCCCTTAGCCTCTAGTAATGCAACTTGCAAAGATTCAGGTGTTTGTCTTTTGAAAAAGACTCCTGTTTCACCAGGAATTTGAGTATCTAATACTCCACCTGCTCCATAGGCAATAACTGGTGTGCCGCTAGCATTAGCCTCTACTGGAACTAATCCATAGTCTTCTAAAGCTGCTACGATAATCGACTTGGCTTTAGAAAATAAGTCTTTGCGTGTTTTATCACTTACGTGTCCCAAAAACTGAATATTTTGTAAGGCTTTGGATTTTAAGCGTTCTAGCTCTGGGCCATCACCTGATATTAACAGTTGCCAGCCTAGCCAATTAAAAGCTTCGACTATAATATCAAGACGCTTATAGCTAATCATCCGAGCAGAGGCGAGATAATATTCATCTTTAATATTAGAAAAAACAAATTTACTCGTATCAATTGGATAGTTAACCATCATTGCCTGTTTGCTATAAATATTTTCAATCCGGCGGGCAACAACACTAGAATTAGCAATATAAAGGTCAGGCTCCTGTGCATATTTAAGGTCTACCTTTCTCATAATTTGGAATACTTGCTCGATTAAAGGAGCAAAATATTTATAATCTCTATACTCCTTTAAATAAGTTGCGGTATCCCATAAGAAACGAGTAACATTATGACAAAAGCAAATGTGGCGTGCATTGGGATTTTTTCGCACTGCTTTAGCGAAGCTAGTGCTACTACTAATAATCAAATCGTAGTCCTGTAAATCTAAGGCACGAAAAGCAGGAAAGTATAAAGGAGCCATTGACCTAAAATACTTTGCTGCACAGGGAATTTTTTGTAAGAAAGTTGTGTTGACTATGCGATCGCCTAAATCGATAGTTTTTTGCGGATCGTACACAGATGTGAAAATGTCTGCTTCGGGATAACGCTTACAAAGCAGTTCAAATACACGCTCTGCCCCACCCCGCTGGGTTAAATAATCGTGGACTAGAGCAATTTTCATGAATTTTAACAAAATGGAGAATGGGGCATGGGGCATCAGGCAAACAGGGAGTGTGGGAGGTGTAGGAGGATGGGGAAGAAATGCAGGCGTGGGAGGAAAAGGAGGTGTGGGAAGTGTGGGAGGATGGGGAAGAAATCTTGCCCCCCTCTCTCCCCACACTCCCCACACTCCCCCATCTCCTCATCTCCCTATTTCCCTCATCCCTGCAAAATACGAAACCCTATTACCCAACTGTTGCTAGAATTTTTTCTGGGGCGAAATAGCTATTTTGTTCGGCTCGTAGTTGGTCGCAAAGTCTGCCTTCAGGTAATTCTACATCCTTGTATGTGAGGACTCGATCCTTAGAAATGTCTCGTTTGAGTCGACATCCTTCGGCTAAACCGATTGGTAGGAGATTTTGCTGTTGGACGATATCAGAATTCTCGCATTGTCCGTAGGTCATGTAGTAACCGATGCCATCCAGGGTTTCTCCAGCTTTGAGGTCGATTTTGGCGGTGGTGACAACATCTACTAAGGGGCCTGCTAGGGGAGACATGACTGCATCGCCGAACAAAACTACACGCCCTACGGATAAGGGAACTTCAAAATGACAGAGGTGATAAGGAGTGTAGAAGCTGTAAAGAGGGCCTTCGCCTAATTTGTATAAGTTCAGATAGTGCCGTTGTTTGGGGTCGTCGTGAGTGGCAAATACATATACGCCAGGGCCGGGTTTGGCTCCAACTACATAATCGACGATACCACCCAGTTGTTTGAGTTGTTCAACATCATATATTTGGGTCATTTCATCGACGTAGCCGTTGAAGTCATATCCGAGCATTCCGCGTTTGGCGACTTTCATGCCTGTGGCATTAGCAACGATCGCTTGCTCAAAGGAGATTTTGGTTCCATCGGCAAAGCTAGCCACCATGTGAGGCTTTTGACCCCAACGTTTAGCAAATCCTTCCTGGGTGGTGGGATTGCGATAGGGGTCTTGAAGTCCTTTAATGTTACCGCACAATAGTGGAGTTAAACCAATGCTTTTGACAAATCGGTAGAGGTTCATTTGCACCCCTGGCTGATCGCCATCACAAGCGCTGAGGATAACACCTGCTCTGTCAGCATAAACTTTCAGGATGGGGCCAATGGTGCCGTCGAGTTCGGCATTCATCATAATCACATGTTTGCAATGGGCAATTGCTTCCATGACGATTTGAGCGCCAAATTCGATCGCACCTGTGACTTCGATGAGTGCATCGATACTCTCGGCACGACACAGTAACTTAGCGTCTTCTGTGACTGCATATTTACCCTTGGCGATCGCATCTTCTAATTCGCCAACAGTTGCAACAACTTGAATATCTTCAATTCCTGCTTCTGAATAAGCTTGTTTAGCTGCATCAATCTGACGATTGAAGATAGCAACTAACTTTATTCCTGGGACTGAATTGACAATTTGGTTGGCAATTCCTCGACCCATAAAACCAGCACCAATCATCCCGACTTTGATGGGATTGCCTGCTGCTGCTCTAGCTTGTAAGGCGCGATCGATAATAATCATGAACTAAACTCCTTTATAGAACTGTTTGTTGTGTTACAAATTCCGAATAATTTTGCACTTAATAATTAGTTATAAATAGTTATTAAGTACATTTTCAGAGTTAATTAGTATTAGCTATATCTTCCAGCAAGTAACTAGAAATTGCGGCTATATAGGCAAAACCAGCTTAGCTTTTGTTTCCCAGCTTCTGAGTCTGCATAGACATACTTAGTTTATATAACCGCGATTTTTATTCCTCAGGGCTAAGTTTTACTAACTAGTTGTTTGCTAGACTCGATGAAATAACTCTGTTTTTTAGATTTGTGGTCTTCGATGGTTTGTTGCACAGCATTTTTATATGCTTGAGCGAACTGTTCTTTGGTATGATTTGTTCTTGCGTATTCCCATGCCTTTCGAGACATAACTTTCAGGTCTTCTACAGGTAAATTAGAAATACTTCTAACTTTTGTTTTAATTTCTTCCAGGGAAAGGTTATCAAAAATTACACCAAAATCACAAACATCTACACCAGATTCGTAGCTTAAAATTGGAATTAATCCTGCTTGCAAGCAACTGATTACTGCTCCAGATTGTCCTTCAGAAACCGAAGGATAAACAAGTCCCAGACAGTTATTTGTTACCTCTATAAACTCAGGACTACTAACATCAATCCAACCATAAGTATGGATATTTTGCGTTTCGTAGAGTTCTCGATAGAAAGCCTGCTCAAATTCCTGGTCATTATTTATCGGGCCACAAACTGTTAAATGGTATTCTGGCATTTGAGCGAAGGCATCTAAAACCAAATCTAACCCTTTGAGAACTAGAGCACTACCACCAAACCAGAGAAAATTTTTTCTGACTGCTGCAAAATCTTTCTTCTCAGGATAGGGATAAACAACAGGTGAAGAAATAGGAATACGATACATCGGTTTGTTGGCATATTTGAATGTACCAACTGTAAAATCGTTGCCCAAAACTGTAGCACAATCAGCATATTCAATTCCCAAATTAGGCATTTCAAATCGCTGTGGACGTAAGGTAATTCCTCTGCGCTGTTGGAGTTCTAGAAGCCTATTGCACTCAGCTGCATTGCGAAACACCATATTAGCAATGTCAACGTGAAAAATTTTGATGCAATCTTTATTCAGTATTGGCGCAAGTGCTTCCATCCGATGACGAATATCAATGAAAAATGCGTAATCTTTTTGAGGAACGAATTTATCATTGTGAAATTGGATGACATCAACGTTGTAGCGCAAATCTAAAAAAGTTTGGGCTATTTGCCTAACTTCCCAATACCAAGTATGGTCATTAGGCATTGGCTGACCTGGTTTTAATAAGAATGGCTCAATTCGATAAGAAAGGAGGACATTTCCTTGAGAAGGTTGTTTGGGTTTGAGGGAAACAACTTGTAAGGTTTTGGCGTAATTGATGCGAGCTTGGATTTTTTTGGAGATAAAAGAGATGGTGTTGTTAATAGGAGATAGAATATTATTTGGCATTTATTTCTACCTTGATTAATTTTTTTACCTCATGCAGAGGAGCCACTACGCCCTTGCGGTTCCCCGACTTAAAGCAAGTGGCGTCGCGCAAAGGCGCAGAGAGGAAGAAGTGAGATTATCTGGAAGTTGTGCCGCCGACGGTCATCATTCTTAATAGTGGCCAATTTAAATCTTTTTCGGAGATTTCAGTAACATCTAGAGGCCAATTAATATTAAAAAATGAGTCATCATAGCGTAGACCTTTCTCATATCCAGGTGTGTAAAATTCTCCTACTTGATATATAACTTCGGTTTCATCTGTGAGTGCTTGATAACCGTGGGCAAACATTTCTGGAACATACAAGGCGCGGCGGTTTTCTGGAGTCAGTTCTACGCCGATGTGTGATAAAAAGCTAGGAGATTCCGGACGCATATCAATAATTACGTCATAGATAGCGCCTTTAGTGCAACGAATTAATTTTGTTTCTGCTGCTGGCGAACTTTGATAGTGCATTCCCCGAATAGTGCCTTTTTTGTAGTTAAAAGACAAGTTACACTGGGCAACTGTCGGCTTCAAACCCCATGCTTCAAATTCTTGAGCGCAGAAAGTCCGGGCGAAAAAACCACGACTATCTGGTTTTTCTTCTAAGTCAATGATGAATGCGTCTTTAAGTTCAGTTTCAGTAAAAATCATATTGATTCCTCTAAGATAAATGTTGACTTACTCACTCTCGTCTGTGCGCCTCTGCGTGAAACCTAAGCTTTAACTTCATCTAACGCAGAATGTAACTCTACTCTGTGATAAGTATCATCCCAATATTGCGTACAAAGGTCTGGTCTTTCTGGAGGGTTAGCAGTATAACAAAAGAATAATGCCGACCGCTCTTCTGTGCGAACTGTGCCGTGATGTAAGGCATTTTTGGTGTCTACAATAATTACTGTACCTGCTGGCCCTGGGCAGGATTTCCAAGCTGATTTCGGGATGATTGGTTTCACTTCTTCATCATCAATACCCATATAATTTGACTTGAAAAGTTTGTAGTAAAGCTGAATATATTTCCAACTGAATACAGGAGCTAAGGAACGAGGAATATATTCAAAGGGGCCAGTTTTATTTTCTACGTCAGTTAAATAAATAAAGATTTTGATAATCCGACGGTCTTCCGCGTCGCTATGCCATAATAGCGTTCCAAACTGATGTTTACTAGGAAAATCTTTCCGTAAATGTACACCGTGAAAAGCAACAGGAAGACCAATATAATTTTCAATGATGTCGAGTAGCCTTTTCTCATTTCCCCAGGCAAAAAATTCTGGTAAACCTGTCACTGTATAAATTTGTGGCAATCTTTCATCTAGGTGGACATTGTTTGGATTTTCCATCTGAGACAATTGCTGATACGCAGCCTTGAGGAGTTGAGAGCTAGAGTTTAACCCTAAATCTACAAGGGTTGTGACATAAACACCATCTTTTTTGAGAGCATTTAGGATTTGGCGATCGCCTGCTTCTAATACTGGCAATTTTCTGCTATGCTTCCAACGAGCTACATAGTATTCAAAATTAGAAGACAATGTAAATATTTTACGTTTAATTGCACTTAACATGGTGTAAATACCTCCTAATTTTTGATGTATGTTTATCAAACATTGACCAGTTTATGGCTCGTAACTCCGTATTTCTTGACTAGATATTTCACTTGATTCTGCTAATTTAAATTCTTTAGAAACCATCACATCGAAAGCAGACAAGCTGATTAAAGCCAAAAATGGAATTACTGTTTTGATAGCAGACATCGGCCATCTTCTTAAAGCACCTAAGAAAACTTTCCAATTGACTTCTTTACCGTTTTGTAAAAGCATCCGTCTACAAAACTGCTTAGAATATCCATTTTCTTGTAATTTTAAAATTACTTCTGGTATGTGTTTATATTGCATTAACAGTGCAGATTTTGGTTCTTTCTGCCAATAACTCACACCAACAACACATTCTAAATAAGTCTCCTTCGTGACAATCACACTACCATTGGCAGCACAATATCCGGCTAAATATGCTAAAGATATCCAGTTGTTTTCAGCATTTTGCCAAATTTGTAAAGCGCGTTTCACTAAATCAGTGCGGTAGATTGTAGCCGTCAAAAAAATGACAGCACCGACACTTTTAGAAAAACAATGTTCAAATATGGCTTTACTATCACCATTACCATTTTCGCTATCTATATCAAACCAGCGGTTACCAATAATTGTGGGTGGATGAACTGGTTCATCAGTAACTTGATTGCGACCAGAAAAGTTGAGGAACAATAATGATAAATCTTCGTGTCCTCTAAGTTTACCAATTACATAAGCAATGGCTCTATCCTGAACTGGGTCGTCATCACCAATTGTCCAAACATACTTTGTTGTTGCAGAATTTAGGCAATACATAATATTTTTAACTACGCCTAAATTCTTTGAGTTTTTATTTGATTTGAATACGATAGTGCTAAGTATTGATTGCCATTTTTGGATTACTTGCTGAGTATTGTCTGTTGAACAATTATCAGAAACTAAAATTTCACAGTCATCTTCAAAACCTTTGATAGCTTGAGCTAGCCATGCTAACTGTTTATCTAATAATTCAGCTCGATTATAAGTAGGAATAGCAATGGTTAGTAATTTAGGCATATGAGAGTCATGAAATTTATGAATAGATTATTGATGATTCAACTGCAATATTTTGATGGCAAATACGCCTTGAGATTACTTAATTATTAATTATTGTGAATATCAATAATAGTAATTAAAGGCGTTTTGCTTATATTTAGTAATTACAATGCTATTAAAAGCCGATCGGGAACGTGACATGGATAAATTTTAACTTCCGGGATTGGCACTACAAATTGTCCACCCCATTCGCCAATAAATGCCATTTGTTCTATAATTTCCTCCTTGAGATTCCAAGGTAAAATTAAAAGATAATCTGGCTGAGTTTCACGAATTTTATCTGGATGGAAGATAGGAATATGAGTTCCAGGTAAAAACAAACCTTGCTTATAGGGATTGCAATCTACTGTGTAATTGATAAAATCTTTACCAATACCACAGTAATTGAGCAAAGTATTACCTTTAGCAGGTGCGCCATAACCAGCGATTGATTTACCTTGGGCTTTAGCTGTTAAGATAAAACTTAATAACTTGTGCTTTGTTGCTTTAACTTTTTCTGCAAATGTGACGTAAGTTTCTATTCGATGTAGTCCAGCGGCAATTTCTTTTTCTTTGAGATGGCTAACTCGTTCGTTAATGCTAGGATGAAGGGCGTAGTCATGTTTAGCATAAATTCTCAATGAACCGCCATGAGTTGGTAATTCCTCTACATCAAAAAGTTGTAAGTTGTGTGCTGCAAAGATTTTTTCAATTGTCAGGAATGAGAAGTAAGAAAAATGCTCGTGATAAATAGTATCAAACTGATTTTGGGCAATGAGCTGCAAAATATGAGGAAACTCCATCGTCAAGATACCATTTGGTTTGAGGATGAGTTTCATGCCGGCAATGAAATCGTTTAGGTCTGGTACATGGGCTAAAACATTGTTACCTATCAACAGGTCAGCTAGTTTTCCTTGTATAACTAGTTCTTTAGCAGTTTTAATTCCAAAAAACTTATTAATACTAGGAATACCTCTATCTTGAGCAACCTTGGCTATATTGGCTGCTGGTTCTATTCCTAAAACAGGAATACCTTTCTCTAAAAAATATTGCAGTAAGTAGCCATCATTACTAGCGATTTCAATAACTTGAGTATGATGATTAAAATTAAATTTTTCTACCATCATATCGCTGTAAACTTTAGCATGTCTTAGCCAACTTGCCGAATATGAAGAAAAGTAAGCATAGTCACTAAAAATTTTGTCTGGAGTTTCAAATTGTTCTAATTGAACTAAGAGAGTGTCTTCAGAGATATAAGCGTGCAGAGGATAAAATTTTTCGGCATTGTTTAGCTGTTCTGGTTTCAAATAAGCATTGGCTAAAGGAGACATTCCCAAATCAATAAAGGTTTGCTGTAAAGGTTGACCATTGAAACGACATTTAGCGATCGCCATAATTTCAAGCCCTATAAATAGTGAACAAATTGCTAGATGAAATAAGCCCGAATCAATAATGTCTGATTCGGAAACTTAAATTTTTTGTTCGCTGCTAGACAACTCTAGCTACTTTTTATTCCAAAAAAAATCTTTGTCAATTTGCTGGGTACGAATCAGATACTCTAGCTGTTTCAAACGGGTAAATCCTCGAAACAAGAAAGTATCTTCAGCCATATCTATTTGACTGAATAAATCAAATAGCTGTTCGGCACCAAGTCGAGCATTCCAATCACATTTAAATCCTGGTAGAACTGTGTTGATTTTCTCGAAGGATACCCGATAGCTGCGGTTATCTGTGCCATTGTTGCCAAAGAACAATTTACAATCTGGGAAAATATCAGCAATAATTTCAGCGATTTCTTTAACCCGGTAATTATTGGCTGTATCTCCTACATTGAAGATTTGGTTATGTACAATGTCTCGTGGTGCTTCCAAGGCGCAGACTATTGCTTTGCAAATATCCAATGCGTGGACTAATGGCCGCCAAGGTGTACCATCACTGGTCATTTTGATTTGTTTGCTAGTCCACGCTAAGCCTGCCAAGTTGTTTAAAACAATATCAAAGCGCATCCTGGGAGAAGCGCCAAAAGCAGTAGCATTCCGCATAAAGGTAGGTGAGAAGTCATCGTCAGCCAACGGTGCAACATCTGTTTCTACGAGAGTTTTACACTCTGCATAAGCTGTTTGGGGATTTACTGGCGATTCTTCTGTCACATCGCCTTTGGTAGCAACACCGTAGACACTGCACGAAGACATATACACAAAACGGCGCACGCCCATAGCCTTAGCCAAGCTAGCCAGACGAACTGAACCTACATGATTGATTTCATAGGTAATATTCGGTGCTAATTGTCCGGCTGGGTCGTTAGAGAGTTCTGCCATGTGAACAATTGCTTCCACGCCTGACAAATCATCAGGGGTGATGTTGCGGATGTCTTTATTCAGGGTTTTAGGTGTGACATCGCTACCGTTGTACAGCCAACCAACTTTATAGAAACCAGTATCTATACCAATAACTTCATGTCCCCGTTCGATTAACAGAGGTGGCAATAATGAACCCAGATAGCCTTCTGTGCCAGTTACTAATATTTTCATTGTGGTTAATGCCTTTGTATTGAAGAGTTAATATTTGATTTTGTTTTCTGGGGATGCATAGCTATGCGCCCCTATAGCGCATTGCATCCAAAAGACAACCGCTATCTGACTAGCTTTACAGTCATTACGTAGTTACTAAAATCCATTGCTGCCTTATCGATTAGGCAACAGCACTCTATAGCACTACTCTTTTTTCTTATGGGATGGGTGTCCTGAGACAGCCAAGATGCCCAGACGACAAGATTCACCCTTGAATTTCAACAACGCCGTATCTTGAAAGTGCAAGCAGGTATAGTATCTATGCAGTTACTACGCTATCTAAATGCGAGAGTTGAGGAATTTGCGCCACAATGGCTTTGCCAATTTCTAAAGAAGAAGTAGCAGCAGGGGAAGGAGCATTGCAAACATGAATAGAGTTTTGACCGGAAACAATCAAAAAGTCATCTACAAGCTTGCCATCGTTCATTAAAGCTTGAGCGCGGACTCCTGCATGGGTGGGAACTAAATCTTCTGCTTGGACTTCGGGAATTAGTTTTTGCAAACTTTTAACGAAAGCTGCTTTACTAAAGGAACGAATAATTTCTTGAATGCCTTCAGGCGCATGTTTAATTGACAATTTCCAAAAACCAGGGTAAGTAACCACTTCCAGAAAATCGCCTAAGTCAAAGTCAGTTTTTTTGTAACCTTCGCGTTTGAGCGACAAAACCGCGTTTGGCCCTGCATGAACGCTACCATCAATCATCCGGGTAAAGTGGACGCCCAAGAAGGGAAAATCTGGGTTGGGTACTGGATAAATTAGAGTCTTGACTAGATAGCGTTTTTCTGGTGTGAGTTCGTAATATTCTCCCCGGAATGGCACAATTTTGGCTTGGGGTTTAACTTGAGCTAATTTGGCAGTGCGATCGCTATGCAATCCACTACAATTGATTACGAATCGGGTTTCAAAGCTACCCTTGTTCGTTTCTAGTACCTGATTTTTACTGCTTGGCGAGATTTTCAGTACTTTTGTATTTAGATGTAAATGTCCCCCCTGCTGTTGAATCAGCTGGGCATATTTCAAACAAACTTGCTTGTAATTAACAATACCAGTTGAAAATACCCGAATTCCACCTATACAACTAACGTGAGGTTCAATTTCCTTGACTTCCTCAGGAGTGATTCTTTGGACTTCTATACCATTTTCTAAACCGCGTTGGTAAAGATTTTCTAGGCGTGGTAGCTCTTGTTCTTCAGTTGCAACAATTACTTTACCACAAATTTCATGGTCAATTCCATATTTTTCACAAAATTCTACCATTGAGCGAGAACCATCACGACAAAATTTCGCTTTGAAACTCCCTGGCTTGTAGTAAATACCAGAATGAATCACTCCGCTATTATTGCCGGTTTGGTGAAATGCCCATTGACTCTCTTTTTCTAGTACTAAAATACGTGCATTGGAATAGTATTTTCCTAAAGCCAGCGCTGTAGAGAGTCCAACTATTCCCCCACCTATAATTGCAAAATCATACATCAGTATTATCGTAGTTAAAGTTACACTAAATCCATTAAGTCATTTGTCATTTGTCATTTGACTTTTAATTTTAAACTCTCTTTCTACCATATCTTCCAAGGAGCTTGATTACTTTTCCATAACTCCTCTAAGTGGTTTTTATCGCGTAAAGTGTCCATTGGTTGCCAAAAACCGTAATGCCTAAAAGCAGATAGCTGTTCCATAGCGGCTAGCTTTTCTAATGGCTCTTGTTCCCATATTGTAGAATCATCAGCAATCAAGTTTATCACTTCTGGTTCTAACACAAAATAACCGCCATTAATCCAAGCACCATCGCCTTCAGGTTTTTCCCGAAAGCTGGTAATTTTAGTTTGCTCATATCCTAAGGAAATGGCACCAAAACGTCCTGCTGGTTGAACGGCTGTCAGTGTTGCTAAAGTATTTTGTTGTTGATGGAATTTAACTAATTCGGTGATATTTATATCACTTACACCATCACCATAAGTAAAGCAAAAAGTCTCATTTCCCAGATGTTCGCTGATTCGCTTTAAGCGTCCACCTGTCATTGTATAATCGCCGGTATTTATTAAGGTGACACGCCAGGGTTCAGCATATCCAGAATGCACGTTCATCTGATTAAACCGCATGTCAAAGGTAACATCTGACATGTGTAAGAAGTAATTAGCAAAATATTCTTTAATTATGTAACCTTTGTAACCACAACAAATAATGAAGTCATTAATGCCGTGAGCAGAGTAAGTCTTCATTATGTGCCATAGAATTGGCTTACCACCAATCTCAACCATTGGCTTGGGTCTGATACTAGTTTCTTCGCTGAGGCGTGTACCAAGCCCTCCGGCCAAAATCACCGCTTTCATCAAATTACCTCGGAGATTTGTAGGGATATTATTTGTCTTTCTGGAGATGAAGAGGATGCACTTACATGGAGAAAATTTTTTCTGATTTATTTTTCTCAGTCAATAATCTAACTATATTTTTTTGCAAAATTATGAAGCAGACATAAATTAAAATCTTTTCAATATAAAAGCTCTATGAATATCTATACAGCACAATTCATAAATTACAAGCAAGCAAGGAAAGCCCCGCAAGGCGTGAGAATCAATTAAGCAAGTATAAAACCCCAGCTAATTATAGGTAAAAAATTCCTTCTCAATTCCGATTCTATTTTGCAGAAATCCTGACATATACAGATTTATCGTGGGTAACCTTGTTGCACGCCTGTCAATGTTTTTATCTGAATATTAAAGTGAAATTTTCCTAAATTACTCAATTAAATAAAAATGTTACATATATAGCCGTAGTCACACCCTTTAGGACATTATGACAAGCGTGAATGCTAGGAATAATAATAGTTCAACCTCCTGCATAGCTGCCTTCTGCCGACGCTCGCAGACTCGCTAACGCTGCGCTATCCTGCCTCCTGCTAAAAAATAACTAGGATTAGCTTGCTCTAATCCTAGTCAGATTTGATTTATTGAATTAAAACCAATGACGTGCAAATAATAAAACTTATTTGTTTTTAGTTGATTTTTTCTACACTACCCGGTTCTTGGAATAAAGGATCGCATTTGTTTTCGATAACTACGCACATGTTACTGAGTGCTTGCTGATAATTATCCATATCATTTTGCTCAAGAAAAATTTTAGCGGCTGTCTGTAAATCTGCGATTGCTTTTGTTTGATTTTGGTTAGATTCTTTACCACCATATTGTGCTAGTTCATAACGAACCATACCTCGTTTGAGAAAGACTTTTGCTAATCTGGGGCTTATGGTTAATGCTTGGTTAAAGTCAGCGATCGCTTGATTATATTCTTGCTCATAATTGCTGCTAAATTGGGCAATTTGATAATAGACAATACCGCGCTGGAAGTAAGCTTCTGCTTTGTATAGATTTAGCTTGATTGCTTGAGTAAAATCTGCGATCGCTTTTTGATAAACTTGTTGAGATTCACCGCTGTATTTAGCCATTTGGGTGCGGACAATCCCGCGTCTAATATAAGCTTCCACTTCATTAGGATCGAAGCCGATAGCGCGATTGTAGTCGGCAATTGCTAGATTATATTCTGTATCAGGATCGTTGCTCAATTCAGCGAGCATAAACCGGGCATTCCCCCGATTCACAAGTGCTTTGATTTGATTAGGCTTGATTTTCAAAGCTTGGGTGTAATCTGCAACTGCTCCTTCGTAATCTTTCAAGTTATAACGAGCGTTGCCACGATTTACAATTGCTCTAGCATGTTGGGGTTGTTGTTCAATCGCTTGGCTATAATTTGTGACTGCTTTTTCATAGTCTCGCTGTATATAAGCAGCATGACCTTGCTGAAAATAATCTTCAAAGCTGAGTTTGTTATTTATCCGATCGGATTTTAATGTTTGTTGAGTGTAAGCATTGTGGGAAACCAACGGCTCGGTGAATTTAATCATTAAGTCCGCATATCCCAATAAACCAAAACCTAACAAGCAAAAAACAACCGGATACAATTTTGACTTTCTGGAACGTCTAAAAGGTGAAGCCTTTGGGGTAATTACTGGTGGTTGCCAATAATTCGCTAGGTGCGATGACATGACTCGCTGTGGCAAGCGTGGTACTTGGGTATGGCGTTTTTTCGGTTTAATTCGCGGTTGTAAATGTTCTCTGGCTTCTATTGCCCGATGTGATGGGAAAGGATCGCGTCCACCTAATCGCACGGTACGTTCGCACCAAGGACAAAGATCTAAATGGTTGTTGTAACGATGTTGGGGATTAGTAGTGCAAGTAATCAAGGAATCTTCGGCTTCCGCTATTGCTGAAAGCCAAGTTTGGGCACTCGGTCGCACCTGTGGGTTATTGTGACCGTCTTCAAAACAACGTACAAATAATTCTTGTAAGCTGGGATGAAGAATTTCCCAGGGAGGTGCGATGGGTGTAGGTAGGTAGGGTACGCGTCGCTTTTGGCTGTAAGTAAAATGTCCGGCTGCAATGCGTGCTTCGTAAGGCGGTGGCTCCATAGCACCTTGAAAAATCCCGGAAAATGGGTGCGTACCTTCCATTAACAGTTGAAATACCAGTACTGATAACCCAAATAAGTCATGGGAAATTTCGCGATCGTGTTCGGCAAAAGTTTTATTTTGTAGTTCTGGTGGGGTAAACTCTGGTTTCCCCACCGAACAACGATAAACAAGGTTGGTGTTTGGGTTGCGTACTTGGAAAGAGTCAGTGTCTATCAAAGTCACCAGCGCTGTGTCACTGACGAGGATGTTTGACTCATTCACATCGCCAATGCAATATCCACTAGCGTGCAAAGCTGCAAAAGCTGCCGCCAGGTTACGAGCCGTGCGGAGCAGGTACTGATAGTTGAATAACGGGCAGTGTTGGCGACGGGTTCTTGGGTTATAAAAGTCAATGATTGGACGCATTCCCTGAATGCGTGGCATTAAAAACCCCAAGATATCATTGCTACCATCTGCGGCACGTAATAAATCCTCTGGCCAAGCAATGGAAATATGCCCCAAACTAGCTGTGGGGTTTTCCGGCGGGTTAGCCAGCATTGCTTGGAGTTTTTCAGCATGAGCAGTGGTTGGCTTGTGGTAAATCTTTGCCACCAAGTTGCTATCGGATGGCAGTCCATAAACACAAGCTTCACCACCACGCCCCAAACTGATACTCAAATTGAGGATTTCTTTTTTAGGAGAACAACGTAGTACCTGCATAGTCAAATTACCGCTAACGAGAGTATTTAAAATCTCAAACTTTTAAAATTAATGCTTATGAGTCATTGAATGCAGCTATAATCAGTGTTAAATCATCATCAGTGCGTTGGGTAATCCGCTCTGAACGTAAGAACCTTACTAACTGCTCTTTTGCTGCTGTTTTATCCTCGGTATTAGCTACAAATTCAAACAGCGGAAAAAAGAACGGTTTATGAGGTTCCCCAACAACCATATTTAAAGCTAGCATTTGTAACCCGTCAGTAATTATACCAACATTTACTATGTCTGTACGCCATAATCTCATCTGTGCTGTATCTAAGGCAGTGGGCGAAGTTAAAAAGGTGGTTTCGTTGATGTATTCGCCGCTATCAGGCATAGTCAGTGCTAGGAGGTTACCCATTTGGTCTTTTGCTACTGCCAAACCATCACCTATTTGGGCTACAGCCACAACTTCTGGTGTAGCAACCATGATAATTAAGGTAGTTGCTAGGTCTTGAGGCTGTTTGTCACAACCAAAAGCTTCATCCTCCACAGCTTTTTTGGCAGCTAGTATGGCATCATTTAAGAGCGATCGCACATGACTATCATTAGTCAAAGTGCTTCGGGTTAATTGTTTAGTACAAATGTTTTCGATTGCTGTCTCCACAGCAACCATCGCTCCTACTTTCCCAAGACTTGCAGAACCCGCGCCATCTGCTGCCGCCGCCACTAAAATGTTATTTGACAAGAGCTGCCAGTGATGAGCATCCTGACATAACTGTTTATTTCTTAAGTGACTTGTACCACATACTGATGCAGCCACAATCCGCCATTGAGCAATCTGTTTTGATAGATTCATAAGATTTTGTTCCAACAGCCAGCTGCCATCTTTAATTAAACAGTCCCCCAACCAATCGGCGGTAGTGCTACCTGTTCGTCCACCTGGGAATGCGAAACAGCTGACATACTAGCTGAGAGCCAAACAAACATCTCAATAAAGTTTAGCCCTTTGAGTTTCAGCGGAGTACGCACAGCTATTTGATTTAAGCGCGTCATGTTGGCATTTTCCACACCAACTGTAAAAAATGCTACCCTTTTATTTGCTTCATCACCTTGTAAGCGCTGGGCTGCTTGATCCACCACATGATCTAACTCACCTTGCGGTTCTCCGTCAGTGATCATAAATACCCAAGGACGATAGTAAGCAATCCCATTGGTACGATATTGAGATTTTCTCTCTTGAATAATGTCTAAAGCTTTATGAATTCCTGCGCCCATCGTTGTCAATCCTTGAGCTGTCAAAATCGGCGGATTGAATTGATCGGCAGTTACAAAGTCTTGTACTACATTAATATTACTATCAAAAGTTACGATCGCCACTTCTACCCGTCTGGCGGCCAAGGAATTTTTTATCAATTCATCCTTTAAACTTAATAAACCCTGATTTAAAGCCTCAATCGGATCTCCTTGCATCGAGCCAGATGTATCTAGTAGAAGTACGCACGGACAACGCGGTTCTGGATTTTCTGCAAACTCTACAACTTCATCAAGTCTTAATGTGTCATGCATAACTTTTTGTGTTATGTTAAAGTCCAAAGTTTTATTTCCCTTTCAAAGTATATAATTTCAGCCACTGGGGTGACTACAGATATAGTATTTAGTGGTAGATGCTCTAACTGTCATCAAACATATAATTTCGATCGAGTTCTCTATATATTTTAAGAGAGCTTGAGCGGCATTTAGTTGGGCAAAAAAGAGTTTTTCAAAACTCAGCATTACCTGTTGTAGTATATCTCCCCAAAATTTATATCTATCAAACCTAGAGTACAATAAATACTTAGGCTTTCCTACATAAGTTTTTAAAGATTTTATGTAGGATAATCGTTTCTTTATAGAAAAGTAATTAAACGTAATTAAGAACATTAGCTTTTCAAGTGTACCTGTGTTATTGTCCGAAGTTTGAATCACTGCTTCTTAAGTGAATTAGCAGAACTTAAGATATAAAATATTAAGGTTTTGAGGGGAGCATTTATCAATGGTCAGTCAAATCGAAAGTGGTTAACATGTATTGTGATTCTATTTACTAACGCTCTTTACATTTGTTAATTTATGCTTACCTTCAGTCGAAAAGTCAGGAATAAAACGAAAAAGAAGTTGTTTTATGCATAGTGTACATAATTAAAGACAACTGTTTATTTTTAAAACCTGATTAAAAAGTATAAAATATAACTAATTTATTAAAAAGTTATAATTATTAATATATATACATATTTAAATAAATATTTTATACATAGAGAAAAATTACAAACAAGAAAAGACTTCATAGCTGATATTTGTAATTTACAAATGTTCGGTTGCTGATTCCGCAAAAAAGTAGAAAAATATGAATAACTCAGGTGCATTCAATAAACTACGTCCTTTAAGTTTGTTAAGACAGTTATCTAATTGCTCCGAGAGTACTTGTTTACAAACATTGAGTAACTCAGTTTCTTGGTCGATTTACTTAGAACAGGGCAAAATAACTTACGCAACCCATTCAGTAGAACCGTTCGATAGGTTAGAACGGCATTTGCGTCGCTTGAGCCATCAAATTCCACTACTTACCAACGAGGTTCGCATTCAGGTTCGTCTGATGTTTGAACCTGACTCGCACACTCAGTTAATCGAACATTACAGTCAATCAAAAAGCCAGCCTCCTGAATATCATGCTATATACTGGCTTATGAGTCAACAACATTTACATTCTACCCAAGCAGCAGTATTGATTCAAGAATTAGTTAAAGAGGTAATTGAATCATTTTTGCTAATCAAAGAAGGTACTTATGAACTAACAGAACCACTTAATAGAATGCCAAAAATTTGCAGGTTTGATACGGAAAAAATTTTAGAACGTTGCCAAATAAAATTAGAAAATTGGCAGTCTTTTATACCACATATTTCTTCTCCATATCAACGCCCATATCTATTGGCTAACAGCCAATTGGAAGAAAAAGATTTACCAAACCTCCAGCCAAATTTAATTAACTGGATGAAAGGTTTTAGTCTTTGTCATTTAGCGGCAATTTTAAATCAAGATGAAATTCAACTAGCTCGCCAATTATACCCTTACATCGTTAAAGGGAGAATTATCTTGCATGAACCAGATCCACCATTTGATAAACTACCAAAGATATTTGAAGAGCGAGCGCATTTCCCAAAACTGACTACAGAATCAATTGATACCAAAAATGAAGTCAATACTTACCCAGATATTCCGAAAGAGAATATAGATATTATTGAGCAATTACCAGAGATTTCTACTCCTCCAAAAGCAGACTTTCAGGAACCAACAATATCAAATAACATAAATTCAGCTTCCCAAAAAGTAACTCCTGCTACTGGAACTACACAAAAAGTCCATAAAATTGTTTCTGTAGATGATAGCCCCACAGTTCTCAAAGAAATTAGCTATTTCTTAGAAAATGAAAATTTTTCTGTAGTGACTATTAACGACCCATTAAAAGCTGTTTTGTCTATTATCAGGCACAAACCGGACTTAATTTTACTGGATTTAAACATGCTAGGAATTGATGGTTATGAATTGTGCAGAATTATCCGCAATAATTCTATGTTTAAGCAGACCCCTATTATCTTTGTCACTGGTAGCAAAGGAATTGTAGACAAAGTAAGAGCGAGATTAGTCGGGGCATCTGGATATTTGACGAAACCGTTTACTCGTGCTGAATTATTGAAAATAGTTTTTATGCACTTAACTTAAATTTATCGATATATAGACTTATAACTAGTAGAAATATAATGAGATTATATTATATAAACATTGTACTACATGGGTTTTACCCAAAATAGTCATTTCATTCATTTACTCAAAAAATTAACTCTTAAATGCTTAATATATCTAAAGTATCAAAATTGAATCTTATCAGATTGATCTAAGGTTAAGAATTACCAAGAAAGAAATTACTACTACTTGAGTAATATTTTTTATATGGAACTTACTATAGGACTCATATTTTATTTTTAAAATATACGTAGGGTGCGTTACGCCAAATGTTAACGCACCAGTTAACGATTTAGATGCGTTAGGCTACGCCATAACACACCCTACAGATACTTAGATTTTTTCAGAAATAAAATCGGACTTCTATATATCTATTTAAAATTTAAAATTGTTGGGAGTGGTTATATTGTTATCTACAACAAAATCTTTAAGGGAGTAGCTAAACTGGAAACGAAAGCGATCGCTGCGGTAAACAGCTCGGTCTTAGCGTACAGGTTTTGGAGTAGACTTTTGTAATCAAACTTCTGCGGTAATTGCTGGGTTTGTGAAAGAAAAATTCATCTGTGTTTTACAGGTGATTGTTCCTGCTGCTAGCAAACACTCTAAAATGAGAGCAACAGACGATTCCTCAAACCAGCACATTCCATGCGTATTTCTCTAAATTGGCTGCGCGAACTAGTAGAGATAAAACTTAGTCCAGAAGAATTGGCCGAAACCCTGACGATGGCGGGGTTTGAAGTAGAAGATATTGAAGACCGCCGTACTTGGGCAAATGGTGTTGTTGTGGGAAGAGTGCTTGAGCGTCAACCACACCCCAATGCTGATAAATTAAGTGTTTGTCAAGTGGATATCGGCGCAGATGAAACTTTAAATATTGTCTGTGGTGCCGCTAATGTCAAGGCAGATATCTATGTGCCAGTAGCAACTACAGGTACTTATTTACCCAACATTGATTTAAAAATTAAACCTGCAAAACTGCGCGGTGTTCCCTCTCAGGGCATGATTTGTTCTTTAAAAGAACTCGGTTTGCCCACTGATGTAGACGGAATTCATATTTTTCCCCAAGAAAATTTACCCTTGGGTAGCGATGTGCGTCCGTTGTTGGGTTTAGATGATGTAATTTTAGACCTTACGGCAACCGCTAATCGCGCTGATGCTCTATGTATGGTAGGCGTAGCACGGGAAGTCGCAGCCTTAACTGGTGGAAAACTCAGCATTCCTGTACCGGGTGAAGTGCCAACTAGCAAAAATCCAGGAAATTTAGCTTTAAAAATTGCCGATACCCAAGCTTGTCCCGCGTACATTGGTACAGTAATCGAACAAATTAAAATTGCCCTATCTCCTGAATGGTTGCAACAGCGCTTACGGGCTGCTGGAGTACGTCCGATAAATAATGTGGTGGACATTACTAACTACGTGTTGTTGGAATGGGGACAACCGCTACACGCCTTCGATCGCGATCGCCTAAAATCAGTTGCAAGTAGCGAAAGTTTAACTATCGGCGTCCGCTTCGCCACTGCTGGAGAATCCCTCAAAACCCTGGATGGACAAACTCGCACTTTAGCATCCCAAAATTTATTAATTACTGCTAACGACAAACCCGTGGCCTTAGCGGGAGTTATGGGTGGAGAAGAAACCGAAGTCTATGAAGGTACTCAAAGCCTAGTTTTAGAAGCCGCTTTATTTGATTCCGTGGCAATTCGCCGTTCTTCTCGCAGTGTTGGCTTAAGAAGTGAAGCTTCTGGTAGATACGAAAGAGGAGTTAACCGCGCTGAATTGGAAGTTGCAAATCGCCGCGCCTTGTCCTTAATTTGCGAATTAGCGAGTGGAATTATTGTGCAGCAGGAAATTGCCGACACTCGCCCCGACCCATCTACCTGGAGTCGTTCTATTGCACTGCGTTTAGAAAGAGTCAATCAGGTACTTGGGCCAATCGATTTCGGAGAAGAGACAGCAGAACTTCAAGGACAAGACATTGAAAGGATTCTGACTGCATTAGGATGTCAGGTGACTCCTTCAGGCAACGTCTTAGGACAAGACAATACACTTCAACCCACGTGGTCTGTTTCTGTACCACCCTATCGTTACCGCGACTTAGAACGGGAAATCGATTTAATTGAAGAAATCGCCCGTCTTTATGGGTACAACAGATTTTGTGATACCTTACCAGAAAAAGCGGAAGCGGGTTATCTGCCTTTAGACCAGGAAGTGATTCGCAAATTACGAGCTTTTTTACGGGCAGAAGGTTTAACAGAATTAATTCATTATTCTTTAGTTAAGCCAGGAGAAGACAGACAAATAGTATTAACAAACCCATTGTTTGTAGAATATTCAGCGCTGCGAACTGATTTAATATCTGGGTTAATTGACGCCTATCAATATAATGTAGAGCAGGGTAACGGTGGCCTCAACGGCTTTGAAATCGGGCAAATTTTCTGGCAAGAAGACGGTTTGCAAGAAGCAGAAGCCTTAGCTGGTATTATGGGAGGCGATCGCTCTGTCGGCAAATGGTCAAAAAGTGGTCGAGAACAACCCTTGACTTGGTTTGAAGCCAAAGGCATTTTAGAAAGTGTATTTCGCCAACTCGGCTTGCAAGTAGAATATCAACCCGATCGCCGAGATGAACGCTTACATCCAGGACGCACCGCTTCCTTATGGATTAGAGGTAACAGTCTAGGTATTTTTGGACAAATTCATCCCCAACTGCGGCGCGAAAAAGGCTTACCAGATTCAGTCTATGTTTTCCAGTTAGATTTAAATGTACTTTTAAATTCTTTAGACGAAGATGGAATTCTCATCTCCACATTTACTCCCTACTCTACCTACCCAGCAAGCGATCGCGACATCGCCTTTTTTGCACCCGTAAAAGTCTCAGTAGGCGAACTTCAAAAAGCAATTACCAAAGCTGGCAAAGATTTACTCGAATCAGTGGAATTGTTTGATGAATATCGTGGCGAAAACGTCCCTGAAGGTCAGCGTAGTCTAGCATTCCGCCTAGTTTATCGGGCAAACGATCGTACCCTCACTGATGCTGAAGTCGAACCAGTACACAATAAAGTCCGCGAAGCCTTAGTGGAAAAATTCGGCGTCAATTTAAGAAGTTAGTTATTTTTCATTGGTCATTGGTCATTTGTCAATAGTTAGGAGTTAAGAATTAAGCTATTACGCCTTTAAATTACACAATCACTTCTTAAGTTCGTTGACTGCTGACGGGTAACAGTCAACACGAAAAAATGTACTGTGTTAGATGCAAGGGCAGCTTAATAATTCCTTACTCCCTAACGCACTGGCTCCAAAATCTAAAATCCAAAACAGTCTCAGTTATGCCTAAATATGTACTCTGGGGAACTTACTGCGAAGACGTTCTTGAAAAACGCGTCCCCCACCGTCAAGCTCATTTAGACGGATTAGCAAAACAGAAAGAATCTGGTGTGCTAATTACCATCGGCCCTACTAAAGATGTTACAAAAGTTTTTGGACTTTATGAAGCTGAAGACGAAGCCACCGTCCGCGAATTAATTGAAAACGATCCATACTGGAAAAATGGCATTTGGACTGAATATTCTGTCAAAGAATGGATTCAGGCTTTTTAAATTAAATATGCGAGATGAGGGAGGTAAAGCTCAAAGTTGAACCTCTGAAGCTCAAAGTTGACCCTCTGAAGCTCAAAGTTGAACCTCTGAAGCTCAAAGTTGAACCTCTGAAGCTCAAAGTTGAACCTCTGAAGCTCAAAGTTGAACCTCTGAAGCTCAAAGTTGAGCCTCTGAAGCTCAAAGTTGAACCTCTGAAGCTCAAAGTTGAGCCTTTGAAGGTCAAAGTTGAACCTCTGAAGCTCAAAGTTGAGCCTTTGAAGGTCAAAGTTGAACCTCTAAAGCTCAACGTTGAACCTCTCACCTTGAAACTTTCAGTTTTAACTCTCCCTCATCTCTCCATCTCCTCATCTCCCCATTACCCCTTATCCCCAGAGGGAACCCCACCTTCCCCACTCCCGAAATATGAAAATTTGGCAGGCTGATTTTTATCGTCGTCCATTACCAGATGCATCTGGACAAGTTTTCTGGGAGTTGTTGATTTGCGATCCAACTCGCAGCTTTGAATATGAAGCTACTTGTCTTCAGTCAGCAGCAAATTCTAATTGGGTTGCTACTCAACTTCAACTAGCAGCTGGTGAAAAATTGCCGGATATAATTCAGGTGTTTCGTCCTCAGTCTTTGAGTTTAATTGAAGCGGCTGGACGCAATTTAAATATTAATGTCGAACCTACTCGCCGCACTTTCGCACTCAAACAGTGGTTACAGGAAAAGCAATATCCTTCAGTGCTGGATAAACCACCCCCCGCACCATTGCCAGAAAACCTCTGGGGAGAACAATGGCGTTTTGCGACACTCCAGGCTGGTGAACTCGTGGATGTGTTTGCACAACGCCCGATTCCCATTTTGCATATCCCAGAATATCTCAAACCAATCGATTTAGGTTTGGCGTCAACGCTAGCTGTTCCCGGTGTGGTAATTTATGGTGGACGGCGATCGATGTACTTAGCACGCTGGTTACAGCAAGCCCGTCCCATAGCATTGAACTACATTTCTGGTGCCCCGGATGGCTTAGTATTAGAAGCAGGCTTAGTAGATAGATGGATTGTTGCGACTTTTGAAGATCCAGAAGTTACAACAGCAGCCCAAGCATACGAACAACGTAAACAGCAAAGCCAAGGATTGCATTTTTTGTTAGTGCAGCCCGATGATTCTGGAATGACTTACAGCGGCTTTTGGTTATTGCGAACAGAATGATTGATAAGAACTCGTAAAAATATTTGTCCGCCCGTCCACACGGGCAGTGAAGAAAATAAATCATTTTAGCAAGTTCCCAAGTGGGAACTTAGAGATGTACATTAATAACCCCAATGCTGTGACATTTTTCGCACTAGGTGCAGAGTATTACATCGACTTCACACAGGTAGTGTCCGGGGATTGTTGCGAACTGTGTCCACCGTTTTTAAGAGTTCGCCTGTACCCTCAAAGGCTTTGAAATGGGTTTCTAGAGGAACAAGAACATGAGTAGCGGCTACAAGGGATAGATAACTTACAGCAGTTTGCAACTAAATAAGGTACACAGACAAGAATTTACAAATCAAATTATTCCTCTCCCTCCTGCCTCCAGCATAGCTGCCTCCTGCCTTAAAACCAGTGACTTTGTACCTCACGCAAAAGAAAACTGCTGTAAATTATGAGCGCACAAATAGGAGAAGAACCTTTTGGTCTGACTGTTGTAGAATTACAAAAATTCAAAGTAATTATGGATACTGAAAAAGGTACATTGGCAATCACTTTTGTCCTTTGAATAGAATCAAAAGTTACTGACAGACCCAGAATAAGCAAAGCAGGGTAAATCGATGCAGCAATCTATTGAGCAATGCATTAAGGGTGTCATCAATAATCTTCTGCCAGCAACAGCTCTGCAAGGAAAATTCGGTTCCCCAAAAAATTTGTATAACCGATTAACACATTACCAAACACCAGGTATTAGTATTGCTGTCATTAATGATTTTGGAATCGAATGGGCGCGTGGATTTGGAGTATGCGAAGCTGGAACAACTCGTGAAGTCACGCCAAACACGTTATTTCAAGCAGCCTCAATCAGTAAACCTGTATTCGCTTTAGCCGCTTACGCGAACGCTTGAAAAATAGGGAAGCGATCGCTACTTCGTCTGTCACGAAGGAGCAATTTTCTTAAAGGATAGGTGCGATCGCTTCCACCGATTTTCTCTGTTGAAAAACTAATGTCTCGATGTCATTAACCCAGTACTATGTCGTTTGCTACATTGAATCCAGCAGGATTATTTTGGATTTGAATGAATGGGTTGTTTTGAAAAGATAAGATCCCATTTGCCAAATCATAAGTAAAATCACTTAAAGAGTATTGATTAAAGTAATTACCATAAACAAGGATTTGATCCTGTCCAACTTCAAAATCTCCGATACTGTCAAAAAGTAAGTTTTGATTTTGATTTAAGTCGGATATGCGATAAAAGAATACATCGTTGCCAGGTGGAACGATACAGACTTGCCGCTGATGGGATGAAGGCACTTATTGGTTTCTTGAGCGTGATTGCGGTTGAACTGCTGCAATTGACTTATCTACACCGCACCCAGCCAACCACCGATGCAGTTGTTGTTCTCAATTCTCTTCAACTTCAGGTTTTAAAAGCCAAATCAGCAAAACTACCCAAGCTGTTAACTGTTGGTTGGGCTGTGGAAGCGATCGCTCGTTTAGGGGGTTACTTGGAACATCGACGTAATATACCTATTGATATCCAGGTATTGTGGCGAGGTTGGTTAAAATTGCATGACCTCTGTGAAGGTTGGCAGCTTGCAAAAGAGACGTTAACAGGAAAAGTCAGATCAAAAATAACCACTAAACATCATGCAACAACTCACACTTTTCGCTGAATCCACCTCAGTTTTACCTATCACTTACTACCCCGATTTCTTAAGTTTTGAACAAGCCAATGAACTTTACCAACACTGTCTAAAACTGAAATGGTAGCAGAATCTTTCTCAGAATTGCGGGTAAAACAATGCTTATTCCTCGCCTAGAGTGCATTTATGAGGACTACAGATGTGATTACCTTTACTCCAACAGCGTGTTTTTGAAACCACTATGTTGGACAGAAGCTCTGTTTAGATTACGCGACTCTATCACTGCACTTACTGGCTACAAGTTTCGCATTGTCATCGGAAATCAGTACCGCAGTGGCCAGGATTCGATTGGTTGGCACTCTGATAATGAACTATCGATGGGATCTAACCCTGCCATCGCATTGGTAAGCCTGGGGTCATGTCGCAAATTCCAAATCAAGCCCATCGGCGGCAGACCAACGGACTTCTGACTGGAACACGGCAGTTTACTCGTGATGCATCCCGGTTGTCAATCCACACATCTGCTGGGGCAATCACCATGAATCACCTCATCTCGGCCACCCGACGAGAGTACCAAAAAATGGGTAAGATAGTTTCGGAAGTAGAGTTTAACGACTCCTGACTTTTGACTTGAAAGAGCAGGGGAGGCAGGGGAGGCAGGGGGAGAAAGAGACTTTTATGCTTGGCGGTGAGGCAAGGCGGTCGGGGAGCCAGTGCGTTGCGGGGGTTCCCCCCGTTGTAGCAACTGGCATGGTTTGCCCCATGAGCGACTGCCGTTAGCGCAGCGTTAGCGACGTTTGCCTAGCGTCTCACGCCACTTGGGAGAAGGAGCGTCACCCCGAAGAGGTGAAACTTGTTTCATTGGGACTGTCTTCCTTTAATTAGTAAAAAAATAACTAATAAAGCTCAATGCAACTTAAAATCCAATTCAATCCTTGTTATTCTGTTAAAAGTATAGAAGCAGACAATGTATTTCTGTTATCAGAAAGAGAAAAAGTCTGGTTAAGCGATCGCATGTCTTGTAGTTTAGCTGCTTTAATCAATGGTGAGCGCAACGTTGACGAAATTATTGATGTCATTCAACAGTCGCTACTGCAAGACCCAAAATCTTTACACTCAGCTACCACCTTCTTCCAAGAAGTTCTCAATGTAAGTATTAAAGCCCAATATGCTTTATTACAAATGCAACAAAAGGGCTATCTTGTTCAAGAAGATAACTCTCTGCCATCGCACTTAGACATCTTCTGCCATCATCTCAATATTGCTCCCACAGTAGCCCATCAAAGATTGCAATCGACTAAAGTAGCAGTAAAAACATTAGGCTCGGTTGCTGTATCTAACTTAATTGCTGTGCTTGAGTCTCTCCAAATTAAAGTAGCAGACGAAGGTGATTTGACAGTAGTTTTAACCGATGATTATCTCAATCCTGAGCTAAATAAGTTCAATCAACAAGCCTTAAAATCCCAATCTCCTTGGATGCTGGTTAAGCCATTAGGGACAGTAGTCTGGATTGGCCCTTTATTTAATCCTCAGAAAACAGGTTGTTGGAATTGTTTAGCTCAACGTTTGCGAGATAATAGACCAATTGAAGAGTTTCTTCAAAGACAGAAGCACATTTCTTCCCCTTTAACTCCTCCTTTGGGATTTTTACCATCTACAGTACAAACTGCTTTAGGGATGGCAGCCACAGAGGTATTTAAGTGGATTGTCCAAGGGGAAAATCAACAATTAGAAAGCAATTTGCTCGCTTACGATGCGATCGCACTGCAAACTCAAAATCATAGCTGGGTGAAGCGTCCTCAATGTTCTAGCTGTGGAGAGATGGTAAATGGGTTAACCAAAAACCCCATACCTGTTGTTTTAGAACACCGCCAGAAAAGCTTTACTGTTGATGGAGGACACCGTATTTGTTCCCCACAAGAAACTCTCAGGAAATATCAACATCATATTAGCCCCATTACTGGCGTTGTGCGAGAACTAAATAAAATTCCTGGGAATGGATTAACTCATAATTACATTGCCAAACATCATTTTCTCAGTGTTTTTGACGATGTAGCTAGTTTGCGCCAAAATTTGGGGGGTAGAAGTGCGGGCAAAGGTAGAACTGACTCTCAAGCGATGGCTAGTGGTTTTTGCGAAGCGATCGAGCGATATTCTGGGGTGTTTCAAGGGGATGAAATTAGAGAAAAAGGCAGTTACCAACAAATGGGGAACAAGGCGATCCATCCCAATGTTTGTATGAACTTCAGCCAACAGCAATATCAAAATAGAGAGCAATGGAATATTGAGTGTCAAGGCTGGTTTCAAAAAGTCCCTGAACCTTTTGATGAAGAAAGAGAAATTGACTGGACTCCCGTTTGGTCTTTAACCCATCAGGAATTTAAGTATCTGCCAACGGCTTACTGTTATTATGGCTATCGACCGGACTATAAACCCGACTGTTGGGCTGATTCTAATGGATGTGCGGCGGGTAATACTCTTGAAGAAGCTATTCTGCAAGGGTTTATGGAGTTAGTAGAACGGGATGCTGTGGCGTTGTGGTGGTATAACTCCTTGCAAAAGGCGCAAGTAAATTTAGATAGTTTCGACGAGCCTTATTTTCAAAGCCTGAAGCAATATTATCAAACTCTTAATCGAGAAATTTGGGTTTTAGATATTACCAGCGATCTGAATATTCCTGTGTTTGCAGCTGTTACTCGAAGAAGCGATCGCTCTGTAGAAGATATTGTTTTGGGTTATGGCGCTCATTTCGATGCCAAGATTGCTATTAGTCGAGCCTTGACTGAAGTTAACCAAATTTTACCCAACGTTTTATTTGCCAAAGCTGATGGAAGTACTCAATATCCCCCGTCAGCAGATTGCTTGGCGATAGATTGGTGGAAAACTGCAACTTTAGCCAATCAAGCTTATTTAGTTCCCAGCGAGAGCATTGCTGCTAAAGTCAGTGGCGATTATCGCGAAATGGCGAGTGACGATTTACTTGAAGATGTCAAGCTCTGTCAACAAATCGTTGAGAACAATGATTTGGAAATGCTGGTTTTAAATCAGACTCGTCCCGATATTGGACTTCACGTTGCCAAGGTAATCGTTCCGGGAATGCGCCATATGTGGAAAAGGTTAGCACCTGGACGGCTTTATCAGGTTCCGGTGAAAATGGGTTGCTTGCAAGAACCACTGACAGAAGAGCAACTCAATTATTTTCCTATGTGGATGTGAGGTTCTCCCTCCTGCATGATGTTATTTTTCATGAGTTTTTCTATGAGTTCTGGGATGAGTTCTGTGAGTTTCACAGACTAAGAGAAAAACTAATATCAAAAGTAGTTCACTGCAATTGAAGCTCACATTCCGCATTTTCATGTGTCACAACTTGAAGAAAAGAATAAAAGCTTTAGATCGCTTAATAACCATTTGGGTCGATGGTGGCTTTGATGGTGAGGTAGTGCGTTCCTGTCGCCTTGCGTCGGAAAGCAACTACCGAACCCGTAAGCGAGAACCGTTCATGCAGTGGGTAATGAATTTTTGCCGCTGGATTGTGGAGACAATGCGTAAATCCTAAATCCAATCTCACTGCTACCAATTAAGAATCAGAAGGGTCAGTTAAAAACCTCTGATTTTCAGCCGTGAATAAACGAAACTACTGCTACCAATTAACTTCCTGTCAATTTACAAAGAGGAAAATTAAGTTATGAATTCTGAAGTTGAAACTCTAGAAGAGATGAATTTAATTAAAGGTTATTGGGATAAGACGTACTCTCCGAGTCACCCTTTCAACCACGCAACATTAGGCATTGCTTTTAGTGGATGGGCTAATCCAGATAAGGCTTTATCAGATAGTGCCGAAATCAAAAACAGGTTGGTGGGTCATAAATACATTTCCTTAGGTGGAGGAGATTCTGATGGTAATGGTTCCTTCACCCAGCAAATTCTTCATTCCATTATTACTCACATTAAAAATGGCAAATTCTCCGATTATAGGGGTATTGCTTTTGACATCGAACAGGGCGAAGCTCACCTAACCTCACATTTTGAACACGCTTTTGCTGCTGTCAAAAATAAAAATTTAAAAGTTTTGGTTACGACTAGCCACTCAGCCCCTTACGGAATTCCTGACGCACACACGATGATGAAAACCTTCTTCAGGAACGAGAATATAGACTATCTTTCTCCACAACTATACACCTCTGGAACGGAGACTGAAAACGACTTCCAAACAAGCCAGGGAATATCTTGGGAGGATTACGCACACAGTAAACCTGCTATAGTTCCGAGCATTGTACAAGCTAATATGTACCACGATGCAAAAAATCGATTCTCGAGACATGGAGTAAACACAAGGGGGTTTATTCAATGGGCAAACTAAAGTTAAATAAAGGCATCCGTAAGCGGAAATTTTAAGGCGTAAGCCACTAACGAAACGCCTCGCAATAACGGACATCGCCGAAATATTCTCAGCCTCAATTATCGTGAAATTGGCATTGAGTATGCCTTCAACGATGCGTTTCAGGACGAATGGTACTAAGACTCATGTGAGACCTCGTCTGGCAGGGTGTTGAAAGTGGCGCAACGGGTGTAGTGTTAATCAACATTCATCTCTAACAGATGAAACAAAGGTTCTTTCTTCATTCCCCACACCTCACACAAAACACCTCAAAAGCAGTAATATCAATGATTTCTGCTTATCTTAGTGTCATTACGTCTCAGGACAAACACTACTAGACTGAGGATTTTAGTACACCTTCGTAAGTGTACTTTCAATTCAAAACATTCTACAAAACTCAAATTTCAAGGAAGAACATCATGAAGTTTTCATTTACCAACAATACGAATCACAAATTCCCCTCAGATAAAATTCACTTTGTAATTACTGGTCTAAATGAATCGAACCAAACTTGTCACCTTAATAAAAACGGTCACTTAGTTCCATGTCATGTTAGCGATAATAATGAACAAGGTCATCTAACTAAAAATGGACAGAATTATTCTAATTATTTACACACTATTAAGGAGGTTCCTGAAATAAAAGTCCCGCATATTCGTTCAGGTAGAGTTTATATTAGTCTCGGTTCACCGATGTACTTAAAAATTGCTGACAATAACACTATTGTTCAACCGAACACGGCTAATTCATCTGACCCCAATGTAGACGTTTACTTTGATTGGTTAGAGTTTACCTTTGATGATGCAGGCTTCCACGGCAATACTACTCAAGTAGACCAATTTGGATTTCCAATGGTGATGAAATTAATCGCACCTAATGGTTCAAAACAAGTTGGTATAACTCAATCAAGGAGTGCTTTATTCGATAAATATGCTAGTAGTGTCCCAGCCCCATTTCAATCTTTGGTTCAGAAACCCTACAGAATAATATCGCCATTTAATGGGGATTTTCGTAAAGGTGGTAATCACGCAAAATACTTCGATGATTACATTCACGATGTGTGGCAACATTACAAGACAAATAAACTTGAACTGAAAATGCCACAGGGAACATTTATCGGAAAAGTAGAAGATAACGTTTTTACTTTTACCAAAACAGATTCACCTAATGCAAAGTATAAAATACACTATCCAGAATCTCCGAATGTGTTTAAATGTGATGAAGAGTTTTCAAATGGTGATGAGATTCAAAAGGCAATTCAAGCTCAAGTTGCCGCCATGTTTAACAGGCACATAGTCAAAAATCCAGCAAATAAGTGTAAGCCTTCGGAATTCTATAAAAATGCTCCAGCTAATTTCTATGCTGAATTCTGGCATCATCATAGCATAGATAACAAAGCTTATGGATTCCCATTTGATGATGTGTGCGAGCAAAGTACTCTAATTGAACATCCAAATCCTCAAGAATTGAAGGTAAGTATTAGTTGGGATTGATAAGCGCATTTCTCAGTCCTGCAAGTGCGTAGTTTGCGACGAGTGCGATCGCCCAAAGTAGGTGAGAAATCAGTGATGAGTTTGAGGGGAACATGAAGGGCGTGATAAGCGAGCGATTAGCCTTCTCTTCTCCTTCCCTTCTCCTTCAAAGACGCTAACGCGAACGGGACACCTCCGGTGAACGGAGACACTTCGTGAACGAGACGCTACGCGAACGGCTATCGCACTATTTCAGCGTTATTCGTTTATACAACATCACTTCTGAGAGTACGAGGAATTTCAAATGATAATCCATCCAAGGAATGGCAATCCTATAATTGCTATGGTTCTAGTGACCCTTAGCACATTCAAAACTTCGGCTCTCATAGCATCGTTTCGGAGTATCTCGCTATCTTTTGGTTCTGAAGGAGCGGCTAAAAAATTTTTTGAGGATGTTAGGAATATGGGCTGTACTAACTCAAATCTTGAATCAAAAAATGTTGTTGTTATTCCTGACTTTGGTAGTAGCCAAAATGCTGCTGGGGCTATTTACCACGCGGTTAACTCTTACAAAGAGCGCTTAACTTCTGTCAACAAATTTGAGATAAATCCTTTCTCCGAAGAAGATAAGAACCTACTTAAAAACATTCAGCAGTACATAAAGGAACATTTTGGTTCCGATGCTATGACTGTGAAATAAAAGTTTAGTTTTTGATCGTACCTAAAGCCAAAAAATTAAACTCTGACATTGTAAATCAAGAGGTGATTTCATGAAAACATCCAGTTTGAGAACAAAGTTCTTTGTTCTAATAATGATCTGTGTTTTGGTAGTCAATGTGCTACTATCAGCACCACAAAAAGCTTTCGCCCAAACAAGTAAACCCAATATCGTTTTCGTCCTAGTAGATGACATGGACGCTGACACAATTAACAGAGATCCGGAGAAATATGCACCACACATTAAGTCGCTTTTGATCGACAAGGGCGTAACATTTCCCAACTTTTTTGTCGATGTGTCTCTATGCTGCCCATCGCGCACAAGTATTTTGCGCGGTCAGTATGCCCACAACACAGAGGTCTTGACCAATGTACTACCTACTGGAGGTTTCCAGAAAGCCTATGCCAAAAAAATAGAAAAAGAGACGATTGCCACCTCGTTACAGGCAAATGGCTACCGGACAGCGTTGATTGGTAAGTACCTCAACGGCTACCCCGACACAGCCCCCAATGATACCTACATCCCGCCCGGTTGGACAGAGTGGTATAGCCCGATGGAAAAAGGCAACAAGAAAAACCAACAACACAATTATGGCAATCCTTACACTCAGTACAACTATACACTCAACCAGAATGGCAAGCTGGTCAAGTACCATGACAAGGTGGAAGACTACGGTACAGACGTTTATACTGGCTTTGCCACTGATTTCATCAAACGTTCTGCCAGAGACGGCAAACCGTTTTTCCTTTATCTGGCTCCCTTCAACATTCACTCGCCATATACACCAGCAAAACGCCATAAGTCCCTCTTCCAAGGTGTTGAAGCTCCCACCCCACCCAATTTTAACGAAACCGAAACTGATGGCTTTAGTACTAAGCCTAAATTCATGCAGCAACAGTTGAAGCTTCGACTCGATGACGAACAAATTGAATTTGTTAATAAAAGTTATCGAAAGCGCTTGCGATCGCTACAATCGGTTGACGAGGCAATTGGTCAGTTAGTCGATACGCTCAAGGCGGAAGGGCAACTTAACAATACTTACATCATTTTCACCTCCGATAACGGTTACAAACAGGGTATTCACCGGGTAAGCTTAGGCAAAGAAAGTGCCTACGAGGAAGATATTCGCTTGAATCTGGTAGTGCGTGGACCGGGAATTTCCGCCGGCAAGAAACTGCAAGAGCTGGTGGGTAATATCGACTTTTTCCCAACCTTTACCGATATGGCTGGAGTTAAACCACCCACTTTTGTTAATGGACGCTCGTTCTTACCCTTGTTAAAGGGTACGACTCCAGAACCCTCTAAGTGGCGCTCTGCATTTTTGGTGGAACACACACAGAATCAGAATCTACTTGAAGCTGAGGATATGGATGACGATCTGTTACAGCTTGCAGATGAGGATCGGTCACAGCTTCAATCACGCCAAAAACCGAAGCAAGTACTGAAGATCCCTACTTACCAAGCAATCCGGACACGAGATTATACCTATGTTGAATATGAAACTGGGGCGAAGGAACTGTACAACATCAAAAAAGACCCATATCAGTTGAAAAACCTGGCTTCTACAGCCGATCCAGCTTTACTTAAACAGCTTGCTGACCGACTGAGTAAACTGCGTACTTGTGAAGCCGATTCCTGTCCGGCAATTGAGGACAAGCCGTTCACTCCTTAAGGGGGTTCTGCCGGGATACGTACCACGTATCCTGGTAAATCAGACAGAGCAACAGCGAATATCCCAAGCCAGCGATAGAATTTAGGGTTTTTGGTTACTTGCAGCAATCTTTCAATTTAGATGGTGCAGGGTAGTTTACGCAAAGAATACGTGACCTGCAAAGTCGTTTTAAATCATTAATTACGAAAGTAGCATTGTGGAGGCTCTAATGAACGAATCTTCTGTCATTCCAGTGGTAAAATCGCCGCATGAATATCAGGCTTACCGTATTAGTCCAGATGCCACAAATCGGTTAGCAATCGTTTTTGATCCAGCAACTGTCAATTTATCTATCACGTATTGTATTGAGATTTTTGATGTTGGGGGAAAAACGCCACCTAATCGACATATATTTGCGGTAGAGACATTTTTTGTGCTGAAAGGTGAAGGCATTGCAATTTGTGATGGGAAAGAAGTTGCGATTCGTTCCGGAGATACCCTGCTCGTGCCGCCGACGGGAGTTCATGAGATCCGCAACACTGGGTCAGAGCGACTGTACACGATTACTGTCATGATGCCGAATGAGAATTTTGCCGAACTGATTCGTAGCGGTGTTCCAGTCAAACTCGATGCTGAAGATTTAGCCGTGCTGCGGCACGGTCTAGTCCAGAAATCAGTTTGACGACATTATCGAAGTGGCTGAGAGCAAGCAAACCTCCATGATTATACGAGTCATTCAATAGCTAAATGGGCAGAAATCTTTATCTACGACATGTATCGAGGTCTTTGCCGGACTATGGATGCTAAAAGATGGCACGATCTGATGATGAAAACCCACGATAATTTTCCGAGAGCCAATACCCAATGGTTTAAGGACTGGTTTCATCCTATATACAGCAAGCATGGTGGCAGTGCCACGTTAAACAGGTTTTTCCAGTTGTTATCTGACCATTTCCCGAAAAATGGTAATACCTATACACGTAACATGAACTGGGGCGAGTTTGTGCATTTTTGAAGTGGAGCTGCTGGCAAGAATTTAAAGTCTTTAGCGACCGAAGCGTTTGGCTGGACGGATGATATGCAAGCGCAGTTTAGCAAAGCACGGACTTATTTTTCGAGGATTAAGTATTAGAAGATGTAGCGAGAAGACGATCGCAGAACCCTTGCAAACTTGAGCTAACTCATAAGTGATACGATCCCAATAACATTTTCCATCTCAAACAGAACATCAAACCCTAAGCTAGCTTTGCTTTTATGGGGTGACAATCGCGATCGGATTTGCAGAATTAATTCATCAGGGAGATTAACGATGAAAAACAATGGAGGGATGACGGCTTATATTAATCCTCAGTCCTCACAGCAATTCAAGAATACTGCTAGGTTACACCCTTGCCAATGACGAACTAGAAACTTTTATTGGTTCAAAAAGTTAAAAGTTGCGTGCGGGGATTCCCCCCGTTGAGCAAACTTTTCAACACAAAACAAAGTTGTTTTTTTTGACAGTGTAAAGCATCAAGGGTAAAAAAGACTTGTTGACCACAAAACTCGAATATTAATTGTTGTACAATCGCCACTTCACTAATTTTTTGTTGACATTGATTGCATCCTGATTGTTTGATAAAAATAAGGCTTACGCAACTGACACGAAAAACTGTAAGATGTGTGAAGTTATGAAAAAATTTTAGCGTATTAATCAGACTTGTAGCGTTACGCACCAACTCCCAATTCTGAGCCAGATTGATTAGAGATCATGCTAAACGGATATTCGATTATTGATGCTGATTCCCACGTAATTGAACCTCCCATTATGTGGGCTGAATATCTCGAACCAGAATTTAAACAGTTTGCTCCTTCAGCAGAAATGAAAATTCAAGGGGAAGACATTGTAAAAAAAGTCTCTAGGCAAGTTCGAGATCGGGCAAATAAGCAAATGATGTCAGCTCATCCTAACGCTTATTTCCAAGGCTACAATGTCGAGTCTCACCTTCAAGAGATGATGCTGATGGGAATCGATCTGGCATTCCTTTATCCAACTTATGGATTGTGGCTTTGGGCGATCGATACTATGCAACCGGAAGTTGCTGGCGCTTTTACCCGCGCTTACAACAATTGGTTAAAAGACTTTTGCAGCTACGATCCAGATAGGTTAAAGGGGGTAGGAGCAATCAATCTGCACACACCAGAGTCAATGGTGGATGAATTGCATAGAATTGTCGATTTTGGCTGGAAAGCGGTGTTTTTACGTCCTAATCCCGTCAAAGGAAGACTGTTGAGTGACTCGGCTTACGAGCCTTTTTGGACAGAATGCGATCGACTAGGAATAGCAGTAGGCATTCACGAAGGGGCTTACAGTCGTTTGCCTACTACTGGAACAGAAAGGTTTAACACTTGTTTTGCTATCCACGCTTGCTCTCATCCGATGGAACAGATGATGGCTTTATTAGCGTTGATTGAAGGAGGGGTATTAGAACGTCATCCAAAACTGAAAGTGGCTTTTCTGGAGTCTGGTTGTGGCTGGCTTCCCTATTGGCTGTGGCGATTAGATCAAGAGTATGAAAATTTCGCTTGGGAGGACAAAATTAAGGATAATGTCAAGATGAAGCCCTCGGACTATTTTTGTCGCCAGTGCTTTATTGCTATAGAGCCTTCAGAACCATTACTAGCTCAGGTGATTGAATATATTGGTACAGACAATTTAATCTTTGGTTCGGACTATCCCCATATGGATCATAAGCCGAACATCGTTGCAGAAATGGTAAAGCTTGAGGAAAAACTATCGAAAGAAACTGTGCAAAAGATTCTTTGGGATAATCCTCGCCGTTTTTACAATTTGTCTTGAATTACAGATTATATAGGAGGAAAGGACAATGGCTGCACAAAATCCAGATCCAATACAGCCAGATGCGCCGTTTAAGGACAATACCTATTACCAGATACTATATGTAGAACCTTCTCAAGAAAAAAACGAGAAAATAACTACAAGCATATTGGCGAAAACAAGGGGTAATAAATCTAATAACGGTCAAACGTCTAATAATACTCACCCACAGAGTTTTAATCAGTTTGAACTCGATGAAGAAACAATAAACAACTTAGAAAATTATCCTAGACGAAAGGAAGATCCAAAAAACCAGCTATCTTCGTATTTACCCTCGTCAGGTGTCGTTTTTCCTCAAGGTTTTATCGACTCATTTTCCAAAGAACATCAACAAACTGAGCTAGGTAATTTTTATGTCCCAATGCGGACTCTGCTACATAGCCGCAAACTATCTCAGTTAATTGCTAAAACTTGGTGGTCTTATTTAGAAGCAAAAGAAAAGGGCTTGTGGGATAAATTTACTGCTGGGGAGTGGGATGTTATTGATTTTAATATTTTAGATGGTTTGATCGCTAGAGAAATTTTCCTTTTTGGTGGAGGAGATGCTCCTGACAACCCCGATCCCGACGATCCCAGTATTTACTCGCCTTTAAAGCCTAAAGAAACACCTCCAGAACAAGCAAGATTTCTGATTTTGCCTAGCAGCAGAGCTTGGCAAGGAATTTCTTTATCTCTGTTATTAGCTGGGCAAGCCTATTATAAAAGAGGAGATAAATATCACCAAATTTCCCAACCTATTTTAAGCACAGGTGAAATCACTATTCAGTATAGTTTAGAAGTAGATTGGAATAGGTTTAATGGTGATATCAAAGAAATTATTATTAGCCAAGAAAAACCTTGGGTAGCTTATCAGGTTGTTATTCCCTATCCGACTATACCTGTTGATGCCGAACAAGAGGATATTAAAAAATGGGCAGATGCAAAAGAAGACCCAGAAGAGGAACGTAATTTTCCCTTTTATAAGAAAGATGGTGAGGAATATTTAATAGATGTGGACTATTTTAGACCTCCCTATCCTTATATTCCACTCACTTGCACTTGATTTAAAAAGTCACTTCCTGAAAACTCAAGTAAGTACTATGCTGTAGCCTAAAATTTAGATGCTATGATAAAATCCTGGAAAGCCTGTAGAAAAAGGGTTCCAGGACTTTATCAAACTTCATATGGATTGGCAGCCAGACAACATTAAAGCAGATTATCAGATTAGCCAAAAAATCTATGAAAGTGCTAATTCATTAGTCTATCGAGCCATTCTCAAGCCTGATAATCAACCCGTTATTTTAAAGATTCTCAAGGAAAACTACCCAACTCCTTCAGAACTAACTCGATACAAGCAGGAATATGAAGTGACCCGCTCCTTAAATACTGATAAAGTTATTAACGCCTATGATTTGCAGCGGTATAAAAATAGTCTAGTCATGTTCTTAGAAGACTTTGGCGGTGAATCTTTAAAACTATTAATGGGCAATCAACGCCAATTTACTCTCAAAGAATTTCTCTCTATTGCCATCAAAACTACTGAGAGTTTAGGGGCTATTCACGCTGCCAATATTATCCACAAAGATATTAACCCCTCTAATATCGTTTATAACCCAGAAACAGAACAACTAAAAATCATCGACTTTGGCATTTCTACCCGTTTATCTCGGGAAATTCAGACAGTTGGCAATATTGAACGATTAGAAGGAACTTTAGCTTATATTCCCCCAGAGCAAACTGGAAGAATGAACCGAGGGATAGATTACCGCAGCGATTTTTATTCCTTGGGTATCACTTTCTACGAATTGCTCACCAATAAACTGCCTTTTGCAACCACTGACTCCATAGAATTAGTTCATTGTCATATTGCTCAACAACCTGTTCCACCACATGAACTTGTAGAAACATTAAATTCACTGTCTCAACCAATACCTAAAGCTGTTTCAGACATTGTGATGAAATTGTTGGCAAAAACCCCAGAAGAACGATACCAAAGTGCTTGGGGAATCAAAGCCGACTTGGAAACCTGTCGCGATCGCTTACAGAGTTTAGGGAAAATTGACGAGTTTTGTTTAGGAACTCAGGATATTTGCGATCGCTTTGTGATTCCCGAAAAACTTTACGGTAGGGAAGAAGAAATCACACAATTATTAACGACTTTCGAGCGAGTTAGTCAAGGCAGCAGTGAGATGATGCTGGTTTCTGGTTATTCAGGAATTGGCAAATCTGCTCTAGTTAATGAAGTTCATAAACCAATATTACGCCAGCGAGGATACTTTATTAGCGGAAAATTTGACCAGTTGCAGCGAGACATTCCTTATGGGGCGATTGCATTAGCATTTGGTGACCTAATACGGCAGTTACTTACCGAAACAGAAGCGACACTACAAACTTGGAAACTAGAACTTTTAGCAGCCTTAGAGCCTAATGCTCAGGCGATCGTAGATGTTATTCCTCAATTGGAGCAGATTATCGGTAAACAGCCCTCAGTCGAGCAATTAGGAGCAACTGAAGCTCAAAATCGATTTAATTTATTTTTTCAAAGATTTATTCGCGTTTTTACTAAGAAAGAACACCCTTTAGTTATCTTCCTGGACGATCTACAGTGGGTAGATTTAGCATCTTTGAAGTTAATTGAGCTATTGATATCCGATTTTGATAGCGAATATTTATTAATAATAGGAGCTTATCGAGATAATGAAATTGATGTGACTCATCCTTTGATGCAAGCTTTAGAGGAATTTGAAAAAGAAGGTGTTATAGTTAATAATATCTCGCTGCAACCATTAAAAATAAAATACATCAACCAATTAATTGCTGATACTTTAAATTGCTCTACAGAAAAATCAAAACCTTTAGCAGACTTAGTAACCAAGAAAACTCAAGGAAATCCTTTTTTTTTCACTCAATTACTCCAATCTCTTTATAGAGAAAACCTTTTTTTATTTGATTACAATAAAAATTGTTGGCACTGGAATCTTGAAGAAATCGCCAGAGTAGGAATAACTGATAATGTAGTTGACTTAACTATCGACAAAATTACTAAATTAGATAAAAAGACTCAGAAAATTTTGCAATTGGCCGCTTGTATTGGCAACCAATCTAATTTAGAAATCCTTTCTATCGTCAATAATAAATCTCAAGTGACTACAGCTAGAGAACTTCATCCAGCATTAGAATCAGGTTTAATTTTACCCCTCAGTAATGACTATAAAATACCTCTGCTTTGGAATCAAGAAGAAATATCAAGAGATACTTCAGAAATCTCCGCTGCTTTTATTGCCAAAATTCCTAAATATGTCTCCTACAAATTTTTGCACGACAGGGTTCAGCAAGCAGCCTATGCTTTGATTCCAGAAGATGATAAAAAAACAGTTCATTTGCAAGTAGGTCATTTCTTACTGAAAAATACTCAAGAAAATGAATTAGAGTCAAATATTTTTGATATTGTCAATCAATTGAACGAAGGAGCTGAATTAATTACTGAGCGCTCAGAAAGAGATAATTTAGCCAAATTAAATCTGAAAGCTGGGAAAAAGGCGAAAGCATCAACAGCTTATCAACCTGCTTTAAGATATTTAGAAACTTGCTTAGGATTATTAGCAGCAAATAGCTGGGAACAACAGTATAAATTAACTTTAGAAATCTACGTAGAAACTTTGGGATTACTCTACTTAAATAATAAGTTTGAACAAATTGAAAAATTTTCAGAAATAATTATAAAAAAAGCTAATAATATTCTTGATTTAGTTGAAGTTTATAGAATAAAAGTACAGTATTATTTTGCTATATTTGACAGTCATCACGCAATAGATAGTGCCCTGAATATTTTATCAAAACTAGGAATAGATATCTCTAATCAACCTATCAATATATATGAGAAAATTGAAAAGCAACAGAAATATATTAAATTATTATTTCAAGATAAAAACAATGAAGATTTAGCAAATTTACCTGTAATAGTAGATAAATACAAACTAGCAGCTATACAAATATTACAGCAGATGATAGCGCCTACGTTTACTACTAACTTTTCCTTATTTGTTCAAGTAATATTAACTCTACTTAATATTTGCATCAAATATGGAAATTATCCCCAAGTTGCTGTTACCTATAGTTTTTATGGACTACTTCTGTGTGGAGTAATAAAGGACATCAATTATGGATATAAGTTTGGAGAATTGTCTATAAAGTTGCTAAATAAATTTGATATACCTCAATCGGAATCTTTAGCTATTCATGTATATTATGGATTTATTTGGCACTGGAAAACATTTCTTAATGAACAAATAGCACGGGATAAATTATTAAGTACTTTTCAGAAAGGAATCAATAGAGGAGAGTATGAGTATTCTGGTTATGTATCTTTAGATTACTGCTTAATAAAATTTTTTGGAGGAGATGATTTAAAACAAGTTGAAAATGATAAAATAAAATATAGTAATTTTCTGAAAATAAATAAGCAACAATATTTAAGTGATTATATAAAAATACTTCAAAATATAGTTAAAATTTTGACAGTAAAATTTAATAATAAAGATTTTTTATTGATTGGAGATTCTCGACAAGAAGAAGAAAACAATATCAAAAAATATATTGAAACTTGCAACGAATGGCTACTATTCACTTTCTATTTAAACAAAACAATAGCTTACTATATTTTTCAAGATTTATACCAAGCTTTTGATAATACAATTAAGACAGAAAAATATATTGAAAGTCTTGGCTCGCATTTAACTGTAGCACAACATAATTTATACTCTTCTCTTTCCTTCCTAGCTTATCATCACAATTGCACTCAAGAACAGCAAAAACAAATATTAGAAAAAGTAGAACAAAATCAGCATAATCTGAAAATATGGGCTAGTGATTGCCCCGCAAACTTTGAAAATAAATACAATTTAGTAGAAGCAGAGAAAGCGCGAGTATTGGGTCAAAATTGGCAAGCTCAAGAACTTTATGAAAAAGCAATTCAAGGTGCTAAAAAATCCGAATTTATTCACGAAGAAGCCATAGCTTACGAACGCGCCGCAGAATTTTATTTCTCTTTAGGTAGAGAAGAAATAGGAAGATTATATCTGAGAAATGCCCATCATTGTTATTCTCATTGGGGTGCAAAAGCCAAAGTTCAAGCTTTAAAATTGGAATACCCACAGTTTCTAATGGATATAAATGACCGAAAAGAAAACCAAAGCATTAATACAACTGAATCTACTGCTAGTACAAATTCCCAGGCTCTCGATATCGTCACAGTTACCAAAGCTTCTCAAGTATTAGCTAGCGAAATTAAACTAGATCAACTGCTGGCTAAGTTAATGAAAACTGTCATTGAAAATGGCGGTGCTCAAAAAGGCTTTCTGATACTGGAAAAAGATAGTAAATGGGCGATTGCATCTGAAAGTACAGTAGATTCTGATGACGTGACTTTACTACGATCGCTTCCGATTGACTCTGTAGATGGCGAGAGTCAGATACCTATCCTACCAATTGCGATCGTTAATTATGTTGTCCGTACTCAAGAAAATGTAGTTCTGAATAACGCTACCGAAGAAGAACAGTTTATCCGCGATCCCTACATCGTCGCCACTCAACCAAAATCAATTCTCTGTACTCCTTTGTTACATCAAGGCAAACTCAGCGGTATTTTATATTTAGAAAACAATTTAACCACAGATGCATTTACCAGCGATCGCATTGAAGTTTTAAGAATTCTTTCTGCTCAAGCTGCTATCTCCATTGAAAATGCTCGTCTCTACGGACAGTTAGAAGACTATAACCGAAATCTAGAACTGAGAGTAGAAGAGCGCACTCAAGAACTCTCACAAACCTTAGAAATTCTCAAAGCCACCCAAGCCGAACTGCTCTTTGAAAACGAGTTACTCAAAAGTGGCGAACAACCGTCTACCTTTGACTATCAAGTAGGAGGAAGTTTGCCTATGGATGCTGCCACTTACGTCGTGCGTTCAGCAGACCGTTATCTCTATAATGCTTTGAAGCGGGGGGAGTTTTGTTACATTCTCAATCCTCGCCAGATGGGCAAGTCAAGCTTGATGGTACGCATGATCCACCATCTCCAGCATGAGGGATTTAGCTGCGGGGCGATCGATTTGACCCGGATTGGTAGCGAAAATGTCACGCCTGACCAATGGTACAAAGGCTTGACAGTAGAGCTATGGCGAAGTTTTGGTTTATTAAGAAAGGTTAATTTAAAAACTTGGTGGCAAGAACAAGGAGATATTTCTCCAGTTCAGAGATTGAGTCAATTTATTGAAGAAATTTTGCTAGTTGAAGTTACTCAAAATGATGACACTATCTCTCAAAACCTGATAATTTTTATCGACGAAATTGATAACCTTTTGGGCTTGAATTTCACAGTTAATGACTTTTTTGCTCTAATTCGCTCCTGCTATAATCAGCGCAGTATTAATCCAGAGTATCGACGTTTAACCTTTGCTCTTTTTGGAGTTGTCACCCCTGGCGATTTAATTACTGACCATCAAAGAACGCCCTTTAACATTGGTCAGACCATTCAATTGTCAGGCTTTAAAGAGCATGAAGCCCAACCTTTACTTCAGGGATTGGCAGACAAAGTGAGTAATCCTCAAACAGTCTTCAAAGAAGTGTTAGCCTGGACTGGTGGTCAGCCTTTTTTAACTCAGAAGCTCTGTAAACTCATCCGCAATTCTTCATCTCCTATTCCTGCCAATAGAGAAGCTGAGTGGATTGAAAATTTGGTGCGAACTCAGGTCATAGAAAATTGGGAATCACAGGATGAACCAGAGCATTTTAGAACGATCCGCGATCGCCTCTTCAAAAGTAAACAATCCGTTCGATTATTAGAACTCTATCGACAAATTTTGCATCAAGGAGAGCTTGTTGCAGTTGACAGTTACGAGGAAAGAGAATTGCTATTGTCGGGGCTAGTAGTCAAGCAACAGGGAACTTTGAAAGTACAAAACCGTATTTATGAAATTATCTTTGTTTAATCTACAAAAATTTATTTTGTTTGTTTAAAATAACGTGAATTCATTTTTGCGATCATCCTTAATTAATCGGTCCTGAAAAACTCTGTTTGTCTATTTTTGGGGTTCCACCCATCAAGCCGCCTTGGAGAAGGGGTTTGGCAGTGAAATCTCGTCAATTGAGGTGTTTAAAGACCTATAAATGCCATCAATATCCACCAGGTTTTGCAATGAGTTGAACATTTTCTTATAATTTCAGACTGGGTTTTAGAGGCTGAAAGCCTTAATTACAAAGGGCTAATTAGGTTTTTCAGGGACAACTAATTAGGGTCTGCTGAATAATGGTAAAACGTTAATTCATCAATACTTTCAGTCTATTGCTGTAGAAAAAAGTGCAACTAAATAGGGGTATGAGGCTAAAAAATCTTGCATTTCTCATTGATTCCATGACAAAAAACCACAAAAAATAGGGATGATTCTGTTCCCTGTTCCCTACCCCAACGATAAGACTTTTTCAGTAGACCCTAATTATACTTTGGCGAGAGTGATAAAAGTGGGTTAGTCCGTAAAATGACAGAAGCTGTTTACGGATGCGATCGCTTCCGTTATGGATGGAAGAAACAAGACGCACCGAAAAAAATTACACTTTATAGCAGAAGGCAGGAGGCAGAGGGCAGGAGGCAGGGGGTAAAACTATTGCTAACTCTCTTCTTTCACCCTTTCAAAATGTCCTAAAGAGTGTGACTACGGCTATATATGGCGTCTTTGATGATGAAAACACCAAAGTCCAAATCCCGTTTCCATCAAACAGGTATGAATGAAACTTCTGATTTAAGACCAATCAACCCAAATGCAGCAGGTATTGATATCGGTTCAGAATTTCACGCTCGTGAGTGTTCCATTCATATAGAGCCTCCGAGAGTGTCAGACGTTTTGGCTGTTACACTGCTGACTTGTATGCTCTAGCTGATTGGTTGGCTGTTTGTGGAGTGAAAACTCTAGCAATGGAATCAACGGGGGTATATTGGATTGCGTTGTTTCAAATCTTGGAGACAAGGGGCTTTGAAGTTAAACTTGTCAACGCCCATCACGTCAAAACTTTACCTGGACGTAAAACTGATATTTTAGACTGTCAATAGCTGCAACAGTTGCTCCCGTTACGGATTGTTGTCTGGTTCTTTTCGCCCAGAAGACCTTTCTTTGTGTATTACGGAGTTATATCTGCTACCGAGATAGTCTCATCAAAAGTGCTTGTGTTCACATTCAACGGATGCAAAAAGCTTTAACCCAGATGAACGTGCAACTGTATAAAGTTGTCAGCAATATCACTGGTATTACTAGGATGGCAATTATTCGAGCAATTGTTGCTGGAGAAACAGACCCACAAATTTTGGCAGCGAAAAGACATCACCGTACTAAACGTTCCAAAACAGTAATTGCTGCTGCTTTAAATGGTGATTATCGCAATAAGCATATTTTTGTACTTCAACAGGAACTACAACTTTATGATGTCTATCAAGCTCAGATAGCCGCTTGCGATCGCCAAATACAAGAGTGCTTGGCTCAATTTACTGATAAAGTTAATCTCGATGAATTTCCGCTTGGGCAATCAAAGCACCCCCGTAATAAACCTCAAGGCAATGAACCCGATGCGTGATTTACGTACCCATCTTTACCAAATTAGTGGCGTGGATTATTACTGCCATTGATGGTCTTGGTATTCTTACCGTACAAACCATTATTTCTGAGGTTGGTTTAGATCCTACCCGATTCCCAACTGTTAAAAACTTTACTTCCTGGCTTGGTCTTTGCCCAAGAATTGCATCACTGGGGGTAAAGTGAAAAGTTCTCAAACTCGCTTGGTGGTTAACCCTGCTGCCAATGCTTTCCAAATGGTGACACAAACAGCTGGTAAGAGCAATTTTGCTGAGTCGTGCTTTTTATCGTCGTTTACGTTCTCGCCTTGGTACGCCCAAAGCTATCACTGCTACTGCTTATAAGCTGGCAAGAATTTTCTATCGACTTTGGACAACCGGAGGTAACTATCAAGATATTGGCATGGATTACTATGAGCAACGTTACCAAGAACGAGTTATCAATAACCTCCAAAAAAAGGCTCTAACTTTAGGTTTTGAACTTGTTCCTCAGCCCGAAGCAAATACGGTTTCTTGAAAGAGGTCTTCTGGAGAATTTAGTTTTTTTTAACAATACTCTTGTACTAATAAATGGCAGCACCTTGTGCTAGTTGCGTAAGTCATAACGTAAATCCTGTTATTTATAGTAGTATTCATCTGTAATCTCTATGAACCTTGATTGTCTCTTTGAGATTGTTGACCGCTTGCTAATTGAGAGCCATAATCGCCCTCTTAATTCCACAGAAAATCTGATTCTGCGTGGCATTTGGCAGTATAGAACTTATAACCAAATGGCTATAGAAGCAGGTTATAGTCCCGGCTACTTTAGCAATGTTCTCGCCCCAGAGTTATTTGGGCGACTCTCCAAGGTCATTGGTCAGCGCGTGACTAAAAAAAACTGTCGTGTGCTGCTGGAATCTATTGAAGCAGCTCCGAATACGAAACCTTTGAAACAAGACCTGACGCAATTTTCCCCCACAGTTAATCAGGATACGTCACCTTGCTACCCCAGTGGCTCAGTTCCTCTCGCCTCTCCCTTTTACCTCAAACGTTCTTTCCTTGAGGAGCAAATTTATCAAGAAATTAAGAAACCAGGAGCGTTAATCAGGATCAAAGCTCCCAGAGAAATGGGCAAAACTTCACTGCTGCTGAGGATTCTTGACTATGCCAAGTACCAAGGCTACTGCACTATCAGCTTGAATCTAGAACAAGTCGAGCAGACAATTCTGAGCGACTTGAATCAACTTTTGCGCTGGTTGTGTGCCAATATCGCTCGCCAACTTCAACGTCAACCGATATTAGATGAGTATTGGGATGAAGATTTAGGAAGTAAAATAAGCTGCACTCTCTATTTCCAAGAATATCTACTAGAGTCAATTAATACTCCCCTGATCTTGGCGTTGGATGAGGTGAACCATATTTTCGAGCATCCCCAAATAGCTAAGGACTTTTTACCTCTGTTGCGTTCTTGGTATGAAGAAGCGAAAAGACTGCCCATTTGGCAAAAGCTTCGTCTACTCGTGGTTCACTCAACAGATATTTATGTTCCTCTTGAACTTAATCAGTCTCCTTTCAATGTAGGGTTACCGATTGAGTTAGACAACTTTAGCCAAGAAGAGGTACAGCAGTTAGCCCAACGCTATGGACTCAATTGGACAGATGGAGAACGAGCTAGACAATTAATGGCAATGGTCGGGGGACATCCGGCACTAGTGCACTTAGCTCTCTATCATTTGAGTCGAAAAGAAATAACACTGTCGCAACTGCTAGAAACTGCTCCCACTGCTAGGAAAATTTATTCTCATCATTTGCAGCGTCATTGGGTAACCTTGCAAAAACAGCCTGAGTTAGCACAAGCTTTTGATACCGTTGTTAATGCCAATGAAGCTATTACTTTAGATCCGATCTTAACTCACAAGTTAAGCAGTATGGGGTTGATTAAAGTGTCTGGATCTCAAGCGATGGCAGGTTGTGAACTATATCGACGATTTTTTACAAAACAGGAACAGCAACATTTAATAGACTTATCCTTAATATAAACAAAATGGGATAATAAAAAATGGAGTAAAAATTATATGTAGATAATATGACAAATACTTTGGCAAGAATTGAATCACATCCTTACGAAGCAAAGCGATTAATTGGAATTAATTATGACCAGTTTTTAGCATTAGTATCCTTAGCAGAACAAAGGCATATAGAGAAACAGGCAGAAATTGAAAAAAATGAAATTCGGATTATTGCCAAGGGAGGGGGACGCAAAGCAGAGATGTCACCGAAAGAAGGAATATGCTTGTGTCTAGTTTACCTCAGACAAAAACCAATTTTTGAGATTTTATGGTTACTCTTTGATATTTTCAAAACAAAAGCGAATGATGCTTTTAACTATTGGGTAGATATTTTGAGAAAAATTTTACCAGCATCTCAAATATAAGAAGCATCAGTAGATAGTCAAAAATATCAGGAATTGCAGCGAATGCTGTCCGAATACGAATTAATTGTTGATAGTGCAGAACAAGCAACAGCGAGACCTCTAGACTATCAAGAACAAAAAAGATACTACTCTGATAAGAAAAAAATGCATACCCTAAAAAACCAGTTTATTGTCTTACCAGGTGGTGAAGATATTGTAGATATCTGTGTAGGAATGTTGAGAAAAACAAGTGATATTAATTTGTTTCGAGATACTCGGCATAAATTTGCTGACTCACAAAGGTTTATTGGCAATAAAGCCTATATTGGAGATTGTGCCTTTACCACACCTCATAAGAAACAAAAGAATACAGAAATTTCGGAATTACAAAAACAAGAGAATAAACAACTTTCGTCTCGCACAATCGCTGTTAAACACATGATATGTCTGGTAAAAATATTTCGAGTAGCCAGTGATAAATTCAGTCTAGCTCGCCATCGATATAGTCAGGTAATTCTAACAGTTTGTAGACTGATTAGGTTAAGACTTAATCGCTTAGTATCCTTAACCATTAATACTTAATTTTTTATCCTGAAATTGATTTCATCGTTTTATACTTTTCACTCCAATTTTAGTTTTTGTCTCAGAATACCGCCAAACACCTATTTTACCGTAGAGTAACCTAGCGATCGCCTATTCAATCTGAATTGCTTAAACCCATTCACAGTATGCATTTACCTTTTGCGGATAAGTCTAATTTCGATGCAGAGCTTTTAAGCTTTTTTGGCTTTGTTTGCTTATACCTATTAAACCCAAAAACTTACCAGTACTACCTTCTGCTGTTTTTTAATTCGTCAAACTCACGTTTCTATGAGTTTTTCTATGAGTTTTTCTATGAGTTTTTCTATGAGTTTCACAGACTAATAGAGAACTAACATTATAAATGATGTACTAAGGCTTAACATCTAATTTCTCTTTAAGCATGGCATAAATACCAAACTACAAATAAAAGATACACGTGAGGTCTTGTGGAAAATATATGCTTATACGTAAGTCCTAAATTGAATGGCATATAGTGCTAGTTTTGGACTATCTCCTTACAGCACTCTCATTTTGACTCAATAACCTAAATAGGATGTTGCAATTTATCTACGGGTGCGGTCAAAAGTAATTGATTGAGTGCGATCGCTATTCGTCTTAGACGCGATCGTTTGAAGTATCAAATTAAATTTGTCAATTTGTAAGTTCTAAATACTTAACCAGAGATTGAACAATGCCCATACAACCAACTTATCCAGGCGTTTATGTAGAAGAAATTCCTAGTGGGGTACGCACGATTACAGGCGTATCTACCTCTATTACTGCCTTTATAGGTCGTGCCTTACGAGGCCCTGTAGACGAACCAATTACTATCAACAACTATGGCGACTTTGAACGCATTTTTGGCGGATTATGGCTGAATAGTACCCTTGGCTATGCTCTACGAGATTTTTACCTCAACGGTGGTAGCCAAGCAATTATTGTCCGACTCACTCACTCTAAGCTCAAACAAGCAGAAGGTCAGGCTCCACCAGAAGGTCAAGCTCCACCCGAAGGTCAGGCTCCACCCGAAGGTCAGGCTCCACCAGAAGGTCAAACTCCGGGACAAACCGAACCCACAGCTAAGAAAGCACAACTAAATGTTAACGGTCTTAACTTAGAAGCAGCAAATGAAGGCAGCTGGGGAAATCTGTTAAGAGTGCGGATTGAACACGTAGATAATAATGTAGTACGAGACGCAGAGTCACAAAAACTATTCAACGTTAAAGTTTTCGATCGAAATACAAATCAACTGGAGCTATTTCGCAACGTATCGGTGTTGCCAAATCATCCTAGACGAGTAGATAAAGTCTTGTTGAATGAGTCTTATTTAGTTCGATTTAGAGATGAATCTGTGCCAACAGATGTACCAGGTGCTCATGCCGATCCAGCACCAGATAAAAGATTGTGGGATGATAACGATACCAACACCAAAGCAGAAGAAAACAGCGGTGCGGATGGTGACGATCTAGATGTGAATGACTTCACAGGGTTAAACAAAGAAGCAAGTAAACAGGGTCTTTACGCTTTAAATAAGGCTGACCTGTTTAATATGCTTTGTATTCCGCCTTACAAAAATGATGGCAATATAGATTATGAATCTTTAGTCGATACAGCAGCAGAATTTTGTAAAGACCGTCGCGCATTTTTCATCATCGATTCCCCTACTAGTTGGACTGATAAGGATAAGGCCAAGAATGGTATTCAGAACCTTGGCGAACCGACTAGTTATGCTGCTGTTTTCTTTCCTCGAATCAAGCAGCCAAATCCTTTACGGGAAAATCAAATAGAAGAATTTGTTCCCTGTGGTGCGATCGCGGGTGTATTTGCTCGTACTGATGTTGAACGCGGTATCTGGAAAGCTCCAGCAGGTACAGAAGCAACATTGACCGGTGTACCACAATTGAGTGTACCTTTGACAGACGCAGAAAATGGGGAATTGAATCCTCTAGGAATTAATTGTTTGCGAACTCTACCAGCTTTTGGTCGGGTGATTTGGGGATCGCGGACGCGCAAGGGAGATGACCGTCTTACCGATGAATGGAAGTATATTCCAGTTCGCCGTTTGGCGCTTTTCTTGGAAGAAAGTCTTTATCGCGGTACGCAATGGGTTGTCTTTGAGCCAAATGACGAGCCGTTATGGGCGCAAATTCGCTTGAATCTTGGGGCTTTTATGCATGGTCTGTTCCTTCAAGGAGCTTTTCAAGGTGGTAAGCCGGAAGATGCTTACTTTATAAAGTGTGATAAGGAAACAACAATCCAAAATGATATTAACTTAGGAATTGTCAATATCATTGTTGGCTTTGCTCCTCTCAAACCTGCTGAATTCGTCATTCTCAAAATTCAGCAAATAGCCGGACAAATAGCAGTTTAAGGAGAAATATATGCCTTCTATTGACAGCAAGCGTATAGACTACTACAAAAACTTTAAATTTGTTGTGAAATTCGCTGGTAAAGAAGTAGCTGGGGTAAGTAAAGTCAGTGGTCTGAAGCGAACTACTGAGGTTATAGAACACCGTTCAGGTGGCGACTTTAGTACTGTTTATAAGTCTCCAGGACAAAGCAAGTACGATCCCATTACTTTAGAACGAGGTGTTAGTAGCAAAAATTCTGATTTTCAAGAATGGGCAAATAAGGTCTGGAAACTTGGTAGTAAACCAGAAATGTCTCTGGCAGATTTCCGTAAAGATATCACTATTGAGGTTCGTGATGAAGCTGGTGAGAAAGCGGCTTCATATACAGTTTTTAGTTGTTGGGTTTCGGAATATCAAGCTTTACCAGACCTTGATGCTAGTGCTAATGCTGTCGCTATCGAGTACATAAAGATAGAAAACGAAGGTTGGGAGCAGGAGGGTGGTGGCTGATTAACTGAGTCGAGTTAATCAAGCTGGCGTTGCTGAAAGTATGATTTGTCTCACGCACAGACGCAGCGGAAAGTCTGAGCGGAGGAAACCTCCGCTCGGAACTTTCCAAGACAGAAGCGCAGAGAGTAAGAGTTTTAGAGAATTTTCATACCTGGATTCAGCAACGCCATCAAGCTTTATTAAATTAGTAGGGAAATAGACTATGCGAACGCTATCAACCTCAGAACTGTTCAATATCTGGGAATGGGGACGTAATCAGCCATCTTGGTCTAAAGCAATTAAGCTACTAAGTAGTGCTTGTCCTGAAACTTCTGTAGACATACTTACTCAACTCAGTCTCGGTCAACGCGATGGTATACTGCTGACATTGCGGGAGTGGATATTTGGTTCGCAATTGGTTAGTCAAGTCACTTGTCCAAGTTGCGGTGAAGTCTTGGAACTCAATTTTGATGTTGCAGATATGCGTGTAGCATCACTATCACTTGAACTAGTTGAGAGATATTGCCTTGAACTTGCTAATTATCAGGTGAGTTTTCGTCTGCCAAACAGTTTAGATCTGATAGCGATCGCCCAATACAAACAGCCAGAAATTGCTCAAGAGATTTTATTAGAACGCTGTATTTTGCAAGCAGTGTGTAACAGTAAATATCTGCCGTTTCAGCAATTGCCTTCTTATGTAAAAGATGGAATTATTGCACAAATGGCTCAAGCAGATCCTCAAGCAAATGTACCAATTGATATTTCCTGTTGTGCTTGCAACCATCAATGGCGATCGTTTTTTGATATTGTATCGTTCTTGTGGACTGAGATTAACGTTTGGGCATTTCGAGTTTTACGAGAGGTGCATACTTTGGCTGTTGCTTACGGTTGGCGTGAAGCCGATATTTTGGCTATGAGTCCCAGACGGCGACAATTGTATTTAGAGATGGTGACGAACTAATGAGCAATTATCTCTTTGATTTGATAGCTAAAAGCTTTAATCTAATCGATACAGTTCAACCTCTTGTCTTATCAGTCTTTGAACCGTTACCGGAAGCTAACCTTGACTGGGAGCAATTGATTACCATAGAATCAACTGAGTTAGAAACAACATCACAAACAGATAGATTTTCTAATCCTGAGATTTTGGAATCGTTGGAGTGGCGATCGCCTACAACAAATTTGCAAATATCTGAAGAGATAACTAACCCGTTTTTAACTAATTTATCTTCAACACCCGTTCAATCTTCCCAACAGATACTAAAGTCAATTTCTAATTTGGTACGCAAGTCTGACTTAGAATTATCCTCTAATCGGTCTTTTTCAGAGTCAGTATTAACTCAAATCAGTACCGAGAATCAGCAATTGGCTTCAAACATAGAGCAAAAAAAAAGCATTACTTTACCAACTTTTATTCCTGTTTTATCAGGAAAACAACCGACTAAAATTAATCCTGTTGTTTCTTTTGTTCAATCTGCAAACATAGATAATCGGCAATTAGCTTCAAACACAGAGCAAAAACCAACGACTACTCCACTAACTTTTGCTCCTGTTTTTCCAGATAAACAACCGACTAAAATTAATCCTGTTGTTTCTTTTGTCGAATCTGTAAACATTAATAATCAGCAATTAGCTTTAAACACAGAGCAAAAACCAACGACTACTCCACTAACTTTTGCTCCTGTTTTATCAGAAAAACAACCAAATACAATTAATTTGGAACCATTTCACGCTCAACCTTTTTTAGAATCAAAAACATTTTCAACAAATCTAAATCAAATACTACCTCATCCCAATACACAAATATTGAAGTCTGTATTTTTACCACAAACAAAGACTTTTTTATCGAATCGTCTTATTTCTGTACAGAATACAGAATCAAATACTTCTCTCTCTAACCCAATCTCAAAACAGAGGCAGCTTACACCTAAATTTTTGCTCCAGCAACCAATTGAGATTAATCATCTAGATTTATCTTTGCAAATACCTTTCAATGAAAACTCAACAAAGTCAGTAATATTTCCATTTGCTCCTCAAGAGAAAACATTTTCACAGCCAAATCTGAATACGACAATTTTTAGGACTGCGATTGCCAAGGAAAACAATGCTCGTATCTCAAATTTAGTTGCAGAAAAATCGGGAGAACTTACAACTCAATTCTTAAATAAACAATCGCTTGAAATTAGTCGAATAGTTTCTCTTCATCACTTACCAAAGGTGTTGAATTTTAAAGAAACTAGTACTATCTTATCAATCCCTAACGTTATACAACAGGGAAAATCTACAACTGAAAACTTACATAAGCAATCTAGAGACATTAATCCAGTCTTTACCCATTCTCAGTTACCATTGGTCGAAAGTTCTGAAGCATTTCCCTCTCAACTTCAATCAGAACTAACAGTGATACCTTTAGTAAGCTTTGCTAACGCACCTACTATTACTAAATTGTCGCCTTTAACACCTGCCTTAGCAGTTGAAACTAACACTCCTACTTTTAGTGCGTTTCAACCACAGGAACAGCTTATAACTGAATCATCACAAAAGCGATTATTACAAATAGGAAATATTTCAAGCTCAAAAATATTATCAAGCCAGATTGTAGAACAACCAACAGCGATACTTCTGGTAAGCTTTGCTAACACATCTGCTATTACTCAAGAGTCGCCTTTAACACCTGTCTTAGCAGTCGAAACTATTACTCCCATTTCTACTACAATTCAACCACAGCAACAACTTACTAATGAATTCCCACAAAACCAAACGCTACAAACACCAAATATTTTAAATTCAGAAATATTATCAAGCCAGATTGTAGAACAACCAACAGCGATACCTCCGCTAAGCTTTGCTAACACATCTGCTATTACTCAAGAGTCGCCTTTAACACCTGTCTTAGCAGTCGAAACTATTACTCCCATTTCTACTACAATTCAA
>JBALDB010000066.1:0-2946 GCA_036918135.1 Nostoc sp.
ACTTTCTATACCAAAAACATTTTGCTCAACGAGGGTATCCGCGCTTGGATGGCTCCTCAAGATCAGATCCACGAACAATTTGTATTCCCTGAGGAGGTATTACCTCGTGGTAACGCTCTCTAATAGACCAAATATTTTAGGCGGCGCTGGACGCGACCAAGAATCTACCGGGTTTGCCTGGTGGTCTGGTAACGCCCGTTTAATCAACCTATCTGGTAAACTACTGGGCGCTCACGTTGCCCACGCTGGTTTGATAGTATTCTGGGCTGGAGCAATGACTTTGTTTGAAGTCGCTCACTTCATTCCCGAAAAGCCCATGTATGAGCAGGGGTTGATCCTGCTGCCTCACCTTGCCACTTTGGGCTGGGGTGTTGGTCCTGGCGGTGAAGTCATTGACACCTTCCCCTACTTTGTTGTTGGTGTACTGCACCTAATTTCCTCAGCAGTCCTTGGCTTTGGCGGTATCTATCACGCTGTCCGTGGTCCAGAAACCTTAGAAGAATACTCCTCATTCTTCGGTTACGACTGGAAAGACAAGAACAAGATGACCAACATCATCGGCTTCCACCTAATCATTTTGGGGTCTGGTGCGCTGTTGTTGGTGCTGAAGGCAATGTTCTTTGGTGGTATCTATGATACTTGGGCACCAGGTGGTGGTGATGTTCGGATCATTACTAACCCCACACTCAACCCAGCAGTTATCTTTGGTTATCTGATTAAATCTCCCTTTGGTGGCGAAGGTTGGATTGTCAGCGTCGATAACTTGGAAGATGTCATCGGCGGTCACATTTGGATTGCCTTTATCTGCATTTTTGGTGGTATTTACCACATTCTCACCAAGCCTTTTGGTTGGGCACGTCGTGCCTTCATTTGGTCTGGTGAAGCGTACCTATCCTACAGCTTAGGTGCCCTTTCGCTGATGGGCTTTATTGCCTCCATCATGGTTTGGTACAACAACACTGTTTACCCCAGCGAATTCTTTGGCCCTACAGGCCCTGAAGCTTCTCAAGCTCAAGCTCTAACCTTCTTAATTCGTGACCAACGCTTAGGTGCTAACGTCGGTTCTGCTCAAGGCCCCACAGGTTTGGGTAAATACTTGATGCGCTCTCCTACTGGTGAAATCATCTTCGGTGGTGAAACCATGCGCTTCTGGGATTTCCGTGGTCCTTGGTTGGAGCCTCTGCGTGGTCCCAACGGTCTTGACTTAGAAAAAATTAAGAACGATATTCAGCCTTGGCAAGCTCGTCGTGCTGCTGAATACATGACCCATGCTCCTCTGGGTTCTTTGAACTCTGTGGGTGGTGTGGCTACCGAAATCAACTCCTTCAACTACGTGTCTCCTCGCGCTTGGTTGTCATGTTCCCACTTCGTATTAGGATTCTTCTTCCTAATTGGTCACTTGTGGCACGCTGGTCGCGCTCGTGCAGCCGCAGGTGGTTTTGAAAAAGGTATTAACCGTGAAAATGAACCAGTAATGTCGATGGACTTCCTCGACTAGGTTACAAAGTTTCTTTCATCACTGACAATCAAATAGTTTACAGACTCTTGCTTTAATGCAAGAGTTTTTTTATAAAAATAGTATTAAAGGAAAATTAGAGATTATTTATAGCAAGCGAATTAAAGGTTAGGACATCTTGAAAGCGTGGATGTTAGGAATAGTAATGTTTTACCTCCTGCCTCCAGCAAGAACTGCCTTGTCTTCGACACGCTACGCGAACTGCCTCCTGCTATATCAAGTAATACTATTTCACTAAAAAAATGATAAAGATAGTTAAGTCAAAAATATGTATACTCAAAACCCTCTCCAAACCTCTCAGAGAAACGGAGAGAACCTTTGAAACCCCCATTCCCTGATGAGTGTTACAGGGCAGGGGGTTAAATTTAGGAAGTCTGAGTTATACCTGCTTCCCCTACTTAAGATTGACTTTCATAGATAGCCTCTTACTAATCTACCGAAGTAATTAATATTATGAGTGATTCAAATTTTATCGATGCTTTGCGCTGGACAGGTGAAGCCAAAGAAAAGTTGCAAAATATTCCCTTTTTTGTGCGTCCTCAAGCTAAAGCTCGAATTGAAGCTTTGGCTCGTCAAGCTCAGCAAGAAGTTGTGACGGGTGATTTGGTAGAACAGGCTAGGCTTGAGTTTGGACAATAAAATATTTGGGATTTAGGATTTATAGAAATATAAACCCACATTCCGCACCCAGAACTGGCACACAGAGAAAGCAGTAAGTAAATCAAAAAATTGGTAAAAATTATGACAATTAAGACCCAGGAGTAAAGCTAGTAGTTCAAATCAGGGTAGAAGCCAAAAAATAGATAAAATCAGTACAAGAGAAGCTCCCATCATGAAAAGCTAGAAATAGTTGATGGAATGTGGTGTGAAAATGAATTTACCCTTGAGTATCGAAGTAAAAAATATAGAGCACCAGGGAATAGTAGCCGGAATAATAGATGAAATAGGGCTAGTAGACCAAATAAATAAAATAGTAGGACAGCACCCACAAGAAAAAGTGAGCGCGGGTCAGGTTGTTAAAGCAATGATACTAAACGGGCTAGGGTTTGTATCAGGAACGTTATATATGTTTCCTAAATATATGGATGGCTACGCTTGTGAACATCTGTTAGGAGAAGGGGTGTTACCAGAATATTTCTCAAGTCAACAGAGCGCATTGAAGCATTATCCATGATTATGGGGTTATGTTTGTTGATTTATACTTTAGGGCAACGACAATTACGTGAAAGTTTATTGGCTCAAAACCAAAAAATCAAAAATCAATTAGGGAAACTGACACCTCGCCCCACTCTCAGGTGGGTATTTCAATGTTTCCAAGGTATCCATTTATTAATTGTTAACGTGAGTTCGACGGAACTAAAAAATGGTAGGAGGTAGTGCAGGCAAATCTTTTGGGTAAATGTCAATCGAGGGTTTTTTAGGCAAATAGG
>JBALDB010000067.1:0-244665 GCA_036918135.1 Nostoc sp.
GCGGCGAGCGTAGCGATCGCACTTCACCTGCCCACTTAAGCAAATTCATGCCTAGCAAGCTTTTTGGGCTTTTCTATCCGTCGAACTCACGTTAACTTAAGACCCGAAAATTACAAAAAGATTTTCGGGTCTAGTGCTTGTTTTAAGATACAAGGTTAGGTCGAGAAACCAAATCTAACATTTCAGGCTTTGCAAGAAATCCGGGTAAAGCTCAACCCAACTTAAGACTGCTTAGCTCTCATACTTAGAAACTGATAAATAAATATCCCACTGTTCACAATCAACACTCAACTATTAAATACTTCTAAAATCTGTCGGCAAATCTGTTTGAGCTTATCTCCGATTTCACCAGAAGGCAAAGATGCACCGACAAAACTCCAATTTTCTACCGTAGAGAGTCGCCACGCCTCACCACGATGATCGAATCCAGCTACCTCCACACCGATCGCTCGGCGTGAATTATTGATCGGATCTTGATAAAATCGAATTTGAATTAACACACTGCGACTTTGCCAAGATTTGCTTATACCAGGAAAGTGAAAGCCAATATCTATAGAATCAGGATCGACTAATTCCCTAGTTTCCGGGTCGTTCTTCCAAGGTTTGAGGTCAGATTTGGCATCAGGAAACTCGAATTTAAACAAATTAACTACTGTAGCAATCTTACTGGCGAGTTGAAGGTTAGTTGCCTGTTCAGATGCGTTCACTTAAAAACACTCCTATATTGCGTCGGCTGGGGAAATGTGAAGACAGGAAAACCGCCAGAAGGCTTATAATATTGGTGTTTCAGCTTATCAAGACATTTTAAATTTAGCAACTTTAAATTAGGCTTTCCTAACAATAATCAGGTTAGAGTCAATAGCAACTAGTGCCGTCTTGGGGAGCCAGTCGCTTGCGAGAGTTCCCCCTTCAGGCGAACTGGCGTATCTCTCCAAATGAAGCAACTAAAAAGATTCTAAAAATCGCTTCTTTTTGGAACTGGGTGATATATATTAAGTAATTATACTTAAAATTTTCTCAAAGTAGATAAAACTTTGCTTTTTAGAGAAAATGTTGATATTCTCTCTAAAATCCTTGGCTGACAAGAATCCCCTTCTGATACCAACGCTCAATAATATGAGTCTATCGGCATAAAAGCCTTCTAATGAGATTTACAAAAATCTTTGCACCAAATGAATCGGCTCTACGGGTCTAAAGCTGTACGCCTCCACCCATACATCTGTCGTATTTTGAATTTCAAATTGGTATTATGACCTGCCATAGCACACGGTCTGAGATTAAAACCCCAGATTAATAACTGTAAAATTCAGCTATTAATCTGGGGTTGTGTTCCTTAACAGACTGGTAAAAGTCTAAATTGAATAAGACAGTGGGAAAGACTTGGCATCTTTTGGCTTTACATACACCCGCTGTTTTGGTTCTAACTCTAATTGATTAAAGCGATCGCGTGTTAAATGTGCCGTCACTACTTGTCCGTCATCGAAAGTTAATTCTACCTGAATTTCCCAACCCAAATGTATCAGCCGACTGACTATAGCAGGTGTAGTGGCACCGTTAGCAGTAGTTTCCAAAATTACATCTTGGGGACGTAAAAATACTTCTGGGGACACTGTATTAAACCCACTGCTTTGAAAAATCCTAGAGGTGCTAGGCAAGACATTTACCGGGCCGATGAAGCTCATCACAAATGCAGTAGCAGGATTATCATAAATTTCTGCTGGTGTTCCTACTTGTTCTACACGCCCTTTATTCATTACCACAACTTCATCTGAGACTTCCATTGCTTCCTCTTGGTCGTGGGTAACAAAAACCGTGGTAACGTGTACTTCATCATGCAGGCTGCGTAACCAGGCGCGTAAATCTTTGCGGACTTTAGCATCAAGTGCGCCGAACGGTTCATCTAGCAATAAAACTTCTGGTTCTACTGCTAATGCCCTTGCTAATGCTACCCGTTGTCTTTGACCACCAGAAAGTTGTGATGGATAGCGATCGCCTAGTCCACTCAATTGCACCAATTCTAACAACTGTTCTACCCGTCCCTTAATCTTCTTTGGCTGTGCCTTGCGAATTTCTAAGCCAAAAGCAATATTCTGCCTGACAGTCAAATGCTTGAATAAGGCATAGTGTTGAAACACAAATCCAATATTCCGCTGTTGCACAGTCTGATATGTTGTATCCTTGCCGGTGAGCAGGATTTTGCCACTATCTGGCAGTTCTAAACCTGCAATTAAGCGCAGCAGAGTAGATTTACCCGATCCGGATGGCCCGAGTAATGCAACTAATGAACCGCTCTTAATTTCCAAACTGACGCGATCGACTGCCTTGAAACTTCCGAATTGTTTGGAGACATTTTCTACTACAATACCCACTGCCACTATACCTCTGCAATTAAATCTACAGTTCCTTGCTAGGATTACCGTGTCTTACATATACCATACATAGATATTTTTGGATAAACAAGATTTAGCTATGATCAATCCTGGTGCAATCTCAAGAACTAAAATTAATAGCACATCTAATTTAGGAGCGTATTGAGGATAACAAACTATTAGGAGCTTGGGAATTGAAGAAGTTCTCTAACCTGTTTCCAAAAGACCTGCCCAGGTACAGATGAATGTGCTGTTTTTGATAAACATCTATTAAATAATAAAGGTTCTAAAATCAGGGCTAAAATTCTTAATCCAAATCCAAAAGATTTATATCTAACAGGTGGAGATAGATTAGTATCGCTTATTAAAATAGAGATTATTAACTCCATCACCGAAAGATTATATTGATTAGAAGAAACAGATGTTAAGCAGAGAGTACAAAGCTTTTAATTATTTTGGGTAAGTTTAAAAATTGATTTTAAAAAATCAAGGCTACAAGTGATTATGTAGTTTTTGGTGGATATCAATTAAATAGTCAAGGTTCTAAAATAATTGTTAAAATTCTGAGTCTAGAAGACTTGTATTAAACTAATGGGATTAAGAAAGTATCACTTAAGGATATAGAGATTCTCGACTCATAACATGACAAAGATGAATGCTAAGAATAATAATTAGGTTATTTTACTTGTGATTGCATTAACCAAATTTTTCATCGGCAATCTCACTATTTTGTATCGAAAGATTAAGGAATATTGCATTTCAATCAAAACCTGGAGGTAAAGCAGCAAATCAGCCGAAAGACCGTGGTAGTATGCTCAGGATAAATGTGAAGATTGGGAGAAAGACCTTTGACACTACGGGTTGCTGTTATTGGGTCAGGCCCTGCTGGTTCATCTGCCGCACAAACATTGGCCAAAGCTGGGATTGAAACCTACCTGTTTGAGCGGAAGCTAGACAATGCTAAGCCTTGTGGGGGTGCGATTCCCCTGTGTATGGTGGATGAGTTTGACCTACCACCAGAGATTATCGATCGCCGAGTACGGAAGATGAAAATGATTTCACCTTCCAACCGTGAGGTAGATATCAATCTGGTAAATGAAGAAGAATATATAGGAATGTGCCGCCGGGAAGTGCTGGATGGCTTTTTGCGGAATCGTGCGGCAAAACTCGGCGCAAATTTAATTAATGCCACTGTTCATAAACTCGATATACCTGCAAACAATACCGATCCGTATACCATTCATTATGTTGACCATACAGAAACTGGTACAGAAGGTATTGCCAAATCTTTAAAAGTGGATGTCATCATTGGGGCTGATGGGGCGAATTCCCGCGTTGCCAAAGAAATGGATGCCGGGGATTATAATTATGCGATCGCTTTCCAAGAGCGGATTCGCTTGCCCGAAGATAAAATGGCATACTATAACAACCTCGCGGAAATGTATGTCGGCAATGATGTTTCTACTGACTTCTACGCGTGGGTTTTCCCCAAATACGACCACGTAGCTGTTGGTACTGGTACGATGCAGGTCAATAAAGCTAGCATCAAACAGTTACAAGCTGGTATCCGCGCTCGTGCATCTGAGAAGCTGGCAGGCGGTAAAATCATCAAAGTAGAAGCGCACCCGATTCCCGAACATCCCCGTCCCCGTCGTGTCGTCGGTCGCATTGCGTTGGTGGGAGATGCTGCTGGTTACGTTACCAAGTCTTCTGGCGAAGGTATTTATTTTGCCGCTAAATCTGGGCGGATGTGTGCCGAAACCATTGTTGAAGTATCTAACGGCGGTAACCGTATTCCCACAGAAGACGACCTCAAGGTTTATCTGAAGCGTTGGGATAAAAAATACGGACTCACTTACAAGGTGCTGGACATTCTGCAAAGCGTCTTCTATCGTTCCGATGCCACCCGCGAAGCCTTTGTGGAAATGTGCGATGACCTCGATGTACAGCGGCTGACATTCGATAGCTATCTGTATAAAACCGTTGTTCCAGCTAATCCCATCACCCAATTGAAAATTACTGCCAAAACTATTGCTAGTTTAATTCGGGGTAATGCCCTTGCACCTTAAGTGAGTACCCAGTTCTGAATTCTGATTCCTAAAATAAAGAAGCAGATGACTCATAATTTCAAATTATGAGTCATCTGCTTCTTTATTATATTTATTTTATAATGTATTAACTTGATGTTAACTTGACATTTATTAAAATGATCGAGTAAGTTTGTGGTCACAATATATTTTCTAGAAGTTAGAAAATCATGAAGTTTTTAAAGTACTCATAAAGTAGGCTTAATAAATATAAATTGGTGAATAAGATTTTCTAAAAAAAATATAAATACTTCATAAAAACTACAAAAAGATATTGGCATATTTTCCGTAAATTGACTAACGTAGACTGGAGACTTACTTGAGAGAAGCTCCAAAATGAGAATTGAAACCTAAGTTTATGAAACGAAGTTTAGTTTTCACGACTGCTATATCTAGTTTTTTTGTGAGTGCGACTACAGCATTTAGTTTCTGTGGTCAAGTACAAGCTTTCTCTTTTTCTGGTATCTCCAGTGGTACATGGGGAGAACCTACTCCAGGGAGCCTTGATGTCAATCCTACATATACAGGTGTGGGAACCAACACATTTACTTGGGGTCAACCTTCTTCACCATCAACACTTCCAAATAAACTAATTTTTAATGGAAGTTCCTTTTCAGGAAACACGGACTCTATATTCAAGATTGGTGAGTTGAAGTACTTTAACGAAACAGTACTCAAAGGCACAAGTGTTGAATTTGTACCTTTAAATCTCAATTTATCCCTTAACCCTGGTGTTGGAATCAACCAAGCTTTTAACTTCAAATTTGATTTGGTAAATACACCGAATACCTCAACAAATCCTGAAGACAATGCAGATTTTGTATTTCTAGATACAAATTTCAATGCTCACAGTTTCACGTTTGCAGGCAATAAATATACATTTGAGCTAATAGGCTTTAATCGAAATAGTTCTCAGTTCGGCATTAAAGCCCTTGAACAAGGTACAATTACAACATCTGTTTATGCCAGAATCAAGACTATACCTGAACCTGCAACAATAGCAGGTCTATGCCTGGTAGGAATATACCTGGTATCCCGGAAAAAATCCTTGTATAACAATTAGATGTAAGTTTGTATAAGTGGTAATTGAAAAGTAATAAGTAATCTCCATAAATAAATTTAGACGACTTACAATCTATCTCTTTTTCTCTTTCTTTTGCCTTGTTCAGGGAATCGAACCTTAAAATTTCAAGGCAGAAGAACACAAAAATTTTGTGAAGAATTTGTGCAGTTCACAAAAAAATCCCTCAGAATTTCTGAGGGAAGTTGAAGAGAGAATACTGTTTTTTGAGACAACTATGCAGGATTAGGTTGGGTTCGGCTTTGCAATAGTTGGATAATTGCAGCTTTTTCTAAAATTCCAACCAAGACGCCGTTATTACGAATTACAGGAAGCGCAGATAGCTTTTGTTGTTCGAGTAGCTGCATGACTTCCAACAAAGGTCGATCTGATTGAACTGTGGTCGATTCGGTGATTGGTCTCATAACTTGTTTAACTTCAGTTTCAGACCATAGTGCTGTAGGGATGGTTCGTAAGTTATCAGTTGCGATCGCACCTACTAATTGTCCATCATCATCAGTCACTAAAAACCGATGCCAATTTTGTCCACTTACAATCTGTTCATCGGCAAACTCTCTTAAAGTCAGATTAGCAGATACAACCGGGCTATCGACAGTTACAGCATCTTCGGCTGTCAAACCTGTGAGTTTTTCTTGCACTCTAGCATATTGAGCCGCATTACCAGCATTTTGCAACAAGAAGAAGCCAACTAATAAGTTCCAGAAGTTACTGAAGCTGCCAAATAATAGTAGGGGAAGTATAGCTGAAAGAACTGCTACCCATCCAAAGATTTGCCCAACTGCACTGGCAAAAGTCACACCTTTATAAGGATTGTCTGTAATCTTCCAAACAATGGCTTTAAGTATATTTCCGCCATCTAAAGGCAAACCAGGAATCAAATTGAATAGCGCTAATGCCAAGTTTACAGTAGCCAAAACACCGAGAATTGCAGCTAGCGGCCCCGATACAGATGTAGTAACACCAATTGCTGTAACGATTCCAAAGATTAGTAAGCTAACTAAAGGCCCGGCGATCGCTACCCAAAAAGCTTCAGCAGGAGTTTTCGATTCTTTTTCTAAGCTTGCTAAACCGCCAAATATAAATAGTGTGATGGATTTGACATCAATTCCTTGACGGATAGCAACAAAACTGTGTCCTAGTTCATGGGCGACGACAGAAGCAAACAACATCAGCGCTGTCATCAATCCCAATAGCAAAGCTAATCCCGCAGATAATTGGGGAAATTGCGCCGCTAGTCCACTACTATAGCTCCAAGTCACCAAACCTAGAACTAAAAACCACGACGGATGGATGTAGAAGGGAATTCCGAAGAGATTACCAACGCGAATTGTGCCATTCATGTCGTTCACCTTTGATTTCATCTGCGAGAGGTTTGCTTTTGTTCCTCTCAATGTCTTTAGTGTAACGAAATGTTAAGGGTATTTAATCTTTGCAGCAGTAGTGGTATCCGTCTGTATAGGTGTGGTTATTAGCAGTTGGTAGAGACCTGATGAATTACATTTTTTAACTAGTGAGGCAGGAAGAACGCGGTTAATTGAACACATCCGGCATATAGGGAAATAAATATCAGACGTAATCCAATACAGTTCAGTTAAAACTCGATCTTCCCTAACCCTCCTTAAAAATGAGAGAACTAAGCCCCCCAATTTATCAGGGGGTTATGGGGATCTCCGGTGCTATAGCTGTAGTCACACCCTTTAGGACAAAATGACAAGCGTGAATGCTAGGAATAGTAATAGTTTTACCTCCTACCCCCTGCCTCCTGCTATAAATACCATTAACTGAAGGTATTAATTTATCAATCTAATTTGAAGTCTCAAAATTGCAAATCATTGATCCCCGACTTTTTAAAGAAGTCGGGGATATGTTTTTCAGGAATGACTCAAGACTGCTATTTTATGCACAGATGCAATCTTAATCGCACCTTTATAGTATCTTTGCATAGTTTTATTCTGCGCTCACAAATTCCAAATATCCATTGCTGAGTTCTTTCACCGCCAAATCATAAAATTGCTTACCGTGTTCTGGCGTTGCTAAAGCCGGATTCGATCCCATGCGTCCATCTGGATAACGTACTCGAAAGTCGGCTGCGCTATAAATCCTGTGTCCGCTTGCAACTTCTGGTGAAAGGGGTGCTTGCTTAATCGCCTCTGGATAAACGTATTGAGTGAGGGCTACTTCACTAGGGGTTGCATGAGAACCTTCTCGATCCCGATATAATTCTTTAGCTAGTTTATATACTGAACTGCACATAAACCAGTTAGCCACTTGACATTGTACTTGTTGGGCATTGGCAATCTGCAAATCTTCTAAATAAGCGTAAGTTTCGGAAAAAGCGGCTTTCAGGGTGGCGATGTTACCGCCGTGTCCGTTGATAAAGTAGAACTTAGTAAAACCAGCTTTGACTAAACAAGTTACATAGTCTCGTACTACTTGAATTAAAGTGCTAGGACGCAGACTGATTGTGCCAGGAAAAGCAGTATGGTGCAGTGCCATCCCTACATTGATTGTAGGGGCAACGATCGCTCCAGTTACATCGCCCACACCACGAGCGATCGCTTCTGCACAAATAGCATCAGTACCAATTAATCCCGTTGGCCCGTGTTGTTCTGTGGAACCGATAGGAAAAATAATACCCTTTGATTGCTGTAAATAAGTTTCGACTTCTTGCCAAGTACTTAAATGTAGTAACATTTTTGATGATTTTCCTCTGAGAAGGTATCTTCTGTGATTCAACTTCTACTAACATCATTATGAAGTTTCTTTGGCTTGAGTGGTGGCGATCGCTAAGGTTTCAATTTGTCAGAACTACAAGCCACAGATCCCCGATTTCTTAAAGAAGTCGGGGATCTTACAGTAGATTTCAAGTTATTTAAGTAGACAACAATTAGTTTGGTAGCCAGGTATTAAGTGTGTTTTACTCCTGGATTCACCAATTCTACTGTATTTTTTACTAAGGATTTAGGATTGAGTTATAAGATTTTGCTTTTCTAGTTCGTTAAGAAAACAAAGGGGATCAATCTCTAATCTTAATTAATCAAAGTAATAATGCTTTTTTACGTTACTTTTAATTTTCCTAGATGCAAGACATACCAGCGGGAAAAATTATCAAATCGCCTTCACCCATTTGTACTGGCTGTCTACTATCAGGAGTAACAACTACATCACCTTCCAAAAAGTAGCAAGTTTCTTGAGAATCATCAGTCCAGAGGAATTTGGAAACTTCCTTTTTTCAAATTGCACATTTGGACACACCCAATTGTTCGAGACGTTGTTGGCTGGGTTGATGCTCAACTTGAATTCTTATACTATGCATTCTCTAGTTTTTTTCAACAGTAGGATTGAATATCCTCTCCACATTGATCTACTAAATAACACAAAGCACGAAAACGCAAGCTGATGAGTTCGTCATAAAGGGGATTGAGCTTGCACATTGGAGGAATGTGACCGATTATGCGACCAAAAAGCATAATATCACGCTCGAATGGACACTGGGCAGGAATCAGCTTAGCAATAAATTTGGCGAATTTGCGATTCTCAATCTTGATTTTGTCTAGCCATTCACGTAATGGTTGCAGTAAATCTAATTTTTGCTGAGGAATTTGTTTTTTAGTACCTGCAAGATTATTTTCTTGTAAAGGGCTAATAAAACCAGGTAGAAAAATTCGCCGATTATTTGTTTTAAGCATAGTTTTGAGCAAGGTTTTCCTTCTGTAGATGAACTACTTGTGTAGATGAACTATTTGCCGATTTAGAATATTGCCATGTAATTCGTCTGGATAATTTGCATTCTGCTTGTCAATCGAAGTAAAATCAGCAAAATCCAAATAATTTACATGCCTCTTTGGGGGGAAATAGTTTGATTAATTGTTATTTAAGCCCACCAAATGTTCAAGAACTGTCCCGTTAAATACAAAATAACAAAGAAAATATAAAAATTGCATTTCTTTAACTTATTGATTCCTTATGTCACAAATTACAATTTTGTATTTTTAATATAAAAGTTTGGTTACAAAACTGCATAGTATCTAGAGATATACTTTCTAGAAGAAAAACAGAGTTTTACGGTAATTTCATATACACTTCGCTAGGATTAGCCTTTACTATCTATAGATATTAGGATGCTAAATATCCAGTACTCTGTTCCAGATATTACACAACTAACCCAGATATTATCTAATCAGTGGTAGAAAATCCTTTGATAAGTTAAAACTAATGTTGATTGTTGATTGTTAACTGTTGACTTTTTATTTCTTGGAGTTCCCTAACTTCTGACAATACAGTCATTAGTCCGAATTAACAATTGATTAACTGTGTGTTTCGCACACTTCCTCATCACGCCACAATTGATATAACCGTGTGGCTGGCATCGTCATATATAAAATATCACCTGGACTAAGGTTTGTTTCTAGCAAATCCCAACCGTGGAGAGTTTGATGAGTAGTTTCTACATATAAAGGTACACAATCAGTAAACATTGCTACATCTTTGATCCACTGACCGCAAAATGCGTGTGAAGGTGTAATTACTGTGGCAAAAGCCACCCAAAGACTATCTGCTGTAATCCCATTACCAAGGATTCGTCCTCCTAGTGCCGCTGCTGCAAAAGCTGGGGCTGCTAATTCGGCAGGACTGAGTACTGCCTCGAAGTCAAATAGCTGTTGTGCTATGCCAGCAAAATCGGGATCGGCATAATGGACAATCACCGGAATACTTGGTGTCAAACTTTTGGCCTTGAGAGCAATCTCTAAATTAGTGGCATCATTACTAGTTACAACAAGCACTGCGGCAGCAGAATTTATATTGCTAGCCTTGAGGATGGTAAGGAAGCTAGCATCACCTTGAATTACAGGAATACCTAGTCCTCTGGTGGTATTGACAAACCTATTATTGGAGTCGGTTTCAATCACCACCACTTCATGTCCGCTAGCGTGGAGTTGCTGGACAATTTTGACGCCAATACCACTCAAGCCACAGACAATGTAATGATATCGCTGGGGAATTCGTGCTGCATCCCAAAATTGCCGAAAGCGGCTTCCCAAGACAAAATCAGTGAGCATTGCGTACCAGATACCAATCACCACTGCGCCAACCAGCATCATAATAACAGTAAATAATTTGATACTGTTGGGAGCATTTTCTACTACTTTGTCGTTACCACCTGCTCCGGTAATCATGCCTACAGAAAAATATAGAGCATCGATTACAGATAACTTCAGTTCGGTAGATGTGTAGGTGAGTGTGGCAAACAGAATAACTGCGAGTAAGACAACAGCACCAATAACTACCGATCGCCCATGTTGCTGAAACTCTCTAAGATTAGTTATAACTTTCAGCAATTTTCTAATTAACGATTTACGGAAAGGACGGGTACGAGGTTGTGTGCCAACAATTAAGCGATCGCCAACTTTTACTTGTTGTCCTGAAATGACAGCAGATACCAAATCCATTTCACCTTCTACTGGTAGATAATAAATTAGCATCCGCGATCGGTCTTCCCACAATTCACTCAGCTTTCGACCTTTCCACAAATGATTTTCATCAATGTATTCTTCATGAATTGGCCAAGTTTGCTCAAATAACTTAATTTGCCCGATCGCTTCACTTCCCAGTGCTGCAAAGGTGAATACCGGTGCTGCTAATCCCACAACACTCATACTCAAATGGTCTGGCAAAGTCTGATCTAAGCGCTCTCCCAAATTTGTATTATAAAAGCGGTTGATAATCCGAATCTGGGGATTGAGCGCTCGCGCTTGCATCATAATTGACAAATTTAGTTCATCTTTAGATCCAGCGATTACTAAAGTGTGCGCCTGCTCAATTCCTGCTACTTTTAAGGTAGCTGCTGCTTGCAAATCACCAACAATCACATCTGGCGCAGTTTCGCCTGGGATAGGTTGATAATGAATGCCAACAACAAATGCTCCCTGTTGTCTGAGCAAACGAAAGATTTTATATCCAGTACGTCCTAATCCACAAACAATAATTCTAGGTTTCATGAAACGGCAGCATCTTTTACAGGCGGGGCTGCATTTCTAGTTATTTATCCAAATTATTGCGTGCTTTCTTAAAATATAACTGTAGCTGACAACACGATTGCTTCAATTGAAAGAGTTAGGACTGGGGAGATGGGTGAGAGATGGGGAGACGCTCTGACGCTCTGATGCGGGTACACAGGGACAAGGTGACTAATAACTAATCACTATAATCAATGAGAAATGACAAATCTAAAACAGTATTAAATCTCAATAATACTTCTCTAGATACTCATCAGTTGATAACAAAATTTTTTAAAATTAAATCACAAGAAGATGTTAATAAATTAAGAAATTCAGTTCATGACTGCAATCCAGTTCCAGAATTTACTTCATACACAGCAACAAAAAGGCACTCTATCCCACTTGGGGCTGGTTTGTATCACTGTTGATAAACAAGTGCGCTTTCGGACAATGACGCGCACGCGCTACTTAAAACTTACTCTTGAGCAACGTGAAACTGCCTTAAGAGAACTGTATCAGCATAACTTGCAGCGTTTACATGACGCTCTATCTTTTTGTCAAGAAAATCAGATTCAACTATATCGGATCTCCTCTGCTTTATTTCCTCTGTGCGATATGGAAGACGAAATCGGCACAAATATATTAGAGGAAATGAGCGATCGACTAGCAGAAATAGGGGAACGTGCAAAAGTATTAAACATTAGAATGCTGCTGCATCCAGATCAATTTGTAGTGCTGAGTTCTGATTCCCCAGAAGTAGTAAAAACAAGTATCAAAATTCTGGAACGACACGCCCGTAACTTTGATTTATTAGGCTTACCTCAATCGCCTTGGTCATTGATGAATATTCACGGTGGTAAATCTCAACGCAGCGAACAACTTATAAAGGTAATTTCAGAATTACCAGAAACAATTAAAAATCGCTTGACTTTAGAAAATGATGAATATGCCTATAGTGCAAGTGAAATTTTAGCAGTGTGTCAGCAAGCAGGGATACCAATGGTATTCGACGCTCATCACCATATTTGTCATGAAAATTTAGACAGCTATGACGACCCAAGTGTAGCATCTATGGTATATGCAGCACGAGAAACTTGGGTAAATCCAGATTGGCAATTAGTCCATATTTCCAATGGTGAAGAAGCTTTCAACGATAGAAAGCATAGTGATTTAATTACCGATATGCCCAGTGTTTACCACGAAGTACCTTGGATAGAAGTCGAAGCTAAACGCAAAGAAGAAGCGATCGCTCATTTGCATTCTTGGTGGCTGACGGAGAACAATCACAAATGAATCAGAACTCAGAATCTATCAGAAAATCAGTTTGGAGTACGACTCAATAGTATATTGTTAACTACTAAATCAAAAATTTAGTGTGCTGTTTGACTATTTCCTTAACAGCCAGTCTGACTCTTGAATTCTGAGTTTTGAATTCCTTCTTGATAAAATATGGCGATCGCAATCGATTTTGGTACTAGCAACACAGTCATTGCTCGCTGGAACCCTATAACCCAGCAGCCAGAAACCCTGAATCTACCCAGTTTATCCATTAAACAAAGTCTCAATCCGCCACTGATTCCGAGCCTAGTTTATGTTGAAGACGCAGCAGAAAGTAAAATCTTAGTTGGTCAACAAGTACGCGATCGCGGTCTTGACCTCAAAAGCGAAACTAGATTTTTCCGCAGTTTCAAGCGTGGGATCGGTACGAATATTCAAGGTTTCTTACCTGAGTTAGATGGGCAAATTGTCACCTTTGAGCAGATAGGGCAATGGTTCCTTACCCAAGTGATTGAAGAACTAGCACCCTTGGAAGGTGGATTAGATTCGCTAGTGTTAACTGTACCTGTAGATAGTTTTGAAGCCTATCGTCATTGGTTGGGAAAAGTTTGCCAGTCCCTCAAAGTTGAACAAGTGCGAATGTTAGATGAACCCACAGCGGCCGCTTTGGGTTATGGTTTGGCAGATCGAGAAATTCTCTTGGTAATTGACTTTGGTGGCGGTACTTTGGATTTATCGCTTGTGCGGTTGGATCGAGGCGTCCAAGCGACTACAAAACCTGTGGGATTTCTGCTTAAATGGGGTAATAAATCCTTAGCCGAAGATTCCAAACAAAAAGTCAAAACGGCCCGTGTCTTGGCGAAAGCAGGGCAGAATTTGGGCGGTACTGATATTGATAATTGGTTAGTAGATTACTTTGCCAAAACTCAAGGGCTGGCAGTAAGTCCTTTAACAACAAGATTGGCAGAACGAGTAAAAATTCAGCTATCAAGTCAAAATCAAGCCAGTGAAGTTTATTTTGACGATGAGACATTTGAAAGTTATGAACTGGAATTAAACCGCGACACATTTGAAAATGTCCTCAAAGAACACGCATTTTTTGAGTTATTAGATGAATCGATGACCACACTGTTGCAACAAGCAAGACGCCAAGGGATAGAAATTGCAGATATTAATGCAGTTTTGTTAGTTGGTGGGACTGTACAATTGCCAGCAGTGCAGACATGGATCAAACAGTATTTTGAGCCAGAAAAAATTCGTTGCGAACGTCCCTTTGAAGCGATCGCCCAAGGTGCATTACAAATCGCCCAAGGCATTGAAATAAAAGACTTTCTTTATCATAGTTATGGTATTCGCTACTGGGATCGCCGCAATGGGCGTCACCATTGGCATCCAATTATTAAAGGTGGACAGCCATATCCCATGAGTCAGCCAGTGGAATTAGTTCTAGGCGCTTCTATGGAAAATCAGCCCAGCATCGAATTAATTATGGGAGAATTGGGAGCAGATACAGGCAACACTGAAGTTTATTTTGATGGCGATCGCCTGATTACTCGCCGTCTTGAGACTAGCGAAACCACCGTCAAACCCCTCAACGATAAAGAAGGCGCTAGAACAATTGCCCAACTCACACCAAAAGGGTTTCCTGGGAGCGATCGGATTAAAATCTTCTTTCAAGTTGATGAGCAACGCTTTTTACGAATCACCGTTGAAGATTTGTTAACGAATAACACACTTTTAGAAAATCAACTCGTGGCACAGTTGAGTTAAGGAATTAGCAATAAGTAATATCAAGCTTGGTATGTAGCGGGCTTAATATTACTTATCTTTTATTTATGCTAAAACTAGCCAAATTAAAGATTTCTAAGATTAACCTTTTCGCTTTTCTTCCAACTTCTTAAGGTGTTCTTGGATTGCTACTTCCATAATAGCAATATTCTCAAGTGTATCTGGAATAGGGTATAAATCAGTATATTCAGAACTTGCTTCCAGGCGATCGGCAAGTTTGTAAAATGCTTCGTCATCATTTTGATGTAACAGAAGATAAGCCCGTAGTTGGGCGATGCTTATTGTGTCAAAATCTGGTTTCATCTAAACCTCCACTTGCCATCAAGGTAAATCTTGTAGCTTTTGTAATTGGCTATCTGAAATATTAATAGTTATCGGAGCCATGACCATCAATTCCTCGCATCTCTGAGTTGAGTTTATTTAGAAAACACAAACTACGTTGAAGGCGATCGCACTACTGCCTCAGTTAGGCAGAGAATTGGATATTTTTTAAGAATGGGTTCTATACTGATATCTGTCAAATATATAGTTAACCCAAGCATATAACCCGTTTCTGTAAAGCAATAAAGGGCTGTAAATGAGTCTGTATTGGCAGCTTGCCATAGTTCGATAGTACGACCAATACGTTTTAGTTCTAAGTAAACCTTTTCATCATTTGTAATGAACTTAAGGTAATTCGGTTCACTTTTTTTGATAGTTACTATTCCAGATTCTAGTTCGATTTGTTTATCTTCTAGAGTAAGCTTGTTACTGCGAATCGCTTCCCACCCAAAATAACTTATCATTACGGCAACTTTATACCCTTGCTTATATAACTCTTCTGCTTCTTTATGCTCTTTCTGGACACTTCGCTCAAGTTCAGCCCGAATATCGTATGGATATCCAGCGTCAGCAGCGTCGTAAGTTCCTGTATGTTCTTTTAAGAGTTTAAGACCAGCAGCTGGAAGAGGATTCCACAAATGAAGAGTTGCCATATTCACCTTAGCCACACATATTCCAGCTTCAACTGCTTTAGCATACGCAAGATATGCAAGTGAATAGAGTTTTAGCTCATGAAACGCACGCCCTAGATTATTTGCAGCAGTTCCTTAAGAGCAACTGCAAGTTCTTGATCAGGGTTAGTACGATAGGAAATAAATACCTCAAAATCACTGGAAACCTTTTCAGTTTTAGAACTGCTATTGCTTGACTGACTTATTTTAACTACTGAGGATTGTAGAGATGCATGAACATTATCTGACATAATTTACTGATTTAATAATTATTTTGAGCGGACAGCCTTGTAATAAGTTTTTTGAGCAGCAAGACCAAGTATAGCTTTCTGTTTTTTAGAACCAATATGGTTCACTTTAAAAAAGAAAATGAGGGGAGGTGTGAAATTGCGCGCGCTCTCCACAACAATAACTATTGTTTAACTACTGTTCAAAGAACAGCCACATTAGCGCTCGCAAGTGCAATCTCATCACTTACCCCAGTTTGAATGTAAATGGTCTTGAATTTCTAATAATAACGAAAAACTTGAATTGGCTCGGACTGGCAAAATACCATAGCGATCGCTCTTGATAGCAGAATTACTAAAGTTTGAGACAGTTCTACAATAAAGGCAAAGACGTTGAGGTTGAACTAACCTAATGCGTATACCTGAAACAAACCCAAAGATACCAATGCCTTCACTAAGCCTCTACGAAACTGATTTTTATGCTTGGACACAGGAACAAGCAACTTTACTTCGCAATGAGCAGTGGAGTCAGATTGATGTGCAAAATCTGATTGAGGAGATTCAATCTTTGGGTAAACAGCAACGTCAAGAACTACGAAACCGCTTAAGTGTTTTGATTGGACATTTACTAAAATGGCAGTACCAGTCAGGGTGTCGTAGCCGTAGCTGGTTAGCAACACTTCGTATTCAACGCTTAGATATTACTGAACTGCTTGAAGACAATCCTAGCCTAAAGCCCTACCTTGAAGAAGCACTTGGCAAAGCCTACCTTAAAGGTGTGGAATTAGCTGTTGGAGAAACAGATTTGCCCAAGCGTACTTTTCCGGTAGAGTGTCCCTACAGTTTGTCAGAGATTGTGGACTATGACTTCTACCCCGGCGAACCAAGCAAATTAGTAGATGAATCAGAGTAGTAATTTGATGCTTTTAGTTTGATTAAGATTGTCAAACAACGGCCGCCTCTGGAATCGCACCTTGCATTCTCCCAAAAGCATCAATTAAACTTTGCAATTGTTGGTCGGCTTTAAAAACTCCTAAACCACGCACTGTAACTTTACCAGGAGAATACACAAAGCGGGTCTTAAGATTGTCTGGTAAATTCGCCGCTAACAAATTCCAACCTGGTTCTTCCATTGGTGTTTCTAAAACAACGTGCTGCTTGTTTTCTGGTTTAATGCGGCTAAATCCGAGTTTTTTCGCTAACTGTTTGAGTTCCATAACTCGCAGCAGTTGATTGGCTGGTACTGGCAAAGTACCATAGCGATCGCTCCATTCAGCTGCAATCTGCTTTAACTCTGATTTCGATTTCACCGTAGCTACCGCTCGGTAAGCACTCATCTTTTGATCCAAATCAGTAATATAATCTGCGGGAATAAATGCCGTCAGGTTGAGGTCAATCTGAGTATCTTCAACTTGGGGAATTTCTTGACCGCGAATTTCTCGAATTGCTTCTTCCAGCATTTCCATGTATAAATCAAAACCGATGGCATCCATTTGACCGGATTGTTCTGCACCCAGCAAGTTACCCACACCGCGAATTTCCATATCGCGCATCGCCAATTGATACCCAGAACCCAGCTGAGTGAATTCCTGAATTGCTCGCAACCGTTGGCGTGCCGCATCAGATAAAGTCCGCTGCTTGGGATAAAATAGCCAAGCATGAGCTTGGATACCTGCACGTCCCACACGACCGCGTAATTGATACAGCTGTGCCAAACCAAAGCGGTGAGCGTCTTCAATTAAAATGGTGTTGACTCGCGGAATATCTAAGCCTGATTCAATAATTGTCGTACAAACGAGGATATCTGCTTCACCATTGCTGAAAGTGAGCATGGTTGATTCTAACTGGCTTTCATCCATTTGACCGTGAGCGATCGCAAACCTACCCCCCGGTATCATTTCTCGTAAGTTGGCGGTTGTCTCTTCAATGCCTTCAACTCGTGGAACTACATAAAAAACCTGCCCACCTCTGTCTAATTCTTGACGTATAGCACTACGGACACTTTCGGGATTCAGCGGTGCCAGGTGAGTTTTAATCGGGCGTCTAGTTGGAGGTGGTGTGGTAATTAAACTCATTTCCCGAATTCCTGACAAAGACATATACAAGGTACGGGGAATCGGAGTAGCGGAGAGAGTCAACACGTCAACTTGAGTTTTCAAGCTTTTAATTTTCTCTTTTTGGTTCACCCCAAACCGTTGTTCTTCATCCACCACCAACAGTCCTAAATCCTTGAATGATACGCCTTTGCCTAAAAGTTGGTGTGTACCAACAACTACATCGAGTTCACCCGTTACCAATCGCTTTTGAATCTCGCGGCGTTCTTCAGCAGAACGGAAGCGATTGAGCAAACCGACATTCACCGGGTAGGGAGCAAAACGTTCTTTGAGTGTATGGTAGTGTTGCTGTGTTAAAATAGTCGTTGGCGCAAGGAGTGCCACTTGTTTACCGGCGGTGACTGCTTTAAAAACAGCACGAATCGCCACTTCCGTCTTCCCAAAACCGACATCGCCACAAACTAAGCGATCCATCGGGCGATCGCTTTCCATGTCGCGTTTGACATCTTGTACAGCTTTTAGCTGGTCTGTTGTGGGTTGGTAGGGGAAAGAGTCTTCTAATTCCTCCTGCCAAGGCATATCAGTTGGGAAACTAAAACCTTGTTGTTGCGATCGCGCTGCATATAATTTTAGCAAGTCCACCGCCAGTTTCTTAATGGCTTTGCGAACTTTGTTCTTGGTATTCTCCCAAGCTTTACCAGTCATCTTGTTCAGTTCTGGCGCTTTATCAGCTCCGGCGCGGAACCGAGATAAAGCACCCAATTGATCGGCTGCGACTCTTAGTAACCCGTCGGCATATTGCACTACTAAATAATCACGGGTTTCGTTGTTAATCGTCAGGCTTTCCAACTTGACAAATTTACCAACACCATGATTTCTGTGAACCACATAATCCCCTGGACGCAGCTTATTGGGATCGACTTGCTTAGAAGTAGCTTTGTGGCGCTTGCGGATAAAACCGGGAGTTGCTAAGGAATGCTGACCGTAAAATTCTCTGTCAGTGACAATTACCAACCTGTACGTAGGTAGAATAAAACCTTCTAGTTCCGCCAGCCCAGAATATTTGAGTGCGACGGGAGTATGGTTGATTTGTAGCTTTTCAATCGCTTGGTAGTCGCGGGGATTGGGAATAAATTGAGCCGGACAATCATGTTCTTGCAACAGCGACACAGAACGTGAAGGTTGAGCAGAAATCAGCCAGATAGAGAAATTGCGATCGCGCTCGTGGCGGATAGTTTCAGCTAGTTTCGCAAACTGATGTGGCGTTACCGGAACGCTTCTGCTGGCAAGATTAATGCCATCATTTTCCTCTGACAGTTCCGATAAATATAATGTTTGAAATTTCGCAACATCAAGCAAACATTCATCGAACGACCGATGAATTTTCGGTAGTTCACTGATGACTGATGACTGATGAGCAATGAGTGACCATTGTTCCTCGGCATTTTCTACCCAGCGATCGCTATGAGCATGACACTGTTCTGGCTCATCAATGGCAATTAAGGTGTTTTTCGGTAAGTAGTTTAGCAAAGATGCTGGTTGCTCGAATGCTAAACCTAAAAAACGACGACTACCTTCAATCACTCCTGAGTTTTGAGTGTCTAGTGCTGAGTCAGAATTTAACTCAGAACTCAGCACTCGAAACTCGGCACTATTTTTGAATGCTGCCGTGATAATGGGAGCAAAGCTAGTGGGAGTCAAAATTAACTGGTCAACTTTATCGAGGGCAGAACGTTGAGTTGCGGGGTCAAATTCGCGTATTTGTTCGATTTCGTCGCCAAACCATTCCAGCCTAACTGGTAACTCCGATGAAACCGGGAACACATCAACAATATCGCCACGCCGACTCCACTGCCCTTCGGTTTCCACCAGAGGTACTCGTTCATACCCCAAAATAGTTATTTTCTCGCTAAAAGCATTGAGGTCTAACTCCATCCCCCGCTTCAGCGTCAAGCAAAATTCTTGAAATGCTTCTGGTGGTGGCAAATGAGGTTGTAGCGCCCCTTGAGTTGCCACAATCGCCATATTTGTCCTTTGTTCTACCCTGCGGGAAGCCACTGGCGCGTCTATGTCCTTAGTCATTTGGTTCGTTTCTAATGACAAATGACTAATGACTAATGACTCTTGACTTTTGACCAAATCTGCCAACACCTGCATTTGACCCCAACTCATCTCAGTTTCCGGGTCAAAAGGTTCGTAAGGGGAAGCTTCAGAGGTGGGGTAAAAATGTACTGTTTGCCATCCCATTGCCTCCAGTTGTGCAAAAACGCGTCCAGCTTCCTCCAGAGTGGCACATACCACGAACAAATTCCTGCCCTGAGTTTGCGCCAATGCTGAAGCCACCAAACCTTTTGGTAGTCGGGGAATGCCATTTAAGCGTAATTCCTGTTGACGATTTAACTTAGAAATAAATTCAATAGTGAGCGGCGATCGCCCTAAGGCACGCACAATAGAAGAAAATGACATAAGTTCTACTAGCAATGGAAGTCTTGGCGCTGATTGAAAATCTTGAGGCAGTTTATGTTCACTATTTTAAAACTGTTGACTGATGACTGGTGACTGATGAAGGTTAATAGTCTACAGTGTGCTATTGGTGATTCCAAGAGTCCGAATAACTAGCGTCTCATCAGTTAACCGTCAACCCATAACTATTACTTTGTCAACAGTCAAAGCATTTATCGAAATACATTTAATACTAGATACTAAGGATTGAGCTACGTTCGCTCTGATAAGCGATAACTTTAAACATGTCCTCCATCACTTTTGAAATTTTAATTATCTTGGTGCTAATTATTGCCAATGGTGTGTTTTCGATGTCTGAGATGGCAATTGTCTCAGCACGGAAAGTTAGACTACAGCAGCTTGCCAATCAAGGAGATGCTAAGGCAAAGGTAGCACTGAAACTTGCGGAGTCTCCAAATAATTTCTTGTCAACCATTCAAGTAGGTATTTCTCTTATCGGTATTCTGACTGGTGCTTTTGGAGGAGCAACAATTGCTAACCGACTCGCAATCTATGTGCGGCTTGTTCCTTTGCTAGAACCTTATAGCGAACCGATATCTTTTGGAATCGTGGTTTTGATTATTACCTATTTGTCACTGATTATCGGCGAATTGGTACCAAAGCGTCTGGCATTGAATAACCCGGAAGGCATTGCAGCTTTTGTAGCTATTCCCATGCGGGCGTTATCGGCACTCGCTTCTCCAATGGTACATCTTTTAAGTGCTTCTACAGATATGGTGCTACGAGTTTTAGGGGTTACACAATCAAGTGAGCCACAAGTCACTGAAGAAGAAATTAAAATTTTAATCGAGCAAGGTACCGAGGCGGGAACCTTTGAGGAAGCCGAACAGGATATGGTAGAACGAGTTTTTCGTTTAGGCGATCGCCCTGTAAGCTATTTAATGACACCCCGTCCCGATATCGTCTGGCTAGACTTGGATGACACTGCTGAAGAAAATCGCCAAAAAATGATTGATAGTGCCTACTCCCGGTATCCAGTTTGTCAAGGGGGACTTGACAATGTATTGGGTGTGATCCCAGTTACCGATTTATTAGCTAGGAGTTTTCGAGCTGAACCCCTAGACTTGACGGTAGGATTGCGACAACCCGTATTTGTACCAGAAAGCACCCGTGGTTTAAAAGTTTTAGAATTGTTTAAACAAACCGTTACTCACATGGCGCTGGTAGTCGATGAATACGGCGTGATTCAAGGATTAGTCACTCTTAATGATATTATGAGCGAAATCGTGGGTGATGTTCCTTCTACAGACGGGCAAGATGAACCACAAGCCGTGCAACGGGAAGATGGTTCCTGGCTTTTGGATGGAATGTTACCTGTGGAAGAGTTTTTTGAACTTTTCGGGATGGAAGAGTGGGAATCTGAGGAACGTGGCAGTTATCAAACCTTAGGCGGTTTTGTAATCACTAATTTGGGTCGTATTCCCGCAGCAGCAGATCATTTTCAATGGCAGGGTATGCGAGTTGAAGTTATGGATATGGATGGTAATCGCGTTGATAAGGTGCTAGTTGTACCAAAGGCGAATCAAATCAAAAATGTCACAGAGTCTAATTAAATATTGACTTGTATGACTATACAGATTGTCGATTCCCAGCAGTTTTCAATTGAATGGAATATACATAAAAAGAAAATTAAATAATTGTCGGGTAGGACAGCTATGCTACCTGACTGTAGTCTATTTGACTGCAAATTGCTGTAAGTAAAATCCTCTCAGGAGTTAGCGTTTAAAGATTACCCAACAAAGGTACAACAGCTGCTACCGTAGGCTCCGAGGAATCCCCTAAATTTATTTATTGGGATTCCTTTTGCTCTGTTTGAACTTTCATATCCTTTTGGTGATAGAGACACTCTTGCTAGCACGCTTTCAGAGTAAGAGTAGAAAAAGGTACAGCCATTACCTCACGTTGATGTACCCTGCAGGTAGTCGCACAAGCGTCTACAGAGTTCTCTGTGCCTTGTTGAGAATTTATAAAATTTTTTACTTGGATAGAAAGATACCCTCAAAAGTACGATGTCTACGATGGACTATGCCTAGACAAAAACTTTACTAGCTAGTAGCTAAACTTCTTCATAGCTTTACCACAATGACGCTAAGCATATTGACAAATTTCAGCCCTTATAAGATTATCTAAGTAATTTAACGGTTATCTAAACATTTTTTGTTTTCAAATTTCAATTCCTGCACTAAGAAGTACCTAAAGACTGCTATGGACATAATTCGTAATTAAATTTCTTAATCACGAATTATGTAAATGCAGGCTTTCCCTAACTTACTCTTACTAGCTTGTTTGAGAAGGGATAAAGTACTGCAAATTATTAATTATTCAGTCAGCTATCAGTCAATTAGATGTAGCAGTTGTGAAGCGTCTGAGACGAGAAGAAAAGAATATTGTATAGAAATGCAGCTATGTGTAGCTCAATTTTAGTGGGTAAGAACAGCGATCGCATTATTCATCGGGTTTCTCGATTATATGCAATACACCCTGAGTTCTCTGCTTTTGGGGTTGAATTTGAGATTTTGATATCAATAACAATACTTTTTAAACTTACCGGAGCGAATTTTGTGCTGTAAGCGTCCGTAGTTTGCATAAAACACCCAACTTCATTAGTTTCAAGCCTTATTCAGTTAATTGAACTACACCAGTTTCTACTGCCTCAATTACAAAAAATATAGGAGAAAATCATGACTATTCCATCATTAACTGTCTCTTCTTTGAATGGCACAAATGGCTTTGCTATCAAGGGTATTGCTGTCGAAGACCAGGTACGCTCCGTGGTTAGCAATGCGGGAGACATTAACGGTGATGGCTTTGACGACCTGATTATTGGCGCACCTAACGTCAACTCTGGTGCTGGGAAAAGCTATGTGGTGTTTGGGGGAACAAATGTCGGTAGCAGCGGCAGTTTCAATCTCTCTTCTTTAAATGGCACTAATGGCTTTTTAATTAACAGAATTGCTGTCAGAGACGGGTTAGGCTCGTCGGTTAGCAATGCAGGGGACATCAACAATGATGGTATTGACGACCTGGTTATTGGGGCACCCTTTGCCGACCCCAACGGTAACTCTAGTGCTGGGCAAAGCTATGTGGTGTTTGGGGGGACGAATATAGGTAGTGGCAGCAGCTTCGACCTCTCTAAGTTAAATGGCACTAATGGCTTTGCCATCAACGGGATTTTTGCGAATGACAACTCAGGCTACTCAGTTAGCAATGCAGGAGACATTAATGGTGATGGTATTGACGACTTGATTATTGGGGCATCTAATGCCTCTGCTAACGGCAACTCTGGTGCTGGGAAAAGCTATGTGGTGTTTGGGGGGACGAATGTAGGAAGTGGTGGCACCCTAGACCTCTCTGACCTAAATGGCACTAATGGCTTTGCGATCGACGGGATTTTTGCGGGTGATAGCTCAGGCAACTCAGTCAGCAGTGCGGGAGACATTAACGGTGATGGCATAAATGACCTGATTATTGGGGCATATCGGGCTGACCCTAACTTCAATGATGTTGCTGGGCAAAGCTATGTAGTGTATGGAGGGACAAACGTGGGCAGTGGCGGCACTGTTAACCTCTCTGATTTAAATGGCACTAATGGCTTTGCCATCAACGGTATCAGTTCTCCTGATGAATCAGGCATCTCAGTCAGCAATGCTGGAGATATCAACAATGATGGCATTGACGACCTAATTATTGGAGCATTGGGTGCCTCCTCCAATTTCAACAATGATGGTGGACAAAGCTATGTAGTGTATGGAGGGACAAATGTGAGCAGTGGCGGCATTCTCAATCTCTCTGACCTAAATGGCACTAATGGCTTTGTGATTAACAGCATTAGTTCTTTTAACTTCTTAGGCTACTCAGTCAGCAGTGCGGGGGACGTTAACGACGATGGCATTGATGACCTAATTATTGGAACATTTGGTGCTGAGCAAAGTTATGTGGTATTTGGGGGGACAAATGTTGGTAGTGGCGGCATCTTCGACCTCTCTAACTTGAATGGCACTAACGGCTACGCCATTAACGGCATTACTAGGGGTGATAGCTTTGGCAGATCGGTCAGTAATGCAGGGGATGTTAACGGTGATGGCATTGGCGACGTGATTATTGGAGCATGGAGTGCTGCCTCACCCAATGGCAACGACTTCGGTGGACAAAGCTATGTTGTCTACGGCAGTACTACGCCTACCTTCGACTTGATCGGCACTGATGAAAACGACAATCTCGTTGGCACTCCCAGTAAGGAAACTATTAATGGACTAGCTGGTAATGATACTCTCGTGGGTGATGCTGGTGATGATATTTTAGTTGGTGGTGCTGGTGATGATATTCTAGTTGGTGGTGCTGGTAATGATATTTTTACCGTTGAACAAGGGGATGGCAATGACATTATCACTGATTTTGGCGGTATTGGTACTGGGTCAAACCCATCAGCAACAGTAATTGCTTCCTTCGACACACTGCAATTTATCGGGGACTTTGGTTTCACTGCCAGAAATCTGCAACTAACTCAAAATGGCAATGACTTGGAAATCACCTTTGAAGACGTAGCTGATACCAAAGTCACTTTGCAAAATTTTCAATTAGAAAACCTGGATAATGTGCCTGCATCGACAGCCAGACCTGCCATCGGTAATATCACATTTAATGATGTTCGCGAACTCGGCGACAGCTTTGATGTGATTAATGCCAACTCTACTCAAACTACGGTATTCAGCAAAAATACCGTTACTTTCCTCAATAAACTAAATAATAACATCACAGGTTTTGATAACTCTAATGATGTGATTAATGGTCAAGAAGGTAATGACAGCATCAATGGGTTAAGTGGCAGCGACATCCTTCGAGGTGATACTGGCAATGATATTCTAAATGCTGGTACTGGCGATGATTTTCTGGTTGGTGGTACTGGCAATGACATTCTAAATGCTGGTGCTGACAATGATATTCTAAATGCTGGTACTGGCGATGATACTCTAATTGGTGGTGCTGGCAATGATTCTTTTGTTGTCGGACTAGGCGATGGCAGTGACACCATCACTGACTTTGGCGGGCTGGGTACTGGGTCAAACCCATCGGCGTCAGTACTTGCTTCCTACGACATGTTGCTATTTAACGGCGCTGGCTTAACTGCCGAAAATCTGCAATTAACTCAAAATGGCAATAACTTGGAACTCACCTTTGATGGTGTAGCAAATACTAAAGTCACTTTGGAAAACTTTCAGTTAGAAAACCTGGAAAATCTTACTGCCCAATCTAGAGTAGCAGGAGCTATTGGTAATATCTTTTTTAACGGTAAATTCACGGACAGTTTTGATGTCTTTAATGCCAACTGGAATTTTAGCAGCATTTTGCGTCGCAACACGGTGACATTCCTCAATGATTTGAACAATAACATCGCAGGTTTTGACTCTGCTGATGTGATTAATGGTCAGGGAGGTAACGACAGCATCGACGGGTTAAGTGGCAATGACTCGCTACGGGGTGGCACTGGGAATGATACTCTCATTGGTGGTGCTGGCGATGACCTTCTCACAGGTGGTGGGGGTGTTGACTCTTTCCTTTACAACACTAATGCTGATTTTAACAGCGCTACTATAGGGATTGATACTATCACTGATTTCAATCACTCTCAAAATGACAAGATTGTCTTGGATAAGACCACCTTCAGTGCAATTACTTCGGCTGCAGGAACAGGTTTTACTAATGCTAGTGATTTTGAAATTACTTCTTTAGGGGCACTCAGCAGTGCTGTTATTGTTTACGACTCTGTAAGTGGACAGTTGTTTTACAATCCCAATGGTAGTGCAGTTGGTTTCGGCACTGGTGGCCTATTTGCAACTCTTACAGGTGCGCCGACTCTCACTGCATCAGATTTTCTGCTGCAAGCCTAACTTGTTTAGAACCTATCCGAAAACTGGATGCCATCAAAAGTCAGTTTTTAGATAGGTTCTAAGAATCTTTAACTTTACACTTACTGTTGAGATAATCGTTTCAGTTCTTCACCTGCTAATAATTGATGTGCTTGTTGGAGAATTTTTGGGATTTTATCGGCGTGGGGACTATTGGCGAGACATTGGCGCAAGTCTAATTCGTTTAATCGATCGCCTTTGTTACCAGGAAACCAATGACTAGCATTGCCAAGCAGGTTATAACGCATTTTGCCATAGTCTACCAAATCGTAAGCGATCGCTAAATTCCATAACCACAAAATCACCCGAATATTTACCTCACCAGGCGTTTCGTTAAGTGTAGGTAAATTATCCTCCCAGGATTTTACCCAATCTTCTCCCAAAGTGGCGATCGCTTCTGCTTCTAATCGCGCCAAAATCGGTGGCAGAATTTCTGATGCTCTATCTACTAATTCTAAAGTCTTGAGATGTTCGTCAAAATCTTCTGGTTTTGCTGCTCCCAAACTTAAGGTATGCACTTGTGGATGACTCAAACAAAACAAATCATTAAATACCATTGGACTCAAAGGAGCGCAAAGATTTACTAATTTTTGCGGTGGTTTATATAACAAACCTCCTTTATCAGATGGACTAATAATAAATACACCCATATCTTGGCGTTTAGCTGCTGCAATTGCCTCCCAATTCCATTGATTAATGTAATACCAGTGCAGGTTCACATAATCGAATTGGTTAGTCTTAATTGTCTGCACAATCACATCTGTTGGCCCGTGCGTAGAAAAGCCAACAAATCTCACTTTTCCCTCTGCTTGTAACTGACGTACTACATCCAAACAGCCACCGGGACGGATGCAGTAGTCCAATATCTCAGGAGTATTAATGCCGTGTAAACCTAAAAGGTCAACATAATCAAGCTGGAGATATGCTAATGATTTCTCAAAATACTCACGGAATTCTTTCGCATCTTCCTTTGGGTTGACTTTGGTCTGGACAATCAACTTTTCGCGCGGAAACTTGGGTAATATTCTACCTAATTGCATTTCGGAACTGCCATAACCGCGCGCAGTTTCAATATGATTAATGCCAACTTCCACAGCTTTTTTGATAGTTGCTTCCAAATTCGCTTGGTTATCAGCAGGAATTTGTGACTTAGGAACATCCTGCCATTTGAACTGGTATCTCATGCCACCACAGGAAAACACTGGCATTTGTAATTCTGTGCGTCCAAATCGTCTATATAGCATTAGTGGATTATGGATTGCTTACCAACTTCAAATCTAACAACTAGAGTCGTTCAAGGCTTGAATCTCACAACTAAGTAGGTCATATCATGTGCGACTGCTATATAGCTTAAATAACAGATAACAATACCTTCGCCAATTTAGGAGGTTATAAAATAGCGTTGAGTAGAGTGAATATGTCACTACATTAGGTCTCTCTATTCATCCTCTTTTTTAACGAAGGTATTGGGTTAAATCTGCGTTTTCACTACATATTTACCACTACCGTTTTTACTACCGAGTTACTTACTATCGTCGTGAATAATCATCTATACCAGAGGAAACTTCACGTTCTGCTTCACCTACAACTGGTGCGCCTGATTCACCTAAAGCCTTTGAATAGAATAGACCTGCCAATATCGCACCTAAAATAGGAGCTACCCAAAACAACCATACTTGCTTAAACAGTTCTACACCAGCAAAAAGTGCCGGGCCAGTACTACGAGCAGGATTAACGGATGTATTTGTTATCGGTATGCTAATCAAATGAATCAGTGTTAGTGCCAAACCAATAGCAATTGGTGCAAAGTCCTTGGGCGCACGACCATCTGTTGCACCTAAGATGACAATTAAAAAAATAAAGGTCAGTACAACCTCTGTAATGAAACCAGCAGCCAATGAATAGCCTCCAGGAGAATGTACTCCAAAACCATTTGTTGCTAATGGATTGGAACCAGAAAGCGTAAATCCTGGTTTACCAGTAGCAATTAAATAAACTACACCTGCGGCTAATATTGCTCCCAATACCTGAGCAATAATGTATGGAAGCAATTCAGAGCCAGGAAAACGCTTTCCTGACCAAAGACCAAATGATACCGCAGGGTTAAAATGAGCGCCAGAAATATGACCAACTGCATAGGCCATAATTAGCACTGTCAGACCAAAAGCCAGAGAAACACCTACAAAACCAATTCCTAATTCATTGGCTTTTGCGTCTGGAAATGCTGCTGCAAAAACAGCACTTCCACATCCGCCAAGAACTAGCACAAATGTTCCAACGAATTCTGCGAGACATCGCGTCAAAAGCGACACCATAAATAGCTCCTTGCTTAAGCAACTAATTAAAAACTTTATAAATTAACTTGTTAGCAAATTTCTTTAAATCTTGTAAATAAAAATTTAGGGTCAACACCCTTAAACTTATTAGTTTTTATAAGTAGTGTCCGGTTACGAGAACTGGCAACATTGCTGTACTTGAAAGCTGATGAGCTGACTTCGCTTTTTTAAGTACCCATCTTAATCTATCGAGACTCAGTTTAATGTAGCCCAGACGCGTTCGCCTTTAGCATTATGTATGAAAGTAGAAGTTTTATTTGTTACCCGTTATTTTTGCGTTGCAAGCTAACATTGGATGTATGCATTATTTCTTCTATATCTCAGTAGTCTAGTATAGATTTATTCCACAAGTTAACTTTGTTACCCTTGTTTCAAGCTAATTAATACCATATTTTTTGTCATTTCCACAAAAGAGATGATAAAATTTGTTAAGTAGTAATGAATTTTAATTTAATCAGCTATTACAGAATTTATAAGTAATGAGTGAGTAACTTTATTTATATGTCTATCCTGTTTTGACAAAACGGCGATCGCACAGCAGAACATCTGATGATACCGAACCAAGACAACAAAGATAAGTAAGGTAGGTTTAAAAGAGAATAGGGAATAGATAAACCTCATGCCTACTAGTTAAATTGAAAATTCATACCAAAGACTGATTATATTTTCAATTCAGAAATTAGAATTCTGAATTTTTTTTGACGAATTGTTAATAGTTAACCTATTTTTGGGCGTTATCAATTACGAAGTTATACTTTACGCTACAACTTAGTAACAATGTAACAGTCTGATTATGAGGATAACCCGACCGTGGGAAAATCAAGATACCGAAACCAGAAATTAGAGAGGAAAACCCTGTAATATGCATTTGAGCGAAATTACCCATCCCAATCAGTTGCACGGTTTATCCGTTCGGCAACTGCAACAAATAGCCCGTCAAATTCGAGACAAGCATCTCCAAACCGTAGCAATTAATGGTGGACATTTGGGGCCAGGGTTGGGTGTCGTAGAATTAACACTAGGGCTTTATCAAACACTAGACTTAGATCGGGATAAAGTCATTTGGGATGTAGGACACCAAGCTTATCCTCACAAACTACTTACAGGACGTTACGATCGCTTCCATACTCTGCGGCAAAAACACGGAGTTGCTGGTTATCTCAAGCGTTGTGAAAACAAATTCGATCACTTTGGTGCTGGACATGCTTCCACCAGTATTTCAGCTGCATTGGGCATGGCTTTAGCACGAGATTTTAAAGGTGAAAAATTTAAAGCGGTGGCTGTGATTGGTGATGGCGCACTTACTGGGGGTATGGCTTTAGAAGCCATCAACCATGCCGGACACTTGCCAAAAACTAATTTGCTGGTTGTCCTTAACGACAACGAGATGTCCATATCTCCTAACGTAGGTGCAATTCCTCGCTATCTGAACAAAATGCGCCTCAGCCAGCCGGTGCAATTTATCAAAGATAATCTTGAGGAACAGTTTAAGCAAATTCCCTTCGTTGGTGAATCTTTATCTCCCGAACTCGGACGCATCAAAGAAGGTATGAAACGCTTGGCTGTTCCTAAGGTAGGCGCAGTGTTTGAAGAACTCGGCTTTACTTACATCGGCCCAGTTGATGGACATAATTTAGAAGAATTGATTGCCACCTTCCAACAAGCACATCAAATATCAGGCCCAGTTTTAGTACATGTGGTAACAGTCAAGGGTAAAGGCTATGAAATCGCTGAACTAGACCAAGTAGGCTACCACGCCCAAAATCCCTTCAATGTAGCAACTGGTAAAGCTATTCCTTCCAGCAAACCCAAACCGCCGGCTTATGCCAAAGTCTTTGCTCACACTTTAGTGAAACTTGCCGAACAAAACCCAAAAATTATCGGCATTACTGCGGCGATGGCGACGGGAACAGGCTTAGATAAACTGCAAGCAAAACTGCCCAATCAATATATAGATGTCGGCATTGCCGAACAACACGCCATCACTTTAGCAGCCGGACTGGCAACCGAAGGAATGCGTCCCATCGCTGCTATTTATTCTACCTTCTTGCAACGCGCCTATGACCAGATAGTTCACGATGTCTGCATCCAAAACTTACCAGTCTTCTTCTGCTTAGATCGGGCAGGAATTGTTGGTTCTGACGGCCCTACCCACCAAGGTATGTATGATATCGCTTATCTGCGTTGCATTCCAAATATGGTACTGATGGCACCCAAAGATGAAGCAGAACTGCAACGCATGGTAGTAACTGGCGTTAACCATACTAGCGGCCCGATCGCTATGCGTTATCCACGTGGCAATGGCTATGGCGTGCCACTAATGGAAGAAGGCTGGGAACCTTTGGAAATCGGCAAAAGCGAAATTCTGCGTACAGGGGATGACGTGTTAATCGTTGGCTATGGCACAATGGTTTATCCGGGAATGCAAGCTGCTGAAATCTTGAGCGAACATGGCATTGAAGCAACTGTGATTAATGCCCGTTTCGCTAAACCTTTGGATACCGAGTTGATTTTGCCCTTAGCTGAGAAAATTGGACGCGTTATTACCTTAGAAGAAGGCTGCGTCATGGGTGGCTTTGGTTCGGCGATCGCTGAAGCCTTATTAGACGCAGATATTCTCGTTCCTGTCAAGCGATTTGGCGTACCAGATGTATTAGTAGACCATGCTGAACCGAATGAATCGAAAACAGAATTAGGTTTGACTAGTCATCAAATAGCAGACAGAGTTTTGCAAGCTTTCTTTCAACAACAAGTATCTGCTGTCGTTTAGTTAATTTTTTGTAGTAATAAATCGCCCACGCTTGTGACTCAGGTGTGGGCGATCGCTTTATCAAATTTAGGAAAACTTATGAAACTCTTTACAATTGGTGACAGTATTTCTCAGGGCTTTATGTCTTTGGCAGCAGCCCGGACAGACCTTTGTTTTTCAACTTTGATTGCCAAGTCAATGGGGCTACAAGTTGGTGGTGAATATTTCTACCCTGAATGGTTGATGGGCGGACTACCAACTAATCTAGAAAAGATTTTACGGCGTTTGGAGAAAAAATATGGCTCAGACATCAACGGTCTAGATTGGCTGACCATATTGCCAACTCTTGAGAAAATACTTGATGAAGCTGAAGATTACTATGAACGGCAAGGAGGTAGCGCCCAACAGCCTTATCCAGAAGGAATTGAATTTTTCCACAATCTAGCTATTCAAGGCTTTGATGTTGCTGATTCTTGGATGATTACACCCAAAATTTGTAAATATCAAATTGAACTTAGTAACCAGAAAGGAGACGGTAAACCTAATTTTTTAGGTTTGCCTAATGCAGCCTTCTACCGGATAGCACTTAAAGTTCTCAACCCATCATTAAATCCTATCTTTGACAACTATAGCCAACTTGATTGGCTGCGACATCACACAAGCAAAGCTGAAGGAGTTGAAAATTTAATTCTCTGGTTAGGATCGAACAATGCACTGGGAACTGTCATCGGTTTAGAAATTTATCAAACTCCTAATGACCTAAATGTGACTCTCAAAAACCCAAGTCAAAAGCCTGAATCATTCCGTGAGGTAAGAGAACAATGGAACCTATGGCATCCCAAAGATTTTGAGGCTGAATATCAAGAATTGCTCGATCGCGTTGATACAATCATGCAGGGCAACAAGAATCCTAATTGGAATGTCTTCATTGGAACAGTACCGCTGGTAACTATTGTGCCATTAGCAAAAGGCGTAGGCTCAACTACTGAAATTGATGTGCCTGGAGAAGATAGACCTTCAATTTACTACAAATACTATACTTATTTTCCCTTTGAAGAAGATACAGTTAAAAATACTGGCACCTTATACCTAACGTTACAAGATGCCCTCTACATTGATGACTGTATTCGCACATACAATAAAGTAATTAGAGAACTGGTTAAGAGTAAGAACAGTCAACATCGGCAACCACGGTATCACATTGTTGAACTTGCCGATGCCTTGCAAGAAATTGCCTTCAAGCGAAATGCTGGACAAGTGGAGTACGATTTTCCAGAATACTTCAAGTTTGTCTATCCGCAAGTCAACACCAAATACTACCATGCAGACACTGCTGGGCGACTACGACAAGGTGGGCTATTTAGTTTAGACGGTATTCATCCCTCTGCCATCGGTCAAGGGCTGATTGCTTATGAATTCCTCAAAAAAATGGCAGAGGTTGGAGTTATAAATAGCGTCGAACTAGATTGGAAATCAATCTTTTCCAAGGATGAACTTTATTCCCAACCTATTACCTTGATGCATGAATTTTACGATAATAAAGAATTTGCTGAAACCATCATCAAGCTATTCGGGAGAAATCCACTTGCTAGAAACACAAGTATAACTAGAAGAATCGGTTGAGCTAATAAGTATTGGAAAAGGAGAAAGGTTAAAGGGAAAGTGAAAAAGGTTTTGTCACTTTCCCTTTAACCTTTGTCAAGTTTACTTGGCTTACCATTAGATTTACTCTAGTCATAGCTAATACAAATTCAAAACTCAAAATTTAAAATTAATAATCTAGACAACACAAGGTCTTAGAGATGTGCATCTCTTGCATTCTCTTTTTTAAAATTGGTATAATATCATGTCCGATTAAATAGTTATGATATTTGTGAGGGTCGGTAATGGGTAAGGAGTCAGAAAAACACAACTGTTCACCTATCACCCATTACCTTTTTCCCAATTACCAATTACCAAAAAGACCAACCATATTGTAAGTAATTAGCCGGACTTGATATTATTCTTTCAAAAAAGTTAAAAATATTGCCTTTTTTTATGACAGGTTCTACAAACCAGGTTTATCCAGTTATTTGGCACAACAACTCAGTGTCACTAATTGACCAAACTCGCCTACCCAACGAATATACATTCGTGGAAATTCAGCGTAGTGAAGATATGGCGCGGGCGATTAAAACAATGATTGTCCGGGGTGCGCCTGCAATTGGTGTGGCTGCGGCATACGGAATGTATCTTGGTGCAAGGGAAATTCAGACAAGCGATCGCCACGAATTTTTGCAACACTTAGATAAAGTTGCCGATATGTTGCGTTCTACTCGTCCCACAGCCGTAAACTTATTTTGGGCAATTAGCCAGATGCTGAAAATTGCTTACGAAACAGTGGGAACAGTAGAAGAAATCAAGCAAATTCTCTTGCAAACTGCCGAAGCAATCAATACTGAAGATTTACAAACTTGTAAAGCGATCGGTGAGAATGGTTTAACAGTCTTGCCTACGACCCCAGAAAAGCTGACATTGCTTACCCACTGTAACGCCGGAGCTTTAGCTACTGCTGGTTATGGTACAGCCTTGGGTGTTGTGCGCTCTGCTTGGCGGGAAGGACGTTTAGGACGTTTATTTGCCGACGAAACCCGTCCGCGTTTGCAAGGTGCAAAACTCACGGCTTGGGAATGCGTTCAAGAAGGTATTCCTGTAACATTAATTACTGATAATATGGCAGCCCATTGCATGAAACAGGGTTTGATTCATGCTGTAGTTGTGGGTGCCGATCGCATTGCCGCTAACGGTGACACTGCGAATAAAATTGGGACATATAGCGTAGCGATCGCCGCTAAAGCACATAATATACCTTTTTTTGTCGCTGCACCCCTTTCTACCGTTGATTTTGAATTAGCTGATGGCAGCAAAATTCCCATTGAAAAACGCGATCCCGCAGAAATCTATCAAGTCGGCGCTACAATGCTCGTGCCTGGGGGTGTAGAATTTTACAACCCAGCATTTGATGTCACCCCAGCCGAATTGATTACAGCGATCATTACGGAGAATGGGGCGATCGCACCAAGCGAATTAGCAAAATCACAGGTAAAGCAGGTAGTATAATTCGTAATTCGTAATCCGTAATTCGTAATTATATTGAAAGTATCCGGCAGCACTCCCTACTCCCTACTGGCTCTATCATGACTCAGAAACAATGGACTGCGGTTGACCTTTACCTTACCGATTTGTTTGTGCCTCCCGACCCAGTGCTAGATGCGGCACTAGAAGCTAGCGCTACGGCAGGCCTGCCGCCGCACAACGTTTCGCCGAATCAGGGTAAGCTACTGCTGTTGTTGGCGCAACTCCAAAAGGCACGCACTATCCTAGAAATTGGTACTCTGGGCGGTTACAGCACAATTTGGTTGGCGCGGGCGCTACCCAAGAATGGTTACTTGATTACGCTGGAAGCCAATGCTAAACACGCCGAAGTTGCCCAGAGCAATATTGCACGCGCCGGTCTGAGCGATGTAGTTGAATTGCGGCTTGGGCAAGCACTCTCTACACTGCCACAACTCGCCGCCGAAGGTCGCAGTTCATTTGACCTTATATTTATCGACGCCGACAAGCCAAACAATCCTGATTACCTATCCTGGGCGCTGCAACTTTCCCGTAGAGGTAGCCTGATTATTGCTGATAATATCGTTCGTAACGGAGCAGTAATTGATACTGGCAGTAGTGATACCAGCGTCCAAGGAGTGCGTAGCTTCAACGAACTGCTAGCATCTGAGCCGCGTGTGAGTGCCACGGCGCTCCAGACAGTGGGTAGCAAAGGATACGATGGTTTTGCGATCGCCTTAGTCACAGCTGACTAGTAAGGCAGTCCCCATGAAACAAGTTTCACCGCTATGCATGAAAAAGGAATATCCCCTACAGCCCATACCCTATAACCTTTTTCAAGTCAGAGGATGAGGGAGTGGGAAGAGATTATCAAAAAGCAACAACCTTGATTACCCCTCCCAGACTTGCTCTTTGTCCCATACCCCCGTAGTTTTTATCGCTATTTTGCCAGAATGGGAACACAAAATAGCACAGCGATCGCTACATTAGAAGATATATATAAATATAAATAAAAATCATTGTTGATTTTTATTCGTCCGCAGTTCACAGAAAAACATGAGTGCAACTACCATTCTTTTTGACAACCCTTTACTCCAAGGCACTGGTCTACCTCCCTTTGCAGAAATTAAACCAGAACGAGTAGTACCAGCTTTTAATCAATTGCTGGCAGAACTTGAGCAGCAACTCGCCGCTTTGGAGGCTAATGTAGAGCCTACTTGGGAAGGTTTAGTAGAACCTTTAGAAAAGCTAACTGAACGGCTGATCTGGAGTTGGGGAGCCGTAAATCATTTAATGGGCGTTAAAAATAGCCCTGAACTGCGGGAAGCTCACGAAACTATCCAGCCACAGGTAGTACAATTTATCAACAAGCTCAGTCAAAGCCAACCCATCTATAGTGCTTTTAAAGTACTGCGTGCTAGCGATGGTTGGGCAAGTTTAGAACCAGCCCAGCAGCGGATTGTAGAAGCTGCCATCCGAGATGCAGAACTTTCTGGTGTTGGCTTAGAAGGAGAAGCAAGAGAGCGTTTCAACCTCATTCAAATGGAATTAGCAGAACTTTCTACGAAATTCTCTAATCATGTACTGGATGCAACTAAAGCTTTTAGCTTAACCCTGACAACAAAAGCCGAAATTGATGGTTTACCACCAAGCTTAGTTAGTTTAGCAGCACAAGCTGCTCGTGAGGCTGCTTGTAGCAACGCCACACCAGAAAATGGCCCTTGGCGTATTACTCTAGACTTTCCCAGTTATGGCCCTTTCATGCAGCACAGCACCCAGAGGGATTTACGCGAAAAGCTTTACAAAGCTTATATTACCCGTGCTTCTAGTGGCGATTTAGATAATAATCTCTTAATTAAGCGGATTTTAGAGTTACGTCAAGAACTCGCAGATTTACTTGGCTTTGGAAGTTATGCCGAGTTGAGCCTTGCTAGTAAAATGGCTCCTAATGTTGAAGCAGCCGAAGCACTGTTAGAAGAACTACGCCAAGCCAGTTATGATGCTGCTGTCAAAGACTTAGAAGAACTCCAAGCTTTCGCCGCATCACATGGACAAGAAAATCGAGATTTAAAACACTGGGATATCAGCTTTTGGGCAGAACGCCAACGCGAAGCAAAATTTGCTTTTACCGCTGAGGAATTACGTCCTTACTTTCCCCTTCCCCAAGTATTAGATGGCTTATTTGGACTTGTTAAACGGTTATTTGGCGTCACTGTCACCCCTGCTGATGGTCAAGCCCCAGTATGGCATGAGGATGTCCGTTATTTCCAAATTGCTGATGAAACTGGTTCTCCTATAGCTTACTTCTATTTAGACCCCTATAGCCGTCCAGCTGAAAAACGGGGTGGTGCTTGGATGGATGTGTGCATCAATCGTGCCAAAATAAAAGAAAATGGTGTGAGTGCCATCCGCTTACCTGTGAGTTATTTGATATGTAACCAAACTCCCCCAGTAGATGGCAAACCTAGTTTAATGACTTTTTATGAAGTAGAGACTTTGTTTCACGAGTTTGGTCATGGATTGCACCACATGCTTACTAAGGTTGATCATCCTGGAGCCGCAGGCATCAATAATGTGGAGTGGGATGCAGTAGAACTACCTAGTCAGTTTATGGAAAACTGGTGCTATGAGCGACTCACTTTATTTGGCATGGCTAAGCATTATCAAACTGGGGAAGCTCTACCAGAGCATTATTATCAAAAACTGTTAGCGGCACGTAACTATATGAGTGGTACTGCGATGTTGCGGCAACTTCACTTCAGCAGCGTTGATTTAGAACTACACTACCGCTATCGTCCTGATAGTAATCAAACTCCAGCAGATGTGCGTCAACGTATAGCTAAGACTACTACCGTTTTACCACCACTTCCAGAAGATTCAATGCTATGTGCATTTGGACATATTTTTGAAGGGGGTTACGCAGCAGGGTACTACAGTTACAAGTGGGCTGAAGTACTAAGTGCTGATGCTTTTGCAGCTTTTGAAGAAGCTGGATTTGAAAATGAAGAAGCTATAAAAGCTACAGGACAGCTTTATCGTAATACCGTACTGGCACTTGGTGGTGGTAAGCATCCAATGGAAGTGTTTAAAACTTTCCGGGGTCGCGAACCGAGTACGACCGCTTTACTCAGGCACAACGGTTTAGTCAGAGCTAAGTAGAGGGTGGGGAGTGGAAAGATGAGGGAGATGGGAGAGTGTGGAGGGAAATAAAATTTATACTTCTGGCTTTTCGCCTCTTCCCACACCTCCTTTTCCTCCCACACCTCCCAGACTCCCTGTTTGCCTCATGCCCAATCCCCAGTCTCTAGCTTTAGAAGTCTAAGGGTTATTCAACACAAGTGGTTCTTTGGCAACATCAGCTAAGTTGATACTGGTTAGTAAATTTTGCCACTGCCCTTGAAGTGCGGTATCTTGGGGATTTTTCTGACGCAGTTGAGCCAGTATAGCTAGTGCCTCGTACCATATCCCATTTTGGGCATAGATTGTATAGCGCTTAAGAGGTTCTGCGGTTTCTAATTCTTTAGCTATTGATTGATTCAGGTTAACTCGTTGGATTACCCCTTCAACATAAGTCCAAGGAGCATTTTTTTCTTTATCGCAGTTAATACTGAAAAACCAACGGTATTCTTTGTTTAACGCCAAGGCGGGAGCATCGCTAGGTAGGGAGATGCGTATTACTCCTGGCTTATCTGGTAGAACGATCGATTTTCCGTGGTAAATTTCCTTAGAGTCCTTAGAGTCCGGATTTTCTCGCACCACAAATTCCACTGCATCAACCACATCCTTGGGATATGGCACATAGAAAAACCAACTTGGACGTTCTAACGTTGTTTGTGCCCAGACATTAGTCACCCCATCTTTCTCGGTAAACGGCACTAAAGCCGTGAGATCGGGTCGATCGGGTTTAGTAAGCGGACACACATTTCCCCGCGTAGCCCCACCCCGGACGCGTCCTCCAGGAGTACGCCCAGGTGGAACTGGGGGTTGGTCAAAGCGTGGGGTTTGAGCAACAATTATTTTAGAATTAGGGCGATCGCTAAATCCACGACCAACAGTAGAAGTCTGGCTAATTAATAAACTGGTGCAGCTCAAAGCTAGTAGTAAAAATAATTTTATTCGTTGTAAATTAGATTTCATAAAAGCTCACTTCATCGGATTTTAGATATTAAATTGGGCATGGGGCAAATAAGGAGTGTGGTCAGGGTTGTTGCTTTTTGATAATTTCGCCACACTCTCCCCTCCCCTTACACTTGCCATTACCTAAGTATTTAAACTGAGAAGTTTTTTTTGTAATTATAAATTGACATCAAGCCAATAGTGGTTAGTAAGGACAAAGCCGATGGCACAAAAGGCACCCAAGTACCCGAAATTAACAGACCTAAGCAAAATAGATACAGAATGCTAGAACTAATACTGACTACTAATACTAACCAGGGTAATGAAAGTTTTCGCCAAGCCAAGATTCCCCCCACTAAAGACCAGCCCCAAATCCAGATTATTTCGTACCATAGCGACCAAACCCGCAACAATGGACGCCCATCTTCGACAGCACTGAGAATTTGGCTGACCATATGCGCTTGTACCAAGACTCCTGGCATTTGCTCGTCTAAAGGAACTCCGTAGGGTGTCGGCCAGGTATCTGGAGAATCTCCTCTTGACACTACACCAATCAAAACAATTCGGTTTTTAACAGCATCAGGATTAACAGGGCTGGATAAAAATTGGGTTAGCTTCACCTGTGGGGCTATTTCTTTTGTAGAACGGTAGTTGAGTAAGATTTGACCGCCATTAGCATCAATATTTTGATAACCACCACTACGAGAGTTGAGATTTGGAAAAACAGTCTTACCCAACTGTAAATTTCCTTGGGGGGTAAACTTGACATTAATTCCTGAATGTCGCAGATAGAGGGACGCCAGTTGTAGACTGAATGAGTAGGAGGCAGAACACAATGATGTCGGCTCTTGGTTCATAAATAGAAGATGACGACGGATGACTCCATCACGGTCGTGCATAAAGTCACTGAATCCCAAATTTGTTGTTGGAATTTCAGGTGGCGGTTGAATACCTCCGATATTAGCTGTACCATCGCTCCCCTTACATACGCCAATTAAGTTAGGAGTTTTTTGGAGACGATTAATTAAATCTGGGTCTTTAGCCTGAAAATCACGGTAGATATCTAGGCCGATCGCTCTAGGTTGGTATTGATTAAGTTTTTGTAGAAGTTTGTTGAGAGATTTTTCCGAAATGGAAGCTCCAATTAAGGATTCACCATTTTTTCTTTGAGTTGCCAAATCATCATCGTCAATGGTAATTACCAGCAGTCGGGGATCGATTACCTCCTCTGGACGCGATCGCATCATTTGGTCATAGGCTTGAATTTCTGGAGTTTCCAGGATTCCCGCCAACCTCACCCCACAAACCAAGGCTGTGAGTGCCACGTTCAATAACAAAGCGATACCAAATTTGCGTCTGATGGACACAGGTGACGGTATCTCTTCACTCTCTGTAGACCTCAATTCATCCCAAGTGGGGGGTGTCTGGGCTGGATTTTGGCAAATCATCGGTAGCCAAGTCGCACAGGGAAATCGATCCTCAAGTCCTTCCAACCGTTCCCGTGCTTGCCGTACAGATTGATATAAAGACTCTCCCCTAGCAAAACCTTGGAGAAAATACTTTAAAAACTCTTGAGCAACCTGGTCTGGAACCGGTTCGCGCATGACAATTATCTGAGGAATTTGCAAATCAGCTAATTCTCGTGCCAATCCCAATCCATCGCAGGAATTGAATATAGCTAGTTGCAAACCATTTTCAATGGCTTTCCTCAGAGCATACTTTAACTCGCCAATGGTGAGACTATCAGTTTTATTCAGATAAATTCGTCCGCATTCTCGATTTCCCTGACTAGAACTATGTCCGGCAAAGAAGAGAATATCCCAGTTTTTTCCCCACAGCTGCTCAGTTAATTCCTGGCGCTGTGGTTCGACGAGAAAACTGACTTCGGCGTTGCTACACTGTTGTAATAAAGCTCGATCTGCGTGGGTGTTAATTCCTTGACTATTACCGACAATTGCCAAGATATTGACTAAAGGATTGGGAGTGCGTGAGTTGTGAATGCGATCGTAAGTGGGTGAAGAAAGGGCGATTTCAGCCTTGGGGTAGCGTTCTAACAAGTCCCATGAATGCCAGGGTAATAGCTGTAATTGGCTATTTTCTGTTTGTAAAATTACCCGCACTTCTTCGGTGGATGACAATCTTTCTAACCATTTTTCTCTTACAGAGCGAAACTCCTCTGCTCGCAACCAGGTATTAAAGCGTGCCCGCAAAATACGAGAAGTGTTTTCGCAGTCTTGAAGCATCGATACATTTGTCACCTGCACTTGCTCAGCATAGAGACGATAGCGATTGCCTATATGCAGATAACTAGACTGCCAATGACTATAGTAGAGCGGCATTTCGGGAAATGGAGGTAACTTCCCCGTGACTTCTGTTGTCGCACGCTCGCGTTCTTCACCAATTTGCAGAGTGACAGCAAACCCTTGCTCAAAACTACCTTCTGCAAATTTTAGAAATACTAACTTACCCATGACCGTCGCTATCCCTCTCCCTGTGCAAAATCACAAACCTGTAATGTCCGATCGCAAGTGTCACAAGCGCGTAGATAATTTTTTGAAAATCCCAAAAAGCCGATTTTAATTTTTAATTAATCAATTTACTACTTATAAATTCCCGACAAACAGGGAAGATAGCTAGATGTTTTAAATTCGGAAATGTTCACTAATACTAATACCATTTAATGCTACCTTAACGCTAAAGTCTTCTCTGGGTTCTCCGCGAAACTGTAACTGAATGTAATTGTCTGATTTTCTGGATTGAGCATCCAAAAAGACTGCTCCGGAACTATCTAGAACGGTGAGATGAACTCCTGGTGGTAAGTAAATTTGACTGCCAGTTGCGTGCAACTGGAGGAGGATACTAGTTTGGCTATCCTTTTGGGGGCTAATTTCCACAATCAACATCACAGGGTGATTGAGAATTTGGATGCCTAAATCAATTAATTTTGCACGTTTAGTAAATGATTCTGGTCGGTCGAGAGTATTTGGTTCCACAGTTTCAATACTGCGAAAAGCATAAGCTGGCCTAAGTTCTGGCAGATTCCACAAAGATTCAACACTTTGCCAACCCGTCTCAAATATACCAGCAAACCACTGACTCAAATTCACAAGTGAGGCTAGTGGAGATTCCCGCAACTGCGCCAGATAATCGATAAATGCTTCCAATGGTTGCAATTCTCTCAAAGGTAGTGTTTCAGTTGCGACATTAGGTACAAAACCTAATAGTTTTGCTTCTTGGAGCGATTCATCAAATTGAACCACTAGATAACCTACCCGTTCTTCCCAGGTTTCTGGAGGAATGGAACATATCTGCTCGTGTTTTTGAACAGGGCGACACTCAAGACGACCAACTGAGGACACTTGTAGGTCAGCTATATCCCCGCACAGACGCATGATGGGATTCCAACTGTCACTGGCTTCCTTGTCGGTTGGAATATCCATCATCTGTAAATAGTCATTCACCACCCATACAGCTAAAGTATTCAGCCGAACTTGCTCTGCTTTTTGAGAATTGGACTGCTCATTAGCAAATTGCTCCGCAGTTACGCGAGCTGTTTGGGAAATTGGCAATGTTAAGGTGAAATCGTCTAGCTGATTGGTGGAGTTATTCATAAGTTAGTCCCTAGCGATTAATGCTGCTATGTACATATCGCCTGCATTCACTAAATTTATGCCATAAAATAAAGAATCATTTTTGAAAAATATAAAGTTGGGCATAGAGTATAGACCAAACAAAGAGTACTGTTAGCTTTCTTAGGGGCGTTTAGGACGTGCTAGGTCAAAAGTTAAGAGTTATGATTTTGTGAGTGTCCATCTACTCGCCACTTCTAACTTTCTACTCACTGTAAACTCACTATTTTTGAGTTGCAGCATCTTAACTGTAGAATTCATCGTAACAAGTCTCGGCGATCGCTGATACAGTAATTACAAATAATACGTCTTTATCAAATTTTCCCAAGTTGTGTTCGCCTTTTGCGCCGCATCTCGTTCGCCCACAGTTGTTTAATAGAGAACAGAAGCCATCGCTGGTTTGTAGCGCTGATGACTTCTGGTATTAATTTATGAAGATTATCTTTTTACTTTTTTAGATATAGCCGTAGTCACACCCTTTAGGACATAATGACAAGCGTCGATGTTAGGAACAGTAATAGTTTTACCTCCAGCAAGAACTGCCTTCTTCCTCCTGCCTCTAGCTATAATTTGAGATTCAATACGGACTAGCCGTAGGGCGCACGATAATCTCATTCACATCCACATCGTCTGGTTGCTCGATGGAAAAGGCGATCGCTTTGGCAATGGCTTCGGCCGGAAGTGCAATCCTACGAAATTCCTCCATCCCTTTGGCGGCTTCGGCATCAGCGATCCTATCGGCGAGTTCGGACTCGGTTACACCCGGCGAGATTACTGTCACGCGAATGTCAGTACTTTCCTGCCGCAGCCCCTCACTAATCGCTAGTACAGCAAACTTCGTGGCTGAGTAAACGGCGCAGGTTGGCCATACAGTGTGTCCACCAATGGAGGATAGATTGACGAACTGACCGATCCCCTGGCGTTTCATCAGTGGTAGTCCGGCAGCGATACCGTTAAGTACGCCACGAATGTTCACGTCGATGGTCAAGTCCCATTCATCCACCTTCAGCGCTTCTAGTTTTGAGAGCGGCATGACACCAGCATTGTTGACGATGACATCAACGCGCCCGAATTTACTGACGGCAAATTCGACAAAGGCTTGGAAGTCAGCGCGACGCGTAACATCGAGAGTCTGGTATTCTGCTGAGCCTCCCTCAGAGCGGATTGCGGCTACAAGGGTTTCTAGCCGCTCTGTGCGCCGTGCGCCCAGCACGACATGGATACCCTTGCGAGCAAGTAAACGTGCTGTTGCCTCACCAATGCCGCTGCTCGCGCCTGTAATCAGTACGACTTTCTGTTGGTTGGTAGTCATCAAAGAATATCTCCAAGTTGTTGTACGTTTATCAATCAGTCGAGGTATTTAATAGTTCGATATTGTGTGGAACCTTTGATTGATGAGATGTCTAGCACACTCTTAATTTAAAAGAGTCAAAGTCTGCTGCGATCGTCTGAACCTGCGAAATTCTTGCCTAATCCTGCATTCTTTTTATTGCCTACGCTCAATAGATAGACTGAAAAAAGTGGCTGAATATATTGCGACTGCTGTAAGTGTTAGTCTCAGAAAAGATTTGAAAGGAGATTATGGAACAAACAGTTACAAAGCAGCACTATGAGCTTGCCGCTTTGATTGCACAGAACAGTGGCACAGATGGCGTCCATGCAACGGCGATCGAGCGATTGTTCCTAATTTGCTCCTCACAACCAACCGCGCCTCTCCATGCCCTGCATCAGCCTGCTCTGTGCATCGTCGCTCAGGGCAAGAAGCAGGTAATGTTGGCGGACTATGTGTATGTTTATGGTCAAGATCAATGTTTAGTGGTGTCCATCGATCTACCTTTGGTTGGTCAAGTGATTGAAGCGACGCCAACCGTACCGTATCTATGCCTGCGGCTAGATTTAGATCCGGGAGAACTCAGTACACTAATAATGGAAGCAAAATTAGACGCTCCTGCTAACCAACGACCAGAACCGGGCTTGTTTTTAAGTTCTGTTAGCCCCCAACTGCTGGATGCAGCGATCCGACTTCTACGGTTGTTGGAAACCCCCCAAGATATTGCTATCCTCGCGCCTTTGATTGTACGAGAAATTCTCTACCGTTTGTTATCAGGCAAACAAAGTGCGCGATTGCGAGAGATTGCCCTAGTTGATAAGCGTCTCCAGGGGATCGCTAAGGCGATCGACTGGCTCAAATGGAACTACGAAAAGCCATTTCGGATCGATGCGATCGCTCGTGAAGCCTGCATGAGTCCGTCGTCTTTTCATCATCACTTTAAATCTGTCACTGCTATGAGTCCTTTACAATATCAAAAGCAACTTAGGCTTCAACAAGCCCGTCGCTTGATGCTAGGACAGGGTATGGATGCCGCAACAGCTAGTCATTATGTGGGTTATGAAAGCCCCTCACAGTTCAGCCGTGAATACAGCCGCTTGTTCGGCGCACCACCGTTGCGTGATATAGCTCGGCTAAAAAGTGGTCAACAAACATAAAAGCGAGTGGGGAGTAGGGAAAACAAATTGATAAATAGAAAATAAATCAAAAATTATCCCCTATCATCTCTCGACTTTCTGAAATAAACATTGTACAAAAAAAATTAAACAGTACAGGATGTAAGTTACATGGGTCGAAAAATTAGCAAAGTTTTTAAACAGTCTGGAGTTATTCCTTATAGAGTTAACAATGGTAAAGTCGAAATCTTGTTGATTACAACTCGTAACCGTCAGCACTGGGTAATTCCCAAAGGAGATATTCCCTCAGGAATGAGTCCGCCCGATTCAGCAGCCAAAGAAGCTTGGGAAGAAGCAGGGGTGATTGGGCAAGTGGACGCGAATCAACTGGGCACTTATAAGTACCGCAAACAAGGCAAAGCTTACCGGGTCAAGATGTATTTATTACCAGTTGATATCCTGAGTGAAGATTATCCAGAAGCAACAAAAAGAAAACGTCAGTGGGTAGAAGTGAATCAAGCTATCAGGCGGGTTAAGTTTAGTTCACTCAGACGAGTCATGAAAGGTTTTTTTCAGGTCAAATCTTCCTCTTCTATATTTCGATGTTAGCCAGATAAGTAGGTGGGTAGGAAAATTTATCGTTGAGATAAGGCAGGAGGCAGTTCTTGCTGGAGGCAGGAGGAAGGAGAATTTTAGTCTAGTTAATCTTTCTTCACATAGTTTGGTTTTATTATGCCGACTTCTTTATAGAAATACAGATTATTAAAAAGCCCTCCGAGCAATACAGGGGCTTTTATAGAAGCGGCTATTCTTAAAATCCAAGTTCGTACCAAAAAAAGCTAGGTTTTATTTAGAGAGACTATGAAAATTTTGGGAATCGCTCTTACTGAGTAGAATTATCATAGTCTAAATCCAGAGTAAAGTTACCCAAGTTTTTATACCGACAATTCCATCAGCTTGTAATCCTTTAGATTTTTGAAAACTAACAATTGCATCCTTAACTAAATCAGTGAAATGCCCATCAATGGCATCAGTATATAAGCCAATATCTTTTAACTGCTGTTGTAATTGTTTTACTCTTAGTCCAGAATCTCCTAGCTGCAAATCATTAAATCTATTCAAATCGGCTCGACCACTAACACCAGCTACACCAGATACATCACCTTCAAATTGATGGATTAGATATTGCCCCTGCCAAGCACTAGGAATACTTGGGTTCTGAGTTCCGTAGTGGGCAATCCATAACGGATAATTAGCAAAATCAGATGGATTGCCAAGTTGTTGCCAGAAACTGGGGAAGGTATAAATAATCGGTTTAATTGGTTTTTGTGTTTGTTGTAAAAGGGTTTTTTCCACTTCTGCTAACCACTGCTTCGCTGCATTAATTACAGCTTGGCTACTTACTTTGTCTGTGACCTCTACATCTAGAACAGGTGGCAGGTCTCCTGGTTCTAATTTGCCCACAGTTTTTAAGAATTCCTTGGCTTGGTCAACCGGATTAGATGTATGTGGGTGAAAGAAATGATAAGCACCCCGAATAATACCAACAGCTTTCATGGTCTGCCAGTGATGAGCAAAAGCGGAATCTTTAATACTAGCTCCCTCTGTAGCTTTGACAAAGGCAAAGGTTTTACCAGAGTTTTTGACTGCTGTCCAATCTACTCTGCCGTCTTGATCGAAAACATCAATTCCTTGCATAAAATTTTTCACCTTTTACAACACTACAATACTGAACTTATCAGAAGTTCTAATCAAATTTATGCGATTTCCGAATATTTAAGTTAAGTACAGAAGTTTACTAGGGTTGAGTACCAACAACTCGTACTGGAGTCACTCTGACTTTACCTGTACAAGGCATGATTTCTTCTGTCAGGGTAAAGTGCTGGTAAGCATTAGGAGGCGTGATTTGAATTTTAGTAGATGTTGGGCAGCGTTCCTCTGAGGAGCTAACGTGGTTGTATGCTATCTGAAATGAGGCTTGTGCCCCAGGAGCTAGAGTTACTTGTTGTCGAGGTTGTTTACTCGAAAAGTAAGTGTCCTGGGAGCGGAGAACTTTAACCCCCTCCAAAGGCCGATCTTTGGCATCCAATAATGCTAATCCCGGATAACCTTTTAGGCTGCAAGGGGATGAGGCGTTATTAGTAAAGGCGTAGGTGAGTCCAACGTTGCCAACACCAGCATCTTCGGAGACTCGGCGGACTGATAATTGGCTAGTTTCACAGCGCGTCGGATTTGTGGCAATAGTGGCTTGAGGGGTAGAAAGCTCTGTAGTTTTTCCAGTCGCTGTAGGTGTTGAGGTCAATATAGTTTGCTTCGTTACCTGCTGGGTGCTTGCTGGCAAGGCTTGCGACTGTTTTGTAACAGAGGAAGAACCGACACAACCAGTAGTCATAGCAGTTAAAAGCAACAACATACTGCCTTCCAAAATTAGAATTCGCATATCTTCTTTTTTTTGTAGTGAACTACTTACAATGATGCTTAATATACGGTGTAAGTTTCCAAATTCAACCTAATTCAAAATTATCTGTTGCTTTAATCAAAGCACTAATAATTCCTGGTTCACTCATTGAATACCCTGCATCATCAACCACAATAAAATAGGCTTCTGGAAAAGCAAAAGTAGAAATTAAAATCTACTCAATAAGTTTCACTAATTCTTAATAAAACGCATCATTAAAAATCATTCTATTAGTTAATATTTTATATTTGCTCTATTCTGGGGTATTTGATATAAAATAAATGCTTAAATAAACTCTGTTAAATACTTTTCATAGATTCTATTACTATAGACTTTCTCTGATGACGATAACTTTCCTTAACTTTAGCAGATTTAGTTTCAAAAACCTCAGATATCAAGCTTAATTTCTTGAATGTTTCGACAACAGTATTGAATTCATCTCATTGAATCTTGCTTTCATGCCAAGTAGCTTCTGATAACGCTGTTTATGCTTATCTTGTTTAATTTGTCAAGTTAAAATTATCTTAAATTTAGATGATTATATTCTGGATTTAGCGATCGCTTATTTTCTATCCATCTGACAAAATCAGATTGCTCCAGCTAAACTTTACCTCTTGTCAAAATTATAATTTGTAATTACTCTAAGTATGCTGTACTCTAAATTGAGTGTGCTTTGGGCGTGATAGTTTCAAAATATCATACCCATTATCCCCGACCTACAGAATGTATGTGGTTTCAAGTGATTTCTTGCTCTTTTTTGTCTGAAATTTAATTTTCGTACACGTTTATTCAAGAAGCCTCATATATGTTTGAAACAAACTTTTCTGATTTTGATGATTCGGCTTTGTCTACTGGTTTTCCCTCAAGTCAGGGTCTAGGATCAAACTTCATTCCTCACTTCTTGTCAGCTCAGGCACAGTTAGTAAATCCTCAGTCAATTGCCTTCGTCGATTTAAATATTCCTGACGCACAAAAAATTCTTCAAAATTTAACTGCTGACGTCATTATTCCGCTTTCGCCTGAGCAAGATAGTATTACACAAATCACTCAGACGCTCTCTGATTATGACAATCTTTTAGGGGTTCATGTTATTTCCCACGGTAGCTCTGGGCAACTGAACCTTGGGGATTCTCTAGTCAATCTTCAGACACTCAACAGCCGAAGTCAAGATTTACAAACCTGGGGAGATGCCTTGGCGCCTGATGCCGATATCTTGCTCTACGGTTGTGATGTTGCGGCAGATACAGTGGGGAGTACCTTTGTTTCCAAATTGGGGCAATTAACTGGGGCTGATGTAGCTGCATCGACAGATCTAACTGGGAATGTATCTCAAGGTGGTAACTGGGTACTGGAGTACGCAACTGGTGCAATTGAATCTCCTCTAGCCATTAAGCCTTCACTTTTAAATACCTATAATGGGCTATTAGCTAGCTTTGATTACACGAATTTTGCCAGCACGAGTGGACTTAAACTTAACGGTAGTTCAGCCCAGTTTGGTACTGCACTGCGTTTGACTCCAGCCTCTGCATCTCAGGCGGGTAGCGTTTTCTACACCACTCCGATTGCCTTGAATGCTAACACCTCCTTTCAAACCCAGTTCCAATTTCAATTGAGAGGTGGAACTCAAGGGTCGGATGGATTTACCTTTGTGCTGCAAAACAGTGCAGCAAAGGCCAATGCTAAGGGTAGTAGGGGTGGCAATTTAGGCTATGGCGGGACTTTCAGCCCTATTACTGAAAGTTTGGCGATTAAGTTTGACACTTATAAGAATGGAACAGATCCTAACAACAACAACATTGCCGTGCTGCGAGATGGTAATGTGGATGCTGCGCTTGCAACCACTAGTACTGTTACTGATTCAAACTCAGGTACACCAATCGATCTAAACTCCGGTGAGCCAATCAATGCTTGGATTGAATACAATGGCAAGACCGACAAACTGGATGTTTTCCTTTCCGAAAGTTCGACTAAACTTGCAACCGCCGAAGCAGCACTTTCCTACAAGATTGATTTAACTTCTGTTCTCGGTTCCCAAGCCTTTGTTGGCTTTACTGCTGGGACAGGATCTCGATTTAATGCTCAAGATATTAACAGTTGGAAATTTACATCCAATAATGGTGGCTCAACTGATGGTGGCTCAACTGATGGTGGCTCAACTGATGGTGGCTCAACTGATGGTGGCTCAAGTGGATTAATAGGCTATTGGAAATTTGAAGAAGCAGCAGGTAATACTGTTTTAGACAGTTCTGGCAAAAATAATAACGGATCGTTGATTAATTCTAGTAGAACGGCTGGGTTATACGGCCAAGCTCTTCAAGTGGCTGGAAAGAATAGCTCCCATGCCAGTATACCTGCTTCAGCTAGTCTTAACTCTATGACTAATCAACTGACTGTCTCAGCTTGGGTACGTCCAAATGGTAAACCAGTGGGTTTTCATGCTGTTGTAAATAGACAGATTGGCACCCTTATTCATCCCGATCAATTCTTTTTAGGGTTTGGTTCGCGGAATAATGTAACTACCTATAAATGGGAGATGGGTACCACTGATGGTGAAGGTGATGTTTACAAAGGTACACCAGTTAGCGATCGCTGGGTACATATGGTAGGGACATACGATGGCAGTATGCTCCATCTATATGTTGACGGTGTTGAAATTGGTAGTAGCCCGCTTACTGGCAACATATTAGTAGATAACAATCCAGTAACTATTGGTGCAGCGGAAAACTATGCTGATGGGGCACCATTGGGCGATCGTTTCAATGGATTAATTGATGAAGTCCGCATCTATAATCGTGCTTTGAGTGCAACTGAAGTTAAGAACTTACCGTGAAATAGTTTACTAATCAAAGAAAACTAAGGTGTGGGGAAGTTTAGTTAGGGGATAATATTCCCTAACTAAAAATCTACTGATGGCATTGATAAGAGGTTAAAGTAATTAGATTGTTATGACGATTATTACAGCCTAATACAAGAGAAAAATAACCACTAAAATCTATATCAGCTAATTAAGTTGGCAAACTTATCTGTTGCTTCAATTAAGGCACTGCAAATTCCTGGTTCGCTCATTGAATGTCCGGCATCAGGAACCACAATAAATTCGGCTTCGGGCCAAGCGCGATGTAATTCCCAAGCTGATATCATTGGGCAGACTACATCGTAACGTCCCTGAACGATTACAGCCGGGATATGGCGGATGCAGTCAATATTTAAAAGTAATTGTTCTTCGGTTTCCAAAAATCCTTTATTCGTAAAGTAATGGCATTCAATCCGAGCAAAAGCTGAGGCAAATTCATTTTCACCAAACTTTTGCATCAGTTCTGAATCAAAAAAAAGTCTACTTGTACTAGCTTCCCAAATTGACCAAGCACGAGCTGCTGTCAGTTGAGTATCTAAATTTGGACTGGTCAAGCGTTTATAATATGCTGCAATCAGATCCTCACGCTCATCTATAGGAATTGGTTTTAAATATTCTTCCCAAGCATCAGGGAAAATATAGCTAGTGCCTTCTTGGTAGAACCAGCGCAACTCTTTTTGTCTGAGCATGAAGATACCACGAAGAATTAATCCCGTGCATCGAGAGGGATGGGTTTGACTGTAGGCTAATGATAAAGTGCTACCCCAACTACCACCAAAAACTGTCCATTTTTCTATACCTAAATGTTGGCGCAGTTTTTCGATATCGCTGACTAAATCCCAAGTAGTGTTTTCTCGTAATTCAGCATGGGGTTTACTTTGACCGCAACCGCGTTGGTCAAACATCACCAGCCGCCATTTTTCTGGATGGAAATATTGGCGATAAAAAGGTGGACATCCACCACCAGGGCCTCCATGTAGCAAAACGATGGGTTTACCTTCGGGGTTACCTGATTCTTGAAAATAGATGGTGTGCAGGTCAGAAACCTGCAAATTTCCTTCTCGGTAAGGCTCGATCGCTGGATAAAGTTCTCGCATTGTTGATTGTTGACTGTTGACAGCCTGGATGTAAGATTTCACTTTCTCATTTAGGACTGCTATCTGGCGATCGCTTGGATCTGAGAAACAATTTCAGTAATTTGTGTCAGTACGCTTGAATATTATTTATATAAAAGCTACCGTAGTCTTCCTGTCAAGGAATTTTAATAAATGTGTCCAGTTGGTGTTCGTACTAGTCACTCAACTCATGTCTTAGAAACTGGTTTAGCAAAGCTTTGGCTGATATTGGTGGGAGTAAACCAATATCAGGATGAGCAAATACCTTGTTTGCGTTACTCAGCAGTAGATTGCCAAGGTTTAGCAGAAGCATTAAATGCTGCAACTGGGGGATTTCCGCAAAAGGATGTCAGGGTTTACCATGATTTTGCTCACCAGCAGCCGCGATTAGAAAATATCCGTACTAGCCTCAAACAAATAGCTGCTGCGACTAAATCTATTGACACCGTTCTGTTTTATTTTTCGGGACATGGGATGCTAGAACCATCGACTCAGCAGGTGGTATTGTGTCTCCAAGATACTCAAAAAGACAACTTAATAGACACTGGTTTAAAGTTGCAGGAATTATTGCAATTATTAGAAAATTGTCCTGCCCAACAGCAAATTTTATGGCTGGATGCTTGTCATAGCGGTAGCATGACATTGTTTGGCGCTAGAGGAGAAATACCAATAGATCCCCAACTCAGTCCCACACAAGAGTTAGTAGAAATTCTGCGACAACGCGCAGCTAAGAGAAAAGGATTTTATGCTCTATTATCTTGCGATCGCTCTCAACAATCTTGGGAATTTCCCCAATTAAAACATGGAGTATTCACTTATTTTTTAATTCGCGGATTGCGGGGAGAAGCTGCTGATTCCCAAGGTGTGATTGAAGCAGATGGACTTTATCGCTACGTTTATCACCAAACTCTAGCATATATAGATAAAGCAAATCAGCAATTGCGAGTAATTAATCAGCTGAAAAAAAGCCGAGGTGAAGACCAAATTCATTCAGAATATCCATCACAAACCCCTAAGCGAATCGTGGAAGGAATTGGAGAGGTAATTTTAGGAATTAAACCAGATAAAACAGTATCTACAAGACATCCACGACAAGCATTAGTTATAGAAGGATTTCCTCAGAGCAAGAGTGCTTTGGCTTTGAGTAAAATACTGAATACAGCTGGTGGCTTTGAGGTAAATTATTGGAATGTGAGCGAAAAAACCCCAGTTTCAGATGTTCGTAAAGCAATTCAAAAGTGTTTGCTGTCTGAATCATTTTGTGAATCACCTACCAGCGCCAATCTTTTAGAAGAAATTCCAACTGTATTTTTATATCTCCGAGGACAGATTCATGAAACAGAACAAGGAGAAGCTGTATTCATACTTTCTGATAATGTTGTAATCAATCGCTCTTGGTTGAGAAAACAACTGCGCCGCTGTCGTTCGCAACAAATTATTATCCTCGATTGTCCTTTGGTAAGCTATAGTTGTGTATCTCTCCGGGATTGGGTAGAAGAACTGCAACTCGGACTAGACGCCCAACAATGTTTAATTGCTGCTGCGCCATCTTCGGAAAGTGAACGCTTTGTTTCTTCTTTAGTGGAAACTCTCAGTAGGGTAGCACAGCCTTCCGTCCCGATGATTCAACAATCTGGACTAACCGCAGCAGCTTGGATTACACAATTACAAATTGAATTGTCAGACATTGATATTCAATTATATTTTTGGTTATTTGGATCTCAGGGTGTAATTGAAGTTTTCCCCGGAAAAACTTTGTTTTCTAGTGATAGTTCTGAGCAAAAAGCTGAAGATGTAGATGATTTGAGTTCAGCAGTGGGTGTAGATTACACTCAGTTGCGAGATTTACTCAAAGCTGGGAGATGGTTGGAAGCAGATTGGCAAACTACAACTCTGATGTTGAAGATAGCTAACAAAGAAGAAAAACGCTATCTTGATTTAACAAGTCTGGAAAACTTTTCTGACAATGACTTGTGTACTATCGATAAACTTTGGGTTAAATATAGTCATGGACGCTTTGGTTTCAGCGTTCAGAAACAGATTTGGGAGAGTATTAGAGATACTTCTGGTGGCGATCCCGTGCTGGCTTTGATGATTGGTAATGATAATGTTGCAGCTTCTCAAACTTGTATTGATTTTGCCAATCGCGTCGGCTGGCGTTTAAAAGATTCCTGGATAGATTATACTCACCTAAATATAAATGACGATGCTCCTAGTGGGCAGTTTCCTTACTTTGGTTTTTTTGAGCAAGTTTGGCGGCTAAAGGTATTAGGTGTTTGGGAATGGCATAGTGCGATTGCCACAGCTTCATGGTGGCGATTATGTGTTGCTTTATTTTCTCACTTTCAGACTTGTCAAAAATAGAAAGTAGAGCAGTTTTCATTTCATTGAACCACAATCTTGTAGGGGTAGAGTAATGCTTTTCCCTTAACAATTGGTTTATTTAGTTTTCAGACAAGTTTTTTAATATATACAGTGACTCAAATATGGTTAAACTACCGATATACTAATCGCTTTGGAATTTAGATCGATGCATAGAAATACGAAAAAATTTGCTGCTATTTTTGTGTTGGTGTTTTCTCTAATTGTTTCTCTCAACTTTGCTGTTATCGCTCAAGATACTCCAGATGTTCCTTCTATAATTGCACCATCTCAGACTTGCTCAGTTCCTACTAATTTTACAACTCAACAAGTTATTGCTGACAACGGTGGTAACCAAGTTAAAATGGGCGATCGCATTAAAGTCAGAGTTAACGGATTATCAGCAGCTACAAATCCAACGACTAAGGGGAATTCATTCGATCCTCGACAATTAGTCTTGTACTTGAATGGCTATGAACTAGAGAACATACACGCAGAACCAACTATCGTTATGGTTCCGGATCGAGAGAAAAGACTAGTTGTCGATCGTGATTGGTTAGCTTTTCAACTCGAACGCAATAATCCATCAGAACATGTATGGAATGCGCTGATTGGTAGAGCCAATCAATACAGTATTAACGCGATTGTGGGAGTAGGCTGTCCCAATAAAATTGCGATTCCAGTCAGCAACCCTCTCTCACCTCCTCAAATCAAAATAATTCTGTTATCGTGGCGCTTTTGGCTGTGTCTGCTTCTACTTTTGGCTGTAGGATTATTATTTACTCGGTATTGCCGAAACGCTCTTCGTAGCCCTGGAATAGAAGGAGTTTACTCAAAAAAAGAAGTAATTGCTGGTCAGGAAATTTTAATGACAAAAGAAGTTAGCGTTGAACCTGAACAGCGAAAAACACGAATTGCTCGATTTTTTCTGGGTAGGAAAAAATTGTATAAAAATCCGTTCAGCTTATCGATATCTCAACTTGCTTTCTGGACATTTATCATTTTTGGTTCTTACATTATTATTTACGGAATAACGGGAAATTATAGCAATGTTTTAAATCAACAATCACTAATATTATTGGGAATTAATTCTGTAACTGTATTTGGTAGTTCCTTAATTGATGGACAAGGTAATGAAAAAAATAAAAAAGGTACTCAAGGCGTTTCTGAAGGGTTTTTTATAGACATATTATCTGATATTAATGGAGTCAATTTTCATCGATTTCAAACATTTATTTGGACAGTGGCAATTGGACTATTCTTTGTTTGGGAAGTTGCTAAAAATCTAGCAATGCCAGAATTCGATCAAACGCTTCTGACGCTACAAGGAATTAGTGCAGCTACATATCTAGGACTGAGAGGACAAGAAGAGCATGGAATGACAACAGACCCGGAATCTACATTCCCAAAAGATAACTCATTAGAACAACAGCCTATACCAAAAGTAGACAATCCACCAGAAAGTGCAGTGCAAGACAATCTACCAGAGAGCGATTCTTTGAGTAATCCAGGTTAAATAATGGAGAGTATTTTTGTGTATTAGACTTTTAATTTTGAGTTGCGATCGCTCGCGACTCAAATCTCTCGTTAGCTTTAGCTCCCCCACTTCTTAAAGAAGTCGGGGATTTCTTTTTTTAGCAATGATTAATAATTTTAGATATTCTTTAAAATATACAGTCAGATTTGGAATCATACCTTGTATGGTAATTCTGCACCCGGTTTCCGATTTCATAAACTGTGATTTTGCACTTAGTGAATCCCCTAGTTATTACTATCATGGGTATTGTCCCCAAAGCGGCGAGGGCTTAACATTATCCCGCACCACAATGTCCGAAGCGATCGCTCATGGACTAATGCAACATCTTGCCAAAGATGACTGTTATTCTCGTGAAGGCAAAATGTATGGGATATTATTAGTTGAATTGCCTAATGGCGAACAACGGGTACTTAAAGCTTTCTCTGGTCTTTTACATGGTTGCAGTGTGGTTGAGGGTTGGGTGCCACCAATACCAGGAAGAGACGAAGTTGCTTTCCAAGAAGCTCGCACCTTGTTACAGTTAGACGCCATCAAGCGAGAAATCCTCACCTTGAAGCAACTCAAGGAACGTCAGCAGTACGAAACCTTATTTAGTGAGTTTGAGCAGCAATTACAAGCAATGAGCGATCGCCATCGCCATTGCAAACATCAACGACAACAAAAACGTCAGCAAATCTGCAATACACTGACCGAAGAAGCGTTGGCTATTGCTCTCGAACAACTCGACGCCGAAAGTCGTCAACAGAAAATCGAACGACGACAACTTAAACGCCAGCAAAATATAGTATTACAGCCCCTCCAGCAGTCGATCGCAACCGCAGATTTGCGGATTTTAGAACTCAAACAACAGCGTAAAGCACTATCACGAGAATTACAAGCTCATCTGCACGCTAGCTACAGCCTGACAAATTTTGCTGGGCGCTCGCAATCTTTACAACAATTGCTGCCAGAAGGCTTCCCCACTGGTACAGGAGACTGTTGTGCCCCAAAGCTACTGCATTATGCCGCAACTCATCATCTCAAACCCTTGGCAATGGCAGAATTTTGGTGGGGAGCGTCTTCAGTCAATCAAGATAAAATCCAGGGAGAATTTTATGGAGCATGTGCGGAACGATGTCAGCCATTGATGGGGTTTTTGCTATCTGGCTTGAAACCTAGCCCCCCAGCGCCCTTATCACCTCTCTCTAACCCTCTGCTAAAAGGAGAGGGAAGCGGAAAACTTTTGTTGCTGGAAGCGGGAGTAAGAAGCCCCTTCCCTAATAGCGGAGGGTTTAGGGGAGAGGTGAGTTTATCGATTATTTATGAAGACGAGTGGCTGATTGCTGTGGACAAACCGGCTGGATTACTTTCTGTACCTGGGCGTTATCGCGATCGCCAGGATAGTGTTTGGAGTCGCTTGTCTCATCTGTTACCTGATAGCATGACACTTACATCTGTGCATAGATTAGACCAAGAAACATCTGGTATTTTGTTGTTAACACGCGATCGCCAAACTCATCGGCAACTCAGCCAGCAGTTTCAGCAGCGACAAGTTCACAAGGTTTATGAGGCTTTACTTGCAGGTTTTGTAAGAGTCGAGCAAGGTACAATTGAATTGCCATTGTGGGGAGATCCAGAAAATCGCCCTTATCAGCAAGTTGATTGGCAGCGCGGTAAACCGAGTTTGACACAATTCCGAGTGATGGTGAGGGAAGGAGATTATACCCGTGTAGAATTTACTCCTCTAACAGGACGTAGCCATCAATTGAGAGTTCATGCGGCAGATGTGCGAGGACTGGGGGTAACTATTTTAGGCGATCGCCTTTATGGATGCTGTGCAAACGCTAATCGGTTACATTTACATGCAAGAGAAATTTGTTTTCAGCATCCGCAGTCAGGAGAAACCCTTCATCTACAAGTAAAAACACCGTTCTAAAGTTATCATCATGAATACCGTAATTACACTAGAAAGAATCGAACTCCAAGCTGGCACAGTCGTAAGGATGTTGGGATGTTGGGAAGATTATCAAGTACTCAGTGAGCGACTTGGTGATCGCGCCTGTCCTCGGATTAAATATCGCAGAGGAGAGATTTTGCTAATGGCACCGCTACCAGAGCATGGAAGAGATGTGAGCTTGCTGGCGAATATTGCTCAGGTTTTGCTGGATCGTTTAGAGCAAAGATACGACTCATTTACACCTATTACCATGAGTTTGCCAGAATTTAGCGGTATTGAACCTGACTATTGCTTTTATATTGAAAATTGGAGATCCGTGGTAGGTAAGAATCGTATCGACTGGCAAAACGATCCTCCACCTGATTTAGTAATTGAGATAGATGTTACTAGTTATACAGATATTAATGATTATCTACCTTATAAAGTACCAGAGATTTGGCTGTTAAAAAATAAGCAGCTATTAGTTTATAGATTGCAGGGTGAAAATTACGCAATTGCACAAAGCATTTACTTTTCTAACGTTGCAGAAATTGTGCAGCAATGCTTACAAATTGCAAACGAACAAACAACAAGTGAGGCGATTAGGTGGTTGAGAAGCTTTTTGCATGGGTAATTGGTGACTCAGCACTCCTAAATTGCTCATAAAAACAAGCTATGGTGTTTTGACACATTCTTACTAGGAGAAAATCTTCTCAATCTTCTATTGAAGAATTGCTGTTTTAATCTTCTTACAGATGTTCACCCAAGCTTGATTTTCTTGTGCAGAGTTCAAGCTGTCTAAAGGTTGATTGGGAGTGTGCGCTGATTGATACTTTTCAATTTCTGTTTCCTCATAGTTACTATAAGTCAAAGGTATCCAAATAATTGTCAGTCCTTCGGCTGAAGCCGCATCTAATAATGGGGGTAATTCATTCTCGGCAATAAAATCTGATGCTAAAAAATCAGGGCTAACCAACAATACTGCTACTTTTGCCGCTGCTAAAGCATTTTCAATTTCTTCGCGCCAGTTTGCACCAGGTTGAATTTGGGTATCGTCCCATACAGCCATATTTTGGTTGCGAATCATTGGTTTGAGGTGTTTCTGAAGTTTGGTAAGCCACTGCTCATCTTGATGACTATAGCTGATGAAAACTTTATTTCTGGTTATATTTTCAGAGATAGGGATTTGTGGTTTTTGTGAGGTCGATAAAACATCATCAATCAGTCTTTGGACATCTACCATACGAAAGCTGTTTTGGCACTGGATTTGGTAATTACGGGCTTCCAGGGATTTGTACAACACTTCTCGGCTATAAAAATGAGGCGTTTGACTATCTTTACAGCTTTCACAATTGCAGGGAACAAGTGTTTGGTATTGCAGACGTTCATAAGATTTATGAATTTTTTCTAGTTCATGAGTAATAACTGCTAGCAGTTCTTTCTTGCGTTTTCCTGCTACGCAAATTTTGATTTCTCGTTGATAGTAATATTCAATCACTTCGGCGCAAGTTTGGTCTTTAGCAAGAACAACGCCTGTTTTCCAAACGAGGGTTTGTTGTTCAATTAAAGAATGCATTTCGACGATAAAGCGGGTAAGAATTCCTTTCGGCATGAAGTCATATTTATACCGCAAGATTAGGTTATTAGATTCATCCCAACTGAAATCAGGTTGATTGACAGAGAGTAATTGAGGTGCAATATAATTGCCAGGACGATTAGGGATTTCGTAACACAGTTTAAATTTCATCATTAGCCGCAATAGTTCTGCCTGCATATCAGCATATTTATCCTCATGCCAAATATTGACTAAATCACTGCGGTTAAATTGACCCATGTTTTGAATTACTTGTGGATTATCTAATACTTTGTAAACGGCATCTGTACCCCAAGTAGGTTTGAGGATCACGGTTTTTCTTAAAAAGTCATCATCTTGGAAGTGAAGACACACACCTAAATCATGTAGATAGCCACTGAGTTGAAGTTTATCTTCCCGTTTAGTAAAACCATATTCTTGACAGATGTTCAGATATTCTTCCAAGCTAATATATTCGCGGGAGTCTCGTTCTAAAGCTTCCCGTACTTTAACCCAGGTTTTGGGTAGTTCTGTTCCTACATGCGGTAGGTTACTAATATAATGCTTAATTTTATTTAAGATTTCTGGCAGACCACGATTGGTGGCAAGGTTTGTAGTAAGTGTTTCTTTAAAATTGGTAAATTCGCGTCGCAACTCTCGCTCGTTTATTTCCCGTTTGCGCTCTTGTTTTTCATTTTTGACAATTAGTAAAGGACTATTATCGCTCAGTAATTTAACCGCATTTAACCAGTAGTAAAAATCTGTATCTTCTGTGCGGATATCAGCAACTAGGGCATAAAGAGAGCGTTTGGTAAGAAAAAATTGGTGAGTAGCATGGTAAATCTCTTGACCACCAAAGTCCCAAATGTTGACCTGAAATTCTCTGCCATTGTCAAGCAAGAACTTCCATTGAATAACATCAATGCCTTGAGTAGTACTTTCATCTTGTTGTAATGTATATTTCTGGTCTTGAATTTTTTTGACTAAGGTAGTTTTACCTGCACCACCTTCTCCTACAACGAGTAATTTAGCTTCATACAGGTGATCGGTTTCTTGTTGCTGACCGTAAAAGTTCAGTATTGCTTTCAATCCTTTACTTTGGATTTCTGGCGGAAGTGGTTCTAGAAGATTGCTGCTAAGTTCAAGCTGCCTGAGGTTGGCGAGTTGTCCAATTTCCACGGGCAAACTGCTGAGTTGATTATTGTCTAGGTAGAGGGATTGCAGGTTGGTGAGTTGTCCAATTTCACCTGGCAGACTGCTAAGTTGATTATTGTAGAGGTCAAGGGATTGCAGGTTGGTGAGTTGTCCAATTTCCCTTGGCAGACTGCTAAGTTGATTGTTGTAGAGGTAGAGAGTTTGCAGATTGGTGAGTTGGACAATTTTCTCTGGCAAACTGCTGAGTTGATTGTTGTTGAGGTAGAGAGTCTGTGGGTTGGTGAGTTGTCCAATTTCCCCCGGCAAACTGCTGAGTTGATTGCTATTGAGGTAGAGAATTTGCAGGTTGGTGAGTTGTCCAAATTCCCTTGGCAGACTGCTGAGTCGATTGTAGCTGAGGTTGAGGGTTTGCAGGTTAGTGAGTTGTCCAAATTCCTTTGGCAGACTGCTGAGTCGATTGTAACTGAGGTTGAGGGTTTGCAGGTTAGTGAGTTGTCCAATTTCCCTTGGCAGACTGCTGAGTTGATTGCTGTCGAGGTAGAGGGATTGCAGGTTGATGAGTTGTCCAATTTCCCCTGGCAGACTGCTGAGTTGATTGTAGCTGAGGTTGAGGGATTGCAAGTTGGTGAGTTGGACAATTTCACCTGGCAAACTGCTGAGTTGATTGTAGCTGAGGTTGAGGGATTGCAAGTTGGTGAGTTGGACAATTTCTCTTGGCAGACTGCTGAGTTGATTGCTGCTCAGGTCGAGGGTTTGCAGGTTAGTGAGTTGGACAATTTCCTCTGGCAGACTGCTCAGTCGATTACTACCCAGGTAGAGGGTTAGCAGGTTGGTGAGTTGTCCTATTTCCCCTGGCAGACTGCTCAGTCGATTGAATCTGAGGTTGAGGGTTAGCAGTTTGGTGAGTTGTCCTATTTCCCCTTGCAGAGTGCTGAGTTGATTGCTGCCCAAGTAGAGGGTTAGCAGGTTGGTAAGTTGTCCTATTTCCCCTGGCAGACTGCTCAATCGATTACTGCCCAGATCAAGGGATTGCAGGTTGGTGAGTTGGACAAATTCTCTTGGCAGAGTGCTGAGTTGATTGCTGCCTAAGTAGAGGGTTAGTAAGTTGGTAAGTTGTCCTATTTCCCCTGGCAATCTTATTAAGTTTTTGCCAGAAAGGTCTAATTCTGTCACCTTGTCTTTGGCAGCTTGTTCAATAATTTGCAGCAGTTCTTCGTTAGTCATTTGGGGTTTTATAAAGGTGATGTCTGACGACGAGTTTGTGCTTGGACGCGCAGCAGAGATATTGAGCTAATTAATAATGTAGCCTGTATCAAGGATTGCGTTAGCGCGTAAGCGTAGCTTGTAGTAGACATCGCCCCTCCTGCGCGTCTACGCTCCACTTCAAAGCCCCATCATTCCACCTCTGAACTAGGAAGTTGCACCTTTTTACACCAACTATCGAGTAAAAAGAGCGAATGCTCGACTTCTGAACTCGGAAGTTGCACCTTTTAACTCGACAGTTCGAGTTAAAAGGGTGATAGTTTGACCTTTAACCCTCGAAGTTGCACCTTTAACCCTCGAAATTGCGCCTTTAATCCTCGAAGTTGCACCTTTAATCCTCGAAATTGCGCCTTTAATCCTCGAAATTGCACCTTTAACCCTCAAAGTTGCACCTTTGAAGACGAACTATCAAGTAAAAAGAGCGTTGGCACAGCCTGCCGCAGGTATCGCTCTCCTTTAAATCCTGATCATTCCACCTTAAAACAAGAATGGCCGAGTCCTAAACAGGAATGGCTGAGTTCCGAACACGAAACTTACACCTTATACCAATTCTGTATGAAGATGTACATAATCAAGACCCCCCTGTAGTCCTGCCTTGGTAAGGGGAGACGGCGTAGCCGGGGTAATATATGCAGCTTCATAAAGAAACGGTATTAAAACTCATGCATGAAAAAGGAATATCCCCTACACCCTTTTTCAAGTCAGGGAGTGACTTTTTAAAAGTGGTAGTTTGACTGTAAATGTTGCGCCTTGTTGTTCGCCAAGGCTATCTGCACGGATGGTGCCGCCATGTAATTCTACTAAATGACGCACGATCGCTAATCCTAGTCCTAATCCCCCATAGGTTCTGGTGCTAGAACTATCAGCTTGACGAAAACGTTCAAAAACGTGAGGCAGAAAATTAGCACTGATGCCAATCCCTGTGTCAATTACTTGAATTTGGGCATATTTGTTGGTTGTCTGTTGTTTTTCTTCACCATTGACTACTGACAATTGCACCTCTACCCTTCCTTTTGGGGGTGTGAATTTGATGGCATTGGATAGCAAATTCCAGATAATTTGTTGGAAGCGATCGAAATCACCGGAAACTAAAAATCTTGAATCTTCACCTTTGAAACTGCCTTGTGGGTGTTGAGTGCTTGGGGATTGTGCTTGGAGATTTTCGGTTTCTGTTGAGGGAATCAGGGAAAATCTCAAATCGATTTCCTTAGATTGGGCGGCTAAGCTAACAGTTTCTAAGCTCGACTCAATTATCGGCACTAAATTACAAGTACGGACATTAAGGCGTAATTTGCCTGTATTCATCCGCGATATATCCAGCAAATCTTCAATTAGCTGGGTTTGCGCCTTAGCGTTGCGCTCAATTGTCTCCATACCTTTAGCGATTTGGGTTTCGCTGAGCTTGCTGCGTTGCAACACTTGTGCCCAGCCAAGGATAGCATTCAGGGGCGATCGCAATTCATGGGACAATATCCCTAAAAACTCATCTTTTATCCGGTTAGCTTGTTGCAACTGCTCTGTTTGCTGCTGCAAAGATGCAATTAAACTAGCTCTTTCCATTGCGATCGCAATTTGGTCGCATACTGCTTGCATCATCCCCTTTTGATTTTCGGTGAAGCTTAGCCGAGTCCGACTGCCAAACGAAAGAGTACCTAACAACCGTCCCTGTGCGATTAATGGGTAACAATAATAAGCACTAATGCCTAAAGAACGAATCAATTCTGTTTTCGGGTCAGTTGATTGCTGCACATTCTCTACAGCTATTGAATAGCGTTGCTGGGCTACAGTACCACAAACTGCTTGACCAAATGGCAAGTACTGAATTTTATCTGCCAGTTCTGGGAAAATGCCACCGTAAGATTTTAACTGCATTACCTGAGAGTTATCCTCAATCAAATAGTTGAAGTAAACATCTAAACCAATTTGCTCCGAGAGTTTTCGGAAGACACTATCGATTAATTCTATTGGTTGCTGGCTCGATAGCAGCTCGTTAGCTGTCTCAAAAAGTACCTTTAACCTCTGGTAACTCAAGGAAAGCGCTTCTTCTGCTTGCTTGCGTTCTGTAATATCTAAAAATGCCCCAACGCACCCTCTGGTGTTCCCTTCTTCGTCAAACAAAGGTGCAACGTACTCCAATAGTTTGACTATTTTTCCGTTTTCATGGATGACATCAAGTTCAACATCCAGAACTTCCACACCATGAGCAGCAGAGTACTGCATGGGAAGTTCTTCTGTTGACAGTTCCCTTCCTTGGGAGTAAATTTTAAACTTTGTGGGTTTTTCATCAAAGGTAGCGCTCAGGGAAGCATTGGTATCTGACGATATGCCTAACTGCTTAGCAAAAGCAGGGTTGACCTTGATATTTTGGCATTCTGGATCTTTAGCAATGCCGATACCAATGGGAATTACCTCTAACAAAGTTTGTAATTCAGTGATGCGACGCTGTAGATCTCTGTTTAGTTGTAAAATTTGTTCCTTGGCCTGTTTTTGCTCGCTGATGTTGCGAGTTACAGTCGCCAGAGCAATCGCTTCACCTGTGTTGTCTGTAACAGTAAAGATATTATAATCTACTGGTATCGCTTGGCCTGTTTGCAGATGTCGGAAGCGGAATTCTCCCTGCCAACGCCCTTGTGATAACACAGTTGGCAGTATGTACTGTTGAAAATAGTCTTTGTCTTCGGGCATGACATAATCTAATACTGCTTTTTGCTTTACCTCTTCAAGGCTTGCAAGCCCTACTAACTTTTGAGCTGCATCATTTATATAAAGTAATTCTCCCTCAAGGGTGGCGATACCAATAAAATCAGAGCTATTTTCTACCAACGATACTAATTTTTGTTGCTCTGCTTGTGCTTGCTTGCGTTCGCTCAAATCAAGGACAAACGCTACTGACTCTTCGCGTTTTTCTCCTAACAGCACATAACCAACTAAAATCGGGATTCGGCTACCATCTTTGCGAATGTATTCTTTCTGGTACGGTGTACAAGTACCTTTGGAGTTTCCCTTTGCTTCGATGATACCTTGTTGGTCTAAATATCGATGCTCTGGAACTGTGATCTCTCTCCAACTTAATCCGCCTGCTAACACATCTTCTTGCGTGTAACCAATTATTCTGAGATATTCGTCATTTGCCTGATGGATACCGCCGTAGACGTCGGCAAATGCAATGCCGATAACGTTAGCATCTACGAAACTTGCCAGTTTATCTTCGTAGGCTCTAAGTACTTGTAGTACGTGTAGGTTTAGCCCATCGGACATATTGCGCCGATCGCTCAAGTATTCAATAACCCTAGCACTTTGCCAAATCAAAACAGTAAAAATTACAATTAGGACGATGGCAAACACTGATACTGCAAAAGCTGGATCGTATTGTCCAGCGCGTTGAGCTTCAACAATTACCCACCCTACAAGAAAAGGTACTGCGATCGCCGTAACCAACAAACGTCGCGCAACTAAACCGCCGTAGCTATCATTTGTAACTACTCTCATTAAACCCTGTTGGGTCTGCGCCCACAAAATGCCTATACCTAGTAAATTGAACAACAGCGCTGTGTGTAACGCCATTGATGTTGTATAAGGAGCGATGCTATAAAGAACTTTGACTTTGTAGGCATAACCCATAAGCACCTGAAAGGAAATCAAAGTAGTTATTAAAGCGAGAATTTGGGCACACCAATAACTGCGATGGTTTTGCTCGTTGAGAAACTGTAAGGCTACGCTGACCAGTATAAAGTTTAGTGCCGTATTCACTCCCATTCGCCCCGGATGTGATGTCGCTAAACTGGTACGGAAGTCAAGAAATAGCAACCGATCGATACCAAAATTCCAGCCGAACAGATATTCACAGAGTGTGAGTGCAGCAATTGTGGTAACTACTATTGCACAAATCCTAGAAAGCAAAAGAATATGCGAGTAGCGGTAATTTTTTATTGTTCTTTGTTTCCCTGTTTGTTTTCCTTCATCTCCCCTTTTGCTTGTTCTCTCTCCTGTTAAGAAAAGCCATAGCGACATACCAGACAGCACAAAGCACAGCGCTGTGTTGAATTTCATTGTGGCCAGACTACTAGGGAAACCGCGCTTGAGAACTTCAATTTCAAGCCACCAGCCAGTTAGAACCAAGCTGCCAACCAAAATAGGGATTGCACTTGCGATTTTTGCCACAAATGAATTCGGAGGAATTTTAAATATATCTTGCACTTGCAAGCGGTTAACTTTTAACATTGAGTGATTTCTAACCGCATCTATCTAGTGTAATAAACTACCATACTTCTTAAGGATTAATTATTTAGCTCCATTGTATTCTATGCTACCCCTTTAGTAGGCTTTCATCTACCTTTATACATATTTTTCATTGCACAATTTACAGTAATAAATAAATGGTGGTTCAAAAATCGACCTTTGTGAGGATTTTCTAATTACAAAGGATGTTATTAATTATGGTATTAGAAGCATTGCTCCTCAACACTACAAACTTTATAATCACTTCAGATAGTGGGTGTATCGAGAGTTTAGGACTTACGCAATCTACAAACTAACCATAATCTGTGTTACTGGCTTTGGTCGTTTCAGGCGCTTTGTATACCCTAATTTATTCACTTGCTTTGCGTAGGTGTAGCCATCGTAGCGAAAAGTCGAGCCAGTGCTACCTCAGTGCGTTGCGTCAGAATCTTCTAGCGTCTATTACAGCGGTTTTTGCTGTAGATCCGAAGGTGCAAGACAGAGGTATCTATTAGTGCAGCTAGCTGTATTCGGCGCAGTGCAAAGTCATCAGCCGTACTCCGAAGGAGAAGCAAGCTATAAGTATAAGAATTTTAACTGAGTTCATTTTTATTCATATAGTTTAATTTTTTTTTGCAAATTTACATACAGGATAATTTGAATTAAGAGTATATATCTTTTTAAGAATTTGATTTTTATCAAGTATATTTTTTATGTCTATCATCCTAAAGATACAAAAATTATAAATAATACTCTAACTTTACAGAATAATATTGCTGAAGTCTAAACTAAAATTAACTTTATGAAAATGCTCAATTTATATAAACAAGATTACCTGAAAAGCTTTTACATATTTTATTATTTTTACCTAAAAATTTGATTTTAATTATCACTTTAATAGAGCTATTTATAGCAAAAAACTTAGGCTTGAAACTCTACAAAAATATGCTAAACGACTCTGGTAAAGCAAGTTATATTTAGATAATAAGCGCAAAAGTTCTATAATAATCCCCACTTACAGAAAATATTTATACAGATGTGTGCGTTGTTAGTAGTGGGATAGCGGGGATGTCAACTGCCTATATTTTAATCCGCCAAGGTAAGTCTGTAATCGTGCTGGATAATGGTTTGATGAGTGGGGATCAACCAGCCCAGACAACAGCATACTTATAGAATATGCTAACTTATTGTTACTAAAGATTAAAGCAAATGCACGGTAAAGAGGGGCCAAAAGTTGTTGACCAAAGTCATATAACAGCAATTAAGTTAATACTATAGAGGCGATCGCTACCTAAGAAAAAATATTAACTACAATTTTGAGCAGCTTGATGGCTATCTGTTTCCCTGAGAGTTAAAATCACTCGATAAAATTCAGCAGGAGTTAGAAGCTGCACGCAGGTACACTCTTAATTAACTTGATTTTGGGACGAAAAAATACCTGGGCAGAGCTTTATGACCCATTACGTATGACAATTGGAGGAGTAGGTAATTTTAGATTGGAGAAGCTCAACGTTGCTACCCACTATTCAAATAATTACCCCCAAGAAATATTGATTCTGTGAAAAAACTCGCTCCTAGTAGGGGTGCAGTCTGTGCGGTATGGTTAGACAAAAGCCGCAGCTTCCTAAGACGAAAACGCCACACTCCAGGTATATTTGGCAATCTGTACTCACCTCAACTGTATCGTCACTTGGAATTTCTCATAAAGCTGAGTAGGCTATTTGCTTAGTTTTTTATTATTAACCAAGTGAATACACGGGAACTTCTTGTTCTAGGTTATAGTCACTAATGACTCTTCCCAATCAGCGATCGCTGCGTTATGTTTCCAAAACTCACTTACCTTTATTTTCGGCAAGCTGTGCTTCACATCTACAGATGTATACAGTTAGTGTTATCTCTTGTCAGTTTTTACTCAATTGTCTCTATAGATACAAAAATTCTAGCTAATTAGTCGTATTAACGCATATTTAGAGCAATTTTAAATTCCGATAATCAATCTACATTATTGGATAAATTCGGCTAAAACCAATTGAATATTAACATAATTGAGAATATTTGCCTGAAAAATTTATTCAAGCTAGATACTACTACACTTCACGCTTTTTTGCATCCGAAAACCTATATACTAGACTAGACTTTGATCGATTTGAGGCTTTGTTAATTACAATACCAAAAACTATTAATTTTTAGATGAAATAGTAGCGTATCTTATAGTCTATAGTTTTTAAGGTTTAGTCAAAACTATATCCAGTATTATCAAAAAATTGCAAACTTCATGTGGTGTAACAATCAAGCGGGGAGTGAAAATATGAATTTACGTACAGATGCATTGCAAATCCTCAAAGAAACTAGCCGAACTTTTTATATTCCAATTAGCCTTTTGCCGCCGGGATTACAAGAAGCAGTAGCATCAGCGTATTTGTGTATGCGTGCCATTGATGAAATTGAAGATCATGCACAACTAGATAACGTTACTAAGACGAAGCTGTTACGTACAATTAGCCTGAGACTACAGGCAGGGGTTGATGGCTTCCCAGTAGATGCTTTCTTTGCAGGATTTAGTGGGTATGAAAATTCCTTAGAAGAAGTTACTCTTAGGATTAGAGAATGGTCACTACTAGCACCGGAAACTATTGCACCTCGAATTTGGGATGCAACTGCTGCAATGGCAGACCGAATGGGTTACTGGGCAGAAAGAAACTGGAAAATTTATACAGAATCTGATTTAGATCGTTATACGTTTGGGGTTGCAGGTGCAGTAGGATTGTTGCTCTCTGACTTATGGACTTGGTACGATGGAACACAAACTAACCGTACTCAAGCAATTGGCTTTGGTCGCGGCTTACAAGCAGTGAACATCCTGCGTAACCATACTGAAGATTTGAGGCGTGGAGTAGACTTTTTTCCACAGGGTTGGAGTGCAGCAAATATGCAAGAGTATGCACGGCGCAATTTAATGTTGGCAGAAAGTTATACCAAAGGTCTGCCTAACGGCCCAGCTTTAGACTTTTGCCAAATTCCCTTAACCTTGGCTAATGGCACTCTTGACGCCCTTGCTAATGGTAAAGAAAAACTTAGCCGCAGTGATGTATTTGCACTTCTCGAACAACTAATTGGTGTGAACGATTCACGATAAGTTAAAGTTTTGAGGTTTTGTCAAGAGTCAGTATAAAGGAATTCACTCATGCTAGCAAACTGGTTACAGTGTGTCTTCTATCTCAAAGCAATACCGACTAAAAAAACTGAGAAATCTTGACCATAATTGACCCGAATATTCGGGCAACAAGAATTTTTCTGGGGAAAGTTACTAAAAATTTCTTAATAATTCACAGTCCAGAGTTCTCTAACCAAAGCCGAAGATTCCGAAGCTTCAGTTAGAATTAAGAATACTTTGATACCAAAGTGAATTTTTAAGAAAATTAAGAAGTTATACTACGCTTGATTTTCCAAATATTTTGGATTATGGCGACTGACACCTTTATTTTGACAAAATTTCGCCAATGGGTTCTGTTGCTTTCCAATAGAGTTAATTAAACACGTGTTTCATGATTTGCTGTCACAGATGTTGTGAAGACGATACAAAAAAAGCCTTAAGTCTTTAATTACTCGCCTTTTTTCTTTTCCTTGACAAGTCCTACTTTACTCTAAGTTTTTTATAACTTTCGGAGTACGACTGGTGACTTATGCCCTGCGTCGAACAGAACTGCGCTAACGGTCTCTCTTGCCGCCCTTCGGGTATCTACCGACCCGAAGGGTCGCACTAGACGCCAGCAGATTCTGAGGCAAGGCGCTGAGTTAGCAGTGGCTTGACTTTTCCCTACCTCGAAGAGAGCTACACAAAGAAACTGACGAATCATAAAATATCTTACTGTTCACAGTTAACTGTCATCTGTCATCAACTATAGATTAGGGTAGCTTTAATAAGTATTTATGGAACAGAAAAAATACAAGTCTTCATCAGCACCTAAAAACCTCAACTAAAGCGGACTTACTTCAAAAATCAACTTGATGTCTCTACAACTAAGATTCTGGAGTAAAAAAGTTGAAAAATAACACACCATCAAAGGGCTAACCATAATATTATCAAAATTATTAAAAAACGTTATTCTTTGAAAAACTGATTGCTTAATGAATCTAATAAATGTATTCTTAAAAGTGGCTTTTAAATGCCAACAAAATACAGTTTCAGTAAAGTAATCAGAGTGTTGTCGAAGGGGCAGGCGCACTCTCAATGACTTATGGTTAGAGTAGAATGCAATTTTTGATCTTGCTTGATTGACCAATGATAATTGTTGCTTTAAAGATAGTCTTGCTGGTTGCGATCGCTGCATCAGTAGCCTTTTATGTTTGGTGTGGAATCTGTCTTGTTTGGTTTAGAACCACTGTCAAGCAGAAAATAAGTGTCAATCACCAACCAGTATCGCTATTAGTTCCGGTTTGCGGAGTAGACGAAGATGCTCGTGAAAACTGGGCTTCTTTTTGTCAGCAAGACTATGAAAACTACGAGGTGCTGTTTGGGGTGATGAACCCACAAGACCCTGCTGTCCCCATCTTAGAAGAACTGGTAGCAGAATTTGGCGATCGCGCCCAACTCCACTTTTGCCTGGAAGTACGCGGTATCAACCATAAAATCAGTAATCTGATGCATCTTCTCGAGTTCGCACGGCATGAAATTGTCATTTTCGCTGATAGTGATATCTGCGTCGATCCCAATTACCTTAATACCGTCACAGAACCTCTTTGCGAGTCGTCCGTAGGTGTCGTGACCTGTGGTTATTTAGACCACACTCCCAAAGTATTCGGAGCAGCTTTAGCGTCTTTGGGACGATGTATTGACTTCATTCCCAGCGTGCTGGTGGCTCGTAGTTTGGATCGTGGTCTGCGATTTGCGATCGGTCCAACTATTGCCACCCGTAAATCTGTGCTAGCAGACATCGGTGGATTGCAGAGCGTACTCAACCGTATTGGTATAGATTATCATATCGGAAAAATGGCGGCTGACGCTGGCTATCAGGTAAAACTCTCAGAATATATCTTGCAAAATAACTGTGGGCGTGAGACCCTGAAGAAGGTATTCCTCCGAGAACTGCGCTGGGCTAAAACAATACGTCTAAATTACGGGCCGAAGTACTACAGTATTGGTTTAACTTACGGCACAGTGTACTGCATCCCTTTACTTTTGCTGGGTGATTTTCAAAGCTGGGCAGTCATCGTATCCTTTACTACTTTCGCAATTAGAGTGATTCAGGTACTAATAGCTATCCAATGTTTGGACTGCCCGAAACTCTTATGGTGGCTTTGGCTACTGCCCATTCGTGAGTTGCTCAACTTTGCCATCTGGATTAGAGGCTGTTTCGGTCAAAGTGTCAATTGGCGCGGACGAGTGCTGTATATTAGTGCAGGTGGCTTACTTACAGATTAGTAGCTCTGCTGTTTTTCCATTCGCTCAAAATTCAAATAATATTAATCTTGGGGTCACACAAGTGTGTAAAATACCTATGCAAGTGAAGCACAGGTAAAAATTCTAAACCTTGTAACGACTAACTAAGGATAAAAGGAATCCGCTTATGTCAGTCTTGCAGCAACTGATCGACGCCGTTAAGCTTCTGCCAATGGGTGGCCCAGGCATATGCAATATTGCAATCACTAATGTCTGTAATGCCAAATGTGATTTTTGTAACTATGCACGAGACAAAATGTTCGTAAAGGAGCGGCTGTGGGTCGATTACGATCGAATGTGTCAGGGGCTTGACATTCTCTACGAACGCGGGATTCGTTACGTGACGCTCGTTGGTGGCGAACCGACATTACATCCAAAGCTGAAAGAGATTGTGGCATATACGGTCAACAAAGGTATGCGACCTTCAATTGTGACGAATGGATCGCGCTTGGGGTCTACCTTGATTAATGAACTTAAAATCAGTGGTTTGAAAACGCTGTTTATCTCTATTGATTCGCCATCTAATGAAGAACATGAAAAGAATCGCGGCTTGCCGAACGTATGCGATCGCATTAAGGAAGCCAATCAAGAATGCAAACGTTTGGGAATAAAAACTATTGCCTCGGTAACTATTAACAAGTTGATCGAAGACTTTCCCGAACTTCTAGATTCTCTTAAAGAACTTGGTTTTGAAACTGTAAACTTTGCCTATCCCAAAAGGGTATTAAACTCCTCTGCTCTCTCTTTTTCCCAAACCTCGGAGCTAATTAATTACAGCACAGATGAATTGGTTCAAGCCTTGGAAAAGATTAAGTCACTTAAAGGTGAATTTAGGATTCTAAATTCTAGCGAATCATTAGCAGAAATAGTGCGATTCGTCCGTCAAGAAAAGCAGATTTACCCTTGTGTTGGAGGATACAAATATTTTTACGTAGACTATCACTTAGATATTTATCGATGCGATTATTGGCCGACTAAAATAGGTTCAATTTTTGAATTTCGCGATCGCCCCTTTGTTCGGGATCGTTGTACAAAATGTATGAGTGGTTGTTATCGAGATGCTAGCGTACTCATACATCCTGCTGTATCAGTAGGTGATGCACTTGGGGACTTACGCCAAGGTAAATTGTTAAGTGCTATCGGTCACTTAGGCAAGCGCAGCAATTTTCTTTCTTTAAAAACACTAATTCAAGAATGGAGTACGTTGAAGAAGTTAGCGAAAACTCATAGTCAAGGCGATTTCTGACAAATTAAGGTTTTGGCTGCAAATCTCAGATGAAAAAGCCTAAAACCTATTCTGTATAAATAAAAATGCGTATATAAATTAGTTGTTCTGGGCTTTGCTGTTTCCGTAGTTATACGGAGCAATTCACTGGACAGGATGTCTGTCTTCAAAAGTAACGCTCCTCTGCTGCAAGGTTGAAGCAGTCTGTTGGCTCTTTTCCCCCGCTTAAAGGAACTGCCGTTAAGCTACTGCTCGACTTTTCACTACGACGGGCTACGCACCCCTCAAATATGAAAGCAACTTTAAGTTCCACAAGCAAACTGGCAACAACGTCTCCTGCGACAAAAGCCTACCCAGGCTTTGTTTCTCAGCCACTGGGCATTAAACCGCAGTATTACATAGAAGTAGTTAATAGTGAAAGTATAATCAATTATGTTGTTATAAAAATGCTTTTACGTAATATCATGTAAACTTTAAAAACTCTTCAAAGGATTTCCAGCAAAAATTACCTGGCAAGAGTTGATTGAGATCTAAATAATTAAAAGAGAGTATAAAACTCCTATGATTATTCGTGCAGCGAGTTGACAGTGCATGAGCTACTGCTTAAATCCTACCTGTCGCAATCCAGAAAATTTGGTACATAGCCAAAGGTGTCAGTCTTGTGGCTCGCGACTACTGTTGCGCGATCGCTATCAGGTAGTCAAGCCAATAGGTCAGGGTGGCTTTGGAGCAACCTTCTTAGCCCAGGATCGAGTCTTACCAGGAGAACCAAGTTGCGTAATCAAGCAACTACGTCCCTCTGGAAATACGCCACATGTTTTACAGATGGCTAGAGAACTTTTTGAGCGAGAAGCCAAAACTCTAGGTAAAATTGGCAATCATCCCCAAGTACCCCGATTGCTGGACTATTTTGAAGAGCATGAACAATTCTACTTAGTTCAAGAATACATTAGCGGTGATACTTTGCAGGAAGAGGTTAAACTTAACGGCGTCTTAAGCGAAACTGGAGTCAAGCAATTCTTGAGCGAGATTTTGCCATTACTGCAATACATTCACGAGCAAAAGGTAATTCACCGAGATATTAAGCCAGCTAATTTAATTCGCCGTACTCAAGATGCCAGAATGGTACTGATCGATTTTGGCGCTGTCAAAAATCAAGTTACCCAAGGTGCAGTAAGTCAATCGGGACAAACAGTATTAACTGCATATGCTATAGGTACTCCTGGTTTTGCACCTCCAGAACAAATGGCTATGCGTCCAGTTTACGCCAGCGATATCTATGCATTGGGGGTGACATGTATTTATTTACTAACTAGTAAAACTCCTAAAGATTTAGATTACAATCCCACAACTGGTGAGATGATGTGGGAGCAGCTTGTGCAAGTGAGTGACCACTTGACCAATGTATTGCGGAAAATGTTAGAGGTCTCAGTACGTAATCGCTATCAGTCAGCGGCAGAAGTTCTCAGAGGCTTAGAAATAGAACCGTACTTAGAAAGCTTAGCACAGGGATTGCTGGTTAAATCTCCTGATTCTGGAGTTAAAGCACGAACACGCAACCATATAGAAGATTCTGCTGTTTTATGTAGCAACCCTTCTGCGGCTGTTACCAGTACAGGAGTGGCGCAGGTAGCAGCAGCAATTCGCGCCAGACGAGCCAAGGCTGCGGAAGCTGCCGGATTGCACCACGCTTCTGGAATGGGCAAATCAACAACTTTAGTAAACAGCAACAGTAATAATTCTCAAATTCAAAATTCTAAAGTTGAGCGCAAGTTAGATACCCAAAGTTTACTAACAGCCTATATGAAAGGGAGACGGGATTTTGCCCTACACAATTTAAGTTTGCTCAACCTGCAAGGTGCTGACTTATCAGAAACAAATTTCCATTCCGCTCAATTACAAAAAACTAATCTCCAGGGAGCTAATCTGCACCACAGTGACTTTGGCAGAGCCAGCCTCACTCGAGCAAATCTTAAAGATGCTAACTTGAGCAAAGCATACTTTAACCATACCGATCTTGAAGGGGCAGACCTGCGAGGTGCAGACCTTAGCTATGCTCATCTTACCAATGCCAACCTCCGGGGAGCTAATTTGTGTGGTGCTAATCTTACCAGTGCTAAAATTTCTGATGAACAACTAGCACTAGCAAAAACAAATTGGATGACTGTGCGCCCTAATGGTAAACGAGGCTTATTGTAATTTGATAGTTCGGGTTTGTACAGAAGTTAGGGACTTCTAAATAAAAATTAATTTGCTTGAGAGGAGATAATTTGCAGGACTAATAGTTTGACGAGAAACCTTGCTATGCAACCTCTCTGGTTAATAAAGAGGACAAGGATACAAAGAGTTTCTTTTCTTTGATTGTCCTCCTTTGATAAAATTAAATTTCCATAAACAATTTTTAAGCTAACGGTATTCTCCGATTAGTAATAAAACTATTATCAGAAAAATTCTCAATTTTACTTGAAAATGAGATTTTTTATGCTATTGATAATAGGAGTTTTTAAAATAGTATTACCTAGCAAAAATACGTAGATATTATAGTAATCTTTATCAAATCTTTATATTTTTATCTATTACAAACAACAAAGGATTATTTACAATAAAAAATAAACTATTACACAATTTATTATAAAGATTGTCATAATTATTATGGCTACAAAAACAGGAAATTTCATACCTAAAATTTGTAAAATTGAACCCTCCTACTAAGCTAATCAACTTCTCGAATGGCGGGGAAACAGAAAAAGCAATTATCCCTGATTGTAGGCTGGAGCAGAATATTCAAAACCGAAATCAGGTAGTATAAGGTTTATATATAATGGCTGACTTTGCACAAACAGAAATAGAACGGAGATTAACTTTATATCAGGTTTTCCTCAAGTTGTATGAACATAATAGCAGCCTTCTAGATGAGATTCTTCAGCTAGAAAACCTATATTACCCCTCGTTAAAAACACTGAAAGCATCTTATGTGCATGGGGTAGTGGATACTACTGCTGTTTATTTAATGACTAACTTGTGCGACAATCAGACGCAAAGTTTACAACAACCACAGCGGATCTGGACGATAGGTCGCAATCGCAGCAGTGGCATTTGCATTGCTGATAGTTATATGTCTCGTTGGCACGCTGCAATTCAACATATTGATGAGCAAGGCTTCTACTTAATTGATTTTAATAGTACCAATGGTTCGTTTGTCAATGACCGACAAGCTCTTGAGCCGATCAAACTCAAAGATGGCGATCGCATTCGTTTAGGTAGTCTGACTTTTAATTTTTTTATCGAGCATAAGTCCCGCATTCTGCCAACTGTAGCAATGGAGTTGCTAATGCAGCTGATGCATCGCAAGAGCGATCGCAAAGCAGAAATACTTACTTATCCTGGTGACAAACCAAATGATAATTTAGAGATTTTAACAAATTTCGGACTAGCCGATCGAATTGACCATTGGTATGACAACTTTAGCTCAGAACAAAAATCAGAAATTTTAGACCGTTTTTTTAGCAGACAAAACCCGTACAATCCCACCTAAAAAATTAAAAATAAAACAGTAAAAAAGGTGCGTTAGCTGTCTTGATAACGCACCATACCAATCAAAATTTCTTATTCTTCTTCCTCTAATTCGACTTCCTCTTCTTCGTCTTCATTAGACTTTGATACAGAGTTAGCAGAAACAACAGCGCCTTTATCTAGCTTTTCCCGCACGAGTTGCTTAATTTGTTCCGCAAATTCTGGCTTTTCTTCTAGATACTTAATGGCATTGTCTCGTCCTTGAGAGATGTTATCGCCGTTGTAGCTGTACCAAGCTCCTTTACGGATAATAATGCCAGTTTCTTCTGCTAGATCCACGAGGCAACCCAAGATAGAAACACCTTTACCAAAAATAATATCAAATTCCGCAACTCTGAAAGGCGGTGCTACTTTATTTTTGGCAACTTTAACTTTAACGCGGTTACCAAATTCATCTGTACCTTTTTTCAAAGTTTGAATCCGGCGAATATCCAAGCGCACGGAAGCATAAAACTTCAATGCGTTACCTCCAGTAGTGGTTTCTGGACTTCCGTAGGTAACACCGATTTTTTGCCGCAACTGGTTAATGAAAATAACTGTGCAGCCTGATTTACCAATATTACCAGTGATTTTACGTAAAGCTTGGCTCATCAACCTCGCTTGGAGACCAACGTGAGCATCACCCATATCGCCTTCAATTTCAGCACGGGGAACTAACGCTGCTACCGAGTCAATAACTACAATATCAACCGCAGCAGAACGAACCAGCTGATCGACAATTTCCAAAGCGGCTTCTCCTGTGTCAGGTTGAGAAACCAGCAAATTTTCAATATCTACACCCAATGCCGCAGCGTAAGTGGGGTCGAGGGCATGTTCAGCATCAACAAACGCAGCAATGCCACCTTCTTTTTGCACTTCCGCGAGTGCATGTAACGCTACTGTGGTTTTACCGGAACTTTCCGGTCCATAAATCTCAATTACCCGTCCTTTGGGTAAACCGCCTCCCAATGCCAAATCCAAGGTCAACGCCCCACTGGAAATTGTTTCCACCCGCATCCGGGTAGCATCCCCTAAGCGCATGATTGCTCCTTTTCCAAAGCTGCGCTCAATCTGGTTGAGTACTATATTTAACGCTTTTTGCTTGCCAGAAGTATCGGTGTTGATAGCCATTAGAGCCTCTAAGTATATGGATTTTTAGGAGTCTGGATTTAGAGTTTGAGTAGAACAGATATACTATTTTAAACCAGAAAATTCTGGAATAGGACTTCTCAAATTAAAAAAGGGTGTGACAAGATCGTAACCCGATCGCTACCTGATTAAGGTAGTCCTGCACAATAATACCAACTTGCATTCAGAGATTGCTTCCTTTGGGTAAGTGACTCAGAGATTTTCAAAGAAAAATTATTTAAACAACTAACTGGCTTTATCAACTGTATAGCAGGAGGCAGGGGGCAGGAGGCAGGAGGTGAAAACATTACTCTTCCTGATATTCACGTTTGTCATTATGTCCTAACCTATATGACTACGGCTATATAGCTTAGGCTGCTTTGTCTTGAAGAGAAAAGCCTAGCTACTATTAGGGCGCGACCGTTCCTCGAATCGCGATCGCCCCCGACATTGATAAGTTTAGTAAAGTTAAGATTATGGTTAAATCCAGCCTGTTGGCATTAAGATTGCGTACTGATAAACTGGTAATATAATTTACATATATTATATTGAGAAACGTGAATAAGTCACAAAGTATTAAGCTGCTTGAAAGTGAGGGATGGACAAAAGCAGATGCTATACGTGCATTGGAAGTCATTGACTTTAGTACCAATCCTGATGAGATTACCATTCGCAGAGCTATCTCGCCTTTTACTGGTTCTGAGCTAATTAGGCGTCAGCGTCTTCAAGCTGCTCAGAAAGGTTTGGTAACAAAGAAAAGCAATGAAATAGAGAGAAATAATCAGGAATATGCTGCTAAAGTCGAGCAACTGAAGAAATATCAAAAACAACAAAATGAAAAATATGAAACCGATATTAAAAGTTTAACTGACACAAACAGAGTGTTAGAAATGAAAATAAAAAATATAACTACTCAAAATCATGAGTTAATGCAAGTAAATGACCAACTTAAAAAAGATAATAAAGCATTAAAAAATTTAATAGATGAAATTAAGCTAAAATTAGCTATTAATACTAAAAAGCTTCTTCAGTATAAAGATAGTGAAATTCGTCAAGCTTTAATTATTATGTTTAAATCAACACTAGGCTAATTGACTATATTTATGAGTAATAAAAAAATAACTTTTCAAGGTATGAGTTATCGTGATGTTCAACGTGCTAACTCCAATCATCGAACTCAGCTAGATAAAGAAGACCAAACTTGGCTAAAAGAAAATTATTACAAAAATATTGGCTGGAATCATATTATTAGTCTTTATAAAAAACTAGAAGAGTTTTTATTAAATAAATATTTGTATAGAGAATTAACACTTGAGGAATTATTTTTAGAGGCAGATAGAATTGGAAATAAATATCTCACACCTCAAGAAATACAAAACTTTAATCAAAGCTTATCCAGAGAAGTCAATGATATTGCAGAAGAAATCGATAATCAATTTCCCGATACAGAAATAGAATTTATTGATTTTACTAAAAAAACTAGTAAAAGATATTGGAATAAAATCTAAAAATTTTAACTTCTGGAAAAAATATGGTGAATTTCCAAGATAAAAAACTGAAAGAATTGTTTGCTCTGGCAAATCAAATTGGTAATAAGCGATATCACAGACTAACTTCAGAAGATTTTGAAAATTACAGAAAATTCGATTACTGGCGCTATATCAATGGTGATTATGAATGTGGAACAACCCAAGAAAGTAAAGATTGGGTCAAAAAAAATTCAAACTGGTACTGTCCAATTTGTGGGCATCACTACTCTGATAAAGGTGGTAAGACGATAGATCACAAACTACCTCGGTCACAATATCCCTGGTTATCAATAGAATTCAATAATTTATGGGTCATTTGCCAGATTTGTAACCGAGATAAGAGTGAGATGCATTGGTACGAGTATGAACACTATATATTTGTTCGCTATCCTAATCTTTATCTTTCTGTAAAAACTGCACGTCCTAGCTCGTTGCTCCAGTCTTTAAAAGACTAAACCAAGTAATGTAATCACCTACTTTTTTTCACACTATTTACGAAATATAACGGCGATCGCATTCAATCTCTGTTAGCAATCAATCTAAAAAATCAGATATATTAAGTTGATAGCAAACCAAGGTAAGTCCTAACAATGATACTCACAATATCTCAGGATTTATTCAGATGAATTAGCTAAACAAGGCTGATAAATCAAAATTGTCATTCACCTGACTGGTAGTATTGATTACGTTTAAATTCGTTAATAAGTTGATGGACATAAATAAATATAATACGTTCTGTCATTGCGAGCGAAGCGAAGCAATCCCAGAGAGCTTGTGATTGCTTCGCTTCGCTCGTAATGACATCTTAAATTTCATCATGTCTATCTACTTACATACCTCTCAATTAACGTTATTTGCTAAGATTTGATTAAGCTTTTGCTGCCAGGCATCTTTGATGACTTTTGACCTTCCCGACTCTCTGATTCTCGATACTGCGCTATCGGTATCTGGTTTAACTGACTATATCCGCTTGCTGTTAGAGCAAGATGAACAATTGCGGCAAGTTTGGGTGACTGGGGAAGTTTCCAGTGCTAACCACCATCGCAGTGGGTTATTTTTCACGCTGCAAGATACAGACGGCACCGCCGGAATTAAGTGTGTAGTATGGAATAGCCAATTGCCTAAACTCGCTCAGATACCCGTTCCTGGCGAGCAGATAATTATTTTGGGCAGTATTCGCTTGTATCCGCAACGGGGAGAATATCAGTTATCAGTTTGGCAGAGTCTACCTGCTGGTGTTGGTTTACAAGCGCTACGCTATCAACAACTAAAAAATCGCTTGTTGGCTGAGGGATTATTCGATCCACAAAGAAAGCGATCGCTCCCCATTCACCCGCAAACGATCGCTGTTGTCACTTCACCAACTGCGGCGGCTTGGGGTGATATTCAAAAAACTCTCAAGCAAAGGTATCCAGGTTTACACGTTTTATTTTCTCCAGCTACAGTACAAGGGGAGCAAGCACCAGAATCCATCGTCAAAGCAATTGAGCGAGTTGACTGGGATGGTCGCGCTGAAGTGCTAATTTTATCGCGTGGTGGTGGCGCGGTTGAAGAATTGGCTTGCTTCAACGATGAACGAGTAGTGCGAGCTGTTGCTAGTTGTTCGATTCCTGTAATTACTGGCATTGGTCATCAACGAGATGAATCTTTGGTAGATTTAGTTGCAGATGTATGTGTGCATACGCCAACGGCCGCGGCGGAAACAGTTGTACCCGCAATTGCAGAGTTGTATGCTGAGCATCAGCAGCGAGTTATAGCCTTGCATGAAGTCATGCATGATTCGTGGGAAGCTGCTGAAAATAAATTGCAAGCATTGCGAAACCGTTTGCAACGTTTGCGGTTAGAAAGGCTCGTGCAGCAAGAGGCGCGTAATCTCAGCTGGAAGCGTCAGCAATTGGTGCAAGTCACAATGGGGCGATCGCAGCAAGCAAAGCAGCATTTAGAATTGTTGCGGCAAAAGTTGGCAACTCTCGACCCCAAAGCTGTGTTGCAGCGTGGCTATGCCGTGGTGAGACAGGAAAATGGCGCGATCGCTCGTGCTGCGGCTGAGTTAGAAGTAGGGCAAGATTTATCGATTCAGTTGGGACAGGGTGAGGTTAAAGTAAAAGTTACGGAAGTAAAAAAGTAGTTTAGACATATAGCGACTTACAACAGATTACTGTCAAGATTTAAATAGTTAAACGTAAGAGTGCTTCTAGTTCTGATTCAATCGATTGGAATTATGAGGCAAAAGTTATTGAAATAGAACGAATCATCGCTGCATCGAAGCGAGTGAGTTGGAATTGCAAGAAGTCTTCGACCAATTTGCTAAAGCTATAGAGTATTTGCGTCAGTGCGAAAGTTTTTTGCAGCAGCGACAGCAGCAAGTAGATTTATTGATTGAAACTTTGAGCGATGAGTAGAAATATTCAAATTTGTTAGCTAGCGTGACTGTCCCCTAATATACTGTCAGGGATGCGATCGCTCGATTTTGTAAACAATGCCAAAAATCGATCGCAGCTGTAATCACAGAGATAGCTAGAAACCAGATTTAGATATATGCGATCGCCACATCTCAAGGCGTGTTGGCGTAGCCCGCCGCAGGCATCGCCAAAAAGCGAAGATGTAGCATTTTTACCTAATCAGTTAAGATAATCTTTATCAATCTTCTTTCCTCACCCTTTTCCTTGAAATTATGACGCAGGATGAGTTATTGCTACTGATGGATCGCGCTGTGGCTGAGGGTTGGCAAGAGTTAGACTTGTCGGGGCAGGAGTTGACTGAGTTACCTGTAGAAATTGGTAAGTTGCAGCAGCTTGAGTCCTTGATTTTGGGAGAGAAGGTTGAAGGTTATGAATACGTAGGAGACCCCCTTATCGAAAAGGTTTCAGGCAACAATTTAAAACGCTTCCACTCGAACTATTGGGTTTGCCTAATTTGCGTAAGTTGGATGTTAGTGGCAATCCTTTAGAAAGCATTCCCGATGTGGTAACGCAAATACTACATTTAGAGGAACTTATCTTAATTCGAGTAGAGTTAACTGAAATACCTAATGCGATCGCTTGCAAAGATATCTGGAAGTGAGCGACGAGCAGGTGTTGGAGGCGGGGGTGGCGTTGTCGATGCTGTCTCCTGTTGGGGGAGATGTCGGGAAATATGGTAATCTTGTAAATCTATTTTTTTATCTTAAGAGGATGTTCAAATGCCAGAAACACAAGTTGGAGATATTAGCATTTATTACGAGGTGAAAGGCAGTGGATATCCACTACTCATGATTATGGGTTTAAGCTTCAGCCTTTTGGACTGGGGGGATGTGTTTCTTGATGAACTGGCGAAACATTACCAAGTCATTGTGTTTGATAACCGCGATTCTGGACGTACAAAAAGTCAGTCAACAGACAACTACACCACTGCTGATATGGCAAATGATGCAGCAGGATTGCTTAATGCTTTAGGAATAGCACAAGCTCATGTTCTTGGACTCAGCATGGGTGGTATGATTGCTCAACTGTTTGCCTTGAGACATGCTAGCAAGCTTAATAAATTGATATTATCCTGCACAATGGCAGGTGGAGATTGTAGCGATTTCAATCCAAATAATCAAGGAGATTTATTGGATCTTCTTTTTCCAGAATCATACTTAGCTATCTCTAATAACCGGGAAAAAGCAGAAGATTTTTTCAAAAAAACCTCACTTTATCACAGTCAACCAGATGGTTTGAGCAGACTAATACAGGCGCACAATACTCACGATACCTGTAATTTCTTGCAAGGCATTAAAGCACCTACTTTAATTATTACTGGAGATAGCGATTCCGTAATTCCTCCTGTAAATAGTAATATTTTGAATAACAAAATTTCTGGTTCAGAACTCAAAATTATTAAACAAGCCGGACATGGGTTTCTTTATAGTCATACTGCTGAATTTGCAAAAATTTTGATTGATTTTTTATCGTAATTCAAACTGACTTTTCACGGCATGTGGAAAAGGTTATTTTGATGGTTTCCCAAGCCCTAATTTCTCTGGTAGCTATTTGAAATAATTCCCACCTTCCATTTGATGAAAATTGAGCTAGCGCTCGCCAAAACAACAAATGCGCTCGCCAAAACAACAAATGCGCTCGCCAAAATAACAAATGTGTTCGCCGAAATCACAAATGTGTTCGCCGAAATCACAAATGTGTTCGCCAAAATAACAAATGGGTTCGCCAAAATCACAAATGCGATCGCCGAAATTACAAATGAGGTCACTAAAATAACAAATGCTGGATCGCTATGCTTCAGTATCCTAGTTTTTATCTCACGCAAAGGCGCAAAGGAAGAAAGCAAGGAATAAGATTGTGGTCTAAATACATGAAAACTGCTGTAATATCAGCTATTGTTCAACTGCTGAACAAACGCTTGATGTTCATCTGAACTTAGCCCTTTTTGCAATACCGCTAATACCTGTTGCATATTTCCCGCAACTAATGCTGAGACATCCAGCCACAATCCTGGAAACACTTGACTTTCAATTATCCTTGACATATTTGGTATTAACGCCACATATTCACCATCCTGTAAGCTGAACCAACTCACAGTACTTTCAAAAACCTGCCAAACAATATATTCCTGAATGCCATTGCGACGATAAGCATGTTTTTTATCATGCAAATCTTTGCTAGCACTGCTGGCGGCAACTTCTGCAACTAATTCTGGCATACCTTCGATGTAACCATCATTACCTATATAAGACAATCCACCACAGGCTGCATCGATTAACAAAATGGCATCTGGCTGGGGTTCATTATCTAAATCTAGTCGCACAGTTGGATTATCACCCAATCTTACACCAGGCGTAGCTACTTTATAATTTCCCAGCCAAATCATCAAATTAGCATGTGGTTCGGCGTGGGATTCAAAGCGCAAAGGTAATGCCACGTAAACGACTCCTTCAATCAATTCGGCTTTCTTGAGGTTGGGCATGGCATTGTAGCGACGCTCAAATTCTGGACGAGTCAGGCGATCGCCACTCTCAAGAGGCAGAATGTCGGAGCGAGAATGGGTGGGAATCGGATGTTGTGGGGGAGTGTTGACCACAAAAAGCAGGCACTACAGGTGGTTAAATTGATTGTATCGTAGTGCATGAGGACGACAAAGAAGATAATGGCGATCGTGTGCGGCTGGAGTCCGACAAGATTTGTTGGATCAATTGGGGCAGGGTAGAGTTAAAGTGAAGGTTGTAAAAATAAATATAGACTCAAAGCGGCTTGCTGTAGGCTACCCCACGAGGCAATAGAGGACACAGAGAGATTAATGGTTAGACGCAAGAATTCTTCTAATTCTGAACCGATGGAAGGTTGGAATTATGAGTCGAAGGTTATTGAAATAGAGGGAATTATCGCTCGCATTGAAGCGGGCGAGTTGGAATTAGAAGAGGTTTTTGACCAATTTGGCAAAGCTGTTGAGTATTTGCGTCAGTGCGAAAGTTTTTTGCAACAGCGACAGCAACAAGTAGATTTATTGATTGAAACTTTGAGTGATAATTAGTAGCAACAATCTGCGTAAAACCTAATAGTATAAATTTTACTCAATATGAATAATCTACTGTAATTGTAAATTCTATATCCATGTAGTAGACTTTTTTCAACAAGTAGCAAAGTATGTGAAGTGGTTTTATTATAAGTTGATAGACAATGATTAAATCTAAAATGTCATTGCGAGCGAAGCGAAGCAATCCCAGAGAGCTTGTGATTGCTTCGCTTCGCTCGCAATGACAGAACGTATTATATTTATTTATGTCTATCAACTTAAATATCCTGAATTTGATAAAAAATAATAGTTCTTTGTTAGTTGCAAAAAATTTAAAAGTCGCATTTATTTAGATTTTAACAAAGTATAAATTACTGGGTCTTTATTAACTAGCTCGGTAAAGAATCCAGTTATTTTTGATTTTTAAAAAAATTATTACATTAGTAAGAATACACGAAAGGCAAAATTTGGTAAATTAACTCGCAACGCCTAATCAAAAATCCTTTGATAAATCTTATCATCTGACCAATCGTCAGAATTTTAGATATTTTGGCAACTACTAACTTGTAACTTGATACATCAAAATTATGAAACCATTTCTTTTTGTAACCGACCTGGATGACACCTTGGTATATCGTACTGTGGGAAATGACGATACTTTACCAAAGTTGAACCAATTGCTGAATCAACATCGTCAAGAATATGGCACAAAAATTGTTTATTCTACGGGGCGATCGCCTCAGCTTTATCAAGAACTTCAACTTCAAAAAAATCTTTTGCAACCGGACGCTTTAGTGCTTGCTGTGGGCACAGAAATCTACCTTAATAGTGGTAAAACTTTAGATTCAAGTTGGTCAGAAATCCTCTCCCCTGGTTGGGATCGCGAACTTATTTTATCTATAACCAAAAATTTCCCCGAATTAAAGCCGCAACCAGAATCAGAACAGCTTGCTTTTAAAGTGAGTTTTTTTGTTCCTCAAGAAATAGCGGTTAATATCTTACCGCAACTTGAGGCAGAGTTGAATAAATATAAATTAAATGTAAAGTTAATCTACAGTAGCGAAATAGACCTTGACATTGTACCCCTTACCAGCGATAAAGGTCAAGCAATGCAATTTTTGCGCCAAAAGTGGAAATTTGCAGTAGAACAAACAGTTGTCTGTGGTGATTCAGGTAATGATATTGCTTTATTTGCTGTAGGCAACGAAAGGGGAATCATAGTCGGTAATGCTCGAAAAGAGTTACTCCAGTGGCACAACGAGTATCCGGCTGACCATCATTACCTAGCACAAGATTTTTGTGCAGGTGGAATTCTAGAAGGATTAAAATATTTTGGTTTTTTAGAATGATTAGCTATCTCAAAGGAATCGTTGCTGGTATTCAAACAATTGGTAATCGGGTTGTTCTGACTCTGGAAGTAAATGGCTTGGGGTATGATTTGCAAGTTCCCCAACGCCTAGTACAGCAGTTACCAGATTCAGGAGGAGTGGCGCAAATCTTTACCCATTTGCAAATTCGAGAAGAAATCCCATTCCTATATGGCTTTGCTTCTCCAGCCGAACGCGATTTATTTCGCCAGTTGCTAACGGTTAGCGGTATTGGTGCAGCAAGCGCGATCGCTTTATTAGACACTTTGGAACTACCAGATTTAGTCCAAGCAATTATCGCTGCCAATACCCAAGTTTTAATTCAAGCCCCAGGTGTCGGCAAGAAAACTGCAGAACGCATCTGTTTGGAATTGAAAAGCAAGTTAATCGAGTGGCGCAAATCAGCAGGGTTCTTCGTCGCCACCGATGGCCCTGCACCCGGAATTCTCGAAGAAGTGCAAATGACTCTCTTTGCTTTAGGATATACTGCCCATGAAGTCAGTCACGCTTTGCATGTAGTAAGCGAAGACATCGGACTACCAAAAGACGCCTATGTAGAAGATTGGATTAAACAAGCGATCGCTCATCTCAGTAATAGCGAACAAGTTGGTTATTAGTCATTTGTCATTTGTCATTCGTTATTAGTCAGCAGTCAACAGTCATCTCTCCTCTATGCCCCACGACCCTTATGCTTGGATAGAAACATCTCTGGCAACAATTCATCGGGCGAACTGGTATCGTTCAGTACAAACTATCGAGGGTCGCCCTGGTGCAACGGTGGTTTTAGCTGGGCAAGAGGTAATTAATTTTGCCAGTAATGATTATTTGGGATTGGCTGGGGATGAACGTTTAATGGCAGCAGCTATTGCTGCCATTGAGGAATTTGGTACTGGTAGTACTGGTTCTCGATTACTCAGTGGACATCGAGAATTACACAAAGAGTTAGAAAAGGCGATCGCATTTATTAAACAAACTGAAGATGCCTTGGTATTTAGTTCTGGGTATCTAGCTAATTTAGGTGTAATTACTGCTTTAGTCGGTAAGCGCGATTTAATTTTATCTGACCAATACAATCATTCGAGTTTGAAAAATGGGGCGATTCTCAGTGGTGCAGCAGTTATAGAATATCTACACTGTGATGTTACAGCACTCAAAATTCAGTTGAGTCAGCAACGGCAAAATTACCGACGCTGTTTAATTCTGACTGATAGCGTCTTTAGCATGGATGGCGATTTATGTCCAATGCCAGCACTGTTGGATCTCGCAGATGAATTTGACTGTATGCTGCTAGTTGATGAAGCTCACGCTACTGGGGTGCTTGGAAAAACTGGTGCTGGATGTGTTGAGTATTTTGGGTGTACCGGAAAGCCGTTAATTCAAATTGGTACTTTGAGTAAAGCTTTGGGTAGTTTAGGTGGGTATGTAGCAGGAAGTAGTACCCTAATTGACTTTTTACAAAACCGCGCACCCAGTTGGATTTACACCACTGGGCTTTCACCTGCTGATACAGCAGCGGCCTTAGCAGCAATCAAGATAGTACAACAAGAACCGCAACGCCGTGCCCAATTGTGGGAGAATGTACGTTACTTGAAAACTTTGCTCGAACAACTGCCTAATCTAAAGTTACTGCCTTCAGAATCACCTATATTATGTTTTCAATTGCCTAATACCACAGATGCACTTCAAATTGGAAAGCACCTCAAAGATGCTGGTATTTTTGCCCCGGCTATTCGTCCCCCCACAGTGCCCACAAGTCGTATCAGAATATCTGTGATGGCAACTCATAAAGTAGCACATATTGAAAAATTGGTAGCAGTGCTGAAGCAGGGCAATGGTGAGTGGGGAGTCTGTGAGGTTTGAACTGGATAAATCGACCTCACAGACTCCTTCATCTGTTTGAGAACCTCAAACCCCGACTCACTTTCACAAAACTGGCAAACTGAAAAACAAACTTTACTCCTCACTTTCGGCTAAAGAATAGTATTGACTTAAACTAATGTGAGTTCGACGGATAGAAAACGGCAGCAGGAAGGGCAAGCAAGTCTTTGGGATACAGCTTTTCTTAATGCCTGACTACACCATTTGCCGAACCATTAACTGGGAAAACAATCCCTCTACAGCAGCTAGTTCCTGAAAATTTCCTTGCTGTACAACCCGGCCTGCTTGGAGTACGTAAATGCGGTGAGCATTGCGGATGGTGCTGAGTCGGTGAGCGATCGCTATTCTAGTAACTTGTAACTTTTCCAAACTTTCACTGACAATCGCTTGAGTTCTGTTATCGAGCGCACTGGTAGCTTCATCGAATAACAAAATCCGGGGTTTTAATGCCAAAGCGCGAGCAATCAATAATCGTTGTCGTTGCCCTCCAGAGAGATTACTACCCCCTTCACTAATCACAGTGTGCATTTCCATTGGCATGGCTGCAATATCCTCAGCCAACCCAGACATCCGCGCTGCCTCCCAAGCTTCATCAAGTCTCATCTGAGCGCCACTAGCGATGTTGTCGAAAATCGAAGCTGAGGTAATTCGACCATTTTGCAAGACTACACCTAACTGGCGACGCACCGCCTCAACATCTAACCCAGATAAATCTTGACCATCATAGTATATAGCCCCATCTTCGGGAGTCTCAAACCCCAATAGCAATCGAAATATAGTAGATTTCCCACTTCCAGAGCTACCTACAAGTGCAATAAATTCCCCAGGCTGTGCATGAATACTCAGATTATCTAATGTCATCGCTCCTTCTGGACGGTAGCGGAACTTAACACAATCCACAGTGATTCTACCCATAAGTTTGCCAGGATCGGCTTTACTCAAATCTACTTCTGGTATGGTTTTGAGAATTGGCTGGGCGCGTTTCCATTGGGGAATGACTTGTAAGGCATTGGTAACTGTATTGCTGACATCTGTAGTACCTTTGATAAAGGTATCAAACGCGGTTTTGAAAGCTAAAAAAGTCCCAATGGTCAGTCCAGCACTGCCTGTAGTCTCAGCGTCTGTAAGCAGTTCGATCGTAAACCAAAACAGGATCGCAGAAGTTAGCGTCGGCATCACTGTATTGAAAAGGGCGATCGCATCTTCAACGTATTGGGTGCTGAGTTCTAGTTTGATTTGCCGACTGTAATTTTTACTCCAAGAGGCGAAAGCACGCTCCTGGGCACCAGCGATATGCAGTTTCGCAATACCGTTGATTAGCTGCACTGTCTGCCCAAAGATATCTCCCTTGAGTTCTAGCAGTGGCCGAACCTTGCGGACGAGGAGTATACCAGAGAAAGTAGTGATTGCGATCGCTACTATAGCAACAGCAACGGCAACTAAAGCTAATTTCGCGCTGTAATAAAATAAAAGCCCCAAATTCAGTAAAGCAAAAAGACCAGCGATTAAATTTACCAGAGTTGGGCCGCTGAGTTGGCGACGAATTATACTAACTGTTGTGACGCGAGAGTGAAGATCGCCAGTTGTGTACTTACGGAAAAAGGATACGGACAAATTTAACAGTCGATCCCATATAGCAGCTTGGATAGAAGCGTCAGTAACCGTTTCCACCCGCAGCAGGGCTAACCCCTGAGCTAGCCGAAATAACCCCGTTGCCAAGGCAGCAACCAACAGTCCCAAACCAACTTGCAACAGTAATCCGCGATCGCTATCTGGAATTGCATTGTCAATCAAAATGCTAGTAGCGTATGGTGTAAGCATTCCCAGTAACGTCGCCGCAACACCAGTTAAAAAAATCACAAGCAAGTCTTTTCCACGACCTTTGAAAGTGAACCAAAATAAATCCACCGCTTGGAGAGCCTTATCGGGTAAAGACCGATAAAACATATAAGCGATCGGACTTAGTGTCTCAACACTGCGGTCATTTACAGGCACACGGGTTTGGGCAACTGAATCGAAGATTTCGTAGCGATTAGCTGCAACTGGTAGCAGCGCCACAGGTCGGTTGTCCTCCTGAGTGTAAGCAACCAGGGGGCCAGAATCCTTCTCCCACCAATTGTCCCGCAGCAAAACCTGTCGCATCCTCACCCTAGAAGCCCGCACAATTGCCTCCAACGGGTTCTTAACTCGTTTGAGGTCTTCCGACCGAGCCGGAGGACGAATTTTTATCCCTAAAGACCTGCCTACCGCACCAGCAGCAATTAATAAAGGTGTGCCTTCCAAAAAAAAAGTTGCTTGTTTGGGTAACAACGGCGATGCTAATTCGCCCAGCGCCTCAGTAGTAACCTGACGGTTGAGATGTTCTCGGTGTTGAAGCCGTTCTAGTTCTGCCTGGGCTTCCTGCTGTTCTAACAGATTAATGTATTGCAGCAGTTGAATATGAAGTTGAGATAATCCCCCAAGTAAGATATCAGAATTGTGGATGGCGCTAGTAATTTCAGTGGTAAGCTGAACCTGCCCCACAGCTTCTAACCACATGCGATCGCTCAGGGGAAAAATCCCCGTATTCAAATCTAGAGTTAGTTCTTCAAGCCCCAGCCAGCAGACGTTTCCTTGCTGAATTTCTATCCAAGCGATCGCCCCAGCTTCAGGTTGGAGAGTCTCACCATCACTCAAAGAAAATCGCCCTTCTCCAACAGCTTGAACCTGAATCGCTGGCATGACGATGTGAGAAAATACAGCGTCGATTTGTCCAAGCCAATTCTCCACTAAAGCAACTACTGTGGCATCCCCATCAACAACCAACTGCCCAAAGCATTCACGATTTACCTTCAGTAGTTCTATTTCTCCCATCGGCACTGCTAAAAGTCGATAGTGCTGACGAACAAAGCTAGAATCTGTACCAAAAAGAGCCTCCCCAGAATTACAACTGAAAAGATAACGGCGAGTTCCTTCCGTGACACCATTTTTAACCGTAACAGCAAACAACGCCACAGAACCAGACTGAACTACCCAAACCGTCTCTAAGTCATCTAGCAGTATTGGTTCATTGCCCTTAATACTGTACAGTTGCCCTTGTAAGTCTGTGCTACTACTAATTTGATTAACCATATCTATAAAGTTGTCAGTAGTTATTCTCCCTATCCCTTTGTCTCCCCTGCCCCCCTGCCACTTCATCCCTCCTCACTGCTAATCAACCGCGAGTAAACACCTTCCACTTGCCACAATTCTTGGTGAGTACCTCGTTGTACTACCTTGCCGCGATCGAGGACAATAATTTCATCGCAGTCCCGGATAGTACTTAACCGATGTGCCACAATTAAGCAGGTAATCCCGCGTCGCCGCAAATTCTGGTCAATGATTTTTTCCGTCTCGGAATCTAAGGCACTAGTGGCTTCATCCATAACGAGGATAGTTGGATTATTGACCAAAGCACGGGCTATCTCTAGTCGCTGTCGTTGACCTCCACTCAAATTGGCAGCACCTTCTTGAAGTTCTGCATCAAACCCTCCAGACGTTGATAAAACTACATCTTCAATGGCAGCATCGCGGCAAGCCTGGATCAGATTTTTCTCTGGTACTGTGGTATCCCATAAAGTCAAATTTTCCCTAACAGTGCCACCGAATAGGGTGATATCTTGTTCTACCATTGCAACTGAGTTAGTCAATACCTGATGCGAGATTTGAGAGTTGGGTTTACCATCAAAGCGAATTTCTCCCGACCAAGGTTGGTAAAGTCCACTTACCAGTTTGGCAATGGTAGACTTACCAGAACCACTCCCACCTACCAAAGCTACTCGCGCTCCAGGCTTAACCGAGAGACTAAAGTTTTCAATTAAAGCAGACTCCAGACTGCTATAGCCAAATGCAATCTTTTCCAGTTCGAGGTATCCCTGCAATTTAGGAAAAAGATAAGGCAATGAGGAAATTGCTTCCCCTGCTTCCCCTGCTCCCCTGCTCCCCTGCTCCCCTGCCTCCTCAACCGCGTTATCTAACACATCATCTAGGCGAATCAAATTGCCCTCCATTTCTTGGAGAGTACTGCCGAAACTGACAAGATTATTAACAGGCAGCAAAAAGCTCTGCATCAATCCTTGAAAAGCTACAAGCATCCCGATGCTGAGATGTCCGTTCATCACCCGTAAACCGCCTACAACTAACAAAGCCACAGACGAAAGCGAAGACAAGAGCGTTGGTAATACAGAAAATGTCTGATTTGTGACTCCTAATTCTTGCTGGGAATTAATTGCTTTGGTGTAATAACCTGACCATCGGGAAAAGAAATCCGACTCTAATCCAGAAGCCTTGAGTGTTTCTATACTCTGAAGTGCAGCTATGGATGCTCCAGCAGCTTTACCATATTCTTGAATTAATCGCTGATTCGCGTCTACTCGCTGACGTGAGATCCACTGTAATGTCAAGACATTCACGGCAGCAAAGCAGACTACAACTAAGGTTAGTACTTTGTCGTATTGGAGCATTACTAGCGCGTAAAAAATCACCATCAGCGTATCAATCGCGGTAGTTGCCAGCTTTCCTGAAAGCACATCAGCAACTTGGTCGTTGAGACTAGTGCGGTTACTAATTTCTCCGGTAAACCGTTGGGCATAAAAACTAACAGGTAAACGTAGTATATGCCACAGAAAGCGGCTGGACATTCCTACAGACAGCTTGACTTTTAAACGACGCAGGTATCGTAACCGTAGTAGCGTTAGAGACCCTTGGAATACGGTGGCGATCGCCATCGCTAAAAGCAGTGGACGCAGCCAATGGTACCTTTGTTGAACTAAAATTTCGTCTACAAATACTTGGCTAAATACGGGTACTGCCAGCCCTACGATTGTTAAAAGGAATCCCGCTACCATACAGTAAATCAATGCCCCAGCAGCGTTTTGTAGGCGTGACCACAGCGATAAAATCAGGCTAGGTTTCCGACCTCCTTGCTGAAACTCCTGGCTTGGTTCCATAACCAGCACCACTCCGGTATACCCCTCATCAAATTCTTGTCGGGAAACCTTTCGCGGCCCATTTGCGGGGTCATTCAGATAAACCCACTTGTTGCCAAATCCCTCTACAACCAAGAAGTGGTTGAAGTTCCAAAACACAATATAGGGAGGGCATAAGTCTGGAAGTTGCTCTAATTCCTTTTTAAAGCCTTTTGCCTGAAGTCCATAGTTTCTGGCAGCTTTCAGTATGTTAGAAGCTTTGCTGCCATCGCGGGAAACGCCGCACTCTCTTCTAAGTTCTGCTAGAGGTACAATTCGTTTGTAGTAACCGAGCATTATTCCCAAAGCAGCAGCACCACATTCCACAGCTTCCATTTGCAAAACCGTGGGGGTCTTTACCCGTTTGCTTGGACGTTGCAGCAGCAGTTGCAATTGTTGCAAAGGATTAATCGGTGTTGGTAAAGAAGGATTGGTAGATACCACTGCTCGACCTCAAAATAAATAAAACAAATATATTTGCAAAAGCGAGACTTTCACCTTGATTTGAACAGTTGTAGTCGTTCTGGATGGTGCTGAAATGAAATGATTTGCATTAAAAACCGACAGCAACAAGAGGGTAACAAGAGAGTTACCCATCAAGTGCCGCCGTAACAAGTCAAAGAGGTATCACTTTCTTAGCTACTCTATCATTTCTTACCAATGCCCCCTATGCTATCTACAACACCTCCAACAACATTGCCGGCAAGGTAATTCAAGTTTGATTCTCCACTATTTTCACCATTAAGTCCGTCGGCAGCTCCTTGCCCAAAATCCCTGACACCTTCTTTGATATCGTCCCAAATTCCTCCTCCAGCAACTGTTTCTAGTTCTTCAGTACTTAGCTCATCTGAAGCTTGTTTTTCGGTATTTTGCAAGTTTTTACCTTCATTATTTTCCATGATTATTTCTCCTGATTTTCCGTTAATTGCAGGTTTAATGATTTTTTAAGATAGTTATCTATGTCTTTCTTTAATACCTGCTTTCATAAAAATATTAAAAACTAAAATACTTGATAACAATAAACATTCTGTTGATAAAACTAACTTTTTTTGACATAAAATATTTATTTTATCTACTATAAATTAGTATTTCTAGGACTCCTGTTTTATTTTTGAAAAAAACTCAATACACTTTTATTCCTTCGGGACTTCCAAATAGAAAAATACTCAATTACTTCTTGTGAGGTGGGCGACACGAGCGCCCGTAGCCAAGGGCAGACAAGACTTCGGCGTGAGCGCTCAGTCAGTCGAACGTTGTCCACCCCACAAGTAGTAATAATTTATTCGCTGGAAGTCCTTTCTTAAGAGTTCCCTGTTCCCTATCTCTACAAGGGATTCAAGAATCAAATCGGATTGCTATATCACTAATTAAGGATTAGTAGATACCACTAATCGACCTCAGAATAGGTAAAACAAACGTAATTGGAGCGCGTTCTTCGACTTTGACGCGCACAACTGTAGTAGTTCCAGAAGAGATTTTTAGTTGCGGCCCGGTGGAAGAAGACCACTTATAGCCACTAAAGGTTGTTTGGTCGCGCTTGAGGTCAGCAAATACTTGCATAACCCCCTCCTGCTTTTGACCTACTAAACCTGCAACTACTTCTGAATTACCCACCACACTAGCGGCTGCTTCCCGTGTAATCGGAAATGCTGAAACACTAGTGATAGTACCTATGATGCCGCCGAAGCGTTCTCGCTTTACAGTTTGCGGCGTAATTTGTAGTATCATACCCTGTTGAATTTTCTTGCCATCCCCAACCGGAAAATAAGTTATACCAGCCAGTTGACTGGATGAATTTTCTGCGTCTATGCTCCCTAAACGAGTTCCTGCATTAATTACCTGTCCAGGATTAACAGTGATTTCTAAAATGCGTCCTGAGTGTTGACTGATAATTTGGCTGTTAGTACCTAATTGTTGTTCTATTCTGGCAATCTCTCGCTTGACTTCTTGAATCTGGTTTTTTCGGGTAGTTGCAGTTTGCAGGTCTTGTTGAGCGACGCTGGCTGCTTTAGTATTTTGTTCTTGTAACTGGGCTTGGATGTCTTTGATTTCGTTCAAATTTTGGAGGTATTGCCGTTGTGCATCGGCTTCCTTCAAGTCGAGTTGCTTGAGCTGCGATTCAGCTTCATCAATACTGGCACGGGCATCATCGTATTGTTGCCGTGCCTCTAGCACGATATCATCAGGAACTGCACCTTCTGTTAATAGCCTTTGGCGGTTTTCCAATCTTTTTTTATGGGTGGGAAGTAGCCCCTGGAGTGTTTGTAAGCGTTTTTGGAGGCTCTGGCGATCGCCCTGGATTGACACTAGCCCCTTTTCCCTCAATATAGGTGTCAAATCCTGGACAATCTTTAGCCTTTGTTGAAGGGTGAGCCTAAGCTCTTGGAAGGCTTTTTTGTCAAGTTCTTGACGCTGGGTTTGCAACAAACTAGCGTTACGATCCTGATCTTGAAGTTGAGTTAGTTTAGCACGCGCTAGTTGTAGTTGTTTGTGTAGATCGACTTGGTCAACCGTTGCCAATACATCTCCCTTCTTAACGACATCGCCCACATTAACATTTAGAGTAGCTAACTGCCCTGCACTTTTTGACTGTAACGGCACAACTGTACGCGGATAAATCAGTACTCCTCGACCCTCAACAGTAATGGGAATGCGTCCATAAATACTCCAGATTGCAGCTACGACTACCAAAGAACCCAAGGCGGTTAAAGGCAACCAGCTTTTAGGGCTAACCACCTGCATGAGTTGGTCTAGCCTTTCAGGAGAAGATAAACGCTCCAGTGACTCTTTACGGAATAAGCTTTGCTTGTGTTCTACCATTTATGGTGCTCGACAATTAAATTGATTTAGCTTTTCTAATTTCAAAACAATCAAACCTCAAATATTTGCAATTTATTTGTATTTAAATAATCAATATCTAACCAATTATGAGAAAAACCTAAATATGCTTTTGCCTCTATAGCAGTATTTGGTTGATAAACAAGCTTTATATGATTTATCCTTCTTTTAAAAATGCTGAATACATTAGCACCCATCACAATATCACCCCAAATAAGATTACTAGGCCAGTTATCTGGAATAGAAGCTTTTTGGCACAATCCTGGCCAAGTCAAAAGAGCTTTTTGCTTACCTGGAGTACATAAACCTTTTTCAACCAAATAATCTAAAAATAATTTCCACCGAGGTTCATATTTTGGTTGCTTTACCAAAGAACATTCTAAACCAATTCTCGGTAGTATCTTATCTCCTATATCAAAGCTTAAACAAACCCCATCTACAAATTCAGATAGATTAGATATATATGATTGCAGTGTATTGGTTGGATCTGTCCAGCCAATTTTTCTTAAGTAATCTAGAACTTGAGCAGGAGCAATTTCATTTACATTAATTCTTACTTCCTGAACAGAGCGAGATAGCATCAACCCAATATGGCTAATGTGTGATTTAGCAGTTAAACAATCGATGCTAAGTTGGATATTAGACTTAATTTGTGAGGATATTGGATAGTTAAGTAGGCTAAAAACTATTTTAATTAATTCTTGGTAATTAGTAATATTTTCGTTATTTAAAGTTAAAAAAGTGCATGGAACTGGCACTTTATTTAGTTTAGTGTCTTCCAGGTAACTTTGTCCATATACATCAAACTCCAACCAAATATTTCTCACTTTTTGATATAAAAAAGACTTTTCCTCAGTCCATTCTTGATATATTTTTTGAAAAGTTTGCCATGTAGGATGTTTCAATAATATCTCTGGCAGACTAGGACTTAAGGGGGAAACATTTACTTGGAAGTCCACTCTAGATTTACCATATCCGAGACGACATTCAAGGAAAGCTAATGGCAAGGGAGGTAAAATTCTGGCTAAGGAGCGAATCTCTGACAAAGCATCAGGAGAAACTAAATCAGATTGAAGATAAGGAGTAATAACTTTCAGATAGTCTCCCATTGTACAGTTCATTAATCATTCTCCTTTTTGTAACTAAAAAAATCAAATATAGCTATATTCAAAGACCTTAATATATCGTTATCAAATTTATTTATTAGGCTACATCAATTTTTTCAAAACACAAAATTAAGTAACTCTGAATTAACCCTTTGCGTTCCTTTGCGTAAACCCATCAAAGTTTGCTTGAAGGGAAACCCTCCGACGCTCGTTTGCGTAGCGTCTCCCTTTGGGAGAAGACTCGCTATGGCAACTTCTCTGTGTGTGACTTTGCGTTTAAAAATTCAAACATTTGGGATGCTCCGGCAAATTTCAAGTCTGCAAGTATACAAACTAATTTTCAAAGCTAAACATCAAGCCTGTTTTTCTATTCTGCTGTAGCTGTTTTTATTCCCAAAGCAATACTGAAGGCAGTAAGTCTGGATACGCTAACCTCAAAAGCTGATAGCCAATTCCTGCGATACCTTGAAAAAAACTAGGATTGTAAGCATCTCCAGGAAGTTTAGAAAATTGAGAAGTATCCGCTTGCTTAGCTCTAGCCGCTTGTTTTTGGGCAGTTTCCCACAATTTCGGTTGTGACAGCTTTTGAGCAGCTACCAGCAGCACTTCTATCCTGCCAAAGTTACCGCAGCAGAGATTGTCTCTAGCCTCTAAACCAAACTGTTGGGTTGTGTTTAAAGCAACACCAATCTCTTGCCGAATTTCCGTAGTATCTAAAATCATTAGACCTCCTAAACGGGCTAAACCAATGCCAGGAGCGCCATGACACCAACTTGTCATAAAAGGCTTATTCTGAGTCAAAGCGATCGCTCTCAAGTCTGGCCAGTTTCCCGCAGCAGGAGAAAATACACTGCGTTCATAGGCAATGGCTGACTCTGCGGCTTTCAGAAAATTTAGTTCTTGTGTGGTTTTGTACAATCGCAGCAAGGCGTAGGCAATGCCCGCCGCGCCATGAGAAAATCCTGTCAGTAACTTGTCTTCTCCAGTTACCCAAGCTCTAAATTCAGAATCGCTAGTAACTCGGTTATTTAGTAGATGATGTCCACAGGCGATCGCTTGCTCCAAAGCAATCTGCTCTAAAGTTGCTTGGTGCAAAGCCAGTAAACCTAATATTGCCCCCCCTGCTCCAGCCATCGTGTCAAATTGGGAATCGCCTACAATACTTTCTTGTGTTATTCGGGAAGCTGCAAGTTTTGCCACCTCTAGAAGTTGTGATTCATTTAGAAATTGACTAACCCGCACCAGAGCATAAATAATAGATCCTATTCCGGTGGCTCCACCGATGCCAATTTGTTGAGTAATTTCAGGTTGCAGTAAAGTCTTTTTCAGGGGTTGCAGTGCTTTGAGTGCTAAGTCGCGCCATTTGCGATCGCCAGTAATTTTTGCCAACGCCGCTAAAAATAAAGCGACTCCACAAACACCGTCATATAAGCTATACCCCAAAGGTTGCGGTTGCAAGCGTCCAACTTCCCGGATGTGTTTCATACCAATCCAGGTAACACTACTATCAGCATGAATTGCACGATTTTCTAGTTCTTGAGCGATCGCCACAGCTTCCTCTACCATCTGTGCTGGTGTTAGGGCAGCAATTACATCGAGATTCCAACTCTGTGCATTACTATCCAGTTCATCAGCAACCCGCGAACACAAAGAAACTTGAATAATCTCAATTTGTTGCGCTAAATCTACATTATTCAACTGCTGTAGATTAGAAATCACTCTATTGTAACTAGGTTCTTTGAAAAATTTTGTAATAGTTAGGTCAGAACTAAGTATTAGAGAATCACTGGTTGATTCAGCAGTAAAATAGGGAATATCTAATTGTTCCAGTGCTTGTATTTCTGCTGCCAATAGTGACCAATGAATCGGTTTTGTATCGGCTGTCAAAAACATCCGACTTAGCACATCTAGTTCAATACTGCGGTCTGCACCATCCTGCATAAACTTAGGCTGCAAGGCTAAACTCTGTAGTTGCCCGTAGATTTTAGTACCTCGAAACACAAACCGTACTTGCTGATGAGCTAAATTTGCTAAAGGACTATCAGTGGCTAGGAGTGCTTCTCGTCGTTGTACCAAAAACTGATACATCTGCTGGAAACCATCTACAATTTCGTCAACATAGTCGTTTGGTGAGAGAGTGATGCCATTGAGGTAAGGTGCATTGGCTTTGGTTGAGATGGTGCCAGATTTATACCCCAGCGTCATGTTGTCAGTGTTGATATGCTGCCACTCTGGTCTTGGAAAAGGAAACTTCTGTTCGCTAACTGACCCCAATCCACTGATATCGTAGATTTGTTTATCTGCGCCAAATTCCCATCTTGGTAGTAGTCCAGTCCGCAGCACAGAGTCCTGAAATTCCTGAGTTGCTGAGGAATGAGTTTTTTTGTCACCAATCTCATTAGCGTCAGGATGCATTAGAGTTTCCATATCTACCAACATCAGGTGTTCGCCACTGGCGATCAGATTCTCAAAGTGGCAATCACTAGCCCCAAGAACGTAGAGGAGACATAAGAGCATCCCTGCACGTTTGTAGTAGCGCTGCGCTGCTATTTCATTTTCACAAGGTAAATGCTCTACATACTCCACCCAGCCATAAGTATTACAGTTGATGACTTTCAATAACTGGAAAGGTAGCAGAACTTTTTGCTGATTACACCAAGCTAGTAGCTGAAAATACGCTGCTTCCAATGCCAAATTTTTCGGTTTATAGACCAGTTTTAGACCAGAAGCGAAAGAAAGAGCGATCGCACAACGCCCTCGATTGTGAGGATCGGAGAGAAAAGGCTGGATGGCAACAACCTCACCTGTATCCTCTAAGAATGTTTGCTGAATGATTGACAAGTCTGATGTCAGTCGTTGAAGAAATTCTGTTGTTGCTTCTAACCAAAAATTCATCGCTGTCGTCACTAAACGAGCCAAGACGCTGTACATCTGAAAAAAAGACAGCAATCCCTCTGTTGTAAGACTGTTAATAAATTCTTGGTATTGCTCTTTACTAAGACTGTCTTGTAGTTGTCCCAATAAACAGCTTAAAGATGATTGCTTCAACAATCGAAAAGCTGAAAACTCCATCTGTAAAGACTGGGCACAAACAGATGATAATCGTACTAATAAACTGCGCTCCAGACTTATATGAGCCGATTCTGACAGCAGTTGATAACTAGCACCTGTTTGGGCAATCAGTTTTTGCCGCGCCACCTGAACAAACGGTAGAAAAATCTCTTCAAAAGGAATTGGATCTTCAGGAATTAAACAACGATATACAACCTTATCTACTTTTTTTAAATCACCTTGGAGAATTTCCTGTAAATTTTCTGCCCAAGCTGGAAGTTGTTGTGCATCCGCAAGGTGAACGCGACCTAATACTTTACAAACTGTCTCTATATTCAGATCGTCCCAAGCAAGGCGTTTAGCAAATTTTTCCCAATTTCCTTTAGCAACAGCTTGACACCATTTCTTCAGACGAGAGCAAGTTAGTTCATCCTTTTCTAGTGCGGTATCCGCAATCAAACGTAAACGCCAAACATCACCCAATCGCTCAGGAATAGTGCTAGCTTTTTCAACAATCTTGAGTACATCTTGTTGTGAAACTTCCATTTCAACGCCCTACCTCGATGCTAATGCTCGCACAAAACTCCATCCGCAGCACTCTTTGCCAATGCAATGTTAACTGGCAATGTCTCTGCATATTCCCGCATTTTTAGTTCAGCAGCTTTGGGTTTTGGCTCATCATCTAAAACCCCTTTGTCAAACATTAAGTTTAAATAATGAGATGTGTGAGCTGGCGAAACACCACGACTGTTAAACATAGAAACAATATCTTGAGTAGTTTTTCCGCCCTCGTATATCGCATCACCCAATTCTCTTAAATAAGAATCATGGCAAAACTTAAAAGTTTTGAGTCTGTTTGAGAGTTGGAAACCATCAAGAAGAATCTCATACTTCAAGTCAGGACGGAAACTAATTAAATCACTCGCTCTGGCTGTAGAAGGCATATTAACGGTTATCATCCTCTCTATGAGAGTTTTGAAATCATCGACATTAGAAAAAGTTCCTTGGTCGTAAACTATGTAGCCCAATGGCCAGCGATCGTTTGCATTACAAGGGCTAATAAGTTTGACACTACGCTCAACCATGCTTACCAAAAATCCTGTTACACAGGCAATTGTTCCTTGAGCGGGGAATTCATTATCTTCACCTCCTTTTTTGAGATTCTGCTCCCGTACTCGTCCAGTACTAGCTTTGAGCAAAGTTGACTCTTTATTCTGGAGTACTAATTTCACAAAAGCTAGTTCTTCAGGACTAAATTCTTCATGAACTTGATTAAGTATTTTCAAAGAAATAATAGAGAACCGATTGAGCAGGCATCCTTTTTCCCGTGATAGTTTTAGCAGCGCTCTGGTGCGAGCCGGATCTTTCATTGGTTGAGCCGTTGTAGTTGAAGGAAACATTCCTAAAACTTTATGAAAATCAATAGCGAATTTTTCGTAGTCTGGATTATCTAGAGGATCTGTTGCCCAATAGCAAAAGCCTGCACCAGCTCCTGGCCCTAGTATCTCTTTCATTACCTCAAGTACTTCATGCCACAATTTGGCATTTTCTTGGTTATACAGGAAAATATCACCTAAGCGAGGTGCAGAGACACCACAAAACCAGCATCCAACAGAACATCCTTTACTGAGTTCAAAACAAACTGGAGCGTGTAAGATTGCATCTTGAATATTTTTTTTAAACTGACTTGTAGTTCGGGCAATCTGTCGCTGCCGCCACGCTTTAAAGTGAGGTTCGCTCGAAGAAGCCGCACTCGATTTTATCATGTCAAATACTTCTAAGTTCTCAACCAATTCCAGACAACGCTTCAAGTTTTTGGAAATTGACATTTCTTCGCCATCTTTTTCAGGAAACTCTGCATCCCATAAAAGTCTAATTTCCTCCGGATTGATTTTGATCTGATAACTATTAATAGCCTGTTCTGGTTCTAAAGATACCTTTTCTCGGAATTTTGGATCTGCATTCCATCTTTCCATAAAACGTTTTATTTGGTTAATAAATGCTTTTTCAGTATCGCCATAACATAATGTATGACTTTTCCAAAAATGAGGAATTATTTTTTGTGCCAAATCTTTAGTATACTTAGTTTTTTGAGTCATGATATTAACTCCTGATAGGTTAAGATGAAAAGTTGAAATATTAGCTAAACTTAGAAAAGTTAGCAACTAATAAGTTAACTAATGAGATAGTACGTTAAGAAAAGAATCGGTAGTAGTAAGGAAATTGGATGTCAACTACTACCAGTTCAAATGAAATTTCCCAACAATGAGAACAGAGCAGGAATCAAGAAATTATTATTTACAATCGTAAATTGTTCCTTCTGTAACAAAAGTGTCTCCGCCACCACCAGCTACAGCTTCCAGAGCTTCGTCAGATAACTCTTCGCTAACTTGTGGACTCTTAGGAAGTACTAAATAGAGAGTATTTCCGGTTTCCTCCACTACCTTAATCTCAATATTTTCAGGAATTTTTTGCCCTGATTCTCTGGCAAACACTGCTTTGGGATTTCTAATTAGTTCTTGCTTGAAAGCTTCGTCTTTCCAAGCTCTAGCAATCAAATCAGATTCAATTTCTCGACGACCTTTATTTGCAGCCATGTCATTCTTCCCTTAAATTTAATTTACTGCATCGAACTATGAATGAGGTTAATAAAGTACGATTATAAAAACTTTTAGTTTATATATTTAAGACGCACTTCAAAAGCTCAACTCATGTTCTTAATATTTAGTTTATCGAGTAAAAATTTGAGCGACAATTAACAATTTTTCTGTTGGACTAACAATTTTTTCATAGCTTATTTGCTAAAATCTATATTAATTTGAACAAATATGGATATATTTAAATAAAATATACCTTATAGACAATGACAAAGAATTTGTAAGAGAATTCAGTACTTTTATATAAAAATCTATACAGTGCAGGTGTTAAGATTTGGCTTAACACCTGCACTGTATATTAAGAGATTTAAATTACTCTTAAACGTTTCAGCATCCAATCAAATCTTGTTCCAGCCAATGCCATTCGATCTAAAATTCTAGAATCCAGTTCATCTTCATATTCAACATTTTCATCTAATGGTTGACCTTGACTGTAAACGCGTCTGCCATAACCGAGCCGACTGAGCAATTCATGCAATCTATTTGAAAGGAGAGTAGCAATTACTCGATAAAAGCGAGATGCAAAACCGATATCTTGTTGTAATTTTGCTGCTAATTGCTGTCGCTTAATTGATAACACAAGTGAGTCTTCAATAGCCTGGACTGTTGCAGGAGGTAATTTAGTGTCAAGAAAAGGTGTTTCTCCGACGATTTCGCCCCTTGATAATCTTACTATATCTCGACTTTGTGTTTGAGTGCCCTCTATGGCTGCAAAAGCTCGGATGAGGGGATTGCGTTCATCCTCAGAAACGAAAACTGTCATTGTTCCATCCAATAGGATATACAACGCATCTACAGGCCCTCCCTCACGGATGAGTACGGTGTTAGTAGCAATTTTTTGGCGAGTACCTGTAGCAATCATCCAATCAATGTCACTGTCATTTAATTCGCCCAAAACAAACAGCATATCTCTGAGTGCTTGACTAGCAACAAGTTTGTTACGACTAAGTTGGGTGATTCTGTCTGAAAGTAGAATAGCGATCGCTCGATAAAAGCGGCAAGCAAAACCGACATCTGTTTGCAATTTTACCGCCAATTCCTGCTGGGGAATCGAGATTACAAGGGACTTTTCAGCAGCCTTTACGGTTGCAGCAGTTGGGCGTACATTTACAAACGGGATTTCTCCTACTATCTCACCGCTTGATAACCTGGCAATTTCCCGATGTTTTATTTCATCACCCTCTATAGCTGCAAAAGCACGACCTAGAGGATTGTTATCAGCTTGAGAAATAGTAACTACCAAAGCTCCATCAAGTACCAGATGTAGAGTATTGGCAGCTTTTCCTTCTTCGATGAGTACAGTCCCAGCAGCTATTTCCCTCTGAAGACCTGTAGTAATCATCCAATTGATATCGCTATTAGTTAATTCCTTAAGTAGAACTTCTTTCATAAAATCGATCCATGTTTTTTTGGATACGCAAGTTCGCCTCCTCTGAAGCCAATTCTTCCAATGTCAAACAGGTTAAAGCCATTGAAATCAGAGTTTGGCGATTAAATTTATCTGTTAATTGGTGTGAAGTAGTTGTGTGGGTTTGGTCTAAATCCCCATTTAAAGCATCAAAATGCTGCAAGTTTTCTGCGGCATTCTTCACTAAAATCTGTAATATTTTAAAAGCTCCATCTGAAAGTGGCGGTTGACCTCGATAATTTTGCAGTCTACCTCCCTCTCGATAATCTGGAAACGACTCCAGTCCCAAAAAGCGCAAGAACCAGTCAGCCCGATAATGTCCTATAGCCGCTACAATACCTCTGTAGTCGGCAATCAATTCGTCAAGCAGATTGTTACGCATTGAGTTAAACAAGCGACGGGTGAGGTAATGAGTACATTCATGTTCCAGCCGAATTGTCACTGATAGACGTTGCCATTCCTTTTTTGATAGTCCGATGTCGCTGGCTGAAACATCGCTATAGTCGCCGTCACTCAAAATAATGAACCGATCCTGATAAAGTTCCTTTTGCGGGATGAGCCGTTTAAATTCTGCTGTCCATTCAACTTCAGAGCAATTAGGAGAATTTTGTTGCCATTGTTGGCGATAGCGGTGAATTCGATCCCAATTGTTGAAACCGGTAATTATGCAGGCTCCCATAGAAGCAGGGACTAAACTCGGTTCATTCCGCATTGTTAGCGCTTGTACCAAAGATACAAAATCTTCTCGATTCCCGGTTAGCAAAACTGGGATGGCTCCAGCTAAACTTTGATGTACCGTTAATTGCAGTTTTTCTGGTTGTTTTAAAAGCAAATTAGTTGCTTCACCCATACCATCTACTGATACACCTTTGCGGGTAGCAGAACGATATGCCTCAGTCTGGCTGATACCTTCGAGTATGGGAAACCTTAACTGAACCAATACGCGTCTAAGTGCTTCAAAGGCTCCTATGTCCTTGCCAGTAGTTGCATATTCTTCCCAAGCAGCTATATGGGGTTCAGACGGAAGCGGAAACTTGAGGGGAACTTTTAAACTGGTGTGGTCAAAGACGTTTTGATTGTAAGCAAGCAGCTCTTGTGTCTGTTGGGGATTAGCGCCATAGGAGGCAAGTATACTAGCACGAAATTCCTGTTGGTTCAAGAGCGATCGCCTCCCATAATTACACCAATTTCAAAAAATGGAAACCCAAACAAAATCTAGCTTTCTTCATTTTGAATTTTGAATTTTAAATTTTGAATTTTGAATTGGTATTACCTTTTCTTGTTCTGCAAAAATCTGCTCAGCAATTTCTTTGACTATCAGACTAAAAGGATGCTCAGAATGGTGCAGACAGAAAATATCGCTGCTTCCCAACTGAATCAACTCTTCACAAAGGGGTACAATGCCAGCTACTGGAGTGTTGTAAAGTGTCTCTATCTGTTGCTGCAAGGCATCAAAATCAAAAGCTGGCAACACCTTATTAACCACCAGCAGCATTTTAGACACCTCCAACTTTCTTGCTACATCCACCGTCACAGCAGTACCCTGAAAGTCTTGGTTGTCTGGACGTAGAATTACAACCAAAATATCAGAGATAGCGATGGAAAGTAAGGTTTCTTCATTCAAACCGGGATGAGTATCAATCAACAAGTAGTCCAAGTGCAAATGGCGGACGATTTCCTCAAAGCCGTCGTTGAGTCGGCTGACATCATAACCCTCGCGCAAAATTCGGGAAATTTCACTAGCCTTGATACTGGAGGGAATCAGGTAGAGGCTGCCATCTGCTACAGCTCTCTCATCTTTCGCCTTTAGAGCGTGGCTAACATTATAAACAGCTTCTTTAATGGTACAACGACCCCATAAATAGTCATTGAGGGAGCGCTGCATCTTTGCCTCATCTAGACCGAAAATAATATGAATCCCTGGCGACTGGATGTCAGTATCAACAATACCCACACGTTGTCCGTGGCGGGCAATGGTAGCACCTAAGTTGGCAATCAAATTTGATTTGCCAGTGCCACCACGAAATGAGTGAACAGATACAATTTTTGTCATAATGCAATACCTAGTAATAATTCGTAATTAAATCACTACGAATTGATTTGGTTAGTTTCTCAGGGACGACTCTTGAGTTTTTGTGCTTTTTTGTATAACTGCTGGAAGTAATCTGTCTCGGTTTCACGAGCCTCTACTGTTCGAGCTTTAAGCTTTCGTGCCTTTTTGTGCAACTGCTGAAAGTAATCTGTTTCTGTAATTTCAGCTACTTGACTAGCTCTTTTAGCTTCGTCAATCTCAATATGTAGTTCCTTCACTTGCTGTTTGAGTTTATGTTCTCGCGCTTTTACCTGTTGAGACATTTCTAAAAAAACGCGTACTAATTGACCGATATCGTCAGTTGCACTTCCCGCCTCAATTAATTTTTGAGTATCGAAATCTTCCTCTTCTACCAGTGCTTTCGCTGCCTTTGTGAGGACACGAATCGGTTTGGCAATACTCTGCGCTAGGAACAGCGCTATTATAGCGGCGATCGCTCCCACTGCTAGTAAGCTCAAGCTATTTTGCCAGATCAGGCGATTCAGGGGAGCAGTAAACTGGGCAATTGGTTTGTTAACTCCCAAAACCCAAGGTTCTTCATCCAAGGGAGCAAAGCCGATCGCTTGGCGCATCTGCTCTGATGGTGAATAATAGCTAGTATGACCGGGTTGTTTAGCTCTCACCATCACCTTAGCTAACTCTGGAATTTCTAGGCTTTTAATTTGATTGAGGCCATATTGGCGATCGCTCTGAATCTGCTTGAGTTTCTCTGGTGGCAAGCGGGCTAGGCTATGGTAAAGCAGGGATTTATCAGGGTGGCTGATGATAACTCCATGCCCGTCAATCAGAAAGGCATCGCTAAGAGAGCCTGCTTGTAGCGCATTCACAATCGCCCAGATATCCTGTCCTTTAATCTTTAAGACTGCCACCCCGACAATTGTGCCGCCAAGAGACCGCACAGGGTTAGAAAAGTAAATGCCTGGCCGGCCGCTTGTTGTACCAATCAAAATGCTAGAAACGTAAGGTCGTCCCTGAAGTGATTGTTGAAAGTATTCCCAAAAAGCGTAGTTTTGACCGATGAATGTTGGATCGGTAGCTGCCTCGCAGCGACCCGCTCTATCCATGATATAGACTACATCATAGTCAGGGTTAGAGCGAAAAACGTTATCTAGCGATCGCTGCATTGAGGAGTGGAAAGCTGTTTGCTTCTGGGACGTGGTAGAAGTCAAGAAACCCACCACATCTTTATCAGTACTAATTTGGACAGCAACGCGTTGGATATCAACGATTAGTTGGTCAAGACGACTAGCGTTACTGGTCGCTAAAAGTTCTAGTTTGCGATATTCGCTGTCCTCTGCACTCTTGAGACTCTGTTGCAAGTTGTGATAAGTGATGAAGCTCATCGGTATGAGCGCAACACAAAGCAATGCTACCGAAAGTTTAGTTCTGATAGACCAGATAGGTAGGTAAAAAAGCCGATGCAAATGCTTCGTTTTCATCTCTGCTTTGTTGCTGAAGTATCTGTTCAGACATAGCAATATTTCTAATAGTGTAGAAAACACTAAATTCGGACACAATGTACAATCTTTTGCTGAGACTAACAATTCTTTCAGTTGTGTTGCATACGTTGGGCGTTGCGCCAAGCTTGAGGTGTAGTTCCATGATATTGACGAAACTGACGGAAGAAATGAACTGCGTTTTGATAACCTACAGTCTGGGCGATCGCATCTACTGGCTGGTTTGTCTTCTGAAGTAAAGAGCATACTTCTGCCATCCGGCGATCGACAATCCAACGGTTGACTGTGCGTCCTGTCAAGCGTTTCACCTGGCTGGTGAGATAAGCCGGAGAGTAACCAACTGCAACAGCCACCTCACATAAGCCAATAGGCTCGTGAAAATTAATTTCTATAAAGTCGAAGACTTTACTTAGTTGAGAACAGTCAGGAAAGATTGAATGTGAATCTGGCGATTTCTCAGTAATAGCTGTGGATGGTGTCCTCAAGTACTCGGACTGTGTAGCATACCACTGTTGGAGAATTTCCTGTTTTTGGAGTCGAGCAGTAATCGCCTTTAGTACTTCTTCTACCGTAAAGGGCTTGGTTAAATAGTCATCAGCTCCCAAATTCATACCTTGACGAACCTCAGCCTGAGTAGCCTGAGCGGTAAGAAATATGAAGGGAATAATAGCTGTAGCAAGGTTTTGACGTAACGTTCTTAAGACACCATAACCATCAAGTTTCGGGATGAGAATGTCGCAAATTACTAAATCTGGCAAACATTCTTGTGCCTTCTGAACGCCAACAACGCCGTTCTCCGCAGCGATCGCTTCAAACCCTTCTGCTTCTAAACTGTCTATAAAGATATCTCGACTTTCGGCCTCATCTTTAATCACTAGAATCTTAGCCATTGTCTCTCCTTAATGTTTAGTAATTATTTCAGGTAGTTGATGAATTATGAATTTTGATAGTCATTCTATTTAGACTGTTGTAGAGATTGTCATCACATCGGCAGGGTAATTGTAAAGGTACTACCCACCCCAACTTCACTGACAACTGTGATTTGACCACAATGTATATCTACAAGCTTTTTGACAAGTGCTAACCCTAATCCATTACCTGGGATATTGCCGACATTTGCACCGCGATAAAATGGCTTAAACAGTTGTTGTCGATCTGCTACTGAAGTATTATTTCCTCGATCCTTAATCTAGAAAATAATATCTCACTAAACTGCTAGCTGCATCATTGGCGTAGAGAAACCGCGCATCTGGCTTTACCCAGAAAACTGTACCTATCACATCAACTATTACGGACTTAATAAGCTACAACTCCTTTTCTAGCAGCAGGCTGATTTGAAAGTTGTTTTGCTCTGAAATACGATTGCTAATAACCATAGTTCAAATCACTACAATTACTAAATAAACTTTTAAAAATTACTCATGAACACTAAACTATGCGTTACATCTGGTTTTATACGACTTTTGCCAAATCCAAATAGAATTATTGTTTCCTATAAAGTGTATGAAAGAATTTCAATCTTTGAAATCAGGCTTTGTTCTCTCGAATTCATACTCATAAGCTATGTAATGTCGATACAATTCCTACTTATTTCTCTTGCTACTGCAACTTTTTTTATGCGATTATCAGATTTTTGTTAAAAAAGTTTACAAATCAAGGTAAAGGTCAGAATAATAGACCTCTTCCACCAATAGTGTAAGAGGTCTAAGAAACTATTTATAAAGTATAGCAGGAGGCACACTTCGGCTTCTCTACAAGACGCTACGCAAACACTCAGCGACCAGAAGGCAGGAGGTAAAACTATTACTGTTCCTAGCATTCACGCTTGTCATTATGTCCTAAAGGGTGTGACTATGGCTATAAATCTTAAGGTAGTAGCGTGGCAAGGCAAAAATAGTGCGTTACGTGTAGGTTGAGTTGAGCAACCTTAAACCCAACGTGAATCAGGGTGTTGGGTTTCCCTACATCAACCCAACCTACTAGCGCGGCAACCTTAAAATATTGGGTTCAAAAAACCTCAAAAATCGTGAATTCGGCGATTCTATTTATCCAACCAAGCAAACTAAGCTTGCCGCGCTACTACGGTAATTATATTTTTACTTTAATAAATAACCTCTAATGTAAACATTTATAACGAAAATAATTGTTTCGCATAAAATTTCGGGCTGGAGATGCGAGAGAAAAATAGAGATTCATTTTCGCTTTTGGAGTCTCAGATGCATCATCCCGAACAAGATGAACTAGATTCGCATTTACTACAACTGGCTATTTCGGCTCAACAATATCCAGCGAGATCGCCACAACGACAACTTGCTTTAACAAAGCTAATTAATGCCATTGTGCGGTCTTCTAGGCTTTGTCATCCCCAAAAAAGTCGATTTACAGCAGCTATCTATGAAAATATTTACGATGAAGCATGTCAGGAACTCTTACTTTATATTTGTGAAAAAATTGATAAGTACGATCCAGAACGCGGTAGCTTCATGGCATGGGTGAACGTTCTTTTAGAACGGCGATTTTTTAAAGATGCTATTAATAAGTTCCAGACTTTGCCAGGGATGAAAATACAAACCATTACTGACTTAGATAATCTTATTGCCTCACCGGAAAAACCAGAAAATATTACAGATATTCTGAAAGAATGTATCGAATCAGATCCAGAAGATATGTTTAAAAACGAACATATAGAAAAATTTCCTCAAGCCAACTTTCAAGCATTGGCGATGCGACGAATGTTAGGAAAATCCTGGAAGGAGATTTCTGCTGAATTTAAAATCAAAATTCCCACAATCAGCAGCTTTTATTACCGATGTATAAATAAATTTTCTTCAAAATTGAAAGAGTATTGTGTTAGTGATGTAAATTAAGTAAGAGATTAATAAATGATGAGTAATCTTTCAGAATCTTTAACCTTTACCCTACCCATAAGCTTGTCAGATCGCGCACTAGCAGAACAGTTTTGCTCTTTGCATAGCAATCCACGAAAAGCCAAGCAGGTTTATCTTAATACTTTGGCGATATCTGCGGTAAAATTATACCTGCATTGTATGGGGGTTGAAACCAATTGGTCAGCGAGTTTGAGTTGGAATCCAGCAACGCAAATAGTAATGGATGTGGCTGATTTACAAGTAATCGGTAAAGGTAAAATCGAATGTCTTGCGGTATTACCAGGCGAAAAGGTGATTCATATTCCGCCAGAAGTTTGCTCAGACAGAATTGGCTATGTAGCTGTACAGCTTGATGAACGCTTGCGAGAAGCAACTCTGTTAGGATTTTTTAAAATAGTGAACGAATGTAGTTCTATAGCTATAAATAAGTTGCGATCGCTCGAAGAATTAATTTTACAACTGAGTGAAACGCCTGAAAACATAAAACAACCAATTCACTTGAGTAAGTGGTTAATAAATGTTTTTGATGATGGTTGGCAAACGGTTGAGTCGCTTTTGAACGTGCAACAAGCCAAACTAGCTTTTAGATTTAGAGGCTCTGAACAAACATTAGCTCCAAATTCTGAAAATTCAATTATTATTGAGCAGAAACGAAAACTGTTATATTTGGGGCGAGAATCAGAAAGTAAACCAATAGCTTTAATAGTTGGACTGATACCTGTTTCTGAACAAGAAATAAATATCTGTGTGAAAGTGTGTCGAGATAATAACCAAAAGTATCTGCCAGAAGAACTTGAAGTCATGGTGTTGGATGATTTAGGTACTCCTGTAATGCAAGCTACTGCTAGAAGCACCAAGAGTATTCAACTAAACTTCAGTAGCGAATTAGGAGAGCGTTTTAGTATTAAAATCGCTTTGGGTGATATCAACTTTATAGAAGCTTTTAAAGTCTAAAAATCAGTACAAATAAATATTACTACCTAAGATAGATTATTGTGACAAGCATTGTAAAAAAGTTTCAGTATCTGGTAGTGTTATTCTGATTATCCAAAATCCCTAACTTTAAATAGGTATATGACAAAGTTAGTTGTTCTGAAACTAGATAGTAATTTGTCAGAACACGGATATCGCGTGTTACTGGAAATTGGAGCAGAAAATGCTCGTCCCAAAATAGAAGTTTCTGGTAACTTACCTGCATTTCCTGACTTAACTACTTACTTAAACGAGTGGCAAGATAAATATCGCAGTCTGGGCATAGCTAGTCGGATAAAACCCCAAGAAATTATTTATGATGGCTCTATTAAAAGTCGAATTGAAAAATGTCGTCAGTCAGCTAAAGTATTAAGCGATCGCCTACAAAAATGGTTGGACTCTCAGGAATTTCGCTGCATCAATAATACATTACGCGAAGAATTAAATCGAGATGAAATAATTCGGGTCTTAATTCGCACCGACGACCCGCAACTACAAAGGCTTCCTTGGCATTTATGGGATTTTTTTAACAGATACTCCCAAGCAGAATTTGCTTTGACTGTAACAGCTTCTGAAATACCCAATACAGTACCTCGTAAACCGAAAGTTAGAATTTTAGCGATTCTAGGAAATACTATTGGAATTGATATTCAAAAAGACCGCCAATTATTAGAAAAATTACCAGATGCCGAAATAGTTTTTTTAGTGGAACCACAACGCAACGAGCTAAATAACTATCTGTGGCAGCAATGGGATATTTTATTTTTCGCTGGGCATAGTGAAACTGCCGCTGACAAAGGTCATATTTATATTAATCAAACTGATAAATTAGCAATTGACGAGTTAAAGAACGGTTTAAAAAATGCGATCGCTCAAGGTTTGCAGTTGGCAATTTTTAACTCATGTGATGGTTTTGGATTAGCATCACAACTTATTTGTTTACACATTCCGCAGATAATTGTTATGCGGGAACCTGTGCCTGATGAAGTCGCACAACAATTTTTAAAGAATTTTCTCATCGCTTTTTCGAGTGGTAAATCTCTTTATTTGGCGTTGCGAGAAGCAAGGGAAAAGTTGCAAGGTTTAGAGGATAGATTTCCGAATGCAACTTGGTTGCCAGTAATTTTTCAGAACCCTGGGGTTTTACCACCGACTTGGAAAATGTTATCCTCTCCAAACATAAAGTTGAAACGTATTTTTATTACCATACTTCTGGTGAGTGTACTTGTGACAGCAAGTGTAATGGGAGTGCGTTATTTGGGGATGTTGCAACAAAGTGAATTGCAAGCTTATGACCATTTAATGCAAATGCGATCGCTTGGGGAAAGGTCAGATCCGCGCCTATTAATAGTTACTATTGGTGAGGCTGATATTTATTATCAAAATCAGCAAGGGATGAAAGGCAGAGGATCGCTTTCGGATCGCGCACTTGCTCAACTCTTGCAAAAATTAGAGCAGTATCAACCAACAACAATTGGTATAGATATTTATCGTGATTTTCCTGTAGACTCCAATTATCAAAATTTAGCAACTCAGCTACAACAAGATAATCGCATTTTTATAGTTTGCAAAGTTTCTGCTGATTTGGATGGCGAACCTGATGGCATTCATCCCCCCGATGAAGTTCCACAAGAACGTCGGAGTTTTAGCGATTTTGTTGCAGACGACGATGAAATTATCCGCCGTCAATTGTTGAATTTAACTCCTCCTTTAGAATCTCCATGCGCTGCAGAAGATGCTTTTAGCCTTCAGCTTGCACGTCACTATTTGCAAGCTAAAGGTATTCAAGCAGAGATTAATTCTCAAGGATATTTGCAAATAGGCAATGTTGTATTTCAATCATTAAAAGAACACTCCAGCGGTTACCAAAGAATTGATGCATCTGGTTATCAAGTTTTGCTAAATTATCGTTCTTTGCGTCCTAACGAAAAAATTGCCGAGACAGTATCTCTCAAAGATGTTTTGAACGACCAGATTAAGCCTGAGTTAGTCGAGTCATTAAAAAATCGAATAGTGATGATTGGTGTTACTGCACCAAGTAGTAAAGCTGATTATTGGAAAATCCCCGCTCAAAAAAAGAAAACACAAGGACTACTCGTGCAGGCGCACATGGTAAGCCATATTCTTAGTGCCGTTGAGGATCGTAGAGCTTTGTTTTGGTGGTGGCCTTGGTGGGTTGAGGCTTTTTGGGTCTGGGGATGGTCATTGATTGGAGAAATTTTAGCATGGCGTTGCTCAAAACCGTTGCATCTTGGGTTGGCGATTGCAACCGCGCTATTAACACTATTTGGCATCTGCTTTGGCATCTTTATACAAGCAGGGTGGATACCACTTGTACCGCCTGCACTGGCATTGCTGTTGACGGCTACGGTTGTTGTGTGGAGGTTACGCAGAGATAATTCAGCTTCCCAGGCTGACCGTCCCTCTTTCAGAAATAAGAGCAAATATTTTAATACTGAATTATGACAAAAAGTAATCTACCTCAAAACTATATGAAACTATTAATTTATCAACTAAAAATTGATAGGTTTGTAGTCAATGCTTTGGGGCATAAGCGCTTACTACAAACTTGCATTATGCCTTTGCTAATGCTTAGTATTGCCAGTTATCCTGCACAAGTAAATTCACAAGTTAACCCACCTGTCAAGAAGGTTCTATCTAATACCCAAAACCGCTTAACTCAATTGAAATTTCCACGTAACGGCGCACCTATTGGTCGCCGCCAAGGAGGCGCAAGGCGTACTGGGACTGATTGCCCGGATCTGGAAACGCCTATTACTGCCTTAGTGCCTGGTGAAGAAACTGCGGATGAATCGAAATCTTTCTTGGCATTAACGGTCTCTGAGTTTCCGACCTTTTGGGTTTATCTGCCACAGTTACCGACAAACTTACGCACTGGAGAGTTTGTATTTCAGGATGAAAAGGGCAAAGACATCTATCGAACGCCTTTGACGCTGCCTGAAAAGTCTGGTGCGATTGGCATTAATTTACCGCCAAGTCCGCAATATGCTTTGAAGCAAGACAACAGATATCAATGGTACTTCAAAGTTTATTGTGGCAATCGCCAAACTACATCTGAGTATTTTTACGTTAAAGCATGGGTGCAACGGGTGGCGTTAACAAGCGACCTTGAAAATCAGTTAAAGACGACAAAACCAAAAGAATATACTGCCTATGCTGTGAATTATATTTGGCAGGATGCCTTAACTAATTTAGCTGATATGCACCGCAATAATCCAGGCGATCGCACCTTAAGCGATGATTGGACTAATTTATTAACAGCTGTTGGTTTGTCAGAATTCGCCTCTGCGCCCGTTATTGGGCGTTATGGTTCGCAAAGATAATACCAATTTAGTTGCAGTAGTGATAAATAATGGCTGACAATTACTACTTTTTAGAGGTGTAGTATGTCTGGGATGACTCGATGCTGGCGATGTTGGTTGGTGTTAGGAAAATTGTTAGTCATGGGGGAAGCGATTATCGCTTTTTCTGAAAAATCTGCCTTAGCCCAGGAACTCAAACTGATACCTGATAACACACTGGGTGCTGAAAGTTCTATAGTTATACCCAATGTCGATATCAATGGTATCAAAAGCGATCGCATTGATGGTGGTGCTATTCGCGGAGCTAACCTCTTTCACAGTTTTCAGGAATTTAATATTGATGAAGCACGAGGAGCTTATTTTACCAATCCTGCTGGCATTGAGAACATTTTTAGCCGAGTCACCGGAGGTAACGCTTCCAATATTTTGGGGAAGTTGGGTGTATTGGGCAATGCAAACTTGTTTTTGATTAATCCGTCGGGAATTATTTTTGGGCAAAATGGGAGTTTGGATGTTAGGGGTTCGTTTGTAGGGACGACGGCTAATGCTCTTGGCTTTGGCAATCAAGGTTTTTTCAATGTTGATAATCCGAATACTCCTCCATTATTAACGGTTAATCCTTCGGCTTTTTTATTCAATCAAATCCCTCCTGCACCCATTCAAAACAACTCAATAGCACCAGCAGGAGTAGGCCCGTCGGGCGATGAATCCTTTGGTTTACGTGTTGGAGATGGTCGGAGTTTGCTGTTAGTCGGTGGTGATATCAATATCAATAGAGGGGAATTGAATGCCTTTGGTGGGCGAGTGGAGTTGGGAGGACTAGCAAGACAGGGAACGGTAGGGCTGAATTTCACTGACAACAACTTGAGTTTGAGTTTTCCCAACAATGTAGAGCAAGCAGATGTATCACTCACCGATTCTGCTGATGCCAATGTTCGCGCTAGTAACGGTGGCAGTATTACTATCACGGCTCGGAACATAAATATTACGGATTTTGGCAGTCTTAATGGTGGTTTGGAGACAAATTTAGGATTTCCAGGCGCTCAAGCAGGAGACATCGAACTTCATGCTCAAGGAGTAATTACACTTGTAAATGGGTTTATCAACAATACATTAGAGCGTGGAGCTGTGGGCAATGGTGGTGACATCAATATCACAGCTAACTCACTCTTTTTAACTGATGGCGCTCAACTAAATACTAGTATTTTGACCCAATATTTACTATCAGACCCTTTGACACAGGGTAATGCCGGAAGTGTGAATATATCTGCTCGTGATACAGTGACTTTTGATGGAGAAATTAGCGGATTGAGATCCACCACTGGAGCATTCAGCAGTGTAGAAGATAGAGCCATAGGTAATGCTGGCGAAATTAATATCAAAACTGGATCGCTGTTAGTAAACAATGGAGCTGTGGTGGATGCCAGTAACTTTGGAAATGGGGGTACTGGGACTATAAATATAAATGCCCGCGATACCGTTTCCTTAGATGGAGAAAACAGCAGCGTGAAACTAGAAACTGATGATGGGAACAACAGCAATCTAGAACTGGCAACTGTAGGTAACAAAGGTGAGATTAACATTACAACTAGGTCACTCTCATTAACTAATGGCGCTCAAGTAGTTGCTAACACTTCTGGAAAAGGGGATACTGCCAACGTCACAGTTGTTGCCTCTGATTCAGTAGATGTAATTGGGTTTCTTAGCAGTTTAGATACTCAAGTATTTCCAACAGCAGCGGGTAATGGAGGAAACATAAGTATTACCACTGGGCGTTTAACTGTTCGCAATGGAGCTTCTGTAAGTTCTAGTACTTTTGGTAAGGGGAATGCTGGAAATTTGGCGGTAACTGCTTCAGACTTGGTAGAGGTAAGCAAAAGAGCGCCTGTGAGTGATTCCACTGGTTCGTTTTATCCTGGCGGCTTATTTACTCAGGTTAACTCTGAAGGTGGGGGAAATGGGGGCAACTTAAGTATTAAAACCGCACGTTTGATTATCAGCGATGGAGCAGTGGTTTCCGCTAGAAGCTTTGGTACTGCTGGTAAAGCGAATGCGGGGAATATTAAAGTGACTGCTTCTGATTTTGTGGAGATAGTTGGTATTAATCGGCGCGACCCTAGTGCTTTAGCTGCTTCAGTTGGCCCAGTGTTGACGACAGACAAAGTAACAGGAGATGCAGGAGATATCAGCGTTGAAACCCCCCGCTTGATTATTCGTGATGGAGGAGTTCTATCTAGCCGAAATGTGGGAGAAGGCAGGGCAGGCAACTTGGAAGTTATGGCTGGCTCTATCCTGCTTGACAAGGGAGAAATTAGAACTGAAACTGCTTTAGGCAATGGCGGCAATATCACACTGTCCGATGTCGATTTGTTGCAGATGCGCCGTAATAGTAAAATCACTGCCAGTGCCGGAGGCAATGCACAAGCTGGTGGCAATGGTGGCAATATTACAATCAATGCCTTTGATGGCTTCGTTGTTGCCGTCCCTGATGAAAATAGCGACATCACCGCTAATGCTTACACAGGCTCTGGTGGCCAAGTCCAAATCAAGGCTACTAGTATTTTTGGCTTCACACCGCGTAGTCGAGAAGACCTAGTGAGACTTCTAGGAACCAACGATCCAGCCGAACTAAACCCTCAAAAACTTCTCACAAGTGACATCACAGCAATTTCGCAAATAAGTCCTAATTTAAGCGGTACTATAACTCTTAATACACCAGATGTAGACCCTAATCGGGGATTAGTTAATTTACCAGCCGTACCACTTGATACCCAAGTATCTCAAGTTTGTCAACCCCGTACAGCACAAAATCAAAGCAGTTTCATCATCACCGGAAGCGGTGGTTTACCGCTCAACCCTAGAACTGAACCCCTCAGTAGTGACGCTGTTCAAGTAGATTGGGTAAGTCTCAAACCAATGGCTGAAAACCACGTTAATACAAATTCGACTCAGATAACTAGCCCAATACCAGCGCCGATTGTGGAAGCGCAAGGGTGGATGAGAAATGTTAACGGTGAGATGGTACTTACAGCTTATGTGCCTACAGCCACGCCTCAGAGTTTTTGGCACAAACCAGCTGATTGCCGTGCTGATTTTTAGATTTTAGATTCGCTAACAAATGAGCTTGAAAGTCAGTTAAAGACGACAAAACTAGGGGAATTTATTGCTTATGCTGTTAATTATATTTGGCAGAATACCGTAACTAATTTAGTTGATATGCGCCGCAATAATCCAGGCGATCGCGTATTAATTAATAATTGGACTAATTAGTTAACAGCTATTAGTTTGTCAGAATTTACCTCTACGCCTGTGGACGTTATGACTGGGAAAAATAATCGCTTTGGCTGTTGTTAGACAATACATAAATAGAGGCTGAAAATTACTACTTTTTTGAGGAGTATGCTATGTCTGCGAGCGTTCAATATTGGTGGAGATTAGCGTTAGGAAGTAGTTTAATAGTAGGAGGAGCGATTATTGCTTCCTCTGGAAATTGCGCCAAAGCTCAGAGTATTACTTTGGATGGTACGCTTGGGCCTGCACAAACATTGACTGGGCCTGATTACGTTATCCCACAAGCAGTTGGTCAAACCGTTAGTAATAATCTCTTTCATAGCTTTGGGCAGTTCAATCTCAACACGAACGAGTCTGTAACTTTTGAGAATGCTGCCAATATCCGAAATATTCTATCTCGCGTCACGGGTGGTACGCCTTCTGCGATCGACGGGCTAATTCGCACCTCCAATAATGGTGTGAATCTTTTTTTAATTAATCCTCAAGGCATCATTTTTGGCCCTAATGCCCAACTAAATATTGGTAATGCAACTAGAGGTTCCTTTATCGCCACTACTGTTGATGGAATAGTGTTTCCTAATGGTGAAAAATTTAGTGCCATAAATCCAGAGGGTGAGTCTAGTTTACTAAGAATTGTTGGCGATCCTAGTGGCTTTCTAGCTTCACAGCGCTTACCAGCACAAATTAATAGTATTGGTAACATTTTGCAAGTCAACGAAGGTCAAACTTTAACTTTGCTAGGTGGAAAGGTAAACGTAGATAGCAGTCAACTATTCGCTCCGGGTGGTCGAGTAGAGTTAGGAGGAGTAGCAGGGGGAAACGTAGGGCTTGTAGCAAGTGGTAATGAATTACGTTTAGAGTTTCCTGATGGTTTAGCTCGAAATGATGTATCAGTTGCCAACTCCTTGGTTTCAGTTGAAGCGCAAGATAAGGGTAGTATCGCCATTAATGCCCAGAACTTGGATATTTCCGAAGGAAGTCTCCTAGTTGCTGGGATTGGCAAAGGTTTAGGTACAGTTAGCTCTCAGGCGGGAGATATCACGCTGAATGCTACACAGACAGTTAAAGTCAGGCAGGCTAGTAATATTGCAAACTATGTATTCTCTAATGCAACTGGTAATAGTGGAAACCTGATCGTTACAACTGGATCGTTGTTTATCGCAGATGGTAGCCAATTAGGTGCAATTACCTTTGGACAAGGTAATGCTGGCAGTGTCAATATTACAACTGGGTCATTGTTTGTTACAGATGGCAGCCAATTGGGTGCGATTACCTTTGGTGAAGGCAATGCTGGCAGCGTGATTATCAATGCCCGCGATCGCGTTTCCTTTGATGGCGGGACTAACAATGGTTTTTCTAGTGCTGCTATTAGCAGTGTAGAGGAAACAGCTAAGGGAAGAGGTGGAGACATCCGCATCACCACTGGAGAACTTGCACTTACCAATGGCGCGCAATTGGTTGCTAATACTTTGGGACAGGGAGATGCTGGCAGCGTGATTATCAATGCCCGCGATCGCGTCTTTTTAGCCGGCAATATCGGCAGCAATGTAGAGAAGACAGGTAAGGGAAAAGGCGGAGACATCCGCATCACCACCAACTCGCTCTCAGTTACCAATGGCGCACAATTGGTTGCTGATACTAGCGGACTAGGCGATGCTGGTAGTGTGATCGTTAATGCCAACGATCGCGTTTCCTTTGACGGCAGAAATAGCGATAATAATATATCCAGCGCTGCATTCACCAGTGTGGCAGAAACCGGTATAGGAAAGGGTGGAGATATCCGTATCACTACCAAAGAACTCTCACTTACAAATGGCGCACAATTAGTAGCCAGCACTTTGGGAAATGGAAATGCTGGTAGTATCTCGATCGATGCCCGCGATCGCATCTTCATTGATGGTACGAGTAAAGGTGCCCTAGTTCCTACTGCTGTCGGTAGCAGTGTAGAGAAGACAGGTAAGGGAAAGGGTGGAGACATCGGTATTACCACCAACTCGCTCTCACTTACCAATGGCGCACTACTAATTGCCTCTACCTCTGGGCAGGGAGATGCTGGTAATATCACCATTGATGCCCGCGATCGCGTTGCCTTAGATGGTACAAGTAGCAAGGGTCAATTTGGCAGTGATGTTGTTACCAGCGTGGAAAATGGCAGAGGAAATGGCGGGAACATTAGTATCACCACTGACTTGCTTTCAGTTACCAATGGCGCACAATTAGTTGCCTCTACCTCTGGCCAAGGCGATGCTGGTAATATCATCATTAATGCCCGCGATCGTGCCTGGTTTGATGGAACAGGTAGCAATAATATCTTCGTCAGTGCAGCTTTTAGTAGCGTACTAGATAATGCTAGAGGAAATGGTGGAGGCATCGACATTACCACAGGTTCACTTTTAGTTACTAATGGCGCTCAACTAATCGCTAATACCCGTGGTCAGGGGAATGCTGGTGAAATCATCATCAATGCCCGCGATCGCGTTTCCTTCGATGGCGAAAGCCGTGACGGTATACTTACCAGTGCCGCTTTTAGTAACGTGCTAGAGAACGCTAAAGGAAAGGGTGGCAACATCAGCATCACTACAGGAGAACTCTCAGTTAACAATGGCGCTCAACTAATCGCTAGCACTCGCGGACAAGGGGATGCTGGTAATATCATCATTGATGCCCGCGATCGTGTTGTTTTTAACGGCAGAAGTAGCGATGGCGAGTTTGGCAGTAATGCCTTCAGCCGTGTGGAAGAAACTGGCATAGGAAAGGGTGGAGACATCCGTATTACCACAGGGGAATTCTCAGTTAGCAACGGCGCTCAATTAATTGCCTCTACCTATGGTCAAGGGGATGCTGGCAATATTTATATTGATGCCCCAAATACTGCTTTTTTGCAAGGGACAGGAAATGGATTTTCTAGTTCGATTAGTACCAACACTTGGAGCGAACAAGGAGAAGGAGGCAATATTACAATTGATACAAATGACTTTCGCATAGCTGATGGAGCGCTTCTAGATGCTCGTACCAGAAGTTCTAGACGAGCGGGTAGCATAACCATTAATACCAATGCGTTTGAAGCAACTAATGGCGGACAATTAATCACCTCCACCGAAAGCAGTGGACAAGCAGGCGATATTACTCTCAATGTAACTGGTAACACTAATATTTTTGGCAGTGACCCTACTTATACTAATAGACTTGCTCAATTTAGCGATCGCGTTGAGAATGTAAGTGCTGTCAGTGGAGTATTTGCTAACACCAATTCACAAACAGAAGGCAAGGGCGGTGATATATCTATCAACGCCAGAACATTGAATATTCAAGACAGTGGAAGAATCGCCGTCAATAGCCAGGGAACTGGAGAGGGAGGCAATATTGATATTAAGGCAAACAATCTAACCCTTAAGAATCAGGCGATAATTTCGGCAGAAACTCTTAGTAGTCAGGGCGGTAATATTGACATCGGCTTAAAAGATACCCTACTACTGCGTCAAGGTAGTCAAATTTCTACCAATGCAGGCATAGCACAGCAAGGTGGAGACGGTGGTAACATTACTATCAATGTCCCTGATGGCTTTATTGTTGCCGTCCCAAGGGAAAATAGCGACATCACCGCTAATGCCTTTAGTGGTAGTGGTGGGAGAGTCACAATTAACGCTACTGGTATTTTTGGAATCGCGCCACTCAGTCGGCAAGAACTTGAAAGATTGCGTCCAAATGATTTAGATCCACATCAATTAATAACGAACGATATTACGGCAATTTCTCAGACAAGTCCTAATTTAAGCGGTACTGTAACTCTCAATACCCCCGATATCAACCTTAATCGCGGCTTAGTCAACTTACCATCTGTACCACTAAACACCGAAGTATCTCAAGTTTGTCAAGTGCGTTCGGCAAAAAATCAAAGCAGTTTTATCATCACCGGAAGCGGTGGCTTACCTCCTAACCCTAGAACCGAACCCTTGAGCAGTGACGCTGTTCAAGTAGATTGGGTAAGTCTCAAACCAATGGATGAAAAACTCGTTAATACTTCGACTCAGATAACTAGCCCGATACCAGCACCGATTGTGGAAGCGCAAGGGTGGGTAAGAAATGTTAAAGGTGAGGTGGTACTCACAGCTTATGCACCCACCGCTACACCTCGTAATTCTTGGCAGATTCCAACCCAGTGCAGTACAGCTCAATCGATAATTAAATAACTGTCATAGCCAGTTCCCTAGTAAAACATAAGGTGCCCATGAATACGGACTGTTGTCTTTAGTAAAAACAGCTAATTGGGCGCGCTGGAGGGCTTCGGCTTTATTCACTCCCATCTTTAACTGTCGGTAGAACTCACTCATCACATCGGCAGTAGAGCGATCGTCTATTGACCACAATGTTGCTAATGTACTACGCGCTCCTGCCCGCACAGCTATGCCAGCCAGTCCTAAAGCTGCTCGTTTGTCTCCTTCAGCAGTTTTACAGGCACTAAGTACGAGTAATTCAATGCTGCTAGACCTATTTTTGTTATTAACTCGCAATAAATTATCAAATTCTTTGACTTTAACTAGTCGATCCCAGGTGAGAATAAAAGTTTTTTCCGGATCGGAACTAAATTCACCGTGAGTTGCTAGATGAACCACGGTAAAGGGAGTTGTTTGTAACTCATTTTGTAGATTCGGTTCGGTAAATTTTTGATTTAACAGTTCTTCACTTTTGGATATCTCAGACTGAATTTCTTTTAATTCGCGCGGTACGTTTTTGAGTGCGGGAAATTCTCTACCTTCGACTGGGCGTTTTTCGCTGACTCCAGCAGTTAGAGCTTTTAACTGTACTTTTTGTAAAGGTTTAGGATCGAGGAGTTGCAAACCAGGAGTTAAGGCGATCGCATATTTTTCTAATAGATATTTCTGCTGCTGTTTGTCGTAGAGAACCGCCATCGGGATATTCCGTAAATCTCCATCTAAAACAAACACTAAGGTTTTGATTCTACTTTTGACTAACTCTGTTTGTACAGGTCGAATTAACCAGTCATATATCTGTTGCGACTGCTGCTGAACTTGATAAGTTCCACTGACATCTAGTAAGTTTTTCCTCAGTTCCGCTATTATGTTTTCCACATCATTTTGAGCTATTACAGTCTTGTAATGGCGCAAGTCTTGATTAGGCAACTTGAGGATCGCATCTATGCGGTCTGGCAAAATAATTGGATATATAACTGCTGCTTGTTGGTCTTTTTTGTCAACTATTGGATCGAGTTCCTGCGTAAGATTTAAGCAGGCTGACCGAAAGAAGTTGTCCAGTTCTGCTAATCGCAGAGATTCAATTACATTACGAGCTTGTTTTAGGTTGTCTTGATTGATACTCTTGCTGCCTTTATCAGGACGCAACAGCAATTCAACTAACTCTCGATACACTGGTTCAACATTTTCCCGGAAGGAAAACTGAACGTCTAGATTAATGGCTACTAAATCGCCACGCAGAGATTGAAGGGTATTGTAAGCGACATTATAGGATGCGATCGCCCCTTGAATATCTCCCTTTTTTTTGAGTATGCGTCCTAGTTGCCATTGCCACTGATAAGCAATGTCTAAGGCATTTACATTTTGGGCAATAAATAAAGCTTTCTCAGTTAAGCCCTGAGCATCAGAGAGCTGCCCAGTTTTTTCATACAACTCGCCAAGACTACCTTGAGCATAAGATTCTGCTCGCTGGTCTTGTAAGCTTTGTGCCTGCTCGATGGCGGTGGACAATTGCTCGGCAATGTTTAGCCATGAGGGGGAATCTATACTAGTTTTTTCTTTTAACTGTGTAAGACTTTTGGCAAACTTAATCCGAATATATACTGAAGTTCGGCTGGCCGATAAGTTGCTAATTTCCGGCTGGATTTGGGACGACAATGCCAATGCATCTTTATCTTCGTTTTTTTCCAGAAGTAGACTAAGTAAATTGAGTTGAGCGAGTATGCGTGTGATGGGAGAAACAGATACAGCAGCCTGCTGGTAATATTGTAAAGCCGCTTCAGTGTCTTGCTGGGCGCGAGCTGTGTTGCCTAAACTAAGTTGAGCTTCAGCGATGGCTTTTGGAGATTGCACTCGCTTTGCCACTGCTAAACTTTTCCCCAACACCAACCGTGATACGTTTAAATCACCGACTACTCGGCGGACGTTACCAAGACTACGCAACCCTGTGGCTACGATAAGTGAGTCTGGAAGGCTTGCAAGGGTTTGCTGTACCTCGTTTAAAATTTTATTAGCTTGAAGGTAAAGCCCTAAAGCTTGCAAAGCTTGTGCAGAGTTAATCCGGTTACGAGTTAATGTAGTCTTGTCGCCTATTTGCTGATAAATATTAGCGGCTTTTTGCCAGGTAGTTAAAGCTGTTTGTGCTTGTCCTTGTGATAGTTGTAACTGTCCTTGCACATCTAGGGCTTGTGCGATAATTTGCAAACACTGGCTGGAAGTACCTGTATTTTCTGACTGTAATAATTTTAAACTTTGGGCGATCGCCTCCTCAGCTTCAGCCCACAAGCCAAGTTGCTGATAAGCTAAACAAAGATTACTCAGGGTCATTGCTTCGTTTAATTCATCCCTAGAGGCTCTAAACGCAGCAGCAGCCTGTTGTAGAACTTTGGCAGCTTCAGCAAACTCTCCCGTGTCGTAGAATATTTTTCCCTGTTCCACCAAGCTTGTTGTCTGAGATGCTTGGCTTTCAAGGGACAATAGCGAGTATTGAGTAGGGAAGCTCACACCGTACGAGGATAGATTAGCATTCACTAGTTCTTTGTTTTCTCTATTTCCTTGTTTTTCCCACTTTCCTGCCTCCGTCGAATTTTGCATAGCAGAATAGACAACAGGAGGTTTTGCCATAACAGGAAATAAGGCTATGCATAGAAAGGCAGTCAAAAGCGTTAGCAGAAAATAATTTAGCCATTTCATACACAATTGTTACATCTGTATTTATTTATTTGAATAATTTTTATTGGCGTTGTTGCACGAATGATACTTTCAGGGAAAAAGTTGGGAAACCGTAAAGGCGTAGTGGCTCTCCAACATACATTTATCAAGTTGAGTTGAAAAATTATACCTAGAAAATTATCTGAATTGTCGTCTTCGTCAGAGTTGCCCTTTTTTGATTGTCTATTGCTTTTCAAGCTGATTTGTTCAGACATGAAAAACTGGGTTAGAAGATGTCTGAAAAGTTTTTAATAGGTTATTAAAATCACGTCAGTTGTTTGAGCATTCATTTAGTACCATCCTTGTTTTGAGCAATCAACTTAGATTTTGCATTAACTTGGATGACTAGATTTTTATAAATTCAATATTTTTTATTAGTAAATTAATTTTATGGATAGAGAAGATTAATGACGGATTTTAACTAAAAATACTATATCTCTTGATAATTAGCTTCTAGCAAAAGAAGTTTTGAAAATGAAACAAAATCTATCTAGAGATAAATTCCTAAAATTTACAAACTAGCTTAGGGTGTGTAAAGCCTGTGCAATAAGTATTGGTTAGTTCTAAAGATTTTGATGCTCCATATTCCTTATTCTCAATTACCGCGTTATGGCATTGCTGTATTAAATGTAGCACTTGCATTAGTTTTAATGCTGATGCTACATTCTTGGCTAAGCATAAGTGGAATTCATTTTTTGCTGTTTTTTAGCGCTGTAATGGTGAGTGCCTGGTATAGCGATCTGAAATCAGGACTATTGGCAACCTTCTTGTCTGTGGTAGCGAGCAATTACTTCTTCCTATCACCTCTTTATCAACTGAGTTTTGATTTATCTAATTTTCTGGAAACCGGGTTGTTTGGATTACAAGGATTCCTCTTTAGTATCATCTGTCAGGCATTTAAAACTGCTAAAGGAGAGGCTGATGTAAATTTACAACAGCTCAAAGTCTCACAAGAGCGATTTGGCTTAGCTTTGAGTAGTTCAGATATGATGGTATTTCAGCACGATCGCAATTTGCGATATCAGTGGATTCATCAGCCTCAAGCTGGCGACACGGCACAAGAAATCCTCGGTAAGTCTGATGCTGAAATATTTCCTGCCTTAGTAGCAGAGCAATTGACGGCGATTAAGCGCCGAGTATTAGAAACTGGGGTTGCAGCCCGTGAAGAAGTTTGTCTGCCGATAAATGGAGAAAACCGTTACTACGATTTGCTCGTTGAACCGCTTAAGGATGCAGACAATAGCATTCATGGGATTACTTGTGTGGCTGTGAATATTACCCAGCGCCATCAAGCGGAACTAGAAAATACTAGATTGCACAGAGAACTTCAGCAAGCTGTTCAGCAAAAAGATGAATCTTTGGCGTTGCTTAATGCTTGGCTGACCACTTCACCAGTAGCGCTGGCTTTCCTTGATACTGAACTTCGCTACGTTTACGCTAATGAAGCCCTAGCAGCTACTAATGGTGTACCACTAAACCAACATATTGGTCGCACCTTGAGGCAAGTCTTACCAGAATGGGCAGAGCAAATCGAGCCTGTATTTAAGCAAGTGATGGCAACCAGGCAGCCCTTACTGAACCAGGAAATAAGCAGTGAAACTTATCCGCTTGGAATGTGTCGTTACGGTATTGTCAACTATTATCCGGTGTGTTTACCAGATGGACAGTTGCTAGGAGTTGGTATCACATCCATTGATATCACTCAACAGAAACAATCTGAGCAAACATTACGAGAAAGCGAAGCGAAGTTTCGCAGTGTAGTTGAGTCAAATATGATTGGCATTGGGTTTTGGCAAACAGACGGCAAAATCACAGATGCTAATGATGCCTTGTTGGATATGTTGGGTTATTCTCGTGCAGAATTAGTTTCCAGCGAACTTAACTGGCAAAACCTGACTCCACCAGAGTACCAGCCACTCGACGAGCAAGCACTGATTCAACTGCAAAACAGTCGCTTTTGCACACCCTATGAAAAAGAATATATTTGTAAAGACGGCTCACGCTTGCCAGTTTTGATAGGTGCTAGCCACTTTGAGGAGACTTTTGAGCGAGGAGCTTTCTTTGTTCTGGATATCACACAGCGCAAGCAGGCTGAGCAAAGACTCCGCTATATTGCCGAAGTTACTAATTTACTTTCTACTTCCCTAGATTACGAGCAAACCTTAGAACAAATTGCTAATATTTCAGTTCCCCAGCTAGCTGATTGGTGTAGCGTCGATATTCTCAATGAAGACAGTTCTATTCGTCCCTTATGTATTGCCCATGCAGACCCATCCAAAGCAGAATTGGCGCGTAAACTTCAGCAGTATGGGCAGAATTACAAGGGTGCAAATGCAATTACTAGAGTATTGCAAACTGGACAAAGCGAATTAATCTCAGAGGTATCTGACTGGCTATTAGTGACAAATACTCAGAATGAAGAACACTTAGAACTTGTTCGGCAATTGGGGATCAAGTCTGTGATGATTGTGCCGTTAGTCGCAGGAGGGCGAGTACTCGGCAGCATTACGTTTATTACTGCCGAATCAAACCGTCGCTACGATCGCTCTGACTTGACTTTAGCAACAGATATCGCCTCTCGTGCTGCTTTAGCAGTAGAAAATGCCCAACTTTATCGAGACATCCACCAAGCTTTAGTTCATTATGCTGAATCTTTATCTCTTCTAGATGCGCTGCTAGGAGCCGCTCCCGTTGCTGTATGCTTTTTGGATCGCCATCTGCGATATATCAGGATTAATCAGGTGTTTGCTGACATCAACGGTTTAACTATAGAACAACACTTAGGACGCAAATTTCCAGAAGTACTACCAGAAATGGCGGCTGAGTTGGAAGTACAGTTACAGCAGGTGTTAAATACTGGAGAACCACTGCTGAACATAGAAATTAATACCCAAACACCAGGGCAACCTGAAAGTTATCGATACTGGCTGAGCAATTATTACCCAGTCAACAACCGAATGGGCGAAACAGAAGGAATTGGCATAATTATGGCAGATGTAACAGCAGCAAAACAAACAGAAGTTGCTTTGCGAGAAAGCGAAGAAAGATTCCGGGCAATGTTCAATCAAGCTGCTGTAGGTATTGCTCTAATAGGCTTGGATGGACAATTTCTTCAGGTTAATCCGGCGCTGTGCCAGATTACTGGCTACAGCCATGAAGAATTAATTCAAATGAACTTCGAGGAAATTACTCATCCTGACGATCTAGAAGCTGATAAAGAAAATGCTCGGCGAGTTTTGGCACAAGAAGAAATTAGTGGTTATTCCCTAGAAAAGCGCTACATCCGCAAAGATGGTTCTATTGTTTGGGTAAACCTAACTTCATCAGCAGTTTGGAATTCTCAAGGAGAACTCAAGTATGCATCAGGTATTATCGAAGATATCAGCGATCGCAAACGAGTTGAAGCCACGCAACAGTTTTTAGTCGAAGCCAGCGCCCTACTTGCTGCCTCATTGGATTATGAAATCACCCTAGCCAATGTGGCTAATCTAGCAGTTCCTACCCTGGCTGACTGGTGTATTGTAGATGTTTTCCAGGAAGATTGGTCAAGTAAACAAATTGCGATCGCAATTGCTCAGCCAACAAAACAAAATATTTTAAACGAAATCCAACGGCGTTATCCACCTAAAACTGGGGCACAACAGCTTGTAGAGCAACTACGGCTGGGAATACCTGTTTTTTATCCAGAATTATCTAACTCTCATCTTTTACAGATGGCTCAAAACCAGGAACATCTGCAATTACTCCAGAGTTTGGGTATTTGTTCTCTAATGGTGATTCCAGTCCGTTCTCGCGGGCAATTATTTGGCGCAATCTCTTTTTTTACAGCCGAATCGGGTAGGCACTACCAGCATGTAGACTTAGCCTTGGCAGAGGATATTGCTCGCCGTGCTGCTACAGCCATTGACAATGCGAGACTCTACCAAGAAACTCAGCAAGCAAAACAAGCAGCAGAGCTATCTGTTAATCGTACTGTGCTTTTACAAAGTATTACTGCTGCCCTCTCCGAAGCCCTAACTTCTCAACAAGTCGCTGATGTGGTGATGAACCAAGGAATTGCTGCCTTGGGAGCCTGTGCTGGTTGCGTTGTCTTACTTAAAGCAAGTACTACCTTGAAAGTTATCCAAGCAACTGGCTATCCACAATCACTTATAGATATCTGGAAAAGTTTTCCGATTACTGCTGATAACCAAATCGCTCAAACAGTCAGAACTAAGAAGCCAATTTTTTTAGAAAATCTAGAAGCCTTGATGGCGAACTATCCCAACTTAGCTGATACTGTGGCTGTGGCTGGGAATAATGCCTGGGTTTCTATACCATTAATAGCAGAGGGTAAAGCCATTGGCGCACTGGGATTTAGCTTTGCTACTGCCCAAGGTTTTAACGAACAAGAGCGGCGATTTATGTTGACATTGGGACAGCAATGTGGTCAAGCCATTGCCCGCGCTCAACTTTACGAAGCAGAAAAGACTGCACGCGCCCAAGCTGAGACTGCTAACCGAATTAAGGATGAATTCCTCGCTGTCCTTTCTCACGAATTGAGAACTCCCCTCAACCCGATTTTAGGCTGGGCAAAGTTACTCAGAACCCGGAAGTTTGACGAAGCGACTAAAGTCCGTGCTTTAGAAATAATTGAACGCAACGCCAAGTTACAAACCCAACTCATTGAAGACTTGCTGGATGTGTCGCGGATTTTACGAGGTAAGCTGAGTCTAAATCTCCATGCAGTGGATTTGAAACTTACGATCGCTGCCGCCCAAGAAACAGTACTTTTAGCAGCAGAAGCCAAGTCAATTGAAATTGAAACACTTCTTAATAATGATGTCGGCAAAGTTTTAGGCGATGGCGATCGCTTGCAACAAATTATGTGGAATCTACTTTCCAATGCCGTTAAATTTACACCTGCTGGAGGACGAGTAGAAGTACGTTTAGAACAGGTGAAGGAAGAGGACGCAGGCAATTTATCGCAAACTGCCTCCTCTTCTCCTGGCTATGCTCAAATCCAGGTGATTGATACAGGTAAGGGAATCAACCCAGAATTTTTGCCTCACGTTTTTGACTACTTTTGCCAAGCAGATTCCAAGACAACCAGGATATTTGGCGGACTGGGATTAGGATTAGCAATTGTGCATCATTTAGTAGAACTTCACGGTGGTACAGTTGAGGCAGAAAGTCCAGGAGTTGGACAGGGAGCAACCTTTACAGTTAAGCTACCTTTGCTCAAAAGTACAGAGTCACGAGTTTCCAGCCCGGAATCTTCTAACTTAGAACTGAGTACTGAAGACTCATTACTTTTGGGAGTAAAAATTTTGCTTGTAGACGACCAAGAAGATGTACGTGACTTTTTTAGCTTTGCCTTAGAACAGTATGGAGCGACTGTAACCGCAGTTGCATCCGCACCTGAAGCATTAAAAGCACTAGCTCAGTCAAAGCCAGATATCCTGTTAAGCGATATCGGAATGCCCTTGATGGATGGTTACATGCTACTGCGCCAAGTAAGAAAATTGTCGCCAGAACAAGGCGGACAAATTCCAGCCATCGCTTTGACTGCTTATGCTGGAGAAATTAACCATAATCGAGCATTAGCAGCCGGATTTCAAAAACATTTATCCAAACCCGTCGAACCATTAGATTTAGCTACTGCGATCGTTAATCTAATTCGTAATAGTATCTAGCTTCTCTCGAATAGCTTGACGATAGAATTCTGGAGGGTCGGGTTTAGCTTTTACTTCTTCCTGCATTTTTTTGCTGACACGAATACAGGACTTACGCAAAGGTAACGTATTTCCGTCATTGCGAGCGAAGCGAAGCAATTCCAGAGACTTTGCGATTGCTTCGCTTCGCTCGCAATGACATCTTAGATTTAATCATGTCTATCCACTTATCACCAACCGGGAGATAAGGGGGACAAAATTTTAAAAGTTTCAAGTTCAAAGGCTCAACTTTCACCTTCAGAGGCTCAACGTTCACCTTCAGAAGCTCAACGTTCACCTTCAGAAGCTCAACTTTCACCCTCAGAAGCTCAACGTTCACCTTCAGAAGCTCAACTTTCATCTTCAAAAGCTCAACTTTCACCTTCAGAAGCTCAACTTTCACCTTCAGAAGCTCAACGTTCACCTTCAAAAGCTCAACGTTCACCTTCAGAGGCTCAAGTTTCGAGTTGAAAGATTACAGCAGATTGCAAGTAAGTGAGGTATAAAATCCAGGACTGATTCATCAGAGATAAAGAGTTTCTACCTCCTACTTCCTGCCCCCTGCCCCCTGCCTCCTACCTCCTACTTCCTGCCTCCTGCCCCCTACCTCCCTATCTTCCTGCCTCCTGCCCCCTGCCTCCTACCTCCTGCCCCCTGCCCCCCTGCCTCCTACTTCCCCCATACCCAATATCGCGATCTAAGATTATTAAATATCTTCTAATTTACGATCGCCACTAACGATGATTGAAGTCGAGCATCTAAGTAAAATATACGGTTCTACCCCAGCGATTACTGATGTCACTTTTAGCGTCGAACCAGGGGAAATTTTAGGCTTATTGGGGCCGAATGGTGCTGGTAAAACAACAACCATGCGGATTCTGGCTGGTTATTTACCGGCAACCGATGGCAATGCGCGGATTGCTGGTTATGATGTCCATGAAAATTCCCTGGCTGTGCGCCAAAGAATTGGTTATTTACCGGAAACACCGCCGTTATATCCAGATATGACAGTGGAAGGATTTTTACATTTTGTGGCGCGAATTAAAGGAGTTCCAGCAGGCGATCGCAGTAATAAGGTTATAGCAGCAATCGAACGTTGTAACTTGCAAGATAAACGTCGGGTAATTATTCGCAAACTTTCTAAAGGATATCGCCAACGGGTAGGAATTGCTCAAGCGATCGTCCACGATCCGCCAGCAATTATTCTGGATGAACCCACCGTAGGACTCGATCCCAGGCAAATAATTGAAGTGCGGAATTTAATTAAAAGTCTTGCTGGTACTCACACAATTATTCTCTCTACACACATTCTCCCAGAAGTGAGTATGACTTGTAGCCGCGTTGCGATCATTAATCGCGGTAAAGTTGTCGCAACTAATACACCAGAAAATTTGATGACCCAATTGACAGGTGGCTCTGGATATGAAATTGAAATAGAAGGAGAAGCCGCCCTCGCCAAACAGGTATTACAAAACGTGGCGGGTGTGAGTTTGGTAGAATCAATCCCGACAGTGGGAATACACACTCATCAACCCCAGACAAATCGGGCTTACCTGCGGGTGATATCGCAACCAGGGAAAGAACCAGGAAAAGATATTGCCATAACATTAGTGCGTGCAGGTTTTGGTTTACATGAATTGCGGCGAGTTAACGCTACCTTAGAAGATGTATTCTTGCAACTGACCACAGAAGAAAAGAATTTAGAAGCAGCCGCACAAGGAGAAGCCGCATAAATGGGTGTAGTACTGGGTAATATTATTGCCATTTATCGCCGAGAGTTACAGAGTTATTTTGTATCACCTTTGGCTTATGCGATCGCGAGTGTATTTTGGTTCATTGCCGGATTATTTTTCATCATGATTTTGGTGGGGCCAGATGGCATATTGCCAGCAGTCGCAGCCTTAGATTTACAAGGACAACAACTGGGAGTGCCAATTCCGCCAATAGATGTGCCCTACGAATTTATTCGCGCATTTTTGGATCGCATGGGGTGGCTATTATTGTTTATCTTGCCAATTTTGTCGATGGGACTTTATGCTGAAGAACGCAAGCGGGGCACTTTAGAACTATTAGCCACGTCACCAATCACCAACTGGGCGGTAGCTGTAGGTAAATTATTAGGCGTGCTAACATTTTTTACCACAATGGTCATACCCATGCTAGTGTTTGAAGCGATCGCCATCAGCGGTTCAAATCCCCCAATGACACCGACAATTCTCTTACTCGGTCATTTGGGATTAATCTTACTAGCAGCGGCAATTTTATCTTTAGGAATGTTTATTTCTTCATTAACAGACAGCACAATTCTGTCTGCCGTTCTTACCTTCGGAGTCATCTTATTATTATTGTTGATTGACTTAATTGCCAAAATTGTCCCAAATCCTCTGGGCGAAGCCATAGGTTACCTATCGTTACTGAAACATTACAACACCCTTATTCAAGGCATTTACGATACCAGCGCCTTGATTTTATTTGCCAGTTATATTTTTTTGGGCATCTTTCTCACAGCTCAATCAATAGATGCACTGCGTTTTCAGCGTAATTAGTCATTATGAAGATAGTCACAAAGAAGAAACTGTGGAAATATCTGTTTTGGCTAGGCCCGTTCCTAGTTACAGTCGGGTTAACAGTTGGGTTAGTTTCTGAACAATGGGGACTAATTTCATTAATATTCTTAATTACGGGAATTGTCATTATTGGGTTGTGGATAATATGGCAAAGCTATCAAACCAAGTGGTGGAAGCGTCGGTCTACCCAAGCTGGGACTAATGCCTTAGTAGCAACTGTGGCAGTATTAATAATTTTGGGATTGATTAACTTTTTAGGGACTCGCTATCACTTCCGGACAGATTTTACAGAAACTCAATTGTTTACGCTTGCGCCTCAGTCACGCGAATTGGTGAAAGTTCTACCACAGCCAGTTAAAGTCTGGGTGTTTGATATTAACCAAAATCCCCAAGACCAAGAATTATTAGAAAATTATCGCCGACAAAGCTCAAAATTTAATTTTGAATATATAAATCCTCAGCTTAGACCAGGACTGGCAGAAAAATTTGGTGTCAAAGATTATGGCGAAGTCTACTTAGAATCTGGCAACAAAAGGCAATTAGTCCAAACAATAAATCAGAACGAACGGCTTTCAGAGGTCAAATTAACTAGTCGCCTGCAACAACTAGCAAGTTCAAACACAACCAAAGTTTACTTACTCCAAGGTCATGGCGAACACCAACTTTCACCCGGTCAAGGTGCAATATCGCAAGCAATTCAAGGATTAAACGATAAAAATTACACAACATCACCGCTGAATTTAGCAGAAAACCCGAAAGTTCCTCAAGATGCCGCTGTTGTCATAGTAGCTGGCCCTAAGCGAGAGTTGTTTGAAGCCGAAGTTAAAGCCTTGGAAGAATATTTGAATCGAGGTGGTAACTTACTGCTGATGATCGATCCTAATACTAATTCCAAACTTGACAGCTTGCTAAAAGAGTGGGGTATTCGTCTGGATAATCGTTTAGCAGTAGATGTTTCAGCCCAAAGCGTCGTAGGACTCGGCCCCGCCACGCCCTTAGTAACAGAATACGGACAACATCCGATAACCCAAGATTTCCGCAACGATATTTCTTTTTATCCCATCGCCCGACCTCTGGAAATTACCTCTGTACCAGGTATCCAAGCCACCCCTCTACTGCAAACCAAACCCTATCCCAGTAGTTGGGCAGAAAGTGACCTAGAAAGCGAAAAATTAGAATTTAATCCAGATAAAGACCTCAAAGGGCCTCTGGTCTTAGGCGTTGCTTTAACAAGAAAACAAATACCCGAATCAACACCCACTCCCCAAGCTTCACCCACACCTTCCCCCTTAGCGTCACCAACTAGCCAAAGCAAAACTTCCCCCACTCCCACACCTTCCCCGTTAGCATCACCAACTAGCCAAAGCAAAACTTCCCCCACTCCCACACCCTCTCCCCTAGCATCACCAACCACCCAAAGCAAAACTTCCCCCACTCCCCCCCCTCCTTCATCTCAAACACCTACTGAATCACGCTTAGTCGTTTTCGGAAATTCTAACTTTGCCACTGATGGCTTGTTTCAAAGGCAACTAAATGGCGATGTATTTCTCAACTCAGTCACCTGGCTGAATCAACAAGATAAGCAACCCCTTTCTATTCGCCCCAAAGAACCAAAAAATCGCCGGATAACCCTGACAACCACCCAAGCCAATCTTTTAACTGTGTCATCTGTGTTAGTTTTACCCCTGATTGGATTTGCTATAGCACTTATTCTTTGGTGGAAACGAAGATAAAAAGGGGGTGGGTACTGGGGATTGGTATTGGAAACTGAGCATTCATAAAACTTTTCCCCAGTCCCTAGTCTCCAGTTCTTACTTCTAATAACAAATGACAAAAAATGAAATTTCCACGAACAACTTTAATTTTGATACTGCTAGCATTGGGTTTAGGCAGTTTTGTATACTTCCATGAAATTAAGGGTGCTACTCAACAAGAAGAAATTAGAAAGCAAAAACAGCAAATTTTCTCTTTTGCCGAAGATGATGTGCAGGTTTTAACAGTAAAGACAAAAAAACTCACCTTAAATCTGGAACGGAACAATCAATATAGTGACTCAAAATGGTTAATTAAATCTCCAATATCGGAACCAGCAAATGACGCTATTGTTTCTTATTTGATGGATTTGTTAGTCAAGGGTAAGAGCGAGCGTACTTTGTCAACTCCTGCAAATCAGCTTAGAGAATTTGCTTTAGATCAACCGCAAGCAACTATTAATATTACCTTGAAAAACAAACAAAACCATCAGTTGATTTTAGGTAAAAAGAACTTTAACGGTAGTTTATTGTACGCTGAAGTTGACCCAGTTAGCAAACCAGATGGAAACATCAATGTGCTATTGGTATCAACAGATTTTGAAAATGCCGTGAATCGCGAATTATCAGAGTGGAAACAACCCGTAGATAATATTAAATCAACACCTTTACCAAGTACTCTTCCTCTACCAACTCCAACTAATACTAAATAAGCAATTAAAAAATACGATAATATTTCATGACAAATAAAACAGCAATATTGCTAATTTCCTGCCCTGACCAACGCGGACTAGTGGCAAAATTTGCCAATTTCATCTATTCTAATGGTGGTAATATTATTCATGCAAATCAGCATACAGATTTTGCGGCTGGATTATTCCTTACCCGCATTGAATGGCAGTTAGAAGGGTTCAATTTGCCGCGAGAGTTTATTGCACCTGCATTTAATGCGATCGCTCAACCTTTAGACGCTAAATGGAAACTCCATTTTTCTGATAGTGTACCCCGTATTGCTATTTGGGTCAGTCGCCAAGACCATTGTTTATTTGACTTGATTTGGCGACAACGTGCCAAAGAATTTATTGCTGAAATTCCTTTAATTATTAGTAATCATTCTAGTTTAAAAGTCGTAGCAGAGCAATTTGGTATCGACTACAAGTATATTCCTATTACAAAAGAAAACAAACTAGAACAAGAAACCCAACAATTAGAATTACTGCGGCAATACAAAATCGATTTAGTTGTACTGGCGAAATATATGCAGATTGTCAGTGCAGATTTTATTAATCAATTTTCGCAAGTTATTAATATTCATCATTCATTTTTACCAGCTTTTGTCGGAGCAAACCCTTATCACCGAGCTTTTGAACGTGGTGTGAAAATTATTGGTGCAACTGCTCATTATGCCACTCCTGATTTAGATGCAGGGCCAATTATCGAACAGGATGTAGTGCGAGTTAGTCACCGTGATGAAGTTGATGATTTGGTAAGAAAAGGCAAAGATTTAGAGCGAGTTGTATTAGCAAGAGCAGTGCGATCGCACTTACAAAATCGTATCTTAGTCTATGGAAATAGAACAGTAGTATTTGAATAATTTTTTCTAAATCCCATACAATACTACCTATTCCAATTTACTATCACTTGAGTGGGTCGTGTCCCCAATTTTTTAAAGAGTAATACCAGCGTGTATGTTCTAAATCACCTGAGGGCTGCTGTGCGCTATGACAGTGGACATAACTAATAACTTTCTTCATCTGCGAGAGGTCATCGTCGCTATAGTCATCTTTCTCTAACAATTCGATAATATGCCGCCCCGATTTATGACCAATCGACTCGTCGTCACCATCCTTTTGCCCAACACTTTGTGACTCGTCTGTATCTAGCCAAGCCTCTAGTTCCTTGGGTGTCATATTAACAGCTTGACGAAACTCCTTAATGACTGATTTATTATCTTTACTCATAGCTAAGCATTACTTCTCTAGCTTTTCAAGAGCATCAGGCTTGTGAGCAGCTTGTTTTCCTGTGCGATCGCTTTCCAGTATGTACTGGGGGTTATCTTCGCTGGCAGCAACATGGTGTTCTTTAATATCTGTAGGTGAGGTGATTTTCTTTACTACTTCACCAGTTGTCTTGCCTTGTGAAGTTTTCCATTCAACGCGATCGCCCTTCTTAAATTGCTCAGCCATAATCATTTTTTGATGTTTTATACTTACTCACATCACATTGTGTCTGTGATTTGCAAAGTAGCCATCATTCTAGTGATAGATAAAACATCTGTCATTAAACTATATTTTTTGATTAGTAAACAGATAAAAAATTATAAAAAAATATCTGCAAAAAATTTCAAAGCATTTGGATGAATATTTTTGCAGATATTTAATAAATTGGAATGGTATTTAGTTAAATGCGCTCAATAATTCGTTGTGACATCATTCAATATTCGTTAGGATTGCTGATGTTGAACTAACCAGCAATGTATACCGATCATCACAATCGCGGGTGGCAGCATCAACATGGGGATGATATCCAACCCTGCCCAGTTCGCCAACCAGCCCACTCCCGTCGGCACGATCGCTGCTCCAAAACTGGCGCTACTGGTGGCAAAACCCACTGCCGCGGGCACGAGCGGTTCTGGTACTCGTTGGGGAATCAGCCAAATGGTGGCGGGGAAGATAGCCGCTAAAGCAAAGCCAATCAATGGTAAGCCGATCCAGGGATTGGGTAAGAGCCACCAGGCAACTAAACCAATCGTCAGTAAACTCAAGGATAAGCTGATGGTGCGAACGGCACCCAGCCGTTTTAACCAGTAACTCAGACTGAAGCGTCCAATCGTCAGCCCCATCCAATACGCACTTACGCTATATCCTGCAATCAATTTAGGTGTTTGTCGCGCAACAGACTGTACTGTATATGCCCAGTTACCAACCGAGACTTCAGTGCCCACATACACCAGCAAGAGCAACCCAGTTAACAGCACAGTAGGATAATGAAGCGCTCGCTGCAAATTTCCAACCGCAGTTGTATCAGATGTCGTTACCCTTGCCATCATCGGCTGATAGCGATAGAGAATGACGCTGATAAGACCTATTACTAATACACTGACTACACTGGCCAACACCAGATACACTTGCCGCCAATTTATACCAATAGCTAACAGCGTCGTTGCCACCGTCGGCCCCAAAAGTGCGCCTATGCCATAGAAGGCGTGAAGCGAACCGATTAGGTTTGCACTGCGCGAGTCCTGCACAATGTAGGTGTTGATGCCTGCATCAATTAAACCAATCCCCAGCCCTAGTAAGGTTCCTGCAACGACCATGACCGACCAGTAGGGGGATAGGGCATAAATGAGCAGTGCGGTTGTCAGGGCACTGCCAGCAATCAAAAGCATTCGTGCCAGCCCTAAACGGCTAGTGACCAGACTACTGCTGAAGGCAGCAACAATGTATCCACTAATTTGACTGACAAACAGCAACGTGACAGTTGCTGGAGTCAGTTGGTAAGTAGAGAGGATGGACGGTAACAGCACCCCCAGCCCAGCTTCGGCAATGCCAATGGCGATGAAAGCATAGAAGGCGATCGCTACTCCAATCCAACGGGATGTCAAGTGACGCCGCCGCTGCGATCGTTCGTGTTGATAACGTTTCATGGACAGGGCTTAGGCAACTGGTACATCTATCTTTCATTATGAAGGTTAACATTCAACAGTCAAAGGTCAAAAATTGGACTTTAGACTTTTGACTTGTTTCAACCTCTGCCAAAAAATATAACACTTGCATAAGTCTTATGATTGCTGGCTCCTACAAGTAGGACAGCGATAGCTTGTAAATTACGCATACATCATTGATTCTTGTGACTAATTTGAGCTAACCCAATTAAACATATTTTCGCTAATTAAATACTTGTGTCCTACTGGCTAGCGATCGCACTGTGCCAGTTGCCTAAGTCCCGATCTAGTCAGCATTGCTGATAATAGTAAAAACTCCTGATATTCAATTCCATCTATACTTAGTTTTTCTTGTCTATAAATAGTATGAAAAAACTTTTTTTAACAACATAAAACTATACTATTATTTTATATTTTAACAATATAATTTACACTAAAAATTAAGCTAATTGATAACTTTATTTTACTAGGTCTATCGTAAGGTATTTTTTATATGCTGTTTTAAAATAAAGGTCAATTTTCAATATATACATATAGTTATAATATCTGAAATCAGAAATTATTTTACCATAAAATATTTTAAAAATATCTAAAAAAGCAAATTTTTAAAGATAAGTAAAAAATTGTATTTACTAGCATTATATTTTGTATTTTTGCTGTTACATTCATTAATTTAGTATTTTGATAATTTATAATAATTTTAAAATTATTAATTGTATTATGCTATTATATAGAAATAAAAAATATTTAATTTTTTTTGACGGATTTATCATCATAGTAGTGATATTATTTTTACTCACCACCACTGTGACAGTTAGTTACTCTCAAGAAAAAAATTCTTCTGTCGAGCAAACTTCCGAAGCTGTGAACAAGATAGATGGTACTCCTGTAATTTTAGGAGACAAAACACTATTTGTTATTCAAAAAAATGTCGGTTCTTTTTCTCCTCAAGAGCGATCGCAAGCAGTTACAAATAGAATAGAAACAATAGCCAACGATCCATCTATTCATGTTGATGGTTTAAAATTTTTAGACGAACAAGACACTACAAATATCGTCTTAGGAGAGAAACTAATATTTACTCTTACCGATAACGATGCAAAAGCCGCAGGTAAAAGTAGACAGCAACTGTCTCAAGAATATATACAAATAATCGGTGATTCTATCAATAAGTATAGAAAAGAACGGAGCTTAAGTAATATTTTAACAGGTCTACTTTACAGTTTTATTTCTACTATAGGTTTATTTATATTTTGGAAAGTATTTAATCATATTTTTCCAAAAATTATTACTAAATTACAGAATTGGCCCGGAATTAGGATTCCTGCTATTAGAATTCAAAATATTGAATTTTTACCTGCATCTAGAGTCAGCAGTATTGTAACTAAGATAGTCAAAATACTCCGCTTGATTTTCATATTAGGGGTTATATATGTCTATGTTTCTTTGGTATTGAGCTTTTTCCCTTGGACAAGACAGCTTAGTTCCAGACTTGTTAGTTATTTTCTAGCAACTATCTATCAGAGTTGGTTAGCATTTGCAGCTTATTTCCCTAACTTGTTTGCTTTGGGATTAATTTTCTTTATCACCTACTATGTTTTGAAAATTATTAGACCAATATTTACAAATATACGTAATGAAACTATATCTGTTCCCGGTTTTTATCCCGACTGGGCAGAACCGACATATAAACTAGTATTCTTTTTAATCATCGCCTTAGCATGTGTGTTAGCTTTTCCCTATTTACCGGGATTTGGTTCACCAGCTTTTCAGGGAATATCGGTATTTTTAGGTATTCTGTTTTCGTTAGGTTCTACAGCAGTAGTTGCGAACGTTGTTGCTGGAACTATTCTAATTTATACCCGTGCTTTTCAGATTGGCGATCGCATTAAAATTGGTGATGCTATGGGCGATATTGTAGAAAAAACTTTGTTAGTAACCCGTGTTCGTACTATCAAGAATGTAATAATTACTATTCCTAACGCAACTGTACTAACTAGCCAAATTATCAACTATAGCGCTCTAGCTCAAGACCCTAATTATCATTTAATTTTACATACTACGGTAACGCTCGGTTATGATTTACCTTGGCGTAAAGTGCATCAAGTTTTGATTGATGCTGCGCTAGCAACGAAAGACATTTTAGCAGAACCTGTTCCTTTTGTGTTGCAAACTAGTTTAGATGATTTCTATGTTAGCTATGAATTAAACGCCTATACAAATAAGCCAACGGTGATGGCAAGTATTTATTCACAACTACACCAAAATCTTCAAGATAAATGCAACGAAGCAGGAATTGAAATTCTCTCTCCCCATTATTCAGCTATTCGGGATGGAAATCAAATTACTATACCAGAAAATTATTTGTCTCAAGATTATCAAGCACCAGGCTTTCGTCTCTCTCCCCTAGATAAATTATTTCAGCAGTTCAACAGAAATAATACACCAAAGTCGGGTGAATAATTTCAACAGTACGACACTCAGAAAATTTTACGATTAATTCCAATTTTTCACACCACTGTTGGAGTTTAAAGCTTTGATAACAGCTTGATACCGTTCTTGTACGTCTTTGCAGTCTAGTTCTTCTGACAAACCGTCTTTGCTACCGCGCAAAATCATGTCAGCATGACGCTGTAAAACTGCTTGGTATTCTGGATTGTTAGTGTAAGTTGCAATATTAGCGATCGCTTCTAATAAACGAATGGTTACTGATGCATCAGATCGTGCATATTGCCGAATTCCATTAAAGGCATTATCAACCAATCCTTCAAATGTCACTGTATAAGCGATCGCACGTAATTTCCGATCTTCATCGTAACGGTAGGGTGAAGGAAAATCTTTTTGGGCTAAACCTCACCATGAATAGTCCGCAGTATGAGCAAGCAGTAAATAAACGTACCTATAAATGTTCCTAGGACAATTTGATTAGCAGTATCTTGCATGAAATTACGTAGAAGCCGCGGCCTAAAACTGGAAGCAGCTAGCTGAAGCGCCACGATTGTAATTGAAAAAGCTGTAGCAGCAACGCTAATCATCGAGCCTACAACCGCTCCTAAAAGCGATCGCGCTCCGTCTGCTCCACCAGTATAGCTCCACCAATAATTAACATTTGCCTTACCTGTGCGATCGAGCATTAATATTGTAAATGCCAAGGCAGTAGCAACTATAGCCATAATTGAGGGAATGAACCAGTAACTTGAGTGGAGCGTATCCCACAGTTTGCCCAACTTTATATTTTTCATGTTTCTTTATTGATTGTTGGAGAATCTACCTTACTATTACCACCATCTTGCTTTTGAGCGAGTAACCTGAGAGAATCCGTAATCCGGCGCGGCTTTGGTACTTCACGTTGACGGGAGCGATGGCACGCCACAAATGCTGCTGAACTTAGCCATTTGGCATTGCTCAATCGCTACAGAGCCTCATTGTCTCCTTCTGATGCCTAGCAACTACAATTCTTCACCTCACTCTTGTGCTAGTTTATCCCTACCACTTTGTCAAAATTTAGATGCGTTTGTCCTGAAACCGCAGCTGACCACAAGCATTTAAACTTTGGTGACTCAGTACTCAGTGCTTTCAATTTTGTTCTCCTCTAAAAAGCAAAACTATGGTCTATGATTGGGTGAGTTTTAGGAAAAATTACGTGAGAAAAAACTGCCCTAAGCCTCAAAAGATAATTGGTATTGTCACAATCATCAGTTCTGTTGCTAATTTCGCCACAGCTTGTAGCACTGCACCAAATACTTTCTCAAAGATGAATCAGCCCGTACATTTATCGCGAACTCTACAGATTCCAACAAAACAGCTTCACAAACTAGTTAACTCTCACTTGTTGTCACCAGCCAAAGTAGAAAACCTTACCTTTACCGTACCAACTAAATATCAGGGAAAAATTGTTTATCACGCCCAACTTCATAACAATGATAAAGTTATTGCTCTGACTATTGATGATGGCCCTTGGCAAAATACAACCTCACAAATCTTAGATATACTCGATAAAAATCAAGTTAAGGCAACATTTTTTTTGGTGGGACAAGCCTTACAAGAACATCCCGACCTTGCAAAGCGAGAAGTAGCTGAGGGATATGTTATTGGTAATCATACTTGGCATCATTGGTATCGACGAATGGATGAAGCCACAGCCAAGAGTGAAATTGAACGCACAGCTGACCTGATTTATAAAACTACAGGTGTCAAAACTTCTTTGTTTCGTCCTCCAGGAGGCTTTTTAAACAATGGACTAGCCACCTATGCTAAAAGCCAGAAAGATACTATAGTGATGTGGTCGTTAACTTCGGCTGATACTGACCCTCACGCTAAACCTCAAGCATTTGTAAATAATGTGTTGAAAGGTGCTAAACCCGGTTCTATTGTTTTAATGCACGATGGCGGGGGGAATCGGGAAAGAACTGTACAAGCTTTACCACAAATCATTAGTGGACTTAAACAGCAAGGCTACCGATTTGTAACAGTTCCTCAACTGCTGGAAATGAATCAATAAATTCTAAGTAAATACACATAGAAAAATTTTAGATAAGTGCTTGGAGAATTGAGAGCGCAACTAGTCATATCATATCCAGTTGAAGACTTAGGACATGATATTAGAGAGAATTTAAAAAACACTTGATATAGAGCTGTGCGATCGCCTGATAATAATGAAGAAAGATTAAGCAGATCGTCAGAAAACTCTCAATGAGCCAGACTAGTCTAAATTTAATTGCAATATCTATCTTTGCGATCACCCTATCGGCACTGTTGGGGCCATTCATCAATTTATCGCCGACAGTACCAGCGCTTGTTACCTTCGCCGTCTTGGGAATAGCGACTTTTGACAATTTTAGCTTGCAGGGCAAGGGCGGTACAATCTTTTTAGATTGGATTGCTGGTTTTTCAAGTGAACATCGCGATCGCGTTATCCACCATGAAGCAGGACATTTCTTAGTTGCTCATCTGTTGGGTATTCCCGTTATCGGCTACACTCTCAGTGCTTGGGAAGCCTTGAAGCAGGGGCAAGGAGGGCTAGGGGGTGTTACCTTTGATGATACGGAATTAGCATCTCAATTAGAAGTAGGTAAAATCAGTGCCCAAATGCTAGACCGCTACTGCACTGTTTGGATGGCGGGTATTGCTGCGGAAACTCTAGTTTTTGATAATACTGAGGGAGGAACTGACGATAAAAATAAGTTGATAAAAGTCTTGAAAATTTTAGGTTTTTCTGAGTCAGTTTATCAACAAAAACAGCGGTTTCATACCCTACAAGCAAAAACCCTGCTGCAAGAAAATTGGTCTAGCTATGAGGCTTTAGTTAACGCCATGCGAGAACGCAATTCGGTAGAAGATTGTCGTGAAAAGTTGGGAGTCGTGAGTCGGGAATGATGGAGGGACAAAAGCAGGATAATAACTCCTAACTCAACACTCTCTATGCCCTATGCTCATTCCCCACTTTTACGAAGATACAGCTTTTAGATGTGGGACATGAGATAAGTACTTTGAGTCAATAACCCGATTACGCCCAGCAGTTTTAGCCTGTAGTAAGCATTGGTCAGCACGATGGATTAGACTTTCTCCTTGTTCGTCATCGTCAGCTTCTAAACAGGCTGTACCCAAGCTAATGGTGATATTAATTGTCTGTTTATCACTGAGTGCAAATGGTTCATCACTGACTACGCGATTCAGACGACGGGCTACGATTAGTGCTTCGTCACCATTAGTGTTAGCCAGAAGAATCACAAATTCTTCACCACCATAACGAAATGCAGTGTCTTGAGAGCGGAGATTTTGTCGTAGACGCTGAGACAGCATTTGCAAAAGGCGATCGCCAACTAAATGCCCATAAGTGTCATTAACTTTTTTGAAATGATCTACATCCAAAATAATCAAACTCAGGGAAGTTTTCTGAGTTCTGGCTTTTTTAATTTGCCTGGGTAAATCCCATTCTAAAGCACGGCGATTATTTAATTGTGTCAATGAATCGGCTAAGGCGATCGCTGATAATAAATCATTTGTCCGAATCAAATCTCGGTATTTTTGCGCTTTCCGCAAGCCAACGCTTAATTGAGCAAGTATTAGCCCACGATCGGCAGTCAATTCTGCCAAACTATGGTCTGCTCTTTCATCAATCAAATGCCAAATATAAGCATCAGCTCCTTGGTTTAACGCCGCAGCAGTCATCTCTAATTCCTTCTGCCAACCATACTTTTTTCTATCAATCAGTTGTTGGAGACGATCCTCGAAGAGAATACAGTATATCCACGATAGTTTTGTTTGCTCCTTCAACCAATTGCATAATTCCATGCTGCTATCTAGGCTAGCCTGCACAAGTATGATATCAGGGGGTGTCATTTGAATGTACGATACCGCCTGATTTAGATTCTCTATAACTTCTATATTAAAAGCGATCGTATGATGTAACTGATCTGGAAGTGTGTTGCGAAAGTTCTTATTTCCAAAAACCAAAATGGAAATATTCATTGCTTTTTTACAGGATTTAAAATTTAAGGAGATTAAACTACTAAAACTATGTTGCTCTTGTTGCTTAATACTAAATTTCTCGAATCAGGTAAAAGTAAAAAGTAAAATGAGTTATAAATAACAATAGTTCCCAGATTGTAATTCTATTCTGGAAAAGTTTTATTTTTCAGTTCTACTTTTATCTTTTTATTTTTTAATGATGCTTTTGGCTCATCTATGTTTCTTGTTATTTGAGTTTTTAACGCTAAATTTAAAAAAAACTCTTAATTTTAATCTCCTCTTAATAGTTCCTATTTATTACTCTAGTTTCTGAAAATCATATTTATAATAAATAATGTCTTCTTTACACAATATTTTTAAAACAGTATAAATACTGAACATTTCATATCCATCTAAAAAGCATTACTGTAGTTTATGGGATATTATTTATTTGAATAAATTATCAACGTAGATATTTTTAATAATCATCATATTTGCCAGCAAAATTGCTGATAAATTAAAAAATAAAAATTTTCTAAAGTTTTTTATTCAACCGTAAAAACCGAAGTTCCTCAATAAGATAGATACTAATTCGAGTAAATCAAATGTAATACTCCTTTATGTGACTCCTAAAATAAAAGAGACTTTTACTCTCCGTAAAAGCTTTGAGAAGCGGTTTCGAGGGTTAAGCCTATTTATATTTTTTCCAATTTACCTACAGCATATTTTAGAAATCTAACAGGCTTGACACTAAGTTTTGAGACTTAAATTGTGTATTTCACTTTTCGGAAAATTCGCTTTATTTAGTATTTCCACTTAAGCCTTTCCCTTTAGAGATTAGGCATTGATTGAGTATTCTGAAAAATCAAAAAGGTTAATCAATTATTGCAAAACCACCTCAGATAGAAGAAGTTTTCACAAATAGTAATTCCCCCTACAATTCCAAAAAAACTTGTAGGGCAATAAATTTATAATTTTAGTCAGCTTTGAGACAAAGTTTTAGAATGTGCTACCAGCACAAAAAATTTTCTATCTACGCCTTTGTGTATGTGTTGATTTTATTCACATTTTTTAATTTCCGATAAATATATCAATGTACAAAACAAAGCTAAATAAAAAACCAGATTTTAAAATGTCTTCTAATGGGGAGAGATTAGTTAAATTCCACTTTCCGAAAGAGTAAAAATTAGAGAAAAAGGTTTTATTAGCGTAGCCTAAATTATCAAGATGTCAACTTTTGTAAAATGTGAGAATTGGATTAGTAACCTTCAACAGCGTAACCAGCAGCAACAATTACTTGCTTGATTGACTCTTCAGAAGCTGTGGATTCTACGGTGACAGTTTTAGCGTTAACATCGACATTGACCTTAGCATCAGGTTCCATAACCTGGATTGATTCAGTAATTGTTTCTGCACATCCGTCACAAGCAATATTTGATACTTTCAGTTTTAGTGCCATTTTTTACCTAGATATGGAGTTTTTAAATTATTTCTTAAGGATTAATTTAAACCAGTGTTTGGCGATCGCACATCCTACCAGAGTAAGGTAATAGCCTCAAACGATCGCAATCGCTGGATTTAGCTCACCGAGTAGCACAGTTGGCTGGCAGTAACATCAAACAAAATGCAAAATATATATATAAAGCTACTAATAGAAATACACCCACTGCCAAAGCAAAAGTCAAAAGTCAGCTCGTAGTTGACTGTTGAGTGTTAACTGTTCACCGTCATCAGTCAACCGTCATCAGTCAACCGTCATCAGTCAACCATCATCAGTCAAAAGTTAAAAACTCCCATGTCTTCAAATCCCCAACACCTAAGCGGTAACGAAATTCGCCAAATATTTCTCGACTTCTTTGCTCAACGGGATCACCAAGTTCTACCAAGTGCCTCCCTCGTGCCAGAAGACCCAACCGTGCTGCTGACGATCGCGGGGATGCTACCATTTAAGCCGATATTCCTGGGACAGCGCATACCAGAATTTAAACGGGCTACGACTTCCCAAAAGTGTATCCGCACCAACGATATCGAAAACGTCGGACGCACCAAACGACATCACACGTTCTTTGAAATGCTGGGTAACTTCAGCTTTGGTGATTATTTTAAAGAACAAGCGATCGCTTGGGGTTGGGAAATTTCCACCAAAGTCTTTGGCTTTTCTCCCCAAAACCTTGTTGTCAGCGTTTTTGAAGATGATGACGAAGCCTTTGGCATTTGGCGCGATTTAATTGCTGTGCCGATAGCAAGAATTAAGCGCATGGGTGCAGATGATAATTTTTGGGTATCCGGGCCGACTGGGCCTTGCGGCCCTTGTTCGGAGATTTATTACGACTTCCACCCCGAACGCGGCGACGAAAATATAGATTTAGAAGACGATACCCGGTTTATCGAGTTCTATAATCTCGTCTTCATGCAATATAACCGGGATGCTGAGGGCAATTTAACACCACTGCAAAACAAGAACATTGACACCGGCATGGGTTTGGAAAGAATGGCGCAAATTCTCCAAAAAGTGCCGAATAACTACGAAACTGACTTGATTTTTCCAATTATCCAAACAGCAGCCCAAATTGCTGGTATTAATTACCACAGTAGCGATGAAAAAACCAAAGTTTCCCTAAAAGTCATTGGCGACCACGTTCGGGCTGTCGTTCACATGATTGCTGATGAAATTCGCGCCTCTAACGTTGGAAGAGGTTATGTGCTGCGGCGATTAATTCGGCGGGTAGTGCGTCATGGGCGATTAATTGGAATTACTGATGAATTTACTACCCAAGTTGCTGAAAGAGCGATCGCTCTTTCAGAATCAGCTTATCCTAATGTGCGGCAACGGGAAGCAGCAATCAAAGCTGAGTTGCAACGTGAAGAATCTAATTTCCTGAGAACGCTGGATAGAGGCGAAAAACTCCTAGAAGAAATCATCCAAGAGGTGAAACAGCAAGGCAAAACCTCTATTAGCGGTGAAAGTGCCTTTACTTTATACGACACTTACGGTTTTCCTCTAGAACTTACTCAAGAAATCGCCGAAGAAAATCATCTGACAGTGGATGAAGCAGGCTTTGATACGGAAATGCAAAAGCAGGTGGAACGTGCCAAAGCAGCACATGAAAGCATCGATTTAACTGTACAAGGTTCCTTGGACAAATTAGCAGAACACATCCACGCCACTGAGTTTTTAGGTTATACCCAACCGACGACCACAGCCAAAGTCGAAGCAATTTTGGTCGAAGGTGTTTCCCAAGAGGAAGCAGAAGCCGGAACACAAGTACAAATCGTCCTCGACCAAACGCCATTTTATGCTGAATCTGGGGGACAAATCGGCGATCGCGGTTATATCTCCGGTGATGGGATTGTGATTCGCGTAGAAGATGTGAAGAAAGAGTCTGATTTCTTTGTTCACTTCGGACGCATCGAACGCGGTACACTGCGTGTAGGAGATGCTGTAACAGCGCAAATTGACCGCGCATGTCGGCGTCGCGCCCAAGCTAACCATACTGCAACCCACTTACTGCAAGCGGCGTTGAAGAAAATTGTCGATGAGGGCATATCACAAGCGGGTTCCCTAGTTTCCTTTGATAGATTGCGCTTTGACTTCAACTGTCCGCGTGCATTGACAGCAGAAGAAGTGCAACAAATTGAAGAACAGGTAAATACTTGGATTGCTGAGGCGCATACAGCAAAAGTGGAGGTATTACCTTTAGCAGAAGCCAAAGCTAGGGGTGCGGTTGCCATGTTTGGGGAAAAATACGGTGAGGATGTACGAGTAATTGACTTCTCCAGCGTATCAATGGAATTGTGTGGCGGCACTCATGTCAGTAATACTGCTGAAATTGGCGTGTTTAAGATTATTTCCGAAGCTGGAATTGCTTCTGGGGTGCGGCGGATTGAAGCAGTTTCGGGGCCAGCGGTGTTAGATTATCTCAACCTGCGGGATAAAGTAGTTAAAGATTTGAGCGATCGCTTTAAAGTTAAACCCGAAGAATTACCAGATAGAATCACCAGTCTGCAAACCGAACTTAGAACCAGCCAGAAAGAATTGGAAAGCTTGAAGGTACAATTAGCGATCGCAAAATCTGACAGCTTACTACAAACAGCCCAAATTGTCGGCGATTCTAAAATAATTGTCGCCCAATTAGAAGACGTTGATGCAGAATCATTGAAAACCGCAGCCGAACGCTTGCTGCAAAAAATCGGTAACGGTGCGGTGGTACTGGGTTCTGTTCCCGAAGCTGGAAAAGTTAGCATAGTTGCGGCTTTTAGTCCAGAAGTTAACAAAAAAGGACTGCAAGCTGGTAAATTTGTCGGTAATATTGCTAAAATCTGCGGCGGCGGTGGCGGCGGAAGACCAAACTTAGCCCAAGCCGGGGGTAGAGATGCGAGTAAATTACCAGAAGCATTGGCGCAAGCCCAAAGTGAGTTAAAGTCTGCTTTGGGTTAATTTCTTGTAGGGCATCTTACGTGTCTTGAAAATCTTAATACAAATGCTAGGGTGGATTATTTTCTGCATAATCTACCCTACTATTTGTATTCAATGATTTAGTACGCATGAACTAATTTACGTGTTATCCTTGATCAACTGTATTTCTTGAACTAAGTTTTATGTGGATTTCTGAAATTAACTTGACCAACTTTAGATGCTTTTCAGATATGAGTATTGAATTGTCTAAAGGAATTAATTTAATAATAGGTTCAAATAATTCTGGGAAATCAAGTTTGTTGAAATCAATATTATGGCTTCAAAAAGGCTTTGGCTTGGATTACAAAGATTTACGAATATCCCAAAATAACGGATATGTCCAAGTGTGGATAAAGGAAGTAAATCAAGACTTTTTGAATCGAAATCCTGGACAAGAAGTTTTATTTAAATTAAATATATTAAGAAATAATACTGCTCTCTATTTAATCACTAATGCAGGAGAGACTTTTTTGACAACTAACGATTTTCAAACAGAGCAAATTTTTAATGAAGAACCTAGAAATTTTATATATCCATATCTCTCTAAAAGAAAGGTTGCAGGTTTTCACGAATCAATAAATTTGAGTGCGGCAAATTCAGTTAGAGGTGATTTATATAATTTATATGCAAAAATTGACCGCATATCTAATTCTCAAATGCCAGCAAATGAACAATATGTTCAAGCTTGTCAAGATATAATAGGTTTCCAAGTGACGTCAACTCCTTCGCCAAATGGTAAGCAGGCTGCTTATATAGTGAGCAATCAGGAAAATATACCATTAGATGCAATGGGTGAAGGTGTTGCTAATTTGGTTGGACTAATTGTAGATTTATGCATGGCTGAAAATAAGTTATTTTTAATTGAAGAACCAGAAAATGATGTGCATCCAAAAGCATTAAAGAAACTTCTGAATTTAATTACTAATAAATCTATAAATAATCAGTTTATAATTACAAGTCACTCTAATATAGTTGCTAAATATTTGGGAGCGTATCCGAATTCTAAGCTTTTTTCAGTATCAATGGAGTTTCAAAATCGACTACCAACATCGTATATAGAAGAGATAGATAATACTCCAGAAGCTAGACGACAGGTTCTTGAAGAGCTAGGATATGATTTTTTCGATTTTGATTTATGGTCAGCTTGGCTAATTCTTGAAGAATCTTCAGCAGAAAGAATAATCAGAGATTATCTTATACCTTGGTTTTTTCCTGAGTTAAAAGGTAGGCTACGTACATACTCAGCTAATTCGCTTAGTGAAGTTGAAACTAAGTTTAAAGATTTTGATAAATTATTTGTTTTCTTACATCTGCAACCAATTTATAAAAATTTAGCTTGGGTAGTTGTAGATGCAGGAGAAGAAGAAGCGAAAATTATTGAAAAATTAAAAAGTAAGTATACTTCCAGTGGCTGGAATGAGAGTAATTTTCTTCAGTTTTCTGAGCATGATTTTGAAAAATATTATCCACAAGAGTTTCAAGGAAAAGTAGATATTATTCTACAAATGTCTGGAGGCAAACATCGACAGCAAAACAAAAAAGTTCTTCTTGAAGAAGTAATTAATTGGATTTCAAATAATCCTAAAGAAGCAAAAGATGCGTTTCAAGATTCTGCTTCAGATGTTATTCAGGTTCTTCAACAGATACAATGTTGCTTGAGTATAAATTCATCGTTGAAGTTCAAATCAAATGTAGAAAGTTACAGTTAATGAGATCCAACGATATCCTTTAAAATACTTAAATCAAGTTATAGAGTAAGTAATATCAAGTTCGGATAATCACTTATGATTCAAAACTCCCTGGGTTAGTCATAATAATAAGTCTTCAACCGAACCTGATATAAATATGCAACTCCAATGCGTTTATAATTTACCCTCAGCAACTTGTTCCATTTTTTTGCGAAGACTAAGCGGTCTCATATCAGTCCAAACTTCTTTAATGTAATCTAGGCATTCTTGCTTTAAACCACTTTTGCCAGCATCCTTCCAGCCGAGTGCGTTTTCTCGGTCGGCTGGCCAAATGGAATACTGTTCTTCATGATTGACTACAACTTTGTAAATTGTTGTGTCTTCTTTGTCGTCTTGATACATAATTTGTCTCCTGATTTTTAATTAACTGTAGTTTGGAAGAATTCTTGAAGAAGAATTAACAACTCAGAATCAATTACTGGTAGGTCTGAATCTGACACTAATTGTTTTGCACCAAATCTATGAATAAATGAGTATCCTCAACTAACTTATTTATTTATCATTCGCACAAAACTCAATTTATTTTTCTGGTGACTGACGCTCTTACTCTATTTTAATAAGCAACTGCTCTACAAGAATTTACATCAGTAAATCTCATTATTCCACAGGTTCAAGGTGTCCCTTACCCTCTAAAGTTGCCAGTTCAATATCTGCAATACATCGAACTTTCACGTAATTCAATGTTAAATTCCCAACTAAATGAACTCTTCCTGTTTGATGCTCGAAGTCAGCTTCTTGTAAATTAGATGCTTCTGGGTCGAGTCTAATACCCAAATCAGTACCTCCACTGGTATTCGTGAATTTAATGTGAACATAACCTTGCTCAATACTTTCTTTGAGTGCTGTAGCTGTTTTTTCGGCTTTTAAACTTGCTTCAACAGAATGTTCTCCTTCTGACAAACGTTGCACTAATTCATTCATATTATGTCTGTCCTTTAAGAATAATTTTTGTTTTGATTTATTGAAGGTTGTACTTTTACTTATTTGAAAACTGGAATTGAAAATGCCAGGGTCTTATTACAAAACTCTTGCTAGTTATGAGTTATATTATCAAAAATAATACTTTCATCTTTGTAAATTCCATCTTTAACTATGTAATTTTATTACAAATTAATAAAATTATCATTAGTTAACTTTCTACTAATTTTAACTTCTTTCCTTTCAACTGACTTATATTTTCAGCACACTCCATCCACAGATTGAACTCACGTAATTTTTTAAAAGAGTAACCTTTGTAATACTTTACGATTGTTGGCATAGTAATACCTCAGTTGGCATTCTTTTCGGAAGCGATGTTATCAAGCTGTGTTTTAATATTTCAACAAAATTGGCATAATTGGTCGTGCATCAAGAATTTTTTTTCTTATACCTTCATCAAAGGTCAACTCTAACAGTGGAGATTCCCCTCGTTCGATAGTTACAGCACTATGTGTACAAACTAAAGATATAGCATCAGTCAAATCTCTGTCGCTATTAATTGTAATTTTTACGTTCGTTAGCTTTTTGACACCCAAAGGATGAGAAATTAACTGCTGATGTGCTGTTAATGAGGGATCGAGCCAAGCTGTTAGAGCAATACAATCAGGAATTATAAAGCAAAAAGGCTCTTGGTGATTCACAAGATTTTCTGTGGCAAAACTAATTGAAATCTGGGATGGTATCCACTCAGCTGAGTCTAAAGTTGAATGGGATACCAAGTTGGTTCGATCTGACTTCTTACGTAGACCGATACCGAAGGGTGATATTCCTGTATCCTGCCCCTGAAGGCGAGTTAGTATGTGAATGCCTGTTTGCACAGACTGCTGTTCTACTAAATGTTTATCTTCTATCCAAATTAACTCCAGATAGGTATTCTCAAAAAAAATTATTTTTGAGGCTGTTCCTTGTTTGACATGTTGTACCGAGTCATTGGAACAGTGAAGACCAAGTTGTTCAAGAATTGAAATAGTTTCAGCGTTTTTTGTCGTACAGACAAAAATGTGATCTACCTCTAGAAAATAATCATCCACCCTTACCTGGGGTGACGTTGTTTGCATAGCAATTAATTCTCAGCTTTAATTTTTATTGCTGGACTCAAATCTAGACTCTAGCTAGGTAAAGAGATTTCCCTTGCTCAGGAATCTATATGTGGAAACTTAACTCTCTGTCGTGGAGAGACACCGAAGACCCTACTAACTCAGCAAACAGGTGACGCTTGCAAGCTTGCTATCGCTAATGGAAGTTCTGCAAACGCTCTTTGCTAATCTTTCCCCATCGCTAGCAATGCAAAGCCCCAGGATGGGGTTACTTCATAGTAGTGGCTTCCCAAGACCGCGCCACTGCTAAGCTATAGCCAAAGACAGTTGAAAAGTAATTGCAACAGATGAATCTTGAAAAAGCTTATTGACTAATTTTTTCACAATCAAAAATCCCAAATTCCAAATCCTAAATGATGCTAGAGACTACTTTCTGTAAACTATGTTTGCCTTTGATAAAGCGATTTTATTTCTATTTTAAGAGTAATAGATTACTAGACACTTAAGTCTAACCATACACAATTTTAGTATTATAAACTACTTTTATTCATTCTCATTGTCAATAAATAAAGTTCGGTAGCTCGAAAAGTTTGACAAGCTAGGGAAAGAATCAAGTTTTGTGCTGATGTTTTTAGAACTAGTAATCATCAATGGTTGTAATGGTGTAAAGCGTCTGCAATATGCGATCGCTATTGACTCAATCCATAACAAAATTAGTCAAAAGGTAGATTTTAAGCTGCTCTTAGGAGATTGTATTCCCCATTTTTAGTAAAGGGCTGGTAAGACCTTGAAAAAACTTTTTTGAGCTACTGAATTTATTTAATAATAAAGATTATCATTTAGTCAAGAAAATATCAAGCGACTTACTTCAAATCTTCGCCGATAGTTTGTAGTTCTTACAGCAGATTAGTTATTCTTGTCTGAAAACCATATCTCTAGCATTAGATATGGGGAATGGGGAGCAGTCAAGCAGGAACTCCTAACGCTGACTTAAGTAAACAAGAGCAGGGGGGCACAGATGAAGAAAAAAATTCCTAACTCCCTCTGCCCTATGTATGCCCCAAGCATCAGGGCGACTGTTCCTTACCCAGAAGTGGCGCTTTCAATTGATTTATTTCTACATTTAGAGGTATGACAAAAGCAGTTAAATTTAAACTCTCACAGATAAAAATTAATTGATGATTGATTATAATAAATTTTATGTAGAAGGTAGTCTATATAAATTGTGAGTAAGTTAAAAAAACAGAGCCAAGTAGTCACTGGTTTTGACTATGAAATCTTGGATTCTGAACAACGTATTGTTATTCAACAGCGAACTGGAGAAATTAAAGAGCGCTTACGGCGGTCAGCACAAGATATTTGGGAAATTGGTCACAAACTAGCCGAGGTGCGTTCTCAACTCAAACATGGACAGTTTGAGACTTGGCTCAAAGCTGAGTTTGGTTGGAGCCGACGCACAGCTTACAATTTTATTAATGTTTATGAAACATTAGCTGAACGTGCAAATCTTGCACAAATAAATATTGCTACATCTGCGCTCTATCTTTTGGCAGCACCATCAACTCCACAAAACGTCCGCGAGGAACTTCTTCAACGCGCTCATGAAGGCGAAACCATAACTCATAAGAGTATTCGTCAAGTAATTGACTCAGAAAAATCAAAGTCTGCTCCTGCTTCGTCTGAGCTACCACAGCCTCTTATTTCTAAGCCAGAGATTGTCAGTGTAATTCCCAAGCAGGCACTTAAAGCTGAAACACCAGATTTAGAAGTTACTGTAGTAAAGACTACCTCAGTTTCGCCTGTTGTTGTGAATCACGATCGAATTGGATCGGGTTGGTTTTTACTCCAAAAGCAACATTTTGTGTTCTGTGGGGATACAGCTTCACCACAATTCATCGAACGCATACCCTTTGCTGCTCTTGCTATTGCCATTACCTCTGATGACTGGGATCACGATTGGTTAGTTGAACGAGCCAAGAGTGTGATTATCTTTGGGGAATCTGATTTAAAAGACCAACTCATTGAACAGCTAATCAAGATGTTTTCGGTATCTGGGGATATAGTAATTTTCCCCTGGCTACCAAATGGGGATGCGATCGAAATAGCTCATCAATTAAATAGGCGAGTATTTGCAGGAGATCCGAGTATTGAGCGTTGTCGTCGAGCGATCGCCCAATCTGGATTAAAATCTGAACCATTAGATTACTCTTAGATGATTGAATGTTCCGATCCCAATCCCCGAAACAATTTTTCTTCTAAAGTAGTTAAATAAGGTCGGTTGAGTATTTCCTAAAGAATCCAAACACTTTTGAATCGATTCTACCAACGCACTGAAATATATCTTAACTAATGCGCTCGCTGATTTGTTGTATTTGCTAATATTCCGAAGGTGAGTAATCGTAAGACTTGAGACGAATCGAATCATGTACTCTCCATTCTAAAGCCTTATGGTGCTAAGCGAAATTATTGATTTGGCTGACTAACTCATCCTTGCCCTTGAGTTCGAGATTGTTCTGAGCAATAATTTGGCAAAGTCTGCTAGCATTGGCAAAAATATTTGGGAAAAATCCGAAAAGCATCAACCTCAGTTTGTAGATTAATTTTAAAACAATACTTATCACCCCATTTTGGTATCATTTGTAGAAATTTTTCGCGCATTCCCCGGAACTTCGTTATGATTGAAATATTTTTTAGCGATCGCCTTACTGGATGCTATGCACAATCAAGACAATAATTGGCTATGAGAAATTTTTTGTAAATAATCTATATAAATTGTGAGCAAGTTAAAAAAACAGAGCCAAGTAGTCACTGGTTTTGACTATGAAATCTTGGATTCTGAACAACGTATTGTTATTCAACAGCGAACTGGAGAAATTAAAGAGCGCTTACGGCGCTCAGCACAGGATATTTGGGAAATTGGTCACAAACTAGCCGAAGTACGTTCTCAACTCAAACATGGACAGTTTGAGACTTGGCTCAAAGCTGAGTTTGGTTGGAGCCGACGTACAGCTTACAATTTTATTAATGTTTATGAAGCATTGGCTGAACCTGCAAGTCTTGCACAAATAAATATTGCTACATCTGCGCTCTATCTTTTGGCAGCACCATCAACTCCACAAAACGTCCGCGAGGAAATTCTCCAACGCGCTCATGAAGGTAAAACCATAACTTATGAGACTATTCGTCAAGAAATTGAGTCAGAAAAGTCGAAGTCTATCTCTACTCTTGCTTTACCTGAGCTACCACAGCCTCTTATTTCTAAGCCAGAGATTGTAAACGGGCTTACGAAGCAGGCGCTTAAAGTTGAAACACCAGCTTTAGAAGTTACTCTAGCAAAGCCATCTTTGGTATCACCTGTTATTGTGAATCCCCATCGAATTGGGTCGGGTTGGTTTTTACTCCAAAAGCAACATTTTGTATTTTGTGGGGATACAGCTTCACCACAATTCATCGAACGCATACCCTTTGCTGCTCTTGCTATTGCCATTACCTCTGATGACTGGGATCACGATTGGTTAGTTGAACGAGCCAAGAGTGTGATTATCTTTGGGGAATCTGATTTAAAAGACCAACTGATCGAACAGCTAATCAAGATGTTTTCGGTATCTGGGGATATAGTGATTTTCCCCTGGCTACCAAATGGGGATGCGATCGGAATAGCTCATCAATTAAATAGGCGAGTATTTGCAGGAGATCCGAGTATTGAGCGTTGTCGTCGAGCGATCGCCCAATCTGGATTAAAATCTGAGCCATTAGATTACTCTTAAACTACAGAATTTCTATCTTCAGCCAAATCAGGTCGTTGAAAGTACTCGATTTCCAGTCGTTGATACCTCTCCAAAGTAATAAATTATTTTATTAGATAGTCTAAAATCACACATCTTTCAGATATCGATAATTATTAGCTATTAATACAGGATTGCCAAACGCCACAATCCCTTGTAATGTAAGAAAGTCTAAATGAAAATAACTAGCAATATCAAAGCTTGCATGGCTGACTTACTAATTTTGTCCTATCTTCCCTAAAGCAACATTGAGGTTTGTTGTTCGAGTTTTTCCAATTGAATTAAATACAGTAGATTTCAAAGTGAAGTACGCAAGCTGAGTCTGGTAGCCAGGAATAAAGCGTATTTTACTTGTAAATTTTAAATTCTGACTCTTGAATTCTGCTGTAATTCTGTAAAGGCAGCACTTTGAGCAATCAAAAGGTATATGTGTTTAAGGTTTGCTGTATTTAAGTCGGTCTTTAAACTAAGATTCTCACAACAACTGACTTAAACACTTGTTTAGCAAGAGTGAGTATGACGTTAATACCAGTATTTACCTGCATCCGATCGCCTGAGGCATAATAATGACTCAAATTATCAATAAATTTTCCCAAACTCCCCCTCAGCGTGCAACCATTGTTGATATTCTGCGCGATCGCAGTCTTAAGATGCCGCATACACAAGCCTTTACTTTCCTAGAAGATGGAGAAACAATAGAATTAACGCTGACTTACCAGGAATTGGATCGGCGCAGTCGGGCTGTAGGCGCTCAATTGCAAGCTCTGGGTTTGAGTGGGGAACGTGCCATATTACTGTATCCTCCTGGACTTGATTACTTAATAGCGTTTTTCGGTTGTCTATATGCTGGGGTTGTGGCGGTTCCAGCTTATCCACCTCGCAATCAACGTAATACGCCCAGAATACAAGCGATTACTATAGATGCACAGGCAAGCATTGCTCTGACTACAACAGCAATGCTCCCCGCATTACAATCAATAGTCATACCACAAACAAAACAGGGAAATTTTCGCTGGCTGACAACTGACAACATAGCACAGGGTCTAGAAGATTCTTGGAAACAATCTGCAATCAATGGGGATACCTTAGCTTTTCTGCAATATACATCGGGTTCTACAGGCACACCAAAGGGAGTCATGCTCACTCATGGTAACTTGCTGCACAATGCCGCAGTAACTTACCAAATGATGGAACATTCACCCAACAGCAAGTTTGTCTCCTGGCTACCTGTTTACCATGATATGGGACTGATTGGTGGGATTTTGCAACCTTTGTATGGAGGGTTTGGTTGCATCTTAATGTCGCCAGCAGCTTTTTTACAACGACCTTACCGCTGGTTACAAGCGATTTCCCGCTACAAAGGCACTACAAGCGGCGGCCCTAACTTTGCTTATCAACAGTGTATTCAAAGGATTACTAGTCAACAAAAAGAAACTCTCGACTTAAGTAGTTGGAGTGTTGCGTTTAATGGTGCCGAACCAGTCCGACAAGAGACTCTTGAGCAATTTGCAACCACCTTTGCAGAGTGTGGCTTTCGTCCAGAGGCGTTTTACCCTTGTTATGGTATGGCGGAAGCAACTTTGATAGTTTCTGGTGGAAGCAAAACAGCTTTAGCTCAAGTAAAAACCGTAGAGAAATCTGCGCTTTCACACAATCAAATAGTTGAAGCTACTACCCATCAAGATATCCAAAGCTTTGTCAGTTGCGGTAAAGCAATTCCTCAACAAGAAATTGTGATTGTTAATCCCGAATTAACTCGCTGTTCATCAGATGAAGTTGGCGAAATTTGGGTATCTGGCCCCTGTGTTGGTCAAGGTTATTGGAATCGAACAGAAGAAACAAAGGAAACATTCCATGCCTATCTCAAAGATACAGGAGAGGGGCCATTTTTACGGACTGGTGACTTAGGCTTTTTGCATAATCGTGAGCTTTTCATTACAGGTAGAGTAAAAGATTTAATTATTATTCGTGGTAGAAATATTTATCCCCAAGATATAGAATTAAGTGCCCAACGCAGTCATTCATCCTTACGTTCCGGTGCTAATGCTGCATTTACAGTAGAAGTTAATAACGAAGAAAGGCTAGTACTTGTACAAGAATTAGAGTTTCGTGCCAAACCAAATTTAGCAGAAGTAGCTCGTGCAATTCGGCAAGCTATTACTGAAGAACATGAAGTACAAATTTATGCAGTGGTTTTAATTAAACCAGGTACTATACCCAAAACTTCCAGTGGTAAGATTCAACGTCGTGCAACTCGTACTCAGTTTCAAAATGATGAACTGAATATAGTTGAAAGTGACATTCTCAAGATTAGTGATATTACCAGAAAACCAACTCAATTACAGCGTTCTGAACTATTAACGCTTTCTCCAAGGGAGTGTCAACCAGTTTTAAAATCATATCTGATTGAACTTTTGGCGGGAGTACTTTCCATCGCACCGGATAATATCAATCCTCAAGAACCATTAAGCACGCTGGGACTCGATTCTTTAAAAGTATTTGAGTTAAAAAACCGGATTGAGATTGATTTAGAAGTAGAAGTATCGGTAGCAGACTTCTTTGAAGGAATGAATACGCTTGGGCTTGTCACCAAGCTCCTGGCTCAAATAACCACAGCTGCACTACCGTCATTATCCCTCACCCAAATAGAAAAAAACACATCTATTCATCCTCTATCTTTTGCTCAGCAGGGATTGTGGTTTATCAATCAACTAAATCCAGATACTCCTACATATAATATTCCTATAGTTATTAACTTCAAAGGTTGGATTAATTTAGCAGCCTTACAAGATAGTCTCAATGAGATTGTGAGACGACACGAAGTCTTACGCACAAGCTTTACAGTGGTGGATGGACAACCCGTCCAAGTTATCAATCAAGCTGTACCTTTAACTTTGCAGTTTGAAGATTTACGTTCACAAAGTGACTCCTACGGAGTCTCGCTGAACACAAACGAACGCACCCAAGAAGCCCAACGTTTAGCTAGAGAATTCGCACAGCAGCCATTTGACTTATCTGCTCAATCGCTTTTGCGTACTAAAATTTTACAATTAAATGAAAAAAGTTATCAATTGCTTGTGACTCTGCATCATATAATTGCAGATGGTTGGTCTATCGGTATTCTAATTAAAGAACTAGCTGCATTATATGAAGCATTCTCCACAGGTAAACTTTCTCTGCGAGACGCTACGCGAACACCACTTCCGGAACTACCCATTCAGTATCGAGATTTTGTCAATTGGCAACGAAAATTTCTTGATTCAGAACGCATCCATCGCTTATTGACTTATTGGAAACAAAAGTTGCAGGGTGAGCTACCTGTACTAAATTTACCAACTGACCGACCGCGACAGCCTTTTACTACATTCAACGGCGCTCAAGCAAAATTAGTTCTTTCTCAAACTCTGACCAAAGAGCTAAAGAATTTAAGTCGTCAGCAGGGAGTAACTCTATTTATGACCTTGCTTACAGCATTTAAAACCTTGCTGTATCGCTATACAGGTCAGACTGATATTTTAGTCGGTTCGCCAATTGCCAATCGTAACAAAGCAGAAATTGATTCATTAATCGGATTTTTTGTCAATGTTTTAGTCCTGCGTACAGACTTATCTGACGACCTGAGTTTTCAGGAGTTGTTAGCGCGGGTGAAGTCAACAGCTTTAGAGGCTTACGTTCATCAAGACTTACCTTTTGAGAAGTTAGTAGAAGAACTACAGCCAAATCGAGATTTGAGTTACAATCCATTATTTCAAGTGATGTTCGTTCTCCAAAATCTGCCAATATCAAATCCCAAACTGTCAGATGTCGCTGTTACTTATGAAGAAGATTACAACGGTACATCGAAGTTTGATATAACATTGTTTATGGAGGATTCCAAGCAAGGATTAGTTGCAACTTGCGAGTACAACACAGATTTATTTAATGCAGATACTATTACTCGGATGTTGGGACATTTGCAGACTTTATTAGAAAGTATAGTTAGCGATCCCCAACAGTGCATTTCAGATTTGCAATTACTTACACCATTTCAAGTACAGCAGTTATTAGTTGAGTGGAATGATACGAAAACAGATTATCCTCAAGATAAGTGCATTCATCAGTTATTTGAAGAACAAGTAGAGAAAACACCAAATGCAGTAGCAGTAGTATTTGAATCAGAGCAATTAACCTATCGAGAGTTGAATAACCGAGCAAATCAACTAGCACACTACCTGCAAGAACTGGGAGTAAAACCAGAGGTATTAGTGGGGATTTGTGTGGAGCGCTCTCTAGAGATGGCGATCGGGCTATTAGCTATTCTCAAAGCAGGTGGGGCATATATACCGCTAGATCCAATGTACCCACCAGAACGGTTAACTTTCATGCTAGAGAATGCCAATATCTTCGTCTTATTGACTCACAAATGCCTAGCGGATAAGTTATCAGAGTATAAAGGCTATGTAATTTGTTTGGACACAGATTCGGAAGCCATAGCCCAACAAAGCCAAGAAAATCAAGTCAGTGGTGTCACACCAGACAATTTAATCTATGCGATCTACACATCTGGGTCAACAGGAAAACCTAAAGGGGCAGGAGTCTACCAACGAAGCTTTACCAATCTGCTGAATTGGTTTGTAACAGAATTTAATCTGACCAGCAGCGATCGCGTTTTACTCATATCTTCTTTAAGTTTCGATTTGACGCAAAAGAATATTTACGCCCCTCTACTCGTGGGAGGTGAGTTGCATCTTTTGTCATCCGGATGCTACGACGCAGCACAAATCGTTGAGTCGGTCTGTGACAAGCAAATAACATGGCTCAACTGCACTCCGAGCGCCTTTTATCCATTGATAGATCGAGGCGATCGAAGTTTGTCTATGAAGAAGACGCTGAGGTATGTATTTTTGGGTGGTGAACCTATTTCGATATCTAGGCTAAAGCTATGGCTCGATCGTGTTCCCTGCAAAACACAAATTGTAAACACTTACGGCCCAACCGAGTGTACAGACATTTGCGCGGCTTATCGGGTAACTCAACCAGAACAATTGTTAGAAAAAGTAGTACCGATTGGGAAGCCGATTCATAATGCCAAAGTATACGTGTTAGATGGAAATCTCAAGCCTTTACCGATGGGTATGGTAGGTGAACTCTATGTTGGTGGTGAAGGAGTCGGACGAGGCTATATCAATAATTTAGATCTGACTTTAGCTAAGTTTGTTTGCAATCCTTTCAGCCTCAAACCAGGCGCATGGCTATACAAAAGCGGGGATTTGGCTCGTTATTTAAGTGATGGTAATATCGAGTTTCTCGGTCGGATTGATAACCAGGTGAAGATTCGCGGTTTTCGGATCGAACTTGAAGAAATTGAAGTAATCATTAGTCAACACCCAGCAGTCAAGGCGAGTGTGGTTGTAGTTAGTGAGGATGAATCAGGTTTTAAGCGTTTGGTAGCGTATCAAGTCCTTCACCCAGAACAATCACTGACAGTTAGTGAGTTGCGCTGCTTCTTACAGTCTAAGTTGCCGAACTACATGATACCAAATGCCTTGGTAATACTAGAGGTACTGCCACTAACCCCCAACGGCAAGATTGATAGGCGATCGCTACCTGCACCAGAAACTCTTGACTTAGAGTTAGAAGTTGCTTATGTGATGCCACAAACCCAGATGGAACGAACCATCGCTACTGTTTGGCAAGATGTCTTACATGTGGAAAAGGTGGGCGTAAATGACAATTTCTTTGAAATCGGTGGTCATTCATTATTAATGGTTCAAGTCAATAGCAAATTACAAGAAGTTTTGCAAAGAGATTTATCAGTTGTAGAAATGTTTCAGAATCCAACTGTAAATTCCCTAGCACAATATTTAAATCAAAAACAACAACTTTCTTTTACAGGAACACGCGATCGCGCCAATAAGCAAATTGAGGCCATCAATCGCCAAAAGCAATTATTGAGCAAACAAAATAAAAAGAATTATGAATAACGTTACAAATTCTCATCTTTTAGAAGGTATTGCTGTTATTGGAATGGCTGGGCGCTTTCCTGATGCTAAGAATGTTTTTAGTTTTTGGCAGAATTTATCTAATGGAGTTGAGTCAATTTCGGCGTTTACAGATGAAGAATTAATCGCCTCTGGAGTTTCACCAGAACTACTCAACAATCCTAATTATTTAAAAGTTGGAGCTATATTAGAAAATATCGATTTCTTCGATGCTACATTCTTTAGTTTTAATCCCAAAGAAGCAGAAATTACCGACCCGCAACATCGTTTGTTTTTAGAATGTGCATGGGAAGCACTAGAAAATGCTGGTTATGCTTCCCAAAGCTGTGAAAGTAGAATTGGTGTTTATGCTGGCGCTAGTTTAAATAATTATCAATCATTTAATTTAAACCGCGACCAAATTGGGTCGGCGAATACTTTCCAAAAAATGATTGGTAATGATAAAGATTTCCTTGCTACTCGTGTTTCCTATAAATTAAATCTTACAGGCCCAAGTCTGACGGTACAAACTGCTTGTTCTACCTCCTTGGTGGCAACTTCTTTAGCTTGTCAAAGCTTATTGAATTATCAGTGTGACATGGCTTTGGCTGGGGGAGTATCTGTTCGTATTCCTCAAAAAACAGGGTATTTACATCAAGAAGGGGGAATTTTATCACCTGACGGTCACTGTCGCGCCTTTGATGCCAAAGCAAGAGGAACAATTATTGGTAATGGTGCCGGAGTAGTGGTTTTAAAGCGGTTAGCTGAGGCGATCGCCGATGGTGACAATATATATGCTGTAATCAAAGGTAGTGCTGTAAATAATGATGGCTCTGGTAAAGTAGGTTACACAGCACCTAGTGTGAACGGACAAGCTCAAGTGATTGCAGAGGCACTTGCTCTAGCAGATGTGGAACCCGAAACGATTAACTATATAGAAACTCACGGTTCGGGAACTGTCTTAGGCGATCCGATTGAAATTTCTGCTTTAACCAACGTTTTTCGTGAAAGTACTCATAAAAAAGGATTTTGTGCAATTGGTTCAGTGAAAACGAATATCGGTCATTTGGATGCAGCAGCAGGAGTTACAAGTTTAATTAAAACCGTTTTGGCTCTCAAACATCAACAAATTCCCCCCAGCTTAAATTTTGAAGAACCAAATCCAGAAATTGATTTTGCCAATAGTCCTTTTTACGTCAACACCAAGCTGAGAGAATGGCAAACTACTGATACTCCTCGGCGTGCAGGTGTGAGTTCTTTGGGTATAGGTGGGACTAATGCTCACGTCATTTTAGAAGAAGCCCCAACCCTGCCAGAATCTAGTCCTTCTCGTCCTTGGCAGTTATTGGTACTTTCAGCCAAAACAGACTCAGCATTAAAAAGCGCTACTGTCAATCTGGCAGATTATCTCAAACAGCATCCCGATTTAAACCTTGCAGATATTGCTTATACGTTGCAGTGTGGACGACAAGTTTTTGAGCATCGCCAGACAGTTGTCTGTCAAGATATTGTAGATGCGATCGCCGCACTTGCAGATCCAAAGCGCTTACTTAACAATGTTCAACAAACTGAAGAACGTCCCCTAGCCTTTATGTTTCCAGGGCTTGGTACTCAATATGTCAACATGACTGTTGAACTTTACCAAGTTGAACCGACATTTCGCCAAAAAATTGACTATTGTTGTGAATTTCTCAAACCGCTTCTTGGTCAAGATTTGCGAGATGTCCTCTATCCCAGTAGAAACAGTGAAAATCACACTCAGCAAAAAAGCACTCTGGGCACTGGGTTAGATTTGCGAAAAATGTTAGGTCGTGGCGTTGAACAAGCAGATATAGCCACTGAAAAACTCAATCAAACCGCTCTAACTCAGCCAGCTATTTTTGTGATTGAGTACGCCTTGGCGCAGTTGTGGATGTCATGGGGAATTCGTCCTACGGCAATGATTGGCTACAGCATCGGTGAATACGTTGCGGCTACCTTGGCAGGAGTGTTGTCTGTTGAAGATGCTTTAACTCTTGTCGCTAAAAGAGCGCAAATGATTCAGGAATTACCAAGTGGCGCAATGTTGGCTGTCCCCCTTTCGGAAGAAGAGGTGCGTCCCTTGTTGAATGAGAATCTTTGTTTGTCAGCAATCAACGGTTCGCAACAGTGCGTAATTGCTGGCGTTATAGAGGCTGTGGATGAATTAGAAAGCAAGTTGACTCAAAGAGGATTAGCCTGTCGGCGTTTGCAAACTTCCCATGCTTTTCATTCAAACATGATGGATGCGATCGCCCAACCATTCACCAACTTAGTAAAAACTCTTAATCTCCAGCCACCCAAAATTCCCTATTTATCTAACGTCACGGGAAACTGGATTACAGCAGCCGAAGCGACAAATCCCACATACTGGACAAAGCATCTATGTGAACCTGTGCGTTTTGCAGATGGAATTCAACAATTGGAGAAAAAACAAAATCCGATTCTCTTGGAGGTGGGAGCAGGACAAACGCTCAGCAGTTTAGCTTTACAGTGTTTGGATAACGGCTTTTCTACAGGTCGAGTCGTACTCCCCTCGCTGAAGCATTCCTACGAGCGACAGCCAGATTTGGCTTTCTTGCTTAAAACATTAGGTCAGTTGTGGCTCTCAGGAGTGCAGATTGATTGGTCGGGCTTTTATGCTGCCGAGCGCCGTTATCGCCTTCCCTTACCAACTTATCCCTTTGAGCGCCAACGTTACTGGATTGAACCGCAAACATTATCTTCACCTCAGCAGTTCCACCCCAGAGTGACAGCATCAGAGCTTTGGAAGTCTCTGGTAGAAGCTGCTCAGATGCAAGCGATTCAAGGGAGTTTGGAATTTGACGACCAGACTTATCGAGCAAACAAACAATGCTTAGATAGTTTATGTACTGCTTACATGAGCTTTGCTCTGAAGCGTTTAGGTGCATTTAGCGATTCAGCCAAAAAGTATTCTATTGAGGAATTATTCGAGCAATCTTCTATTATTCCTAAATATCGTGAATTGTTGTCTAGGTGGTTGGAAGTACTAGTAGAGCAAGGTCAGTTACAGCAAGAGCAGGGCCTATTTACCAACTTTTTACCATCGTCAACAGAGGATATCAATACTCTTTTAGAAGAAGTCAGAGTCAGATGGGCAGATACACCTCAAAATATTAACTTGATCCAAATCTTTGGTGAAAATCTGGTAGCTGTGCTGACTGGTGAAAAAGAACCATTGGAGTTACACGTTGCCACATTAGTCAACCAAGGAGAAATTTCTCGACAAAATTTGCCCTCTGAAGTTTACTTAAGAGGCATTATGCGGGCAATGCTGCAAAAGCTGACAACAACTTTACCAGCAGACGCGAACCTGAGAATTTTAGAAATCGGCGGTGGAACTGGGATTGCTACAGAGGAATTACTACCTGTGCTATCATCCCCGCACGCAAACTATACTTTTACCGATGTCGGTGGTTTTTTCGTCAAAGAAGCCAAAAATAAGTTTAGTGTGTATCCTTTTGTGGAATATGGCTTACTAGACATCGAGCGATCGCCACAACAGCAGGGTTACAATAGCCACAGCTTTGATGTGGTGGTAGCTGTAAATGTATTGCACATAGCCCGCAACATCGAACAAACCCTAGAGCATGTTCGTTCTTTATTAGCTCCTGGAGGCTTCTTACTGCTGTGGGAAATTACTCAACCTAGACCAGAGTCGGACATGATTGATGCTCTGATCATGAATCCCATAGAAGATGAAACAGGCAGCCGCAACATGGCTAATCCATTTTTATCAAAGGAGCAGTGGCAAGAAGCCCTGAAATCCTGTGGTTTTGTTGAGGTGGCAGCTTTCTCTGAATTTGAAGCCTTTGGCGAACATGTGTTTATTGCTCAGGTTGCTGACTCAACAGGATTATCAGCACCAGCAGCATTTACAACTTTAGTCAATGGCAAGGTTGACAAGCTGCCTCAAGTCTTGTCAGATAAAAAGCCGGACATTGCTGACTGGTTCTATATCCCATCCTGGAAACGCTCAATGCCACCTCAGCCTTTTAAATTGACTCTGCCAAGATGCTGGTTAGTATTTGTCGATGAGTGCGGCTTGGGTGCCCAAGTAGTGAAGCGACTCCAACTTGAAAACCAGAATGTTATTACCGTCAAGAAGGGAGAGCAATTTAGCAATCAGAGCAAATCTTCTCCAGATGTAGGTGGTCAACAATACACAATCAATCCTCGACAACAGGATGACTACCATACCCTACTCAAAAAACTTCGCACCCTAGATTTAACCCCCTCAACAATTGTTTATTTATGGAGTGTTACACCGCCCGATCGCTTAGAATTAGAACTTGAATCCGTAGACTCCCAAGACTTAGACTTTTACAGTTTGCTATTTCTAGCCCAGGCAATTGGAGAACAAAATCTCACAGATTCCCTGGAAATTGCAATTGTGTCAAATAATATGCAGGAATTAACAGGCCAAGAGACGCTGTCTCCGGAAAAAGCACTAGTTCTCGGGCCTTGTAAAATTATTCCGTTGGAGTATCCAAATATCAACTGTTGTAGTATTGATGTCGTTCTTCCTGAAGTTCAAAGTTGGCAAGGGGATAAACTCGTAGACCAACTACTGAACGAGCTACATACTCAACCATCTGAGCAGATTATCGCTTACCGGGGCAATCATCGCTGGGTACAGACCTTTGAGCCAATTCGACTGGATGAAACTGTTGAAGGACAAACACGCTTGAGGGAAGGAGGAGTCTATCTAATTACGGGTGGATTAGGAGGCGTTGGTCTAGTGTTGGCAGAGTTTTTAGCACAGACCGTCAAAGCAAAACTGATACTGACTGGACGTTCGGCTTTTCCCGATCGCCACGAGTGGTCACAATGGCTATCCACTCACGATGAATCCGACAGTATCAGCTGTAAAATCCGAAAATTACAAGCGATCGAGGCGTTGGGTGCAGAGGTATTGTTAGTCAGCGCTGATATTGCCAACCTCGAACAAATGTCGGGTGCGATCGCTCAGGCAAATAATCGATTTGGTCAAATTCATGGCGTAATTCATACCGCAGTAGTTCCAGGGGGAGGTCTGATTCAACTCAAAACAAAAGCAGCAGCAGCAAATGCTCTTGCACCGAAAGTCAAGGGAACACGAATCCTCGATATTCTCTTTAAGAATGCCAAACTGGATTTCTTTGTACTCTGTTCATCAAGTAGTACATTTCATCCTGTAGCGGGTATGGTAGACTACATTGCTGAAAATGCCTTTCTTGATGCGTTCGCTCACTACAGTGTCTCTAAATACGGCAAGTTTACCAGAGCCATTGACTGGGATAGATGGAGCAATTTAGGAACCGCAGTAGCTGTTGAAGCACGGTATAAAGCTCTAATACAGAAAGAGATTGCGCCAGGAATGATACCAGAAGAAGGCATTGAGGTATTTAAACGGATTCTCTTGAATAGCACAGTGCCTCAAATAGTTGTATCAACGCAGGATTTACAGATTGAGATTGAGCAGAAATTTTCCTTAGAAGTCTTAAAGAAAACTAACATATCCAAATCGGCATACCAAAGACCCCAACTCAGAAATGCTTATGTTGCTCCTACCAGTGAGAGTGAGTCCAAGATTGCTGATATCTATCAAGAGTTATTAGGAATTGAGCAGGTAGGCATTCATGACAACTTCTTTGAGTTAGGAGGAGACTCCTTAATCGGAACCGTACTAATTTCTCAGCTTCGGAAAAACTTCCAGGTAGAACTATCTGTTCGTTGCCTCTTTGAAGCACCCTCTGTATTTGAATTGGCTTTAGTTATTGAAGAAACCATCATTGAAGAGTTAGAAAAATTATCTGAAGTTTAAGCTAATGTTAACTTTGAAAAATTAAGTTGCCACTTTGAATCATTGACTATTTCTTAAACTAAATATTACGTACTTAAGTACAAAAACATGTAAATGAAGGTTAATTAAAATTATGAATATTCAAACAGTAGGTGTTGTTGGTGCGGGGGTCATGGGAATAGGGGTTGCACAAAATCTGGCTCAAACAGGTCATCAAGTCTTTCTAGTAGATATTTTAGAAAATATCTTGGATAAAGCTAAATATGAAATCAGGAATAATATCCGCTTTCAGAGTTTTTTTAAAAAAAGTAATAACACAGAAACTCCAGATAGTATCCTCAGTAAAATAGAGTTTTCAACAAACTATAAAATTTTAGATAATACAGATTTTGTTATAGAAAATGTCACTGAAAAATGGGATATTAAAAGAGAGGTATATCCTTTACTAGATTCTATTTGTTCGCCAAATTGCGTATTTGCCGCTAACACATCAGCTATTCCCATTACCCGCATTGCTTCAGTCACCAAACGTGCCGATAAAATTGTTGGGATACACTTTATGAATCCTGTACCAATGAAGCCGATGGTGGAGATGATTCGCGGGTATCATACCTCTGATGCAACAATTGAGACAGCAAAACAAATGTTAGCTCAGATGGGTAAAGAATCGATAATTGTTAATGATGCACCAGGTTTTGTTTCTAACCGGGTGTTGATGTTAACTATTAACGAAGCTATTTTTCTATTGCAAGACCAAGTTGCTACAGCAGAAGATGTGGACAAAATCTTTAAAGGTTGTTTTGGTCACAAAATGGGGCCTTTAGAAACAGCAGATTTAATTGGTCTAGACACAATTTTGTTTTCTATTGAAGTCTTGTATGAAAGCTTTAACGATAGCAAGTACAGACCATGCCCTTTACTCAAAAAAATGGTAGATGCAGGGTTGCATGGTAAAAAAACTGGTAAAGGTTTTTACGTGTATCAATAAATAGGGAATATTAAGAATAATGAACGAAATTCAATCTAAAATCAAAACTTTTCTTTCCAAATTCTTTAGCAATTATGATTTACAACCGAACGAAGACATTTTTGCTCTAGGTTTTGTCAATTCTATGTTTGCTATGCAACTTGTTTTGTTTGTAGAGCAAGAATTTCAGATTGCTATTGAAAACGAGGATTTAGAATTTGAAAATTTCCGTACAATCAACTCTATCGCCAATTTAGTCGAACGTAAAACTGCTGTTCTCGTGCAGTAATTAAATAAAAGTTGCCATTTGATGCGGCAGAAATAGTATTATGATGGAACTCTCTGCTCAACAAAAAAATGCTAAAGCTGAATTTAGAGCTTTTGCTAATCAGGAAATATGTCCTAATGCTGGGGAATGGGATAAGAAAGAATTTACCCCACCAGAACTAATTAAGAAAATAGCTCAATGTGGTTTTCTTGGTGCTATATTGCCCCAAGAATATGGCGGTCAAAAAATGGACATGATTACCTATGGCATTCTTAATGAGGAAATCGGACGCGGATGTTCTTCTATTAGGAGTTTGCTGACAGTTCACAACATGGTTGCTCATGCTTTGTGTAAATGGGGTAATAAATCTCAAAAACAGTATTGGCTTCCAAAATTTGCATCTGGAGAAGTCATCGCTGCTTTTGCATTAAGCGAGCCGAATGTCGGTAGCGATGCCAAAAGTGTAGAAACAACAGTAACACTTACTGGTGATGCTTATGTCTTAAATGGGCAAAAAAAATGGATTACCTATGGACAAATAGCAGATGTATTTTTAGTCTTTGCTAAATGTGAGGAAAAACCCACTGCTTTTTTAGTTGAAAAAAATAGTCCTGGATTTTCAGTTAAACCAATGTCTGGGATTTTAGGTGTTAGAGCTTCAATGTCAGCAGAATTGCAGTTTAACAATTGTCAAATTCCTCAAGAAAATTTAGTAGGTAAATTAGGTTTTGGATTTTCCTACATTGCGGCTACTGCACTTGATTATGGTAGATATAGTGTGGCATCGGGTTGTGTAGGTATTGCTCAAGCATGTTTGGAGGCTTGTATCAAGTATACAAATGAACGAAAACAGTTTGGCGTTTATCTCAAAGAACATCAATTAATCCGCCAAATGATTACTCAGATGATAACTAACGTTAAAGCAGCAAGATTGTTATGTTACCAAGCTGGTTATCTCAAAGACATTAACGACCCTAACTCAATTATGGAAACTTCTATTGCTAAGTACTTTGCATCCACAGTAGCTACCAAAATAGCAAATGATGCCGTGCAAATTCATGGTGGCAATGGTTGTAGCAGTGAGTACCCAGTTGAAAGGTATTTACGCGACTCGAAAGTTATGGAAATCATCGAAGGTAGTACTCAAATTCAAGAGATTACTATTGCAGAGTCAGGTTATCAAGATTATTTTTTTTCAAGTATAACTACTAATTCAAATAAAAAAGTATTGGATGAAAAGAATATTTTTCTAGCTACTAATAATAGCTAGTAGTATTTAAAATCTCAAAACTATTATCAAGGTATATTTCATGCAAGCTCAAACTAGTAACTCAATTTTGAGAATTAAAAATCCTAGTCACAAAGAATTTATAGAACTTTGGAAGCAATATCAACCTTTTTTAATTGATGGTGTTGCTGAATATTGGAACGCCTGTCAAAATTGGTCTAATGATTATCTTTTAAAAAAATGTAAAAATAATATTATCCCTGTAGAATTTTCTCCTAAATCATATTTGGAGAATTTTGAATATGTTTTAGAGAAAACTTATGCTAGCGAAGAGATGAAATTAAAAGAATATGTAGATATAATTACTAAAAATAAAAAAGAAATTGATTTTGAATATTATATGGCTCAGGTAGACTTTGAAAAGTATTTTCCTGAACTAACTGGTGATATAAATTCTCCTGAGTTCTTTAATATAAAACCATTGATTAATTTCTGGTTCGGTTCCTCTGGTAGAACTAGCACTCTTCACTTCGATCTGGAACATAATATTTTTACTCAAATTCGAGGTAGAAAAAGAATACTTCTGTTTCCTCCTTTTAATTATCTATCATTATATCCTCCTCTTAGAGAAAGTGGTGCTCATGCTCATTTTAGTAAAGTAGATCCTATTAACCTCGATTTAGAATTATTTCCAAAATTTCCTTGGCAAGACAAAATAGAAGTTGTACTTCAAGCTGGAGAAATGCTATATATACCACCTATTTGGTGGCATCATGTAACAGCATTAGATGATAACATATCATTGTCATTTTGGTATGATGTAAAAATTCAAGATGTTTTCAAGCAAAAAAAATTTTTATCTACTGTTTTGAATATATTACCTCATTATTTACTTCATTCCAGTTCTTCTTTAACTAGACTTAAATTAATTATTCAATCTATTTGGTAAAAGTAATTTTCAGTAAATTTTTAACAACTATATAAGTGAATAAATAGCTAATATGTTAGGTATTATATAAATAGTAAAATAATCAGATAAAGTTCTCAAATCTCAAACTTTAGTTACTACTGTTTTCTAAATAAATTATTAAAGATAGTTAAAAAGATGATTAGTATTCAAGAGCAAGATATCAATAGTAAACAAGATAAAAAAGTTATTAAATGTGTCGTTTGGGATTTGGATAATACTATATGGTACGGAGTTTTGCTGGAAGATGAGAAAGTTACTTTGCAAGAAAATATACTTAAAATTATTCATACTTTAGATAGTCGTGGTATTCTCCAATCTATAGCTAGTAAGAACGAACGTACTACAGCAATAACTAAACTAGAAGAATTTGGTTTAAAAGAGTATTTTTTATATCCACAAATAAATTGGAATTCTAAAGCAGCTTCTATTAAAGAAATTGCTAAGTTACTGAATATTGGTCTGGATGCGATCGCTTTCATTGATGACCAATTATTTGAACTAGAAGAAGTAAAATTTTCCTTACCAGAAATTCTTTGTATAAATGTAGATGAAATAGAAAATATCTTAGATATGCCTGTGATGAATCCCCGTTTTATTACGGAAGATTCACGAATTAGAAGATTGATGTATATTAGTGATATAGAGCGTCAAAATGCCGAGAAAGAGTTTATTGGTGCAGCAGACGAATTCTTAGCTACTCTGAAGATGAAATTTATCATATCTTCTGCCAAAGAAGAAGATTTACAACGTGCAGAAGAATTAACATTACGAACTAACCAATTAAATACAACTGGTTATACCTACTCCTATGACGAACTCAATCATTTTCGCTCTTCAGAAAACCATAAACTACTAATTGCAAGTCTAGAAGATAAGTATGGCACTTACGGAAAAATAGGTTTAACTCTGCTCGAATGTGAAACAGAAATATGGACAATCAAGCTTTTGCTGATGTCTTGTCGGGTTATGTCAAGGGGAGTCGGGATAATTATGTTAAATCATATCATGAGTCTGGCTCAAAGCAATAATGTTCGTCTTGTAGCAGAGTTTATCTCAAATGACCGTAACAGAATGATGTATATATCTTATAAATTTGCCGGGTTTAAGGAAATTAAGAATAATGGTAGTTCAGTTATTTTGGAAAACGATTTAAGTCGGATTCAACCTATACCTTCATATGTAGATTTTCAAGTAATTGCTTAATTTTTTAATAATAAAATACTTTCTGAATAATATCTATGAATAATAAAGCAGATGAAATTATTAAACGACGTTCTCAACTCTCACCTGCCAAACAAGCACTTTTAGAAAAGCGCTTACGAGGTGAGGAGCATCCTAATACTCAAAAAATAGTTATTCCTCCTCGTACCCAGCAAAGTCCTGCTCCTCTATCTTTAGCTCAGCAAGGACTATGGTTTTTTCAACAGTTAGAATCCCAAAGTTCTGTTTATAACGAATTCGCATGTATACAATTAAAAGGTGTTCTTAATTTAGCAGCTCTAGAGAAGAGTCTGAATGAGATTATTAGACGCCATGAATCTTTGCGTACCTGCTTTGAAATTTTGAATGAGCAGCCAGTTCAAGTGATTCATCCCACTTTGACTGTAAAGTTACCAGTTGTGAACTTGAGCAATTTACCACAAGCATTGCAAAATGCTGAAGTTGAGCAACTAACTGCTGAAATTGCTCAAAAGCCTTTTGACTTAGCATTCAGTCCCTTGCTGCGAGCGATGTTATTGCAAATAGGCGAGCAGGAACATTTACTTTTATTAGTTATCCACCATATAGTCTGTGATGGCTGGTCAATACAAATACTTAACCAAGAATTAGCAGTACTATACGAAAGTTTCTGTGCTGAAAAATCTTCCCCACTTTCAAAACTACCCATTCAATACGCAGACTATTCTATTTGGCAGCGTCAGTGGTTGCAAGGTGAGCGCGAAACAACTCAACTTTCTTATTGGAAGCAGCAATTGGCAGATGCTCCAACGACTTTGGCTCTGCCTACAGACCGTCAGCGCCCTCCAATACAAAGTTTCCAAGGAGCAACTAGCCCTTTTAAGCTATCACCGCGCTTGACTAGTATGCTTAAGTCTTTAAGCAACCAGCAAGGGGTTACTTTGTTTATGACCCTATTAGCGGCATTTCAAGCACAATTATACCGCTATACAAACCAAGAAGATATCTGCGTCGGCTCTCCAATAGCTAACCGCAACCATACTAATATTGAAGGATTAATCGGTTTTTTTGTCAACACCCTTGTGCTGCGTACTGACCTTTCTAGGAATCCAAGTTTTCTAGAATTACTCGGTCGAGTGCGCGAAGTATGCGTGGGTGCTTATGCTCATACTGATATACCTTTCGAGCGAGTGGTGGCAGAACTGCATCCTGAACGGAATCTCAGTCATACTCCCTTATTTCAAGTCATGTTTGCTTTGCAGGAAGATAGCAAAAAAGATTTAGTATTGCCTGGTTTGACTCTCAAATGGCTTGACAATCACAGTCAGACAGCTAAGTTTGATTTAACACTGTTTGTGATGGACGCCAAATCAGAACTTTGGGGGTTTTGGGAGTACAATACTGACCTGTTTGATGCTGCCACTATTGAGCGGATGAACGGGCATTTGATTAATTTGCTGGAAGCTATTGTTACCGACCCCCAGAAGCGCTTATCAGATTTGCCACTGTTGACAAATGCAGAGCAGCAAACTCTGTTAGGTAAGTGGAATGATACCACTACCAATTACTCTGAGGAAAAATGTATCCATGAATTGTTTGAAGCCCAAGTAGAAAGAACGCCGGACGCCCTAGCAGTGGTTTTTGAGGAAGAACAACTTACCTATCGGGAACTGAACCTCAGAGCGAATCAGCTAGCCCACCATTTGCAAGCTTTAGGCGTCAAACCAGAGGTGCTAGTGGGACTTTGCACAGAGCGTTCAATCGAGATGATAATTGGGCTATTAGCCATCCTCAAAGCTGGCGGAGCCTACGTACCGATTGACCCAACTTATCCGCAGCAGCGATTAGCTTTAGTGCTAAATAATGCTCAACTAACAATATTGCTTACGCAACAAAACTTACTGGCAAAGCTACCAGCACATACAGCAAAAGTTCTTTGCTTAGATGAGATTCATTGGCAAGGCATATCCTCAGCAATCCCACAAAATCCAGTAAATCAAACCAATCCTCTAAATATAGCCTATGTAATTTATACATCAGGCTCTACTGGCATACCCAAAGCTGTGACAATCCAACATCAGTCTTTGGTAAACTTTGTCCAAGCTGCAATAACACAGTACGAACTACAACCACAAGACCGCATCTTACAATTTGCCTCTATTAGCTTTGATGCTGCTTGTGAAGAAATTTTTCCTTGTTTGCTGCACGGTGCGACTTTGGTATTGCGAACTGATGAAATGTTGGTTTCAATTAAAGCTTTCAATCAAAAATGTCAACAGCATTGCATATCGGTTTTAGATTTACCTACTGCTTTTTGGCATCAACTAACCTCAGAACTTGCAACCTCAGCATTAAAGTTACCAGAATCACTACGCCTAGTGATTATTGGTGGCGAAAAAGCCTTGCCAGACAAGGTTAACACTTGGCGACAGCAAGTACCAAGCATACGTTTGATTAATAGCTATGGGCCAACAGAAACTACAGTGGTGGCTACAGTTTGCGACTTGGCAACTGTAGAAGTACAAGTGCCCATTGGCAAAGCGATCGCCAATGTGCAAACCTATGTGTTAGATTCTAATTTACAACCAGTTCCCATCGGCATTTGGGGCGAATTGTACGTTGGAGGAATTGGGGTAGCCAGAGGCTATCTGCATCAACCAGAACTAACAGCTCAGAAGTTTATCCCAAATCCTTTTAGCGAGCGGCTAGGTTCTCGTCTTTACAAAACAGGCGATCGGGTACGCTACCGCAATGATGGTCAAATTGAATTCAATGGTCGTGTTGACAACCAAGTAAAAATTAGGGGTTTCCGTATTGAGCTAGGGGAAATAGAAGCATTGCTCGATGAACATCCTTATGTTCGGGAAGCTACAGTAGTTTCTCGCAAAGGCAAAGATGTCTCAGATTCCCAGCAGTTAGTAGCCTATGTAGTTGCCAGTACATCTGATGTTGTCAAAGGGCAGACATCAGCAGTTGATTTGAACACTCAACAAGCCTCGCAGTGGCAAGCAGTTTTTGATAGTCTCTATAACGAGTTAGACTTAGAACAACAGTCAGGTTTTTATATTAAAGGCTGGGAAAGTAGCTATACAGGCTTGCATCTCCCCGATGAACAAGTACGTGAGTGGATGGAGCAAACAGTTGAGCGGATTTCAGCTTTACAACCAACCCAAATTCTAGAAATTGGTTGTGGTGGAAGCGGTTTAATGCTTTTACACTTTGCTGCTGATTGCACGCAATACTGTGCAACTGACATTTCACAAAATGCTCTCAACATTCTCCAGCAACAATTAAGCAACTTAGGGCAAGATCTGTCAGCAGTGAGTTTCATCCAGAAAGGAGCAGATGACTTCACTGGTATGAGTACAGATAGTTTCGATGCTGTATTCATCGTCTCAGTAGCCCAATATTTTCCGAGTATTGATTATTTATTAAAAGTATTGGAAGGTGCTGTAAATGTAGTCCAGCCTGGAGGCTTTATATTTTTAGGAGATGTTCGCAATTTCCGCTTACTAGAAGCTTTTCACACCTCTGTTCAATTACATAAAGCATCAGCCTCTCTGTCTGTCGCAAATTTACAGCAACGCGTGCAAAAGCAAATATTTGCAGAGAAACAGTTAGTTATCGATCCAGCTTTTTTCATCGCCTTAAAACAGCATCTACCTAAAATTAGTCATGTAGAAATTCATCTCCAACGCGGGCACTTTCATAATGAATTAACTAAATTCCGCTACGATGTGATTATCCATATAGGGCATAACAATCCTCCAGTAGATATTTCATGGTTAGATTGGCAGCAAGCAAAGTTGACGCTTGCATCTGTTCGTGAATTACTTATAGAGACTCAGCCGGATATTTTAGGAATTGTTAATGTGCCTAATGCTCGTGTCTTGGCAGATGTCAAAGCTGTGGAATTACTCAAAAACTCCCAAGACTTGACAAATGTTAGTCAGTTACACCAAGCTCTCCAAGCAATAGCAACAAATGGCATCGACCCGGAAGAATTATGGGCTTTGAGTGAAGAACTACCTTACACCATCGATATTAGTTGGTCAGATGATAGTGTTAATGGTGAATACAAAGTAGTATTCAAAAGCCGCACCGTAGCCTCACAGATGAAGCCGATAGTGGTAGCTCCTCCTTGCACTGGAAAAACTACTAGCTATCAGATTTGGAGTGATTGTGCTAATACTCCACTACAGCAGATGTCTAATACTCAAGTTGTATCCATATTACGGCAGTATTTAGAAGAAAAGTTACCAAACTACATGCTGCCAGCAGCTTTTGTAATTCTAGAAGCGCTGCCACTTACCCCTAATGGTAAAGTCGATCGTAAGGCTTTGCCGGAGCCTGACCGAATCCGCCCAGAATTAGAAGAAACCTATATTGCACCTCAGACGAGTGTTGAAAAACAATTAGCTGTGATTTGGGCACAAGTACTTGGCTTAGAAAAAGTAGGTATCAATGATAAATTCTTTGAACTGGGTGGAGATTCTATTCTCAGTCTTCAAGTTATATCTAAAGCGAACCTTGCAGGACTACACCTGACACCCAAACAATTGTTCCAGCACCAAACCATTGCCCAACTAGCAACAGTTGTTAGCAGCAATATCTCAATTTCAGCCGAACAAGGTTTGGTAACTGGCTCATTCCCCTTAACACCTATCCAGCGCTGGTTTTTTGAGGAAAATTTTTCCAACCCCGATTACTACAATCAAGCTGTTTTACTAGAGGTACAACAAGCACTCAATCCAGTAATTCTAGAGCAAGTAGTAAATTATTTGCTACAACACCACGACTCGCTGCGATCGCAATTCATCCAAGAATCATCGAAATGGCAGGCAAGGATTGGGGAATTTCAGCAGGTAGCGCCAATTACAGTCATCGATTTATCTACATTACCTCCAGAAAGCCAAAGTGCCGCCATTACTGCAACTTGTAGCGAACTCCAAGCCAGTCTTAGCTTATCTGGACAATTGCTGCAAGTTGCTTTATTTAATCTTGGTGTCAATCAGCACAGCCGCCTATTTATTGTGATTCATCACTTGGTTGTAGATGGTGTCTCTTGGCGGATTTTATTGGAAGACTTGCAGACAGCTTACATACAGCTAAGTCGGCGTGAAACCATCAAATTACCGCCAAAAACTACTTCTTTTAAACAATGGGCTGAGCAACTGCAAGAATATGCTCAATCAGCAGCAGCGGAAATAGATTATTGGTTGCAACCGCGTCAGCCCTGTTCCTCCTTACCTGTAGATTATCCAGGTGGGAATAATACAATCGGTTCTGCTGCAAGTGTTACAGTCGCCTTGAGTGCAGCAGAAACCCAAGCTTTGTTGCAAGATGTACCAGCCGCTTACCGGACTCAAATCAATGACGTGTTACTCGTAGCACTCGTACAAACATTTGCTAAGTGGACTGGACAAACCACCCTGTTGTTAGACTTAGAGGGACATGGCAGGGAAGAAATATTAACAAATGCAGACATCTCGCGCACAATTGGTTGGTTTACCAGTATATTTCCCATTATCTTGAGTATAGAAAAGACTAGCAACCCTGGAGAAGCTTTAAAAATGGTAAAAGAGCAACTGCGCCGGATACCAAATCGGGGTATCGGCTATGGAGTGCTGTACTACCTGAATGAAGATCCGCAAATAACTGGGGTATTGCGTTCTCTATCGAAACCAGAAGTGAGTTTTAATTACCTCGGTCAGCTAGACCAAGTATTAAATACCTCTTCAATGTTTAAATTTGCTAGTGAATCTGATGGTAGCAACCAAAGCGATCGCCATCATCGCTCACACTTGCTGGAAATTGACAGCAGTATTATTTCAGGTCAGCTGAAATTGCAGTGGCGTTACAGTCATAACCTGCACAAACAATCTACAGTGGAAACTCTCGCACAGGGGTTTATCGAGGCGTTGCGCTCGATAATTGCCCATTGTCAATCACCCGAAGCAGTTGGTTTTACGCCTTCTGACTTTCCTTTGGTGCAGTTAAACCAAGCAGAACTCGATTTAGCTTTGCAACAAATTTCATTTTAAGGGAGAGAAACAAGATGAGCTTAAAAAATATTGAAGATGCTTATCCTTTATCTCCCATGCAACAGGGGATGCTATTCCACAGTATTTATGCTCCTAACTCTGGTGTTTACGTCGAACAGATGTGGTTTGAGTTGCATGGAGCATTAAACGTTACTGCTTTTAGCCAAGCTTGGCAACAAGTAATAAAGCGTCATCCTGTGTTAAGAAGCGCTTGTGTGTGGGAAAACTTAGAAAAACCTCTTCAGGTTGTCTGTCGAGAAGTCAAATTCCCTTGGCAAGAGTTAGATTGGCGCGAAATACCTGCAACTGAGCAACAACAACACTTAGAAACCTTCTTGCAAGCAGACCGTCAACATGGTTTCTTACTTTCCCAAGCCCCACTGATGCGCTTCACACTAATTCGCTTGGCAGAGCAAGTTTATCATTTCTGTTGGAGCCATCACCATCTGTTACTTGACGGCTGGTCGGGGCCTAACGTCTATGAAGAAGTTATTGCTTACTACAAAGCTTTTTGCCAGGGCGAAAATCTTTACTTAGCTGTACCCCGTCCGTATCGAGATTACATTGCTTGGTTGCAACAACAGGATGTTTCTCAAGCCGAAGCTTTTTGGCGAAAGACACTTTCAGGTTTAACATCTCCCACTCAACTGGGAATTAGTTCAATTGGATACCAAAGCGAGCAACAAGAGGATTACAAGGAACAAGAATTGAAATTGTCTCCTACCACAACTGCTGCTCTTAATTCCTTCGTCAAACAGCATCAACTCACCCTTAATACCTTGGTGCAAGCAGCTTGGGCACTGCTACTGAGCCGTTACAGTGGTGAAGAAGATATAGTTTTTGGAGCTACAGTTTCTGGTCGTCCTCCTGCTTTAATAAATGCAGAATCTATGGTTGGGCTATTTATCAACACTTTGCCAGTCAGGGTACAAGTAAATCCCAAGCAAGAATTGCTCCCTTGGCTGCAACAACTCTTCGCCCAACAAGTAGAGGCGGGTCAGTATGAGTACGCGCCGTTAGTAGATATCCAAAAATGGAGCGAGATTCCTGCTAATCTGTCTTTATTTGACACTATTGTAGTATTTGAAAATTACCCTTTAGATGAAAGATTGTCACAGCCGGATTTAAACGTCAAAATTAAAAATATACAAGTATTTGAAAAGACTAATTATCCGATAACTCTAAGTATTATTCCCAGCAGAGAGTTGTTATTTAAAATAGCCTATCAACAGAGCGATCGCTTTGATGTTTTCAGCATCAACCAGATGTTAGGACACCTGCAAACCCTGCTGGAAGGCATGGTTGCTAACCCGTACCAGCGCTTAGAACAATTATCGCTGTTAACCTCAGCAGAACAGCAGTTATTAGAAAAGTGGAATAACACGCAAACTGAATATCCCCAAGAAAAAACCATCCACGAGTTGTTTGAAGCGCAAGTGGAAAGAACGCCGGACGCCGTAGCGGTGGTTTTTGAAGATGAACAGCTAACCTATAGCGAACTCAACGCCAGAGCCAACCAACTAGCACACTACCTACGCACTTTAGGTGTAAAACCAGAAGTATTGGTGGGAATATGTGTAGAGCGATCGCTTTGGATGGTAATTGGACTATTAGCCATCCTCAAAGCAGGGGGTGCATACGTACCAATAGACCCCAGCTACCCTAAACAACGCTTAGCTTTTATGTTAGAAGACTCTCAACCAAGAGTCTTGTTAACACAACAGCAGCTAGTAGAAACTCTACCAACTCACGCAGCTAAATTAATTTGTATAGATAGTGACTGGGAACTCATCGCCCAATATAGTAAACAAAACCCAGTTTGCCATCTCACCTTAGATAACCTGGCTTACGTCATCTACACCTCCGGCTCTACAGGTAAACCCAAAGGTGCGATGAATAGTCACAGGGGAGTTTGCAATCGTCTACTGTGGATGCAAGACACTTACCAATTAACAGCAACCGACCGAGTTTTACAGAAGACACCATTTAGCTTCGATGTTTCAGTCTGGGAATTTTTCTGGACATTAATCACAGGCGCGCGTTTAGTAGTAGCGCAACCACAGGGACATCGAGACAGCAAATACTTAGTAAATATAATTAGACAACAACAAATATCTACCATCCATTTTGTGCCTTCGATGCTGCAAGTGTTTCTAGAAGCCGAAAATCTAGAAAATTGTCGGTCTCTGGTGCGAGTGATGGCTAGTGGTGAGGCCTTGCCAGCCCAACTACAACAACATTTTTTCCATCGACTCGATGCCCAACTGCACAATCTTTATGGGCCGACGGAAGCCGCAGTAGATGTTACCTTTTGGGCGTGCAGGCAGCACAGTCTCGAAGAGAATAACATCAGCCTGCAAAAGACAGTTGCTATTGGTCGCCCAATAGCTAACATCCAGATTTATTTGCTGGATGGGCATCTTAACTGTGTGCCTGTAGGTGTCACAGGCGAATTATATATTGGTGGTGTGGGAGTGGGTCGCGGCTATTTAAACCGCCCAGAATTGACTGCTGAGAAATTTATCCCCAACCCCTTTAGCCAACAACCAGGGCGTCTGTATAAAACTGGTGATTTAGCACGTTATTTAGCCAATGGAGAGATAGAGTACATTGGTCGAATTGACCACCAAGTGAAAATTCGTGGTTTCCGTATCGAGTTGGGAGAAATTGAAGCATCTATTACTCAACACCCAGCAGTGCGCGAAACTGTAGTTGTAGCAGATGCTCAGCGAATAGTCGCTTATGTAGTCTTGCACGCCGAGCAAACACTGGCAATTTCTCAATTACGCAACTTCCTAGAGTCCAAGTTGCCAAGCTACATGCTGCCAGCAGCTTTCGTATTCCTAGAAGCACTACCCCTGACACCTAATGGTAAGATTGACCGTAAAGCACTACCCATAGTTGGTCTGACACAGCTAATACCTGAGTCATATTTTGTACCTCCTTCCACACCAATTGAGGAGATGCTAGTTACTATTTGGGCTAAGGTTCTTGGTATTGAGAAGATTAGCATTCATGAAAATTTCTTTGAAGTAGGTGGACACTCTCTATTAGCAACGCGTCTAATTTCCCAGATTAGGCAGGTTTTTCAGATAGAGCTTCCTTTACGTTCTGTATTTGAAAAACCAACAATAGCTGAGCTGGCTAAAGAGATTGAAAAAGCCACCAAGATTAGCTTAGGAATTGATACACCAAACATTGAGCGAATTTCACGTTTGCAAGAGTTACCCCTATCCTTTGCTCAGCAACGGTTATGGTTCCTTGCTAATTTAAATCCAAACAGTTCTTTCTACAATATTCCTGCTGCTGTTCGGCTACAGGGGGAATTGAACCTCAAAGCACTACAACAAAGTTTCAATGAAATTCTTTGCCGTCACGAAGCCTTGCGAACCAACTTTCAAACAATCGAAGGGCAACCCATAGCAATCATTTCATCAGCGACACTAGTACCTTTGTCTATATTTGACATTAGTGAATTACCCGCAAATCAACGAGAAGTTCAAGTCAGACAGCAAGCATTAGCAGAAGCACAACAACCTTTTGACTTGAAGAGCGACCTGCTGCTGCGGGTGAAACTACTACGACTAAGCGAACAAGAACATGTAGTGTTATTTACAATGCACCACATTGTCTCTGACGGTTGGTCGATAGGTGTGCTAGTGCGTGAATTGGTAGCACTTTATCAAGCCTTCTGCGAGCAACAACCCTCTTTGCTAGCTCAACTACCTGTTCAGTATGTAGACTTTGCAGCTTGGCAACGACAATGGCTACAAAAAGAGGCGCTACAATCCCAGCTATCTTACTGGTTAAAGCAGTTACAAGGGGCACCAAAAGTACTGGAATTACCCACAGACTATCCACGTCCTCCTGTTCAGACCTTCCGGGGTGCGACCTATTCATTTGAGCTATCCGATAAATTATCGGTAGCCTTGAATAAATTCAGCCAGCAGCAAGGAGCCACTCTATTCATGACCTTGCTGGCAGCTTTCCAGACTTTATTATGGCGCTACACAAGCAGTGAAGATATTATGGTCGGTTCACCCATCGCTAACCGCAATCGGGCAGAAATCGAAGGGTTAATTGGATTTTTTGTCAATACTTTGGTACTGCGAACTAATTTTGCGGGTAATCCTACCTTTGAGGAGCTACTAGCTCGTGTTCGGGAAGTAGCATTAGGAGCCTATGTACATCAGGATTTGCCTTTTGAACTGTTGGTAGAAGAACTACAACCACAACGAGACTTGAGCCACGCACCATTATTTCAAGTGATGTTTGTGCTTCAGAATGCACCAATGTCAGATTTAAAATTACCTGGTATAACTTTAAGTTCTCTAAAAATTGAAAGTGATAGTGCCAAATTTGATTTGACTTTAGAGATGGCAGAAACAGCGCAGGGACTATTTGCCACTCTGGAGTATAATACCGATTTATTTGAGGAAAGTACTATCAGCCGGATGGCAGGACATTTGCAGTCCTTGCTTGAAGGTATTGTTGCAAATGCCCAACGGCGGCTTTCGGAGTTACCACTGTTAACAGAACCGGAACAACACCAGTTATTAATGGAGTGGAATGATACTAACAGTGAGTATCCCCAACAAAAAACTATCCACGAGTTATTTGAGGCGCAAGTAGAACGTACACCCGAAGCAATAGCAGTAGTATTTGAAGAAGAACAACTAACCTATGGCGAACTCAACGCCAGAGCCAACCAACTAGCCCACCATTTGCAAGCTTTAGGTGTAAAACCAGAAGTATTGGTGGGAATATGTGTAGAGCGATCGCTTTGGATGGCGATCGGCATCTTAGCCATCCTCAAAGCAGGTGGCGCATATGTACCACTAGACCCTACCTATCCTCAACAACGTCTAGGCTTCATCCTAGAAGATGCTCAAATATCAGTATTACTAACACAGCAGCACCTCAAACAGAATTTGCCCCAACATCAGGGCTTTATTGTTTGTCTAGATACTCAGTGGCAAACAATAACTCATCAAAGACAACAAAACCCAATCAGTGAGTGTACGACTGAGAACTTGGCTTATATTATTTATACATCCGGTTCCACAGGTCAACCCAAAGGGGTGTTAGTTAATCACAGCAATGTTGTTCGTTTATTAGCAGCAACTCAATGTTGGTATCACTTTAATCAAGATGATGTATGGACATTATTCCACTCCATAGCCTTTGATTTCTCGGTTTGGGAACTTTGGGGTGCGTTGGTGTATGGTGGAAAGTTAGTAGTAGTACCATACTGGTTGAGTCGTTCACCACAAGAGTTCTACAAATTGTTGTTCACACAGCAAGTCACAATACTCAACCAGACGCCTTCAGCTTTTTCACAACTGATACACGCAGAAGAATCGTTGGCAAATATTAGTAAATTAAGCTTACGAAAAGTGATTTTTGGTGGAGAAGCATTGCAACTTGAGAGTTTAAGACCTTGGTTTGAACGTCATGGCGACCAGTTTCCCCAGTTAATCAATATGTACGGAATTACAGAAACAACCGTGCATGTGACCTATCGTCCGCTAACGATGCTAGATTTACAACTAGGATCGGCAAGTGTGATTGGGCGTCCGATTGCTGACTTACAAGTTTACTTATTAGATGAATATCTACAGCCAGTACCGATTGGCGTACCAGGTGAAATCTATATTGGTGGTGCTGGTGTAGTACGGGGTTATTTAAATCGACCACAATTAACACCTGTTAAATTTATTCCCAATCCCTTTAGTAATAAACCAAATGCACGTCTTTATAAATCCGGTGATTTAGGTCGATATTTAGCCAATGGAGATATTGAATATTTAGGTCGTATTGACCAGCAAGTCAAAGTCCGTGGTTTCCGCATTGAGTTAGGAGAAATTGAGGCACTGATTAGCCAATACCCAGGAGTTAGAGAAACTGTGGTTGTGCCATCAGACACTCAAGGTTTAATCGCTTATTTAGTTCCACAAAAAGAGCAGACATTGGTAATTAATCAACTGCGAGGCTTCTTGGAGTCTAAGTTGCCAAGCTACATGCTCCCAGGAGCTTTTGTATTACTACAAGCACTGCCCCTGACACCTAATGGCAAGGTTGACCGTAAAGAGCTACCTACACCTAATACAGTACGTCCCGATTTGGAAGCAGCTTACCAACCACCCCAAACCGAGGTAGAAAAAACTATTGCTAATATTTGGCAAGAAATACTGAATGTTGAGAACATAGGAATTGATGATAACTTCTTTGAACTTGGTGGTCATTCATTGCTTTTAATTCAAGTTCATAACAAATTGCGTGGAATATTTAAGAGCGATTTATCTGTTCTCGATTTATTTAGATATCCGACTATCAGCTCTTTAGTAGATTATTTTCATCAAGTCAAAAATGGAAACCCATCTTTTGGTGCAACAGATATTGTCAGTGAAAAAATTGAAGCTGGTAAAGCTCAACAGAAAAAGCGTCTTCAAAAAATGAAATCTATTGAAAATATTTAAGGATGGATCGAATGAGCTAGTCAAAAGTAACCAAAAACCTACCTAAGTAAATTGGTACAATAAAACCCTTTTCCCTCTTGCCCCCTGCCGACGCTCGCAGACTTGCTAACGCTGCGCTATCCTGCCTCCTGCCTCATGTCAACGATAAATTTTCCCACCCACCTACCTATACCTAAGCTATAATTATTACTTTTTTCTGGGAGTCATCTGCCAACAGAAAAATTTAATCCTGTAAAACTGTTGACAAAATACTCATCATCTGAAATTTTTACAAATGTATATTGACGAATAAATATAGCTAAACAATCGCGATATTCACAGATTGTTCTAGAATTCTTCAACTCCCTTTGTAAATAAAAGGTGATAATTACTTGTAATTAATTCTCGATTAGCTGTAAAATATTTTTTCGGCTTGATAGTAATTTATCTCAATTAATAAGCAGCTATTTGCTGCATGATGGCATTATTCTTCAGTCAGATGATATTGACGGGTGTGTGGAGTAGTAAATGAAGCCAAAGCTGTTACCAAAAATTTTCTTAGTAGTGAGTTCTATTTCGTTTTGGGGTGCAATGAGCGCTACTGCTCAAGAAATACCCAAGCAAGAGGTAGAAAGAAAGTCTGTTGCATCGGTAGTTCACAATTCCAAGTTAATCAAACAGATTCGCCAATTCTCTGAGATAGAGCATCCCAAGACAAACGCCCAAATGTTAGTGCAGTCGCCAGCACCCTCATCAGAAATTGTGCAGGTTACAGGAGTTAAAGCTACTCCCACCGACAAAGGTGTGGAAGTGATTTTACAGACTTCCAAAAGCGCGCAACTGCGAATCACAAATCGCAGTACTGGGAATAACTTTATTGCTGATATACCTAACTCACAACTACGTCTACCTAATGGTGATGCTTTTACATTTCGTTCAGAAAAACCGCTTGCAGAAATTACTGAGATAACAGTTAGAAATCTTGATGCAAATACTATCCGGGTGACAGTGATAGGTAACACAGCACTGCCAACGGTTGAGTTATTTGATGATGATACAGGTTTGGTTTTTGGGGTAGTATCTGCTGCAACTGCGACACAGCCACCAAACCAGCCGACGACTGAGACGAAGCCAGAGGAACCTACAGCACAGCAGGATCAACCGATTGAGTTGGTAGTGACGGGCGAGCAAGACGGCTATAACGTACCTGATGCCAGTGTGGGCACCCGAACCGACACACCTTTGCGCGATATTCCCCAATCGATTCAGGTAGTACCGCAACAGGTGATTAAAGACCAGCAAGCAACTCGCCTCACAGAAGTGTTAAAAAATGTGCCGGGTGTTGTAGTAGGAGGTCGAAGCCCTCGCGATCCTCTCAATATCTATACTATTCGCGGCTTTAGTGCTTTTTCAGATACTCTACTCAATGGGGTACAAGACCGTTCAATCGGGAGTGTCGGGTTTGGCTCTAATGCAAATGTTGAGCGGGTTGAAGTGCTTAAAGGACCCGCTTCGGTTCTATTCGGTCAAGGCGGACTCGGCGGCGTAGTCAATATAGTAACCAAGCAACCATTGCGCGATCCGTTCTACTCCGTGGAAGCCTCTGCTGGCAACTACAATGCCTATAACGGTGCAATTGATTTATCTGGGCCGTTGAATGACAGTAAAACGGTGTTGTATCGCCTAAATGCTTCTGCTGGAACAACCGAAAGCTTTATTGATTTCTACAATCAACAGGAATATCTAATTGCACCTAGTATAAGCTGGCAAATTAGTGACAGAACAAAGCTGACCCTAGAAGCAAGCTATTCTCTTGCACAAGGGCCCTATGATTTTGGAATACCAGCACAGGGAAGTATACTGCCTAACCCCAATGGCGAAATTCCTCGTAATCGTTTTCTGAGTGAACCTGGTTTCAATAACGCGGCTAATGGTGCATTTCGGATTGGTTATAACTTTGAACATCGCTTTAGCGAGAACTGGCAAGCACGGAGCGTTTTTCAGACTTCTTTGTTTCACCTGAGACGAAATATTGTGTTTCCTTTTGGATTAGAAGATGATTTGCGTACTGTAGGTAGAGGGATTGAGGATTTTGACTACGATGAAAATGCTTATAATCTTGACAATTATGTGGTCGCTAAGTTGACAACAGGTAGTATCAAGCATCAGCTAGTTGCTGGATTTAACTTGAGTAGAACTGACACTAATACTAACGATATCTACAGTGACACTACTCCTCTGGATATTTTTAATCCTGTGTATGGAAATATTACAGAAAATTTTCTTCCAGATTATAATTACCAAAGTAGGCAGCAACAATTAGGTTTTTACATTCAAGACCAAATCACCCTAGCAGAAAACTTAAAAGTACTTTTGGGTGGGCGCTATGACATTGCCAATTCAAAGTTTAGAGATTTATTCAATCAAACAAGCGACTTTAGCCAAGCAGAAGCTTTTAGCCCCCGTGTTGGAATTGTTTACCAGCCCATTCAACCGCTCTCACTCTACGCCAGCTATAGCCGTTCATTCAATTCGGGATCGTCTGCATTTGGTGTAGGTACACCACAACCAGAGCGAGGAACGCAGTATGAAATCGGGGTTAAAGCAGATTTGAGTAACCGATTAGCTGCAACCTTGGCATTTTATGATTTGACTCGCACAAATCTACCAACCTCAGATCCAAACGATCCTCGATTAACAATTCTAGTTGGGGAACAGCGCAGTCGTGGGATTGAATTTGATGTTTCTGGCGAAATCTTACCGGGGTGGAACATCATTGCTGGCTATGCCTACACTGATGCAGTAATTACGGAAGATAACGACTTACCAGTAGGTAATCAACTGAATAATGTGCCAAAACATGCGCTCAACCTCTGGACAACTTACGAAATTCAATCTGGCAGTTTAAAAGGATTAGGTTTCGGTCTAGGAGCCTTTTTCTACGGAGACAGGAAAGCCGACTTAGTAGATAACACGGTTGAGTTACCTAGTTATATACGCACAGATGCAGCTATTTATTATAAGCGAGACAATTACCAGGCTGCGATCAATATCAGGAATTTATTTGACAGTGATTATTTTGTCTCTGCACAAAACCTGAATCGGATTATACCTGGCGATCCCCTGACAATTCAGGGTACAATTACCTGGCAGTTTTGAGCAAACCCTCTAGACATCCTACGCTTCTATTTATCACGATGAAGCGTAGCGCCTTCACTTTAATTGAGTAACGCCAAAACTTTTTTAGGCGATCGCGTCTTACTCTTAAGAGGTCATTTGCACGCAATATATACGATTCGTCTTTGAACCTAAAATGAGAATAGATACTATTACTTGGAAATGGCCCGTTTTATATCTAAATATCATAGTAAATAGCTTCTGATAAGTAACACTGATAAGTCTCAAACTTTTGATACTTAATCACGATATTTTATCTGTTGCTAATGCTAATAATTATCGTTATGATGATTTAGGCTAATTAAAAAAGTTGCAATCAAAACGATAAAATTAGCTTAAGAAATCATTAGTAATTAGTATTTAGGTAGTCTCAATAGTTGGTTAAACTAATTATTGTCTTTAGTTCAGTGAACTAATCAATAGTAACCTGACTTTTATCGTCTATACTGCTGGTTAAAGAGGCAAATCTAAAGACGTGTAAATTACTGTCCTATGGAAACATTGAGTAGCACGAGAAACGGTAGTTGCTATTTGTTCTTGAAAACAGATTCTCGAAAGTTTAGTAATCTATTTAGTTCTTCAAAAAAAGCAAATACTGACAATTTTGCTACTACGCATCATTGGAAAGTCAAAGCTACCAATCTATTAAATATCTGACTACATTAATCCTGTCAGAGTTGTAATTAATAAACCGCCTTCTCTACGAGACATTATGCGAATAGGCAACAAACGTATCAGAAGATGCCAATAAAATAAATAGAAGCTTTCATATTTTATTTATGATTAGTGTAGAGGCTATTTAGCTAATTTTTTAATCAAGTCAAAAATCAAAAAACCATCCTTTTGTGTAATAAATATTGTCAACTAAAAAAGATAAGCTGATAAATATCAAAAATAAACCATCCTCCAAAAATTAAATATTTTAAAAAGATTTAAGGATTAAGCGAACTTATGAGTGTTGCGATGCCTAATTCTCTGAATGGTTCAGAAATAGCAGTTATCGGCTTAACAGGGTGTTTCCCTGGAGCAAAAAATATTGATGAATTCTGGGAAAATCTCCAACAAGGTAGAGAATCAATCTCTGTTTTTACTGACGAAGAACTGTTGTCATCAGGTATAAGTTCGTCAACATTAAATGATCCTAATTATGTAAAAGCACACGCTATATTAGAAGACGCAGAATTATTTGACGCTTCATTCTTTGGCTTTAATCCCAGAGAAGCAGAAATTACCGATCCCCAGCATCGAATTTTTCTAGAGTGTGCTTGGTCAGCTTTGGAAAGTGCTGGATACGATTCGCAAACTTATAAAGGTGCTATTGGTGTTTATGGTGGCTCTAGTTTGAGCAGCTACTTACTTAATATTTATCTAAATCAAAATATTATAAATTCTATCGATCCTCAACAACTGACAATAGCAGCTAATAAAGATTATTTAACTACTCGCGTTTCTTACAAACTCAATTTAGAAGGGCCAAGTTACGCAGTGCAAACTGCCTGCTCAACTTCATTAGTTGCTGTTCACTTAGCTATCATGAGCTTGCTCAATGGCGAATGTGACATTGCTTTAGCTGGTGGTGTTGCTATTAATGCAGAAAGAAAAGCTGGATATATGTATACAGAAGGAGGAATAGCGTCTCCTGACGGACATTGCCGTACCTTTGATGCTAAGGCAAAAGGGTCTGTAGGCGGTGAGGGTGTGGGCATTGTAGTGTTGAAGCGATTAGAAGATGCTTTAAACGATCGCGATCGCATTCATGCTGTAATCAAAGGATCGGCAATTAATAACGATGGTTCATTCAAGGTAAGCTACACAGCACCCCGCATCGATACTCAAGCAAAGGTGATTAGAACAGCCCAAATCGTAGCTGAAGTAGAACCTGAGACAATTACTTACATTGAAGCTCACGGTACAGCAACAGTCTTAGGAGATCCCATCGAAATTGCCGCCCTGACACAAGCTTTTCGCTCTAGTACCCAAAAGAAAGGATTCTGCGCCATTGGTTCGGTTAAAACCAATATTGGGCATTTGGATACTGCGGCTGGTGTAACGGGACTTATCAAAACCGTTCTAGCCCTCAAGCACAAACAAATACCACCCAGCTTACACTTTGAGCAACCTAATCCGGAAATTGACTTTGCTAATAGTCCCTTTTACGTCAATACTACACTTGCCCAATGGCAGACGCATGGCACACCTCGACGTGCAGGAGTTAGTTCTTTTGGACTTGGAGGAACCAATGCCCATGTAATTCTTGAAGAAGCCCCAATTGTTGAACCTTCCAGTTCCTCTCGGACTTGGCAGTTGTTGATGTTATCTGCCAAAACAAGTTCAGCACTGGAAACGGCTACCACAAATCTAGCTAATTACTTCCAAGAGCATCCCGATTTAAACCTCGCGGATGTAGCTTATACATTACAAATTGGGCGCAGAGCTTTTGAGCATCGGCGCACAGTTGTCTGCCGAGATATTCAAGATGCTATCGACGCACTTCAAGATTCCAAACGAGTTCTCACCAGTACTCACAAAACTCAGGAACGCTCTGTTGCTTTCATGTTTTCTGGACTGGGAACCCACTACGTTGATATGGGTCTCGAACTTTACCAAACTGAGCCAACATTTCGTGGCTGTGTTGACCAATGCTGCGAACTTCTCAAATCCCACCTAAGTCTGGATTTGCGAGATATTCTGTATCCCAATAGAAACAGTGAGAATGGAAATAAATCAAATACTCTCTCTGGTGGGCTAGATTTGCGAAAAATGCTCGGTCGAACAACGCAACCAGCAGATGTAGCCACGCAAAAACTCAATCAAACCGTTTATACCCAACCAGCTCTGTTCGTGATTGAATACGCTTTAGCTCAATTGTGGATATCCTGGGGAATTCGTCCTACGGCAATGATTGGCTATAGCATCGGTGAATATGTCGCAGCAACTCTAGCAGAAGTTTTATCTTTGGAAGACGCTTTAACCTTGGTAGCTAAAAGAGCGCAAATGATTCAACAGTTGCCTGAAGGAGCAATGTTGGCAATTGGGCTTTCGGAAGCGGAAATACAGCCTTTGTTAAATGAAAAGATTTCTTTATCTGCAATTAACGGCTCATCATTATGTGTGATTGCAGGTGCTACCGATGCTATTGAGGAAGTAGAACGACGGTTGAGTGAAAGAGGTTTAATTGGTAAACGTTTACAGAGTTCTCATGCTTTTCATTCTGTGATGATGGAAGCGATCGCACCTAGCTTTTATAATTTAGTTCAAACATTCACTCTCAAACCGCCAACAATTCCTTATTTATCCAACGTTACCGGAACTTGGATTACAGCAGACCAAGCAACAGATCCGAGTTATTGGGTACAGCACCTCTGTCAAGCAGTACGCTTTGCTTCGGGAGTGCAACAATTATCGCAAAAAGATAATCCGATTTTATTAGAAGTTGGCCCCGGTCAGGCATTGAGCAGTTTCGCACTGCAATGTCTAGAAAATGAGGATAGAACAACATCGGTGATATTGCCTTCCCTGCGGCATTCTTACGAGCAACAATCAGATGTTGCATTTTTAATCAATACATTGGGTCGCCTGTGGTTGGCTGGGGTAAAAGTAGACTGGTCTGGTTTTTATACCCACGAAGAACGCGGTCGCATTCCCTTACCGACGTATCCTTTTGAACGTCAGCGTTACTGGATAGATGCTAACCCTGAAGCTAATTTGGCAACGCCACTACAGAAAAAAACTAATATTACCGACTGGTTTTATATGCCCTCCTGGAAACGCTCTCCACAGATAACAGCAAAACCAGCACAAAAGTTATGTAATTTAGTATTTATTGATACTAATTGTATAGGTTCAGAAATTGTCAAACAGTTGGAATTACAAGGACATGATGTCATTACTGTGACTGTTGGAGAACAGTTTACACAACTGGGGCAACGCCGTTACGCAATTAATCCCCAAACAAGTAGTGACTATGATACTTTGCTCAAAGAACTTGATTCATTGGATTTAAACCCAAATGTCATTAGCCATTTTTGGAGTCTCATCCCTAACGCCCAAGGAAAATTAACTCATCAGTTCTTTGAAGAATGCCAAAATAATGGATTTTATAGTTTACTTTTCCTCGCACAAGCCTTAGGAAGACAAGAAGTTACCGATAATATCCAAATTCTAGTTGTTAGCGACAATGTGCAAGAGGTAAACGGTGACGAAAAGTTATGCCCCGAAAAGGCGACTGTCATCGGACTGTGTAAGGTGATTCCCCAAGAGTATCCCCATATTACCTGTCGTAACATTGATGTGGTGATTCCATCAGGGACATACCAAGAAAATCAACTCATAGACCAACTCTTAGCAGAACTCACCCATCAGCCATCTGAAAATATGGTTGCCTATCGTGGCAAACATCGTTGGGTGCAAACTTTTGAACCAATACAACTCCAACAACCAGATGAGCAAACAATTCTCCTCACAGAAGGAGGAGTATATTTAATTACTGGTGGTCTAGGAGATATTGGCTTGGTACTAGCAGAATATCTGGCTCAAACAGCGCGTGCCAAACTGATTCTTACAGGGCGTTCTGGTCTGCCAGCAAAACAAGATTGGTCTCAATGGTTGGCAACTCACGATCGTAGCGATAAAATCAGTTGCCAAATCCAGAAAGTACAAGCATTAGAAGCATTGGGTGCGGAAGTTTTGATTTGCCGTGCCGATGTTGCCAATCTCCAACAAATGCAAACAGTAATCACTGAAGCATTAAACCGCTTTGGTCAAATCCATGGGGTAATCCATGCAGCAGGGATAAAGTTATTTAGTACTGTTCAACAAATAAGTAAAACTGAGTGTGAAAGTCAATTCAGTTCCACAGGTTATGGATTATTTGTATTAGAAAATATCTTACAAGGAAAAGAGCTAGATTTTTGCGTAGTCATATCCTCATTAGCATCTGTTTTGGGGGTAATGGGCATGGCTGCCTATCCAGCAGCGCACATATTTACTGATGCTTTTGTACATAAATATAACCAAACAAGCCTTTTCCCGTGGCTGAGCATTAATTATGGCGATTGGATTACTCAAGAATCCTCACAATCAATAACCTTATTCAAAGGTGGGGATTCGATAATGTCAAGGCAAGAAGGACTGGAGGTTTTTAAACGTGCCTTATCTCTAAATAAATTTACTCAGATAGTTACATCTACAGTAGATTTGCAAACTAGTATTAACAGATGGATTAAACTTGAATTTAGTCAAACTCAAGCACAAAAAGCCAGCTCTGCTTCACTTCATTTAAGACCTAATTTAGATAGTGATTATGTTGCTCCGAGAAACGAACTAGAGCAAACCATTGCCAACATCTGGCAAGAACTCCTGGGTATTGAACTCATAGGCATTCACGATAACTTTTTTGAATTAGGGGGAGATTCTGTTCTCGGCATTCAAGTTAGTGCTAGAGCGGCTAAAGCAGGTTATCGACTTGCTCCTCAACAATTATTTGAACACCAAACGATTGCCGAACTAGCAGAGGTAACAAACACAAAACAAGTTGTCCAAGCAGAGCAAGGCTTAGTAACTGGTTCGCTGCCTCTAACACCTATCCAGCATTGGTTCTTTGAACAAAATTTACCAGAACCGCATCACTGGAACATGGCATTCTTTGTAGAGGTAATGCAAGTTATCGATCCGGCTTTATTGGAACAGGCATGGCAGTATTTATTCATACACCACGATGCACTTCGGCTGCGGTTTATCCCCTCTGAATCTGGTTGGCAGGAGGTGAATAGTGGCTTGGAAGAAGTAAATTTGATACATAAAGATTTATCGGCATTGTCAGCTGAGATGCAAAAATCTTCTATGGAAGCGATCGCCACCCAACTACAAGCTAGTTTAAACCTGTCAGAGGGGCCAATTGTCCGGGGTGTACTTTTTAATTTGGGTGTCAACTCCTCAAGCCGCTTGTTGATTATCATCCATCACTTGGCAGTGGATTTCGGCTCGTGGCGAATCTTACTAGAGGATCTTGAAACTGCTTATCAACAGCTTAGCCAAGGTAAAGCGATTCAACTGCCACAGAAAACCACCTCTTTTAAACAGTGGTCTCAACGATTAAAGGAATACGCTAACTGTGAAAAGTTGCACAAAACGTTAAATTCCTGCCTTAGCGAACGTTACAACCAAGTTTATCCCTTACCGATAGATTATCCTGGAGGCATTAACAATGTAGCATCAGACCAAACTGTTTCAGTAGGATTAACCGAAACTGAAACTCAAGCATTACTTCAGGAGGTTTTAGCAGTCTATCGAACTAATACCCAAGAAGTTTTATTGACCGCTCTTGTGGAGACTTTTAAACAATGGACAGGCAGAAAATGGCTACTGTTTAATACTGAAGAAGATCCGCGAGACGCAAATATTACTATAGATAATGTGGATATATCAAGAACAGTAGGTTGGCTGACTACTCTTTATCCTGTGCTGTTGGATTTAGAAGGCGCTGAGAATCTAGGGGATGCATTGAAAACTGTGAAAGAGCAGTTTCGTGACATTTCTAGTAGAACCATCGATCGGGGAGTGCTACGCTACTTGAGTGAGGATACAACACTTACAGAGAAAATGCGATCGCTTCCCGAAGCAGAAGTGTTTTTTCTCTATCTTGGTCAGTTTGGTAAAAGCTTCGACCGTTCTTCTATGCTCAGACCGACTGAAGAATCCACTGGGTCATTGTACAGTTCCTTTGGAACTAGTCCCCATTTGCTAGGTATAACTGCATGGGTTAATGAAGAAGGTCAGTTAAGACTAGAATTTGGCTATAGCAAAAATGTGCATCGACGCCAGACTATAGAGAAACTAGCTCAGAGTTTTGTGGAAGTACTCAAATCTTTAATCGCCTACTGTCGCTCCCTTGATGCAGTGGAGTATACTCCTTCAGACTTTTCGGCAGCAAATATCAATCAAGAAAATTTGAGTAGCCTGCTGGCTCAGATTAGTCAGTGATACAGGAGGAATTTTATTTTATATGAATCAAAAGAATATTGAAGATATATATGAACTTTCACCCTTACAGCAGGGTATGCTTTTTCACACGCTGGTTGCACCAGATTCGGGAGTGTATTTTGAGCAGTTTTGCTACTCTTTAAAAACTCAAATTGATGTTCCAGCTTTTGAGAAAGCTTGGCAACGAGTTTTAAACCGACATCCGATTTTGCGTACTTCCTTCTACTGGGAAAATCTTGATAAACCATATCAAGTGGTATATCGACAAGTAGATTTGCCTTGGGATTTTCAAGACTGGCGTCAGATGTCTTTGCCAGAAACAGAAAAGCAATTAGAAGTTTTTTTAGCAGCAGATCGCAAACGAGGCTTTACACTTTCTGAGGTTCCACTCATCCGTTTGACATTAATTCAGGTGGCTGACGACACTTATCAATTTGTTTTCAGCTTTCACCATATATTGATGGAAGGGTGGTCTTTAACATGGCTATGGAAAGAATTCTATGAATTCTATAATGCCTTTTGCAAAGGTGAGGATTTAGACCTGGAATATCCTCGTCCCTTTAAAGAATACATTTCCTGGCTACAGCAGCAAGATATCTCAAAGGCTGAAATTTACTGGCGCGAGATGCTTAGAGGATTTACAGTACCGACACCACTAATGATGGACAAAGGTGGCGGTACTTTCTCTAGCGAAGAGGAAAACCATGATTGTCAACAAACCCTACTCTCTCTAACAACGACAGATGCCTTGAATTCTCTGGCGCGAAAGTATCACCTGACCCTAAACATCCTACTCAAGGGGGCTTGGGCTATACTTTTGAGTCGCTATAGCGGTGAGTCAGATATAGTTTTTGGAGCTACATCTTCAGGCAGACCTACGGAATTGGCAGAAGCAGAGTCGATGATGGGACTTTTCGCCAATACATTGCCACTACGGGTAGAAGTAGATAGTGATGCTTTGCTGATACCTTGGTTGAAAAAGCTGCAAATTCAAGAAGTAGAAATGCGTCAGTATGAGTATAGTCCACTGATGCAGATTCAACAATGGAGTCAAATCCCTCGTGGATTGCCATTATTTGAAAGTCTTTTAGTTTTTAATAACTATTTAGTAGATGATACTAATGAAAAGCTAGCTCAAAGCTTGGTTATAGGCGAAGCTCGGATATTTGAAAAGACAAATTATCCTCTTACCCTCCAGGTATATCCTGGTTCAGATTTATTACTATCAATTGCCTATGATACTCGTCGTTTTGATAGTGCGACGATTAATCAGATAATAGGGCATTTAAAGACTTTGCTAGAAAGTATAGTTGCTAATCCCGAACAACAACTTCGAGACTTGTCGTTACTGACTGCACAAGAAAAATATCAATTGCTCCAGGAGTGGAATAATACAGAAATTGAGTATGCTCAAGAAAAGTGCATTCATCAGTTATTTGAAGCGCAAGTAGAACGCACACCTAATGCAGTCGCAGTGGTATTTCAAGATGAAGAGTTAACTTATGGTCAACTAAACACCAAAGCCAACCAATTAGCGCATTATTTACGTTCATTGGGAGTAAAACCAGATGTATTAGTCGGGATTTGTGTAGAGCGATCGCTCGATATGATTATCGGACTATTAGCTATCCTCAAAGCAGGTGGTGCTTATGTGCCGTTAGATCCAGCATACCCCCAAGAACGCTTAACTTTTATGTTGGCAGATGCTCAAGTGCCAGTGCTGCTGACTCAACAACAATTACTAGAAAAACTGCCAAATTCTGGCGCATCGATAGTTTGCCTGGATACAGATTGGCAGATAATTCAAATGGCAAGCGACCAGAATCTCCCAACAGCTTTCTCGCCGGAGAACTTAGCATATACAATCTACACTTCTGGCTCCACAGGTAAGCCAAAGGGAGTAATGGTCAGTCATGGTAACGTTGTCAATTTCTTTACAGGAATGGACAGTAGGATTGGCAGCGATCGCCCAGGTACTTGGCTAGCAGTTACTAGCATTTCCTTTGATATCTCAGTGTTAGAGTTGCTGTGGACGCTGACACGCGGTTTTGAAGTTGTAATTAATGGTGATTTCAGACGTGCTATTACTACTGAAGTAGATCGAATCACAGATAAAGAAATGGCATTTAGCCTTTTCTATTTTGCAAGTGACGAGCTACAGGCAGGCACAAATAAGTATCAGTTATTACTTGAAGGTGCTAAGTTTGCTGATAAACACGGCTTTGCAGCCATCTGGACTCCAGAGCGACACTTTCATGAATTTGGCGGTCTATACCCAAATCCCTCCGTTGTCAGTGCAGCGATCGCCACAATTACAGAGCAAATTCAAATTCGTGCTGGTAGTATTGTTTTACCGTTACAAAACCCGATCCGAGTTGCTGAAGAATGGTCTGTAGTTGATAACCTTTCCGGAGGCAGAGTTGGTATCTCCTTTGCTTCTGGTTGGCACGCCGATGATTTTGTCTTAGCACCAGAAAAGTATAGCGATCGTTTCCAAATCATGTTTCGTGACATCGAAACTGTCCGCCAACTCTGGCGGGGAGAATCGATAACCCTACCAGCAGGTAGCGGCAAAGAAGTAGAAGTGAAGATTCATCCGCAACCGATTCAGCCGCAAGTACCGATTTGGGTTACAGCTGCTGGTAGCCCGGAAACTTTTCGTAAGGCGGGTGAAATTGGTGCCAACTTGCTTACCCATTTACTCGGTCAAAATCTAGAGGAACTAGAGGAAAAAATTGCGATTTATCGTCAATCCTGGCAGGAACACGGTCATGTGGGAGCAGGTCAGGTGACGCTGATGATTCACACCTTTGTGGGTGAGGACATTGATATTGTGCGAGAAAAGGTGCGGCAACCTTTCTGCGATTACTTGAAAAGTTCTCTGAGTTTGTGGAAGAACTTAGCAAAAAGTTTAGGTGAGGATATTGATGTAGATAACTTTAGCGCACAAGAGCAAGAGCAATTGCTGAATTACGCTTTCAATCGTTACTTTGAAACGAGTAGTTTGTTAGGCACACCCAGCACTTGCTTGCAGATGATTAATCGACTCAAGGCTATAGGGGTGGATGAGGTTGCATGTCTGATTGATTTTGGCGTGGATGTGGAATCTGTGTTGTCTAGTTTACATCATCTAAATACAGTCAGAGAATTGAGCAACAAAAAAATAGATAAAAATGACACTAGCAACACCGACTATTCCCTAGCTGCTGAAATTGCCAGACACAATGTCACACATCTGCAATGCACTCCCTCTCTAGCAAGAATGTTAATTCAAGATAATAAAGCGTTGAGTGCGATGGGTTCGCTCCGTAAATTGATGCTTGGTGGTGAGGCGTTACCGATTTCTCTAGCAGAACAGTTGCGTACTCAACTCTCGGCAGAAATTCATAATATGTACGGGCCCACGGAAACAACTATTTGGTCTACAAGCTATAACCTCAAAGAAGTCAGCAATACAGTACCAATCGGACGCCCGATTGCCAACACAGAAATTTACATTCTCGATCGCCATTTACAACCAGTACCTATTGGAATTCCTGGTGAACTCTACATTGGCGGTAAAGGTGTGGTGCGTGGCTACTTAAACCAACCACAGTTAACCCTAGAGCGTTTCATCTCTAATCCGTTTAGCACAAACCCAAACAACAAACTCTATAAAACTGGAGACTTAGCACAATATTTACCAAACGGTAATATCGAGTTTCTCGGTCGTGTAGATCATCAAGTGAAATTCCAGGGATATCGCATCGAGTTAAGCGAGATAGAAACTGTCTTGAGTCAATATCCGGCGGTAATGGAAGCTGTTGTTGTCGCCAGAGAGGAGCAACCAGGAAACAAACGCCTAGTAGCCTATATTGTTCCAACACAACAAGCACAAGACATCACATTTACACCAAAAACGCAACTGTTGACCGACGAGCAAATAATAGCAAAACCCACCTTTTCAATCGGCGACTTACGAGCGTTTATCAAAGAAAGGTTACCTGAGTATATGGTACCCTCGACCTTTGTAACCCTCAACGCCCTACCTCTAACACCCAATGGTAAAATAGACCGCAATGCATTACCTGCACCAGAAACTTTCAGACCAGAATTAGAAGTATCTTATGTAGCGCCAAAGACCGAAGTTGAAAAAGTGATTGCATCTATTTGGCAAGAATTACTTCAGGTAGAAAAAGTGGGAATCCATGATAATTTCTTTGAACTTGGTGGTCATTCATTGCTGTTAATTCAAGTTACTAGCAGGTTGCAAAAAGTATTTCAACGAGATTTTACCTTGGTTGATATATTTCAATATCCAACTATCAGTAACTTGGTTAAATATTTTAGTCAGCAATCGAGCGAAGAAACATCTGTTTCCCGACCTACTCATCATCCAGAGAATAGAACAGCTTCAGTACAAAGGCGAAAACAAGTTAGGAAAGAGCGGCGGGCAGCAACCAAGGAAAAAGATTTTTAGTGTCAGCAAAGCGATCGCTCGAATCTTAATGACCTGTAGAATCGAATATTTTAGAGTTAAGCAGGCGTCATAATATTCTTACCGCAAAAACAAATTAAAAAAATATTGCAACCCAATATGACATCAAGCAAACAAGAAATGCTAAATAAAAATTCCTTTTTTGAATCTGAGCAAACATTCGATAATGGAATTGAAGAACAAGTAATGCAATTGTTTGCTTTATCCAATCAAGCGACGTCTATCGAAAAACAAATCGATGAAATAACTGATAGCTGGTCGCAAGATTTTTTAAACACTATCGATTCTAATACCAATATTGATTTAGAGTTACTAATAGAAAAATTTAGTGATAGTAAGATTCCCGTTCAACCTATCAATTTTGAGAACTATCTCAAATACATAGGTAACAATGTTGTTGCTCATTCAATACATACATCTTCGCCACGATTTATTGGTCACATGACCTCGGCACTTCCTAGTTTTGTACGCCCTTTGGCTAAACTGATGACGGCAATGAACCAAAATGCCGTCAAAATAGAAACAGCGAAAGCCCTAAGCTTTTGCGAACGCGAAGCTTTGGCTATGTTGCATAGACAAATTTATAATTTTTCTGATAATTTTTATACTCAACATATTCAAAACAATTTGAGTACACTGGGAATTTTGGTTTCTGGTGGAACAGTGGCAAATATCACAGCAGTGTGGTGTGCGCGAAATGCTTCACTAGGCCCGAAAGATGGATTTCTTGGTGTAGAAAAAGAAGGTTTAGCAGCTGCTTTAGATTTCTATGGTTATAAAGGAGCAGTAATTATTGGCTCTGATTTGATGCATTTTTCTTTTGATAAAGCTGCGGATTTAATGGGCATTGGTACGAATAGTTTGATTAGAATTCCCGCTGACCGTAATAATCGAGTTGATATACAAGCACTGCGTCAAACTGTTGTCAACTGTCAAGCCAAAAACTTGCTGATTATTGCAATTGTCGGAGTTGCTGGAACAACAGACTCAGGTGGGGTTGATTCCCTAATAGATATCGCAGAAATTGCACACCAAGCCAATGCTCATTTTCATGTAGATGCTGCTTGGGGTGGGCCGCTAATTTTTTCTGAGCAATATCGACATAAGCTTGCTGGTATAGAAAGAGCTGATTCAGTCACTATTGATGGACACAAACAACTATATCTACCAATGGGTATTGGTATGGTCTTTTTTAGCAATCCACAATTGGCTGGAGCGATCGAAAAACAGGCTAGTTATACCATGCGTAAGGGGTCGTTTGATTTAGGTAAACGTGCTTTAGAAGGTTCTCGGCCAGGCATGGCTTTATTTTTACATGCCGGTTTAAAGCTGATTGGAGTTAAGGGATATGAGTTTTTGATTAATGAAGGAATCCGAAAAACTCAATACATGGCTGCTTGTATTTCAGCTATGCCTGAATTTGAATTGCTGACAGAACCCGATACTAATCTATTAATTTATCGCTATATTCCAAAACAATTTAGAAGAGTGCATAGTAAAAACAAATTGGCAGATATAGATAATCAAATTATCAATAATTTTAATGAATGTTTACAAAAGCATCAGCGTCAAATTGGTCATACTTTCATTTCACGAACGACAAAAAAAGATATGAAGTTTGGCAGTGAAACTCCGATAGTTGCTATGCGGGCAGTGATTGCCAATCCTTTAACCACAGAAGAAGATATTCGCGCAGTTTTAAATGAGCAGATCCAAATAGCTGCCCAAATTCAAATTTAACTTTTATTAAAAACTAGAAAACAGTATTTTATTAAGTTGCTCTTTAAAAAATTAAGATGATAGAAATGAATAATTTAAATAAATATGATAACTTAGTTGACCAAGATGTAATAGCGATTATTGGGATGGCGGGGCGTTTTCCTGGTTCAAAAAATATTGATATTTTTTGGCAAAACTTACGTGATGGTGTAGAATCAATTTCTTTTTTCACAGATGAAGAACTAATATCTGCTGGGGAAGATCCATCATTGCTCAACGATCCTAATTATGTGAAAGCAAATGGGATATTAGAAGATATAGAGTTATTTGATGCTGAATTTTTTGGCTTTTCACCTAGAGAAGCTGAAATTACAGATCCCCAACACCGCCTTTTCATAGAAAGTGTTTGGGAAGCTTTAGAAAATGCTGGCTATAACTCGGAAACTTATAGCGGTCAAATAAGTCTTTTTGCTGGTGCATCTCCCAATATGTACCTACTCTCAAACTTGTATTCCAATCGAGATTTAATAGAATCAGTAGACAGCTTTAAACTTTTGCATGGAAACGAAAAGGATTTTTTGCCTACACAAGTTTCTTACAAATTGAACTTGAGAGGGCCAAGCATCAATATTCAAACTGCTTGCTCGACATCATTAGTTGCTATCCACTTAGCCTGCCAAAGTTTATTAAATGGTGAAAGTGATATTGCTTTAGCAGGTGGTGTTTCCGCTACAACAATGCAAAAAAGTGGTTATCACTATCAACCAGGAGGAATTCATTCTCCTGACGGACATTGTCGAGCTTTTGACGCTCAAGCAGAAGGAACTATTGATGGCAATGGTTTAGGTGTAGTAGTCTTGAAAAGATTAGAGGATGCCATTGCTGATGGTGACTTTATCCATGCATTAATCAAAGGTTCAGCTGTTAATAACGATGGTTCCTTAAAGATTGGATATACAGCCCCTAGTGTTGAGGGTCAAAGAGAAGTAATTTTAGAAGCTTTAGCTTTAGCTGAAGTTGAACCTGAGACTGTTACTTATGTAGAAGCACACGGTACGGGAACTGTCTTAGGAGATCCGATTGAAATCAAGGCTCTTACACAAGCTTATCGTGCTAGTACAAATAAAAAAGGCTTTTGTGCTATTGGTTCAGTAAAGACTAATGTCGGGCATCTGGATATAGCAGCAGGAGTGACAGGATTTATTAAAACAGTTCTGGCACTAAAACACAAGCAAATACCACCTAGTTTGCACTTTCAAAAGCCAAATCCCCAGATAGACTTTGCCAATAGTCCGTTTTACGTCAATGCTAAATTATCGGAGTGGAAAACTAACGGAACACCACGCAGAGCGGGTGTAAGTTCTTTAGCCATTGGTGGGACTAATGCTCATGTGATTTTGGAAGAAGCTCCAGTAATTGAGGCTTCTAGTCCTTCTCGTCCTTGGCAATTGTTACTGCTCTCAGCCAAAACCAGCACAGCTTTAAATACTGCAACAGCACAACTAGGCGAGCATTTAGAGCAAAACCTTGATATTACTCTACCTGACGTAGCTTATACCTTACAAATAGGTCGTCGAGCTTTTGACTATCGCCGCATCATGGTTTGTCACGACTTAGATGATGCAGTGAAATTGCTTAACAGCCAAGACCCGCAACGTATTTTTAGTCTCTATAACGAGCCTGGTCATTGTCCAGTCATTTTCATGTTTTCCGGACAAGGATCGCAATATGCAAATATGGGTCGGGAACTATATGAAGTAGAACCGAGGTTTAAAGAATATGTAGATACTTGCGCTGTAATTTTGCAACCCCACCTCGGTCTTGATATCCGCTCTCTACTTTACCCCAAGGGACAAGATACCGAAACTGCATCTTTGCAACTACAACAAACAGCCCTCACCCAAAGCGCGTTATTCGTTACAGAGTATGCCCTGGCTCAGTTATTAATGTCATGGGGTGTGCTACCAGAGGCAATGATTGGTCATAGCATCGGGGAATATGTAGCAGCAACTTTAGCAGGTGTATTTGCTCTAGAGGATGCCTTAAAAATTGTGGCAAAAAGGGGACAGTTAATGCAACAACTACCCACAGGAAGTATGCTAGCAATTAGGCTTCCAGAAAAAGATGTACAGTTGTTGCTGTCTGCACAGCCGTTGTATAAAAAGTCTCTCCAAATTGCAGTTATTAACAGCCCATCTTCGTGTGTTGTTTCTGGAACAAACGAAGCGATCGCAATCCTAAAAAATCAATTATCCTTTGAAGAAATTGAATGTCAACTGTTGCATACGTCTCATGCGTTCCATTCTTTAATGATGGAACCAATACTAGAAGCATTTATTGAGGCTATCAAAACAGTCGAATTAAATCCACCACGCATACGCTTTATTTCTAATGTTACTGGTAGTTGGATTACAGATACACAAGCCACTAATCCTAACTACTGGAGTCAACATTTACGACAAACTGTGAGGTTTTCAGATGGAATATCGCAATTGATAAAACAGTTTGAAGGCGTTTTTATGGAGTTGGGGCCGGGGCGGACATTAAGTACGATTACGAAACAACATTTAGATAAAAATACTAAACAACAAGTACTAACTTCATTAAGTCATGTCAAAGAACAACAATCGGATGTTAGCTTTTTATTACAAACATTAGGTCGGCTGTGGCTTTCTGGTGTAGAAATAGATTGGTCGGGATTTTATACCCACGAGCAACGTTATCGTTTACCTTTGCCGACTTACCCATTTGAACGACAAAGGTACTGGATTGAACCTAATAAGCAAGGACAAAACGAGCGTCACACTCCACTGTCACTGGCTAAAAAACCAGATATAGCTGACTGGTTTTATATTCCTTTTTGGAAACCTTCTTTACCCCCCGTACAACTCGAACATCCAGAATTAGCACCTGAAAAATCCTGCACTTTGGTGTTTATCGATGAGTGTGGCTTGGGTAGCAAGTTAGTCAAACAACTAGAAATACAAAATCAAGATGTAATTACTGTAAAAGTTGGTAAAAATTTTAATACAGTAGATGAATCTGAATATACCATCAATCCGGAAAGCGATCGTGATTACGATGTTTTAATTCAAGAGCTTTTTAAACAAAACAAGTTGCCAAAAACGATTGTTCATTTATGGAGTGTTACACCTAACAGCGAACAACAATTAGAAATCGAAAAATTCGATCGAACTCAAATTACAGGATTTTATAGTCTCTTATTTCTTGCTCAAGCTTTGGGAAAACAAGAAACTACTGAAGAAGTACAAATCACAGTTATTTCTAACGACCTCCAGTCATTGACCGGAACTGAAGTGCTTTGTCCAGAGAAAGCCACTTTGCTTGGAGTAATTAAAGTTATTTCCCAAGAATATTTAAATATCAATTGTCGTAGTATTGATATTACCTTACCACCCACAGGTAGCTGGCAAGAAGAAACACTTGTAGAACAAATACTGGTAGAACTGACAGTTGATGATTTCCAAAAGCTAATTGCTTATCGAAGTAGCAATCGTTGGGTACAAAGTTTTGAGCCTGTGCGTTTTGAGCAAGCTAAAATCCAAAAGCCTCGACTACGAGAAAAGGGAGTTTATTTAATTACAGGTGGACTTGGAGGTATCGGACTTGTTTTAGCAGAATACTTGGCTCGAACTGTACAAGCAAAACTGCTGTTAGTCGGACGAACAGCTTTGCCAAAAAAAGATGAGTGGGAAAAATGGCTGTCCACTCACGATGAAACTGATAGCACTAGCAATAAAATTCGTAAAGTTCAAGAACTTGAAGATTTAGGTGCAGAAGTTTTAGTAATCAGTGCTGATGTCAGCAACATCCAACAAATGCGAAGTGCTATTGCAAATACTCAACAGCAATTTGGTCAACTTAATGGTGTTATCCATGCTGCTGGGGTTGCTGGAGGCGGTGTAATTGGGCGAAAAACTCAAGCAGAAGTAGAAAGTATTCTCACTCCCAAGGTTAAAGGAACGATAGTTATTGATACAATTGTCAAAGATATTCAATTAGATTTCTTTGTTTTAGCATCCTCAAAAACCTCCATTTTAGGAGAATTTGGCCAGGTAGATTATTGCGCTGCAAATGCTTTTCTTGATGCCTTTGCTCATTATAATGCTTCCAAACGAGGGAGATTTACTACAACTATCAATTGGGACACTTGGCAAGAAGTTGGGATGGCAGTGAACGCCGAATTGCCCCAACGACTCCAACAATTGCGAACAGAAAATCTTCAACAAGGCATATTGCCTGATGAAGGTGTAGATGTTTTTCTACGGATTTTAGAAAGTAAAATGCCTCAAGTTGTAGTATCTACCTCTGATTTATTAGATATACTTAAACACTACAATTCTTACAACGAAACCCAAGTACTCGAATTTTTAGAAACTGTCAATCCATCCAACTCCAAATATCCTCGACCGGAACTAAATAATGATTATGTTGCTCCTCGAAATGAAATTGAGCAAAAGATTGCTACTATCTGGCAAGATATTTTGGGAATAGAAACGATCGGAATATATGATAACTTTTTTGAAGTTGGTGGTGATTCTCTAATTGGGATTCAAGTTATTGCAACCTTAAATAAGGAATTTAATTCCAAGATTTCTGTTGCTAAACTTTATGAATGTCCGAATATTGGTTCTATGGCAAAGATTTTTACTCCCGAAGAACCTCAGGAAAATACTTTTGAACAAAGACTAAGCCGAGGACAGAGAAGAAGGCAGATAAAAATGCAAAGTAACTAAAACATGTTAACTTTACTTCAATTTATCTATATTTTATGAATACCGAAATCAAACAAGAAGAAACAGCAAATATAGATGTAGCAATAGTAGGAATGTCAGGCCGTTTACCTGGTGCTAAAAATCTTGATGAGTTTTGGCATAATCTTCAAAATGGTATTGAGTCTATTTCATTTTTCACCAATCATGACTTAGTAGATTTAAATCTCGAAGAGGATATTCTAAACAATCCTAATTATGTTAAAGCAGCACCGACATTAGAAGATATTGAACTGTTTGATGCTAGGTTCTTTGGTTGCAGCCCTAAAGAAGCTGAAGCAATAGACCCCCAACATCGCCTATTTATGGAATGTGCCTGGTCATCTCTTGAAAACGCTGGATATGACCCAGAAACTTATAAAGGTTTGATTGGCGTTTACGCTGGTGTAAGTACAAATAGTTACTTTTTTAATAATATATATCAAAACGTTAATTTCATTAATATTTCTACTAACTATACTTTAAATAAAGATTTTTTGACCACAAATATTTCATATAAATTAAACTTAAAAGGGCCAAGTGTAGGTATTCAAACTTACTGTTCTACTTCATTAGTTGCTGTACATTTAGCCTGCAAAAGTCTACTTGATGAAGAGTGTGATATTGCTTTAGCAGGTGGGGTTACAATTGTGGTTCCACAAAAATCAGGTTACTTCTATGAAGAAGACGGAATTTTATCTCCTGATGGTCATTGTCGAGCCTTTGATGCTAAAGCACGGGGTACTATTTTCGGCAGTGGACTTGGAATAGTCGTCTTAAAAAGATTAAAAGATGCTATAGCAGATAAAGATTATATTCATGCAGTTATTAAAGGTTCAGCAATTAACAATGATGGTTCCTTAAAAGTTAGCTATACAGCACCTAGTGTCAATGGTCAAGCTGAAGTTATTGTAGAGGCTCTGGCAAACGCTGGAATAGATGCTGATGATATTTCTTATATAGAGACTCATGGAACTGGAACAGCAACTGGTGACCCAGTTGAAATTGCTGCGCTTACCAAGGCTTTTCGGGCTTTCACACAGAAAAATGGCTTCTGCGCCATTGGTTCAGTAAAACCAAACATCGGACATTTAGATATCGCATCTGGAATAGCGAGTCTAATTAAAACTGTTTTAGCATTGAAATATAAACAAATACCTCCTAGCTTAAATTTTGAAGCTCCTAATCCAGAAATTGATTTTGCGAACAGTCCCTTCTACGTTAATACTAAACTTACTGAGTGGAAAGCTAACAATACTCCCCGTCGAGCAGGAGTTAGTTCCTTAGGTTTTGGTGGAACTAATGCCCATGTAATTCTAGAAGAAGCTCCGGAAATTAAATATTTTGATGATTCTAGACCTTGGCAATTAATATTAGTATCAGCCAAAACTAGCTCAGCAATTGAAACTGCAACTGCAAATTTAGTTACGTATTTAAAACAATATCCAGATACAAATTTAGCCAATGTTGCTCATACTTTACAAGTAGGTCGTAGAGCATTTAACTATCGCCGAATGTTGGTGTGTCAAAGTGTTAAAGATGCTGTACATGTTTTAGAAACACAGGAGCAAGAACGGGTTTTTACTGTATATCAAGAGCGTAGGGAACAGCCAGTCATCTTCATGTTTTCTGGACAAGGAGCGCAATATGCAAACATGGCTGAGGAACTGTACAAAATAGAACCAACATTTACTAAATACGTAAATAATTGTGCCCAGATTTTAGAAACCTACCTTGGGTTTGATATCTGCCATCTACTCTTTCCAGAGGAAGAAAAAATTGCAGCAGCTAGCCAACAACTACAACAAACAGCACTTACCCAGAGCGCATTATTTGTCATTGAATACGCCCTAGCTCAATTATTGATGTCATGGGGTGTGCGACCAGAAGCGATGATTGGTCATAGCATTGGGGAATATGTAGCAGCAACTATTGCAGGTGTATTTTCTCTAGAAGATGCCTTAAAAATTGTGGCTAAAAGGGGACAGCTAATGCAACAACTACCCACAGGAAGTATGCTGGCAATTAGGCTTGCAGAAAAAGAGGTGCAGTTGTTGCTGTCTGCACAGACGTTGTATAAAAATTCCTTAGAAATTGCAGTTATTAACAGCCCATCTGATTGTGTAGTTTCGGGAACAAACGAAGCAATTTCTGTCCTAGAAAACCAATTATCTTCTCAAGGAATTGAATGTCGTCTGCTACATACATCTCATGCCTTTCATTCTGTGATGATGTCACCAGTATTGGAACCATTTGTACAAGCTGTGAAAAAAGTGAAGCTTAGACCACCTCGCATACGCTTCATTTCTAATGTGACTGGTACTTGGATTACAGATGAACAAGCTACAAATCCTGATTATTGGTGTCAACATTTGCGTCAAACTGTGAGATTTTCTGATGGAATATCGCAATTAATAAAGCAGTTTGAAGGTATTTTTCTAGAGGTGGGGCCGGGACGAACTTTAAGTACAATTACAACAAAGCATTTAGATAAAAATGCCAAACAACAGGTATTGACTTCGTTACGTCATGTAAAGGAACAACAATCGGATGTTAGCTTTTTATCACAAACATTAGGTCGGTTATGGCTTGCTGGTGTGGAGATAGATTGGTCAGGATTTTATACTCACGAGCAACGTCATCGTTTACCTTTGCCAACTTACCCGTTTGAGCGACAAAGATACTGGATTGAACCGAAAAAGCAAGGACAAGATGCTACTCAAACTCAAGTATCACTGGCTAAAAAACCTGACATAGCTGACTGGTTTTATATTCCTTTTTGGAAGCCTTCTTTACCTCCAGTACAACTCGAACATCAAGAATTAGCATTCTCAAAATGCAATATTTTAGTGTTTATCGATGAGTGTGGTTTAGGTATAAATTTAGTAAAACGACTAGAAAAACAAAACCAGAATGTTATTACTGTAAAACTTGGTAAAAAATTTACTGTACTAGATAATTCTCGATATACTATTAATCCCGAAAATAATCAGGATTACAATACTTTAATCAAAGACCTGATTGTACAAAACAAGCTGCCAAAAACGATTATTCATTTGTGGAGTGTTACACCTAGTAGCGAACAAGAATTAAAAATTGAAAAATTTGAGAAAACTCAAATAACGGGTTTCTATAGTTTGCTATATCTTGCCCAAGCTTTGGGAAGACAAGAAACTACAAATAATTTTAATATTAATGTTATTTCTAACAACCTACAAGCAGTAACAGGAATTGAAGTAATTTTTCCAGAGAAAGCCACTTTACTCGGGCCAATTAAAGTTATTTCTCAAGAATATTCAAATATAAATTGTCGTAGTATTGATGTTATATTACCACCTACAGGTAGCTGGCAAGAAGAAAAACTTTTAGACAGATTATTGGCAGAACTAACAGTTGATGATTCCCAAAAGCTAATTGCTTATCGAGGTAGCAATCGTTGGGTGCAAAGTTTTGAGCCTGTGCGCTTCGAGCAAGCTAAAATCCAAAAGCCTCAACTAAGAGAAAAGGGAGTCTATTTAATTACAGGTGGACTTGGGGGTATCGGACTTGTTTTGGCAGAATACTTGGCTCGAACTGTACAAGCAAAACTGCTGTTAGTCGGACGAACAGCTTTGCCAAAAAAAGATGAGTGGGAAAAATGGCTGTCCACTCACGATGAAACTGATAGCACTAGCAATAAAATTCGTAAAGTTCAAGAACTTGAAGATTTAGGTGCAGAAGTTTTAGTAATCAGTGCTGATGTCAGCAACATCCAACAAATGCGAAGTGCTATTGCTGTTGCTCAACAGCAGTTTGGTCAACTTAATGGTGTTATCCACGCTGCTGGGGTTCCCGGAGGCGGTGTGATTGGGCGGAAAACTCAAGCAGAAGCAGAAAGTATTCTGGCTCCCAAGGTCAAAGGGACAATAGTTATTGATGCAATTGTCAAAGATATTCAATTAGATTTCCTGATTCTTACATCATCAAAAACCTCAATTTTAGGGGGATTTGGACAAGCAGATTATTGTGCTGCAAATGCTTTTCTTGATGCCTTTGCCCATTATAACGCTTCCAAACATAACAGATTTACTATAAGTATTAATTGGGATAATTGGCAAGAAGTTGGGATGGCAGTAAACACCGAAGTGCCTCAACAACTCCAAGAATTACGAACAGAAAATCTCCAACAAGGAATATTGCCTGATGAAGGTGTAGATGCTTTTCTACGCATTTTAGAAAGTACAATGCCTCAAGTTGTAGTATCTACCTCTGACTTATTACATTCTACAAAACACTATACTTCTTACAACGAAAGCCAAGTACTCGAATTTTTAGAGACTGTCAATTTATCTAACTCAAAATATCCTCGACCGGAACTAAGTAATGATTATGTTGCTCCTCGAAATGAAATTGAGCAAAAGCTTGCTGATATCTGGCAACAAATCTTAGGAATTGATGAGGTAGGTCTGTACGACAATTTCTTTGAATTAGGAGGAGATTCACTACTAATAATTCAACTTCGCAGTCAAATTATAAAAGTTTTAAACAAAAATATCCCAACTGCTAGCCTATTTGAATATTCAACTATCAGTGCTTTGGCTGAACATATCGGTGGAAAACAGCTTGAAGAACCGATATTTTGGAAAGCTGACGAACGTGCTAGCAAAAAAGAAGCGGCTATGCAAGAAAAAAGACAATTAATGAAACAAAGGAGGAAGTCAGATGGATAGCCAACAAATCCATGATTCCATCAAAGGCATAGCTGTAATCAGTATAGTTGGTCGTTTTCCAGAAGCCAAAAGTGTTGATGAATTTTGGCAGCATTTGTGCAATGGAGAAGAGACAATTTCTTCGTTCAATGATGAAGAATTAAAAGCTTCAGGTGTAGACTCAGCTACGCTAAATAACCCTGAATATGTCAAAGCTGGCGCTCATCTTTCAGATATTGAAATGTTTGACGCTTCTTTCTTCGATTTCTCGCCCAAGGAAGCCGAAATCATGGATCCGCAACACCGGATTCTGCTTGAATGTGCTTGGGAAGCCCTAGAAACTGCTGGCTATGCTCCTGGATCTGAGAAAGAGTTGACTGGTGTTTATGTAGGAAATTTTATCAACGACTACTGGCTGAGTAGATTAAGTGTCAACCCTGAGATAATTGAATCAATGGGTTCATTAATTGAATTAAACAATAGTCATCATTATCCAGCTACAAGAATTTCATATAAATTAAACCTTAAAGGCCCAAGTATAAATATTAGTACGGCTTGCTCTACATCATTAGTGGCTGTTCACTTAGCCTGCCAAGGATTGCTCAACTATGAGTGCGATTTAGCTTTGGCAGGTGGTATTTCAATACAGTCTGTACAGAAGCAAGGTTATTTTTATCAAGAAGGGGGGATGACTTCCCCTGATGGTCGCTGTCGCGCCTTTGATGCTAAAGCAAATGGAACTATTTTTAGTGAGGGCGTAGGGATTGTCGTACTCAAGAGATTAGAGGATGCTTTAGCAGATGGGGACTGCATTCTTGCAGTGATTAAAGGTTCAGCTATCAATAATGATGGAGCGGCTAAAGTAGGTTACACAGCTCCTAGCGTAGGTGGTCAAGCTTCAGTAATAGCTGAGGCTCAGGCGATCGCTGGATTTAATCCAGAGACAATTACCTATATCGAAACTCACGGAACGGGTACAAGCTTGGGAGATCCGATTGAGATTAGTGCCCTCAAGAAGGTGTTTGAATCCCGTACCAAAAAGAATGGATTTTGTGCTATTGGTTCGGTAAAGCCGAATGTTGGACATCCAAATATAGCAGCTGGCGTAACTAGTTTAATTAAAACGGTGATGGCACTGAAACACGGTTTGATTCCTCCTAGCTTACACTTTGAACATCCTAATCCGGAAATAGATTTTGCCAATAGTCCCTTTTACGTCAACACCAAATTATTAGAGTGGAAAACTAACGGTATACCCAAGAGAGCAGGTGTAAGTTCTTTTGGCATTGGCGGGACTAATGCTCATGTGATTTTGGAAGAAGCTCCAGTGATTGAGGCTTCGAGTTCCTCGCGTCCTTGGCAATTGCTTGTACTCTCAGCTAAAACCAGTTCAGCGCTGGAAACTCTGACAGCACAACTGTGTACTCATTTACAGCAAAATCCTGATATTCTCCTACCTGATATAGCTCATACCCTACAAGTTGGTCGTCGGGCTTTTGACTATCGCCGTTTCATTGTTTGCGATCGCCAAGAAGATGCAATAAAATTACTTAACAACCAAGACCCAATAGGTGTTTTTAGTCATCACCGCAAGCCTGGTCATTGTCCAGTCATCTTCATGTTTTCCGGACAAGGGGCGCAATATGCAAATATGGCAGAGGAACTATATGAAATTGAACCGACGTTTAAAAAACATGTAGATGCTTGCACTCTAATTTTGCAACCCTACCTCGGTCTTGATATCCGCTCCTTACTTTATCCCAAGAAAAAAGACACTGAAACTGCTTCAAAGCAATTACAACAAACAGCGCTGACACAACCAGCGTTATTTGTCATCGAGTATGCCCTAGCTCAGTTATTAATGTCATGGGGTGTGCTACCAGAGGCGATGATTGGTCACAGTATCGGGGAATATGTAGCAGCAACCATAGCAGGTGTATTTTCCTTAGAGGATGCTTTAAAAATTGTGGCTAAAAGAGGAGAGTTGATGCAACAACTACCCTCTGGAAGTATGCTGGCAATTAAGCTTCCAGAAAAAGATGTGCAGTTGTTATTGGAATCAGAAACGCTCTATAAAAATTATCTCCAAATAGCAGCGATAAATAGCCCATCTTCTTGTGTTGTTTCTGGAACAAACGAGGCAGTTACGAGACTACAAAATCAATTATCTTCTCAAGAAGTTGAATCTCGGCTATTGCATACATCTCATGCGTTTCATTCACAAATGATGTCACCAATACTAGAAGCGTTTATTGAGGCAATAAAAAAAGTCAAACTCAATCCACCACGCATTCGCTTTATTTCTAATGTTACTGGTAGTTGGATTACAGATGCACAAGCGACAAATCCCAATTACTGGAGCCAACATCTACGACAAACTGTGAAATTTTCAGATGGAATATCTCTACTTTTAAAACAGTTTGAAGGTGTTTTTCTAGAGGTAGGGCCGGGACGAACTTTAAGTACTATTACTATACAGCATTTAAATATAAATGCTAAACAACAGGTACTAAGTTCATTACGCCATGTGAAAGACCAACAATCTGATGTTAACTTTTTGTTGCAGACATTAGGTCGGTTGTGGCTTTTTGGTGTAGAGATTGACTGGTCGGGATTTTATGCTCACGAACAGCGTCATCGTCTGCCTTTACCTACCTATCCTTTTGAGCGACAAAGATACTGGATTGATGCTAAATCCCCATCGCCTTCTTTAAATAGTAAGTCAGCAAAATTAGATTGTAAACAAGATATTGCCGACTGGTTTTATGTTCCTTCATGGAAACGCTCTTTGCTACGTAATTCATCCTCTGCTCAAATAGAATCTACACAAGACGATTGGCTATTTTTTCTTGATGAGTTGGGAATTGGAGAAAAATTAATCAATGCATTGATTAATCAAGGTAAAAATGTCATTACGGTTAAGCAAGGAGAGCAGTTTAAAAAACTAAGTAATGGTGTTTATATAATTAATCCATACAGATGCGAAGACTACAATGCTTTATTTGAAGAATTAATATTATTAGGAAAAACTATCCAAAATATTGTTTATTTATGGAGTATCGGTAATCTAGAAAATCGCCATACCGAGAATTATTTAGAATTCAAGAGTTTATTGTTGATAACGCAGAACTTTAGTAAGCTAAAAAATAGCCGGATAGAGGGTAGTAAGGTTAAGGGCGATCGCTTACAACTTTGGGTTATATCAAACAACATTCAAGAAGTCAATGGTAATGAAAAACTAAACCCTCAAAAAGCAACAATATTAGGTTTATGTAAAGTTATTCCTCAGGAATATTCTAATATTATCTGTCGATGTATTGATGTTGCCTTAACAAATCACCAAAGCTCTGAGGATAAATTTGGAAAAGAAGGAAATTATCACAGTAACATTATCGACCAACTTTTAAGCGAGTTCACAGCTCTATCATCAGACTTGGTAGTTGCTTATCGCGATTTATATCGTTGGGTACAAACATTTGAGCCAGTTCGCTTAGAGTCAAAAGTTGGAGAAAAAATACCGTTGAAAAAACACGGTATTTACCTGTTTTTTGGGGGATTAGAAAGTATTGAAATTACGCTTGCAGAATATTTAGCCAAATCTCTACAAGCACAACTAATATTTATCGAGGATTTAGATTTTCCAGAAAAGGATAATTTCTCGCAATGGCTCGAAGCTCACATCGAAGAAGATGAAGTGAGTTGCAAAATCAAAAAATTATTAGTATTGGAGGAATTAGGTACAAAAGTTTTAGTAATGCGTGTAGATATAAGTAATTCTCAGCAAATTTACCAGAGTCTTACACCTGAAAATATCGGTCAAATTGATGGGGTTATCTATTCGACTCGAATCAAGCGCGAAGATATATTTAGTTTGATTTCAGAAATTGGTAATTTAGAGTTAGAAAAGTTATTTGAGTCTCAAAATCGTCAGATTACTGTATTAGAAAAAGTCTTAGAAAACAGAAAATTAGATTTTTGTGTTGTCTTTTCTTCTTTATCTTCTATTTTAGGAGGATTCGGATTAGGTTTATATTCAGCAGCTAATCATTTTATAGATACCTTTACTAACCAACATAACCGAACTCATTCTTGGCCGTGGTACAGTATAAATTGGGATAAATTACAGCTCAATCCCATCCAAGAGCAAAAAGTACTGCGAGGATCTGGGGTAGAATTAGCTATTACTCCAACAGAAACTATAGAAGTATTTAAACGAATATTTTCTTTAGATAAAGGAACTCAGGTTGTTGTTTCCACAGTAGATTTAAAAGCTAGGCGCGAGCGTACATTTGACATAGACTCTCTACCAGATTCAAAATCTTCCTCTCAAATAAACTCATCCTCACACTACTCTAGACCTAATCTTAGTAATTCTTATGTTGCTTCGACAAATGAGTTAGAAAAACAAATTACCCAAATATGGCAAGACGTACTTGGGATTGCAGAAATTGGTATTTACGACAACTTCTATGAGTTAGGAGGAGACTCCCTGATTGCAACTCAACTAATTTCTCGATTGCGGGCAAACTTTCCAGTAGATTTACCCCTGCGTGACCTTTTATTACAAGCCATGATGCCTATCAAGCAGGCAGAAATGATTGAGCAACTTCTGGTAGAAAAAATTGAAGAATTATCTGAAGAAGAGGTAGAAATGCTTTTAGCTAATCATGCATATATTGATATATAGAGACTTTAAAAAGTAACGTAATTTTATTTTACTCATTATTAAAAACATTATTTAAACTATAAATTTGGCAAAAAAATAATTGTAAATATTTACTTATAAATAGGAAAAATTGTTTATGTCTGTAGCAACTAATTCTCTTATATCTTCAGTTAGCAATCTTCCAAATTATGAACCAATTGCTCGCTTACAGAACGAATTCAAGAATAGAGATGAATTTATAGTAGACGGTGTAATACCTTTTTTAGAGCAAATATTATTTCCATATATTTCTAAAGAAGCGCGTATTCTCGACCTTGGTTGTGGTTGTGGACATTTAGTGCAACAGCTTCACCTGAAAGGGTATCAAATGACTGGAATTGATGCATCTGAAGGATTATTGCATTATGCTCGAACAAACGCACCTGAGAGTGAATTCATCTTTGGTGATATACGCAACTTTGAGTTGCCACTTACCTTCAATGCTATTATTTCAATCGATGTTTTACTTTTCATTCTTAATAATGAAGACTTGACAGCTATCTTCCGAAATGTATATGCAGCACTAGAGAACAAGGGTCTGTTCGTGTTTTCGATACCATTAATAGAATTGATGCATAAGCAGACTGAAGAGGGTTCTTTCAATCATATCTATGTCAATGATGAATGTGCTTTTATTGAATTATTTAACTACAATCCGGAAAAAAAGATGTGGAAAATTGAAGTTACCGGATTTGAATTAGTAGAAAAAACTTGGAAGCGTTCAGACACTACTTGGCTGAGAAAGGATCACTTATTCACAGATGTCCAATCGGCTTTAGAAAATGTGGGCTTCACAGAAATTAGTCATCTTGATGCTGGCGGGCTAGGAGGTAGCGCTTGCTTTGTTTGTCATAAACATGTCTAGTACGATAGTAAAATAACAGAGTTTTTGGTCTTCGTGGAAATCCCCTTTTCAACAATGAGATTACCGTAGTTTAATTATAATTATCTAGTTAAAAAAAGTAAGTGTTTGCAAGTTGTGATTCTTGAGATAACTTTTAATAATGGATAAACAACACTCTAATTTATCACCAGCAAAAAAAGCTCTTTTAGAAAAATGGAAGGGAGGAAAATTTAAAGCTGATACTATTCCCAAACGTCAAATCACTGAGAGTATTCCTTTATCTTTCTCTCAACAAAGACTATGGTTTATTGACCAACTTTATCATGGAAGTTCTTTTTATAATATTCCTATCGTTTTTCAAATCAAAGGACAGCTTAGTATCACAGCACTTGAGCAAAGTCTGAATAAAATTCTTCAGCGTCATGAAGTTTGGCGCACAACTTTTAAACTTGTAAATGGAGAGCCAATACAGGAGATTGTACCCCAATTAACTTGGGATTTACCCATTATAAATCTTGAGCATTTGTCTGGTAAAGATTGGGAAGGAGAAGTTAAACAACTTGTAGCCAAAGAAGCAACAAAACCGTTTAATTTAGCTAAAGGACTTTTAGTTAGAGCGATTTTACTTCGCTTAAGTGAAGAAGAACATGTTTTGCTTGTGACCATGCACCACATTATCACTGATGGATGGTCTTGCGGTGTGTTCCTGCGCGAGTTGTCAACGCTATACGCTGCTTTCTCGACAAATCAACCTTCCCCCTTACCCGAACTCCCGATTCAGTATGCAGATTTTACAATTTGGCAGCGCGATCGCATTCAAGGTAAATTTTTAGCAACCCAATTAAATTATTGGAAACAACAACTCAAAGGTGAACTACCTGTACTACAATTACCTACAGACTATCTACGACCTCATGTTACTACTTTTACTGGTGCTAAGCAATACTTTACATTCTCTAAAGCTCTGACTGATGCATTAAGACAATTAAGCCAGCAAGCAGATGCTACTTTATTTATGAGTTTGCTGGCTGCATTTAATATTTTACTATACCGCTACACAGACCAAGAAGATATCTTAATTGGTTCTCCAATTGCCAACCGCAACCGCACCGAATTAGAAGGAATGCTGGGATTATTTGTTAATACTTTGGTATTACGTAATAACCTCAGTGGTAATCCTAGTTTTTACGAACTTTTACATCGAGTTCGTGAGGTGACTCTCGATGCTTATGCACATCAAGATTTACCTTTCGAGATGCTTGTAGAAGAATTACAACCCGAACGAGACTTAAGTCGAAATCCACTTTATGAAGTCATGTTTGTCCTGCAAAACAGTCCGGTATCTGTGCAGGAGGTTTCTGGTTTAACCTTGCGTACTTTAGACTTTGATAGCGGTACAGCTCAACTAGATATTTTCCTGTCGATGTTTGAATCCCAAGAGGGATTAACAGGATGTTTGGAGTACAATACAAATATTTTTGATTCAACAACTATTAGCCAATTTATTTGTCATTTCCAGACTTTATTAGAAAGTATCATTGCTAATCCAGAGCAACACATCTGTGAATTATCACTTTTAACTGCTTTTGATAGAGAACAATTATTATTTAAATTTAATCAAACTATTGCAGATTATCAAGATGTACCTTTGCATCAATTATTTGAGCACCAAGTTGAACTAACACCTGACTTTTTGGCATTAATTCATCAGTCACAAGAACTAACTTATCGTCAACTTAACCACAGAGCTAATCAACTTGCACATTATTTAGAAAAACAGGGTGTAACAACAGAAACCCTGGTTGCTATATGTCTAGAACGTTCTCTAGATATGGTAGTGGGAATTTTAGCTGTCCTCAAAGCTGGCGGAGCCTATATTCCTCTCGATCCAAGTTATCCAGTTGAGCGTTTAAGTTTTATGCTCTCTGATTCTCAAGCATCGATATTAATTAGCCAACAGGAAATATTAGAAAAACTCTTATTATCTTCAGCTAAAACTGTTTGCTTGGATATCCATAAAGACAAAATTGCTCAAGAAAGTCAAGAAAATCCGATTAGCAAATCACAAGCTGATAATCTTGCTTATATTATCTATACCTCTGGCTCAACTGGAACTCCTAAAGGCGTTCTTGGCACCCATCGCGGTACACTAAACGGCTTACACTGGTTATGGAAAACTTATCCTTTCACTCCAGAAGAAGTTTGTTGTCAGAAAACAGCTATTAGTTTTGTAGACTCTGTATGGGAAATTTTTGCTCCTTTACTTCAAGGAATTCCTACAGTAATTATCAGCAATCAAACTCTACTAGACCCGCAGCTATTTATCGAAGCTTTGGCACATTATCAAGTTACCCGGATTATACTTGTACCCTCACTACTGCATTTATTTTTAGATAATTATCATTATTTAACTAAGAAATTATCACAATTAAAACTTTGGATAACTAGCGGGGAAGCACTATCTACTAACTTAGCTAAAACTTTTCGAGAATTGATGCCATTTGCAAAACTAATTAATCTTTACGGCTCATCGGAAGTTTCTGCCAACACTACTTACTACGATTCCAGTTTATTACAAGACCAAGCCAATAGTGTCCCTATCGGTCGTCCTATTGACAATACTCAAATCTATGTCTTAAATCGCCATTTACAACTAACACCTGTAGGAGTTGTTGGAGAACTTTATGTTGGTGGTGACGGATTGGCAAGGGGTTATTTGCATCGTCCAGAATTGACTCAAGAAAGATTTATTGATAACCCTTTTATTAAAGGAACTAAACTTTACAAAACAGGTGATTTAGCACGCTATCTCATAGATGGTAATTTAGAATATTTGGGTCGCCGTGATGAACAAGTAAAAATTCGAGGATTCCGAGTAGAATTAGGTGAAATTGCAACTGCGATCGCTCAACATCCAGATGTGCAAGAATCTGTTGTGATTGCCAGCAATGATACTCAAGAAAATCAGCGTTTGATTGCCTATGTCGTCACAGATAAGCAGGATATAGCTGCACAACTATTGCCAGATTTGCAACAGAAGTTACCTAGTTATATGTTACCATCTGCCTTTGTAGTATTAAATGCGCTCCCACTAACACCTAATGGCAAAGTAGATAAACGTTCTCTGACTATAAATCAAGTTATCCGACCCAATACTACGCAATCCTTCGTTGCTCCTCGTAATTTTACAGAATTATCATTAGTAAAACTTTGGGAAAAGCTTCTAGATACTAATCCTATCGGGGTAACAGATAACTTCTTCGACTTGGGTGGTCATTCATTTTTAGCTGTACGCTTAATCGCTCAAATTCATGACAGATTTGAGCATAATCTTACTCTATCTACTCTTTTTGAAAACCCAACAATTGAAAAACTAGCAGCCATCGTTAGTCAGCCATCACGCTATAGTTCTAATTCTCCTTTAGTAGCAATTAACTCCAATGGTGACAAGATACCTTTCTTCTGTATGCATGGTGCTGGGGGAGGCATTAATAACTACTTTATATTGTCTAGGAGACTTGGTGAGGACTATCCATTTTATGCCTTAGAACATAACCCAGAGCAAGACCTACCTGAAATTATTTCAGTCGAGGAAACTGCAACTCGCTACCTCAAAGAAATTCGTCGAGTACAACCAAATGGCCCTTATCTTTTAGGTGGTCATTGTTACGGTGGTGTAATTGCTTTTGAAATGGCGCAGCAATTACAAAAGCAAGGTCAAACAGTAGGTTTATTAGTTATTATCGATACCATCCTATCAGAAATACGTATTGAATCTACAAAAGATGATGATGCAAAATTCTTACTCAGGATGGCAGAATCGATAAAAACCAACAACAATATAGATTTTTCAATTCCTTTTGAGGAACTTCGAGTTTTATCACTAAATGAGCAATTTCATTTAGTAAATCAAAAAGCAAACTTTATCTTTAGTGATACAGAGGTTGAAGATTTTTTTCATTATTACAAACTTTTCAAAGCACATGTTCAAGCCATGCGAAATTATATTCCCCAAGTTTATTCTCAATCTATAACTCTGTTTCGAGCTAAGGAGGAGATTATTCATGACTTTGACAATCCAGAATGGAGTACTGATGACCCATTATTAGGCTGGGGTAAATATTATAGTCAACCTATTCAAGTAATTGAAGTTCCTGGCGATCATTTCTCGATATTCGTTGACCCTCATATTCAAGAATTAGCTAAACATCTGAGAAATTGTATCGATAATGCTGTGTGCAAACTAAATAGTTGATGGGAGTACAAAAGCTGATGAAATTACCCCCAGGGCCGAAAACTCCTTCTTGGTTGATAGGTCTGCAATTCGAGATCGATCCTTTTGGCTATATGGACGCTATTTCTAAACGTTATGGTGATATCGTCACTTTAATGTTTGGTTCTACACCAATTGTTTATATCAATAATCCCTTAGGAATAAAGGAAATTTTCACAAATACCAAGGAAATTGCTGCTAGGGGTGAGTTGAACCAAGATTTCGCTTTGATGACAGGAAATCAAGGAGTTTTGCAACTTGATGGCTTAATTCATAAAAATCGGCGTAAGCTGTTAATGCAATCTTTTCACGGAGCGCGAATGCAAGCTTGTGGGCGGCGTATTTGTGAACTCACAGAAAAGATGATGAATAAACAAGTGATTGGAAAACCTTTTGTTGCCTACCCAACAATTGAAGATATCACCTTACGAGTGGGTATAGAAGTTGTAATGGGTTTGGATAAAGGTGAGCGCTGTGAGAAAATCAAACAATTATTTGTATATGCGCTCAGAATCGGACAGTCTCTTAGAGATAAGATTCTGGTGAATATTTTTGGACAACGGAATTTAGGTCAATGGAGTCCAGAGGGGTATCGTCTTCACTTGAGACGAGAACTTTTTCAATTGCTATCGGCTGAGGTTAAAGAACGGCGATTGCAAGCAGATTTTTCCCGCTCTGATATGCTCTCGGATCTAATTTTTGCTTGTGATGAAACAGGCGAAACATTAAGTGATGAAGAGGTGCGTGACCTGTTATTATCGCCGATATTTGCGGCTGGTGATGCTTCTGGAACTGCAATTACTTGGGCATTATATTGGATTCACCGTTTGAAAGATGTTCGCTCGCGCCTGCTATCAGAACTCGATAGCCTTGGTGAAAATCCAGACCCGATGAGTATTGTCGCATTACCTTACCTAAATGCTGTTTGTAATGAAGCTTTGCGAATTTACCCGACTCAGTTGTTTGCATTTCCCAGGTTGGTAGAATCGACCGTTGAGGTCATGGGTTACCAGTTGAATCCTGGTACAATACTTATTGCAAATATTTATTCCACACACCAACGCGAAGATTTATACCCTGCTGCAAAAGAATTTAATCCAGAGCGCTTTTTAGAAAAACAATTTTCTCCCTATGAATTTTTGCCATTTGGCGGCGGTTCTCGTGTGTGTATCGGCGGAACTTTTGCCTTATTTGAAATGAAACTTATATTAGCAACTATTCTTTCACGTTATCAATTAGAGCTAGTTAGTAAGCGTCCAGAACGTCCCAAATATGGAGGTCTGATTTGTTACCCAGCTAGCGGCGTCAAGATGCTCATGCGTGGTCGGCGTCAACATCAAGAACAGTCGCAGACTTTCGCTGTCGGTTCAGTTTAACACCTATCAAAAACTTAATTTTTATAAAAAAATACTAATGAAACTACCAGATGGCCCAAAAACTTCTCCCCGATCGCTCGCTGATGAATTTAAGACCAATCCCCTTGGATTCATGGATGCTATGGGCGATCGCTATGGTGATATTTTCACTATTATGGCTGGTTCTACACCTTTAGTGATAGTCAGCAATCCAGAGGGGATAAAGCAGATTTTTACCAGTGCTAAAGAGATTACAGCTTCTGGTAAGTTGAACCAAGGCGGTGCGCCACTAGTGGGAAACAACGGGTTACTGATGCTTGACGGCTTGCGCCACAAACATCGCCGTCAGTTGTTGATGCCTCCTTTGCACGGAACTCGCATCAAAGTATATGGGCAACGCATCTGTCAAGTAACAGATCGAGTCATCAACGATTTGGTGCTAGGGGAAACTTTTATTGCTTACTCTACTGTACAAAAAATTACCCTAGAGGTAATACTGCAAGCTTTGTTTGGTTTGTACGCAGGAGAGCGTTACGAACAATTTAAGCAAATACTTTCCAAGTTACTCATTTTTGCCCGGTCTCCCTGGCTGGGGTTATCTCTGGCTTATCCCTTTCTCCGAAAAGATTTAGGGCGTTGGACTCCTTGGGGATATTGGCTTCATCTCCAACAACAATTTGACAAACTACTCTATGCTGAAATTAGCGAACGCCGAGCAAAAGTAGATCCAACTCGCACCGATGTCCTCTCTGAACTACTCTTTGCTCGTGATGAAACAGGTCAACCAATGACCAACGAGGATATACGCGATTTGTTTCCCTCATTACTATTAGGTGGTCAAGATGCCTCAGCCACCGCCATAACTTGGTCATTGTACTGGGTTCACCATTCAAAAGATGTCCGCGAACGATTGCTGGCAGAACTTGATACTCTTGGTGAATCTCCAGATCCGATGGCTATTGCTGCGCTACCCTACCTCAGTGCTGTTTGTAATGAAGCACTGCGAATTTACCCAACTCAAGTAGTCACTTTTCCCAGATTAATAGAATCACCAATTGAAGTAATGGGCTATGAATTGAGTCCAGGTACAGTCATTAGAGGCTGTATTTATCTGACACATCAGCGTCAGGACTTATACCCACAACCACAGGAATTCAAACCAGAACGGTTTCTGGAGCGACAATACTCTCCCTATGAATTTCTACCATTCGGGGGCGGCGCTCGCCGCTGTCCGGGCGAGGTGTTAGCACTTTTTGAAATGAAGTTAGTTTTAGCAACAATTCTCTGTCGCTATCAACTAGCACTAGCTGATGAACAAAGAGCAGAAAAACCCAAGGCTATAGGTGTTAACTATCCCCCTGCGAGTGGCTTAAAAATGGTAATGCTTGGTAAACGCCAGCGCCCAGCAAAGCCACAGCAGTTCGTTGCTAATTCAGCATAAAATACGTTTCGTTTTGCAGTAAGTAGTTAGAATGTCAATCCTAAAAAATAGCAAATAAAAACCATGATTGAAAAAATCGAGCCATTAGGAACAGGAACAGGAAAAATAGTATACAGTACTAACAATTGTGAAGATATTTTACACTTTTCTAAAGCGGAAATTCTGGATTTATTCAAGTTATCTGGAGTTATTCTTTTTCGAGGTTTTGGAGTAACTCCCATACAGATGAAAGCTTTTTCTGAAAAATTCAGTCATAGCTACCTTAAAGATCCCACGAAAGGAAGTCTTGACTCGGTTGATTTTGTTAACTCAGTAGATACCGGAATGGGTGCTAGTGCTGCTCATACAGAACATGGTTCTAGTCCTTATCAACCCGATGTTATTTGGTTTTGCTGTACAACCCCTGCACAAGAAGGAGGTGAAACTCTATTTTGGGATGGTATCCAACTTTGGAAGGAAATGAGCAAACATACCAAACAGTTATTTATTGATAAAAAACTCAAGTTTACTTTTGAAGATGTGCCATTAGATGTATTAAATCAATGGGTTGATTGTGGTGAAACCATTGATGATTGCAAGCAAGTCTTGGATCGATTTGAGGATTTTAATTATCAAATAAATGAAGATTCAAGCTTTTCTTTAAAATATCTTTGCTCAGCTGTCGTAAAAACCAAGTATGGAAATCAAGATGCATTTGCCAACTTCGCTTGGACAGCTCACGCTCGCGGATGGGAGATTTTTGAAGATGGTTCAAAGTTTTCTGAGGAAGTCGTTGATGAACTTGAGAAACTTTTCGACAAGTTGACGCAAGAAATCTCTTGGCAAGCTGGCGATCTAGCTATGATAGATAATTCAAGATTTATGCACGGTCGCCGCGAATTCAAAGATAATCGACGGCAGCTATTCACTACCATAGCTAAGATTTTTGACTAATGGATGGCTAAATCTAGCAATCCTCAAGCAGCTTTTTTTAGGAGGAGTTTGAATTGCAAACTCAACAGTTTGACCAACTTAGGACAATAGATTGCCGTTTTTGCTCGTTGGTTTCCAAAGCTAACAAAGAAGACCCCATTGGTACAGCAGGTACTTGTGACCACTGGTTGATTATGGAAATTCCCCAACCTTGGCCGCAAGATATCTATGAGAAAAATCTCACAATTAAAGCATTGATAGATTTTTTTCAAGAGGTCACTATCAAGCATAGAATTAATACCAGACCGATACTAATTGCTCCCGATCGCGAGTATTCTCATCCTGGTTTTACCCGCGTGCTGTACTATTATCGTCCTGCCAAACTCTTTTCTGAGTTTGAAAAACAGGAGTTTGTTGTGCCACACGAACAAGCAATTACTTTAGTAACGGCAATATTGAAACAGTCCATCCAACAGCCCAACGATTTATCAGAATTTCAGCAGTATCAACAACAAACCAGTCACATCCGCGAACTGATGGTTTGCACACATGCTCAAGTGGATCTTGCTTGTGGCAGATTTGGAACTCCCCTATATCGCCGACTACGAAAGGAATATGCTCCGGTTTCCAAGGGAAATTTAAGAGTGTGGCAAACAACTCACTTTGGCGGTCATCAGTTTGCCCCCACCTTAGTTGATTTACCCCAAGGATGCTTGTGGGGACATTTAGAAGCTGAAATCCTTGATTTACTGGCGAACAGAAATGGTTCAGTTGCAGACTTGCATAAATTCTACCGAGGATGGACGGGTTTAACCAAGTTTGAGCAAATTGCCGAGCGCGAAATCAGGACACAATGGGGTTGGACTTGGCTCGACTATTTGAAAGCTGGCAAAGTGGTTGCTATTGAAGAAGTTCCCCAAGGACAAGAGCCTGATTGGGCAGAAGTACGTATCGATTATGCTGCTCCTGATGGAGGCGTATCTGGTGCTTATGAAGCCAGAGTTGAAGTCAGTGGTGAGGTGATGAGCGCACTTAACTCCGGAAAACCGATGGAGTTGAAAGCGGTGAAGCAATATCGCGTTAGCCGTTTGGTCAAAGTTGAGTCAACAGCATCAAGCTAAGAACCTAAAAATGACTTCCCAAAAACAATCTCAACTCACAAATGAGATCCTCCAAGGCAATCTCATTAAACTGATGTTTAAGTTATCAACTCCCGGTATTTTGGGAACGCTGTTACTAAGCTCAAGCACTTTTATTGATGCTTTATTTGCAGGACAACTAATTGGTGAAACTGCTGTCGCTGGTATATCTCTTGCTTCACCATTAACTTCTGTTATTCTTGGTTCTGCTTACTTAGTTGGAGTAGGTTCTGCTTCTGTTCTTAGTCGAGCTATTGGTTCTGGAGATATCAAAACTCAGTCCCAAATATTTGGCAACTTAATCATAATAAGTATTATTATCTCCTTGGCGTTAACAATCATTGGCTACAACTTTGGTGAAGAATTAATTGTCTTCATGGGCGGAAGTGGTGAAGTTGCCTCTACTGGAGCAAAGTTTTTTAAGACTTATATGCTAGGTTCAGTGTTTTGTATCATAGCGATTGCTGCAAACCATCTGATCAAATCTGAAGGAAAACTTAGATTAACTATGATATTTGCAGCTATTTTTGTCTTTGTTAACATTATTTTAAATACTATATTTATTAGAATATTTAATTGGGGAATTGAGGGATTAGCTTTTGCTACAGTTATTGCAATGGTTGTTTACTGTACTGCTATCTTAACGTATTTTATTTCTGGTAAAAGTTCTATCCCAGTTCATCCCCTAAAATTAGTTATTGCAATAGATTTATTACCCGATATTTTATCAGTGGGAATTTCAGAGCTACTGACTCCAATTATGAGTTTAATTCAAAGTTTTTTAGTTTTTAAATCTATATCTCATTATGGAACCCAGAATGATATAGCCTTCTTTGGAGCTATAGAGGCATTAAGTTTACTAGCATTCATTCCTATGAATGGGTTTATGCAAGCCTTCCAACCTGTAATCGGCATAAATTATGGAGCAAAAAATTACCATAGACTCAAAAAAGCTTATTTAACTTTTTTAATTGGTGTCATTGCTTTATTAATATTATCTTGGCTGCCTATGCAATTATTTCCTAAAACGTTTCTGGGCTTGCTATTGCCTAAGGTTAGTTTTACTATTAATGATTTAATTTACTTTTGGATTCTTAATTTATTAATACCAATAATGCCAGTTATTGCTTGTAGTGTAGTTCTTTTTCAATCCATAGGTAAAGGAAAAATTGTTGGTGTAATAGTTATTGTAAGAAGTCTAATTTTATTTATTCCAATGGTAATCATATTGCCAAGATTTTTTGGTTTAGGAGGTATATATTATGGAATAGTTTTAACGGATATCATAATTTTGTTAATTGCAATTAAATTAACCTTGGAAGAATTTAATTACTTTAGCAAAATGGCAACCAAAACTTCATAGTTAATAAAAAATTTATCCAATGATTTTTTGAGATTTTATTTTGTAGAAAAATATCCTACCAATCGTGAGGGTCAAAAAAATGGTTCAGAAACAAAATGGTGCTGTTTTAATTACAGGAACATCCACAGGAGTAGGTCGAGCAGCAGCGCTCCTACTTGACAAAAAAGGATATCGTGTCTTTGCTGCGGTGCGTAAAGAAAAAGATGCTGAATCACTTAAGCATGATGCATCTGAGAATTTGACACCAATATTAATGGATGTTACTAAAGCAGAAGAAATTAAATTTGCCGCTGATATTGTTTCAAAATCTGTTGGCGATCGCGGATTGGTTGGATTAGTGAACAATGCGGGTTTCTTAGTGGACGGCCCGATAGAGTATCTTTCAATTGACGACCTGAGATGGCAATTTGAAGTCAATGTTTTTGGACAAATAGCAGTTACCCAGGCATTCTTACCATTAATCCGCAAAGCCAAAGGTCGGATCGTAAACATCGGTTCAACAGGTGGCAAAATAGCTTTCCCATTTGCCTCTGCATTGTGTGCTTCCAAGTTTGCCTTAGAAGCATTTACAGATGCATTGAGAATGGAGTTAGAGCCTTGGGGAATTGAAGTTATTTTGGTGGAACCAGGCTCGATTGCTTCAGCAGCACCGGATAAAGTAGAAGAAAGCTTTGAGAAAAATTTTGCCAATATGTCACCTGAAGCTAAAGCGATGTACGGTGATGCCTACAAATTTTTTGTCGAGGGTTTGATTAAATCGAATCGTACAGGAATGCCACCCGAACAAGTTGCAGGTGCAATTATAGAAGCTCTAGAAGCTAGTAAACCCAAAACGCGTTATTTCTTATCTAAAGAACAGATGCTTCTAATGATTGATTTGATACTGAAAAAAATCATGCCCGACCGCAGTTTTGATGCAATGATTTTAAAAGGTTGGAAGTTAAAAAATCAGAATTAAAGCTATCTCTTTATATTAAATCTAAGTGAATATAAAGAAGCTGAGGTAAATTCAATTGCAATGCTTTGAGAATACCAACATTCAAGAAATTTAAATAAAAATCATGGTTTTATCAGACTACAAGCCTGCGACCTTTGAGTCTCCCTTGACTGTGCAACAATGGGTATACGCTTACTGGGTTTCACGATGTATTTATGTTGTTGCTAAACTTGGGATTGCTGATTTGCTCAAAGACGGTTCCCAACACTGTAATACTTTAGCTGCTGCAACAAACACCCACAGTGATTCTCTTTATCGAGTGTTACGAGCTCTTGCTAGTCTGGGAATTTTTGCTGAAACCCAACCCCGATGCTTTGAACTGACTCCACTAGCAGATTGTTTACAGAGCAATATCCCTGATTCTATACATAACCAAGCAATCATGCGCGGGGAGGAGCATTATTACAAATCCTGGGGAAATTTGATGCATAGCGTGCAGACAGGAGAAAGTGCCTTTGAAGATTTGTATGGCATGAATTTGTTTGAGTACAACAAACAAAATCCTGTTGTTGGAGAAATCTTTCATCAAGGTGTCGCTGCGATCGCTAAAGAGGCACATATTCCACAATTGTCGGCTTATGATTTTTCCTCAATTAGCAAGCTGGTTGATGTTGGTGGCGGTACAGGTAGCTTTCTTGCTGCTATTCTCGAAGCTAACCCCACGATGACAGGGGTATTGTTCGATCTGCCAGAAGTGATTGAGGAGACCAAAAATTCCGGCGAAACTGCATCTGTTAACGATCGCTGTCAACTGATAGGGGGTAGCTTTTTTGAGCCTATCCCCGAAGGTGGAGATGCTTATTTACTGAAGCATGTTATTCATAATTGGGACGATGAGCAAGCGATCGCCATTCTTAAGCGCTGTTATCAAGCCATGAAAGAACAAGGGCGATTGCTAGTCATAGAGTCAATAATATCTCCTGGAAACGAGTTTTCTTGGACGAAGTTTGGAGATGTCAATATGTTGGCGATGTGCTCTGGTGGACGGGAGCGTACTGAAGCTGAATTTAGAGACTTATTTGCATCTGCTGGATTTAAACTCAGCAAAATTTTCCCAACAGAAACTGATTTCAGCATTATTGAAGGAGTTAAAATAATTAACATTAAGTGAAGTGCAAGTCTGTCATTTAGAGGACAGTTGTAATCATTTCGATAATTGAAGAGGCTGAGAAATAGTAAACGAATAATTCGTAATTAGTAACAGCTAAACGTAGGGGTGCATAGATATGTACCCCTACAATTTTATGTACTTCATGTGATTGGAAATCGCTATATATAGCACTCTTATAGTAAGCCAATTAAAGGTTAGGACATCTTGAAAGCCTGAATGCTAGGAATAGTAATGTTTTACCTCCTGCCTCCAGCAAGAACTGCCTTGTCTTCGACACGCTACGCGAACTGCCTCCGGCTATAAATAATTCGTAAATTCTACCAATTTGAAAAAATAATATGACAAATAGACCACCTGTAGAGACGCGATGAATCGCGTCTTGAACCAAGGATGTGTTGCAATCATTAATTGAATTGGTATTAGATATTTGGGTGAAAAATTTCGTCTTCAGGGAAGAGGTAATACTATTCGCCAAAATCTTTGCAACAAATGAATCGGCTGTAGGGGCGTACAGCTGTACTCCCCCACCCATACATTTGTCGCATTCTTATTTCAAATCGGTATCAAAGGCAATTAATTTTCTCTATTCCTTATTGCCTATTCCTTATTCCCTATTGCTTGCCTTAAGAACTAAATTTAGCGTTGGAATGTAGAGTTCAGTTTTTTGAAAATGTCTTTAACTCAAGAAATTCTTTCCCAATTACCCGGCGATGTTTTAGCAGGGTTGGAGCAAAGCGATCGCATTTTAACATCCCTAAGAGAAAACACTGCACCTGTACCAACCTTAGTTACAGAAAGTCAGCAGCCTTTAGGCATTGCAGACTGGGATGTAGTCATCTGCGGTGGCACCTTGGGCATTTTAATTGGTTCGGCTTTAGCACTCAAGGGACTGCGGGTAGCGTTGATGGAACGGGGAATTCTCCGGGGAAGGGTACAAGAGTGGAATATTTCTCGTAAAGAGTTAGATGTGTTTGTGGAATTGGACTTGTTAACACAAGAGGAATTAGAAACTGCGATCGCCACTCAATATAACCCAGCACGAGTCGGGTTTCACGGGGGTACAGAAATTTGGGTAGAGGATGTTTTGAATATCGGTGTAGATCCTGTATATTTGCTGGCTACATTAAAAACCCGATTTCTCGCTGCTGGTGGGAAGTTGTTGGAAAACACACCTTTTACTGGAGCAGTGGTACATCCAGATGGGGTAATGGTAAATAACCAATTTAAAACTAGGCTGTTAATCGATGCAATGGGACATTCTTCTCCTATCGCCCAACAAGCACGTCAAGGAAAAAAACCAGACGCTCTTTGCTTGGTGGTAGGAACTTGCGCTCAAGGTTTTCCGGAAAATAACTCAGGCGATTTGTTGTTATCATTTACATCTTTGCAAAATCAATGCCAGTACTTCTGGGAAGCGTTCCCAGCTAGAGATGGTAGAACCACTTACTTGTTTACCTACATGGATGCACATCCCCAACGTTTAAGTTTGGCAACTTTATTTGAGGAATATCTGCGTCTTCTACCAAAATATCAAGGTGTGGAATTGAGTGAGCTGAAATTTCAACGAGCCTTGTTTGGGTTTTTTCCCAGTTATCGCCAAAGTCCCCTTAAAACTCCTTGGAATCGCATTTTACCAGTGGGAGATAGCAGTGGTAGTCAATCTCCCTTAAGTTTTGGTGGTTTTGGTGCGATGGTGCGTCACCTAAAACGTTTAACATTTGGCATTGAGGAAGCGCTGCAAACTGAACAATTATCTGCAAAAACGCTGTCACTGCTGCAACCGTATCAGCCAAGTTTGACTGTTACCTGGTTATTTCAAAAGGCGATGAGTGTTGGTGCAAATCAAAAAATTCCCCCAGAGCAAATTAATCAACTACTGTCAGCAGTGTTTGAGGAAATGCAACAACTGGGTACGCCAGTGCTAAAACCGTTTTTGCAAGATATAGTACAATTTTGGGCACTCACACAAACACTGTTAAAAACCAATTTATCTCATCCAGAATTAGTTATTAAAATCATTCCCCAAGTTGGTTTGGGAAATTTGTTAGATTGGATGGTGCATTACGTTAATTTAGGTGTTTATACTACCTTGTTTCGGTTAAGTCCGATGCTAGAAAGATGGATTAAGAATCAACCAAGCAAACAACAATATTATTGGCATCGTTTAATTGATGCTTATAAATATGGCTCTGGCGGTGATTACTTAGATGAAACTTAATAATTCTTCGAGTCAGGAGTCAGAATGATTGAAAAATTAATGGTTTTAAACCTGCTGGATTTTATTTAAATTATCAAGCTTGGGTATTCAAGCCTGATTAATTCTCAATTCTGACGATGAAACTTAAACAATATGTGTGTGAGGATATTATGATTGAACGGAAATCTACAGGAATCAAATACTTTGGCGTGCTGATTGGTTTCCTACGGGATCGCCAAGGATTTCTAGAGGAAGTTCGCCAAGGTACAAGATTACCAAATAAAATCATTTCTTTATTAGTTTGTAGTTCTTTGTTCCTGGCTATCTATGGCGCAATCATTGGTGCATATCATAGCTGGATGCAAGCTTTGTCTTCCGCGATTAAACTCCCAGCCCTTTATTTAATCACACTGCTAATTTGTATTCCAACGTTATATTTTGCTAACATCATTTTTGGTTCAAAGCGGACTTTTGGACAACATTTAGCATTAGTATTAACTGCGGTTTCAGTAACTAGCGTGCTTTTATTTAGCTTTGCACCAATTACTCTCTTTTTCTTAATTACAACCAATAATTACCAATTTTTAATTCTCTTAAATGTTTTTATTTTTGCATTGACTGGATTTATTGGAATTTCGTCCTTATATCAGGCTACGAGTTTAGTTTTAGAACAAGATAATGAAGGTAGCAAGACACGCCAGAAGATTTTACAATTTTGGTTATTTCTTTATGCTTTCGTTGGTAGCCAGCTCGGATGGACTCTCAGACCATTTTTTGGCACACCTGATTCTGTCTTTCAACTGTTCCGCGAAAGAGAAGGTAATTTTTATCTTAGTGTGATTCAAGCTATTGGCTATCTCTTGGGAGTTCGTTAATTATTAGAAATCATCGGAGCGGCGATTTCTTAAATTTTAGGTTTGTGTTAATCTTACACCAAAACTTGTGATACAAAGCTCAACAAGCAGCAGTTAAACATCTGTATTTTTTCTGACTTGGCAAATTGGCAACTATTGTCAAAATAATTGTGTTATTTTCAATACTATACAAGGTGTATTTGCACTTTCAAGCTATTTAGACGGGTTGCAACCCGTCTTTATTTATCGCCAAACAAGGATATTTGACTGATGCGATCGGTTAACATAAGAAGTTGAAAGTCCTTATGTAATATGATGTCTGGTAAATCACCCGTAATATATCCAAAGCGAGTGAAACGACGCAATCACAACGTTTTAGGATTGTTTTCCTACGGTCGCAATGACGGTTATTTGAGCAGACATAATATACAGTAACAATTAAGAATAATATCAAAAGCGTAAGTGTAGTCCGCCTTTAGCATCGTTCTCAAACCCAAAAACCCAGTCGTTATGACTGGGCTTTTGGTGGGCTATATGACCCAAGGTTAGTTATACAAGTTATATATAAGTTGTTCGTTGTTCTAATAATGACTACAACGCCGAGATTACAAATTCCAGAAACTAGTTACGACTTTCGTAAGAATTCTCTAAAAATATTTTAGGGAAAATAATTTGAAAATAAATAATTGAATGGCGGCTTGCTACGCCAGTAGTAGGGTGGCAAGGCTAAAATTTTGCAAAAAATTGTAGGTTGGGTTTCCTTACGTCAATCCGACACCCTGATTTGCGTTGAGTTTCGCATTGTTCAATGCAAAGCCTCTCGTAGAGAAGCAATCACAACGTCTGTGCGATTGCTTCACTTCGTTGGCAATGACAAGTATTCACGCGAACATGATATTATACCGTTACCACGCTTAACTGACTACCGCTTCAGCTTTTTGCTCTACTTTTTGTTTCACTAGCACATACGGTTTTTCTACACCCTGCGCGAGATATTCTGCTAGCTGACTTTCAATTTGATCGCGGACAATCTGGCGATATTCTAGAAAATGCTCGTTGTGGGCACAAGCGGCGAGGTAATGTTCAAAAACTCCGGGGTTACGTTTGAGAATACTAAATAAATGATGCCAGAATTTCCAACGGGTTTCGCGTTTGATTCCTTGTCGCCAAATTACAATTAATAAGGCTTTCACAATTAACCACTCTGGCATTTTGGCTGGTGCTTTCCAAGTTGGTAAACCCATCATCAAAAAACAGCGATAGGTGCGATCCAAGTATTGTACTGGGTCGTATAAAGTACAAAAAGCCTCAATATATTCTCTGGCAATTTGTTCTAAAGAACGGGTAGGAACGAAGTTCATCAATGTTGTTTGGTTGATGTTACCATCTTGATTGTCCCGCAGTCGTCCTTCTTTTTTCAGACGATGCCAAAGCGCAGTATTGGGTAATGCTTGCAACATGGCAAAGGTAGTTGAAGGAATTGCTGCTTGTTCTGCAAAGCGGACAATGCGATCGCCTGCACCAGTTTTTTCGCCATCAAACCCAATAATAAACCCAGCCATCGGGCGCAATCCAGCTTTAATGATGGTTTGCACGGCATCAGTTAAAGAACTGCGAGTATTTTGAAATTTTTTAGTTAATTGCAAACTATCTTCATCTGGTGTTTCAATACCCAAAAACACAGCAGCAAAACCCGATTCAACCATCAACTCTAATAGTTCTGGGTCTTGTGCCAAGTCAATTGAAGCTTCAGTGTCAAATCGGAAGGGATATTTATGTTCTGCCATCCAGACTTTTAACTCTTTGAGCAACAATTTCACATTGCGTTTGTTGCCAATAAAGTTATCATCCACCATGAACACACCCCGCCGCCAACCCAGTTCATAGAGGAAATCTAACTCTGCTAACAGTTGGGCTGGGGTTTTGGTTCGTGGTTTGCGACCGTAGAGAACAATGATGTCACAAAATTCGCACTGGAAGGGACACCCGCGCGAAAACTGCACTGACATCATATCATAAGCATCCAATTCTAATAAATCAAAGCGGGGTATTGGTGTAGTTGTGACATCTGGTTTTTCTGTGGCGCGGAAAATCCCAGAAGTTTCCCCCCGTTGAACTGCTTCAATAAACATCGGCAAAGTGATTTCCCCTTCATCTAAAATCAGGAAATCTGCACCCACATTTTGCACTTCGTGAGGTACAGAAGTTGGGTAAGGGCCGCCGACTGCAACCAACTTACCACGCTGCTTTGCTTCCTGAATTTGGTCGAGTAAATCTTGTTTTTGCACAATCATCGCCGACAAGATTACTAGATCTGCCCACGCCCATTCATCTTCTGTTGCTGTACGAATGTTGCGATCTACGAGCTTAAATTCCCATTCTTGGGGGAGAATTGCTGCTACTGTTACTAAACCCAGAGGTGGTAATAAAACCTTGCGATCGACTAACTCTAAAATTTTTTCATATGACCAAAAGGTTTTGGGAAATATTGGATACACCAGCAATACTCGCATTTAGTATCAATCCTCACACTTTGATTATTATCCCAACTCTAACGAAAATAAAGACTTATTGACTTTTGATGAAAGTTGTTTTAGTTTACCACTGATATTAAATTGGCAGTGGCGAGTAGAGAGTAGGGAATTCTTTACTCAGAACGCGGAACTATTTTGCGTTTTTTGCTACACCTTATCCTTTACTGGTGGAACGATGCCAAATTTATTTAAACTTGTATCTATTTCCCTAAGTGTTTTAAAATCTTCTTCTAGTAAGGGATAGGTATTACTGTTAAACAAATTTGTACTGACAGGCTGCTTTTCTAAGAAACAGAAAGCTTGACGAAATTGATACGGCTCGGCTTTAATCGGTGCATCAAAGTGGGAAGGGATAATCCACTGGAAGTTCCAATTTGCAACTTTATCAGCCCAGTCAATGGTTTCTTTGGGTGCGCGGTTGAGAATCAGAGTCTGTAAAATTGGTGCTACGAATAACCGACCGTTACCCCGCAGGGCATCAAACGATCGCTGCCAATCATCCTGCCATTTAAAAGGATACAATCCAAAATAAGCTCTTTTTGAGCGTTCTGGTGCTTTTAAGGCATTTCGGAACACCTGACCCCAAGGACGTATTTCTAATCTGCTTGGTTGAAAGTATAAAGTAAACAAACAGATCCGCTGCCATCCTTTGCGGCGATTTTCCTGCATGTCTGCAATCATGTCACTAGCTTTATCTTTAGCATGGAATAGCAACGGATATGGATCTAATTGGACGATCGCAGGTGGATCTTCTGGAATCGAAAGCACTGAATCTGTTACCAGCAGAGTATGCGATCGCTTGTGAAAAAAAGCAACTTCCGCAAACCAACCAGTCCCAAGGTTGATGGGGCCGAGTATGGCATAATCAAACTCATCAGCAAAGGGTGTTTTGCTACTATCTTCTGGAAGCACCTGAGTTCGTTTGGGGGGAAAGCCAAGCCAGCTAAGGGGCAAATTTAGCGGGAAACTCCATTGATTGGGGGCTACAAACACCTGTGCAGTAGGAAAGTATCTCGCAAAGGGAGCAACAAAAACCTTGTGTTCTAAACCGGAGACAGTTGGCAGGATGATGTACTTCACATTACCATGTTCGGCTGCCAACTCATTTACAAGCCGGATGCACTCTGGGGTGGGCGCAACAGGCCCATAAATCAACAAACCCCCTGCTTCCAGCTTAACTACAGTCATGCGAATTGGCACAACAACGTAAAAAATGCCTTGAAGTTGGTCAAAATTCCAGATTGTGTCCTTGAGGACTTCTTTGCGGATTGTCCGCCGCTTACCGTATGGGTAAAGTGGCACAAGAGGCCATAATCGCCAGGAAAAGTCCCTTAGATGAATCTGTTCTGCATTGACTATGCGTCCATTATCGACCACTGTGCGCCCCCCTTCAAATTGCCTGCTCAAATTTTAATAGGATATAGCTAGTTCTAAATAATTTGTGAAATATTTTTTTATTAGCTGTGATTTGCCATTTGTCCTCTCTTACAAAGTTCCGAGCCAAGGAAACCTTAGCTCAGACTTTGCGCTTTGTCCTTTGTCATTGGTCATTTGTTACTCACTAATAACTAATGACTAATGACTAATGACTAATGACACATAATTTAGATTATTCTTTAACTTCAAAGTCAACTTTATCATAAATATCTAATAATGAAATTTCAAATTGAATTGAGGATAGGGCTAAAATACTATTTTCACCTTCATATTCTGAAAAAATCCATTTTCTTTCATCTGTTTTATAATACTGTTCTACATGCTTTTTATATTGGTCAATCAAAATATATTCTTGAAAACTGGGTATGCTACGATAAGCCGCAAATTTTTCATCTATGTCATAGCTTCTAGTAGATTTAGATAGCACTTCAGCAATTATTAAGGGATTGGTAATTGTATCAGTACGTCCTTGGGCAAATTCTAAGGAGCCTGCAACAACCATGACATCTGGATATGTATAAATTTGTTTTTTAGGAATCCATAAACGTTGCTCAGCTACGAATACTCGATAAGGTTGTCGCTTTAAAGCTAAATTGAGGGCTGCATAAAAATTACCAGCTATTTGATTGTGATTAGGTGTTCCACCTGTCATAGGTATAATTTGACCATCTATATATTCATTACGATACTCACAAATGACTTCTAATTCTAAGTATTCTGTAGGAGAATATTGGCGTTGTTCTTGTAATTGCATAAGACCAAACAAATTGGGATTTTGGATTTGAGATTGTTACCAAATATAAGAATAGTAAGGACTGTTTGAGTTTTTAATTTTAACTGAACTGTGTTGATTTGAAAGTAAGATTTTACACTAATTGTAACAATCACCTAGTAATGAATTACTAGTTTAATAGTTAAAGTCGTCTCAAGATGACTAGTAAAGAATTTTAGTCTACTTGAAGTGGACTTGAGCTATTAGCTCTGCACTTTCAATGCAAGGCGGACTAGTTGGCAGATTGAAAATACTGCAAGAACTGAGTTGAAACTTAAATCTTAATTCATCAATTCCTAACTCTATTTTGACGCCGGGTTCCAAGTACCGTGGAAACTGTGAGGAATCACGCTGGGTAATCCTAGTTTACAAACTGGTTCTGCATCTAGGCGATCGCTATCAAATATCCAAACTTCACTACTATCAGAATTACCATTGTAAACCACGATTAACAGCCAACCTTGTTCGGGGTTTTGGCTATCTTGGGCGTGGATGGGTTCTGAGGTATAAAGATTTTCTCCCAAGTCTACTTCGGTGAGGGTTTCAGTTTTGTAATCAAAACGAGCGATCGCACTGAACCATTCTTTACCAGCATTAATTCTTTCTGGGAGCAATGCTAAATAAGTATAACGCCAAGGTTGCCCAACTTGCGATTGCTGCACTACAGGAAACTCACAAGTACGATTGATAACTTGTTGTGTTGCTGTCACTTTACCAGTTTGAGGATTGAGACGCATTTGCCATAATCTTCCTTGAGAAATTGTGTACGTCTCACCAGTTGCAAATTCTTTAAGATATTCATTACTTTGTTGAAAATCTGAATGTCGCACCACATCTAAAATTACGGAACCGTCTTCATCTTCACAGCCATTACCAAAATGCCAATTGAACCAAGGTTCAGTTTCGCCACGACTGACTAAAGATAAGTTTTCCTTGTCAAATATTAATATCTGAGTTCCTAACTGAGGTTTCCATGACAGAGATTTACTAAAGGTAGTCAAACCTAGCAAAAATGACAGCATTTGCATCCGCATCGGTGGGATAAAAAACACCAGATACTTTTGAGTTAAAACAAAATCATGTATTATTGAATAGCGATTAAGTTTGAAAGCAGCTTTTTGAATAATTTTGCCGCTATTATTGCTTTTGTAGAGATTTAGTTGTATCGAACTTCCTAAACTAATACCAAAATTAAAAATTTCGCCTGTGTGTGGATCGCGTTTGTAATGAGCAGAATAAGCTAATCCATTATTCAAACTACCTAAATCATCTAATCCCTTAGTTTCTAATGTTTGTAAATCAAGGGCATAAGGGCCAGTTGCTTCCCACAAAGCCAACAATTTGTCAGGTAAAGCCAACACTGAAGTATTAGCTGCATTCTTAATTTGCTGATTCCAGCGCTTCCAAATTGGCCCTGGTGTGTGCATACCATAAACACCATAAAGGAATTTATCTGCTTCACTTTCAGCTTGATATTCTGCTGTTTGTACATAGCGATAAATTCCCGTCACTCCTGTATCGGTGAAATGAACGCCGAGAATTGCACCATCTCCATCAAACCAGTGTCCCACAGGAGTGCCACCGCGTTCTAGCCGCCCCGGCCCATTGCGGTAAAGTGAACCACGCAAGCCTTCTGGGACTTGTCCAGAAAGAATTGGTAATTGAGTTGCAGGAAATTCTGTTGCTGGTTTGGCGATCGCACCTGCCCAAGCTCTTTTTGTTGACTTTTTATTAATTGTATGCATACTAAATCAGGATCGGTTATCAATCTACACAGCTGCTTTCTACATTGTTGTATATTGGTGCGTTACAGCTTTAGCCTAACGCACCTTACTAGCTGACTTCTGAATTCTGCTATATACAGCAGATTGCAAGTAAGTGAGGTACAAAATCTAGGATTGATTCATCACAGGTAAAGAATTTCTACCTCCTGCCTTCTGCCTCAAAACCTGTAACTTTGTACTTCATGCAAATGAAAACTGCTGTATGAGCTAGCTCATAGTAACTGCTAGAAATAACCACTAAATTGAAATCAATCAATATTCCTAGTGGTTCAAGAAACTATGATTAGCCAACAAACAATAGATATCGTTAAATCTACAGCACCTGTTTTGAAAAAGAACGGTCAGCAAATCACAACTCGGATGTATGAAATTATGTTTCAAAACCATCCAGAAATCAGAAAACAATTTGATATGTCTGCTCAAGCAGATGGTTCTCAACCCGCGAGATTGGCTACAGCAGTTTATGGATATGCTAATAAAATTGATAATTTACAAGCTTTAATACCGATGGTGGAAAAGATTGCCCATCGTCATGTGCAGACCCATGTTACACCAGAACAATATCCGATTGTTGGAGAAAGTTTACTGCAAGCGATGAAAGATGTTTTGGGAGAAGCTGCTACAGAAGAAGTGATGGCGGCTTGGAGTGAAGCTTATCAAGCATTATCTCAGGTGTTTATCAACAGAGAACATAACATATATAGAGGTGAAGCGAGAAAACAATTTGTGCTTCCCCTACAATGCTAATGCATCGGCTGGCATTAACAATGCACCAGATGGCATTGTTAATACATTGGCTTGCATTGTTAATGCATCGGCTTGCATTAAAAACGCTACGGTTTTACGCAAAACTGTACTCGAACTTTTGGTAGCTTAGTACAGCCCATCATAAAAAGGATATGAAAATCTTAACTGTAGGTTGGGGAGCCACTTGCATGGGCGGGTTTCCCGACTTGAGCCTCGTGGCGTTTGAACGCAACCAAACCCAACATTCGGGCCGATGTTGGGTTTTGTTCCTCTAAGAAAGTCGCTGTGGTCAAACAATTTGTTGCTCTACAGCTTGGCAGACCACTCGATCCAATCACATACTACAGACTGATAACTGTGATTTTTATTTTTCGATAGTATTAAGCAGGGCTATCGATCCAACCAGTTAAGTAACCCAAGCGAAGTAGCGCCTCCTACAAAATGAGCGCCAATCAGATTGACGTTTGCTAAAACCACAAAAATATCTAGAGAACGAATGACATTTTCAGGTCTATAGACTGCCACTGCTTGAGGCAGAGCTAGGGTTTTTGATAGTACAGCAATAACGGTCACTTCAGCTGCTAAAAAAGCTAAGAACAGTCCGATCGCACTAGCAATTAAGCCAATTTGTAATACTTGAATCACGTCCTGTTTGCTTGGATGTAATTCACGATTAGGCGACTGTAAAAGTTTGTCTAAACGCCTGTATCGGTTCACCCAATAGAGTCGGAAACACAGCACTAAAATTCCCATAATTCCCAAAAATACTCCAAAAGCCATAACCGAATTTGTCGTAGTTTGGGGAGTGAGATTACGACTAAATATAGCCAATAACAAAGCCAAGCTAGAAATAGCACCTAGCGCTAACTGTATCCAAAAGCTAATCGGTCTGACTATGTGAAAAGTAGCTGCAAATTTTTGCTTAGTTGGTACAGGTAGGTATGAATTTAAATCATTTGTCATCTTCACTCTCCTTAGCCCTAATACAATATCTTTAATTGAAAACTCATTACCCAAAATTAACTGATATCTTGTAACTTCTTTTCTCCCTTAAGTATTATTTGAGATAATTCTAGCCAAGCCTAAGTAAACAAAGCAGACACTTGCTACTGTATTTGGAAAATGGGAACTGCTACACCACTAACGACTGATATCGCCCAAGGTTCCATTCCTGTCATAAGATTATTCAGTGAATATGTTTAAAAATTAAAGCAAAGTTGTATTATCGAACTCTAAGTTATATTATGACAACTACACCAAGCTTCAATTCCTGGGTTACCTGTTCTCAACCAAATCCTCAAGCAAACTTGCGTTTATTCTGCTTCCCTTATGCTGGTGGGAACTCGATGGTTTTTCGCACATGGTCTAATAATCTACCTCGTAATGTTGAAGTGTGTGCTGTGGAATATCCGGGACGGGGAAGACAGATGAATTCACCACCTATAACGCGGTTAGAAGCTCTTGTAAAGGCGATCGCTCCAGTTCTTCTACCATATTTAAACAAACCGTTCGCCTTTTTCGGTCACAGTATGGGTGCATTAGTTAGCTTCGAGTTAACTCGTTTACTGCGCTTAGAGTATAATCTTAAACCGTTTCACCTTTTCATATCTGCTCGCCGCGCCCCACAAGTCCCCCCGACAAAACCACCCATTCACGTTTTACCAGACCCGGAGTTACTCGAAGAATTACGCACTCTCAATGGTACACCCAAAGCAGTACTAGAAAATCCCGAACTGATGCAGATATTCCTCCCGGTTTTGCGGGCAGATTTTGCAGTTTTAGAAACTTATATTTACACTCCCCAACAGCCATTGGAGTGCCCGATTACTGTTTTCGGTGGTTCTCAAGACCAAGAAACTAACCATGAAACTCTGCAAGCATGGCAAGAGCAGACGATCGCTACTTTCTTATTACAAATGTTTGATGGCGACCACTTTTTTATACACTCTCATCAAAACTCATTATTTAAACTTATATCTCAAGAATTGCAGATGTCTAACCATAGCTCATAGTAAATATCGCCACTGTATTAAAAAGTAAAAAGCGTGCTACACATATAGGACTTATACCATGTCCGTTTAAAGACTTATCATTTAAGCTGACGCAAAGAGAAGACAGTTTTTCTACCTATTATTTATTTATATATTAAGAGACTGCTTTCAGGTATTGAGCGCCTCTAAATATTGTTGTTACTCTGTTCTGTCATTAAATAAATAAAAAGAAATTAGGAGTCAGAATATAGAATTTTCCTGACTCTCTGAACTTCTTACACACAATATTTCTAGTTTTTATTTTTGGGTAGCGATCGCTAGCCTTGCTCCTTTTACCTGACGTACTTGATCCATTATCCCCACTATCTCACCGTGCAATACTTTTTGGTCAGCATTAATAATCACTAATGAATCTGGGTTAGAACCAACTAAAGTCCGCAGTCGCCCTGCTAAATCATTAATAGCTATTGGATCGCGATTTACACTTACTTGACCTTTTTCATCTACCGTGATCGTAATTTTAGCGGGAGTTTGCTCTTGCTTAGCCGTGGCTGCCTTCGGTAGATTTACTGGCAACCCTTCCGACCGTGTTAAAAATAGCGTTGACATAATGAAAAATGTCAAAAGGGCAAACATCACATCAATCAGAGGTACTACATTGATAAATGGTAGTAAATCTGGTTCATTATCATCTAGATCCATAAGACTTCTCCTGTTGTTCGTAGCGGTTATGTTGTTCATAGCGATCGAGGAACAGTATTTCTAGCTGTCCCCCGAACTCTTGAATCATTGCTATCTGCCGTTGGTACAGTCCTCGGAAGATACTGGCTCCTAAAAGCACAAAGATAGCCACAATTAATCCTGTAGCGGTAGCAACTAAAGCTTCACTAATACCAGCAGTAACCGCACCAGTTTTAGTAGCTCCGACATCACCAACATTCAGTCCAGCAAATGAGCGAATTAATCCTAAAATTGTGCCGAGAAGTCCCATCAGAGGTGCTAAACCGATAATGGTGTCAAATACAGCTTGAAACCGCTTGAGCATAGGGATTTCTGCTTGCGCCTCGCTTTTCAAAGCCAAACGAAATTTTTCTGGAGTAGGTCTTTCTAACTGTAGTCCAGCCAGAAAAATGCGTGCTATGGGTAAATCTACATTTTTTTGCAGCTTATCCACAGCACTAACGAGATTATCAAGTCGATAAAGATTTAAAACCTCTCGCACCACCCGGTTTTGACGTTTACCAATCTGTATCCAAAACTTCGCCCGCTCAATCATTAGTGCCCCTGCAAACACTGAAAACCCCAACAGGGGCCACATGACCACACCACCTGCTGCAAATAAATTTTGAATTCCCATGTAGTGCCTCTAAGCGTCATCAACAATACAAACTCAGACTACCAGAATCTAGACAAAAACTGAAACTTTTTCTCAATAAAATATAAAATATAATGAAAAATTTTCAAATACTAAACATCATTATTTTTATTTAGTTGTTTATTTGTTTTACATAAAATAATTTAATTTATTGGAAACAAAAATTAATTTTATCCAAAAACCATGATACTGCTGGTTTAAAAAGATATTTTGCTAGCAGAGGCTTGCGTAAGGTCGTCCCAAGTAATTTTAATTATTTACTTGCATATTTGTAACCATGCATTTTAAGATGACTAAATTAGTGAGAATGGGTAGCAATAGCTATGAGCTTTTCCGGCATTACTGTCGAGCAACGTTCCAAAGAAATTGAGGCTCTCAAATCTTTTCTGGCTTACAGTCTGATAGGCTCACTGGCGCTGCATATCGGCGTACTGTCTTCAGGTATAGGTAATTATTTAGCGATAGCGCCTGAAGAGAATGATGAACCAATTGAGGTGGCGATCGTTGATTCTCCGACTACAGAACCAGAAAAACCACTTGAACAAGTTCTAGAACAACCCAAAAAAGAACCAGAGAAACTAGAACAACCCAAAATAGAACCAAAGATTGTACAAAAACAGCCTATAGAAACTCCACCAGTAGAAACTCGACCAGTCCAACAATTTGAAAAACCAAAAATTCAGCCTGTTCAACAGCAACCAGAACGGACTACTCAAAGACCACAGCCACAAAATAGAGAAATTGCTGCCAAGCCACAAGTCCCGTTGAAAACTGTTGCTCCTCAAAGCGGCGGTGGCGGCGGTGGCGGTGGCGGTGGTAGTTCAGTCCTGACAGGTAACTCTGGTAGTTCTGGCCCTGGCGTTGCTTTAAGTACTGGTTCAGGTACAGGTACAGGTTCAGGAATTGGCTCTGGCTCCGGCAGTGGTACAGGTTCAGGAATTGGCTCTGGCTCCGGCAGTGGTACAGGTTCAGGAATTGGCTCTGGCTCCGGCAGTGGTATAGGCTCAGGAATTGGCTCTGGCTCTGGCAGGGGTATAGGAAATCAAGTAGAAAACCGTCCGACAGTTGCAACAGCGCCAATAGCGCCAGCACCTCCAAAAATTAACAGTTCAGGTAATGGTAATGGTAGTGTAGATTGCCGCCCCAAATGTCGTTTCAACTATCCAGAGTCATTTAGACGGCGAGGAATTGAAGGCCGTGCCGGTTTGAGTATCGATACTGACGAAAAAGGTAATGTCACTAATGTGCGGATAGCCAGTTCCAGTGGAAACCGTGAATTGGACGAAGAAACCTTGAGACAAGCGCGTGAATGGAAATTCAACCCAGTACAAGGTGGCAGACAAGGGGTGCGAGTCAACTCTGGGGCTTTTAAAGAAGGTTCACGGCAATACCGCCAATACCAACAAGAAAGAAAAAGAGAAGTAGAAGAAAGAACTCAGCAGGCAGCAGCACCCGCTAACTCCACACCGGAAAATCCAAGACGTAGACGACGAGAGTTGACACCCCCATCTAATGAAGCTACAGCCACAAGGCCAGCACAATCTCAATTGAGTCGTCGGCTGGCACCTCAGAGAAGAGGAACTATTACCTCAGGCTCATCATCTGAAGCGAGGATAAATCGTACTCAAGGAAGTGGTAGAGACACTCTACGCCGCATCCGCCGTGAACGAGCGAGTAATTCATCACAAAACTCACAACCAACTACAAATCGACGGCAGCGAACAGAAAACACTAGCCAAAATAAGTTGCGGGAATCTTTGCGCCGTTTACGTCAACAACCTCAATCGCAACCCGCTGCACCAAGTCAGCAGTAGAAATAAAAAAACTTACAAAAGAAGGCAGGAGGCAGAGGGCAGTTCTTGCTGGAGGAAAGAAGTATTAATTGAAAACTTTAGTTCTAAGTCATTGCCCAGTTTAAAAGAGGAATTGTATCTCGTGCTACACGTCTTGATACAAAGCGTCCTTGCTTCAATCTCACATTTTAAAACGTGGGTTCCTCTTCTTTCCCGAATGTAATCTAAAATCGTTTTGTCATTTAGTTGTTAGTTGTCATTGATTCAGTGTTTTTCTGATTATCATTGACTACTAACAACTTTTTATTTTTTATTGCTGATGGGTAAGTCCGATTTTTTGTGAACTCTTAAAAGGTAACGTAGAGCCGTCAAAGTTAATATTGGTTAACTCATATCTTGCACCTGGAAATATTGATGTCAAAACCACAACTAAGTGTAAGAGGAATTAATCGCTCAATTTCAAGTAAAAGAAGAGACAC
>JBALDB010000068.1:0-38171 GCA_036918135.1 Nostoc sp.
GTTTTCTTGGGGTGTTAGAAGTACAGCACTCGGCTGGGGTGGAGTTTTTGGGGACGAGTCGTTGCTAAGGACAGAAATTGGCTCAGTGGTGTTTTCTTGGGGTGTTAGAAGTACAGCACTCGGCTGGGGTGGAGTTTTTGGGGACGAGTCGTTGCTAAGGACAGAAATTGGCTCAGTGGTGTTTTTCTGCGGTGTTAGAAGTACAGCACTCGGCTGGGGTGGAGTTTTTGGGGACGAGTCGTTGCTGAGGACAGAAGTTGGCTCAGGGGTATTTCTGACTACTTCACCTAACTGGGGGGATGTCTCCAAAAAAGTGTTCTTTTCTGGCTCCTTGGGTTGCAAAACAGTAGGTGTACCTGTTGTTGATGCTTTGCGAGAACTTTCTTCTATAGTTTTTTCTAGTCGTCCATGCAAGCGATTGACAAACTCTGTCAAAATTGCTTCCCCTTGCTGCTGTTGGCTGTACATCCGTGACAGCTGTTGGGAAAGATTGCTTTGATAATTTTTTAATTCTTGTTGCAGGGAATTAAAAGTGATAGTAACGGTGTCATCGAGACTGTCAAACATGTGTTCGACTTTTTCATTGATTTCACTGACTGCATTGCTGCTCACCTCAGCAGATTTCAGTGCAGCTTGTTCGTAAGATTTGCCCTCTATGTTTTGCGTAGCTAAATTTGCCAGAGAGGATTGCAGTTGCGAAGATATATGCTTTGCCAGAACTTCTGCCAATTGACGAATTAATACTTGTTGCTCAGTAATTTGCCGCACCTGTTGCAAATGCTCTTTTTCATCTAGCAAGCTTTGAATGTCGTCAGATAACCGATTTTTTTCTGCTTGAAGCCGCTTGATGTCTTCTTGCAATGTTCTGAGGACATTCTGCTGGAGATTTTCTAAGTCCTCAACTACAGCCCAGAGAGCATTTTCTGCTGCTCTGGAGAGTTCGCCTCTGACTCGCGGGTTTTCTGGTTGCTTCTCGAATCGCCCCATTAGCTTTTAACCTCTAACACCTTGACAATAAAGCTGCTTCTCGTAGACTTGATTGGCAATCATACTGATTTCCTGTATTTTGTCAGATAGAGAAAAAATGCTATTACAGCACTTCCGCATTTCAACGTAATTTTGTCATGCTGGACACAAGGTTAGCAAAACATTATCACTTTAGGAAATTTAAAATTTATTCTCAAGACTTGAGCCACTGCATTGCTCTGGTTAAGAGAGTTAAAGCAAGTAGCGTCTGATGGTCGAAAACCGACCTCAGGTTTTTTAATAAATTCACGCATTACAATTGTGTAAGTCCTATACCTGCTGTTTTAGTGGCAATAGTATTATCAAAGACTCACAAGTGAGTGCCTGATCGCCACAAATTTGTCTGACTTGCGAAACTAGCTGTAAATTCCTGTGGAATGTAACTTCAGTGACAGTTTACATCTCTAATAGAGATTAAAGTATCTTTCTGTGGAAATTCTAAGTTATGCTATCCCCTGCACAACATTCTAATAAATGAGCAGCAATTCTGCAAAAACACGCTTTTTTAAAGTTGTTGCAGTCTAGGTTTTACAGCGAGTAAACGGAAAAATTAAGAAAATATAATAATTTTTAGAGAAACAAAATCCGAGCGATGCTAAAGATAGCAGCGCTAAGGACAGCACTAACAGGGATTGTAATTAGCCATGCACCGGCAATACCTTGTAAAGTTTTGAACTTAATCGATTTAATATTTTGCACCAATCCAATACCCACTACACCACCGACAAGCGCGTGGGAGGTGGAGACGGGCAAACCTAGCCGCGAGGCAATCAAGATGGTGGTAGCAGTAGCGAGTTCCGCACAAAATCCACTACTAGGTTGCAAGGAAATGATGTTTTCGCCAATGGTAGCGATGACTTTTTTACCCCAGACAGCTAAACCCCCGACAATACCAGCACCGCCAAGGATTAAAATCCAGATAGGGATAGTGATACCATCAACGGGTACGCTACCAGTGGTATTAATATAGACGATCGCAGCTAAAGGAGCGATCGCATTTCCCACATCATTAGAACCATGAGCAAAAGCAACAAAGCAAGCACTTAGCAGTTGGAATCGAGCAAATAGTTTTTCGAGGGGAGTGTTGAGTGAGGAATTATTATTCGCTCCTGTATCCCCCTGCCTCCTGTTTCTCTGCCCTTCATCTCCCGTCTGTTCTATTTGTCGCCAACTAACAATTGTCAGTCCAACTGCTGCTACAGCACCGGTTAACAATGGAATGTCATAATCGGGTAGGTTGAACCCAACTTGCTCAATTAAAAAATTTGTTAGAGGTTGAGTTAGCGAGGGTAAAACAATCACACCAAATATTCCCAGTAGTACGGTACTCAACCAGGGAATCCATTCTTGTAACTGCGCTAATTGATTCGGTCGATCTAAAATCCAGTGCTTGATTTGACTATAGAATAAAGCTGCGATCGCACCACTGATTACAGGCGTTAAAACCCAGCCAATGGTAATCATCCCAATAGATGACCAATCAATTGCGTCTATTCCCAAAGCTACCCAACTAAATCCAGCGATCGCACCAACAACCGCATGAGAAGATGACACTGGTAAACCGCGTGATGTGGCAATTTGCAACCACACTCCACAAGAAACTAGCACCGTCGCCATCCCCAGAACCAGTATTTCGGGTGTAGCAGCAAATAAGCCGGGATTGGCAATTTTCGTTGCCAGAGTTTCCGTTACCTGATGTCCAAACAAGACAGCACCCGTAAACTCTAATACCCCAGCAATTATTAGTGCCTGTTTGAGAGTGATAGCTTTGGAACCTACAGAGGTTCCCATTGCATTAGCAACATCATTTGCTCCGAGATTCCAAGCGACGTAGAAAGCTAGTAGAGCGACGGAAAGTAGAGTATAGGGCATATATATAGGGATAGGGAGATGAGGAGATGGAGGGATGAGGCGGATGAGCGAGTATTAAGATTAGTAGTTTAAACCTGTGAGCTTCATTGTTGAACCTTTAAGCTTCATCGTTGAACCTTTGAGGTTCATCGTTGAACCTCTGAGCTTCGTCGTTGAACCTTTAAGCTTCGTCGTTGAACCTTTGAGCTTCATTGTTGAACCTTTAAGCTTCATCGTTGAACCTCAGAACTTTAAACTTTTAGTTTTAACACTTCTTCATCCTCCTTATCTCCGCATCTCCCCATCCCCTCATCTCGCTTTTACGGATAAATCAAGATTTTATAAGTTTCCGCCGTAGGTGCGACCGCAGCTTCTACAGCTGCTGATAAATCTTTTAATGGATAGCGATCGCTAATTAATGCTTTCACGTCAATGAGCTGATTAAATACAATATCAGCTGACAAATTCTGAAGCCGGTAAGATGAACTGTAACTGCCCATTAAATCAATTTCTCGACGGTAAAGAATATTTGGGTTGATGGGAATTTCTACTTCATCAGGAAATTCAGCGAAAAATAAGATTTTACCGCCTTTGCGCGTACAATCAAGTGCTTGAAAGAAAGCTTTATCACTAGGGACAGCCAACAGGGTTACATCAACACCTAGTCCACCAGTCAAGGCATGAATTTTTGTAGCTAAATCGGCGTCACGAGCATCAAAAGCCGCTTGTGCACCCACATGCAAGGCTTTTTCAATTCTAGAAGGTAGTAAATCCGTGGCGATCGCTTTTGCTCCGAAATACTTCACCAACATGATGAACATTAATCCAATTGGCCCAGCACCCGTGACTAAGACAGTTTGTCCTGGAGCAATTTGAGCTTTTTTCACTGCTTTCAAGCAGCAGTTAGTCGGTTCAACAAAACTTGCTTCTTCAAAACTGATATTGTCGGGGATAGAAATTAACCCCCCGTTTTGGACAATATGTCCGGGTACTTTGACATAATCGGCGAAACCGCCGCCACTAGCGTTAAAGCCTGCGGTTGTTGAAATATTTTTGTAGACATTACACATGGAGAAATTATCATTTAGGCAATAGGCACAATGCATACAAGGAATGTGGTGCATTACTGCTACCCGTTGTCCAACTTGCCAACCTTTAACATCATTGCCTATTGCTGCGATCGTACCGGCAGTTTCATGTCCAAAAATGCGCGGCGGTTCATAAAGTGGATAACGAATTTTTTTTATATCTGACTGACATAACCCCACAACCCGTACCTGTACCAGCACTTCATCTGGTTCCAGACTTGGAACTGGGATATCTTCGTAAGACAGTTGATTAACGCCTCTAAATACCTGTGCTTTCACGTTGGTTTTTCACCGCTCAACGATATTAGATGTAACATTAGTGGTCAACATTAAGCTATATCAAAGCCAATACTACTGACGAATTTTAACCAGAAACCGTATTTAAGAACTAACAATAATATTTGCAATAATTTTGCTAATGTTGTAAGCTTTTCTCAAACATATTGAATATTTTTCTCAATAATTTTTACATAGTGGTTACTCTAGCTGTATCAATATAACAACTTGTAATTATTAGTTACAAAAATTCTTAATTAATAAATTGAGAGTTTATTCTATTTACAGGAAAATCAGGATGTCTAGACTGCCGGATGTTCTTTGGTTAAATACAAGCCCTAGTTTGCAATACTTTGCTCAACCGCTGCTTTGTTACCTGTCAAATTTAGTGACAATCCAAGAATGGAAATATTGTCAAAGCCAAGACCGAGTAAGTTCGCTAGATGCTGCTGTTGGTCTACTTCATGACCACCTCAAATCTTCCAATCGACCTGTTCACCTGATTGGTCATAGTACAGGAGGATTACTAGGGTTACTCTATAGCCGTCGCTATCCAGAAAAAGTTAAGTCTTTGACGCTATTAGCCGTCGGTGTTGATGCAGCGCTTGATTGGCAAGCTCATTACTATATTCACCGTCAGTTTTTAAGTCGGCAAAAGCTTTTGACTGATATGGTTTACAACTTGTTTGGTTATCAAGATCGATGGACTCTCCAGAGTCTGACACATCTTTTGGAGGAAGATTTAGATTGTTCGCTCTCTCCCCATTCTCTGTTTGAGAGGGTGAGTATAACTGCAAACAGAGTTTCAGTACCTTTGATGGTTTGTGGTAGCTTAAACGATATTGTTGTCCAACCTGATGCAGTGCAAGGATGGCGACTGTATTTAAAGGAAGGCGATCGCCTTTGGTATTGTTTAGAAGGATGGCATTTCTTTCACTTTTTCCACTACCAGCTTGTAGCACAACAGTTACTTGATTTCTGGAAGTTTATACGTATGTCAGATTCGCTGTATTCCTGTTTGCGACTTTAGGTAGAAATATAATGATAATACATCTCAAGAATGATTCATTGGGCAAAACAATTGTGAGAGCTTAATTATGTCCTAAATTTATTTGAGGCAAGTCTACAAATGGTTGTAGCTTTAGATGATACCAAGCGTAGCGCGATCGCTACAGAGCTAGCAGATTTGAAAGCTATACAAGAGTTGCTAATTGCCAACGAAAAAAAAGTAATACCTGCTGTCAGCAACGACCGAGAAATTAGCCAACGCCTAAATGACTTTCTCAAAGATGACCAAGAAAACCTCACAGTAATCGAGGGAGTTATTTCCAAATTTGGTGGTGGTTCAGCCCAGCCTAGAGACACCATACAGCAGTACATCGAGCAAGTGAACCGGATAATAGATGGGGATGAGCTGACAATATACCAAAAGTTTTCTATTCACGAAAGGATTAAGCACCAAGCCGTAATGACTGGTTTAATTATCCATAAAGCTTCTCAGGTAGTAGGTGATGACGTAAAAGAAGCTATCGGGCCGCTCAATCAAGTGAACTTTGAAAATCGCGCTCATCAAGAACAGTTGAAAGGTGTGTTAGAAGTTTTGGGTACAAGAGAACTTACAGGTCAAGACCCAGATCAAGGAGTTTGGGCACGGACTCAAGATGCTGTTGCAGCTTTAAGGGGTGTATTTGAGGGTTTGACAAAGTAAATATAACTCGATACCAGCTTGAGTTCTAATTGGTAAGTGCCAATTGATAAATAATCCTAATAATCTCTTTTGATTTCAGGAATCCGATCGCGATCGCACTCAGTTTGAGATAAAAACTGTCAGGCGATCGCTTTTTTTATGAAAATACATCGGAAACTCAAAGAGGTTAAAAGATGGTTTATCAGACATATACAGCTGATGTCTTAGTTGTCGGTGGCGGAACCGGAGGTACTGCGGCTGCTATCCAAGCAGCGCGACGGGGAGCCAAAACTATTTTGGTGAGCGAGTTTTCTTGGTTAGGGGGAATGCTGACTTCCGCTGGAGTGTCTGCACCTGATGGCAATGAATTAGAAGCCTTTCAAACTGGATTATGGGGTGCATTTTTGCAAGAATTGCGACATCGACAACCAGGCGGATTAGATAACTGTTGGGTAAGCTTTTTTAGTTACGATCCCCGGATTGGGGCTGAGATTTTTGCTAATTGGGTGCAGGAATTGCCGAATCTGCACTGGATTTGGGGACAAGTGCCTTTAGAGGCTTTCCGGCAAAGTGATTCTATTACTGGTGTCCGCTTTGCAGATTTTACTGTTACAGCCAAGATTATTCTCGACGCCACAGAATTAGGAGATTTATTGGCTTTAGCTGAAATACCCTACCGCTGGGGGTGGGAATTGCAATCTGAGTGGGGAGAACCCAGCGCTCCAGTGAGGTTTAACTCGTTAACCAAGAGATATCCGGTGCAAGCGCCTACTTATGTGGTGATTATGCAAGACTTTGGTGAAGCCGTTGCCCCAGAAATTCCACCTGCTCCTGGCGAAAATCCATCGCAATTTCTAGGTGCTTGGGATAGTTATGGAGTGGAGACATTTTTAAATTATGGACGTTTGCCTGGCGATCGATTCATGATTAACTGGCCAATCTGTGGCAATGACTACGGTCAAGAGGTAGGGCGGCTGATAGAGTCAGAGGCAACCAGAGGTGAATTTATCGAAGAATCACGCTGGCACAGTCAAAATTTTGCCCGTTTTATTCAAAATCAACTTGGTCGTCGCTATGGTTTAGCAAAACAAATATTTCCTCACACTCATACAGCTTTTGCACTGCATCCTTATTACCGCGAAAGCCGCCGTTTAGTGGGGCTAACTACTGTGCGAGAACAGGATATTTTGCCAATTGCTGGAGGTAGAGTTGCATCTATATATAATGATGCGTTCGCCCTACAGCCCTTCAAGCATCCTATAGCAGGCGTTTGCGTTCCCAAAGCGTCTCCAACAGGAGAAGCAATCGCTGTTGGTAATTACGCCAATGACCATCATTATCCTGGTGTTCAATTTCCACTACAACTAAAATCTATCCGTTGGGGAGGACGCTGGACTGGGACTGCCTTTACAATTCCCTACAGTTGTTTAATTCCGGCCACAACAGATGGTTTGTTGGTTTGTGAAAAGAATATTTCTGTCTCCCACATTGCTAATGGCGCAACTAGATTACAACCCGTGGTTATGGGCATTGGTCAAGCAGCGGGAATGGCAGCAGCGATGTGTGTTGAGTTCAACTGCCAACCGAGAGATTTACCTGTCAGAGAGCTACAACTAGCTTTGCTACAAGACGATCGCGCAAGAGCAATAATCGTACCTTTTTTTAATCTGCCGCCTAATCATTCGGATTGGCTGCACCAGCAACTGTATTACTTAGATAACCCATTAGCCTATCCAGCTAGTGGTGATTGCCCTTGGCCGTCCACAGATAAGTACTCTGATTCTACTTTTGACAAGGTATTAATTCCAGAAAATAAATGTTTTCAAGGCATTTTCTACCGCTTGGCTCAGCAGGAATACAGATTCACTGTCACTGCACCAGCGGCATATCAAGGTCAAAATTGGCAGCTTGTGACTTTGCAATCGCATATTAACGAGCAGTTACACGCTTATCCCCACGAAAAATTAGTTACAGTGTGGGGTCGTCAGAATCACTTCAGTAATTGGTTATTAGTCGAACATCTGGACGGAGGATAACAAGAGTTTATTTTCAGTAAAACACAATACTTTTTGACGAATTGTCCGGATATTCCTAAAAAAGCTAAGTATCAGTGAAGTGGAGAGTTCCAAAATAGACATCTGCTATGCGTGCTGCCATTTCACTTTTAGTTTCGAGTCTGGTGTTCGGCCCCTTAGCTTCTAACTGCCAAGCAATGGACAATCACTTACCCAACAGAAAGTCTGTAGATGATTCTGCGGCTTTTCCCAAGCTACGCCGACTTGCGGCAATACCAAGGGCGAATAGAACTTTCCAAGAGAATCGGCTGCTTTCGATGCCTACTTGGCAGCAGTTGCTCTTGGCATCTGAACAAAATGCAGATGATGCCCCACGTCATCGTGGTAGTGGACGCAGAGAAGTGATGCAAAAATTCACCGAAAATTTCTATGCTGTTGTTTAACTACTGTGGGACAATGGCTATTTTTGCAAAACAAATAGATTTACCGCAAAACAGAATGTTGTGGTAATATTTTTTTCACAGCTTTTCTGGCCGAGATAAATACAGTTATCACACAAAAATCTTCAGCGCTCGCTTAGTATTTCAACTGCAATTTTCGTATATATTGTAGTTGGTATAAATCCTGAGAATCAAAAGGCAAATAAATCAACTGGTTCGCTCAACAGCATCACCAACTCTTCAAAAGCGATACAACTGTCACTCGTCTTCCTGGGAAGCTCTGCGTCTCAATCCTCAATCCAACTGCTTTAGAAACAGATGTTACTTAGATTATTAATTAATTTAAAACACATCTAATTCGGACATTTTGCTAATTGGGGAAATAGCTTTAAGGCAACTTCTCTTTATTCCCAAATAGGTTTTCTGATACATTGAGTAGCTAGTACAACAAGGTAAAAGTAAAAAGTGAGCCAGTGCGGTGAATGGGTTAACAAACATAAAGCAATCGGCGTTAGCGTTAGCGACTATGCGTAGCGTCACTCACAAGAGTCACTCATTAAAAAGAAACAATACCTATACCCCAGGCTTTTTAGCGATTCTAAACGATAGGTTTATTTCTGCCATCATGTACTAGTTATCTCTCAACAAAAAATTGCTCTTCGCTTTGGTATCTGTTCGATATCCTTTGACAAAGTATGAAACTTCCTTCACCTCATCTTGTCTAGGGCATCGGGCAAACATGAAGTGTAGGAGGGGTGGAAAGCTTTTTATATAATCTCTCCACACTCCCCACAGTCCCTCATCTGTTTGAAGTTCTCAGTGCCAAAAGTTAGCGCTGGTGACTTCTCTGGTCATCTCCTACTCCCCCGCTTTTTCTCTTGGGACGGTTGTTTTCTGGCGATTATCTTCTATTCGTTGGATGCCGTTGAGAAACATGGGCACAAAATTTTGCAAAAACGCCTGTGGATCGCGCTGCCAAGCTTTTTGGGCAATCTGAATCCTAGTAAATTGCAACTCAGGTGCTAGCAAAGTCTGGGGTAAGCGTTCCATCAGGTATTGAGGACGTTCCCAAAGTGGCATGGTATTTGCTACTTCCATCAGGTTGGCAACTCGCCGCAGTTCGGCTCCCAAGGTGATATCCATTCCCGATTCAAAGGCCGCCTGCTCAATTGCAGTATATTTTCGCTTCGCTTGCTCTATTTTTTGCCGATGTTCTGGACTTTTACGCGCGAGTTCTGCTAACCAACGGTTACCCCAGCGCACATGTCCTGCTTCCTCTGGCAAAATTTTTGCAATTGTTTCTCGGATTTTGATGTTTTCTTCTGTTTGCGGCGCTTGCTTGAGGGCGTAAATGTGGGCAGAAAAATATTCACAGCCCCGTTTTTCGGTAATGTTAATTGCTGTCAGGGCAGCAATTATACCATCCTCTAAGTTGCGTTTTGGATCGTAGGCGTCTTTGTCGAGTAGCCGATCGAATTCATCAATATAGGAAGTTCCGGGGGGAGTTCCGACATCGCTTCCCAAATCGATCAATAGATCGGTTAACCACATGGCATGACGAGCTTCATCACTGATGTGATGAGATAAATCTCGTACGAGTTCTCGTGGCTGTCCATCGAGTTGTTCGATTAAGTCAGTCAGGTCTTTACAACTGCGCTGTTCGCTGTAACGGTAGCGATTGAGAGTAATCAAATGGATCTGGCGATCGCATACCACCCGTTTCAAGATTTCCCTTGCACCTAAAGCATTCTGAAATTTACGTGGGTAGGTAACTGTCATAAATTTATATAAAGTTTTATGAACCTATATTTAATCGTAACTTAATTTTTTGCAACTCCTATATTCCTTCTGAATTAGTCAAAAAGGGTAAAAGTTCAAAAATTAATCACTTTATCTCCGCTTAAGTATCAAATTTAAAATATAAATTTTTGTAAATTTTGTTATCAACTAAAAATATTGTTTTGGCAAGTCAAAAGCTCAAAAGCTTTGATAAGAACTGATTTTATTGCATTCACACTTACCTTCTTAATTAAAAATCTAAAAAACAATTTTAAAATAGTAGCGTATGCTACAGATTTTTTGCTATATTATCTAAAGGTAACCAAAAATTATATATTCACTACAAAAACAGGGAGGACTATGATTATGTCTATTGCAGAAAAATCTCGTGCGTTAATGGTGCGCGAACATCAGCAAGTTAAGAATCGCCAACAATCAATGCTGATGCGTGCTGCACAAGAACTAGGTCTTTCTGAAGAAGCATCTCACTACTGGAACCCGATTCAAGGAAAGATAGATGCAACGACTAGGATGATTTATGGACGCAGCAACGCTACTATGAGCTAAGCATCAAAATCGATGTTTTCAGCATCACGTCAGAAAAATAACTGTTTAGCTCAAAAAAAAGCCACCCTCTGGGGTGGCAAAATTTAGACCTTTAATTTAGATAGGGCACTTAATTAAGCATCGTAATAGAGGTAAAACTCGTAAGGATGAGGACGTAGCTGCAACTGCTTGACTTCATTTGCTAGCTTGTAGTCAATCCAGTTTTGGATAAAGTCTTCTGTGAAGACGCCTGATTCTGTCAAGAAGGCGTGATCGTTTTCCAATGCTTCCAATGCCAATTCTAAAGAACCTGGAGTTGAGGGAACTTGCGCCAGTTCTTCTGGAGAAAGTTCATAGATATTCTTATCTAAAGGGGCACCAGGATCTATTTTGTTTTTGATGCCATCAATACCAGCACAAAGCATCGCAGCAAATGCTAAGTAGGGGTTAGAAGTGGCATCTGGACAACGGAATTCTAGGCGCTTGGCTTTGGGGTTAGTGCCAGACAGAGGAATACGGATAGAAGCAGAACGGTTTCCTTGGGAGTAAGCCAAGTTAACTGGAGCTTCATAACCAGGTACTAGGCGCTTATAAGAGTTGGTACTGGGATTAGTAATTGCCAACAGCGCTGGTGCGTGTTTGAGAAGACCGCCAATGTAGTGCAACGCCATGTCACTCAAGCCAGCATACTTATCACCTGCAAACAGAGGTTTGCCATCCTTCCAAATAGATTGGTGAGTGTGCATCCCGGAGCCGTTATCGCCAAATAGCGGCTTGGGCATAAAGGTGACGGTTTTACCGTATTTCTTAGCAACGTTCTTGATGACATATTTATAAGTCATCAACCAATCAGCAGCTTCGATCAACTTACCAAAGCGGAAACCCAATTCGCACTGACCACCAGTAGCTACTTCGTGGTGATGCTTTTCAATGGGTACACCTAATTTTTCCATTGTCAACAGCATTTCTGTGCGGATATCTTGTAAAGAATCCGTTGGCGAAACTGGGAAGTAACCTTCTTTGAAACGTGGTTTGTAAGCCAAATTGGGTTCTTCATCTTTACCAGAATTCCAAGCACCTTCTTTAGAGTCTAAGAAGTAGTAGCCTTCGTTAGCAGTTTGTGCAAAGCGCGCAGTCTCAAAAATAAAGAATTCAGCTTCAGGGCCAAAGAAAGCTGTGTCACCAAGTCCACTGGAAACCAGGTAATCTACTGCTTTTTGGGCAATAACCCGTGGACAACGGTTATACCATTCCCCTGTACGTGGTTCTTTAATACTACAAATTATACTTAGCGTTGGCACTTGCATAAATGGGTCGATCCAAGCAGTGTTGGGATCGAGTACCATCGTCATGTCCGATTCGTTGATCGCTTTCCAACCCCGGATGCTGGAACCGTCAAAAGGTACGCCATCAGTGAATGAACTCTCATCAATTTGGTTCTGGAACACAGTAAGGTGCTGCCATGTCCCTACTGTATCGATGAATTTGAGATCGATCAGCTGAATTTTTTGGTCTTGGATTAATTTCAAGACTTCTTGTGGGGTTGTCATTGTTACTCCTTCTGTACCAATTTCCTAAAGTAAAACCAGAATCTTCCAAAGCATCCTAACCCTACTGATCTCAATCAAGCCGTGACACACCTGAAATATCTTAAATACTAGATATTAAGGTATTTTGTACTTTATGTTACAGATATCTGGATTACAGGTTATATTAACCTTTCACCGCTCGTCTGTATAAAACTGGAAAGTTCATCACATAGGGGTCAACTTTGGCATAGAATCCTTATGTAGTGGATAGATTGTTTTTGTGCCGAATCTATTTTTAATAGCACAAAAATTTACTGCTGCATAAGTGCAGCCAAATAAATATCAAACCATAGATAGCAACGATTGGGAGAAAATGGAATGCGCGATGCGGTAACAAATTTAATTAAGAATTATGACGTAGCTGGTCGGTATTTTGACCGGAATGCGCTTGATAGTCTAAAGTCTTACTTTGACAGTGGTACAGCACGAGTACAAGCGGCAGCAGCGATAAATTCTAATGCAGCTGCACTTGTTAAACAGGCTGGTTTAAAGTTATTTGAAGAACTGCCAGAATTGATTCGTCCTGGTGGAAATTCTTATACAACCCGCCGTTATGCGGCTTGTTTAAGGGATCTAGACTATTACTTGCGCTACGCCACTTATGCACTGGTTGCTGGTAACACGAATGTGTTAGATGAGCGAGTGCTACAAGGGCTGCGAGAAACTTATAATTCTTTGGGAGTACCGATTGGGCCTACGGTTCGTGGTGTCCAAATACTCAAGGATTTAGCTAAGGAACAAGCAGCCGCAGCAGGTGTGGCTAATGCTGCTTTTATAGACGAACCATTCGATCACATTACACGCGAGTTGAGCGAGCAGGATATTTAGATTTTAACGGTCACCCCACAAGAATTATCAACAGCGATCGCACTTTGATTTGAAAAAGCGATCGCTTTTTTGTCAATTCTACTAAAATTCGAGAGCTGAAAGTGCCAACTCTCAATCGCTTATTTGAATTGGCAATGGCGCTTCTGTAAAATAGTTTTGCTAGATTAGTACTTATGTATCGAGTAGGAAGTGTAAGGACAATGCATCAATTACCCCTATAGTAAATCAAGGTTTTCATAACCAACAATTCTTTACATCTGGCATCATATAGGGGTAGAAAACTTACATGGATATTTGATATTTACTGGTTAAACTTTTTTTAACTGTTTTTTATGCCTGATACTCTTACTAAGCTGACCTATCAAACCTTTCAACAGAGTAAGCATTTATTTGGAAGCTGGTATCTCGCGTGAAGATATTGTTTTGGGTTTTCATCCAGCCGAACTACGGCAATACACGGATTTTGCTGTCTCTTAATTATTTTTAGTTGTATATTCTCAGATAATAAAAGAAGTTAGGGCGATGCCTACGGCGAGCTGCGCCTACGCAACTCGCAAATTTTGGCAACTCCAAGTAAATAAAAACAATAGCATAGCTGTTGACTTTCAACAACCATGCTATTGTTTTATATTTAGAAGTACCTTTGGAAATCCAGTTGTTCCTATACTTTAATTTTCATGAAATAGGAATTATCTAGGATTAAGGTGGTGTCTAGTCCCCCATCCGGGATTGACAATGGCGGCTAAATCTTCTTCTGATAATTTGTCAATCTGAGTATTTAGTTCTTCAACGGTGAATTCATAACCACGCTCACGAGCAATCTTGATGAAGGCTTCTGGATTAGCTGTTGCTTTGAGCCTTTCTTGTAATGCTTGATCTCGTTTTACGGCTTCAAAAAGTCGGGCAGCATTTTGCTGTGTCATGATCGCCTGTCTCCTGTCTGATATATCAGGTTTGAGTGCAGTATTTTGACTTCTGCGACTTCACTAAATTTAGTAAAGAATTTCTCAATTGGGCATATGCTTTTATCTTATAAACATAAAGAGAAAATGTGTTGATTTTGACAAAAAAATATAACTTTCAGGATAAATTGTTACGTCTTGTTTGCAAAATTCATTCCTGAGATGGTAGCGATATTTAGCAGAACTTAACCAAGTGAAACAGCGTCTGGAAAATTTATAGTATAAATGTATTATCAAGCACAATAGAAGTTGCCGATGTTTGAAGCGCTAATTATGGAAGAATTATTGAGTTTGAAAGACTTGCTTGTTAAGGGCGATGTTCAAGGAGCATTGCTGATAGTAGAAGAATTAACAGAAATGAGCCGAAATGACGTAATCAAGACGATTCGTAGCTATGCAGTGATTCTATTGTTGGATCTGATTAAACAACAAGCTAAAAATCGCACAACTCGCTCTTGGGAAGTCTCTATTCGGAATTCGGTTCGGGAAATTCAGCGAGAAAATAAGCACTGTAAAACAGGGGGCTATTATCTAACGCTAGAAGAATTGTTAGAAATCTTAGCAGAAGCCTATTTAAATGCCATTGATGAGGCTTCCCTTGAAGTAGAAAAAGGTCGTTATGAAGCCCAAGAATTAGAAAAGCTGGTTAACCAAGAAGAAATTATCAATCGTGGTTTAAGTTTAATCTTCTCAGGAGAGTCTAATTAATTGGCTAAACAACGACTCGATACATTATTAGTAAATTTAAATTTATGTTCTTCTCGCGCCTTAGCACAGAGGTTAATTCAAGCAGGGGAAGTTACTGTTAATCAGCAGGTAGTTGATAAACCCGGTACAGAAGTTGATATTGCAGCTCAAATAAATATTAAAGAGCGATCGCCTTTTGTTTCTAGAGGAGGTGAAAAACTCTCCAAAGCTTTAACAGTATTTGCCATTTCTGTCACTGGACGCATTTGTTTAGATGGTGGAATTTCTACAGGTGGCTTTACTGATTGTTTGTTGCAAGCTGGGGCAAAACTAGTTTACGGTATTGATGTTGGTTACGGACAAGTTGACTGGCTCTTAAGAAATGATTCGCGAGTGATTTTGCGCGAACGCACCAATTTAAGACAGCTACGACCAAATGATTTGTATGGTGAAAATGACCCAATTCCTGATTTGGCAGTAGTGGATGTCTCGTTTATTTCCTTAACTAAAATTCTGCCTGCTTTGTGGGAGCTAACTCAAGCTAGCCGGGAAGCTATATTGTTAGTCAAGCCACAGTTTGAAGTTGGCAAATCCCGTGTAGGAAAAAAAGGAGTTGTGCGCGACCCAAACGACCAAGCTGACGCTATTTTCCAGGTGTTGCAAGTGGCTCAAGAATTAGGATGGAAATACAAAGGCTTAACTTGGTCGCCGATTACTGGCCCGGCTGGAAATATCGAATATCTTTTATGGTTGGGAATGGAAAGTGAAACACCACCGCCTAACTTAGAAGCGGTTAAGCAGACCGCCCAATCAGCAACAATTGATTTACGGAAAAATTGAACAAGAATGCAGAATTGAGAATAAATTGAAAACCACTAAATCTTGACTGCGGAATGATGTGCAGAAGATTTAGTGGGGATTTAAACCCAATAAACTTGGGTTAAGGTTTATTGACAAAGAAAACTGAATCTTTCAGACGCGATAAATCGCGTCTCTAGATGAATATTTTTAGGCTTAACTCAAGGGTATTGGATTTAAACCTACATATTTATCAGGTATTCGTACAGAATTCATACTGACTCCTGAATTCTGACTCCTGAATTCTATCTTGTTAAAGGTCGTATATCAGACACTCTACGGAATTTGGATGGCGATCGCAGTAGTTCTCTAAAGAGGTTTTCTTTTGTTTTGCTCGATGCCGATCGGATTTTTCAGCTTGCAATTCTTCAACGATATCCCAAGCTACGGCACAATTAGCAGAATTACTGCCATTTAACTCACAAGTTGAACGAGCATCACTAATGGCTTCTAAAATCGCTTGTTCAAGAGTTGTAGCCACAGCAGCTTGATTTACGTTTAAGGTTGTTGTCATGTCACTTTCACCTTATGTTTTCAGAGATATAAATCAATGGCAGAGATTCTAATGACCTTAGAAAGCTCACATTTACAGTTTAGATACGCTTGCCAAAAAAAGTGGTGTAAATACCGTCATCTTTTTAACAAACTTGGGTGAGGATTTCCCTCTGGCAATCTTTGCTTAAAAAAGCTATTGCATTTTCTGTTAATTGCAGCTACGAGCAAAGACGATCGTCTTCTCAATCTTGCATTGGAAATCGGCAATTGAGATGGATTGTCAGAAGATTTTGATAGAAGTTGATAAACGCTTATAAAGGGTAACAAATAGGAAACAATTATTAGTTATTCTCAATACTTTATGCCTAATTCTTGTCGCAAACGATACAGAATTGTGTTTTGGTCAACTTGAGAAAGAATTTCTTGAATGACGCTGCTAGCGCCCAACTGTCCCCAAGTGCAGCCTTTTTCCAGATAGACTTGAGCGGCTTTGCCAACGGAGTATGCGCCATAACCAGCAATACCAGCTTGGGCGATCGCACTGCCAGCAAAGGCAGTAATATTTGTCGGATTGTCGCCAGTGGCGATCGCAGCTGTACTCTTACCCAAACCCAACACAAAACTACTACCTAATTCTCCCAGGAGTAACCCACCAGAACTCAATAAAATCGTTTTGAAAATTTTTCCCGCTTCATAACTAGTCATTGGCAGTCCATACAAGCGTGCCAAAGCGCGAATTAAAGCCAAATCGGCAACAGCCCCGCCCAGAATATCTAAGAAAGCTATGGGATTTAAGGCTACTGCCAAAGCTTTGTATTTAGTAAATTGCCAGATAATGTCTTCGGCTTCTTGTTGGCGTAAGTCGATGGTTTTTTGAGCGATCGCTGCTTCTGCGTCTCGTGCTTGGATGAGTGCATTTAAAGCTAGAAGCGATCGCCCTTCTCGATTGAGAATGTTCAAAATTGTCTGCTTGAGTTCGTCCACTTGCGGTGGTGGTGTCTCCCATTCATAGGTGATGCGACCATCAGGCCATTCAACCCGCACTTCCATTGGTGCTGGTTCCGCCGCCACCATGACAATTTCATCGGGTAGTAGAGGCTTTGCGGGGAAATTTCCGGCACCCAGTTGTTGCAAATTTTCGTAAATCGCGCTTTTGTCTGTATCTGGGTACAAGTCTATCTTGTTAAACACCAGAATCAAAGGTTTTTGCGATCGCCTTAATTCCAGCAATGCTTGATACTCAGTGCGAGTGATATCACCAGACACGACAAACAAAATTAAATCTGCTTGACGCACTACTTCTCGTGCCATGTCTGCCCGTGACTCGCCCTCAATTTCATCTAATCCTGGTGTATCAATTAACTCTACTAATACCTTGTTTCCTGGCTGCCAGCGTACCGACCGAGGCCATTGGGTAACACCATTGAGGGGGCCAGTTTGGAGAATCTTGTCTCCCAAGAGGGCATTTAAAACTGCTGACTTGCCGCGACTCACTAAACCAAAGGCGGCAATTCTAATAACGTTAGAATCCAGTTTGTTGAGTGTAGAGTTGAGAGTTTCTAATTCTGGTTTTACAAAAGATGCCAATTCTGGATTAGATGACAACTGTCCTGATTTACGAAGATATCCATACCAAGACAGCGCTTGTCTGAGACTGGCGCGGGCACGGTTTAGGTGAGACTCTTGCAGATTACGCACAAAGTTAGGTTGATTCAAGGTTGGACAAACAACAGGCTACATATCCATTTTGCTCTAATTCCAATTAGAACATGGGATTGTGTTTATCATCCCAACACTTGCGATCGCGCCAGTCTCTACCAGTATGTTCGCATTCAGATGCATCATCTATCCAAGGAATTGATGTAGAGTGATGTGAGATTCCGATGGAAGTAAATAAGTTAGCAGTAAATAAGGGCAATAATAAAGATAAAGTTATCAAAGTAAAAATTGGTAAAACAATAAAATATCCAGTCAGTGATATTATCTTAATTTTAGTTTTGAAAATACTGTAATTTTTATTTTTTTGAGGAATTTTTAAACTCAATTTTGACTTTGATAAAAGCATAATACAACCCTGTTAAAAGCAGTTTATATAAGATAAATTTGATTTTTCCAAGCCAAATTGACTCAGAGCTAGCCGAAAGAAATTTTAGCTCTCAGTATACTTAGCTAGATTCAATTCAGATATCTATATAATTACGAATTTTTACGTAATCAGATTATTAAAGCTATATACTTTAATGTCAAACGTATAAGTCAGGACTTCTTAGAAATTTTAATTTTTGAGCGCTAAAAAAGATTTTTAATGAAAACATGTTGAAGTTGTGGTGATTGTACCTACGTAAATACTGATAAATCTAGAGGAATAGTTAATTTTTTTATGCCTAAAGACGATAAATCTGAAGTTTCACGCAGCGGTGTGTCTGAAATTCTTGGTTATGATGATTTTTTATCTGAGCTAAAAACTCGAATTTCTAACGCTCAATTACGAGCGGCAGTTGCAGTCAATAGAGAGTTAGTATTGCTCTACTGGCAAATTGGGCGAGATATTCTCAATCGCCAACAGCAGCAGGGTTGGGGTGCAATAAGTTATCAATCGTTTAGCGGGTGACTTACAGAAAGCTTTTCCGGAGATGAAGGGGTTTTCACGTACTAATCTTATGTACATGAGAGCATTCGCTGAGGGTTACCCAGACGAGCAAATTGTCCAACAACTTATTGGACAAATTCCCTGGGGTCACAATATCCGTATATTGGATACCATTAAAGACCAAACAGAACGTCTTTGGTACATACAGCAAACTATCCAGCACGGGTGGAGTCGGAATGTTTTAGTCCACCAAATTGAAAGTCAGTTATACCACCGTCAGGGTAAAGCGACGATTATAAATGCCAATTTAATTTCTCTACGATCGCTTGTGTATAATTACCTAAATATTTTAATCTATAGTCAACTGCCGTCGATGCTGCAAAAACCACTGATAAAGTTCTGGATTATTATATGTTTGCGTCCACGAGTCGTGTTCGGCTTCCGGGTAAACTGTAAATTTTACATTTCCGCCGCAGGCTTGTAATGCAGAAACCATAATTTCCGACTCGCTTAAGGGAACGATATCATCCTTTGCTCCATGAAATGCCCACACAGGAAGATTTTTCAGGTTTGGTGCTTGGGTTGGTTTACCACCACCGCAGATAGGTGCGATCGCTGCAAATATTTGGGGTTGTACTGCTGCTAAGTGCCATGTTCCGTAACCACCCATGCTTAAGCCAGTCAAGTAAATGCGATCTAAATCCACAGGATAGGATGCGATGACTTCATCCAAAAGAACGCTTAATCGCTTTACTGACCAATATTGACCGCGCGGACATTGGGGAGAAATAACAATGAACGGAAAATCAGGCTGTTCCTCTACAATTTTAGCAACGCCGTGGTTTTTCACCTCATCTAGATTAGAGCCTCGCTCACCCGCACCGTGTAAAAACAAAATCGTTGGTAATAGCGGCTGTGGTAAGCCGTTGCGATCGGGTAAGAATAGGAGGTAGTTGTAGCTGTGGGTAGAAGTAACTTGTAGTTGGGTTGAGGACATAGCATTGGAAAATTTTTTAGGAGGCAGGAGATAGGAGGCAGTCCGGGCTTGCGGAACCCACGTTTTAAAATGTGAGATTGAAGCAAGGAAGCTTTGTATCTCGCGCACTTTTGGCTCGATACAATTCCTCTTTTAAACTGGGTTTTATACTTATAACTAAAGTTTTAATTAATACCTCTTTCCTGCTGCCTCCTGCCTTCTTTTATGGGTTCAACTTTTGCGAACAGCAATTGTATAACTCGATCGCTGTGTAGCTTCTCGTTGACTCTTAATTAAGCGAAAGTCATTATCTATATATAAATGTTCTAGAAAAGAAGTAGCTAAATAGACTTTCTCAAATTTTTTGACAGTATTTCTGTCCATCTCTTTTAATTGCAGTTCTTGTTGTAAATCTATGTTTGATGATGGTTGCTGCAATTTAGATTCGACATTTTTTGTAAACCACTTATCTGCATCCTCAATCGTTAATGAAATTTCTCTATTTCCCCATGCCTGGAATATACCAACATTTTTGATATTCCACTGCTCATTTTTAATTGAATAGTGTTGCAATAACATTAAGTCATAAGTTGGTAGTTTTGATGCAAATTTTTGCCAAAAACCAGACTGATGTCCGAGTGCATAACGGGCAATATTTGCATAGTAACCATCGTTATGAAAAATTTGATAAGACTGCTCGTGTATCCTACCAGGTAAAATGTCTTGAAAAGGGATAGTAGACCAGATGGGCATCCAGCCGCCGATCGCGATCGCTACTTGATCTGCAACTTCAGGAAAGGGGTTGCGCTGGCTCAATTCTGCAAAATATGGTGCTAATTCGTTTTTATAAAATTCTACTTTGGCTTTTAACGACTCTAGATTGCGGTCTTTAACAAGTTCTATAATCTGATTTTTGATTTCTGCCGGACTCCAAGATGTCAATTCTTTGGAAGTTGTAATATTTTCCATTACCGTTCATCCTTGGAGAGTTTCAAATCTTATAATTCTTTGATTACAAATGTAGCATAAACTCTGAAGATGCGGTAATAGGTAAATGGGGAGTGGCAAAAGGCAAGAGAATTAATCACCAATCCCCGATACCCTTGTTTCTTCAATCAGCAACTACCAAATTCGATTTCCATCTTCGTCTACTCGTGCTTGGCGAATTACATCAGAAATCTCTTCAGCATCTTTAACGTGGTGGAGTGCTTTCTGTTCGCCGTCGGGTTCATCGACAACAAAGTAAGTGGGAACTGTGATTTCGTCGCCTGTAATATCCGCTACATGATCGACAGCTACCTGTTGAGCCTTTTCTTCAACGGATTGAGGTCGATCGGCGATTCTATCTCCTGGATTTGCTGTTAATTTTTCTTCATTCACATCTGGCTTTTCACGAGTATCGCGATCTGGGCTGACTGGTTGATTAATTTGATTTTCTTGTTTATTATCACTCATGGCTTTTTCAGGTACTAACAAATTTGCTACTAATAATATTTTAAAAAAATAAAGGCCTAAAGAGTTCTTTCTCTAGAAAGATTTTGATAAAATATTCTGAAAAACATATCTGAAGTAAGATATTAATTGAGAGCTTGATAAATAGGCTCAGACTCCAGAAATATAACCTGAGTTAAGGCGTTGGTGATTAAGAATATAAATTTGCCTCAAAGCATCTCGATTAGCATTAGTGATTGCGATCGCCCCATTAGCCAATTATCAGCAGGACAGTAGCACGGGTATTTTTAGCGCGTCCTTAAGATTGGGTTATTTCTTGCCGTGGCGATCGCCAATTAAAGAATATGCGGTAATGGGCATACTTTTTTATCCATTCTTTGCCCTTAGTATCACTTTAATTACTATTATTTAAAAAGATAACAAATTAGACCAAAACATCGAGTTTTGCTAGCAACTGTAAATTATAAGTAGATTTTTTCTATTGATTGTACAGTCCATAGGATGACTTGACTTGCCATTGTTCGCTAGTTTTTTCCAAATATAGCAAACTCCCATACTGCAGTGACCCTGCTGGACAATGGGCAGTTATCTGAATTAATGCCTGGGAAAAATCCACAGATAATCCTGGTCGAGTCAAAGTATATATAACAGACCACCTATAATCATAGTTATTTATAATTTCGTTAGACTGTTTCTGAGAAATTAAAGTGATTTGAGGATTTGTAATCAATGGAGTTAATAAGAAAGGTTGAGCATTGATTGAAAGCCAATTATCGTATGTCTCTTTTTGCAAATTAGGGAAACCTATAATCCTCATTCCATGAATTAATATTTCTGGAATCCGAAGATTCTCCCAGGAGATATCAGGAACCAGAGAAGTGGTAGTTAAAAGATAATTATTAGATATTTCATCCAGAAAGTCTCCTTCCATCCTTGAATGTTTAATTACAGCAGAAAAAACTTGTGATTCATGTTGCGATCGCATAATCTCCTCTGTTGACACCAAGCTACATGTACAATTTATAGCAGGAGGCAGGAGGCAGGAGGGAAGAGGGTTTTAGCCTAGTTAATTTTTCTTCACATAGTTTGGTTTTATTGTGCCGACTTACTTAAATTACAAAAGATTAACAAAAATTACTGCTTAATTTTAATTTGTCGGGTAATCTGACAACAGCACTTTTAATCCTCAAAACAATGATAGCAACTAGTCCCACGATTTTAGCCTTAGACTTTGACGGAGTGATTTGCGATGGACTAATTGAATATTTTGAGGTAGCGTGGCGTACCTACTGTCAAATTTGGTCGCCTACTGATGACACACCACCAGATGATTTAGCTTTGAGATTCTACCGCCTACGTCCTGTAATTGAAACGGGTTGGGAAATGCCTGTTTTAATCAAAGCCTTAATGGATGGAATTCCTGATGAAAAAATTCTTCATGAATGGGTAACTATTGCTCCTCAAATATTGTTAGACAATAAACTACAGGCAAAAGAAATAAGTGCAAAGCTAGATAATCTGCGGGATCAATGGATTGCTACAGATTTAAACGGCTGGCTAAGTCTGCATAGATTTTATCCGGGAGTGGTGGAAAAAATTAAAGCAACTATTGCTAATGAAGTTCAATTATATATAATTACAACCAAAGAGGGGCGTTTTGTGCAGCAATTATTGCAACAAGAAGGAGTAATTTTACCGCCATCAGCCATATTTGGAAAAGAAGTGAAGCGTCCCAAATATGAAATTCTGCGAGAATTAATTCAAACAGCAGAAAATTCAGTCAGCTTGTGGTTTGTAGAAGACAGACTCAAGACATTGCAGTTAGTCCAACAGCAAACAGATTTGAAGGATGTGAAATTATTTCTCGCGGACTGGGGCTATAATACGCAAGCAGAAAGGAAAGCTATTCAAAACGATCCGCAAATTCAGTTAATATCACTGTCTCAATTTGCTAAAGATTTTTATACTTGGTATTAATGCAGGATAATCTCACGCCCAGATGCAGAGTTTATCTTTATTAGTGAAAAATTTATGCTTGACCTAACAAAACTAGCACGACAAATGCAGGGCTTAAGTCAACATCTTTCTTTAGAAGCTGCTGCTAGCCGCCAGCGTTTAGAATTGGCGCAACAATATCTGAAAAATGCTTACGAATCTCAACAAAATTTAATCGATCGCCAAGAAAAATGGCGCGATCGTATTCTCTTTGCTAATGCTACCCCAGTTGAGTCGCTAGAAACCTGCATTGATATCCCAGTTCCGCCAAAAATTCATACTGTCATTGCTACCGATGGTTCCCAAATTGCCCCCAACCACCATGAAATTGCTTACTGTTATCTGTTAAATATCGGCAGAGTTGTCTTGCATTACGGACAAAATCGCCATCCCCTACTCGATAGTTTGCCAGAGGTATTTTATCGTCCAGAAGATTTATACATGTCTCGGCAATGGGGAATTAGAACTGAAGAATGGATGAGTTTTCGCCGTACTGCTTCAGAAACAACGGTTTTAGCCGAATTAGCCTGTGCAGCCAAAGCAGAAGCACCAGCGCTAGCAATGGTAGATGGTTCTTTAATTTACTGGTTTTTAGAACAATTACCGATGGATGCACGCGATCGCATTTTACCCCCGATTCTAGAAGCTTGGCAGCAAATGCGTGATGCTCAAATTCCTTTGATGGGGTATCTTAGCGCCTCCCGCAACATCGAAGGTATGAATTTTTTACGGCTATTGGCTTGTCCCCATACAGTACCAGACTGTAAAAGTTATTGCCCAAATCAGCTAGAAAAAGTACCTTGTAAAGTTTTTGAACAGCTACGAGATACTTCCCTTTGGACAACTCGACTCAAACCCGGACAACGCAGTACCTTATGGCGCAGTAATAATCCGATTCTTGAACTCTACGGCGACCAGACTATTTACTTTTGTTATGTCCATGTTGGCACCGAAATTGCCCGGATTGAAGTTCCATCATGGGTAGCACAAAATACAGCTATGTTAGACCAAGCATTGGGACTGATGTTAGCACAAGTACAAAAAGGATACGGCTATCCGGTGGCGATCGCCGAAGCCCATAATCAAGCAGTAGTCAAAGGTGGAGATAAAACGCGTTTTTTTGCTCTCCTCGAACAACAAATGATTAAAGCTGGTTTAAGAAATGTCGGAACTTCCTACAAAGAAGCTAGAAAGCGAGGAAGTATTGCTTAACTTAATATCATGTCCGATTAAATACTTATGATATCTGTGAGGGTCGGTAATGCTTCGGCTCCGCTCAGCATGAATGGGTAACTGGTAATAGGTAATTGGTAATTGGTAATAGGGAAAAAGGTAATTAGAAAAAAGCGAATTGGGAATTAAAAATTTACCCATTCCCGATTCCCCATTACCTATTACCTATTACCAATTACCAACATCTTGTAAGTAATTAGCCGAATTTGATATAAGACGACTTGCCAATTTCCAGCTTCAACTTTAGTTAATGCCAATCGTGCAATCGTGCATTTCCAGGGCTTTCTCACGCATTTCTAGGACTTTCTTACGCTTGATCCGCACTTCCTTCAATGTTTCCTTCGCTCGCTTCTGCATTTCCAGGGCTAGCTTGTGCATTTCCAGCGCTCGCTTCTGCATTTCCAGCGCTAGCTTGTGCATTTCCAGCGCTTCTTCTAAAGCATCTCGCGCCCAGTACATATCTTTTGACAACATCTCTTGTTGCAACATATATAATTTTGACTTTCGTTTTCTACTTTAGACTTTTTACTAAATCTTCCTATAAGCTGCCGATGATAAAAGTATGCACTCGTGTAGCGGTTATTCAATGCTGAGAATACTGTCTATTCATATATCATATCTAGACCGCAGTTGACATTAAATTTCATGACTAGAGAGAAAATGAATTTCTACTAAACATTTTTTGAACTATTGTAACACTTCTTATCTTAATTATCAAATACAAATGCTTACTTTGTAGTTTTTTAGGGAAACATATATTCAACAGAGGATTGAGTTAATAGCAAGCTAATAAAATAGCTATAAAAAAGCTATATTTCTCACTTCTGCCAGAAATTTGTTTGCGTATTTATTCGTATATTAAAATTCTTCAAATGAAACTAGCTCTATCTGAATTCCAGCAATTGGAAACAAAATACTCTCGATTTTTCTCACTTTCTATAGACTTACTGTGTATTGCTAATTTTAGTGGTTATTTTAAGTATTTAAATCCAGGATGGACAAAAACACTAGGTTGGTCAACTGAGGAATTAATTACTAAACCCTTTATCGAATTTGTTCACCCTGAAGACCGTGAATTAACTATTCAAGTAGCTCAACAAATTACCCAATCTGTAGATGCAATTGCCTTTGAAAACCGTTACCTTTGTCAGGATGGTAGCTATAAATGGCTGTCATGGAATGCAACAGCCTTCATAGAAGAAAAGTTGATTTATGCAGTAGCTCGTGATATTACTCTCAACAAAGAGAACGAAATCGCGCTCCAAAGAACTATCGGAGAATTAGAAGCTTTTAAATTTGCCTTGAATGCTCATTCACTGGTGGCTATTACTGATAAAAGAGGCAGAATCAGTTATGCTAATGACAAATTTTGTGAGGTTTCTAAATATTCTAGAGAAGAACTTTTAGGACAAGACCATCGAATTATTAATTCTGGTTATCACACAAAGGAATTCTTTGAGAATTTGTGGAAAACTATTAACAAAGGTAAAATTTGGAAGGGAGAAATCAAAAATAAAGCCAAAGATGGAACTTTTTATTGGGTCGATACTTTAATTACCCCAATGTTAGACTCCGATGGAAAGCCTTATCAATATGTAGCAATTCGTACCGATATTACACAGCGCAAGCTTTCAGAGTTAGCTTTATTGGAGCGATCGCGCTTATCACTTTTGAGTGCAGAAGTCAGTTTATCATTATCTCAAAGTGGTACGCTAGCAGAAATTTTACAAAACTGTACAAATACTATTTCACAATACCTAAAAATCGCTTTTGTTTGTATCTGGACTTTTGAGCGACAGACAAACCAGCTAGAATTACAAGCTGGCGTTCAATGCACAGATGTTACTTGTAGTGCTTTGAGCAATAGCCAAGATTTTCCAAATCACATGGTTTTAGCCAATAACATTGTTGGCTTAATGACTCAAAACCATCAAGCGATTTTCAACCAAGAATTTGCAATTGAACCTTCAGAATTACTACTCAATTCTCCGTCCTCTCTTTTTCGTTTTTCTGCCTATCCTTTAATAGTAGAGCAGCAGTTAATCGGGGTAATAGCTTTATTTAGCCAAGAATCATTTAGCGAACCAACTCATAACTTGTTAAATTGGATTGCGAATAATATTGCTGTAGCTATTGACCGGATTTGGGCTAGAGAAGAACTCCTCAGCCGTCGGGAAGCCTTATTACTGCGTTTAGCTAGTCAAATCCGTAGTTCTCTTGACTTAGATATCATTCTTGAAACTGCTGTTAATGAAATTCGCAGCTTCTTACAAATTGACCGTTGTTACTTTATTTCTTATTCACCGCACCCATCCGAGCCAAGCCTGAATATCACCTCTGAAGCACGAAACCCCAACTACCCTAATTTACCTACGATGTTAGGTACTATTCCACCGCAAAAAAGTACTTGTTTGACTAAAATACTTCTTTCTCAAGAGCTAGTTTGCATCGACGATATTAATAGTAAATCGTATCTTGATAATGATATGCAAGAGCTTTTAAATGATGGTATTACAGCTCAACTAGTGCTACCAGTTAAGAGTAATTCTGGGGAAATTGGAGCAATTGTTTGCAGTCATTATAGTGGCGATCGCTTTTGGAGTAACAGTGAAATTAGCCTGCTACAAGCTGTTTGCGACCAATTAGCGATCGCCATCGATCACGCACAACTTTATACGCAAAGTCGTTCTGCTACTTTAGCCGCTCAAACTCAAGCCGAAAAACTCACCGCAACTTTGTATCAGTTGCAGCAAACTCAATCTCAACTGATCCAACATGAAAAAATGTCTAGTTTGGGACAATTGGTAGCTGGAGTTGCTCATGAAATCAACAATCCAGTGAATTTTATTCACGGTAATTTAGCTTATGCTCATGAATATTTTCAAGAGTTACTAACTCTCTTGCAGCTTTATCAGCAATACTATCCCCAGCCCGATACAGAAATTCAAGATTTTGCTGAAAACATAGATTTAGAATTTATTACTAGCGACCTTTCTAAACTTTTGTCTTCAATGAAAATGGGTACTAATCGGATCCGTGAGATTGTTTTGGGGTTACGAAATTTTTCTCGCCATGATGAAGCTGAGAAAAAACAAGTTGATATTCATGAAGGAATTGACAATACTTTATTAATTTTGCATCACCGTTGGAAAAATAATGGAATTGGGCTGGATATATCTGTCGTTAAAGAATATGGTGATTTGCCCTTAATCGACTGCTATGTGGGACAGCTTAATCAAGTATTTATGAACATTTTGACTAATGCGATCGATGCATTAGAAGAGTCAAAATCGAATGAAAAAACAACAGAAAAACCACAGATTATAATTCGCACGGAAATTTTAGACAATAACTTTGTTGTAATTCGGATTATCGATAATGGAGCCGGAATAGCAGAAGAAGTCAGAACGCGGTTATTCGATCCATTTTTCACCACAAAACCTGTTGGTAAAGGAACAGGACTAGGATTGTCAATTAGCTATCAAATTGTAGTCGAAAAACATGGTGGGATTCTCAAGTGTATATCAGAACCAGGACAAGGTACAGAATTTTGGATTCAAATTCCAATTTAAAACAGACTGCGGAGCTTTTTAAGGCTCCGCTACTCAATTCACCAATTTTATTGTATGTAGGAATTAAAAACTCCTAACTTCTAATTATTTACTACTCTGTACTTTAGCTCTAATTAACCAGTCAGCATCCTGAGCGCAAATTTCCCGCCCAGAGGAATCTCCTAAGCGGTCTAGCGCTAATAAACAAGCATATTTCAAATCCCAAATTGGCGAATTTAGACAATTTTTGAGTTCGGGAATTGCTTGTGGATTGCCCAATTCACCAAGAGCGATCGCACAAGCACCGCGAGATTTCTGAAATTGGGGTTCCCGATTGTGCAAATTTTCTATTAACAAATCATAAGCAGGAGCATATTTTAGCCAGCCCAAAAGTTTCATCACATGATAGTGACCGCCATAATCGTTATATGCCTTATCTGCGTAAGTTGCTAAAAGTGCTGCTGGCGCTTCCTGGGGATAAATATCTAGTAAGGTTTTTGTTGCTAAATAACATCGCCCAAAATCAGTTTGATAGAGTTCCTCAATCACAAAATTCAATACAGGCGTTACATCGTATTCATGTACTAAATCAATATCGTTGGGGCGATCGTACAAAACTTGTTCTAAGTAAGGTCGAACTTCTGCAAACGTAATTTCACCGGATGGGACACCTGCATCTAAAAGCATCCGCAATGCTCGCAATCGGAACACTAAAGATACGGGACATCGGGCGATTTCTGGAATCGCTTTGTAATAGCGCGAATCAATTAAATCTTGAATACACCCGCGTCGTGCATTTACATTCGGACTTTGCAACAACGCCATTACCTCAGTTATTTGGGAATAGTCACCCGTAAACCGACAAACCGTAGCGATCGCTGCACTACGGGTAGGTTCGTCCTCAACTTGCGTGAATTTACGCACACGTTCTAAGGATGGTTGATAATTAGCATGAGCCAACGTATGAATAATTATCCGATAGATTTGACCTGGTTTATCAAGTAATTGTGCCACTTCTTCTAAAATTTTCGGGTCTTTAGTCCCGATTTCACCAATTGCCCAAACAGTATTTTCTACAGTATAAATATCATCATCTTGAAGGCACTGGCGAATTACAGGTAAAGCTGATTCGGCCTGCAATCGTCCGAGACTTTCCACAGCCTTGCGTCGGACAATACGGTGGTCTAAATCAGCCGGGTTACTGGTTTCAATCGCCCGCACCAAAGCTGCGATCGATTGTTCTGTGGGGAAATTAATTAAATGCGAAACCGCAATGTATTTATCAGAAGCGTCTTCGAGTTGTTCTAAAGGTGTATCGATAATGGCGATCGCTTGTTCTTCGGTTAGCCCAAAAATGTTAAAAAACCGTTTATCCATTGATTTATTAATTGCTGAGGAAAATTATCACGTTTACTATCGTAATATGATTGAAACTCAACAAATATGTTGGGTTCTCACACGCTAAGCCCAACCTACAAAAAAATGTTAAAGGTATTACTAGCGATACCACTTTTTTGGGAAATGGTAATTCTATATTTACGCGTTCAGAAATCGAAATAAAAATATATGTAGTAAAAAGGACTAGAGGCTGGGGATTAGGTATTAGGGATTGGGTTAAAAATTGAAAAATTTATTGCTCTAAATTGCTGCGTAGCTTGGCGATGTCACGATGCGGGGGAATACCAAATAGTTTTTTATATTCCCGGCTAAAATATGACGGGTCTTCATAACCGACGCGGAAGCTGGCGCTCGCTACGTCCATGTTTTCGCCGAACATCAGACGGCGTGCTTCCTGAAGTCGTATTTGTTTCTGGAACTGCAAAGGACTCATCGCCGTGACGGACTTAAAATGTTGGTGAAAGCCTGACACGCTCATGCCAAGTTCGCGGGCTGTATCTTCGATTTTCATCGGGCGATCGATATTCTCGCGGATTTGCCTGACGACCCTGGAGATGCGCTGCGTGTCGCCTTCCGTAGCGATCAGCTGGCCCAGCCGCGCGCTCTGTTTTCCTTTTAAAAGCCGATAGACGATCTCGCGGATAATCAGCGGCGCGAGAAACTTCATTTCGTCCGGCGTGTCAAATAGTTTCACCAATTTGACGATCGCATCGAGTAAATCGGCATCAACAGGGCTAACATCCATCGCCTTGACTCCAGTGCCGCTTTTTTTTGTTTCGATGCCGCATTCAATCATCACCGCAGCCACAAGTGCCGGATCGAGGTCTATCCGAAGATTCAAGTAAGGTTTTTCCTCAGAGGCTTCAACCACATTACTCATAATTGGCAGATCGAGCGTCGAGATTAAGTAATGACCGGAATCGTAGTGAAATAATTCATCGTTCAAAAGTACATCCTTGCTGCCCTGGGCGATGACGCAGAAGGCGGGCTTCAGTACAGATATCTCACTCTCGGTCGGTTGCAACGATTGATATATGAAAATGCCCGGAAACATTTCCAAAAGGCTGTTTTCGGGAGCGAGACGAATCATTCTTTCGATCAGCTCTTCCCGGTTGATCTGCATTTTTCGCTTTTCAAATTCTGCTTCTCTTTGGTTCATAAATTTATCTTAATGCTTGGTTTCTCTTCAGCACGTTGCGCGGCGGATTTTTGGAGAATTGTCCGGTTTTTTTCGATGAACGTCCTCACGCTATCCATTTTCACGCCCACATAATTGAACTCATACAGCAAGGAGAATTTAAAGATTATGGAAACGAAAGAAAATAAATTATTTAAAGACAAGGTTGCCTTTATCACTGGCGGCGGAACAGGTATCGGCTTGGCTACTGCTCTGGCATTTGCAAAGGAAGGTGCCAGCGTGTGCGTTGCCGGTTTGTCCGAGAAAGATATTCAAGAAGTTGTAAATCGTATCAAACAGGAAGGCACAGAAGCGATTGCCGTTAAATGCGATGTTCAGCGGGCAGAAGATGTCAAAGCCGCACTCGACCAAACCATCAAAACGTATGGCAGGCTGAATTACGCTTTCAACAATGCTGGTGTTGAACAGCCGCAAATTGCATTGGCTGATATTACCGAGGAAGAATTCGATCGCCAGATGAATATCAACTTGAAAGGTGTTTTTCTTGGTATGAAGTATCAAATTCCCCTAATTCTCAAAAGTGGTGGTGGTGCCATTGTCAACACATCTTCTGGTGCAGGAGTCAAAGGATTTAAAGGACAGGCAGCTTATACAGCAGTGAAGCATGGAGTCATTGGTCTGACGCGCTCGGCAGCTCTGGATTATGCAACAGACAATATCAGGATTAATGTCGTGGCTCCGGGCATGATTGATACGCCGATGATGGATCGATTCACGGGCGGAACGGAAGAAGGGCGCAAAGGAGCTATTTCTCAGGAACCGATAGGCAGAATGGGAACACCGGAAGAGATTGCCAATGCTGTCATCTGGCTATGCTCGGATGCTTCATCCTTTGTGACAGGTCACGCGCTAGTAGCTGACGGCGGACAAACGGTATAAAGATTTGGGAAAAGCGTTTTTACTAGCAGAGCTTTCTAAAACTTTTAGCAGCATTGTTGCCATTGCTTACATTCAGAAAACAAGCAATCAATGCAGATATAGGAGTCAGCAAAATGAAGATGAAATATATATTAATTTTAGCGATGATGACTCTGACGAGCGGCGGGCAGGCTTACACACAAACAGAACAAAAACAACAATCAAAACAAACAGCAGAAATGGTACAAATAACACCAAAGGAATATACAACTTTTAAGGTAAGTGACAACATTACGATGTATAAGGTTACTTTTAAAAACCAATACAAAATGAATGTTGCGGGACATCTATTTATTCCCAAGAATTTAGATCGAAGTAAAAAACATTCGGCGATTATTGTTGGGCATCCTATGGGAGCTGTAAAAGAACAAAGTGCCAACGTGTATGCTGCAAATATGGCTGAACGAGGGTTTGTAACTTTATCTCTTGACTTGTCTTTCTGGGGTGAGAGTGAGGGCGAACCACGCAACGCTGTTGCACCTGATATTTATGCTGAAGATTTCAGTGCAGCAGTTGACTTTCTTGGCACCCGTCCATTTGTTGACAAAAACCGAATTGGAATAATTGGAATTTGTGGTAGTGGAAGCTTTGTTATCAGTGCCGCTAAGATCGATCCGCGAATGAAAGCGATCGCAACTGTCAGTATGTACGATATGGGAGCAGCCAACCGAAATGCACTCAACCATTCGCTGACCCTTGAGCAGAGAAAGAAAATCCAGTCCGAGGCTGCGGAGCAACGTTATGTAGAGTTTACCGATGGTGAAACCAAATACACGAGTGGGACTGTACATAAGTTAGATGAAAACACAGACCCCATCCAGCGTGAGTTTTATGATTTCTACCGCACTCCGCGAGGTGAATATACTCCAAAAGGAGGGTCGCCGGAACTCACAACGCACCCGACGCTAAGCAGTAACGTTAAGTTTATGAATTTTTACCCGTTTAATGACATAGAAACGATTTCCCCTCGTCCTATGCTTTTCATCACGGGTGATAAGGCTCACTCAAGAGAGTTTAGTGAGGATGCCTACAAACGTGCAGCCGAACCTAAAGAATTGTATATCGTTCCGAAAGCAGGACACGTTGATTTATATGACAGAGTTGAGTTAATTCCCTTTGACAAACTCATGTCATTTTTTACCGAACATTTAAAGTAACGTGAGTTTGAGATAAGAAGCGAAGAATTATTAAAGAAACTGTCGTTTGAGATACAACGACGGTTTCTTTACAAGAAATTTCAACAATAATTGAAACAAATCTTTGTCACGATGATTGAATTCATATTTGCACTCAAATGAGTGCAAATAAAAGTTTTCTTAAAGATTGACTCTCGATTTTTAAGAAGCGGGATAAGCGAAATCTGGAACTTGAATATGTAACGAAATCAAGAATAATAAAAAAGGTTGATAGAGACGCATTACTCATATTTGATTATGTAACGAATTAAATTAAGTCCATTAGGTGACTGGAAGGTACATTCCATTCCTACATAGCTGTAGATAAGCGTAATAGTGAAATTAGTTAGAGTATTGCTTGAAGTAAATGAGGTAATAAGATATAAACTATGTGTGTCTTCATCACATAAATGTATGCTATTGGCTCAAAGAAAAACTATAGATTAAACCTATTCAACCAATTTAACTAAAAACCTTATTGATTGAACTGCTTTATAATGCCTAGAATCCTTTTAAGATCAGAATTCAACGGAGAGATAGGGATTTGAACCCTAGAATACGTTTCCGCATTACAGCATTTCCAGTGCTGCGCCTTAAACCACTCGGCCATCTCTCCAGATGTCACAATTTACAACTATAGTATAAAGTTCCAAAAAATGCAAAGATAAAAAGATTTTAAGTTAATCTCAAAGTTCAAGTCTCACAAACCAAATCCAGATGTCCCGTAGATATACAATTCGAGTTCGCGATCGCGCCACTGGCCAAACATACACCCTACAAGTCCCAGAAGACCGCTACATCCTGCACACTGCCGAAAAACAAGGGGTGGAACTGCCGTTTTCCTGCCGTAATGGGGCTTGTACTACTTGTGCTGTAAGAGTGTTGTCCGGAGAAATTTACCAACCAGAGGCGATCGGCTTGTCGCCAGAGTTACGTCGCCAAGGTTATGCCTTGTTGTGTGTGAGTTACCCCCGTTCTGACTTGGAGGTAGAAACACAAGACGAAGATGAAGTTTATGAACTCCAATTTGGACGCTATTTTGCTAGGGGTAAAGTTAAAGCAGGTTTACCGTTAGATGAGGAATAGGATTTTGTTCGCCCACAGGTGCAGAGGAGCAAATTAGTGTGTCGATACGTTTTGGCGTTTGGGCAAGAAAAATAGGCATTTTAGTTTGTCTGTTACTGCTAGTGAGTTGCCAAGGTAAAAATCCGCTACCAAACAATCAAGCGCAGGTGAAGGTTGCACGGGTAGTTAGTGGGCAAAGTTTAGAAGTGTTAGGTATGGCGGAACAACCAAATTTGATTTCTCAAGTGCGGTTAGTGGGAATTGATGCACCAGATTTGCGACAGCGACCTTGGGGCGAACAAGCAAAAGAACAGTTAGAGAATCTAATTGATGGTGCAGATTCAGTAACGCTGGAGTTTGATTTAGAAACAACAGACAAAATTGGGCGAACCCTAGCTTATGTATGGAAAAATAAAGTTTTGTTGAATGAAGAATTAGTCAAACAAGGGAATGCATTATTTGTTGAGCGATCGCCGAACCACAAATATGACCAACGTTTAGAACGTGCCCAACAATGGGCTAGACTCATGGGGCTAGGAATTTGGAACCCAGAAAAACCCATGCGTCTCACTCCCGCTGAGTTTCGCCGTCTGAATCTCTAGGGAGATGGGGAGGTGGGGAGTGTGGAGAGTGTGGGGAGATGAGGGAGAATAACTAATGACTAATGACTAATGACTAATGACTAATCTACAAATTTTTCTAGATATTGCTACAGAAGCAGCCTTAGCTGGTGGTGCTATACTGCAAGGCTACTTGGGTAAGTTAGAAGATGCAATTATTGAAAAAGGACGCCCTGGTGATTTAGTTACCGCTGCTGATAAAGCGTCAGAAAAGTTGATTTTAGAAATTTTGGGTCGCCATTTTCCCCAGCATTCTATCCTCGCTGAAGAATCAGGGAAATTAGGCGATGGAGAAAATGAATATCTCTGGGCAATAGATCCTTTAGATGGCACAACCAATTACGCCCATCAATACCCATTCTTTGCCGTTTCCATTGGGCTACTAATTAATGGCGTCCCACAAGTTGGTGTTATTTATGACCCCTTTCACAATGAGCTATTTCGTGCTGCTGCTGGTTTGGGAGCAACACGCAACCGTCAGGCGATCGCAGTTTCTGCAACCTCCCAACTAAATAAGAGCTTACTGGTAAGTGGATTTGCCTACGATCGCCGCGAAACCTCTGATAACAATTATGCCGAATTTTGTCACTTGACCCATTTGACTCAGGGAGTTAGACGTAGCGGTTCTGCATCGCTGGATTTAGCGTATGTTGCCTGTGGACGCGTCGATGGTTACTGGGAACGCGGGCTTTCACCTTGGGATATTGTCGCTGGGATAATTTTGGTACAAGAAGCTGGCGGCAAAGTTACCGCCTACGATGGCACTCCCTTAAACATCGAGTCAGGTAGAATTCTCGCCACCAACAGTTATATTCATGACACCGTGAGTCGTGAACTTTTACAAGTTCCGCCCCTGTCAGCCTGGAAGTGAAGGGGATGAGGGGGCTGGGGGAGCAGGGGGGGCAGGAAGAGATGGGAAGATGGGGAAGTGTAGGGAGTGAGAGGAGAGAAGGGAGATGGGGGAGTGTGGGGAGTGTGGGAGGATGGGGAAGAAATCTTTCCCCCCACACCTCCTTTTCCTCCCACACTCCCTGTTTGCCCAATAACCAATGACAAATATAATTTGCTACTGACGGATCGCCGAGTGAGGGAAGTAAACTAGAAAAAATCTAATTGCTCCTTTGGTGCAAACTGCTATATGTCTTTCAAAATAGATCGTGGACTATTTAGATATGATTTCATAGATCATCACGCAGTATTGTGCGTTCCAATTGATGCGGATGTTAAAGATATTCGCAAACGCTATCTTCAAATTGCCCGCCGCTTACACCCAGATAGTAGTATTACAGAAAATGTTGAACAAAAACAGCTAGGTAATGAATTGCTATCAAAGCTGGTTAACCCAGCTTATGAAAAACTTACTAACGAACGCACTCGCACAGAATATATTATAATTTTGTCGCAAATGGGCAAGCGCCTGGTACAAGAAGCTACTACAGTGACTCTAAATACAGAATTAGGGAGACAGTTAGCTGGTGCTGCCAATATCGATCATTTTTATAAAAGTGCGATCGCCAAACTTGCCCAAACTCAATATGATTCTTTAGACCAAGCTCTGCAAGTTGTTGCCCAAATTAGTGAGTTGAATTTAGTATACTTGATGCGGAGTGCAGTTAAACCGTCCGCAGCACCACCACCAACTGCTCAACCCAAAGTTAACTCAGCTACACCTAAGCCAGATACCGCAAAACAGACACCACCAGTAAAAGAAGACTTGATTGTAGAGCAGTATGTTCGTCGCGCTCAATCTTTGATGGACAAAAATCAATTTGCTCAAGCCAAAGTAGAGTTGCAGGAAGCCCTGAAGCTAGAACCAAAAAATAGTCATTGCCATAGCTTGATTGGAATGACGTATTTAAAGCAAAATCAGCTAAAAATGGCAAAAATCCACTTCGATAACGCACTCAAATTAGACCCCAATGACCAAATAGCGTTGCAATGGAAACCTAAAATAGATAAAGCTTTAGGACAACAACCTACCGATCGTAAGGTGACTTCATCTCCCAATAATGGAGATAAGCAACCGGATAAATCTGGTAGTAGTGGTTTGTTCGGTGGTTTGTTTGGTGGGAAGAAAAAATAATGGTGTATCAACCAGCAGCGGGAGCCAGGGATTTATTACCCTTAGATGTGGCAAAAAAACGCTGGATTGAAGATAGGTTACAACAAGTGTTTCACCGTTGGGGATATCACAGGATTATCACCTCAAGTTTGGAGCGGATGGATACTTTGATGGCAGGGGGAGCAATCCAGCGCCAGATGGTGATTCAACTCCAAAATAGCGAAGACGATGGATTGGGCTTGCGTCCAGAATTAACTGCATCCATTGCTCGCACCGTTGTTACTCGGATGGCAGGTGTAACTTATCCTCAACGCTTGTACTACAATGCCAACGTCTTTCGCCGCAATTGGGAAAGTAGGCATAATCGCCAGCAGGAGTTTTATCAAACTGGGGTAGAGTTATTAGGTGCTGGCGGATTGCTAGCAAATGCAGAGGTACTGCTGTTGGTAGCAGATTGTCTGGCTGCACTGAGTTTGCCGCAATGGCATTTAATTTTAGGTGAAGCAGGAATTACCCGATCGCTGCTGAGTGCCTTCGATGCTAATCTACAGGATAAAGTTCGCACGGCGATCGCTCATCTTGACCGCATTACTATAGATAACTTACCTCTGAGTGACGAACTACGCGATCGCGCTCGAATCATGATGGATCTGCGCGGGTCTAGTGCTGAAGTCTTACAGAAAGTCAGTAGCTTGCAGCTAGATGAACAACAGCAACAAGCAGTGAATAACCTTAAATCCCTAGTGGAATTACTCGAATCAGAGAAAAAATTCTCCTTAATCCTCGATTTGAGCCTGATCCAAACCATAGATTATTACACAGGCATCGTCTTTGAAGTTGTCAATGATACAGAATCCCAAATCCGAATTTTGGGGCAGGGTGGTCGTTACGACCAGCTTTTGGGACTATATCATCCCCAAGGAGAAAACATCCCCGGAATTGGTTTTGTACTCAACATTGAAGATTTATACCAAGTTCTATTATCTACACAGCAATTACCGCAAACAACCCCGGCTAGCAACTGGTTGGTAGTACCAGAGACAGCGAGTGCTGATGCTGCTGCGTTTGCCTACGCCCAAAAACTGCGAGATTCCACTGATTTGGTGCGGGTAGAAATGGATTTGCTCAGAAGGAATGCAGACGCGATTCGCCAATATGCACGCGATCGCGGCATTGCCCAAATTGCCTGGATTAAAGCTGATGGCTCGCCCAAAATTGAATCATTGCGTTAAGTGAGTTGGGGATTGGGCATGGAGCATTCTTCATTTTCCCACTCCTCAACTATGCGACCCAGATAATACTGTAATTTTAAAAACTGCTGTAGCAGCTAATGCCGAGAATCTCGCACATCTGCAAAAATTTCTGGTTCAATACCTGCGGATTCTAATTCTTGTTTTTGGCGAAATTTTTCTAGGGATTTCCAGAATTGCGATTCAGCACTGATGCTAGTTGTAGAGTCTTGGTATAAAATCTCAATGACTATTTCTTGCCCATCAGGAATCTTTATTTCCTCAAATATTTCTATAGAGTTTTTGCGCTTAATGCCTTTAATTTTCATAATTTTTATTCTAGTTCGTAACTGCTGGGAAAACAAGTTATTACTATGGATTGAAGGCTAAAACAAACCCGAAGAAATCTTCTCTAGGACATCTAGGACAAATGAAACTATCTTGGGATGAACAGCTTTGAGTAAATCGTACAACCACGTGTAGTCTACTACATCCTTCTCAGAGGACAGGTCATTGGGAGGAGATTGCTGTTGTTGCAGTCTGTTTGCTTCCTGTTGTTGCTGGAGTATTTCTGCTTCTTGC
>JBALDB010000069.1:0-128132 GCA_036918135.1 Nostoc sp.
CCAATTTAAGTTTTGAGTACCTGCCACACTTGAAGCACGTCCCCTCTAAATGAATTTTTCCAACTTTGAGTTTTGATTTCATTTGCCGGGGATTCGACTTAGATCCTTGTAAGTTCATCGTCGTTCCATTCACTTTGTGCAATTAGCCGCACATAATATGAATATACAAAAGAGGCGGTAATAGGTGAATACAAAGGACGACATTCAGTCATTCTGGTAAAAGTGAAATGCCCTAATTGTAAGCAGACAGCTTAAGCACCCTTGTAGTTCATGCCACCGACAGCTATTTTGGGAGCAAAGCAACTGGTTGGGCATCAATTCGAGTTCGGAACAGACTGTAAGGTTTCTGGCGCAGGTCTTTTCCTTGATGATATCTGGCTTGACGATGCAGCTGATTAGCTGTGAAGTAAAGATAGCCGTCTTTTGCCACTGAAAGAGTATCCGGCCAAAGAACACGCGGGTCATGAATCAGGGGTTCAATCATCCCCTGCTGATTCCGACGAAAAATGGCGTTTTGTTCGTAGTTCGTCAGATATATTCGGTTATTCGCATCCGATTCCAGCCCATCAGAACCTCCGCCTTTATCGCCGCCATCTTCAACTGTTGCTGCAACCTGTGCATCAGTCATCTGTTCATTGGAAAGTGCATCAACGCTAACGCTGTAGAGTTTGCGGCTAGCGAGTGGACAATAAAATAGACGAGAACCGTCTGCACTAATTGCAATGCCATCCGAACCTAACTTAATATAACTGGGGGGTTGGTTAGGTGGTCGGCTCATCAACGGTTGACCTTCAACGCTAGGTAAAAAATTCGGCTCTGCCTTCGTAGAAGGATGGTCATTTAGCCGTCGCCAACTTCTACCACTGGCTAAATCAACCACAACGATCCCATTTGCACCTTTATCAGATGAGTCAGTAATATACGCCATACCTGCTTGCCCCCGGCGCAAGTCAAAGCGGACATCATTCAAATATGTAGTTGGTAAAGCAACTTCTTGAGGAAAAAGAATAGTCTTAAAGATGCGGTTTTGCTTGAGATCGACACCAACCAGTTTTGGGCCTCCGTAAGAAGTAGGTCTGAATTCGATGCTTCCAGTATCCAGTATCCAAAGGCGATCTTGTGGATCGACAACAACACTTTGAACAGAAATTAGCGATTTCGACTGTTCGCTACTGTTAAGTCGATTGATTTGGGCATTCGGGTAGGCTACAGCACGACCATTCTCGATCTCTGCAACTGTAAAATCTACCTTGTCGCCCCAACGTGGAAAGTTAACAAAGATGCGACCGCCCCCTGATACAGTCACTCCTGTTGGCATTGGCCCATTGAAGGCAACAACCTGCTCAATATTGCCAATCGGCTTTGCTTGCGGTAAAGCGCCACTTTTTGCCGCAAGCGAGGGCATATAATAAACTAGTGCGATCGCAAAGCCAACTAACAATCCAAGAAGTACTTTGAGCGCTTTCAACAACTTTTTGCCTCTAACACCACTTCATTATCTTAAAAAACCAGTAATTTTTTTGACTCTAGCAAACGACAGATTCAAGTAATTTCTTTTTTTGCCCAATAAAGTAGAGACTTTAGCAAACAATCTCAAGTCGCTTCTGGAAATTTAAATTAGTTTCCATTAAATTCTTCTCTATCTGCACACACACCTATGCAAAATCTAGCATTTTTTGCACACCTGTGCAGAAATATGTTAAGTTTTTTATCTAATTACGCAAGCGTGCATTTAACCTTCAACTAACATTCTTTACTCTAGTAAATAAATTTTTTGCAATGGATGCTTAAGAATCTCAATTTTTTGCTCTGGATACTTGACAATATCGCATAACTCCTGCAACTGATTGATTGCTTCTGCGCCCTCTAACTTCATTAATTCGCGGTCATCCCAGATTTCCATCCAAGTAATACCGTAATCAGACACCAAAAACCGAATCAGGTGCTTTTCTCCTAGACTTACCATAAATGAAGCACTCTTGACTTGGTCGCCGCATGTATAACAAGACGTAAGATACCCACGCTGCTCAAGTACAGTTGATAAAGCTTGCAAGCTAATTACCAAGTCCTGTACGACTTCCTGATATTGTTGGGCTAATCTGAGAAACACTAGTTTCCTCCTATCACTACAGTAATGCGATCGCTCTATATTTGTTTTAGATGAGTTTTCGCACAGATACCATTAATCTTGTTTATGTAGATATAACCTAAGATTATGTTTAGTTTGAGGTGTCTAAGGGAATACACCCACAGATGCTAAATTCCTAAAGCTGTTCTGATGTTTTGGACAATTACCTGGGGTGTCTCGATAACATTTATATATAGAGTGTCTAATGGTTCTTCTAAAGTAATAAACTGGCTATTAAGGAGTTTTTCGCTCATATAGTGATTATGACGCTCTTGCAAGCGCTTTTGAATTAACTCATAAGACCCTTTGAGATAAACTAGCTTGATGCGTTCGCGCTTGGCGTTGGCGAAGCCATCGCTATCCACAACCAGAAATTGCCGATAGCTTTCTTTGAGAGCCGAACATGCCAGCACCACATTTTTATTTTCTTGTAGCCAGTTCTTAATAGCTGTTTGCAAATCTTGTAACCAAGGTATTCTGTCTGCTTCACTCAGAGGAATACCGCGCCGCATTTTATCGATATTCTCTAGCGAGTGAAAAGCATCGGCGTCGCTAAATTGCCAATCTAAAGAATCTGCTAGCAGTTTTCCTATGGTAGTTTTGCCAGCTCCAGAAACACCCATAATGATGATAATCATTGATTTATTTATCATAGTTTGGCAAAAAAAGTTAAGTTATATCAAGTCTAGCTAATTACTTATTATTAAAATCTCTCCCCATTCGCTTAGATTATAAGTCTTTTACCCAAAATGATATTGAGTGCGATCGCCACCATCGGCACCTGCCTCAGGAATAATAAAGTAAGTCAAGCAGAATATTTATTTTTGAAACAACAAAGTTTTAGTTAACTTTACTTTTTATTACACTTGGCATTTGACCTAAGTTTTGTGCTTTGTAAATAGAGTAAATACATTGACAGATGACTCAACTTTGCTAATAATTAAAATTATAATGCACACGTTTGCATTGTTTGTAGTAAGATTATGAAGAAACGAAAAGTTTCAATCGAAGATATTGCTCGCCGAGCAGGTGTTTCCCATTCCACAGTTTCACGTGCTTTGCGAGATAACTCTCTAATTAGCCCGAAGGTGCGAGAGGAAATTAAGAAAATAGCGCGGGAGATGAACTATGTGCCGAACGCGATCGCTCAAAGTTTGCTTTCTTCACGCACTAATACCATTGGGGTAGTAGTGACATCAATCGCAGATCCTTTTTACGCTGAGGTGGTAGAGGGAATTGAACAGGTAGCGAGAACAGCTGGTTTGAGTGTTTTGTTAACTGCTTCACACCGAGATTTCCAGCAGGAAATAGCAGCTATTGATAATTTTCATCGTCGCAGAGTGGACGGAATATTAGTTACCGACTCGCGAATTAATAAAAATAATAGCGACCAAGTAGGGCAAATTACCGTGCCAACAGTTTTGATTAATAGTCAGACACAAGAGCAACCTGAAACATTTCATACAGTCACAGTGGACGACTTTTTAGGTGGTCGATTGGCGGTAGAGCATCTGATCGGTTTGGGACATAGGGCTATTGGTTATTTGGGTGTAGGCGATCGCAGTAACTCAAACCAGCTGCGCTTAGAAGGATATCAGATAGCTCTTAAGGAAGCTGGTTTATCACAAAACAGTGATTGGGTAGCAATTAGCGATGAAGACATTATCAGAATCAGCGATGTTGATACCGGAAAAAAGCTGCTATCTCAACTATTTACAGCAGGTGTAACAGGCATCTTTTGTTACAACGATATGGTAGCAGTTGGCGCGCTCTTAGCTTCTCATGAACTAGGTATTTCAGTACCACAAGATTTAAGTTTGGTTGGATTTGACGGTATTGCTCTTTCGGGTTACGTTACGCCGCCACTGACAACAGTTTGCCAACCAATGTTGGAAATTGGTCGCTCAGCTATGCAAATATTACTCGATTTACTAGAGGAAAAAAGCGTGGAAAACCTCGTTCTATCACCTTTTCTAGTAAAGCGAGATAGTAGTGCCAGGTTTGGGCAAGGGAGTGGGGGATGAGGGAAATGGGGCTTCAGGTGTAGAGGGGAACAATTAATAATTGATGACAAATGACCAATGACTTTAGACAAAAACTATGTTAACTAAAAAATGGAGTTTATCTAGCGATCGCTGCTTTGCTCCAGAACCAATTCAAAGACAACTAGCGCGTCAATTTTTTGAGAGCGTATCTACTCTAGCGTTGGTCTGTCCCCACGGACACGTAGACCCAGCTTTATTAGCCCATCCAGGGGCGCGTTTTGGTTCGCCAACTGAATTATTTATTATTCCCGACCACTATATTTTCCGGATGCTCTATAGTCGGGGTGTACCTTTGTCAGCTTTAGGCATACCTAGCCGTGATGGTTCGCCAGTCGAAACTGACCACCGCAAAATCTGGCAGCTTTTCGCCGACCATTTTTATTTATTCCAAGGTACTCCGTCTGGGTTGTGGCTGAAAGACGAACTTACTAATGTCTTTGGGGTAGATGAGCCTTTAAATTCTCGCAATGCCGGACATATCTATGATTACCTGGAAAAGCTGTTATTGTTACCTGAGTTTTCACCTCGTGCTTTATTCAAAAAGTTTAATATTGAAGTGCTTTGTACTACCGATGCGGCCAGCGATACTCTTGAGTACCATCAATCCCTACATCAAAAACGTTTTACTCAGATCAAACCTACCTTTCGGCCAGATGCAGTAGTCAACTTGGATACTCCTGGTTGGCGGGAGAATCTAACCAAGCTAGAAAGCACTGTTGGGCGAGAAATTAGCACTTACACTACTTTTGTGGAAACTCTAGAAGAACGTCGAGCTTTTTTTAAACAAATGGGTGCGACAGCTACCGACCATAGTGGAGCTACACCTTATACCAAACGCCTTACCGACCAGGAAGCAGAAGCAATCTTTGCTAGAGCATTAACCAACAAACTAAATCCAGGCGATGCAGAGCGTTTTACTGGCCACATGTTCATGGAAATGGCTCGGATGAGTCTAGAAGATGGTTTGGTGATGCAAATGCATTGCGGTATTATGCGTAATCATAATTCGGCTGTCTTTGAGCAGTTTGGGTCTGATAAAGGTGCTGATATTCCTTTGAAAATAGAGTGGACGGAAAATTTGCAGCCGTTATTGGTAGAGTACGGTAATCATAAGGACTTTCACTTAATTCTGTTTGGATTGGATGAAAGCACTTATAGCCGCGAACTAGCTCCCTTAGCCGGTCATTATCCCGCAGTCCTGCTGGGGCCGCCTTGGTGGTTTCACGACAGCATCAATGGTATGGAGCGATATTTCAATCAGGTGATGGAAACAGCCGGACTTTATAACACCGCCGGTTTTAACGATGATACCCGCGCTTTCGTTTCTATTCCTGCGCGCCATACAGTCTGGCGACGCGTAGCTTGTAACTGGTTAGCGGGACTGGTAATACGCGGGTTAATTGAGGAAGAAGAAGGTTATGAAATGGCTTTTGCTTTAGTTTATGACCTCGCTAAGCTTGCTTACAAATTAGACTAATAAATTTTGAATTTAAGATTTTAGAGCAAAAATTGTTGCCTAGAATCCAGACTTTTTAAAGAAGTTAGGGTACAAAATCTAGCAATTTAATAAACGTTATGCCAAAAGCAATCGCTCACGGTCGATGAAATCAAAATCATGGATTAACGAAGTAACGCACCTACCTAAATAGAGGAATTATCAATGCCAGACTTATTGAATAAACCAGATTTAATTTTAAATCAACTTTTTAGCTTGAAAGACCAGGTAGCAGTAATCACAGGCGGTTCTGGTGTGCTAGGTGGAGCGATGGCGCGGGGTTTGGCGCTTGCAGGAGCGCGAGTAGTCGTTATTGGTCGCAATCAAGCACGAGCGGATACGGTTGTGGCTGATATTAGCACCAACGGTGGCGAAAGTATGGCTGTATTGGCAGATGTTGGCGATCGCTTGCAATTAGAAATAGCTAAACACACTATTTTAAAGCATTGGGGTCAGATAGATATCTTAGTGAACGCCGCTGGTGGTAATATGCCAGCGGCCACAATTACTGCGGATCGTAGTTTTTTCGATCTGCCTCACGCAGCATTCGAGCAAGTAGTTAGCCTCAATTTGGTGGGAACTCTACTACCTAGCCAAGTTTTTGGTCAAGCAATGGTCGAAAGAAATCAACCCCAAGGTTGTATTGTGAATATTTCTTCGATGTCTGCTATCCGTGCAATCAGTCGGGTGGTTGGTTACTCAGCGGCCAAAGCAGCGATAGATAACTTTACTCGTTGGCTAGCTGTAGAACTGGCTCAAAAATATGGAGCCAAGTTGCGAGTCAATGCGATCGCCCCAGGTTTTTTTATTGGCGAACAAAATCGAGATTTACTTTTAAATGCAGATGGAAGTTTAAGCGATCGCGGACAAAAAATTATTAATCAGACCCCAGCTGGACGTTTTGGAGAACCGCACGAATTACTCAGTACCTTGATTTGGCTATGTAGTTCTGGTTCTAGTTTCGTCAACGGGGTAGTTGTGCCGATTGACGGTGGGTTTAGCATCTACAGCGGAGTTTAGAAATGTATTTATTAGCCGTAACTAATAATGGCAGGCTTGCAGATGAGGAAGTTTCCCAACTAGTTCGTCAAGCTTTGGCAGATTCTAGCTTTGATGGACAGCGCATTTTAGTATTAATTCCAGATGCAACCCGCACTGCTCCCATCCCGCAAATGTTTCGATTGCTTCATCGGGAGTTAAATAACAGGGTTGCTGCACTGGATTTTTTGATTGCTCTGGGTACACATAATCCCATGAGTGAGGAACAAATCAACCGTTTAGTTGGAGTAACACCAAAGGAGCGAGAGACAACTTTTAAAGGAGTTCACATCTTTAATCACCTTTGGCATCTTCCAGAAACTTTTATTTCTTGTGGAGTAATTTCGGCTGCGGAAATAGCAGAAATTAGCGGTGGAATGCTGCGTCAGGAAGTTAACGTGCGTGTGAATAAATTGGTAACAGAATATGATTTAATAATTATTTGTAGCCCAGTCTTTCCCCACGAAGTTGTTGGTTTTTCTGGGGGAAATAAATATTTTTTTCCCGGTATTAGCGGTGAGGAAGTGATTAATTTATCACACTGGTTAGGTGCTTTAATTACCTGTTATGAAATTATTGGTACGCTGGGAATCACACCAGTTCGACGCTTAATCGACCGAGCCGCTAGTTTAATTCCTACCCCAAAACTTTGCTTGGCAATGGTGGTTGCACCGAAAACGAATCAGTTAGCTGGACTTTATATAGATAAACCAGAGTTAGCATGGGAAGCGGCGGCAAAATTATCAGCTAAACTGCATATTAAATATGTAGATCGGCCTTTTAACCAAGTGCTTTCAGTCATGCCCGAAATGTATGATGACATTTGGACAGCTGCTAAAGGAATGTACAAACTAGAGCCTGTAGTAGCAGATGGAGGAGAAGTAATTATTTATGCACCTCATATTACTGAATTTAGCTATACACACGGCAAGATATTAGCGGAAATTGGTTATCATGTGCGAGATTATTTTCTGAAACAATGGGATAAATTCCAAGCATATCCTGCGGGAGTGTTGGCCCATAGTACTCACTTGAAAGGGATGGGTACTTTCGATCCTATAGAAGGGGAAAAAGCCCGGATTCGTGTGACTTTAGCTACTGGTATTTCTCCAGAACGTTGTGCTGCTCATAACTTGAACTACCGCAATCCGGCTACGATTCAACTAACAGAATGGTCTTATCGGGAGCATGAAGGGATTTTGCTTGTACCCAAGGCGGGCGAGATACTTTACCGGATAAAATAATTATGTTTTAAATAGCTTTTTGTAGCGATGCCGCCAAGCACCCACTTTAGGTCTTCTGAAAGTGAGTTGCAGTACTCGTTTGGGAACACTAAATCTACAAACTATCAAGATTTAGTCCTAGAATTATGATTCCAGTGAGTATTGCCGGATATCACCTGAGCGAACAACTCCACGATAGTTCCAAAACCTTGGTTTATCGAGGGTATCGAGAGACTGACTCTTTACCTGTAGTTATTAAACTGCTGAATAATGCTTATCCGAGTTTTAGCGAACTGGTGCAATTTCGCAATCAGTATACGATCGCCAGAAATCTGAACTCAGACTTAATTATCCAAATCTATAGCCTAGAACCCTACCAAAACGGTTACGCATTAGTAATGGAAGATTTTGGAGGAATTTCTTTAAAGGATTATTTTACCTCTAGAGAAACAGTACATACAAAGTTTCTAGAAGAATTTTTACTTTTAGCGATCGCCCTCTGCAACGCCTTAGAAATATTGTACCGTGAGCGGATAATTCATAAAGATATTAAACCTGCCAATATTTTAATTAATCCCCAAACCAAACAAATAAAATTAATAGATTTTAGTATTGCATCTTTACTACCACGAGAAACCCAAACACTCGTTAATCCCAATATATTAGAAGGCACACTCGCTTATATTTCCCCTGAACAAACAGGCAGAATGAATCGGGGAATTGACTATCGAACTGATTTTTATTCTTTAGGTGTAACTTTCTTTGAATTACTCACAGGTGAGTTACCTTTTCTATCAAATGACCCGATGGAGTTAGTGCATTGCCATATTGCTAAAATACCTGCGACAATAAGGAACAGGGAACTCTTAACTCTTAACAGAGAACAGATTCCGCAAGTGTTGTCAGATATTGTCATGAAATTGATGGCAAAGAATGCTGAAGACAGATATCAGAGTGCATTAGGACTAAAATTTGATTTAGAAAAATGTTTATATCAACTAAGAGAAACTGGTCAAATTGAATACTTTGAAATTGCCCAACGCGATGTGTGCGATCGCTTCATTATCCCCGATAAACTTTATGGACGAGAAACAGAAGTAGAAATTCTACTCCAAGCATTTGATAGAGTCAGCCAGGGTGCAACAGAAATAATGCTGGTAGCTGGATTTTCGGGTATTGGGAAAACAGCAGTTGTTAACGAAGTTTACAAACCAATTGTGCGACAACGTGGCTATTTTATCAAAGGTAAATTTGACCAATTTCAGCGTAATATTCCTTTAGGTGCTTTTGTGCAAGCATTCCGGGATTTATTGGGGCAGTTGCTTACAGAAAGCGATGCTCAAATTCAACAATGGAAAAGCCAAATATTAAAGGCTGTTGGCGAAAATGGACAAGTAATTATTGAAGTCATCCCAGAATTAGAGAAAATTATTGGTCAACAACCACCAGCACCAGAATTATCAGGAACGGCTGCCCAAAATAGATTTAATTTATTATTCCAAAACTTTACTCAAGTATTTACCACTGCTGCACATCCATTGGTGATATTTTTAGATGATTTGCAATGGGCAGATTCAGCGTCACTGAATTTAATGCAATTATTAATGGCTGATACAGGGTATCTTTTTTTAATTGGTGCCTATCGTGATAATGAAGTTCAACCAGCACATCCATTAATGTGGACTTTGAGTGAAATTGCTAAAACAAAAACAACAATTAATACGATTAATTTAGCACCATTGAGTCAAATCAAAACAAATCAGTTAATTGCCGATACACTTAAATGCACAGATAAATTAGCATGGACATTTTCTAAACTGGTATTTCAAAAAACTCAAGGTAATCCATTTTTTACAACTCAGTTTATTAAAGCATTATATCAAGATAAACTTATTCAATTTAATTTTGAGTCAGGCTGTTGGGAATGTGATATTGCACGGGTGAGTCAGCAAGCGGTAACAGATAATGTTGTTGATTTTATGGCATTTCAGTTACAAAAACTTCCGCAATCAACTCAAGATATGTTGCAATTAGCGGCTTGTATTGGCAATCAGTTTGATTTACCAACTTTGGCTATTGTTTCTGAAAATTCACAAATAGAAACAGCAGCTTGTTTGTGGAAAGCCTTACAAGAAGGGTTGATTTTGCCTACTGGTGATATTTATAAATTTTATGTCGGTCAAGAAAGTCAAACAGTTACTCAAGAAATTCAAGAGACTATCATATATAAATTTTTGCACGATCGCGTCCAGCAAGCTGCATACTCTCTTATCCCTGAAAAGCAAAAAAAAGCTACCCATCTACAAATAGGTAAACTATTACTTGAAAATACATCTGCACTCAAAGAGGAAGACAAAATTTTTGAAATTGTTAATCAGTTAAATATTGCATTAATACTGATTGTCGATCCGATTGAACGAAAGCAACTCGTTAAATTGAATTTGAAAGCAGGTACGAAAGCGAAATTGGCAACTGCTTATACCTTAGCAGTTGAATATTTAACAATAGGTTTACAACTTTTACCTCACGAGAGTTGGTACAGCCAGTACGAACTAACACTAGCACTATATCAATCCATTACAGAAGTACTTTGTCTGAGTGGTGACTTTGAACGCATGGAAAGCTATGCAACCGTCGTTCTCCAGCAAGCAAAAACCTTCCTCGAACAAATTCCGATCTACAATCTTAAGATTCAAGCCTACATGGCGCAGGCGCAGCATAAGAATGCTTTGCAAATCGCACTCACTGTTCTTCAATCAATAGGAGTGGAACTGCCTCAACAAGTCAATCAAACTGATATCGAGTGGGAACTAGAACAAACAAAGCGTCTTTTAGCAGATAAATCAGCGACAGATTTACTAAAACTGCCAAAAATGACTGATGTGAATATCCTGGCAGCAATGCAAATTTTATCGAGTATTATGTCAGCTGCCTATCAAGCAGCTCCAACATTGTTTCGAGTAATTGTTTTTAAACAAGTTCAGCTGTCAATTCTTTATGGTAATGCTCCAGAATCTACCTATGCCTATGCTAGTTATGGACTTATACTCTGCGGTGTTCTAGGAGAAATTGATAGAGGATATGAGTTTGGAGAAATGGCATTACTATTGCTTGACGATTTAAATGCTTTCAAACTGAAATCAAAAACTTTATTTGCAGTAAATTGTTTTATCCGACATTGGAAATCACCTGTTAAAGAAACCTTAAATCCTCTTTTGCAAGCCTATACGAGTGGTTTAGAAACTGGAGATATTGAATATGCTGTGATGTCTGCCTATGTTTTTGGCAGATATGCCTATTTGAGCGGTTACGGGTTACACGAATTAGCCCAAGCTATGGGAAACTATGGCACAATTATGCATCAATTTAAGCAAACTACCTATTTAAATTTTAATAGTATCTATTATCAATCAGTTTTAAATTTATTAGGAATGGCAGACAGCCCTTGTCTTTTAGTTGGGGAAATTTATGATGAAGTAACAATGTTACCTATGCATCATGCTGCCAATCAAATCAGTATTATTTGCCAGCTTCATTTTTGTAAATTACTTTTGTGTTATCTCTTTGGTAACTATCAAGAAGCACTAAAAAATGCAGCTATTGTAGAGCAATATTTAACTAGTGTAACTGGATTAGTGCTAATTCCGATATTTTATTTTTACGAATCTTTGACTAATTTAGCCTTATATAATGACTGCTCAATGACTGAGCAAAAATTAATTATTGAACGAGTAACAGAAACTCGTAAAAAGCTCAAAAAATGGGCACAGAGTGCGCCAAAGAATTATGCTCATAAATTCAACTTGGTAGAAGCTGAAAGCTTTCGGATATCAGGACAAAAAACTGAAGCAATAGAATTATACGATCGCGCCATTTCTCTTGCTCATATAAACGGCTATATTCAAGAAGAAGCACTGAGCAACGAACTTGCAGCCAAATTCTACCTTGACTGGGGTAAAGAAAAAGTCGCCCAAGCATATATGCAAGAAGCATACTATTGTTATGCTCGCTGGGGAGCAAAAGCCAAAATTGATGACTTAGCAAAATATTATCCGACACTGTTACAACCTATCCTCCAACAACAACGAATTAATCTCAATCCCTCAGAAACTATTGCCTTTGGGCGAAATTCTTTATCCACTTATACTTCTACGATTAACATTAATAATATTTTTGATATTCTAGATTTTACCTCTGTCCTCAAAGCCTCTCAAGCTATCTCCAGTTCTTTGGAAATAGACCAACTCATTACCAGTCTCACCCGGATTATCCTAGAAAACTCTGGCGCGAAAAAATCTGTACTAATTCTTCCTGAAGAAAATACTTGGCAAGTTAGGGCAATTACTTTTATTAATCACGGATCGAATTTGGAGATTCAAATCCAAACCATTCTCAATTCGCAACCGTTAGATACTTGTCAAGATATTCCCCAAAATCTGATTAATTATGTCAAAAATACCCAACAAACAGTTGTAATTGATAACTTGCAAACAGATATTCCTGGAGGAATTGGGGAATATATGTATCGAACAAAACCCCAGAGTGTGTTATGTACACCAATTATTAATCAAGGACATTTGGTCGGGATTATTTACTTAGAAAATAAACTGACTCCAGGCGTTTTTACTAGCGATCGCCTCAGTATGATTAACCTGCTTTCCTCACAAGCAGCAATATCTTTAGAAAATGCTCGACTTTATCAAGAATCTCAAGCAAAAGCTCAACAGCTAAAACAATCTTTAACACAACAAAATACTTTGTTCAATGTTGTTAACCAGATGCGAAATTCTTTAGACTTGGATGCTATCTTCTGTGCAGTTACTCAAAATATTCGTCGGATTCTCAACGCCGATCGCGTGGGAATTTATCACTTCGATCTAGATTTAAATTATGAATATGGTGAGTTCATTGCCGAAGATGTACTACCTGCATTTCCTTCTGCCTTAGTGGTCAAAATTCAAGATCATTGCTTTGGTAAGAAATATGCAAATCTCTATAAACAGGGACGCATTTGTGCAATCAATGATTTACAAACGACTGACATTTTAGATTGTCATCGGCAAATTTTAGCACAATTTCATGTGAGAGCATCATTAGTTGTGCCAATTATGCAAGACGATGAACTTTGGGGATTACTGTGCATTCACCAATGCGCGAACCCTCGGAAATGGGAAGCTTCTGAGATTCAATTTGCCCAACAAGTCGCCGCCCAAATGGGAGTTGCACTGAAGCAAACAGATTTATTAATTAAAACTCAAAAACAAGCAACCCAACTTGAGCAAACACTCCAGCATCTCCAACAAACCCAACTTCAGTTAGTTCAAAGCGAGAAAATGTCTGCTTTAGGTAATTTAGTTGCAGGGGTAGGTCATGAAATGAATAATCCCTTAGGTTTTATTGCTGCTAGTCTCCAGCAAGTTAAACCCAGCCTTGTAGATATTGTTGAACACTTGAAACTCTATCAAGAAAGTCTCCCCAATCCAGGTGATAAAATTATCGACCATGCCGAAGAAATCGACTTAGACTATAGCTTAGAAGATTTACCCAAGATAATTGATTCTATGACTATGGCGTGCGATCGCCTGAAAAATATTAGCACAAGTCTCCGCATTTTCTCTCGTGCCGATCAAGATTATAAAGTGCCATTTAACATCCACGAAGGCATCGATAGCACAATTTTAATTCTTCAACATCGCTTGAAGGCAAATCAACAACGTCCAGCTATTGAAATAATAAAGAACTATAATAATTTACCTCAAATAAAGTGTTTTCCTGGTCAATTAAATCAAGTTTTTATGAATCTTCTAGCAAATGCTATTGATGCATTAGAAGAATCAAACAACGGACGTATGTTTGCAGATATTCAAGATAATCCTAATAGAATTATCATTACAACTTTCATTATTAATAATCAAGTTAAAGTTACTATTGCAGATAATGGTAATGGCATAGATGAACAAGTAAAACAAAAAATATTTGACCATTTATTTACTACAAAAACTGTTGATAAAGGAACGGGATTAGGACTGGCGATTGCTAAGTCTATCGTTGAAGAAATACACGGTGGTAAATTGAGTTTTAACTCAGTTATGGGTAAAGGAACAGAATTTATCATTGAAATTCCGGTATAACTTATGGCGATTTGGGTAAAATGAATCGGGGGATTGACTATCACCTAGCAAATTATTATAGAAAAACATGGTGGCACTCTAGATGTCAATTCTACACTAGGTGAGGCAACTGATATCATGTCCGGTTGAATACTTATGATATCTGTGAAGCTCGATAATGCTTCGGTGAGGCTCAGCATGAATGGGTAATGGGTAATTATTTCTTTCCAATTACCAATTACCAATTACCAATTACCAAAAAGACCAACCATATTGTCAGTAATTAGCCGAACTTGATATGAATTTACCATTATCATATCGATTTTGGCTCAGACTTAGGGTTAACGCAGGGCGATGTATTGTCACTACTTTCCACCCTCAGCGACACACTGAGGTATTTTAATCAAAACATAAAGCATATTTAAACAAGTAAATATACTAATATAATAGAATACATTTTTTGAGAAGCTAATAGATTGATATGCGCCTGTCTATCATTATCAGTGTCGGCTTGTTGGTATTTACAGGTCTCAACTTACCAGTCATGTCTCAACCTCCCGTAGAGATAGGACAATCAGTAGCGAATAATAACTTGGCTCAAAGACGGTTAAATTTTAATCGCCGTTTGTGGAATTATAAAAATATTTCCAACTATCGCTATACATTTAGTAACAGTTGCTTTTGTATACAAGACGCTAGAGGCCCAGTAATTATTGAAGTACGTAATGGTCAAACAAAGTCAATTATTTCTGTAGCTACAGGTAAACCAGTTGAGAATCGACAATTCTTTAACAACTACAACACAATTCCTAAGCTTTTTAATGTCATTCAAGATGCTATCAACCGTAAAGCCTACAGCCTGAATGTACGCTATAATCCAAGATACGGCTATCCAACTCAAATTGATGTTGATTACAACAGTCAAATAGCTGATGAAGAAATATATCTGACAATTGACAATTTTCAAGAAATTAAATAAATATTCAGCTAATTATTGCTTAGTATAAACTGAATAAAATTTGATACTTTCCTAAAAAGGCAAGTATTAATTCAAAAGTTAGAATCCAGAAGATTGGAAAATTAAGCGTGCTATGGCTTCGTCATTTGATGAAGCTAATTAAGCTTAGTATTAAAGTCTTCTGAATTCTAACTTTTGTTTATTGTATTATTATTCGTTTCGTTTGAGATTTTACACGGTGAGGGCTTGCAGAGGCGATCGCTTTTATCCCTCTCCTAAGAAATAAGGCAGGAGGCAGGAGGCAGGAGGGAAGAGGATTTGACTTGTTTCTTCCATCCATAACGGAAGCTAGCGCGTCCGTAAACAGCTTCTGTCACTTTCCGAAAACATTTGCCATTTTTGTATTCTAGAGCTTTTATATAGCAAGCGTAGGCGCGATTCTTTTCTAAGAACAAATACAAGACCCATTTTTTCTAATAGTATAGCTTGTATTGATTGCCTCATCAGGCTTCTAGCAAGCGCCCTCCCAGAAACTGACACAAGAGGGTTATCAGTGAACCCAGAAGGATTGTTACAAATTTAAAATTAGGACTGTTGACCCTTCGACTTACCTCGGCTTCTCTACGGTAGCTTGCTTTCCCGTAGAGGTACGCTCGGCACAGGTCGCTCTCTTTCAACGGTTTGACTTCTCTACGAGACGCTACGCGTAGCTTGCTTCCCCACAGGGGTACGCTCACCGTTGACCCTTTGACTTCCCCGCAAAGGCTGACTACGGAGTTACTATTCTCACTTTTACACCTCTGTATGTACCCCTTTGCTCCTCATCTCCCTCATTCCCTTGTACTAAGTGTTGTACAACTTATTTTAGTGGGAATACTAACTAAAACATTATTAACACTGTATTATAAGCAACTATGGTGATAGCATCAGTTAGACTTCCAGGTTTCCAGGTTCACGAACAAATATATGCAGGAGGTAGAAGCGTTATCTACCGGGGAATTAGAGAACAAGATTTACATCCTGTGATTCTGAAAGTGATGCAGAACGAACATCCTAACTTCAATGAAATCGTCCAGTTTCGTAACCAGTATACTATTACTAAAAATCTTGATACTACAGGGATTATCAAACCATATAGCCTCGAACAATATAGGAATGGCTATGTCTTAGTAATGGAAGATGATAGCAGTATCTCCTTATCCAGTTATATCAATCAACATACTAGTAAAGATAAATTTATTTCCTTAGAAGAATTTTTTTACATTGCCATTACGACTACTACAATCCTTGGCGAACTTCACCGCCAACGCATTATTCACAAAGATATTAAACCTGCTAATATTCTGATTCATCCACAAACTAAGCAAGTTAAACTAATTGATTTTTCTATCGCTTCTCTACTACCACGAGAAACTCAACAGCTACAAAATCCTAATGTTTTAGAAGGAACCCTAGCATATATTTCTCCAGAACAAACTGGAAGAATGAATCGAGGAATTGATTACCGTACAGATTTCTATTCTTTAGGTATCAGTTTTTATGAAATACTAACTGGACAATTGCCTTTTAAGTCATTAGAGCCAATGGAGTTAGTCTACTGTCATCTTGCCAAACAACCTATCGCTTTGGAGCAATTTAAAATTCCCTTAGCAGTTTCGGATATTGTGAGCAAGTTGATGGCGAAAAATGCTGAAGACAGATATCAAAGTGCTTCTGGTTTGAAGTATGATTTGGAGTGGTGTTGTTGTCAATGGCAAGAAAAAAGAGCGATCGCTCCCTTCAAACTCGCACAAACAGATATTAGCGATCGCTTTTTGATTCCAGAAAAACTCTATGGTCGTCAAAGTGAGGTAGAGACGTTACTAACAGTATTTGACCGAGTTGCAGGAAATACAGAACAGATAAGTCAAGCCTCAAAACGAGCGCACAGAAGCGAACTAATTTTGATAGCAGGTTTTTCTGGTATTGGCAAAACTGCTGTGGTGAATGAAGTTCACAAGCCAATTGTTCGGCAGAAAGGGTATTTTATTGAAGGCAAGTTCGACCAGTTTCAACGTAACATTCCCTTCTTTGCCTTTGTACAGGCATTGCAAGATTTAATGTTACAAATTCTCACCCAAAGCGATACACAAATTACTCAATGGAAGACTAAAATTCTGGCTGCATTAGGGGATAATGCTCAAGTTATTATTGACGTAATTCCTGAACTGATAAGAATTGTTGGCGCACAACCACAAGTAACAGAACTTTTTGGAAATGCGGCTCAAAAACGATTTAATCGCTTATTTCGTAAATTTATTCAGGTCTTTACCAGCCCAGAACATCCATTAGTGATATTTTTAGATGATTTACAGTGGGCTGATACAGCATCGCTTCAGTTGCTACAGATGTTAATGACTGAAAAAAAAATTAGTCATTTATTAATAATTGGAGCATATCGAGATAATGAAGTTTCGCACACCCATCCCTTAATGCTAACGTTAGATGAAATTCGTAATTCTCAACATCAACAGTCAATAACGACTATTACTTTAGCTCCACTTACTACTAAAGATATCAATCATTTATTTGCAGATACCCTTATTTGTACCTCAGCAGAGGCATTACCGCTGACTCAATTAATTTATCAGAAAACACAAGGTAATCCTTTTTTTAGCCTTCAGATGTTAAAAACACTTCATGCAGAAGAACATATTACTTTTGCTCCTGAGGTTGGTAAGTGGCAATATGATTTGAATCAGGTACAAAATTTGAAACTAACGGATAATGTTGTGGAGTTTATGGTACTGCAATTGCAGAAGTTGCCAGAGGTGACGCAAGATGTCTTGAAGTTAGCAGCTTGTATTGGTAATACATTTGACTTGGCAACTCTGGCAATTGTGTATGAGAAATCTTTAGTGGAAACCGCAGCGGATTTATGGTTAGCTTTAGCTGAAGGACTAATTCTGCCAACAAGTCAAACATATAAAGTTTTTCAACAATCAAATCAGCAATCTTGTCTGGAAAACTCAAATCTCCAATCCCAAACTTCATTGGATTTATCATTGCTGAATTCTGATAATTATATTTACGAATTCCTCCACGATCGCGTGCAACAAGCAGCATATGCTTTAATTAACAAAGCACAAAAACAAATCACTCATTTGCAGATTGGGCAATTACTTATTCAAAATATACCTTCTGCAAAACAAGAGGAGCATATTTTTGAAATTGTCAATCATCTAAATATGGGATTACAATTGCTCGCTCAGCCAAACGAACAACAGCAAGTTGCTCAGTTAAATTTGCAAGCAGGACGTAAAGCCAAAAATTCTACAGCTTATGCCACAGCATCAGAATATTTAGCGATCGCCATGCAATTATTGGCTGATGATAGCTGGATACAACAATATGAATTAACTTATGCGATTTATAAAGAACGTTCAATAGTTGAGTATCTCAACAGCAATTTTACTCAATCAAATGCACTGATTCAGCAAGCATTAATCCAAGCACAATCAGCGCTAGACAAAGCTGAATTATATTACTTGTTAATCGTGCAACATACACTCCAAGCAGATTATTCCCTAGCTATTCAAGCTGGTAAACAAGCCTTATTACTTCTAGGTATTAATTTACCAGACGATAATATACAATCTTTGATTGAGGCTAGAATTATCGGGATTAGAACTAGTTTGGAAAACCGGAAAATTATTTCTCTTTTGGATTTACCTGAAAATTCCAGCCCAATCTATCGTTGTGCTATTCAATTACTGATTAATTTAGATCCACCTACTTATATTACTTCGGCACTTGATTTATATACTTTGGTTACAGTTAAAGCAGTTAATCTGTCGATTCAACATGGCAATATTGCCGAATCTGCTAAAGCTTATGCCAATTATGGTTTTATTTTAGGTTCTGCTTTCGGGGATTATCGAACAGGATATGAGTTTGGAGTTTTAGCTGCCAAAATAGCCGAACGATTTCACCATAAAGGTCAAAAGTGCCAAGTAAATTTGTTGTTGGGCAGTTGGTTAAATAATTGGATGAAATCGGCTCATTTGGCTGTTTCCATCAACAATGCTGGATATGAAGCAGGACTAGAATCTGGAGAATTACAATTTGCTGGTTATAATCTTTTTGGGAATATATGCAATCAGTTTTTCCAGGGAATTCACCTCAATCGTATTCGCCTGGATATCGAGAAATTTCTCCCTTTTGCTCGACAAACGCAAAACACTCTGTTATTTGAAATTTTGCTGGAAGTACAACAGGTAATAGATAATTTAGTTGGAAATTGCAATTCTCAATATTTTCCAGAACGCCATCATCTCAGTCAGACACCAATGGCATTGGCAATTGGCCACATTTTGCAAGCGCAATTAGCTTATTTACAACACCACTATCAAGTTGCTTTGCAGGAAATAACCGAAGCAGAAGCTTATCTCCCAGCAATTCTAGGTTTTACAACCTCAGCTAGTTATCCCTTTTACCATGCTCTAATTTTAGCTGCTCTTTATCTCCAAGCCCCGCCAGAAACACAACGCCAATATTGGCAAAGCCTAATTATCCATCAAAACCAGATGAGAATCTGGGCAAATTATTGTCCAGAGAACTTTGAGCATCGATATCTATTGATGAAAGCGGAGATTGCTCGAATTAGTAACCTAGAATTAGAGGCAATGGATTTTTACGATCGCGCGATCGCTTCTGCTCAAGCTCATGGATTTACCCAAAATGCTGCCTTAGCAAATGAATTGGCAGCAAAGTTTTGGCTAACTAAAGGTAAAACAAACATTGCTCAACTCTATTTTACTAATGCGGCGAGTGCCTACGAGCAGTGGGGAGCGATAGTAAAAGTCAAAGATTTAGAAGCACATTACCCGCAATTTTTCTTCAAAAATCAGGCTTCATCCCAATCAGAATTAACATATCATCAACAAACTACTATCTCTAAAAATAAGCACAATCTTTTAGAAAAGTTAGACTTTGCAGCATTTTTGAAAGCCTCACAAGCTATGGCTGGAGAAATTCAACTCGAACAACTCCTCTCAACTTTGATGCAAGTCATGCTAGAGAATGCTGGAGCAGAAAAATGCGTACTTTTGTTGCTAAAAAACCAGTTAGAGATAGTAGCAGTAGCTAGCTTTCGTGAAGGAAAAGTTTTCTCTCAAACAGCTGTGTGTGAGTCAACCATACCCCTAGAACAAAGCCAGGATGTACCACTTACCCTTATTAACTATGTTAAGCGCACGTTAGAACCTTTGGTTATTGATAACATTGCTACACAATCTCGGTTTAGCGCTGACCCCTACATTATCAAATACCAACCGAGAAGCGTGTTGTGTACTCCGATGATTAATCAAGGTGAGTGGATCGGGTTGCTTTATTTAGAAAATCAATTGACAGCCGCAGCTTTCACACGCGATCGCTTAGAAGTTGTGCAACTGTTGACAAGTCAAGCTGCTATATCTCTAAAAAATGCCCAACTCTACACTGATTTATCAAAAACCACAGCAGAACTCAAACAAGCAAACGCTCAATTAGCAGACTATTCCCACACTCTAGAAGAAAAAGTAGCAGAGCGTACATCCCAATTAAATACTAAAACTCAGCAATTAGAAGAAGCATTCAAAAACTTACAAACTACTCAAGCACAACTAATTCAAAATGAAAAAATGTCCTCACTTGGACAACTAGTAGCAGGTATTGCTCATGAAATAAATAACCCTATTAGCTTTATCTATGGTAATCTCACGCCAGCTACTCAATACATTGATGATTTAATGCACCTGTTGCAATGCTATCGTCAACACTATCCAAACCCTACACCACAACTACAAGCTGAAATTGCCAATATTGAACTCGATTTCATCACCGAAGACTTGCATAAGCTTCTCCATTCGATGGAAGTAGGTGCAGAAAGAATTCGAGATATTGTGATGTCACTGCGTAATTTTTCCCGTCTAGATGAAGCAGACATTAAAGCTGTTGATATTCATCAAGGTCTTGATAGCACGTTAATGATTCTGCAAAATCGTCTCCAGGCAAAACCGCAACGTCCGGAAATTAGTGTTATTAAAGAATACGCTCAACTTCCGCGCATTGAATGTTATGCTGGGCAACTCAATCAAGTATTTTTGAATCTCCTAATGAATGCAATTGATGCTCTAGAAACTTCAAGTATTAGTGGTACATCTAAAGATTTATATATTTATATCTCCACAATTATTTCCGAACCTCATCAAATAAAAATTAGCATTTCCGATAATGGTATTGGGATTAATGACAATATCAAGCCCTATTTATTTAATCCTTTCTTTACAACTAAATCTGTTGGTCAAGGTACAGGTTTAGGATTATCTATCAGTTACCAAATCATTGTAGAGCAGCATCGAGGAAATTTGGAGTGTCAATCGACATTTGGGGAAGGAGCAAAGTTCATTATTACGTTGCCGATCAAACATCATAAATTTAATATGTAATGAATTAAGCTACCCTTGCATCTAATTTGCACATCTTCACGTGTTGACTGTTGACGGTTGACAGTTAACCGTCAACAGTTAACGAACTTAGGAAGTAATATCATGTCCGGCAAATTACTTATGATGTGTCATTGCGAACAAAGTGAAGTAATCACAAGGCCTCTGCGATTGCTTCACTTCGTTCGCAATGACAACTGTTTAACCAGACATGATATAAGTGTGCAATTTAAAAGCCAATACGGTTCGTATCCCTTACTCCCCACTCAGCACTTCTTATGCAACCTCGACAAACCATCATTGAAATCTTTTCAACTTTTGTGCAATTTGCTGGCGATCGCTTTAGTCGTTGGGCGATAGAATCAAGTTTGCGTCGCAGTATCCAAAGTTGTGTCAACCAGACGCCACAAGAAACTTCAGAGTATTTTTGGGCGCTTTATTGGTATAAGTTTTGGCAGCTTCCCGAAACTGAGGTACTGGCTAGGCAACACCTCACAGCTTACTTGCAAGAACCCTGTTATTGGGCATCTCAAAAAACAGTGGTTAATTTTGCCAGCACTCAGTATAAATTATCAGACTGTTTTCAGATTGCGATCGCCCAAGTTGATAAAATCCTCAAAGGTTTCAATCCCAATCAAGGTTTTTCTTTAAAAAACTACGCCAACGCCATTTTTAGTGGTGCTATCCGCGAAACTTTACGTCAAAATAGTGAAATTGATATCTGTACAGACTGGGGACTATTGCGAAAAATCACTAAAAAGTTTTTAGTAGAATCTTTGCAAAATACAGGTTTATCTCCAGAGGATATTAATGTTTATATTCTGGCTTGGGAATCTTTTAAAACCCTATATATTCCTACGAAAACTGGTACTTATCGCCAACTTTCTCGACCCAACGATGCAATTTGGCAAGCAATTGCTAAAGCTTATAATTCACAAAGTAGTCAACAAGTCAATCCCCAAACTCTAGAAAAATGGCTGCTCAATTCTGCTAAAGCTGTACGCAAATATCGCTATCCAACACCGGAGTCTTTGAATATCCGCAAAGGTAGCGATGATTCTTGGGAGTGGTTAGATAATCTCCCAGGAAGCCAACAAGAATCCCTGATTAATGAAATTGTCGCCCAAGAAGAAGAACAAAATAGAATTTCTCAGCAAACAGAAATTAACAAAGTTTTAGTAGTGGCGATCGCTCAACTTGAACCGCAATTACAAGAAATTATAAAACTTTACTACGGCGAACAACTCACTCAAGACAAAATTGCCAAACAATTACAAATGCAGCAATATACAGTCTCTCGGCGACTAAAAAAAGCCCAAGAAGCTTTATTGCGGTCTTTAGCTAACTGGAGTCGAGATAATTTGCATATTACTGTAACATCAGACCTACTTAAAAGTATAAATATAGTGATGGAGGAATGGTTGAGAAATTACTGGCGACTAGAGAAGTCGAACCACATCCCCCCATCCCTCGGTTAGCGTACCCCTATGGGGAAGCAAGCTACGCTACGCGTAGAGAAGTCGAACCACATCCCCCATTCCTGGAGCAACCACCATGACTGCTGAGACCACCGTATTTACTTTTGCTAATCCAACAGACCTGATTTTAGAAATTCCCACTGCTACCCAAAATCACGCAGATGCTCGCAGTCAATCTTTTTCTAACCCGACCTCTGGCTATCAAGGTTATATTAATGAACTTTGCCTGGGTGCTGTCTTGCAGTGGCTACAAGAAGATTTCACACCGCAAGCAAAGGTCTGGCCAACTACCACCGTCTTATCCAGTTTTTGGGAACTAGTAAATGGAACGGCAATTACGCTAGACGCAACTCGATTTATTCTGGTTCCGAGTGAAACAATAGATTTAAGTGAATTGCGAGTACCGCAAGAATGGGTCGATATTCCCGGTTGGGTAGGTGATTATTATTTAGCCGTGCAGGTAGAACCAGATGAAAGCTATGTGAGAATTTGGGGTTACTGCACCCATGCACAACTCAAAGCTAGGGGCAGTTATGATGCAGGCGATCGCACTTATTCTCTTGATGCTAATAATATCATTAATGACATCAACATTTTAGCCGTGGCGCGGCAACTTTGCCCAGAAGAACCAACACGCAGCGCTATTGAACAGATAAGCACTTTACCACAACCACAAGCACAAAACCTAATTGCCCGTCTGGGAAATCCGGAAATACTTACACCCAGACTCGCTATTCCTTTTCAACTATGGGCGGGATTAATTGCACACGCTGGTTGGCGCAAAAGCTTATATCAACGCCGCTTGGGACTACCAGAACAGTGGTCAGTTATTCAATGGTTGCAAAGTGGTGTTTCCCAAGTTGGCGAAGCTGTTGGTTGGGGAAGCTTTGATTTACAAGTGAGTGAAGCTGGGGCGCGGGGTGTTGAACAAACGCCACCGCAGACAATTATATCTCGTCAGTTGGCGATCGCAGGTCAAATCTACGAACTGCTAATTACACCGCAAGGCGAACCAGACGCAACTATTTGGCGCTTTGAGTTACGTAACCTGACTGTGGGTGCAGCCATCCCTGGCGGTTTTAAACTCCGACTCCTGAGTGAAGATTTACAGCCCTTCCCCAACAACGAAGATATTGCCACAACTGCCGTAGAACAACTTTACATAGAGGTTGCCTTGGAACCAACAGAAGGCATAGTCTGGGAAATAGAACCTCTTCCCGAAAACTATGACCGAGAAATACTCAGATTTTAAGCTATTGTTTGGCTATTTTATTGGTAGTAAAGTGGAGAATTATCCGGTAAATCCACCTAAACATAAAAAGCCATGAGAGAAAAACCTAAACAACAAATGCGTATATGGGCGATGTTGTGTCACCTCTCGGCTTTATTGGCATGGATATTAGTGTTGTTTTTGGTATTTCTTGGCATACCTTTATATTTGCCCCTGAATCTGTTAGCCCCACTGCTGATTTGGCGATTCAAAAAAGTAAAATATCCTTGGATTGATTTACAAGGTAAAGAATCTTTAAATTTTCAAATTTCTTTAACATTTTATACATTGATTTTCATAGTCATCTCTTTGTTTTTTGTGTTAACCAGCTTGAGTTTGGCAGTGACTACTAATAGTAAAGTTAATCAAGTAGAAATAACATTAGATAGTTTATTAATTGTAATGATGTGCTTAATTTCATTAATACTATTACTACAATCATTTTTAGTGAGTTTTGCCGCAATCAAAGCTTATAATGGCGAACATTATCGTTATCCTTTGACAATTAGAGTTTTACGATAATAATTGATTAATTCTCTATTATTGAAAATCTACAATTTTCAAAAAAGATTAAACAATATCCCTATCATTAACTTAGATAAAAATATAGGATGACTAAGTTTGACATAAAAAATGTCCTAAAAAATTAAACTTTTCGCTGAAAATCGCACTCCGACTTTGTTCTCAACAAGTTTCACATAATAATACAGCAGATTTGAGAGAAACTGAAGTACATATTCTAAGTCTTAAAACTAAGTATAAAGCCTGTCTTACTTGTAACTTCTGCTGCATCTAGTTATTTTCTTGAGGTTTTCATGGTTTTGTAATCAAGCTTAAATTAAATGCTATAGAATAAGGATAACGAAAGAAACTAATTTGGTTATACACCAAAATAATTTTTATGAGAATAGCATACATAATTTTGGCACATAATTATCCCGAACAATTAGGGCGTCTTATTTATAAATTAAACACAGATAATGTTTCATTTTTTATACATATAGACAAAAAAACAGATAGTAAAATATATTTTCAAATATATTCTCAATTTAATAAGTTTTCAAATGTATTTTTTATTAAAAGATATAATTCAGGATGGGGAAGTTTTAATGCTGTTAGAGCTAGTCTTGAAGGAATAAATTCAATAGTAGAAACAGGTATTTACTTTGATTATATTATTCACTTGTCTGGACAAGACTATTTAATAAAATCCAATAGTGAGATATGTAACTTTCTCCAAAACAATAAAGGTAAAGAATTTCTAGAATATTTCCCACTACCTTACAGTAAATGGAAAAAAGGTGGCTTTAGAAGAATAGAATATTGGCATATTCGTTGGAATAATGAGGATTTTTGTATTCCGGAAGAACGTGAATTTAAATCTCCAATTGCATCTTTGTTATATTCATTATTAATTTTAATTTTACCCAAACGCAAACTTCCTGAAGGCTTTGCTTTTTTTGGAGGGTCTGCATTTTGGTGTTTAACTGGAGAATGTGTAAAGTATATAAATGATTTTGTAAAACAAAACCCTAAGTTTATTAATCGCTTTAATTACACTTCCTTGGCAGATGAGCTATTTTATCAAATAGTTATTTTAAATTCACCTTTTAAAGATAAAGTAGTTAACGATAACATGAGATATATAGATTGGGGTGATGAAGTTGAAGTTTATCATCCAAAAGTTTTAGAGAAAAAAGATTTTGAAAAAATCAGACAATCAGAAAAATTATTCGCTAGGAAGTTTGATACAAATAAAGACTCAGATATATTAAATATGATAGATAAAATGATATTATCAAATAAATAATAATTTGTAGAAGTATGCAAGTACAGGATGATATGATTGGGGTTGCGATCGCTGGCACTGGATTTGGTCAAAAAGTCCACATTCCGGGATTCCAAGCATATCCTCGCACTGAAGTAGTTGCTGTTTATCACCGAGATATCGATAAAGCTAAAGCCATAGCACAATCCTATAACATTCCTCAGGCCTGCGACACACTTGCAGATATTGTGGCATTACCAGAAGTACAAGCAGTCAGCATCTCGACGCCGCCGTTTTTGCACTATGAAATGGCAAAAATAGTCCTAGAAGCAGGCAAACATTTACTAATAGAAAAACCTATAACTTTAAATGCAGATGAAGCTAAAAAACTTTATCGATTAGCTAAAGAAAAAAACGTTATTGCTAGTGTAGATTTTGAATTTCGCTTTGTACCAGGATGGCAATTATTTGCTGAACTTTTGTCAGCAGGTTATGTGGGTGAATTGCGCCTAATTAGAATTGATTGGTTAGGTTCTTCTCGTGCTGATGCTTCCCGTCCTTGGAATTGGTATTCTGACAAAGAAAAAGGAGGCGGTGCATTGGGGTCTTTGGGTTCCCACGCCTTCGATTATATTCACTGGTTATTTGGCCCAGTCCGTAAATTAAACGCACACTTAAGTACTGCAATTCCGACAAGAATTGACCCGACAAATAAAGAATCCAAGCTAGTAAATACAGATGACAACTGTATATTAACGCTGGAAGTAGCAAATGGTACACCTTGTCAACTTACAATTAGCGCGGTAGTTCATGCACCAAGAACCCATTGGATAGAAGTATATGGCGATCGCGGTACTTTAATTGTAGGTAGTGAAAATCAAAAAGATTATATACATGGCTTTCGTGTTTGGGGTTCCCAGCCAGGTAAACCTCTCACAGAAATAGAAATACCAAATCGATTAATTTTTCCCAAAAATTACACTGATGGTCGAATTTCTGCATTTATTCGTGTCATAGACCAATGGGTACAAGGAATTGACCAAAAACAGCAAACAGTACCATCCCTGCGAGAAGGAGTTTATTCTCAGCTATTGATGGATTTATCCCACAAATCCCATGAAATAAATAGCTGGGTGAATGTACCCAGCTTAGAAGCTTATCTTGAAAGTTAATAAGGGAGTAATTTAATTTTGGATTTAAGATTTTGGATTTGAGATTTTTTATTCAATCTCAAATTCAAAATTTCAAACTCATTTAGCTAAAAATTATCTCCCTTATTCCCCTATTTCTCACTCTCTTTTCAAATACTTAAAAGAACACAAATTGAGCTGTACCAGATAAAGGAATTATTGTGTAAAACTTTGTCTGGCCTTGTTTAGATTCATAAATCTTAGAAGAGTAGTTGGCAGTTGTAATACCTTTGGTCACGATTTTCGACTCGTTACTTTGTCCAAGATTTACAGGAGGTAACAGTAAGCTGAATGTGACATAGCCATTATTTCTTGTTTTATAAAGAGTCACCGTCACCAACGTACCAATTTCTACTTCCTGACTACGGATTTGATCTCCCACAAAATCCAATGTCCGTTGCTGGTCTTGATACCTTAAGCGAGGTTTGCCATCAAAACTTGTTGTTGAATAGGTCACATTAACATTTTGCCCTTGCAGTTGATATAAGTCAGGTGTTTGTGCTGCTAAGGCATAAGTTGGTATCGCTGTTAATACCATACCTAGTGTTAACGATGAAACTAAGTTTTTGGTTCGCATGTCTGAAAAAGTAATTAATGAGTTTGAAACGAAGTTACATTCGTAACTTAATGATTTGACAGGACTTTTATGGCAATTTATGCCGTTTGACTATAAATTACCCTTCATTTATTTTTTACAATGACATACTCAATGTCAACAAAAGCTAAGAATTGGTTAAATTTGATGTATAAAATTGTTGAATAATAATTATTTACGTAAAGATACGACAAATTACTTGCTTGACTTGGGTTTGATTAATTTTATACTAAACAATAATTGAACACAGATTCAGAAACAAGTCAAAAGGCACAATTGAATATGTTTAATTTTGTTTATTAGCGGTGATAAAATTCCACTTCTTTCTCTAAAATCTTGAGATCGTAGTTACCAAAAAAATCGTGACCTAGTAGCCCGATGTCAGCTTGGGGAGCGATCGCTACTTGAAGATTATGCGCTACGACTCTACCTACTGTAATAGATTTTACTTTACTGGTTGAAAATTGTACTTCACTTCCATCAGCAACTTGAGCTTGTATCATACCTGTAGTTTCCAGTTGCAAACTACTAGCCATATTTCTAGTAATCACAGTAGCACTAGCACCTGTATCTACAATCATTTCAAAGGTTTTTTTGTTGTTGAAAGTAACATCAATTATCGGAGTTCCACCAAAGCGGCGTTTGATGGGAACCCGAAAAACTCTCTCGTCTGGAGGTGCGTTTGAAGGTGCGGCGGTTGTACCACCACAAAGCCTTGCCAATCCAATGGTTTCACCAGAAGAGGTTACCATAAAACATCCCCCTGGATCTCCAATTGATGCTTGATTAAATAATACTAAAAATACCAGTGTCGGCATGAGTGCAAACCCATTTAAATTAATGGTTTTAATCCCATGCTTCCAAACCTTATTCATATTATCTTAATTCTCCGATTTGTTGATATTTATTAATCTCTTAATCTTTAAATACATTTAGTTAGTAAATATTATTTTTTTATAGTTATAGATGTTTAATTATATTAGCTAAAAGTACTGAGCAAGAAATTAAAGATTAGGTAAAGACACGATAAAATTACTGAGAGTTGATTTCTCAAGTAAATATAGTAATGTAGTTTTGATTTCTAAACTTATTTGTGTAGCCAAGGAGTAGGGAGCAATGAAAATTTATTTTTCTCACTCCCTTATTAATTAGCCGATTCAAAGGTCGCTGCGCTTACAGTAGTGGCGATCGCATTTTTAACAGCAATATCCTTCTGTGATGTTCCCACAGGCTGTTCGCCCAAATAATCCTCAATAATTTGCTGCTGCACTTTTGCCATCAACGAACGACCGAAGAAACGAATAATAGCAGCATCTATACCACCATCCATCATTCCAAAGGAGTTAGCAGGGCTGACCAAACAATCAAAATCTGGCAACCACTCGAAGTAGTTATTTACTGTTTCTACATTGGGTAAATAATTAAAATTCTCTTCAAAGGCTGCACACAACAAAGAGTTGGGAGCTACCAATATCAGTTTCAAACTTTTATTTCCTCCGCTTGAACACCTATTTTAAACGTCAGCTAGGGCAAACATCAACGGTTTTTCTGTATTATCAGTCTTTTCTTTCTCACGTAATACATTTATAATACAAGTTATGTCACTGCTTTAGTGGTGACGGTTTGTCGCTTAAACAAAAGGAAATTTTATGATTCCCCGAGAACGCATCCGCAATATTGGTATTTCTGCCCACATTGACTCTGGTAAAACTACGCTATCAGAGCGAATTCTCTTCTACACAGGCAGAATCCATGCTATTGAGGAGGTGAAGGGAGGCGGCAAGGGTGCAACAATGGACTATATGCCGGAGGAAAAGCTACATGGTATTACCATTACCTCGGCTGCAACAACCTGTCAGTGGGATAATACAGAAATTAATTTAATTGATACACCAGGACATGTAGATTTCACTATTGAAGTAGAGCGTGCCTTGCGGGTACTGGATGGGGCAGTAATGGTGCTGTGTGCTGTAGCGGGTGTGCAATCCCAGCCGATTACAGTGGATCGGCAGATGAAACGCTACCGCGTGCCGCGTTTGGCATTTATCAACAAGATGGATCGGATGGGTGCAAATCCATTTCGTGTAGTACAGGCAATGCGCGATCGCTTGCAATTAAACGCGATATTACTGCAATATCCAATCGGCAGTGAAGACGAATTTCAAGGTGTGATTGACCTAGTAGAAATGACCGCTCACTACTTTGAAGGTGAAAACGGGGAAAATTGGGTCAAACAGCCAATTCCCGACGTTCTTGTGCAAGAAACACAACAAGCGCGGGAGAAGTTGCTAGATACTTTGTCGCTGTTCTGTGAACCGATGACCGAAATGTTGTTGTCAGGTAAAGAGATTCCTCAAGAACTGATTTGGCAAACTATCCGCCAAGCAGTTTTGAGTCTGGAACTGACACCCGTATTGCTGGGTTCGGCATTCAAAAACAAAGGAGTGCAAAATCTATTAGATGCGATCGCTCTTTATTTACCATCTCCGATGGATAGAGAAGTAGTCAAAACAGTAGAATCGATAAGTGTCTACCCTAATCCCGATGCTTCCTTGGTAGCTTTGGCTTTTAAACTCACCCTTGAGTCCTTTGGACAGTTGACTTACACTCGTATTTACTCTGGGACGTTAAAGCCTGGTGATACTGTTTACAACTCCCGTACAGGACAAGGAGTACAAATCGGTCGTTTGCTGAGAATGCACGCCAACAAGCGCCAAGAGGTGAAAGTTGCAGTCGCCGGAGATATTGTTGCCTTATTGGGTGTAGATTGTGCCTCTGGCGATACATTATATATTGGAGAAACACTAGTTTCTCTGGAAAGGATGTATGTGCCGGAACCAGTAATAACCCTGGCAATTACGCCCAAAAAACAGGAACATAGCGATCGCCTTTCCAAAGCACTCAACCGCTTTCAACGGGAAGACCCCACCTTTAGAGTCAGCATTGACTCGGAATCAGGAGCAACTTTGATTTCTGGTATGGGTGAACTCCACTTGAAAATTTACTTAGAGCGGATTCAACGGGAATACAATGCTGAGGTTGACATTGGTACTCCTGCCGTGGCGTACCGAGAAACCATTGGACAAAAAGCTAGCTTTGACTACCGACTTAAAAAACAATCGGGTGGCCCTGGTCAGTATGCTCATGTTATTGGGTGGATTGAACCAACAGATCGGCCATTTGTTTTTGAGAATCGGGTTGTTGGGGGTGCGATTCCCAAAGAGTACATCCCTGCATGTGAGAAAGGTTTTCGGGAAGCGATGGAATCAGGAAAGCTCGAAGGTTATCCGGTGACTGGGGTGAAAGTCGTTCTGGAAGGGGGTTCTTATCACCCAATTGATTCTTCAGAATTGGCGTTCCGGTCGGCTTCGCATCAAGCACTCTCAAGTGCGATCGCCAAAGCCAAACCTTACATCCTCGAACCGATTATGCTTGTAGAAGTGGAAACACCGAACGAGTTCATGGGAAGAGTTCAGGGTGAGCTTTCATCCCGTCGAGGTTTGCTGTTGGGTTCCGAGACAATGCAAGGATATTCAGTGATTCGGGCAGAAGTACCGCTAGCGCGAATGTTTGGATATTCTACAGACTTGCGATCTCTGACTTCTGGCATGGCTACTTTTTCAATGGAATTTGCCTGCTATCGACAGTCCTGAACCTAGATTAATCACTCCAGCTTGCCGAATCAACAACACAAGCTGGAGTTTAATTACAATGAGGATTTTTTTGTGTCTACCTTGAAAACCCTACAACCTGGAGACGAGCCACTACTAGAGGCTTTCCTTTCGCAACACGCCGATACTTCGATGTTTTTGCGCTCTAATTGGCGAGCTGCGGGACTACTTGACCAAGGTGCAAGATTTCAAGGAACTTATATAGCTGCCTACATAAATCAAACTATCGTGGCAGTTGCAGCCCACTTTTGGAATGGGATGGTAATAGTCCAAGCCCCTGTACATTTAGCAGAGGTAGTGCAAGCAACAGTCATTCAATCTGGACGCGCCATTGCTGGAATTAGCGGCCCAGCAGCACAAGTTGAAGCAACAAAAAGCATCTTGAGGCTTAACAACCGAGCAACTCAGCTTGATGAGTCTGAGATATTATTTTCCCTAACGCTGTCAGACTTGCAAATACCTCCAACCTTAGTAGCAAAAGAAGTGCAGTGTCGTTTACCACATGCACAAGAGTTGGAATTATTGATTGAATGGTGTGCCGCTTATAACATTGAAGCTTTAGGACAAACAGAAACTCTGAATTTACGACCAGCTTGCCGGCAGGTAGTAGAAGCACGTCAAGCTACAGCTATGCATTGGGTGTTAGTAGCAGAAAATACTCCAGTTTCCTACTCTGCGTTTAATGCCACCTTACCCGATATTGTGCAAATTGGTGGAGTGTGGACACCACCAGGTTTGCGGGGTAAAGGTTACGCCAAAAGTGTTGTAGCAGGCTCGTTATTAGAAGCGCGATCGCATGGAGTAAAACGCGCTATCCTGTTTACAAGTGATGACAATCAGGCAGCACAAGTAGTTTATCAAGGAATTGGTTTTGTGCCTACTGGCGAGAGGTATGGGTTGGTGTTGTTTGAAGATAGTCAGGGATGATGCGCCTGCGGCATTGGAAGTACTGAAATCATTCTCAAGATATAGTTTGCTCTTTCTAAAATAGGTAATCTTTTTAATTTGAATCTAATAATTAGATTGCCTTGATTGCAGTTATCAATCAAAGCGGTCGCTCTAATTTGTATCTGTATTTTGCAATAACAAACTTAATGTTTTTCTACCCATAGTTGTGAAAGCGATCGCTCAAAAGAAAGAGGGTATCTCCCTCTCCCATATGTCAACGTGAGATTAGTAATAAATCCGAACGCTTGAGAGAGGAGAACTACCAATGGTAGCTACTTTAGATGATACGAAGCGCAATACTATTGCTGTGAAATTAGCAAGTATCAAAGCACTGCAAGAATTGGTTCTTGAAAACGAACAAGTGCTATTGAGAGAAGGACTTGATGCCGAAATTGCCGATCGCATTCGGAATTTCATCAAAGATGATGAAAAAAATCTTGGCGTTTTGGAAACTGTAATTACTCAGTATGGTATTCAAGCTGAACCAAAAAAAGTTGTCACAGAATTCATTGAAAAAGCAAAAGAATTGTTTAAAGGTTCTGAGCTAAGCTTATATGAAAAAGTGTCTCAGCATGAATTACTCAAACATCAAATAGTAATGAGTGGCTTGATAGTTCACAAAGCAGCTCAAAAAGTTGGTGCTGACGTAATGGTGGCGATCGCACCTTTGAATACAATTAACTTTGAAAACCGCGCTCACCAAGAGCAACTCAAAGGTATTCTAGAAATTCTGGGTGTCCGCGAACTAACAGGACAAGATGCAGATCAAGGAATTTGGGCGCGGGTTCAAGATGCTATGGCTGCGGTAACTGGTGTAGTGGGTAGTGCTGTCACCCAATCGAGTGACAAAAAGGATTTGAATATCCAGGATGTCATCCGCTTAGATCATAACAAGGTAAATACTCTGTTTACCGAACTATTACAAAGCAACGAGCCGCAAAAGATTCAAGAATACTTTGGTCAAATTTACAAGGATCTCACTGCTCACGCCGAAGCCGAAGAGGAAGTTGTCTACCCAAGAGTACGTTCTTTCTATGGTCAAGACAATACTCAAGAACTGTATGACGAACAAGCTGACATGAAGCAGCGCTTAGATGAAATTAAATCTATTAGCCCTTCTGCTCCTGAATTCAAACAAAAAATCAAACAGCTAATGGACATTGTTGGCGACCATATTCGTCAAGAAGAAAGTACAATGTTTACTGCAATTCGCAACAACTTGAGTACTGAACAAAGCGAGCAACTAGCTACTGAATTCAAAGCTGCTAAGACCAAGATTCAACAAAAATTAGGCGTTGTTAGCGAATCGAAGATTTAGTTAACAGAAAAAATCTAAAATCTAGCCTAATTAATCTGACTTAGTTGTCATGCTAAATTGCTAGTGAAATAGAGGAACTCCTAACATTATTTGTTAGGAGTTTTTATTGACTCTGTATTTCCAAGCTAATAGTATTTACTCCACATTCTGTAAATACAGCAGTCAGGAGCCAAGCCGGAGACGCTCGGCCGATGCGTCAGAATTCGTGAATTCACCAATTAGAATAGGTTCTTAGGCACGCTGTATGTCCTATGTTCAGGTGAAAATCGAACGACTACCTGACACTGCTGCCCTTATACTCTAGTAGCGTATCAAGCTCAAAGACTTTAGTGATGACTATGGCTGACAATTACTCAATGGCAAGCATTCGCAAGGTAAGTTAATATCCAAGATAGCTAAGCTGCTGTTTAAAGCATTAGTGGACGCGATCGCCAAAAAGTGATAACTAACTCCCTAAACTAAAGTAGGGGTTTTTAATATCAGTCAAAGGTTATTAGAGTGAATTTGATTTACTTTCTTTTACGTTCTGCTTGGGGTATGGTAGCGATCGCGATCGTCACTGGATTCCTGAGTGGCGGTAGTAGTGCTGGCTTGATTGCTTTGATTAGTCGTGCTGCTAGTAGCGGTAGTACTGAGCGCTTCACATCCATAGCTTGGGCTTTTGCAGGACTAGCAATAGTTGCACTGATTACCAGCATTATTTCCCAAGTGATGCTGATTCGCCTTTCTCAGAATGCAGTTTTGCAGTTACGGATGCGTTTGAGTAGGCAAATTCTCGCTTCTGAGTTGAGTCATTTGGAACGTTTGGGAAACCCTCGACTATTGGCAACTCTAACAGAGGATATTCAAGCAGTTGCTAATGCTGTTTATCAGATGCCTTTTTTGTTTATTAATTTAGCGATCGTTTTCGGTTGTATATCATATATTACCTGGCTTTCTTGGTTGGTACTGCTGATGGTTTGTGCTATTTCCATAGTAGCGATCGGCAGTTGCCAGTGGCTATTAACTAGAGGAGGGAAGTTGCTAGCCTTAGCTCGTGAGGATGAAGATCGCCTGTTTAAGCATTTTCGCACGATTACCGAAGGAGTCAAGGAACTCAAGCTTAATTATCAACGGCGTCAAGTTTTCTTAGAAGAAAAACTGCAAGCAACTGCTAATGAATTTCGTCATCATAATGTTAACGGTCTAACTCTTTTTGCGACAACTTCTAGCTGGGGTCAACTCGTCTTCTTTTTTGCGATCGGTTTTGTCTTGTTTGCACTGCCTAATTTACTTACTATTGATTCCGAAACCCTCTCTGGTTACATTTTGACTTTTACTTATTTGGTGTTACCAATGGATAACATTATCAGTAAACTTCCTTTATTAAGTAAAGCCAGCATTGCTTTACAAAAGATAGATTCACTGGGTTTATCTTTAGCTAATAGTTCTGAAGTATCGACTGTTCCAACTGCCATTAAATCTTCATGGCATAGCTTAAAATTGAAAAACTTGACTCATACTTACTACACCAATCAAGAAGACAACAGCTTTATTTTCGGCCCCATTGACCTAATCTTGTATCCTCAAGAATTAGTCTTCATTGTCGGTGGCAATGGTAGTGGTAAATCTACCTTAGCTAAACTAATTACTGGACTTTATATCCCAGAAAATGGGGAAATTTGGTTTGATAAGGAGTTAATTAGCGAACAAAATCGAGAATGGTATCGGCAGCATTTTTCCGTTGTATTCTCTGACTTCTATTTATTTGACGAACTTTTAGGATTAAAAAATTTAAAATTAGATACTCAAGCTGCAAAATATCTCAAACAACTGCAATTAGACCATAAGGTAAAAGTTGAAAATGGACAACTTTCTACCATTGCTCTTTCTCAAGGACAACGTAAGCGTCTAGCTCTACTTACCGCATACTTGGAAGATAGACCAATTTATCTATTCGATGAGTGGGCAGCCGATCAAGATCCAATATTTAAAGGAATATTTTATACTCAACTCTTACCAGAACTGCGATCGCGCGGTAAAACAGTCCTGGTGATTAGCCACGACGATCGCTATTTTCATTTAGCAGACCGAATTATCAAACTTGATTATGGACAAATAGAATATAACGAACAAGTAAAAACTTAAAATTTAGAATGTAAAATAAATCAGGTAGAAAATGGTTGCAAGTCATTTAAATTTATTTATGTGTAGCACTATTTTTACATTTAATCTGAAACTTTTTAAGTTTAAACTTGTTTCAGCAGCATTTGTACATTTATCAAATAAAAGTAATGTCTGAACAAAAGCCTTTAAATCCGTGGAACTACAAACCTTGGTGGTGTCAACCCTGGTCTATACTGCTCACAGGTGTAATCTTGATTGGTGGTAGCTGGTTATTATTTAAAACTATTTGGCTAACAATTCTCGTCTCTATCCCTGTAGTCACCTGGATGGTATTTTTTGTGTTAATTTGGCCGCAACTAATGATTCGCAGCGGGATTTTAGAGTCCTATAAGAATTCTGAATTTTGAATTTTTAAGTGAAATAAGTTGGCATTGCAGATAAAGCAGGATGATTTAACAAATTATAAAATCTCTTCTCCTACTCCCTCTATGTACCTAAATTCATCCCCCTGTTATGCAACGCCAATAATATCATGTCCGGTTGAATACTTATGATATCTGTGAAGGTAAGTAATGCTTCGGCGAGGCTCAGCATAAATGGGTAATGGGTAATGGATAATCGGTAATCGGTAATCGTCAGTTATTTATTCCCAATTACCAATTAGCTTTTTCCCAATCCCCAATTACTTTTTTCCCAATTACCAAAAAGACCAACCATATTGTAAGTAATTAGCCGAACTTGATATAAGTCTTATACAGATGATTTGCCAGACATCTATATTAAAGGTAGGCAAACTTCTACCACTTATAGTATTTCTTACTTTGGTAAGGTACAACGTAGGGGCGATAACTATGTGCCTTTACAAATATTCTGTACCTCATGTAATACAGAAACGCTATAGTTCATATCCTTGACAATAATAGCGTAACATGCTATAGCACAACCTTTAATAAGTCCCTCCCCTTGTCCTCTTCTGTATCTTACTAATTTTGTAGGTAATTATTCTCAGTTACTGAAGAATTTTGCAAACCTAACCCCAAACTTTTCTCACAGTTTAGAGAAATTTGTGGTATAAAAAATATCAATTTTTGACGAAGCGCTTTTATCATTTAATAAGTTTTGATAATTTTTATCCAATTTCGATCGTTTTCAACCTGGCTTTGGGCACAAGACCTTGTAAGCATTTACATATTCAGGGAATTTGCACACTGAAAGTCAGAGTCAAATGAACAACAGAGCAAGCCGAAGGCATGAAGAAGATAATGCAATACAATATCTCTGTACAAGATTCAACCAACTGTTGATTGCCGTTGCAGAGATGTTTCGAGCGTACAGGTTTGACACTCGAGAGAAAGTCTTGCGATTATTGCAAAATTTTCAGCGTAGCAAACTTTTTTGCCTAAAGTTCAGACTCTCATCTGTGAAAACACAACCTGTTCCTCTACCTGAAAATGAAGCAGAAAGGCTCAAAGCATTGGAGGATTATAGTATTCTGGATACCCCACCAGAACAAGGTTTTGATGACCTGACTGCTCTAGCTGCTTATATTTGTAGGACTCCCATTGCTTTTATTAGTTTAGTTGATACCGATCGCCAATGGTTTAAATCGAAAGTGGGATTAAAAGCTAAGGAAATACCTAGAGATTGGGCTTTTTGCTCCTATACTATTTTGCAACCACAGGAGATATTGGTAGTTACTAATGCCATCAAAGACGAGCGTTTTGCTAACAATCCTTTAGTTACAAATAATCCCAAAATTCGTTTTTACGCTGGTGCGTCGCTAGTTACACCTAATGGTTTTCCTATAGGGACGTTGTCTGTCATCGATACTATTCCTCGTCAGCTGAGTTCCCAGCAGTTAGATGCACTGCACCGCTTAAGTCGTCAGACCATTGCCCAGATGGAACTCATCCAGCAAATTCGCAACCGCAAACAAGCGGAAATCGAGGGAAGGCAGTTATCACTAACCGATGAATTAACAGGTTTACATAATCGGCGTGGTTTCTTCTTACTGGCTGAACAGCAACTAAAAATTGCTCGCCGGATGAAACTGCTGTGCTGGGTAATCTTCATTGATTTAGATGGTCTAAAACAGATTAACGATACCCTTGGTCACGACATCGGAGATGCCTTAATTATTGATGCTGGTCGATTACTCAAGCAAAGTTTTCGTAACTCAGATATTGTTGCTCGCTTAGGTGGAGATGAATTCATTGTTTTCATCTCTAGCTACTTCAAGGATGCAGATAGCATACAAGTACATCTGCAAGCAAATATTGCCAACTTCAATCGAGAGCAAAACCGTAGTTATCTACTTTCCATGAGTATAGGAATACAGCGTTACTTACCAGAAAGCAATATGTCACTAGAACAACTGGTTGCCAGATCTGACGAGTTAATGTACGCTCACAAACGTCTCAAGCGGCAATCTATTAATTACATTCAGTAACGCCGATTTGTTTTTGCTAATCTACTACTTGACTGCCATGACTGCGAGGGTCATCTTGAGTAGCCGTTGGAGCTGCTGGGGCTGAAAATTTGGAAACTTGCCCGCTAGATTGACCATAGGGAAGAGGCGAGCCAGTAACTAAAGCCTCTAAGTTGCTAGCCAGAATCGTGCGGGGTTGATCGCCGATCGCTTGAGCGATAGTTTCGCCACCTGGCTTCAAAAACACAAAATGCGGAATCCCATCCACGCGATATTTCAACATTTCTGGTAGCCACTTGGTATTATCCACATTCAGCATCACAAAATTTAACTTGTCAGCATATTGTGTTTCCAGTTGGGCAATATCTGGCGCCATTTTTTGGCAGACAGTACACCAATCAGCATAAAACTCCACTAAAGATGGTTTACCGTTGGTCATTGCTACTTCTAAGGGTATGGAGCTATCACTTAACTTGGGCAGGGAAACTGAAGTTGTTTCAGTTCGCAATCCCAAGAACAGAGCAATGGCCAAAGCGATCGCTACGATTGCAATTAAGAAGTTTCTCAAACGCTTGGCGAAGGTGGATTCAGACTTTTCGGGAGAATTAGCTGGTAAACCCGTACTCATAACACAATTATTACAACTTATTAAGTAATCTCTTTTTCAGTTTAGCTGACTCGAACCCCTTTCAAAAAAAATTACAAATTATGAGTCGTGATTGACTGATGACTGATGAGTGTTGACTGATGAGTGTGAACAGTAGGATATTTTTTAGAAAGGAAGTCTTTAGTATGTCACAGCGTAAATAGAGCATCGAATCCGAAGGGTTAGTAAGACTTATATGACACTCGCGAGCTGCGAAAATAGCCGTTTTAGACATTATTTGGCAAGACTACATCGTAAAACTTTTTGTTACTCTAAGTCCGAGGAAATGCTTAAGCTATCTATTCGATTAGTAATACATTATCTCAAATACGGTTTCGTAGTGGTGCGGCACGTAGCGTCCGCTTTTCTTGAGGCGATCGCATGATTCATACTTGGATTCAGCAACGCTAAAAAACATCCCACTGTTCACACTCAACGGTCAACACTCATCAGTCAACAGTTATCAGTCGACACTCCCTATGCCCATAATTTAAAATCCTGCCAAACGATGAGAAGTTATCAAACTCAAGGATGATGAGTAGTTAGCAATTAAATTGACAAAATAACTCTATAAAGAGTGATATTTAAGCAGTAGATAGCGCTTGTAAAGGATAAGGGGCATGATTAAATCTTGGATGGTGATTGGGGGTGTGGCTTTCTTAGTTGCCCTAGCAGCTAACGTGATTACACCTAGCGATCGCCAGTGGTTCAAGCGCTTACAACGACCAAGATGGCTAACTTTTGAGGCCGCAATTCCACTTATTTGGACTGTAATATTTATTTGCGGTGCTTGGTCGGCTTACATTATCTGGGAAAAAAATCCAGGAACCACTCCAACCTGGTTAATCATGGGTTTATATCTGCTGTTAGAAATTATCACCATTGCCTATACACCCGTAATGTTTAGGCTTCGCAGCCTAAAAGTAGGCACAATTCTCGGTGGCGCAGGTTTTATTATTAGTATTTTATTGATACTTGCAGTCTTAACTGTTTCTGGTTGGGCAGCACTGTTACTAGTTCCTTATTTGCTCTGGAGTCCTATTGGAACTTATACCACTTGGCAGATGGCTAGTCTCAACCCTCAAGATGCCTAAGATTAGCACCAGCGAATGATTTAACATATCCTCTAAATTGTCAGACTTGCAGTGTAGGACTTGACAAAATACACAAGCAAGAGTGCAATATGATTCCATCTTGGATAATAATTGGGGCTGTAAGTTTCTTGGTTGCCCTTGGTAGTTTCTTCATTACACCGCGTGATGTTAAATGGTTCGCACAGTTAAGTCGTCCTCGCTGGCTAGTTTTTGAGCCGCTGATTCCATTCATCTGGACTGTGATTTTTATTTGTGGTGCAGCTTCAGCTAGTATTGTCTGGCAAAAAAATCCAGGAAGCATAATTACTTGGCTGTTGATGGCTTTATATCTTTTGGTGGAAATTATCACCGTCGCCTACATACCTCTAATGCTGAGGTTTCGCAGTCTCAAAGTTGGGGAAATTCTCGGAGTATTCGGTTTAATTAGTGCCGTTGTCCTTGGTATCTGCGTTTTGCCGATTTCTCAATTAGCAGCGCTATTACTACTTCCTTATCTAATTTGGACTCCCATTGGGACTTACACCACAGAAGAGTTAAAGGAATTAAATCCTCAAGATGCTTGAAGAAGAATTCACCAATTATGACGCCTTGGCGGAGCGTCTCCGGCTTTGCTCCTGAATTCTTTTGTGATAACGCATTTAAACAAGACGCCCATAACGTGCGCTGACATGATTGGCTGGATTGGATTGATTATTCAGCCAAGCCCACATTTGATCGCCAAAAGAAAAATGCCACCATTCTCTAGGATTGCGTTGAAACCCTGCTTTGAACATTACATCCTGTAACAGCTGACGGCGAGCATGATATTCTTGTGCTTCTGGAGAATCGCTATCGCCATAAAAATCGGGATGCGATCGCTCTGACATTTCATCAATTAGCGAACCCATATTCACTATTTTCCCAGTATCATCTACTAGCGTCACATCCACCGCAGCACCAGTACTGTGAGGAGGGGGAGTTTTTTCATCCAAACTCGGTACAGCCCAAATTTCATAAACCGCTTGCCAAATCTCTTGGCGTTGGTTTGGTAGTAATTCCGCCTTAGTTAATCCCCTTTCTTGTACTGCTTGCGCGAAGCTGTAATCTACCATAAACTGCTGGACTGCGATCGGGCGATAGCCATCAAAGATTTGAATTCGCCACTTGGAATGCAATGATTCCAGGTAATTTTGCGCTTGAATCAGATTTTCAATCGCGCTCTGACGGAGATAATAGGGAGAGCGATCGCCATAAGGCGCACCTAACTTTTCATAAGGATGGGGAGATTCCACCGCAAACAATTCTAAAGGAATCGCTACTAGCGGTTCACCACACTCAAAAATCGGGATTTGATGATAAGGTCTCATCTAGTCAGCTACACAGGACTTACGAATTTTAACGCAAGCATAGCATTCTGTGTAACGATTCTCTTCTTCCTCCGTGTACTTTGCGCTGCGTGCAATACCAATTTTTCTTAAATTAATCGTGCCCGAAAAATGTAACAATACCATAAGTAGATGGACAAAAATATTTACAGTCATTGCGAGCGAAGCGTACCACTTCGTGGAAGCAAGCTACGCGGAGCGTCTCGAAGAGAAGCAATTGCAAGGGCTGAGATTACTACCCTTCGGGAAGGCTTCGCCTACATTCCGCTTCGCTCTATTCGCAATGATATTGTCTATTTAATTCTGTCCGACTACTTATACCTTCTTCTCATTATTTAGGAAGATACTTGCACTAAAAATTAATATAAAAAATCAAGTATGGCAGATAAAACCAAAATTATTTCCTTTCAACTTTCTGACGGCAAAATAATTAAAATAGAGGTTACGCCTATAGGGGAACAACCCGTTTCTGATGAAACCAGAGTTTTTAAACAAGCCACAGAAATTATTAAATCCATTGCTGAAGATGTCGCAGGTACATTAAAAGATATTAGCGAGACAGTCAAACCAGATAAATTTAGTGTCAAACTAGGTTTACAAATTGGAGTTGAGTCAGGACAACTAACCGCTTTAATTGTGAAAGGAACAGGCACAGCTAACCTGGAAATTATGATGGAATGGAGTAAATAACAGTTGATTGTCTTACGGTTGTGGTAATCTTTTTACAAAGATGCTACGTGAGAGCAATTAATGGGTAACGAAGACTATTTACAACGCTGTACAGTGCGTTTAAATGTTGCCAGTAGTCAGGGAACAGGTTTTTTTGTTGCACAAAATTGCATTCTCACCTGCGCCCATGTGGTTGAATCTGCAAAAAACAACCCTGTACAAGTATTTTGGAAAGCAGGAAACCAGAATTACACAGCTAAAGTTACGCAATTATACGAATATCCCCTTGATTTAGCCCTTTTACAACTGGACGAGGATTGTTTGCATCATCCCTGTGTTGAATTGGATGACACAAAACCCAATACCAATGATGATTTATATATTTTCGGTTATCCCAAGAATAGCGAAGTTGATTATTCACAGGGAGATTCAGCAAGCTTTAAATATGAAGGAATAAGTTTTAAACAGGATATTATTCTCTATAAGTTAAAGCAAGGGCAAGTTATCTCAGGCTTTAGTGGATCGCCTTTGTTAAATTTACGAAGAGGTAAAGTTTGTGGAATTGTGCATCTTTCCCGTGATGAGGATAACGATTTAGGTGGGCGGGCAGTTTCTGCTCAAGTTATTGTGCAACAGTTTCCCGAAATTGCCTTACTTAATCAACAATTTCATCAGATAAAGCCCAAAGGTGATAATCCATTTGAATATGGTCTTCCTGTTCCTCCACAACGTTTTTACGGACGGAGAAAAGAGATTTTAGAGATTAAAAACCGTATTGGCGCGATTAGTCCTCAATGTGTTAATTTGGTAGGCTTGCGGCGTAATGGGAAAACCTCTTTATTGCGATATATCAGAGAAAGAATCAACGAATTTTGTTCGCCAATACAAAAGCCTTTAGTTGTTTTCTTAGATTTAACGAATGGGAATTTTCATACTCCAGAGGGGATTATTGAAGGCTTAAGGCGAGGGATTCACAAACTAACAGGGAATTATCCTTGGTCAAAGGAAGATAATGAAGATGGCTTTGCAGTAGAAGATAGCTTACAGGTATTAGTAGATGAAGGGTATCGTTTAATTATTTTGTTGGATGAGTTTGAAGCCATTGCTAGTAAAAAAGATAGATTGGAATTGTTTCAAGATTGGGGAGAAGATTGGCGTTCTAAGGCTTGTGCAGGTTTATTAACAATGGTAATTGCCAGCAAACGCCCTCTTAATGAAGTTTACGAAACTTTGAGTCTGGGTTCTCCCTTTTCCAATATTTTCAGTACGACTATTTTAGGGGCATTAGAAAAGGAAGCTTGGCAAAGCATCATCCAGAAAGGACAGAAAGAATTTCCGCCTAATTCTGTGGTATTACAATGGGTGGATGAGTTAGCAGGAGGGTTGCCCTATTATGTGCAGATGGCGGGAGCGATGTTGTGGCAATATGGGAATCAACAAATAGCTAAAAATGAGTTTAATTTTCAAGCAAAGCCTCGTTTTGAAGAACTTTGGAAAGATTTAACAGAAGTTGAACGTTTAGCATTGCGTTATGAGTTGGGAGGGGGTAATTTACCTACTCTCGATTTAGCAATTGTAGATCAGCTTCAGCGTCATGGTTTATTACGGAACAATGGGGGTTTATTTAGCAGTGTTTTTGCAGAGTTTGTCAAACAAAGAGCAAAGATAAAACAATAAGTCAAATATTTAAACATTAAATATAAAAAATGTTGCTATTTTTGCAAGAAACTTGGGAATTATTTTGGTGGGCAACTTTTTGTCCTTCAAGACTTCAGCAACGAATGAATGAATGGCCGCCTCAAAAAGAAACATATGGAAACAGACCAGCAGACACAAGTTTTTTTGATATTTTAGTTTTCGGAAACTCACGATTTTTTTGTCAGTATTTATTACTATTATTTTTTTTTAATATCCCTGTGATTTTAAAGCTAATTGAGCGTAATCAATTATTAGATTGGTTACAGTTACCTTGTTTAATGTTAATTGCTTATATAACAGGAGTTTTATTTTTACCTTTAGGATTGGTTATCCCCTTGTTGTGGTTGATAGTTGTATTAAATCAGCCTGATAGCTGGTTAAAGGGCTTAATAGAAGCTATTAAAGTTTCACTTCCTTTATCTCAGATAGGGATAGGTCTTGCAGTTTTTGGAGTATGTATATCATTAACTGTTTGGTTAATGTTCCAATCTTCAGCAATAGAACATCTTTCCCTTGCTCATAATGTGATGGTGGTGGGAGGAACAATCAGTGTGATGTTAGAAGTGATGTTAGGAGCGTGGTTAGCAACTCAAAACTGGTTGTTTATGTTGTTAATAAGTGGAATAACAGGCTTTTTGCTATTTCAAATAAGAGAAACTACTATAAAAAATAGTGATGATGATGGTGATGATGGTCGCGTGACGGGGGCGGGATTCTTCGCGGGAGCCTGGGCGGGAATCGTGGCGCTCGTCGTGGCGTTCGTCTTGGCGCTCGTCTGGGCGGGAGTCTTGGCGGGAGTCGTGGCGGCACTCGTGGCGTTCGGCGTGGCGGCACTCGTGGCGTTCGGCGTGGCGCTCGTCTGGGCGGCACTCGTGGGGGTCGCCTGGGCGGGAATCGTGGCGGGAGTCGTGACGGGAGTCGTGGCGGGAGTCGTGGCGGGAGTCGTGGCGGGAGTCGTGGCGGGAGTTGCTACTTTATCGCTTAGTTCGTTTTTGATTATTGCAAGTTTAATCGCTTTTGCTCTTGCACCAGCAAAAGATAATATAGTTTTTATCATCACTACAGTGATTTTAACAGCTCTTTCTGCCCAAAATTTAAGATGGCTTTCAGCATTAATTATCCCTGTAACCTTAGTCAGCTATTACAGAATATTTCCGGATTATAGCTTTATCTTTTTAGGTAGTTATTATACATACTTTAATTCTTTACTAAAACTTTTCGGATTTTCAGATTCAACAATTAGGCGGTTCCGTCCCCAAACAGAAAAAATACTTTTTCAATTACCTCCTTACACTAGCGAACTCCTGTGGATACCTTTACCTAATCATGCTCAACTTCTTGTTTCTGAATTTCGTGAAAGACCTCAACAAGCCTTAAAAATCTTTCAATATACCCAAACTTTTTCCTTACCAGGATTTCAAATAACCGTGCAAAATGCTTTACCACAAATTGTCGCCGACCAATTCAAGGAAATTCAAGATATTAAAAAACTAATTTATACTGCTACCTCAGACCATCCCATATTACCCTTCCTGATTTCTCCCTTCTATCACCTCGATTCTGAGAGCTACACCCCTACTCCACAAACACCTTTACCAAAGGTTAAACCCGAACTTTCAATCCTTCTTCCTCGCTTGCAAACTATTATTCAAGATATTCAATCTGCACTTGAAAATCAAAATATACACCTACGAGAACGAGGATTAGAACGAATCAATAACAAGCTTGTTCGATTACAACTCCAATTACCCTCTCTGGGACTTAAAGGCGAAGCTATCAAACGCTGGACACCTGTACTGGAACATTGGCAAAGGGTTATTGAACTGGAACAAAATGAACAACGCAAACTCTCTCAAGGCGAACTAATCAACCCGTTCCAATTTGGAAATCCGGTGCGGCTTGACCAAAAAAACTTGTTTAAAGGTCGTCAGAAATTTGCCAATGAAATTATCCGTCGAGTTTTAGACCGTGACCGACCTACCCTTGTGCTGCATGGCCCCCGTCGCTGTGGTAAAACTTCCTTTTTATATAACTTTCCCCGCCTGCTTCCCAGTGATATTCTCCCCGTATTTGTGGATATGCAAAGTTCCGCCATTACCACCAGCGAATCTGACTTGTGCTTTGGCTTAGTCCATGCAATTCATAAAGACTGCAAAAGTCAAGGCGTTCAATTACCAAACATTCCTAAACGCACCGATTTTCAACCTAGTCCTTATACCACCTTAGAAGATTGGTTGGATGACGCATTTGCCCAAATCGGAGAACGGCGCATCCTTCTCAACCTTGATGAATTTGAAAAAATCGGTACCGCCATCCAAAACGGACAGATAACTTTACGTTTATTTGACGAACTGCGCCACTTAATTCAACATTACGAACAACTCGGTTTTCTCTTTTCCGGGGTGCAAACTTTAGAAGAATTAGGCCCAAATTGGAGTAGCTATTTTATCAGCGTTGTCCCGATAGAAATGCTTTATCTTGAACCTAACGAAGCCGAGGAATTACTGTTTAATCCAGATCCAGCTTTTGCACTGCGTTACGCTCCAGAGATTGTAGAAGAAGTATTAAAGCTTACCAATTGTCACCCTTACTGCCTACAATTATTGGGCGCATCAATGGTAAATCAAGCTAACTTTAACCATACTGATTTTATTACTGCTGAACTCTTGCAAGCTTCTATTAATGACGCATTTACTTCCGGTCAACCTTATTTTACAAATATTTGGACAGAATTTACAGGAACTACACCAGAAGAAATGGTAATTGGTCAAGAATTATTATTACAAGTTGCCAAGACAGATATTTCATTAGATATAACTACTGAAATTGCTGAAAAGGTATTAACCCGCCTGTTGCGTTATCATATTTTACACAAAATCAATGAAGGATATGATTTTGAAATTCCTCTGTTAAAACAATGGGTGAGAGAGCGTGCAGTAAAAAGCTAATTATTTTATAAATATGCCCTAACAGAATCATTAATGGTTTGTTTTATTTAAATGGTCAATCAAAACCAAACACCTTTATTAGACGCCTTAAAAGCCAATGCAGCAAGACCCCATGCACCTTTTTACACCCCAGGACACAAACAAGGCAAGGGAATTTCTCAACCCTTTGCCGATTTATTTGGCAAAGCCGTCTTTAGCGCTGACTTAACCGAATTGGCAGATTTAGATAATCTCTTTGCACCCCAAGGCGTTATTCAAGAAGCACAACAACTTGCGGCTGAAGCATTTGGCGCTTCGCAAACATGGTTCCTTGTTAATGGTTCTACCTGTGGTATTGAAGCGGCAATTCTCGCTACCTGTGGCACAGGCGATAAAATCATTTTGCCTCGCAATGTACATTTATCTGCGATCGCTGGTTTAATTCTCTCCGGTGCTATACCAATTTTTCTCAATCCTGAATACGATCCAGTTTTAGATATTGCCCATAGCATCACGCCCAATACCCTACAATCTGCACTCCAACAACATCCAGATGCTAAAGCAGTGTTGACAGTTTACCCAACATATTACGGCGTTTGTGGAGATTTGAGTGCGATCGCCAACATCACACATCAATATAATATCCCTCTACTCGTAGATGAGGCACACGGCGCACACTTTGCCTTTCATCCGGAATTACCCACTCCAGCTTTAGCCGCAGGTGCAGATTTAACTGTACAATCCATCCACAAGGTACTTGGTGCGATGACACAGGCATCGATGTTGCATATCCAAGGTGAGAGGATAAATAGCAATCGCATTAGTAAAGCTTTGCAACTCCTACAATCTACCAGTCCTAGCTATATACTTTTAGCTTCTCTAGATGCAGCACGTCAGCAAATGGCGCTTGACGGAAAAATGCTGATGTCTCACACTTTGCAACTCGCTGAGGAAGCTATAACCAAAATTAGCCAAATTCCTGGATTATCTGTTTTGCAGATTCCCTCTACTAATCAAGGGAGATTAGCAGAATCTCCTGGCTTTGTGGCTTTAGACAAAACGCGACTAACTGTAACTGTTTCTAAATTAGGTTTAACCGGATTTGCAGCAGATGAAATTTTGGATGACAAATTTGCCGTTACTGCTGAATTTCCCTCCCAGCAACACCTTACTTTTATCATCAGTTTGGGCAATACAGCAGTCGATATTCAGCAATTAGTCCAAGGTTTTACCATTCTTGCCAAAGAATATGGGCGAACCAATGTGAGTGTTAAAAATGATATTTGCCAGAATCTTCCTACAAAAGTGGGTACTAATTTGTATTTGTCTCCCCGCGAAGCTTTTTTTGCTGCTAGTGAAACATTACCTTTCACAAAAACTTGCGATTGCATTTGTGCCGAAATCGTCTGTCCCTATCCTCCGGGAATTCCCGTATTAATGCCAGGGGAACTCATCACCAAACCCGTTCTTGACTACTTGCAACAAATTCAGGCGATGGGGGGACTGATTGGCGGTTGCAATGACACTAGCCTCAAAACTTTGAAGGTGGTGAAATCACCTACTAATTTTATCAAAATTTAGAATCTAGAATCGGTAAATTTATCAAATTTTTAAATCCAACTTTATCACTTTCATAAAATCAAGTAGCTTACTAAAATTGACTTCTCAGGCATTCTGACCTCTATATTCTGACTCGGAAATTATTTTTGATAAAAATTTTATTTGTCTAGTCAATAGTAAATATGCGGTTAAGCAGATAATTTATAGGAAAATATACAGATGTGATGGCAGCTATGAAAATTTCATAAAAAGGTCTACTAGATTAATGCAATTTGTGATTTCTATTTTTAGGATGATATTGATAATTCCTAAACTAGAAGATGAAATTAAAAACTTATTATGTTTGCGGACAAGTAGCAGTTCCGATTATAGTGACTTTAGCACTGGGTTTCTCAGCAAAAGCAAATGCAGTTGAGTTAGGCGCTGCGTCTGATTACAATGTCTTTGTTTTGGGAGACATCTCTCAAAAATATACAGATATAGAAGGAAAACTTGCTGCTGGCGGGAATGTGAATTTCGTCGGGGGACTTGGAAGCAGACTTTCTAATAATAGTGGCAACGTAGTAGTAGCCGGACAAAACTTGACTCTGAGCAATGGTCAAGTCTACCACGGAAATGCAGTCTATGGAGCCACCGCCAATGTCTCTAGTAATGTAGGATTTCCTCAAGGAACTCTTAGTAAAGCTAATCCCATCGACTTTAAAGCAGCAGGAGAAGAATTGCGATCGCTATCGCAATATTTTGCAACCTTAACTCCTACTGGTAAGACAACAGTTCAACCTTGGGGTGCTATTAACCTGAGTGGCAGTGGTACTGCTTTGAATGTTTTTAATCTTGCAGGCTCGGATGTCTCCAAGACAAACTATTTTGAAATCAAGGGAGACCCAAATTCAACTATCCTTGTCAATATCAGCGGTAAGGATGTGTCGCTGCAAAACTTTGGTTTCAACATCCTTGGCACAGATAAACAAAAGGTGATTTACAACTTTTATGAAGCTACTAACCTAACTGCCAGTGGTATTGGTATCCAAGGTAGTATTCTTGCTCCTTTAGCTAATTTCAACTTCAATAACGGTCAAGTTAACGGTAACGTGGTGGTAGCTTCCTTGACAGGAAATGGCGAGTCTCACAACTATCTGTTTAATGGCGATCTGCCAAGTCTGCCGACTAAGTACTACACTAAGCCGAACCCTCCCACTCATACTCAGGTTCCAGAGCCTGCAAATGTTCCAGGTTTAGGATTAATTGCTGTAGTATTTGGTGTATTTCGCCACAAACGCAAGTCTCTAACTTCCCTAAAATAGTCAGAAATTTTTGGCAGCTTAGCGCATGAAGCGAACTTGTTTAGAGATTTTCGCTCATGCGCTATTTCCTTGTCCCTACCTTCTACAATAAGGATAGACTTTGTTGAGATTTGTATAGTTGGGGAAAAGCTGTCATGGCTCCCGCCGTTTTAATTCAAAATCTGCAAAAATCCTACGGCACGGTAGTTGCCGTCAAGGATGTTTCCTTTCAGGTAGAGTCAGGAGAAATCTTTGGTTTACTTGGCCCCAACGGTGCTGGTAAAACTACTACCTTGCGTGCCTTGTGTACACTCACCACACCGGATGCTGGCAAAATCGAAGTATCCGGCATCTCTGTATTAGATAATCCGAGAGTAGCAAGACAACGACTAGGCTATGTAGCTCAGGAAGTCGCTATAGATAAAGTGTTGACTGGACGAGAATTACTGCAATTGCAAGCAGCACTTTATCACCTCCCAAGCGCAGTAGCCAAACAGCGTATTGAGACAGTATTGGATTTACTCGGTTTACAAGAATACGCCAATAAAAAAACCGGAACCTACTCTGGCGGTTTACGCAAGCGCTTAGATTTAGCTGCTGGCTTACTCCATGCACCGGATGTTTTAGTCTTAGATGAGCCAACTGTAGGACTTGACATAGAAAGCCGTTTTGTGGTGTGGGAATTTTTGAGAAAATTACGCGCCTCTGGGACAACGGTAGTAATTACCAGCCATTATTTAGAAGAGATTGACGCCCTAGCCGATCGCGTGGCAATTATCGATCGCGGTGTTGTAATTGCTGTTGGCACACCTTCACAATTGAAAGACCGATTAGGGGGCGATCGCATTACTTTGCGAATTCAAGAATTTTCCCCAATAGAAGAAGCCGAAAAAGCCAAAAACCTCTTGCAAACTTTGCCGTTTGTGCAAGAAGTTATTGTTAACAGCGCTCAAGGTAATTCTCTCAATTTGGTGGTCACACCCCAAAATGACGTTCTGATTAACATCCAGCAAACGCTAAATACTGCTGGCTTGCCCATATTTGGCATCGCCCAATCTCGCCCCAGTCTTGATGATGTTTACCTCGCTGCTACAGGACGCACACTGATGGATGCAGAACTAGCAGCCATTGCCACTCGCGATCCGAAAGCTGAGAAAAAGCAGAATATGAGATAGGGAATGGGGACTGGGGGCTGGGAAAATTTCTTCCCAATACCCCATACCCCAATCCAAAATTTAAAATCCAAAATTCATAATTCTCATGAGTGTTACCCCTAAATCTGATATCAATTGGCAAACACTAGCATCACCCCAAGTTGTTGCTAATGCTGCTCCTAATTTTTTTGCTGAATTGGTACAAGAGACGCTGGCTTTAACTCGTCGGCTGTTTATTCAGTTGCAACGGCGTCCCTCGACATTAGTTGCTGGAATTATTCAGCCGGTGATGTGGTTAGTGCTGTTTGGCGCTTTATTCCAAAATGCACCCAAGGGTTTGTTTGGTAGTACGACAAATTACGGACAATTTTTGGCTGCTGGCGTAATTGTATTTACAGCCTTTGCAGGAGCGCTAAATGCTGGTTTACCTGTAATGTTTGACCGCGAGTTCGGTTTTTTAAATCGTTTGCTGGTAGCACCTTTAGCATCACGATTTTCCATTGTCTTTGCTTCGGCAATCTTCATTATCAGTCAAAGTTTACTCCAAGCAGCCGTAATTGTAGGAGCAGCAGCGTTTTTAGGTGCCGGACTACCTAATGCAGCTGGTTTGGGTGCGATCGCTTTAATTGTTTTTCTTTTAGCCTTGGGTGTGACAGCGATTTCTCTGGGTTTAGCTTTTGCCTTACCCGGTCACATCGAACTGATTGCAGTGATTTTTGTCACTAACCTACCATTATTATTTGCTAGTACAGCTTTGGCTCCTCTATCTTTTATGCCTGGCTGGTTGCAGGTTGTGGCTACCCTGAATCCTCTTAGTTATGCGATCGAACCGATTCGCTATCTCTATCTCCACAGTAGTTGGGCTTTGGATAGTGTGGTTATGCAGGCTCCTTGGGGCGATGTTACCTTTGGCGGAGCGTTATTGGTGTTGTTTGGCTTTGCCCTTGTTGCCTTAGTTAGCATTCAGCCCCAACTGCGTCGGACTCTTGCTTAAGATAAAATAGAGCCATTTAAGGGTCAAAATCTATGAAAAAAACATTTTTACAAATTCCTAGACTCTTTGTAGCTACAGTCGCAGGAATTAGTTTCGCTTCCTTGCTCCTGGCTCAACCCAGTTCGGCTCAGATAGCCAGCCCAACCGATCCTTTTCCCAGTACTAGTACAACAGACCAAAATACCGATCCCTTCTCCCGCTCAAACTCAGATAATTTCAACATGTTTGACCTAATTCATCGAGCGAATTTTGGGACTCTCAACTGGAATCCTGAGCAACAGAACCAACAATTAGACTCAGCAGCAGCAGCTTTTAAAGCAAGGCAACAAAAACTAATTCAAGGTCAACAGCAAACAACCCCTGGTTTGCCAGCGGTTACATCACCATCAGTTACCCAACCATTGGTTATACCACCATCAGGTAACTGAATTCAAATAAATAACCCCAATCCCTGAATAAATTGGGGTTAGACTTCTCAAAAATCCTTAATTATCTGGCAAAAAACTACAACCCAAGTGCAGCTAAAATATCTTCAGCATGAGTGCTGGTATTTACAGCAGCATCAACATGGGAAATTTTACCGTCAGGGCTAATTACGTAGGTGACGCGCTTGGCATAACCGCCGCCATCCACATCAAAAGATTCGATCAGGGATTTGTCGGTGTCAGCCAGTAAAGGAAAATTCAAATTATATTTTTGGGTAAATGCCTGATGAGAGACTTCATCATCTGCACTGACTCCCAATATAACGACATCTTTACCTTGATATTTAGATTGAGCGTCCCGGAAACTACAAGCTTGTTTAGTGCAGCCAGGAGTGTCATCTTTGGGGTAAAAATACAAAACAACTGTCTTGCCAGCAAAATCAGATAAAGAGATTGTGTTGCCGTTTGTATCTTTGGCGGTAAATGCAGGTGCATCCGTACCAACTGCTAGAGGCATAATTAACCTTTCCTGTTTCAGATTGTTGATGCACTTGAAATTTTACATTAATTTATAATGATTAAATATATTTACTAAAAAATAACATAAATATATTTTAGGTAACCAAATTTTGCTTAGATAAAGTAACTGGTACAAAAAATATATTCTGGAATTAATTTTTATTAAAAGAAAAATTTCTACCCATACACAATGCCTCCTGTTGATTCCCAAAACCCAAAAACTTTTGTTTATCCTCCTAGCACAATAGAAAGAGCCGATCGCTCGCTAATATGTTCCCCTTTTAATCCATCTTTATTTGAAGTCATGCGACACCAGAGTGTGTCATTGAGTGCGATAGCCCTAGAAAATGGATTCAAGCAGGGTTATACTCAACGCCCTTTATCAGAATTAGCATGTGACGACGCTTTGGGTTGGCTGATTCAAGTGGGCGTATTGCGGCGAGAAGTTGATGGTCAGGGAATTACAGATAGTTTTCGCCTCACTCCCTTAGGACGCCAGTTGATAGAACAATACCAGGGGAAAAATTGGCGTACTCCTTCATGGCGCGATCGTTTATACAATACTGTGATTCGTTGGTTGCGCCTACCCTTTTAGAACAGAAAACTAAAGAGTTAGGATTAACGAATCAAAGGGAACAATAAATATACGGAAACATCACATTTATTGATGAAGTCTTTACAATGTGGTGGAGTATTGGGTATGGAGCATTGGGCATTGGAAGTGTCAGAGGGATGGTGTGTGTAGTTTCGCCCATCTCCCTCATCTGTCGGTTGGTGAGTTTCGACTACGCTCAACTACCGCAAAGTAGAACCACATCTCCCTCATGCCCCCAAAATTTCACCCTATATATTAAAAATCTGATAGTGACTATGAAATCAATTATGGTGGTGGGGACAACATCCCACGCAGGGAAATCACTCTTAACTACAGCTATTTGTCGGATTTTGTCGCGGCGCGGCTGGCGAGTGGCTCCCTTCAAAGGTCAAAATATGGCTTTAAATGCTTATGTCACTGCCAATGGTGGAGAAATTGGCTACGCCCAAGCAGTACAAGCCTGGGCAGCAGGAGTCGTACCTTGGGTAGAAATGAACCCGATTTTACTCAAACCCCAAGGAGATACGACTTCGCAAGTAATTATTAAAGGTAGACCTGTGGGCAAAGTAAGTGCCGCAGATTACTACGAGCAATATTTTGAACTGGGGTGGCGGACAATTGAAGAATCGCTACAGCATTTAGGAACAGAATTTGACTTGTTGGTTTGTGAAGGTGCCGGTAGTCCAGCGGAGATTAACCTCAAGCACCGCGACTTAACGAATATGCGGGTAGCAAAATATTTAAATGCGCCAACCATACTAGTAGTTGATATTGACCGGGGCGGTGCTTTTGCCCATGTGGTAGGCACTTTAGAGTTATTAGAAGCTGATGAACGCGCTTTAGTTAAAGGTGTAGTAATTAACAAGTTTCGAGGACAGCGATCGCTTCTAGAACCAGGAATAAAATGGTTAGAAGAACGCATCGGTATTCCCGTTGTTGGCGTTATACCTTACTTACAAGAAGTATTTCCGGCGGAAGATTCTCTCGGTCTGCTAGAACGTCAATCAATCAAAGCCCACAGTGACCTCAACATTGCTGTTATCCGTTTACCTAGAATTGCCAACTTCACCGACTTTGACCCTTTAGAATCAGAAAGCTCAGTTTCAGTAAAATTTCTCAGTCCAAAGCAAGATTTGGGACATCCAGATGCAGTAATTATCCCAGGGACAAAGACCACAATTCCTGATTTATTACTGCTACAAAAAAGCGGTATGGCAGAAGCTATTCAACATTATGCTGCTTCTGGCGGTACGGTTTTAGGCATCTGCGGTGGATATCAAATGCTCGGACAAATCATAGCCGACCCAGAAGGGATAGAAGGACAAGCTGGCAGATATCAGGGGTTAAATCTGTTACCAATCAGAACTGTAATTACAGGACAGAAAATTGCCCGTCAGCGACAAGTTAGCTCGAATTATCCTCAACTGGGCTTGCCAGTCAACGGCTTTGAAATCCACCAAGGGCGATCGCGCATTGAACAGCAAGGAATAGATACCCAATCATACCATGCACTATTTGACGATGTTAACTTAGGGTTAGTAGATAGTTGTCAATCAGTTTGGGGTACTTACCTCCACGGGATTTTTGATAACGGGCCTTGGCGACGGGCTTGGTTAAATCGCCTCCGTCAACAACGGGGTTTAAAATCTTTGCCCACTGGTGTTGCTAACTACCGAGAACAGCGAGAGCAGATTTTGGATTCGCTAGCCATTGAAGTTGAAAGCCATTTAGATTTAACTCCATTTTTGTCTTAAGTTAAAATGCTTTGAAATGTCATTAGTCATTTGCTTTAGACAAACGACAAATGACAATACTAAATCAAAACCATAAGATTGATGACTGTTCGTGTCCGATTTCTACCAGATGATGTCACAGTAGACGCCGAAGTGGGTGAAGCCCTTTTAGATGTAGCAGACCGGGCTGGAATATTTATTCCCACTGGTTGTTTGATGGGGTCTTGTTACGCTTGTACTGTGGAATTAGAAGATGGAGAGAACATTCGCGCTTGTATTACAGCGATACCACCAGGCGAGGAATTAACGATTAATTTGTTTAGTGACCCAACTTGGTGATGTGATTATTCAATAGTCTGAAGAAGATAATTGCTTCTTGGTAGGATTCCCTGATTTTCCAGGACAACCCTGGCGGACTCATGGAGATACTTATGAGTTGTCCGTGGCAAATGGGATTGAAGCCTTAGAGACTCTAATTATCGCTTATGAAGCCACGACTGATTCACTTCCAGAACCAACAGTAAGTAGGGTATAGTAACGCACTTTAGTAGCTAGTGACTAATGCTGCACAATTTACTCGAACAATTGCAGGTTACTTTAATTCAAATAGTAGTTAGTTTTACGTATTATTACTGTTTTTTAACAAGAATATAATTTGTATATTGATTTTTCACTATGCGAGTCGATGGTAAAAGCGTATGAGTATGAGTGAATTAGCACACGAAAAACTTCGTGACTTATGTGCATCTGCTGTTGATTATAGGTTGGTATATTCTTGTGGAGAGACTCCAACTTATGAGACTTATGATTCTACAACAGAATCTGTTAAACCAGTTCCACCTAAACCTTGGTATGTCAAAAAGATTGCAAATGAGCCGGAACAGTATTTTACAGGCGGAGAATTATATGAATATTTGAGCCAATTAAAGTAGGTTGTCAGAGATAAATTTTATGTCAGACTACATAACAGTGCAAAACAGCAACGAGATTATCAAAATTCATAAGGATAAATTTAGCGGTTTTATCGACACAAATTTTGATGAGGATATAATTTCTCTTGCTTATGAGGATGATAATGGTATTCCCAAAGTAGTTAAAATTTATAAAGATAAAGATCCTGCTGCCTTTGCAGAAGCCCTGGATTTTTTACAAAGTCTAAAATAAATATAAACTATTTTGAAAATGCATTAATAAAGGCATCTGAAGGGTTAATACTACTCAATTTGCACTAACAATTGTTCAGGCAGTAAGAAATTTTTATGCATTGTTTTCTACTGCCTGTTTTTGCTATCTATATCAATTACCTTTAACATTCAGCGCGTATTGTTTAAACCTTTCCAAATCAGCTTGAATTGTTGATTTTACTATCCGTCCCAAAAATAAGTTATCCATGATTTTACCAAGAATGCCGGGAATAGCGTAGGAAATGGTCATTTTAACGATACTACTACCGTGGCGATCGTAAAAGCGAATCGCCCCCTGATTCGGCAAACCATCAATCGATTCCCATTGAATAATTTGGTTAGGAATAACTTTGAGAATTCGAGATTTCCAAGTAAATTCTAGACCATTACTACTCAATTTCCAAAGAGATATATCCGGATTATCTGACGGAACCTTTACTGAATCAATCCACTTCATCCATCGGGGCATTTGCTCTAAATCAGACCAGAGGCTCCATACTAAATCTATGGGAGCTTCTACTTCTATTTGCACAGTATGCTCTAACCAATCTGACATTATTTTTTCTTCCTTGGCGCCTACTCTTTAACAAAAGTCACTAGGTGCTATGTCAATTTTTTAAACTCTCCAAAATCGCTTTTGCTGCACGCCGTCCAGAAATGGTTGCTCCCTCCATACTGTCAATATAGTCTTGCTGAGTATAACTTCCTGCAAGGAAGAAATTATTCACTGGTGTCTTTTGATTGGGACGATACACATCCATTCCTGGGGCTTCTCGATAGAGAGACTGAGCAAGTTTCACCACGCTGTACCAAGTCATATTTAACTCCCGCGATGAAGGAAAGAGTTCGTGGACTTGCTTGAGGACATGTTGAGCGATCGCTTCATTGCTTTGTGCAATAAAGGGATCTCCAGGCGTCAGCACTAGCTGTAACAACGATCCCTGTCCTGGGCGATAATAATCAGCAGGGCTAGTCAACGCTAAATCCGCAAAACAAGAAAAGTCAGCATCAGCCGTATACAGCAAATTATCTATTCCAGCCGCTTGATTTAGCTGTTTACGCTGTTCTCCATCGTTGAGTTCTGTCACCCAACCATCGAAGCGTAATTGCACTGTTGCTACTGGCACTGCATTTAGTTTATAAATATTGTCAAATTCTGACCACTTACGCCACTCTTGGGGTAAGATTCGCTGGATACCTGGAACATCACAAGCAAAGACATAAGCGTCAGCAGTAACAGTTTCTACTGTATCACCTTGGGCAACTATTATCCCAGTGACGTGAGTTTGTTCGTCTGATGTAAACTGAATTTCCCGCACTTGGCGACGGGTGTAAACTTTAGTGCCTCTAACTTCCAGATATTCCAGAATCGGCTTGTGCAAATATTCATAGGGAGAACCTTCCAGCATTCGCAGGACAGAAGCTTCAGTTCTGGCTGCAAAGAACTGGAATATTGTTAACATACAACGGGCAGACATATTTTCGCAATCAATAAATCCCAGTGCGTAGGCAATGGGGTTCCACATTCGTTTAATACTGCCATTGCTGCCACCATGACTGCGGAACCAGTCGGCAAAGCTAATTTTATCTAAATTGCGGATGATTTTCATCGCTCCGTTAAAGTCCACTAACCCGCGAACTATCGGACTAGTACCCAAAGCGATCGCATTTTGCAATTTATCTTGCAATGATAATTGAGAAGTAGTAAAAAATGCTTTTAAGCCATTAAAAGGCGCACCTGTAATAAACCGAAAATCTAAAGCACCAGTCCGGCCTCCTTTGTTAATAAAAGTGTGGGTATGTTCTTTGAGGCGTAAGTTTTCTAACACCCCCACTTTCTTCATCAAGTCAAATAACTGGTAGTAGCACCCAAAAAATACATGTAACCCCATTTCTAGATGGTTGCCATCTCCATCAACCCAACTGCCAACTTTACCACCCACAAATGGACGAGACTCAAAAATCTGTACTTCACAACCAGCATCAGCTAGATCTACTGCGGTTGCTAGCCCAGCCAATCCCGCACCTACAATTGCAACACGCATTCCATCGTTCCTTTTCAGTTTCTTTACAGATTGTAACTGGATTGGTGTCGGAATTCGCTACTTAATATCAACTTCCCAGTATATTAAGACTGGGCAATGTCAATACTAAAACGTCTTTCATTACTCCTTTTAGTCTCAGCAAATGACCAGACGCGAGAAAAAGGCGTCTGTATCAATTAAACAAACTCTTGTCTATTGCAGCAAACTCAAAAAAGTATCACAGCTATTTTTCAGTGGTAAAGCAGTTATCTGGCAAGTCATAAAAGCATCTTCTTACCTATTTACATCTTTGCCCTCATCAGGCACAGGCAAACTTCTAATCAGTTCACGAATGACATCAGTTGCCGGTCTACCTGTTTGTTGACAATATTTTTCTAGCTTTTCCGCTTCCTGTGTTGCGAGATTCACAGTTATACGTTTTACGGCCCATTTTTTATTTGTCATTATCATGCTATTTGCTATACATTTACATCATCGAAAAAGTCTAACTAAAGAGGAAAACGATAACATTATCAGAGTTTGTGTCAGGAAACAAGTAATACCATTAATATTAAGATTGTTCGTTTTGTCAAAGGATTCATCATCTTCTAAAAAAATCAAAAAACTATACTTTTTGTTACCATTGTGACAGATAAAAAGCACATACTTGCTTGTGAAAATAATAACCCTAGTAGTAGCATGAGTAAACCCTGACAATTAAATTTTCAAGAGTAAATTTGAGACACCTACTGTTGACTCAATCAAGATTTCCAAAACTATTTTCTAACGAAACTATCTAAGGTTGTCTGTTAGCCAAGTTTACCTAACGTTCTTGGAGAGAACATCTGGTATAACACCTGAGGTTAAATCCTGACCCCAAGACGGGTTGGAATAGTATATATAACTAGTAAACACTCACTTCAAAGTAGATAAATAAGCATTGCTCTAGACTAAAGACCATCTACACGCATTACTGTAATCAATCAGATAAGAGTTATTTCAACGGTTCTAACTTTTAGGTTTTGTTAATTAAAGAGATTTATTTCCTGTATCAATCTTGCACTCAGAAAAACTGAAGTGTAAATATTTAAGATTTGCTGGTAAAATTTAACAGCATTACCTGTAATATTACACAGATAAATCTCCTAAAAAAGTGATGTTACTTGAGTGTTGTCTATAAAAATATTTTAGTTTTGTTCCATGTTTTTACAATAACTCCCCGTAAAAATACGATGAATTTTTAGATATTTTTTTCTTCCCTCTAGGAATATAGTTTATTGTCTTGACAATAAATTATTTTTTGTTTATTGTCTTCATCTATCTGAAGGTGATAGAAATTATTTTTAGATAATTCTTGCGTTACATATCTGAGAGTAAAATTTTGGAGTTGAGCTAAACTAAAATAGAAATAATTGCCTAAAAATTTTTGATATACAATTATTATTTAATAGTTAGCACATTAATAAATAATAATTGTATATTTTAATTTTTTTAGGGAATGTATTCATTATAACTGTTAAATATGCACTTTAAATAATCTTCATTTAGACATAACAGTTCGATTTTTCAGTCTTTATAAAAAAATTACAAAGTAAAAGATATGTTTTGAAAATTTTACTTAAAAATGTTGATATATAACAAACAATTCAATTGATAAAGTTTAAAAAAAAGATTTTGATACTTAGGTGCGTTAGCTAGGTTTAATTAAAAAGCGATCTATAAATAAAATTAATCAATATATAACAGTTAATACTAAAAAATATATAAATCAAAATACTGGAAAATTTGAGAATACAGGTACTTCATGAAATTTGGATAAAGTAAACTTCCAATCAATAATAGGGTTGGTTCTTGGCATTAACCAGGAGAGAATAAGAGTATGGGGAGACTTAGAGGAATGGAAGCGGGGTTCTTCAGAATCTATCGAACTCACGTTAAATTACGCAAATAACATGCAAATTGCTGCACCTTGAGAGGTATACCAATCAAGAATGCAAAAAGGCAAAGGCTTAACGATTTTGCTTTTTTCGACCTTTTTCCCACTAAAATACAATTGCCTTAATATGTGTAGTTTTATAAGGTACATTAATTTCTCATGGCTGCAATCTGAACATTGAGGATTACGGCAAGGAGTGCAACTATTCAAATTTGAGCTGTGGCATGAGTTGAAGAGTACCAATGCCTAAATCTTTAGGTGAAAACGATCGCGCTTCAAACAAGACCATCATATCTCGTAACTGGGGATTTCCCCGGGAAGCTCCGGTGAGTCCTTTGGCTATGATTAAACCACAGTAGCCTTTAGTATTTTTACACCGCTGATTCCATTTTTTCCGGGCTTCTAGATGGATGGGATCTTCATCTAAAAATTCACCAAATAGGAACAATTCGCCATTTTGAGTTTGTAATAAACCCAGGTCATAGCGATCGCCATCAAAGGGGTCGGCACCTGGATTAAAGCAAATTGCTTTGAGTCCACCTGCTGCTTCAATTCTTTCAATTACAGTCTTAGCTTTAGGCCGGGAAGTTTGAATTAAAATCACTGGTAAACCGTCACCCACTGGGTTGATTTCACCAGCTTTATGGTAGTTAACACCTTTACGCAGATACTCCAACATTTCCCAGGACACTACACCTAAACTAAGGAAAGAATCTTCTGGTATCAAGTCATCTTGTAATGAGCGGAAAGTTTCAGAGCCAAGGCTGTCAATTTCCCCATCCTCTACACCAAAGCCAGCCATTTCCTCTAATTCTGCTGCTAACTGCGGCATGGTAGAGACTGTCACAGACACAGATTTAGTTGATTCTTCAGACTGTGGAGGAGAAATACGATAGCGACGGCTGAGGGTCGGGAAGGTTTCAGAATGCAGCTGGCGACGGTGGTCGCGAAGAAAGCGGCTCAAGCTTTCGATCGCAACAAAGATTACTAGTGCTTCCTCATCATATAAAACAGAACGCAGTCCTTCTAAGGGGTGGATATTACCGAAAGTGGGGTCAATATCTGAAAGTGGCAAATCTGCCAAATCACTTGCATCATCTTCGTCTTCGTCGGTTTCGTCAGCACTTTCAAAAGTGAGAAACAGACAGTCTTGCTTGAGGAAGGCTTCTTCTAAACGCTCTTTTGATTCTTCATCTCTTAAAACTGCGGCGCGAAACCGCTTGAGAGACTCTTCTGAACGATAAAACAAAATCCCATACTCCATTCCCAGCATTCCCATAATGGAGGCATAGAGTGTACCAACATCCCACTTATTAATTTCTATTGATAAAATTTGCTGTTCTTCTAAAAATTCCCAAGGTGCCGCTTGCCAAATTGCAAATGCCTTCTCTCGTAAAATTTGTGCATACTGTGGTGGTAAATCGGGGGTTTGACTATCAAGGATATCAGCGAATCCGCGAAACAATTCGTCAATTAAAGGTAGTTCTGGTGCATAGTCAATGGCGATATCCAAATCTTGCAGCACTCCTCGCAAGTAAAATTGGATCTCGCGGTCTTTGACTACAATTCTTTGGGGTCTGGCAGGTTTTGCTGGACTGTGAGGATGTTCCATTGCTCGCATTAAGGTGCGAACTATTGCTTCCGGGCCGATATCTGAAGCTACCACGTCCATTCCCCGGACAATACCTTGAGAGAAATCTACCCAAAGAATGCATTCTCCTTTAGCCTCTGAGTCTGAATGCTGGTTTGGTGATGACAATGGACGACGATCGCCCTCCCATACAGAAGGAATTTGAGTTAATTTCTTCAACCGACGACTGGTAGAGCGATTAAAACTTGTCATAAACTAACTTAATCAAAACAAGCAATTTAGGAAGTAAACTTTTGGGGATGGTCAGCCTCGGATTAAATTTTCATGGCTGCACCAGAAGGGTGGTTGCATCTGTGGCTGCCAAAAAACTCGAACTCCAAAAAGACGAATCTATAAAATATAGTGAGTCTCTCAATTCTAGAATAAAAATCTTTGGGCGCTTTTGACGCAGTGTTTACAATTTGGTATTTAGCGACATCTATGCCGCTAGAATGGATACAAAAACACCAAGGCAACCTAAAGGCAACAACAAGCTTGCACATGGTAACCTTAGACCTAATTAAGGAGTTGAAAAAGCAGATGACACAGGCAACTGAGCCTCAACAACGCGGAATTTTGTTGAGCGAAGCAGCATTGCGCCAGGTAAAATTCCTCCAAGACAGGCAAGGCAAAGACTTATGCTTACGAGTAGGAGTACGTCAGGGTGGCTGCTCTGGAATGTCTTACATGATGGACTTTGAAGACGCCAGCAAAATCGGTTCTCAGGATGAAGTTTTCGACTACGACGGCTTCCAAATTGTTTGCGATCGCAAGAGTCTATTATACCTCTACGGCTTAATGCTCGATTATAGCGATGCAATGATTGGCGGTGGCTTCCAGTTTACTAACCCCAACGCCAGCCAGACTTGCGGTTGCGGTAAGTCATTTGGGGTGTAAGATTGTGGTTTGTTAGTTGTCCTTTGTCAATTGTCCTTTGTCATTTGTTTAAACCAAATGACCAACGATCAATGACCAATGACCAATGACCAATGACTAATGACTAATTTAGTATGACTCAAACAGTCGAATCCCTGTTTGATACAGGTTTAGAACGTTATAAAGCTGGAGAATCAGTAGATTCTTTAATCCCTGTGTTTAAAGAAGTGTGCGATCGCGCTCCTAGAACTAGTTCGGCTTGGATTTGTTTAGCGTGGTTATATCTTCTCAACAACAAACCCAATTTGGCTTACAAAGCTGCAAATAAAGCAGTGAAATTAAATCCGCAAGATCCACAGGGAAGAATCAATCTCGCCCTAGCAATGCTAGAAACAGGTCAAAAAGGTTTGCGGGAACACATAGACTTTGCACAACAGTTGATTTTTGTCAATCCAGAATGGGCAGATGAAATAAAAAATAGTATTCAAGATGGTTTAAACAGAAAACCAGATTGGCAGAATTTGATTAAAGTCAAAAAATGGCTGTTTGAAGAGTAGGAAGTGGGGAGTGTGGGAAGTGTGGGGAGAGAGGGGAGATGACCAGATGGGGGAGTGTGGGGAGATAGGGGAGAGAGGGGGGCAAGATTTCTTCCCTATACTCCCTATCCTCCTTTTCCTCCCACACCTGCATTTGTTTCCCATCCTCCCTATCCTCCCTATCCTCCTTTTCCTCCCACACTCCTTGTTTGCCCAATGCCCAGTACCCATCGGGATTATGAAAGATAAGTTGTTAAATTGGCTAAATGTGGTTTTAGTCGCAGATGTATTTTTAGTTTTGTTTGGCTTTGGTTGGTTAGCGATCGCAGCTGTTGGTGATGCTGCGGGAGTGAATCTGGGTTTGGATTTATGGCATCAATTGTGGCAACCCTTATTTAACCCAGCAATTGGTATCTTGATGGGTGGTGCCATTCTTAGCGGTATTATTAGTTGGGCTTCTAAAAAATTTTTTTCTAGTCAATAGTTCAGAGACTGGGGATTGAGCATTGGGCATTAGGCAAACAGGGAGTGTGGGAGGTTTTGGAGGTGTGGGACGTGTGGGAGGATGGGGAACAAATCTTGCCCCCTCTCTCCCCTATCTCCCCTATCTCCTCATCTCCCCACATTCCCCACACTCCCCACACTTCCCACACTCCCCATCCTCCCAGTCCCTTTAACTCTATGTCAGAATTTGTGTTAGTGCCGATTGTAAATTAGCATAACGGTACTTAAAGCCTGTTTCTAGGGTGCGCTTGGGTAAAACTTTTTGACCTTCTAAAACTACTATTGCCCCGTCTCCTAAAAGGGCTTCAATCGCAAAACCAGGGACGGGTAACCAAGAAGGACGATGCATCACTTGTCCTAAAGTTTGACTTAAATCTGCCATCCGTACTGGGTTAGGCGCAGTGGCATTATATACGCCTTCGATTTCTGGTTTAGTTAAAGCTTCCACAATCAGGTTAACTAAATCGTCCACGTGAATCCAAGAAAACCACTGGCGACCACTGCCAATGGGGCCACCAGCAAAGAGTTGAAATGGTGGAATCATTTTAGCCAAAGCACCACCATTGCCTAAAATAATGCCAAAACGCAAAATTACTAGTCGCACACCAGTGTCTTTTACTTTTGCAGCTTCTGCTTCCCAAGCTTGGCAAACTTGGGCGAGAAAATCGTTACCAGATAAACTGGTTTCATCAAAAGTAGCCGTTTCACTGGTGCCGTAATAGCCAATAGCCGAAGCGTTTACTAACACAGTTGGTTTAGGGTTAGCGTTGACTATCGCTTGGACAATTTTTTGTGTGCCTAGCTTGCGACTATTGAGGATTTCTTGCTTGCGTTCTGGTGTCCAGCGTCCCTCACTAATGGGTTCTCCTGCCAGATTAACTACACCATCACAAAGTGCGATCGCACTTTGCCAAGAACCAGATTGAGTTGTATAAGCAACAATTTCTAGATTAGGGAAAGCTTGAGACGGAAAAACTTTTTCAGCAAAAGCGGTGTTCCGAGTTAACACCAGTATTCTATGTCCTTCCTGGTGGAGTCGTTGTACCAAAAGACTACCAACAAATCCTGTTGCTCCTGTAACTGCTACTTTCATTTTTTACCTCTGCCAAAGCCTTATTTTAAAGTTTTTTATCAAATTTTCAGTTTACGGTACTGTCTTTGTAGATAAAACAGATGATGATTGTATATCTCGTACCGATTAATCTGAAAACGAAAAAACTTTGCATTTCTGTTTAGATGCTTCGGTATTATAGGATGGACAGAGTGTTGCAAGGCGTGGGGCTATTATGGGTCGCTATACCTGTTCATTTCTTGTTTCTGTTCCTAGTGACCATCTTCAGCCGTTACTTGTAGAACTTCTACAGGACTATCAGTTGGATATTCAATACCAGATGAGCGATTACATTATCGCTCGTGAGTTTCCTGGTAATGTTTCTTTTTCTAAATTGGTCACAGTGGAAGTACTGGTTGATAAATCAAAAAGTACGGAAACAGAAACCCGGATGAGTATTGTAATTAAAAATGAAGAGCTGCCACTGCAAGTGGATAATTACTGCCGACAAATGTTTGAATCGATCAAGCAGGCGATCGAAACTAGCCGTCATTGGCATTTGATTGAAAGTCTTGCGGGATAGTTTTGATAGTGATGCCCCCACGGCTTCGGACTGTGGGATTTTCTGACTTTTATTAGTAGGCTTTCCATTTTAAGGACGTGAGAAATTATTTATACATTTGTAGGGGCGCAAGGTCTTGCCCCTACAATAAATGGTATTCCGGTTGAATTTGTATTTATGCCTGTAGTGCAACGGAAGTGCGTGCCTTAAATGCTCTACCATTAAATTTACCATTCGGTAGTGAAGTATATAGTGATGCAGCCTATACAGATTATCATGCTGAAGATGACCTTTTTGACTCATCTCAGATTAAGTTGAAAGTAATGCGGAAAAAGAACTCTAAACGTCAGGATGAGCCGTGGAATCAGTATATCAAGCAATGTACTCGACAAAACAAAAGAAACGGTATTTAGTAGCATCACTTGTGTCTTTCCAAAGTCAATCCATGCAGTTACCTACGAAGGGTTCTTACTCAAGTTAGAAGCATTCATTTTTGCTTTTATTTTGAAACAAGCATTTATTGAATGAGTAAAATATAATGCTTTAATCTCATTCAGTATTTGTGTTTTAGAGTTAGTTGAAGCGACGGTTGCACAATGCACAACCGCTACTTCGTCGTGAACGATTGCACGACTATTCAAGTGCAAAGTATCAACAGCTAGATAACCCGCAACTTAGGTTAGTAGTTGTAATTCAGTCTACTAAATCCTCTAAATCCTCGGTCATACCGGGGTTTATTAATGTAATATCATACTCACTCGAATCCGTTTGCCCCAAACGCTGACTATTTCTTAACAGATAATAAATGGCACGTACTTGAGGACCAAAAACGATCTCGTCTTCATTTTTTAGATCGTGGGCTGGCATCTTGCGTCCATTAATCATCAAACCGTTGGAACTAGGCTTTCCTTTGGCATCGCCATCTACAATTCGATAATAGTAGCTATGAGTATTATGCTCTCGTGGCAATCTCACTAATGTGGCATGGCGGCGGGAGACAAACTGCGACATCAAACGGATATTACATTCGCGGTCTCTACCAATAGAATAGACGGGCTGCTCCAAAGAAAATTCCTTGCGACCTTGATCGTCTTCAATAATCAGTAGATGGTTTTCATTAATTTCTGCTGCCATTGACAAATCGTTGCTAAAATCGGTGGAACTTTGATTAATCAAGATTTGTTTAATATCGTATCTTGCCATTCTCACGCACCGTAGTTTGTGGCGGCAATTTTAATCAGCTTTAAAACTGCATAATACCTTGAAAAAGTAGAACATGACCGTTCTACTCATCCTTTGTTATTAGTCATTGGTCATTAGTCATTTGTTCTTTGTCCTCTGTTGCAAAGTCCCAATCTCAGGAAGCCTGAGCTTTTGACTTTGCCTTTGTCATTGTCTTGTTAATCCAAAACTAATGACCAATGACCAATGACTTTTTTGACTTTGCGCTTTGTTATTGTCTTATTTGTCCAAAACTAATGACTAATGACTAATGACTTTTGACTTTCCCGCAGGGACTGACCTTTTACGAGTGATGAGCCAAGCGCCGTAATAAAATTGAGTTTGTGACAACGCTAACAGAGCTAAAAGCCATTAATGCGGCAGCGCCCGATGGGTTAAGCACAAAACCGAGACTAGGGAACAAAACACCTGCTGCTAAAGGAATACCAACTGTATTATATGCAAAAGCCCAAAAGAGATTTTGGCGGATTTTGTTGAAGGTAGCGCGACTAAGTTGAATAGATTCAACGACATCGTTTAAGCGATCGCGCATTAGGACAATTTCAGCAGTTTCCATCGCCACATCAGTCCCGGAGTATAAAGCAATTCCGACATCAGCTTGGGATAAAGCTGGAGCATCATTGATGCCATCACCGACCATTGCGACTACTGAGTGGCTGGCGCTGAGTGAGGAGTTTTCTTTGCCTCTTTGTCCCCGCGTCCCTTCTAACTGGAGAACTTGTATAGCAGCCGCTTTCTTAGCCGGGGGAACACCTGCGATCGCATCGGCGCTATCTAATCCTAATTGTTTGGCTATGGTGTTGGCTGCTTCTAGGCGATCGCCACTGAGCAGCATTACCCGTAGGCCCATCTGACGTAACTTGTCTACGGTAGTTTTGGCATCTGGTCTGAGAGGATCGCAAACAGCAATCATTCCGGCTAAAGTTCCCCTAACTGCTACAAAAACCACTGTTTTTCCAGATGTTGCCCAATCCTGTGCTACTTGTTGTGCAGTTGCGCTTATGGCAATCCCATGCCAACTCAACCAGTCTGAATTACCTAACAACACAACTTTGCCCTCTACTACAGCGGACACCCCCAGTCCTGGTTCTGTGTGAAAGTCCACAGCTTCTGGAATCGATAACTCCTGCCGCTGTGCTTCTTGCTGAATTGCTTTTGCTAGGGGATGATGAGTACCGCTTTCTACGGCTGCGGCTAGTTGTATTAGGGATTGGGAAGACGAACAAGGGTGGGGTGCAGGGGGCAGAGGAGAAAACTCTTGTTTCTTGCTAAGAGATCCTTGCTCCCCTGCTTCTTCCCCAGTAAAGAGTCCCTCAATTAACAAGCAATCCGTAACGATGGGATTACCTGTAGTCAATGTACCAGTTTTATCAAAAACTACGGTGTTTAACTGATGTATTTTTTCTAAAACGTCGCCGCCTTTGATTAATAGACCCCGTTCTGCGCCCATACCAGTGCCGACAAGAATGGCTGTTGGTGTAGCAAGTCCCAAAGCACAGGGACAGGCGACTACCATCACGGCGATCGCTAACTTTAAGCTAACTAGGAGTGGGGAGTGGGTAGAGACACCATTAATCGCGTCTGTACTGAGTAAGGAGTGGTGAGCCATTTCCATGCCACCAGACATGGTGACATCACTCCAGATGTGAGTACCAAAAAAGTACCAAAAGATAAATGTCAATACAGATGCTGTCAGCACCCCGTAGGTAAAGTAACCTGCTACTGTATCTGCTAATTTCTGTACCGGGGCTTTGCGAGTTTGGGCAGCTTCTACTAGGGCAACAATTTGGGCTAAAGTTGTATCACTGCCGACACGTGTTGCTCGAATAGCCATCGCCCCTGTCTGGTTTAGCGTTCCGGCTGTCACTAGATCTCCCGGCTGCTTGCTCACTGGTACTGCTTCCCCAGTCAACATCGATTCATCAATTGTTGTTTGACCAGCTACGACTTCGCCATCAACGGGGATTTTATCACCTGGCAGCACCTGTAACCATTCTCCAACCCGCACCTGTTCGGCGGGAATCTCAACACTAGAAAACCCAACTCCTGTTTTTTCTGGGTTGGCAATTAACCGCGCTAAGAGTGGTTGGAGTGCCAACATTTGTCTAAATGCGGCAGCAGCACGACCTCTAGCTTGTTGCTCTAGCGTCCTTCCTAATAAAATAAAGCCCAGCATCATTACTGGTTCGTCAAAAAAGCACTCCCAACCCATTTGGGGAAACAGCAGCGCTACTAAACTAGCAATGTAAGCTGTGAGAGTTCCCAATCCCACTAGCGTGTTCATGTTAGGTGCGTTTCGCCGCCACCCCAGCCAACCATCTACTAAAATCGGGCGACCGGGAATTAATATAGCGATCGTTGCTAGTCCACAGTGGAACCAGATGTTATTCAACACGGGCAGCACTGAGCTGCCGATATTACCAAAATGTCCACTTGCCGACAACACAAGCAACAGAGCAGCGATGGCTAATTGCCTGAGTGAAGATCGCATTTGTTGGCGTTGTCGTTGTGCCGGGTCTGCTAGGTTAGATATCTCGCCTGCTACTGTCAGACTGGCTTTTCGTGGTTGAGTCGGGAATCCAACGTCTGTTAAATGCTTTGCCAGCGCATCTGCATCTACGACACCAGCTTGTGACTCTACAACTGCTACTTCTGTCGCCAGGTTGACGCTGGCACTTTTGACTCCTGGATGTTGGGTTAGCTGTCGCTCTACTGCGTTCACACACCCAGCACACTTCATACCTCCAACATCGAGAATAATTTTCTCTAGAATTGGAGCAAATTCTTGGTCTACCTTAGTTTTGGGAACAAGTTGCATGGCAAATGTTTAGATTCGCTACGAAAATTCAACGCCTGAGTAAAAGCGTCTCTAATTCGAGCGTAGGCGAAATATGGAACTACGACTGTATGTCAACCATATTAAATTTATTAATTTATCGTACCGTGCTGAGCGTCACGACGGCTCCAGCGTATATAAGTTACATAGATAATAGCCGTAACCTGCAATGGCATCAGGATAATTAGGCTTCTCAAAAAATAGTTGATTTCCAAATGAGACATCATACTGAAATACCCTATGCCTAACAAGAAAAACATAGTCCAGCTAAGCAGTTTAGGTTTGACAACAACCATATCAATCAGAATAAATATAAAAGCGCTGTATAACAGCTATAGATAAATCAGCTTAGTAAAGCAGAGCGTAAATCTAGCTACCTTTTCAAACAAGGGGCTTAGGCCCCTTATTTAATCTAGGCATTCTGCCACAATGTACTAGAACCAACCCTGCTTATTCACAAAGTAGGTATTTACAAATTCTTCAGGAGACTTATTCAAGTAAATCGTGCCTTCAATTAAACCTACAAGTTGCATAATCAATAAGGCAACACCATAAGTAAAAGAACCTCCAATTACAGAAATCGCCAACATAATAAAGCCTTCTAAGGCATATCCAAGAATAAACTTATGAACGCCAAATCCTCCAAGAATAATGCCACAGTAACCAGCTAAAAGTTGTTTGGTAGGGTGACTGGGATTGAGATTTGCCATATAAATGCTACTCCTTAATAAGTGAGGTATAAAATAAAGTCTTTATGGGAATAAAAGTGAGTAAATATATTTGGTAAGCAAATATATTTTTTATTTTTTAGTATGAATAAGCACCAAGATACATGACTAAAATCAGCGTGCTTCTAGTGTATAGGTAACGCTGAGAATATGAGACATAAAATGTCTTTCAACACCACCTAAAAATCTCTAGTTCATTAAGGGTTTTGGTGGATTCGGTCGCAAATTCTAGTACGCCAATTGTAGAGATTTTTAGCCAAGACTTTTATCTTGAGAATAATCAATCTCAGTCATCAGCAACAACTGCTATGCACACAACTTTTTACAAGTCCATCAGTATTATTTCCGGAGTTTTTTCCGATCGCAGCAATAACCAGTATTGGTAGTCTGATTAGTACAAATATATTATTGTAACTTCTTTTCAGTTATCAATCACTATTTACACGAGTGCAAACGGATTCTCAATCGAAATTAATTACAGACACAAATCAACTTGGTAAACCAATTAACATCTCAAAAATGGCTAAAGTCACTCGGATGAGAATAAATGCTTAGCTATATAGTTTGTTGTCTATGTTCAAAGCATTACTTAATTTGCTTTTGCTATTGTTTATTTGGCTTTTAGCAAGTATTTACATTTACAACCAATTATAACTAGTAAATTGTTGCTATCTATGGAGATAAAATCAGATATTTCCATTTTTAGCAACAGTGTTAAATTAGTATTAATGGCTACCTAAAATAAATAGGCTTAATAATGTACCGCTATTCCAGAGGCTGTGGAGGAGCATAGGAGCAAGGAGATTGCGCGATCGCGTGTAGACTACCCCCAATACAACGCCCAACGCAGTCAGTGGTAGAATTTCCGATAAACTTAGGTGAGCGATCGCAAACAATAAACTACTGACCAGAATTGAGGCCCACACGGGTAAATAGCGGGTAAGAGAGGGAAGCAAAAAGCCGCGAAACAGAAGTTCTTCAAAAAATGGAGCCGCGATCGCTGCTGTAAAGAAAAATATGCCAAGTGCTACACCATCTTGACTTTCGAGAGCTAGTTGCAATAGGGGATTGCTACCACCTTGTCCTTGCCAGAGTTGTTGATTAATTAAAGATACTACTACAACTATAGGTAAAGCAGTGCAATAACCCCCTAGTCCCCACAAAAACCACTTATCTTGAAAGCGCAGGCGAAACCAGAATTCTGGGAGTGGAAAAAAGCGTTTAATAGAAAAATACAGCACCAATAACGCACCTGATGCTACCAGTATGTAACTAACTAAAACTGAAAAAGCTTGAAGTCGCACATCAGTAACAGGACGTTCTATAGGGAGCAACGATAGCAGTGCGGGGACAAAAAGTTGTCCCATGAAGAAAAAGCCCAGGACAAAAACCTGCAAAACCGTTTCCCCATCCCAAGGCGTTGACCAAGGTAAATCAGCATTTTGACTTAATAAAGAAGCTTTTCCTTTGAGCAAACGTTGAGCAAATAAGAAAATCAGCAGTATTAGACCAATTAATGCTGCCAAAGTGGGAATAGTACCAATAATTGCTAATTTCAACACTGCACTCGTAGCAGCTTCTTGTTGTGCAGCTTTAACTGCTGATAAAGCTTGTTGTCGTTGCTGAAGTTGATATAGCCGAATCAAAGCAGTAGAGCTAAACCAACCTTCTAAATTCTTTTGAATCGGTTGTTGAGCATTGGGGAGCAGCCGGGGAGGATTACTCCACAGTCCACTCAATATAGCAGCAGTTTGCCCAAATTCTGGATTGATATCTGAGCGCTTTTGTAATTCGTTCCAAGTTTTCAGGGCTACATCCGTCTGTCCTTGCTGTGCTTGTAAAATTCCTAACCGCAAGTCTAATTCAGCTAGTAATTTTTCTAGTTTGTTAACGGACTGCTGTAACTGTTGCTGCTGTCCTTGTTGCTGTGTTTGTTGAGAAGTTTTTGTAGTAGGAGAAACGTCTGGTAGAGGTTTAGGAGGTATAGGAGTTATTTCCGGTTGAGATCGTAACTGTGCAAGTTTGCTGTTAACTTTATCTAAATTAGTTTGAACAGATTGATGCGCCTCCTGATACTGCTTTGTAGCACTTTCTAGAGGTTGGTCGCCAAGTATCGCTTCTCGAATCGCCTGGAGATTGTCATCGCTACTATCTTCTGATTGCCAAGCTTGGGCTTGTAAAGCGATATTAGTTTGGTAGAGTTCTAAGCGACTTTGAAACTGAGGTTCTTGCCAACTACCAAATAAAGACAAAACTGCCAACAGAACTGCTATTGGCGTCATGATAAAAGTTAAAATCAACCGCTTGATTGTCATCTATCCCCCTTTTACTGTACTCAGTGGTGAGTGGAGAGTATGGAGTGGGGAGTTACGAGTTATTATTCTTATCTTGCTTCCCCAGTTCCCTCATCCTCGCGTTCCTTCTGTTTGCGTCTACCTTGGGAATTATCGCAAGAAAAAGTCAGAGGTGGATAGATATTATGAATATTATGATGCTATCAGTCTGCGATTGCACCCACAATGTAAAATTACAACCCATTGCACTGCTTACCTTCCGCTCTGCGATCTACCCGATTCTGACGCTCGATTTGTGGATAATCAACTGAAAGTTTAAATTACCATCATAATTGTGTTTATATAAACATGAAACCGCACACAACGAGGAGGATAATAACGTGAAAATCTTGCCAGTTGTAAATGAACGGTTTTTGCAGATTCCGATCGTTGATATTAGCGCCTTGGTTTCTAAAACTGGTGAACGCCACACAGTCGCTTCTCAAATCAATCGAGCATGTTGCAAGTGTGGGTTTTTCTATATCGTTGGACATGGCATAGACGAAGATTTACAGCAACGCTTAGAACTACTGAGCCGACAATTTTTCGCCCAGGATTTAGAAACTAAATTGAAAATCCGCATGGCTTTGGGTGGTAAAGCATGGCGGGGGTATTTCCCGGTCGGTGGCGAATTGACATCGGGTAAACCAGACCAAAAAGAAGGTATTTACTTTGGTGCAGAACTGGGAAAGGAACATCCATTAGTGCAAGATGATACTCCTATGCATGGTTCTAACCTCTTCCCATCTAATATTCCACTGTTTTGTGAAACAGTACTTGAATATATGGAGGCAATGACTCAGCTCGGGCACACGCTGATGGCTGGTATTGCTCTGAGTTTGGGACTGGAAGAATCTTATTTTGCTGACCGTTACACAGCAGACCCACTGATATTATTCCGTATTTTTAATTACCCCGCTTATTCATCACCGTTAGATTCTGAAGATAAGTGGGGAGTTGGCGAACATACTGATTACGGTATCCTAACTATTCTCAAGCAGGATGATTCAGGCGGATTGCAGGTGAAATCAAGATCGGGTTGGGTTGCTGCGTCTCCTATTCCTAATTCTTTTGTGTGTAATATTGGCGATATGCTAGACCGAATGACAGGAGGTTTGTATCGTTCTACACCTCATCGAGTTCAGAATCTGTCAGGACGCGATCGCCTTTCGTTCCCCTTTTTCTTCGATCCAAATTTTAATGCTGAGGTAAAGCTGATTGAATTGGACGGCGTATTGATAAATGACGACAAAAAGGAACGCTGGGATCGGGTTAGCGTTCACGATTTTCACGGAACCTACGGTGATTATCTGTTGAATAAGGTATCTAAGGTTTTTCCAGAGTTGCGACGGACGGTTTTATAGAATTTTGAAGATATTTTTCTCATCCCAACTTTTTTAAGGCGATTGCGCTACTTTGAAAAATTACTTAGCTTTTAACATGATGAATTGCTTTAACTAATTCGTCTTTGTTCATTTTGCTTTGACCTAAAAAAATTCCCGTTGCCATCACAATTGACAACGGGAGTTTATTAGATTTTATATTAACTATCGATAAGCAACTTGTGGCCCTGCCCAAATTTCTGTAACCTGTTTACCAAAAGTTATGGGCCGATCGTCGTCTGTTGTAGTGACGGTCTTGCCATCATTAGCAACTTTCACCAAAGGCCAGTTTTCCTCGCCTAGTTCGCCTGCACGAAACAACACATGATCGGGTTGGCTTTTACTCCAACCTAACAAGACCGCAATCTTCTGATCCTGATTTTCTTGATTAGCAGGAGCAACAATGTTAGCGTGATTGTTTTGCCGATCCCAAATCACTGCGCTATCTGTGGAATCACCTGTGTTAAATATGCCTTCAAACTTGCGTGCCAAAAAGCGATCGCCTTTTTCCGACCAACTAACAGGAACTAACACCCCAATCTGACCGTTTGTGTCTGTTTCTTCTACTGACACCGCCTTAACAGCTTTGGTTTTTAATAGGGGATCGCTAACAGGAGTAGTTGAAGCCATCACCCATAACTTCTTAGTTTGCATATCTTGGACAAACAGAACGCTGGTGACGCGGCTGTTGTACATTTCTGGTTTAACCTCTAGTTGCACCCGACTATAAACAGCATACCTACCATCAGGAGAAATCACCGGTACGCTGCGGTAGTGGCGCACTCCAGAACCACCTTTAGAACCAATAGCCTCTTGAGTAGCTGTAATCCATTTCCAAGGAATCGGATGAGGACTGCCGAGGGGATCTGTTTGTTCTGCTTGGGATTCATCAACTGGTTCACTAACTGGTATTTCCGTCGTCGTTGCAGTTGGTTGTGATTCTTTAAGAGTTGGTGCTACTTGAACTGCTACTAATGATTTAGTAAAAGGTTTCTCTGTAGAGAAAGAATTTTTTTCTTCTCTCAAAGATTTTACCTTAGCTGCTTTTAGTTTTTGTATTAATTTAAGTTGACTCACAGGAACATCTGTTGATGGCGCGAGTTCAACTGCTGCCAAGGAATCGGGAACCTTTGAATCGCTGCTTGAGAGAGAATTATCTACTTGAGCTAAAGAATCAATTTTATCTTCAGGTAATACTTGCGGTTCCTGAATAGCACTGCTTTGTGTTGATACATCAAATTCTTCTGTTGATGAATCGACTCGATCTACTTTTAATGTGTCAGCTATCTCAGGTTTTTCAACTAAGGCTATTTCTTTTGATACAGGTTCAGATTCTTCAGTAACTGAACTTTGTTTAACTACTTCGGATTTTACTGGAGCCGAGTTACCAGATGCCCCGAATAAGGGTGCGAGCAATATTACAACAACAACATAATTCAGAAATGGTTGTGCGCGGAACCATCCTGACAGCAAAAGGGGTTTAAGCATTTGTAGACTCTCTAGAGGGCGGTTGCTTATGTGAGGAGCAATACCTATGCAGCAATGGAGGAAGCGATAATTATATGTATAACAAGAAACTAAAAGTTTTTACTAAATAATTTCTTTATTTCTGGAGGATGATAAAAAATAAGCATTATTAATTACACCTTTTTTGTTTGAAGTACTGGATGTTTTTTTGACAAATATGTGCGAGTATAGTAACTATGCTGATAACTCAGTAATTACTACACATATAATCCAATTCTGGTGTAGGCATGAACTACACCAAAAGCACGTTTATACTCAAGGGGTATTAAGCTGATAGTTCAGGCTAGTGAAAGTGCAGACTAAGACTAGTTTCAAACTGCACGTTGACAATCATGTTATGAATCGCTAACACGCAGTAAGCTAGTTCACACACTATAACAGTGGAAACCCCGATAATAGTAAACGTGAGGCGTTACCTGAAAAGCTGGGAAAGCGGACACATAATACATAATACTCAGAAAATATTGTTGCCAGCAACCCTAAGTTAGAAATTGCAATCTAAATTACATAAACACTTATTACGCAATGCTCTTTTACAAAAAGCAACCGCGCTGAATGCTAATATTGAGAAAATCATCAAAAAAGCAGCAATATTTACTGGGTAGATGCTCTAGCGACTCAAAACCACAGACAGTCCGTTCGGGGTAACTAGAGAAAGATGCAGTTGATACTAACTTTTATACTTGCTAACTTATACAGTCAACTTAATCAAGCAGCCTATAGTTTCAGCAATACGAGAATATTGTACCACCAAACAACCAAACTATAAAATATCTATATTAAAAGTTGTCACTTACCAGGAGCGCATTTACGATTAACTAATTACTAACGACTAACAAGAAATTATTAATGAAAATCGTATTTTTTGGTACTCCTGAGTTTGCTGTCCCGACTTTAGAAAAGTTATTAAATGATTCTAAATTTGAGGTGTTGGCAGTTGTTACCCAACCAGATAAACGCCGGGAACGTGGAAATAAACTTACTCCTTCACCCGTAAAAGCGATCGCTACTGCTCATAATTTGCCAGTATGGCAACCAGAACGGGTGAAAAAAGACACTCAAACTTTGAACCTACTCAAACAATCAGACGCAGATGTGTTTGTTGTTGTCGCCTATGGACAGATTTTGTCCTCAAAAATCTTAAATATGCCCAAGTTGGGCTGCATTAATGTGCATGGCTCGATTTTACCCAAATATCGAGGTGCAGCGCCGATTCAATGGTGTTTATATAACGGTGAAACCCAAACGGGGATTACGACCATGTTAATGGATGCAGGCATGGATACCGGTGCAATGCTACAAATAGCCACTACACCCATTGAATTGCTGGATAATGCTCAAGATGTAGCCCAAAGACTGGCTGCAATTGGTGGAGATTTGTTGGTAGAAACTTTAATGAAGTTGAAAAGTAAAGAAATTCAACTAATACCCCAAGATAATTCAGCAGCTACTTATGCACCTTTGATTCAAAAACAAGATTATGCTTTGGATTGGTCAAAAAGCGCTATCCAATTACACAATCAAATTAGAGGCTTTTACCCTAACTGCACAGCTACCTTTCGTGACAACCCGCTAAAAATCACTGCTTCTGTTCCTGTTAGTACAGTAGGCGATCGCCATCTCCCACCACAATTCCAAGAATTAATACATAAATTGCCTGATTTGTCAAATATATCAAACAGACCTGGAGAGGTATCGAGCATTGCTAAAGGAATTGGGGCGATTGTCCAAACTGGGGAAGGTTTGTTGCTGTTGCGAGAAGTTCAGCTAGCTGGTAAACGTCCCCAGTCTGGATGGGATTTTGTTAATGGTACGCGTTTAACTGTGGGGGAAGTATTTGGTGTCGGGAGTTGAGGGGGATCAGGAAGAATCACTTTTACTCCTAACTCCTCATTCCTGACTTTTAACTTATAACTCCTAACTTTTCATAAAAGCGGCAAGATTCGCAAGGCCCATCTGGGTTGACTGCACAGCGAATGATTTCTGAATGAGCGTTGTAGCAGCAGGTAGCATCACCGATTACCCAACGTCCTTCTACTAAACTTTTCTCAGATGGTCGTTTGGCAGACTGGACGTAAATAGCAATATTATTTAAACGGTAGCGTCCGGCTTTAAGTTGATATCGATGACGGCGTTCTAAAACAGCGTAGGTTTTACCTTGAAAATCGAGATAGTTTCCCGGTTGGGGTGTCCAATCAAGTTGCACTCTACCGAGGGACTCACGCGGATGCGTGAGAATCACCTCGGTTTGTAAAGAGTCTGGCTCCATAAGCTGATGTGATTTGATTTACATTATAAGGATGTTATCGCAATAACTTTCTTTAGCTTACCGAATTTAGATTACAATTAATAATTCACTATATTTGCCAAAATTAGAGATGCACAATTAATGCATCCCTACAAGTTATGGCAACCAGAATTCAGGCAGGATAGATTTACCTAAGTCACGCAGAGTTTGGTTGAGCGATCGCGCTACTTTTATATGAGCTTCATCCTCTTCTACAGGTAAAATCTCAGATGGTTGACCTGCTCCTAAATAAGACACCACTAAGTTCGCCGCCTCTAAGCCAGTAACATAAGCTTTTTCTTGAGACCAGGAACCATGACGGTTGACAATCCAATCTCCACTCATAAACACATTCTCAAAACTTGTCTTAGCGGGTAACATATAACGATAGCTACCAGGTGCAAAGTGAGTCACTGCCTGAGGTAGCCGAATTACACTGCTATCAATAATCTTTGCCTCCCGAAACGTTGGTACACAAGTTGCTAAATAACGCTGGACTATTGGTAAAATCTCCTCATCACTTAAGTTAACAAACTGATTTGCGTGATAAAAATCAGCTTCAACCACTGTTCCTGGCTCGTAGCGATATTCATCATGTAGAGCATTCAAATCAAAAAATGTCCAACCGGTAGTTGCGTCGAATCCAAAGCAGGCATTAGAAGGACGAGGAATATTAACTTTGCGATCGAACCATAAGCGAGTTGCTAAAACATCAATCGCTCCTAAATTGCTCAAATTCCGGAATTCTTCACGACTTTGCAAACTCGGACTAGTTGAAACAATTTTCTTCATACCTGTAATACCTACAGCAAAAATTACGGCATCGGCATCAAAAACTTCATCACCGCAAACCACACTCTTGGCTCGATAATTACTATCAACAACTAAGTCGGTTACCCGCCGCTTGGGTAATACTCGCGCCCCAGCTTTTTCAATACGTTCCACCCAAGGACGAAATATTTTTTCTCCTACAGTTCCCCGACACCAAACCACATCAAAATCTGATTGATGAGCCAAAATAAAAAAGTAAAGCATCCCTAAAGTTGCTGCGGCTGAACATTGTTCGCCAGGGGCAAACAAGCCCACTAATAACATTGGTTCAAAAGCGTCCCGATAAAGTCGTGCAGAAACATTAAAATTTTTGAACAATTCACGAGCAGTGACAAAATCATAGCGCCGCCAAGCTGCATCAGAATTATCAAAATCAATAAGCGTATAAAGTAAAGGTAGGGCGCTCAGACGGTCAATTAGTGGCAATCGTTTAAACTGAGTGTAGAGAAAAGTTCCTAAAGGAGTAGGGAGTCTTGGTAAGTCTTGAAAAATTGGTGATTCAACTTCTAAACCCGCAGGCGAATATTGGGAAGAACGAGTCCAAGTAGTAAAAGGATTAATTTCTAATTCATTAATCAGGGAAAAAATATTTCTATAAGGGTACCAGAAGCCATGAATGCCAGCTTCTTGTGATTTTCCGGCTGCTGTTTGCCAACCTGCCACCAGTCCACCAGGATAAGAACCTGCTTCTAAAAGTGTCACATCATAGCCTTGTTTTGCCAAATGGTAGGTTGCTCCCAAACCTGCCCAACCTGCACCTACGACCACCACCCGTTTTTGTTGTGACCCTTTTACCATCTTAGCCTCCGATTCTTCCAGTCTAACAACTAATGTATAGCGTAGATTCTCCGTAGGACTACAGAATCTAAAATCTAAAATTTTATTAGAGGAAGTGGTTGAGTACAATTCCTTGCGGTTAATGCTGGCTTAAGAGTATAACAGAAGACAGATTTAGTTATTTATGAGGAATAATCCTAATGACTCAATTAGCAAATGAAAAATTCAGCTTGGATGATTATGAATTACGAGATGGTATTTATTTTCCTAGTGATTACAAACAGTTGAACAGTACTCAACACAAAAAAACCTGGGATAAAATTGGTAAAACTTACTATGGTTCCCAGAAAATTGAAAAAGTTGCAGAGAAATCGCCCATCAAACAAGATTACACTCTGCTAACTGGTACACCTGGAGGTACTTGGAATAAATTTCCGTTGAACAAATCTGTGGATTCTATTCTGGAGATTGGTTGCGGTTATGGTCGCGCACCTTTGCATCTCTCTAAAGCCAAAAATTTAAGATGTGAAAAATATTATGGTATTGATATTTCTGAACCTCTGTTGCGGCGGTTAATTAAGGTTAAACAAGAATACGATTTTTTTCCAGAAGCTGAGTTTAACTTAATTTGCAATTCTGCTGAAATATTACCTTTAGCAGATAATTCTATAGATTTAGTAATTTCTAATTGTGTTTTTATGCATATACCAGATGCACAATTAAGAAACTTATTAGCTGAGATATCTCGCGTACTCAAACCAGGTGGAATTTTCGTTTTTAATCATTCATTTCACAACAAGTCTTGTCCTTCTCATATTATCCATAATTTTGTAAGAAAGTTGAACCCATTTGTGAGAAATCCAGTTTATTTGAAACAATATTCATCTGCTGAAATAGAAGAAATGTTAGCAACTGCTGGAATAAAAACAAAATGTCCAGAGTATATTGTGGAACCAACAGCAGAATATGCTATTTTGCCAGAAACTATTAAAGGAATTCCAGTACCGTTTGCTAAAGCCATCAATAAAAGTCTCAAACCATCGGGTAGTTTAAAAGAAACTTTGGCTTATGGTTTTAGCGCTTACAGCACTCAATTGGATTAATCTAGAAACTATTAGGTTAGATAAAAGTTTGTAGTCAGTGACTCGATCCTCGACTTATTATCAAAAGTTGGGGATCAAACTTTTGATGAATGATTTAGGACTGGGTCGCTAGCTTGGAAAGTTTTTCAAAAAGTGCGATCGCTAGCTGTGCGACAATCTCAACATTCAAAAATAGTTGCTGCAAAGTATGAATTTGGTATGGGGCTAAGCCTTTGCCGTAAGCTTCGCCCCACTGATTTACAACGTCGCCACAAGTTCTTTTAAGCGATGGCGTCCATCCCGGAAGACTGGCCAGCCATCCCCCACTAACACTGCTTCTACCCGACTGAGTTTAGCCAACCTCTGCACAGAAGCAACAGCCTGCTCTCGATTCAGCAGCTTGTCATCGGGTAAAATTGTCAAACTACCTGCTTTGCGTGCCCTTACTAAATCTCCTGTAATTAAAGTCGTTTCCTCCAGTAGTAGAGCCAGTTCACCGGGAGTTTTAGAACCTTGGAGTTCAATTACCTTTAGTCCAGGTACAAATTCTTCACCATCAGACAGCCAGCGATCGCAATGTATGGGAAAAGTATCTTTTTCCGCCACAGGGCCGACTATTTTAGCATAAGTTTGATCGGCAATTTCTTTACTTGCCCTGATATGTTCAGAATTCGTCAACACTATCCAAACCACGCCACCGAGGGATTGCAGATGATTCCAATCATGGTTTGATAGGGCTACTGGGTCAATCAAGATGTTGCCATCTGGGCGAATCCAGGCAATCCCATTGAAATCAATATTTCTTGCCGGATTGAAATTAGACCAGCTATAGAGATCGGGACGGTGCAAAGATTTCATGATGATTGTGGATTAGTACCTTCAATAATTGACTATTAATCTCAATAATTCAGTATATAGATAATGAGGTGACTGGAGATTAGTTATTAGTTATTAGTCATTAGTGATTGGTCATTTGTCATTTGTACTAAGCCTTGGGAGAAGCGTAGCCGAAGGGTGAAGCCAAAGTATTGGTCATTGGACATGGTTATTCCCTTTGTTTCCCCTACTCCCCCTGCCCCTCTGCCCCTCTGCCCCTCTGATCCCCATCTCCAGCACTCTCCACCCCTTCCCCCTGAATCTGAAATTTGAGTATACTACGATAAATCTATCGATATTATGGGTTTATTCGGTTTTAAAAAAATTCCTGCATAACTGCAATGGAGATTGACAAAGGTATGGGAGTAAGTTCAGATGCAACGCCAAAAAATATCAGCTAAGGCAAACCAGTTTACAGAGTCGGTGATTCGAGAAATGACAAGAGTGGCACTGCAACATAGTGCAGTGAATTTGGCCCAGGGATTTCCTGATTTTCCTTGTCCTCAGGAGTTAAAACAGGCAGCCTACGAAGCAATAGAAGCAGATGTTAACCAATATGCTATCACTTGGGGCGATCGCCCATTTCGGGAAGCGATCGCCAACAAAGTCCAGTGGTATCTCGGCTTAGATATCAATCCTGAAACCCAAATCACCCTCACATGCGGTTCCACAGAAGCGATGGCAGCAGTGATGTTGGCCACAGTCGATCCTGGTTCCAGCTTTTTCAGCCAACCACAAAAAGGATATTTATTAATTAGATTCTGCTTCAGTAAAAGACCTGAGACATTGCAAACAGCAAGTGACAGATTACTAAAATTACAAGCTACTCTACAACTAAAGCAACTATAGCAATACTATTTGAGTTGTCAAGAATTACTTTTTTAAACAACCGCGTTCAGGCAAAGCTGTTGCCACAGGCTAGGGTGGAAAATACGCAAAGTTAATAAATAATTTTAAAAATTATCTAGAGTTGCTATATGACTAATTACGACAATATTTTAGAAGCAATTGGTAGAACTCCATTAGTCAAACTTAATAAAATTGCTGAAGATATTCACTCAACTATTTACGCCAAAGTAGAATATCTCAATCCTGGCGGCAGTACCAAAGATAGAATTGCCCTGACTATGATTGAAGCCGCAGAAAAAACAGGTCAACTCCAACCAGGCGGCACTATTATTGAAGCTACCGCAGGCAATACTGGTGTAGGACTAGCATTAATTGCAGCAGTGAAAAAATATCGCTGCATATTCGTCATGCCTGATAAAATGAGCCAAGATAAAATCAATTTACTCAAAGCTTATGGTGCAGAAGTAGTTGTTACTCCCACATCTGTACCGCCTGACTCACCAGAAAGTTATAACGGTGTAGCAGAAAGACTCGCTAAAGAAATACCCAAAGCTTACAGACCAAATCAATTTGAAAACCCGAATAATCCTTTAGCGCATTACCTGACTACAGGCCCAGAAATTTGGTCAGATAGTCATGGTAAAGTAGATGTATTTGTTGCTGGTATGGGCACAGGCGGTACAATTTCCGGAGTTGCCAAATATCTGAAAGAGCGAAATCAAAATATAGTAATTGTTGGTGCAGATCCCGAAGGTTCAATTCTTTCCGGTGACACACCCAAATCTTATAAAGTTGAAGGAATTGGAGAAGACTTTATTCCTAAAACTTTTAATCGCCAATTAGTAGATGAAATGGTTCGAGTTAGCGATAAAGAATCATTTAATATGGCTCGTCGTTTAGCAAGAGAAGAAGGTTTATTGGTAGGAGGTTCATGCGGTACAGCAGTAGCCGCAGCCTTGAAATATGCAGCCAGATTAACACAACCAAAGTATATTGTAGTTCTATTACCAGATACGGGAAGAAATTACATTAATAAAATTTACTCCGATGCCTGGATGCAGGAAAATGGTTTTTGGGAAGGTACAACAGTCAGAAGCACAAAAATTGGAGAAATTCTGGCTCAAAAAATAGATTTTCCTTCATTAGTTGCTGTCAGTCCTCGTGATACCTTGAGTAAAGCCACAAATTACCTGCAAAAGTTAAATATCTCCCAGTTACCAGTGATTGATAACAATCATGTAGTAGGAAGTGTCAACGAAGCCTCTTTAATGAAATTCCTTCATGATGGAATTAACTTTTTCAACCAGGAAGTTTCGGCAGTTATGGGTAAACCATTGCCAATTCTCGATGAAGACGTGGATATTTCCGAAGCTTATCGAGTGCTGTTATCAGGAACTACAGGAATTATTATTAAGCGGTGTGATGTTCCAGTTGGATTAATTACCAGAGCCGATTTAATTAGATATTGGATTAGTCAAACCCAGGAATCATAAATCATTAGTCGGAATCTGGAATTTAGTAGAGACAATTGGATGTAATTTCCGGCTACCTGCTAATTCTTTTGGATTAAATATGTATATTTCGTGAAACATTAAATTGAACCAGTCTTAGATAATTTTTTCTAAATGCTGAATTCTTTCTTGATAAAGGTAAAACAATGGAATTTGAAACTAGAGCAATTCATGAAGGACAACAATCAGACCCTCAAACAGGTGCGGTAATTGTCCCCATTTATTTAACTTCCACCTACGAACAAGAAGCCATAGGTCAGCACAAAGGATATGAATATTCACGCACGGGAAACCCTACCCGCACTGCTTTGGAAGAGGCTTTAGCTTCTCTAGAAAATGGGAAATTTGGTTTAGCATTTGCCTCTGGCTTGGCTGCAACTACCACAGTATTAAGTCTGCTCAAGAGTGGCGACCATATTGTTGCTGGCGATGACTTATATGGCGGTACTTATCGTTTACTAGAAAAGGTTGTAAAAAATTGGGGCGTGACAACTACCTATGTAGATATTGATAATATTGCTGATTTTGAAACTGCGATTACACCAAATACGAAGTTGATTTGGATTGAAACTCCTACCAATCCTTTGTTAAAAATTATTGATATTGCAACATTAGCAAGTATTACCCGTAAAAACAATGTCATCTTAGTAGTTGATAACACCTTTGCGAGTCCTTATTTTCAAAGACCGTTAGATTTAGGTGCTGATATTGTGGTTCACAGTACTACCAAATATCTTGGGGGACACAGCGATATTATTGGTGGCGCAGTTATCACATCTAATGAGCAAGTATACACTGAACTGAAGTTTTATCAAAATGCGATCGGGGCAATTCCTAGTCCTTTTGATAGTTGGTTAGTACTGCGAGGTATTAAAACTCTAGCTGTAAGAATGCGAGAACATGAAAAAAACGCTTTATTTTTGGCTAAATTTTTAGAAAAACATCCTCAAGTTGAGCGAATTTATTATCCAGGATTACCTAGTCACAAACAATATCAACTAGCAAAAGAGCAAATGTCTGGCTTTGGGGGGATGATTAGTTTGGAATTAAAAGGTGGTTTTGCTAAAGTTGAAAGATTTGCTTCTCGACTCAAGTTGTTTTTGCTGGCTGAAAGTTTAGGAGGAGTAGAATCACTGCTTTGTTATCCCACCAAAATGACTCACGGTTCCCTACCGGAAGCGGAACGGCACAAGCGGGGAATAAAGGATAATTTAGTCCGTCTTTCGGTAGGAATTGAGCATCAGCAAGATTTAAAAGCTGATTTAGAAAATGCTCTGACTTAAAAATAGCAATTAGAGAGTAGTGGTAAGGTTTAGTATTGCTGAACCCCTACAGCGTGTAGGGGTCAAAAGATTTTTTGGTTACGGTTACGTAATTTTCAAGCGTATCTATCTTTAAATTAATAGAAGTTAATAAATGTTTTTAGGTATTTGTTAAAAAAAATGACATTATTTTCTCTTGAAATTTAACTATAACTTGTAATCTCAAACCTAAAGTTGATTTGCTTAATAAAACTCCACTGTTAAGTGAGAGTATTTAAGCCTTAACATGTATGAATTCTCATAAAAACAACACTAAATATTTGTAGATTTAATTGAAATTTCCAGTAATTATATCGGAATAGTAGATTTATAAATTCTCGATAAAATACCCCATTGACTCCTTAAAAATATAGAACTACTGTTAGAAGTAGTCCTGATAAGGACAGCATTAATGCATCAATAAATCAAGAGGTATTTCCGATGATGATGATGATGGCTGAAACCATGACTTCCGAAATGCAAGCTTGTATGGAAGCTTGTATGGACTGTCACAAAATGTGCATGGAAACCATGACTTACTGCATGAGCAAAGGTGGTAAGCAGATGGACAAGAGCATGATGAGCATGATGACTATGATGCGCGATTGTGCAGAAATGTGCATGATGTGTATGAACATGATGATGGGCGGTTCTGAGTTTATGGGACGTACTTGTATGCTGTGTGCAGAAATGTGCGATCGCACTGCTATGGCCTGTGAAATGATCGGCGACGATGCCAAAATGATGGAATGTGCTGCTGCTTGCCGCAAATGTGCACAAACTTGTAGATCTATGCACATGATGCCTGCATAATTCTCCTACTTCGCAGAAGTTTCTCTGCAACCTAATATTCAAGCGCTCAGGCTCTTTGGGTCTGGGCGCTTGAAGTAAAAACCGTTTACGATGTATTAAAGTCAGTATTTAAACCAGTGCTATTAAGATAAACGCCAAATTTCTAAGCTCGTCTTGCTAAATCTGCAACGTACAACGCTAATCGATCTGGCTCGACAGGTTTAGCAACGTGCATTTGAAACCCAGCCTCAATGCTCTGTTGTTGTTCTGACTCACTTACATAGGCAGTCAGCACAATAGCTGGAATTTGCCCTCCGGCTTCTGCACTTAGCGATCGCACTTGCCGAATCAACCAGTAGCCATCTTCCTCTGGCATTCCCAGATCGCAAATTAGCACATCGTACCGACTAGGGTTTTTACTTAGAACCGCTAGAGCTTCTCTTGCAGATGCCACAGTCAGCACTTGGGCCCCGTAGACTTCCAGCACAAATTTAACTATGTCACGGGCATCGGCTTGATCGTCAACCGCTAAAATCTGCAAACCCGACAATGAGGGGACAAAATCGCTCGCAGGATCTGGGGCGACTTCTAACGCAGTCGGCTCTGAATCGCTCGACAGTGTAAACTCTCCTTGTAGATCCCTTTTTGGCAGCCTGACGGTGAACGTTGCTCCTTGTCCTGAACCCGGACTCTCTGCTTGAATAGTGCCACCATGCAGTTCAACTAGATACTGCACGATCGATAGCCCCAGTCCCAGCCCTGGCTTCGCTTTCGTGGTGCTGGAATCTCCTTGACGAAATCGCTCAAAAATATACGGCAACAAGTCTGGCGAAATTCCTTGTCCTGTATCACTGATTTGAATTTGAGCGTGAGTTCTGTCAGATACAAGCCTAACTTCGACTCGTCCACCTTCGGGCGTAAATTTGATCGCATTCAATAAAAGATTATACAGGACTTGCTGCAAGCGATCGGCATCGCCGACGACGATCTCAGAATTCAAGTTGGAAACGATTTGAATATTTTTTGCTTCGGCTGATAATTGCACTGTCTCGATCGCAGCTTGCACCAATAAAAGCAGATCGATGGGGCGGGTGATGAGATTGAGCTTACCGTTGACAATCCGAGAGGTATCTAAAATATCATTAATTAACTGAGATTGCGCTTTTGCACTCCGCTCAATGATTTCTAAAGCAGTAGTTACCGTGGCTCGATCGAGTTCGCGGGTGCGTAGTATTTGTGTCCAGCCCAGCATGATGTTTAGGGGATTGCGGAGTTCATGCGAGAGGTTCGAGAGAAATTCATCTTTGGCTCGGTTAGCGGTTTCTGCCTGCTGACGAGCTAACTCTAACGTGGCGGAATGGCGTTTGAGCGCGTCAACATCCAGGAAAACCATTGTCACCCCATCAATCTGATTTTCTGTTGTGCGATAGGGGCGAATGCGGAGGGTATACCAATAGCCTGCTTGGGTTTGAATCTCCTGTTCTTTGGTGTTAAGTGTCTCCAGTACCTCTGATATCATCGATTCTAAGTTGGGAACGTCAAAATTGGTGCGGAGGTCGCTAAAAGGTCGCCCGACATCGGCAGGGATGAAATTGAAAAGTCGCTGGGCTGCGGGCGTAAAGCGGTGAATAATTAAATCATTGGTCAGCATGAGAATCGGAATACTGATGCTGTCAATAAAATTATTCAGATCGCTATTGTCTCGGTTTTGGCGCAAGTTGCGGTTGCGAAGTTCGTCGTTGGTCGTGGAGAGTTCTTCGTTGGTGGCTTGAATCTCTTCTTTAGCCGTTTGGAGTTCTTCATTTGTGCTTTGCAACTCCTCGTTGCTCGACAGAATTTCTTCGTTCGCCACTCGCAGGCTTTGGTTGAGATAATTGTGTTCTTGAATCACCGCTTGCAGATGCGCTTGAACTGAAAATTCGCGTTGCGTCGCGGCTGCTAGCGCCTGCCGTAGCTGAATAATTTCCCGCTCTAAGCTTTCGTTTTCTGATTCTTGGCTTTGAACAGTAGCAAGGCTTAGTTGAACCGCAGGTAAAGCCGCTTCAAAAATCAGTAAGAAATAGAGAGGGTTCGCCGTAGCGGTTGCGGGTTTGAATGGAATCACTTCCAGATTCAGGAGGGTCGAGCGCTCACCCGCTTCAATGCGAATTTGCTCTTGTCGAACTGAAAGGTTTTGGGTTTGGGCTTGATAAATTGCCGTTTGCAGCACGACGGTCAATCCTTCTCTTGCCATCAGCAGCACATTTAAGTTGGTTGTGTCAGCAGGCAACTTCAGGTAGGGATCGGCGTCTCCTCGCAGTTGCAAAATCTGCATTTGGTCATCGACTACGACAGATACAGGCGCATAGCGATTTGAGATTATTTGCTCGACTTCTCGCGCTAAATCAAAATTAGCAGCGATGGTTTCAGTTTTTCGCTGCCGCTCAACGTTCATGATGGGGTAAGAACTGGTTGTGAACGAAAACAAAGGACGGCTCAAGCTCAATTTTCTGGCATAGATTTTGAAGGTTTCGTGGACAGGCTTAAACAGGTCTGAAGAGTTTTTGACGCTTTCTGAACTACCCAACATCAGAAAGCCAGTCAAGTTGAGACTGTAGTGAAACAGGGACATAATGTATTCCTGCAACGAATCTGATAAGTAAATCAGCACGTTGCGACAGCTAATCAAGTCGAGATTCGAGAATGGCGGGTCGCTCCCCAAATTATGCCGAGCAAAGACGCACAGTTCGCGGACAGTGCTGCTAACTTGATAGCCACCGCTTGCCAATGGCACAAAAAAGCGGCTGCGGCGCTGCACTGAAATTCCTTGCAACTGAGTGTCTAAATAAAGACCTGAGCGAGCTTTCTCGATCGCAGTTTCGCTGATGTCTGTAGCAAATATCTGAATTGGCGGAACGCTGGCGCGATCGCTAAAAAACTCTAATAGGCAAATAGCAATTGTATAAACTTCTTCACCCGTTGAACATCCCGCTACCCAAATCCGAATCGGATTGTCTGCTGATTTGTTTTGACTAATGCTAGGAAAAACCTGGGTTTTCAAGTATTCAAAGGCTTCTGGGTCGCGGAAGAAACTGGTGACGTGGATCAGGATGTCTTCATACAGCGCTTGCACTTCATTAGGATGCGCTTGCAAGTACTGAGCGTAGTCTTCCAGCCTATTTAACTTGTACAATAGCATCCGTCGCTGTATTCGTCGATCCAGTGTTGTCGGTTTGTAGAGGGTAAAATCAACGCCAGTTGTCGTCCGTAGCAGCGCAAAAATGGTGGTCAAAGCATCACCTGATTGAGGCAGTTGTTGGATCGGCGTTAGCGGTTCTGGGTGCAACAAAAAGGGATTATGACTAAGCTCTGCCAGTTTTTCAGCAATGGCTTCCGGCGGCAGCACAAAATCAACGTTTCCAGTGGCAACGGCAGTATTCGGCATATCGTCAAATCTAGCCGTGTTTTGGCACTGAGCAAAGGTGACGCCTCCTGCAACCTTGACGGCTTTCAGTCCTTGTGCCCCGTCTCCATCAGTACCCGATAGAACGATCGCGATCGCTTTGTTGCCCTGCTCGGCTGCCAATGAGGAGAAAAACGTATCTCCCGTCATATATCTTCCAAAAGTTTTCTCACGGGGAGCCAAATGCAGCATTCCATTTTTTAGCGTCATCTGAGTGTTAGGCGGAATGACGTAAATTTTGTTTGGCTCAACGGTCATCTGGTCTTGTGCTTGACACACAGCCATTTCGGTCACTCTACCTAGAATTTCGGACAGCAGGCTTTCGTAGTCCGGGGATAAATGCTGAATCAGCACAAATGCCATACCTGTATCTGTAGGTAGATGACTGATTAGCTCTGTAAATGCTTCTAGCCCACCCGCTGAAGCAGCGATGCCGACGACAGGAAAAAGGGCATCGGGTTGACCTGGGTCAGATACAATACAAGTATTCAATCCAGATGAATTGTCTGGAGCAGGTGAGTTAGAAGTCATAGAAGCACGAACGGATGGGGTTTTGTTGGGCTGGGCTGATCCTGTATTTAGGAAAATACTGTGCTAGAAGACGGGAAGCACTCTCAAGGCTCACCTTAATCTCAGACTAACTCATTGCGAGCAGCAAGGCTTGCAGTTATCGGAGTGCCAGAGGCATAAGGGCATTCATCGAAGAAGACACGGGGACGCTCCGCGTCCCCGTGTCTTCTTCGATAATTCGAGAAATCGTATAGTTCATTAAATAGTATAGAAGTGCAAAAGCACATCTACCTCTTGAATCTCTTCAAAGCCACTCCTTTGAGAATCAGCATGATTTACATCGGACTCAGGACGGATGACAGATCCAAAATTGCCTCTACTTAGTACAGCTTTGCGTAACATCGTAACGTTTTTAATGCAAGGAGACGCATTGGCATTGTCAGTCGATGCATTGGCATTGTTAGTCGATGCATTGGCATTGTTAGTCGATGCATTGGCATTGTTAGTCGATGCATTGGCATTATCAGTCGATGCATTGGCATTGTCAGTCGATGCATTGGCATTGTCAGTCGATGCATTGGCATTGCAGAGTATTGCCAAATTTAATTCGCTACAAATTAATGAAATGCTGTACTTAGTTCGGGTGGGTGTTGTTGAGTTTAACGGAATCGCGGAAGTCCCCACCCTCAGATCCCGCAGGGTGGGGATAGGAAGCGGAGTCAGCCAAGAACATCTACGGGTGGTGCGTGGGCCTCACGAGAACGGATTTCGACCCGCAATTGATGCGTTATTTCGTTCAGGCGCGATTACTTATGGCCCCAGGGTTGTGGGTGTAATTCTCACTGGCTACCTGGATGATGGTACAGTAGGTTTACAAGCGGTTAAAAAGCGGGGCAAAGTTGCCATAGTGCAAGACCCACAGGAGGCACAATACCCCAGTATGGCAAAGAGTGCATTACAGTTTGTCAAGGTCGATTACTGCCTAACACTAGCAGAAATCCCAAACCTACTAGTCCGTTTAACTAAGGAACCAGCAGCAGAAGAAAAAGCTTATCCAATACCAAAACAAATGGAGATCGAATCAAACATTGCTCTACAGCAAATGAATACTAAAGAGTTTTTAGAGAATGTAGAAGAGATTGGGACTCGCACGACTTACACTTGTCCTCAATGTAATGGTAATATTTGGCAAATTAAGGACTCGAAGCCGCTGCGATTTCGCTGCCATACCGGGCATTCTTTTACTGCCGATGTCTTGTTGAGTCAACAAACTGAGAATATTGAAAATGCCTTGTGGTCGGCTGTTCGAGCTTTAGAGGAAAAGGTAACATTTTCGCGTCAAATGGCTCAACAAATGAAAAGTTACAATTTGTATCAAGCATACATGAAATATGAAGATTATGCACGTAATTTAGACAAAGAGGTGTCAATTATTCGCGGATTAATCCTCAACGGCTTTGCCACGAACCGAGACATTGTAAAGTCAACTCAAGAACAGCAGGAGTAAGGAGAGACTGCTCCTGTTGCGATCGCACTTCTGATATCAGTCGTCTCCTTTTTTCCTGCTATACATCTGTGCGTTCTATTCCATCAAAATCAAGCGCAAAGGATCTAAACGCACATACCAAGGAAAAGGTTGGTCTTTTATACTTGCCCATTTTTCTTTAAACACTTCAGCTTGCAAATGATAATCTTGAGAATTATTAGCAGCAGAATGTAGTTTAAGAAATAATGTCATTCGATGGGGCGTTTCACTCGTCTGTGCTAGCCAACAGGGAAAGGTGTTTTCACGGGATGAGTCATTGGTGAAGAGGATTTGATGGGCACGGATGCCGATGTGAGACAATTCGCTATTGATTGCTTCCACGACTTGCAGGGTACAATCCCAATCAATTGCTTCTACCTGTTGCGGTGACTGAAGAATAATCTGGGAAAAATTTTTGCACCCGGTAATTTGAGCAACACCTACAGTGGTAGGACGCTCAAAAATATCGTATTTGCTACCATGATGAACGGCTCTACCATGCTCCAGTACCAATAGATTCGGGCAAAGTCGATAAGCCTCTTCCATATTATGGGTGACAAATAAAGTCACACCTTGGTAGTCAGCCAGAGTTTCTATCATTTGCTGCTCTAATTGACTACGCAGATGGGTATCGAGTGCGGAAAAAGGTTCATCCAAAAGCAGTGCTTCCGGTTGACTGGCTAATGCTCTTGCCAAAGCTACCCGTTGTTGTTGACCTCCTGAAAGTTGATGTGGATAGCGATCGCCTAATCCCTGCAACTGCACAGTTAATAATAGTTCTTCTACCTGTACTCTAATACTCGCTGGTGATAATCCTTTGGGCAAGCCAAAAGCGATATTTTGCGCCACACTCATGTGCGGAAACAGGGCGTAATTCTGCACTAAAAAACCGATGCGGCGATCGCGACTGGGTAGATTAATTCCTTTTTCCGAGTCAAACAACACTCTGCCATTTAAAACTATACGCCCTCTTGTCGGCGTTTCTATCCCCGCAATGCAGCGCAAAATCATGCTCTTACCCGCCCCCGAACTACCCAATAATCCTAAAGGCTGGTCATTAGTAGTAAAACTAACTTTTAAATCAAAGCTAGGAAGTATTTTTTCAATGTCTACAAACAATCCATGCAACTCAAAATTAGAGTCTGGTTGATAAAAAATTTCTCTCCCTGCCCCCTGCCCCCTGCCCCCTGCCCCCTGCTCCCTGCCCCCTGCTCCTCTCCTCTTCTCCCTCACTTCTTGCCAAAAGTTAACCCCAATAATTCCAGATAGAGAAATCACCATAATTACGATCGCCCAAAACCACGCTTCGTCCATTGCTCCGGCTTCTACAGCAAAGTAAATTGCCATTGGGATTGTCTGCGTTTGTCCGGGAATGTTACCAGCCAACATTAATGTTGCCCCGAATTCTCCCAAAGCACGGGCAAAGGCAAGAGTTGTGGCAGCTAAAACACCAGGTAATGCTAGCGGTAAACTAATACGCCAAAAGATTGTAGCTTCTTTTGCACCAAGGGTTCTGGCTACTCGCAGCAGATTTCGATCTATTTGTTCAAAGGCTCCTAGTGCAGTTTTATACATTAAGGGAAAAGAAACGACTGTGGCGGCGATCGCTGCACCGTACCAAGTAAAAACAATCGAGAAGTCAAAAGTCTGCATGAATTTTCCTACAGGGCCATTTTTGCCAAAAAATAGCAGCAATAAGAAACCTACAACTGTCGGCGGTAAAATTAGAGGAGCAATAAAGATACCCTCAATCAACGATTTCCCTTTGCCACGATATCCCAGCATCCAGTAGGCAGCAGCAATGCCCAAGAAGAAAGTAATAAATGTGGCAAGTAATGAAGTTTTAAGTGATATCCAAAGGGGCGATAAATCCAATGGCATAGTTGCGTCAGGAGAAATTAGCTCAACTAATCCCTAATTTACCAACTTTAATTTCAAAAAGTTGGTACAACTTGGTAAATTACATCACAAACAGTGAAGGAAATTAAGGAAATCCGAAAAACAGAATATTCTTATTGGAATATATGTCAGGAATATTACATATATCTTGTGTTATGCGGTCTAGAGCGGAGTTTTTAACTCCAATCGCGACTAAAAAAATGTGACACTTGGCGCCAGTCTTAAAAAAATTGTAAGAGGACATTAATTTATGGCTATCTATGGCACTTCTGGTAATGACAACTTAAACGGTACTGAATCTGCTGATATCTCGATTTTTGGCTATGCAGGCAACGATATTATTTATGGCAGAGGCGGAGGTGACATAATCGATGCTGGAGAGGGAGATGACTATGTTTATGGTGGTGAGGGCGGCGATACCATCCTCGGCCGCGCAGGCAAAGATTACCTCTTCGGAGAGAACGGCAATGATGTTATTTTTGCTGAAGCTGGTGATGACTTTATCTGGGGTGGCGCAGGCACTGATACTTTATTGGGAGGAACAGGCAATGATACCTACCTCATTTCTGCATTGACAGGAGATACAGCTGATACCATTACTGAATTAAATAACGAAGGTACTGACACGGTTTTATCTTATACTAGCTACATTCTAGGGGCTAACCTAGAAAATTTGACATTATTATACGCAGATACTGCTTACTATGGCTTCGGCAACACCCTCAACAATGAGATTATAGGAAATGATTACTCAAACTATCTGAGTGGTTTGGGAGGAAACGATTATCTCCAAGGTAAGGGCGGAAACGATTATATCTACGGTGGTGATGGCGTTGATAACCTAATTGGTGGGGCTGGTAATGACTCACTTTATGGTGGGACGGGTGGTGATATACTCTTCGGTGACGAAATTGCCAATGATAGCAGCACCCCTGCAAATGACTACCTGAGTGGTGAAGATGGTAACGATCTGCTGTACGGGGGACATGGAAATGACACAATGATTGGTGGTGCAGGCAATGATTTCTTCAGTGGCTACGGTGGTAGTAGTGGCGAAATCGACAGGTATACTGGCGGTGCTGGGGCAGATACATTTAGCCTTGGTTACAACGGTTCTTTTACTAATATCGACTATTTGGGCAGTGGATATGCCATCATCACAGACTTTAAGTGGTTGGAAGGTGACAAGATTAGAGTTGGCGGTAGCATTAGTGATTACACTCTTCAAAAAACCTCGAATTTCAGCGGTAGTGCAGCCTTAGATACCCTGATCTACAGATATGGTGACCTAATTGCTGTTGTGCAAGATACTACGAACGTGTTTGCCTCTTTAGACTTTGTTGCCTAATTAATTTATTGTACGGATTGCAAAGTTTGTCTTAACTGATTATTTGAAGAGGGCGAGGAAGTGCGGGGTTAAAGGCAAACTCTCCCACAACATCACAGGAAGCATCTTTGACAATTCACAATTGGTGAATCAATACAAAGTTAAGAAAATAGGAAGTTGGGTTTATCGTGTGAAAACCCAACAAAGCTGTCAAATTCTAGTTATCGAACTCGCGTTAAAGTGTGTTAGACAAAAATATCTAGCGCACTTTACTACAAAACAGACATAAGCAGGCGCACCAATGATTTAGCTTGGCAGTGCGATCGCATCTCAATTATGCAGGAACAAACTTCAGCGAAACACCATTCATGCAGTAACGTTCGCCAGTTGGTGCGGGGCCATCGTCAAAGACATGACCCAAATGACTACCACAGCGACTACAATGCACTTCAGTTCTGGTCATAAAATGCGATTTATCTACAGTAGTGGCGATCGCACCTTCAATAGGTTTAAAAAAGCTAGGCCAGCCAGTACCACTATTAAATTTGGTATTAGATGTAAATAGTGGCTGTTCGCAAGCAGCACAATAATAAGTCCCTTCATCATATTGCTTATCGAGTGGACTGGTGTGAGCGGGTTCAGTTCCATGTTTACGCAATACACGAAACTGTTCTGGCGTTAAAACACTGCGCCACTCTTCCTCAGGTTTGTTAATTTCAAATCTACTGTTAGAAGTTGTCATTTCTTCTGACCCCCAATTGATATACCTTGATAAAAAGGCTGTGCCGACTATTACTACACTAGCCTCTAAAAAATAGCGTTTGTCCATATATCTATTATTTTCTATTTTCGCTCTATACAAAATATCAATGAGATCCCTAAACAAAAACAAAGCGCCCCCTTTCCAGGAGGCGCTTTTTATTCAGCTATTACGAAATATTAGCCGTTGATTGCAGGAGCAGTCATTGCTACAGGAGCAACATCACCAGCAGCCAAGTCTAAGGGGAAGTTGTGAGCGTTACGCTCGTGCATTACTTCCATACCCAGGTTAGCGCGGTTGATTACGTCTGCCCAAGTGCTGATAACGCGACCTTGAGAGTCAATGATGGATTGGTTGAAGTTGAAACCGTTCAGGTTGAAAGCCATTGTGCTGACACCCAAAGCGGTGAACCAGATACCGACAACAGGCCAAGCAGCTAGGAAGAAGTGCAAGGAACGGCTGTTGTTGAAAGAAGCGTATTGGAAAATCAAGCGACCGAAGTAGCCGTGGGCTGCAACGATGTTGTAGGTTTCTTCTTCTTGACCGAACTTGTAACCGTAGTTTTGAGATTCAGTTTCGGTGGTCTCACGAACCAAGGAAGAGGTTACCAAAGAACCGTGCATTGCAGAGAACAAGGAACCGCCGAATACACCAGCCACACCTAACATGTGGAAGGGGTGCATCAGAATGTTGTGTTCTGCTTGGAACACAATCATGAAGTTGAAGGTTCCAGAAATACCCAAAGGCATACCATCAGAGAAAGAACCTTGACCGATTGGGTAAATCAAGAATACTGCGGTAGCAGAAGCTAAAGGTGCGCTGTAAGCTACGCAAATCCAAGGACGCATACCTAAGCGGTAAGAAAGTTCCCACTGACGGCCCATGTAGCAGGCGCAACCAATTAAGAAGTGGAAAATTACCAACTGGTAAGGACCACCGTTGTACAACCACTCATCTAAGGAAGCAGCTTCCCAGATGGGGTAGAAGTGCAAACCGATAGCGTTAGAAGAAGGAACAACTGCACCAGAGATGATGTTGTTTCCGTAAATCAAAGAACCTGCAACTGGTTCGCGGATACCATCAATGTCCACAGGAGGAGCAGCGATGAAAGCGATTGTGAAGCAGACGGTAGCGGCTAGCAGGGTGGGAACCATCAGTACACCGAACCAACCAACATAAATGCGGTTATCAGTGCTGGTGATCCACTCGCAAAACCGATCCCATACGTTAGCGTTAGAACGCCGTTGTAAGGTAGTTGTCATTGTTTTATGAGTGCTATGTCTTGTTAAGTATGAGACAGGCGAACTTTTTTGCCTGTTGAAATAAGTCTACATGAATTTACTTTGATCTGACATTTCGCTTAACATTCTGTAACAATCAAGTTGTACAAGCTCATTCAACTGTAAAGTTTTTGGTCGGATTTCTACCAGCGATAAAAATCACCAAAAGCCTTGATTTGCTTGATGTTAGGGAGTTGAGAGACTAAAATAATTTCAACAAATTGATGCCCTAGTTACTTAGCTTTACATTTATTGATAAATAGACTTAAAACTCTCTAAGAAAAAATATCCTGCAAGAATTCAGAATCTAGAATCCAGAATTTTTGGAGACCTCATTTTCAGAATTTGAGTAAAATTAAGCAGTACTACCACGTTTGATTTTCTAGCGCTTCTTACTAGAGGCGGAGTGTCTTTGGCTTGAATCCTATATTGTTAAGCACTGCCTGCTTTATGCTTGAGTAACGCTTTCACCACAGTTGCTTGTCTAGCGAAAAGGTAGATTAAAAATCAAAGTATATATATGGCAAGCTACCTTCAGGAGCTAATAACCAAACCGCGTAGAAGCATAAAGGCACGAAAACAAGCTTTACAGGCCAGTTAAACTCCAACTTCAACATCCGATTGAAGCCATAAATGATAGCCATGAGAGTAGCTAAAGTTGCTAGTATCCAAGCAAGTTGGTATTGACTAATATTTAAAGCTTCTACATAAACCTTCTCGGCAAACTGTGCGTCCGCAGGATAGCCCCAAAGGTGTCGAGTTACCGTAAAAGAGTCTTGGAGGTTAGGTAGGCGGAACCAAATCCAAGAAGTAAAAACCATCAGTTGAGTCAACAGCCAAGCTATAAATATACCCAGAGGATTTTGCCAGAAATGCTCTAGCTTTTCAAAGCGATCGCTAATTACATCTGTAAGACGATGAACCACCAATGCTAATCCGTGAAGTATGCCCCACACTACGTAACCTAAAGCAGCTCCGTGCCAGATACCAGCAATTAGCATCACAATAAATAAATTCCCACAGGTACGAGTCAAACCCTGACGCGAGCCACCTAAAGGAAAGTAAATATAGTTACGTAGCCAATCGCCCAGAGTCATGTGCCAGCGGCGCCAAAATTCCGCAATACTACTAGTGAAATAAGGAAAATCAAAATTCTCAGGTAGAACCAAACCGAAAAGTAAAGCACTACCACGGGCAATGTCTACATAACCGTTGAAATCTAGATATAACTGCAAGCCATAGGCAAATGTAGCTAACCACAAATCGGTACTGCCGGCTCGCTGTATATTGCCAAAACATAAATCGACAAAAATTCCCAGACGGTCTGCCAAAATACCTTTCTTGACTGCACCCCTAGCAATTAACCACAATCCTTCCACCACTCTATTGGTAGTAGGTAAGTGTAAAGTATTAAATTGATTTACTAAGTTGTGGTAACGGGTAATTGGCCCAGAAATTAGTTTAGCAAAAAATAATTTGTATGAGGCAAATTTCAGAAAACTATCTGTAGCAGGGGCACCTCGATAGATATCTATTAAATAGGCAATACACTCAAAGGTAAAAAAAGAAATTCCTAAGGGTGCAATCAATTTAAAAGAGTTATCTGATGGGTTTGTTTGGATGTGAAAAACAAACTTATATAACGGAGTAAGATACTTAAAAACTAATAAAAGTAAAACATTGAGAATTATACCTAGCCACAATAGCTTGAGACGACGTAAATTCCAGTCACTTTCGACAAATTGCCACTCTTCGTTAGAAATTCGCCAGTCAGAAGAATGTTTCCCTAATGATGTATTTTTGCCAATCTCTACTCCCAAGCGAAAATTAATAAAAGTTAGTGCTAATAGCAATGGTATATATTGGAGATGCAAAGACGCATAGAAAACTAAACTGGCAATTAGCAGTGTCCACAATCGTAATTTTTGTTGTGCTAAAGACCAGTAAATTCCTAGTACACTTAACAAGAAAAGTCCATAGAAAATTGAAATAAAGTTCATTTTTTAGTCATTAGTCATTGGTCATTAGTCATTAGTCATTGGTCAATGGTCATTGCCCCTATCTGGCTGATTACCGCGTCCTCAACCCCCCTACTTAGCTGGCCAGGGAATCATCGGGTCATTAGCCAACTTTTTTGAGACTTCGTAAGCACCGAAGCGATTGAGGTGGCTGGGGTCAGAAAAGTAATCATTTACTTTGAGCCACTGTTGGCTCAAATCACGATAAATAAAGTTGGGATTAATTGCTAAACCCAACATATATTGCTGAAATTCTTGCTCATAGTTTTGACGCACTGGATCTAAATAATCCTCTGTTAGAGGCATGTTAATAAACACTAGAGAAATTTTATGAGACTGTGTAAAATTAAGTACTTCTTGGAAGGCGACCTCTTGCTCTCCTTCTAGTTGGAAAGATTTATAGTCGTTGTCATAATTTCCTGGAACTCGAGAATGTTTTTGATAGTATCTAGCGGGATTAAAGCGAATAGATAAAGCTAGAAATCCATCAAAGTCAACTGCTTGCTTAGAAGTATCTTCTTCTGAATTACTATCTGTTTGCTGTTTTTGAGATACAACTGTCTGATTGCGACCAAATACGAGCAGTTGTTTTTGGAGTAAACTTTTAATTTGGTCACGGTTTTGATAGCTAGTAAAAACAGATGCTAAAGTCTGACTTAACCAATCATCAACAGCTTGATAACCGTTATCTTGCCTTTCTTCTTTAATCTTTTCTTCTTTATAATTTTTGGGCAAATCACCGCTAGTTGAACTTGTAGAGGCTTTTTGCAAGGCTTGCTTATAGCCAGCTGATGTAGTAATGGATTTAAAAGTAATATCCTCACGTCCGCTGTTGAAAGCACGGGCACCATCTGCCCAAAGAATTAATTTTGGCAGTTCTGATGGTTCTAAAACCTGGCGAATCACAAAGTCTACAACTTGCGCGGTAGCACCATTAATTCCAAAGTTGAACACGTCAATATTTGGATAACCCTGAGTTGCCAAAGCTTTAGAAAGTGCTGCCGGGTCAACTCCTCTTAGGGCGCGGGAGGAACCAATGATTAATACATCTGGCGGACTACCAGTTCTAGCCAGACGTTGTTTATAGAGGGCTAATTGCTCGTCTAACTGTCTGACGTTGAAACTTGGCATTTGCGATCGCGCTGCTAAAAGGATAGCAGTCGCCGTTGCTTTTTCTTTGAGTGGTGCGGCTGCTAAATTTCCGCTTTGCGTATCATCGGTTTGGGTAAATTGAGAAGCATTAAATACAGAAGTTTGATTTGGAGAAGATTTAGTTTTGGCAGTGCTAGGAAAAAATTTCGCTTGCTGATTCGGATTTTTCTCAGATGTCAATGATGCTTTTTGCTCAGAAGATGATGAAGGTGAGACACCAGTTATTGGAGAACTCGGCGTAGTGTGGGCGATAATTTGACCCAACACCCAATCACTTTGAACGGTGAGCAATAATCCGAGTGTTCCCCAAACCAAAGCAATCTTAACTCCTTGAGCATCAGGGTTTAGCTCTGCTGACTGATGGCTTTCGGTAAATAGCTGAGTTGCTAACAGGAATTTTTTTGCTGCTGCATTTGCTGTTGCTAACCAATCGAGCGCTACTTCTGTAACAAAACTTTTAACTTGTTGTGTGGTTAAGTCTCGGCGTAAAATTGGCTCGCTAGTTTCAGCAGTTACCAAATCGTTAACATATTTAGAAGCAACAGCAAATTCTGGGGTTGCTTCTGGTACTAGACGTTGGCGATGTTCTAAATCGATACCATGATGCCAAAAAGGTTCCTTATTCCCAGCACGCCGTCCGTAAACCCGGACTCCTTTAATACCAGGAATTTTTAACTGGCGGATAAACTGTGTAACTTTGTTGGCTACTTGCGTTCGTCCGGGACAAACAGGTGCATCACACATAATGTGCAATAAATCACCTTTAATTAGCAGCAGGACGCGAATTCCACCCGTTAAAAGACGCCAATCGAGGTCAGGATTGAGTAAGCGCTCTAATAAAAAAACGATCGCTGGTTGGTCGCCTGTATTGGCTAAATCCAGTGGTGATGTCGCAAATACGGGATGTTCTTTAGCAGGTAAATCCAGCCAATCAATCCAGCTAGGTTCCTTATCACCTGCTTTTTCTCCGTAAATGGTGGCGGCGAGAATGCCTTGGGGAGCGATCGCTTCTAGCTGGGGTAAAATTGCCTCCAAGCACGCTACTTTATCTGGTATTGGAGCGGTTCCCAAGGGGTCATAAGCTGGGTTACAAAAAATATGCAGGGTTGATTCCTTGAGAGAAGCATGGACAGCAACTTTTAACTCTGACAATACCTCAGTTAGTAATCTAGCGATTGCTTGCACATCCCCCCAACGCGCCCACTCTTTAAGCATCATCTCTGGAGGCGTTAAATCTACCCGCACCAGCCAATCAGGCGCAGTTTCACCAGTTACTTGAGAAACTATGATTGCATCTGGGTAGCCCGAAAGCTTCAAATAACGTAATTTCTGGGCTATTGGTTCAGCCAGCAATGATGGATCGGGACTATAGCTTGACTGGCAAAATATCCAGAGGCGATTTTCTTCAACTTGAGAATTCTTGGGCTTATGTAGCTTAATTTTTGCCTGTACTGATACACCTAAGGTACTCAGAGTTTCACTCAGATAGCGAGCAATGGCATCTGGGTTACCTTGGCGTGCCAAACTTTCATTAGAGACAATTAGCGCTCCACCTACTTGTTTCGATTTTTCCGAATCTGCTAGTAAAGCTTGCTGCACCTGCTCTACATGCTTTTCAATTTGATTCAAATAAACTCGATGACACCATTTGGGGCGCTGTTCCCCTTTTCTTCGACCATAGACAAATACTTGGTATATTGAGGGTTGTTCGTTGTTTGTCAGGGTATCCAAATCTGTTTGCTGTAGCGCTTGCAGCAAATCAGATAGGGTACGCCAACGCTGCGGACATTCTGTCCCCTCACAAAGAATATGAAGGTCATTTCCCCGTAATCGGACTTTCACCCCGAAAGTGTTAATCCCTGTTGCTTGGCTGATCCATTGCACTAAGGATTGCTGGCGGTCTGGTAATACTGTTTTCATGGGAAATTAACTTTAACAGTCAGCGATTGTTAGGGGATAGTGCCTGCACTTGTAAACTAGAACCATAGGTTTATCACAGTTTGACGCTTTTTTTTAACAATTTTGTTACCTTTGTAGCTTGCAAAATCAGCAAAGATAGTCTTGTACGGTTGCAAGTCAGACTAATGTTGAGTTTTGCGTTTATTTTACTCGCAGGGAGTCAAAATTTAGAAGTTAGAAGTCAGGAGTCAGAATTGGTAAATTCACAAGTCAGAATAATTTTATGTGACTAACTGAGAAATTGTCTTTTTGAGTCAGAATCGCTTCTGACTAAGCTAATACTCCTTGCGGGCTAAACAAACAATCCGATCCAATTTAAACTCCTTGTGTTGATATGTGAAGTCATCCTGACTCGTGACTCCTAAATTCTGAATTTTGACTTGTTTTAACTCATCTTTCCCCAACCAAGAATTAACAATGACAGCAGCTAACCAACAACCCTCAGCTAACCCTCCATCCAGTCTGGATTTTTTTAGCATTCCTCAATCATTCCTCTTACAAATAGGTACAGCGTCTATGGTACTGCTGCTGATTACCGGAAAAACTACAGTCAGGGCACTAGAAGCTATGGGGGAAGCCAGTGAAGAATTATTTCGAGGCGATCGCTTACCCTTCCTTGACTTTCCAGATGATAACGAAACCGAACAAACTTAGAAAATATACATCGAACAATTATTTGCTCAGGAAGAACATCGTGAGCATTAAGTGCAAAACCTCCAAGTGTAAACAGTAATTGGCTTTACAATCATCGAGAATATGAGTTCCCTTTTATACTCTTCATCGCCAACTGCGAATATATACCCGGTGTCGGAATTATTTTTGCGTCATCGTCTACAGGTAGTAGAAGAATTGTGGGAGTCAGTTCTGAGGCAAGAATGCGGTCAAAACATGGTAGATTTGTTACGGCAATTGCGGGATTTGTGTTCGCCGGAAGGACAAACAACAAATGACCAAGCTTCCTCAGCCGTCAAGTTGATCGAACAATTGAATATCAACGAAGCAATTCGGGCGGCTCGTGCTTTTGCTCTGTATTTTCAGTTGATTAATATCATAGAGCAGGAATACGAACAAAGGCAGCAATTAAGCCGCTATGAAGGCCAGACAGAAGCAATAGAGCCTCAAACACCACCGAATGCCAATTATTCCTCGAATCAAAGAGAAGAGGATGCACCTGTAAGCAAGGGACTAGCAGCAGACTTGCTAGCAAAGAATTATGTCCAAAAAGCTCAAGTCCAACTAAAAGGCACTTTTGCAGCCTTATTTCCCCATTTATTCAAACTGAATGTTCCCCCCCAGCAAATTCAACGTTTAATTGCCCAGTTGGATGTCCGCTTAGTGTTCACAGCACATCCAACAGAAATTGTGCGTCATACCATCCGCGATAAACAGCGACAAGTAGTACAACTGTTGCAAAAACTCGATGGCTTGGAAAATAGCTCCAATAGCACAGGAGTGGGATATCCTTGGGAAGCAGCAGATGTCCGCGAACAATTGCTTGAAGAAATTCGTTTGTGGTGGCGCACAGACGAACTCCACCAGTTTAAACCCACGGTACTGGATGAAGTAGATTATGCTCTGCATTACTTCCAAGAAGTGTTATTTGATGGTATTCCGCAACTCTATAAGCGGTTCAAATACACGTTAGCGAATACTTTTCCTTGGCTAGAACCGCCGAGTAAGAATTTCTGCTCGTTTGGCTCTTGGGTTGGTTCAGATCGAGATGGTAACCCCTCAGTTACACCAGAAATTACTTGGAAGACAGCTTGCTATCAGCGCAAAATGGTGCTAGGAAGATATATCCAGTCAGTCAAACAACTGATTGAATTATTGAGCGTGTCGATGCACTGGAGTGATGTTTTGCCAGATTTGCTGGAATCTTTGGAATTAGATCAGTCCCAGTTGAGTGAAGTATACGACGCCCTAGCGCTGCGTTATCGGCAAGAACCCTATCGGCTGAAACTGGCTTATGTCCTCAAACGACTAGAAAATACCCGCGATCGCAATTTAGCTTTATACAATCGAGAAACGCCAAAAAATCAAGACAGTCCTTTATATCGTTCTGGAGCGGAGTTTTTAACAGAACTGCGGTTAATTGAGCGCAACTTGACAGAAACAGGTTTAAACTGCCGAGCGCTAGAAGATTTGATTTGTCAAGTAGAGATTTTTGGCTTTAACTTGACACAGCTAGATATCCGCCAAGAATCATCGCGCCACTCTGATGCGCTCAATGAAATTTTAGAGTACCTGCAAGTACTACCCCGACCTTATGATGAACTCTCAGAGCCAGAAAGAGTTGCTTGGCTAACCCAAGAACTGCAAACCCGGCGGCCATTAATTCCAGCAGAATTACCATTTTCGGAAAAAACCAATGATGTGATTGAAACCTTTCGGATATTGCGATCGCTGCAACAAGAATTTGGCGTCAATATCTGCCAAACTTACATTATCAGCATGTGCCGTCAAGTCAGCGACGTGCTGGAAGTGTTGCTCTTAGCCAAAGAAGCTAGACTTTTTGACCCCGCCATTGCTGTAGGAACTATTCAAGTTATCCCCCTATTTGAAACAGTAGAAGACTTACAACGCTCTAGAAGCGTTATGCGAGAATTATTTGAACTTCCTTTGTATCGCGCTTTGTTAGCTGGCGGCTACAACAGTGTTAAGCAACGAGTAGCCAGCGCTGAGTCTACTTTGCAACACCAGTCCGCTGAAGTTAGAGATACACATACAACTAACTCCTCAACGCTTAACACTGGGCAATGGACATTAGGCACTGGGCGAGAAGTCAAAGCGGGGGCTGAAGCTTTAAAGAACTTCTCCCCAGGGGAAACGCCAAAGGCCAACACTGACTCAACACTCACTCCTAACCTGCAAGAAGTGATGCTGGGGTATTCTGACAGCAACAAAGACTCTGGTTTTTTAAGCAGTAACTGGGAAATTCATAAAGCCCAAAAATCGCTGCAACAAATAGCAGAAGGCTATGGCGTGAATTTGCGAATTTTCCACGGACGCGGTGGCTCTGTGGGACGGGGAGGGGGCCCGGCTTACGAAGCGATTTTGGCTCAACCCGGTCACAGCATCAATGGACGGATTAAGATTACCGAACAAGGAGAAGTTTTAGCTTCCAAATATTCCTTGTTGGACTTAGCTTTGTACCACATGGAAACCATCACTACTGCTGTGATTCAAGCTAGTTTGCTGCGGACAGGGTTTGATGATATTGAACCCTGGAATGAAATTATGGAAGAACTAGCAGCGCGATCGCGTCAACATTATCGTGCCCTAATTTACGAGCAACCTGATTTTATCGACTTTTTCCACCAAGTAACGCCAATTGAAGAAATTAGCCAACTGCAAATTAGTTCTCGTCCAGCGCGGCGTCCTTCTGGTAAAAAAGACTTAAGCAGTCTTCGAGCAATTCCTTGGGTATTCAGTTGGACACAAACCCGCTTCTTACTGCCTTCTTGGTACGGCGTTGGCACCGCTTTGCAGGAATTCTTGAACGAAGAATCAGAAGAACATTTAAAATTGCTGCGCTATTTTTACATCAAGTGGCCTTTCTTCAAAATGGTGATTTCCAAAGCAGAAATGACCTTGGCAAAAGTAGATATGCAAATGGCACAGCACTACGTTCAAGAATTGTCAAAACCAGAAGATAAAGAGCGCTTTGTTAAGGTTTTTGAGCAAATTGCAAGTGAGTTCTATCTAACTAGAGATTTAGTCTTAAAAATCACCAATCACAATCGACTCTTAGATGGCGATCCAGTATTGCAACGATCTGTACAGTTACGCAATGGCACAATTGTACCTTTGGGATTTATCCAAGTTTCCCTGCTCAAGCGCCTACGCCAGTCCTTAAACACTACTGCTACTTCTGGAGTAATTCACTCCCGTTATAGTAAAGGTGAATTACTGCGAGGGGCATTGTTAACTATTAATGGTATTGCTGCGGGAATGAGAAATACAGGTTGATTGGGAATGGGGCATTGGGCATTGGTAATTTCTCCCTTGTCTCCACAGTCCTCATTACCCATTACCCATGCTCCCTGCCTCCTGCCCCAATGCCCTTAATGCGACTCAAAGCGAACTAACCCCAGCAAAATTAATAGCAGCAGTCCCATAAGTGCAACCGAAGTCAGCCATCCGCCCAGCCAAATTAAAGCGATGCAAGCGTTCGCCGCCAAGATTCGCCCCGTTAGAATCTTCTGAGGTAGCGATCGCGGGGCAGCCCATTGAACAGCACTCAGCCCTAGTAAAAACAAGGCAATACCCCCGCACAAAACTACGCGGGCTTGGGCGCTCAATCCTGCTTTCACGCTTTCGATCGCCAACTGAATGCCGACGCCAGAAGCGACAATTCCTGCAAACACGAATACGTGACTGTAACCATAGACATACGATCGCAACAGGACACGCCTTTGATTGCTTTGGAGTGCCTGATTAATTACTGATGTTTCTGCACACTCAAAGTAGAACCACCACAAACTGACAGCAGCAATAAATCCACTGATTGCCGTCAGCGTCTCCTGCCACTGCCATTGAATATCAGATACGCCTCTAGCGACTGCGATGATGGCTTCCCCCAAAACAATAATTACGAATAGTCCAAACCGCTCGTCCATATGCGAAACCTGAACGGGAACCGATTTAATTGTGGCGTAGGTAATCGGGCCATTGGTAATTTCAATTAACAGCGCCACAGCCCAGAGTATGAATCGGATTGGGGGCGGTAGCACGATCGAGACTAGCCACAGAACCAGCGCGATCGCAAAACTGAGCGTATAACGCTTCGTCAGTTCGCGCGATTCCGGTACGAGTCGCCATGCCTGAAAATACAAGCCGACGATTACCAAACGCAATGCAGAATAGATCGTGGCAAACTGGGCAGATCCATCCTGCAATGCTTCTGGAATTGTCAGTGCCAACACAATCGTGCCAAACATGACACCCAGTATAATCAGACGGTAAAATCCGTGTTCTACATCGAACTGATCGGCGTAATAGCTAAAATCAATCCACAGCCACCAAACTGGAATAAACACCACAGCAAAACTGGCGATGCCGATCCAATCGTAACGAGCGTGAAGAAAATGCGCGAGTTCTCCAATTGCAACAACAAACACCAAATCAAAAAACAGTTCTAACCAGCTTGCATGGCGTTCGCTGGCTTCACTTTTTCCGACATAAAGTTGTAGAGATCGCCGCTGGTTTTGCTTCATCTTAACTCGCCCAAATAGGAGATTTAATCGCAAATAGAAGCTGAGTCTTTCCCATTACAAAATCTCAAATCAAAAAAGGTATAAGCCGCATTAGGCACGAGTCAGCCTTATGCTAAAACAAGTCTACATTGAGAAAAAACTTTCTTATGAAACAGAAGCATCGAATTTTTAAATTAATTATTCTATCAAAATGATTATTTTTTGTAATGTTAATATAATTCGTTGGAGTCTTTAAGACTCCAGAGTGAGTATTAAAGAGTGATCCCCACTCCCCATTCCCAATGATTAAAAACAAAATTTTAATTTGTACATTTTTAGCACTGTCCTCAGGTTTTTTTACTGCTTATACCAGTGGACAAATTACCACCATGCTGCACAAGCAGAAGTGTCAAAACCAATATTGGGGTTTGAAGATAATATGCAACACTGGGGCGACGCTAGGAGGAATGTGGCAAGGTAGCACAACAGGACTATGGACAGGTACAGTTTTAGGCGCGTTTGTTGGTGGTTTGGTGACGCGGGAAACTCGCAATTAAGTAATGATAAATTTTTTGTCAGCAGCGTTGGTGTCAGCAAGACTGGTAAAATTTACCCGTAGCGAACAAGAGCAAATCATCATGACTACTGAAACTAACCCAGGGAATCAAACCACTACAGGTGCTGATGCTGTTGACGAAGCGATCGCACGCGGAATTGATTTTGATGGTTCTCCGATTCCGCCTGCCAAACTAGAACTTTATCGCCAAGTCATGGGGCTAGAGGGCAATAGACAGCGCAGTGGTGTATCTAATACTATGCGATCGCGCATTGTCAGAATCGGTGCCAAACACATTCCCCAAGCTGAACTCGACCAGTTGCTTGTAAATGCTGATTTCGCACCCCTCAAAGAGAAAGAAATTGCCTTTTATTACGGCGGTAAATAATTCAGAGGGTGTGAGAGGTAGGGTTGCAGGTTTGGGAACCCATGTTTAAAAACGTGGGATTGAAGCAAGGACGCTTTATACCTCGCGCTACGCATCTCGGTATAATTCTTTTTTTAAATTGGGCTTTCAACCCAGAACTAAAGTTTTTATTTATACCCCACACCCCGTTTTTTGTAGAGTTAGAAGTTAGAAGTTTATATCTCCCCCTGCTTCTCCTGCTCCCCTACTCGCCACTCCCCAGTAAATCTTTCACTTTTCTAACGTTTTTACACTCAACACCTGGGGTGGTGTGGAATCTGGTGGATAAATTACATCTACCTGTACTATGCGCTTAGTCGAGGGTGGAAGTACAAGTTGCACTAATGGTTCTAATACCTGTGCAGTTCTGTGCCATAAATGTACGTAGCGCGTTTTTTGTTGAACTTGGTCATCAAAGTAGCGTAATCGCACTGTACCACGGAAGAAAGGAAAATCTAGGGATGGTTTACGGAAACGCAGACCAGTTTGGGATAATTTATCTTCCTTTAAAGGTGTTTCTAAGGTAACAGCCACAGTTTGATTTTGGGCAGTGTTATTGCTTAAAGGTAAAGTAAGTTTATACTCCACACCGTAATTACCGTGTGCTTCATATGCTGTATCAGGATAGCGTACCAGCATCTTGGCTGTTTGAATTTGTTCGGTACCCAATCGACCACTCCGTAGTGTATCTAATGCATAAGAAATAGCTTTGCCACGTACAGGAATGGTCAGATTTGTGGCTGTAGGGTTATCCACTAGTTTTACTTGCCATTGGGAACCTTGAGATACACCAGCTACACGTCCATAAATCAGTCCGCCATTGGTAGCATTTGGAGGAGTCGGTGTTTTATCTCGCGGCCCAGCGAAATTACCACTATCTAATAAAGCTTGCCATTCTGCCAGAGTAGGTGGGCGTTCGCTACCATCAGAATTTTTCTTGGCAAACATTGCTAAACTTGCTGCATAAACTCGATCGCTACTACGCAACCGCATAAAGCTAGAGCGACCATTCACCGGTTTTTCCAAATTCCGTACAGGAATGGGATGATTTAGCAACATCTGGCTTTGTCCTGGAGAAATTACCAGTTTGGCGGGAAAATCGGCTTGTCGAACGCCTCTAAGTACATCGCCAACAGCGCGATCGCCTGGCCCTGAGTAAGCCTTACCATCATTATTTTCAATGTAAGCAGCTAGGGTAACAAAGGGCGCATCCTGCATTAAATAACTCGCCGCTTGCAATACATCTACTGTTACGGGTTTTTTCCCAGGGTTATGGACAATTACACCCAGGTATAGCGTTTGTAAATCCTTGGGAGTGTGGGTGTAGTGATGGGCGAATAAGTCAAAACGTCCTTGGAAAGGGAAATTAAGATGCGCGGCAGGAACTTTTTTACCTTTTGGGGGAAAGGTAGAAAGTAAAATACCTTCAGTTTTAATCCATTCTGGGCTATTGCTGTTAAAGACAGGTATTGTATCTAACTTTCCTGGTAAAGCCAGAACTTCGCCTGGTTGGACGATTTCTTGGGGCGTTGGCTTCGGTGAAGTTTGAGCGATCGCCGAATTATTGTTACGACTTGTGCTTTTAAGGGTTTGAGTTACAGCTAATCCTAATAAAAGTATGAATACAGGTAATCGTAATTTAGTTAGCATAAATTTGATTTTAAAATCAATTGAGACAATATTTTTAATAATTTCTATATTTTTCTGTCTGCTTTATTAGATAAACGTTTGGTACTACTACACGCTTTCAACAATCAGGGGCGCAAAACTCCAAAACTAGAAATTAAAATCGCAGTTAAGCGCTGAGATATCGTTAATGGCAAAAGAAGATGAAAAAGAACCCTTACTACTTATAAATATTCAAAAAATACTTCTGGGACTAATCTTAATTCTCCAGATTTAAAACGAGAAATATTTATCCATAGTGCCCTATGTTTATGTTTTTCTGACTCAAAAAAAACTAAACTTTCCAATTGATAAAACTTATGTTCAGCAAAGTCACATTGATAAAGTTGAATAATTTCATGACCTTGCCTACCGTTAAATATAAATAAACTTTCTATACAACCTAAATAGCGAATATTCGTTAACTCTGCCTGAATTTCCTCTTGAAACTCCCGTTGTAGCGCGTCGCGGCTAGTTTCCCCAAAGTCTACGCCACCGCCTAAAGCACGATAAAATGCTTCTTGCTTTATAGGGTCGTAGCCTTCAGAAACAAAAATGCGTTCGCCATCTCGAATTAGTCCTAAGGCTAACACTCGAATTTCGCCTGGTTTCTTCATTGTTGTAATTAATTATCGTAATTATCGTAAAGAGAGTGAGAACGACTTTCGCTATCTTCAACAGGCCAATCTTCATTTTCACCGCCGATATATAAGTCTTCAATCGTGACATATTCCTCGCCCAGTTGTGTGAGAGCGTTAATTAAAATATCCAGGGCGATCGCATCACTAGTTCCCAAATCAAACCAACAACGCGCCCACTGTCCTTGATATTCAAATTCACCCATATTGTGCATCAAGGCTAGTAAGCTTTTGTCGTACCCTTGGGCATCATAATTCATATAGCTGAGATCGAGTCCAGTTTCTTGCACCTGAAGATTTTCGGCATTGAATGCACCTAATTTACCCAGATAAAACCAAGAATCAAAAGCTTCTTCGACATACTGCTTTTCACGTTCAGAGGGAATAGTGCTGAATTTTAACCAAATCCATACATCAAAAGGATTAAATTCACGGAATTGAATTTGCATTTTAGTCAAATATTCCAATTATTTTTACCGAAGATAAGCATATCAGAGTGGGGAGTGTAGGGAGTGTGGGGAGAGAGGGGGGATGGGAGAGAGGGGGGCAAGATTTCTTCTCCTTCCTCCCACACCTGCCACACCTGCCACACCTCCCACACTTCCTGTTTGCCCAATGCCAATTACCTTGAATTATTTAGGCTCAGAGTATTTTTACGCTCACTCTCGATTTGTTTGACTAAATTACTTGGGAGTTGGGATTTTTTAGTCAATGCTTTGTCAAAATTAGCGATCGCTTCCTGAATCAGCTGCTGACTTTTTTCGTTTTCTCCTTGTCGTTTCAGAATTTGAGCTTTGAGATAATAAATTTCTGGATTCTCACTTGTGCTTTTGATTGCTCGGTTAACATATTCTAGTGCTTGAGGATACCGTTTTAAATCTCTGTAAGCAAGAGCGATACCTCGATCCACGAGATACTCAGGAGCGGCATTTTCTTGTAAGCGTCCAATTGCTTGATCTGGATTGGCAAAAGGCAAATTAACCGCTAACAATAAATCCATATAACCCTTGATTAAATTCAGCTCTGGATCGTTAGCAGAAATCGCTTCGGCTTTGTCTAAATACTGATAAACTTGCCGCAGCCGACCGAAAGCCTCTGGCACTCCATTAGTTGTACCCTGACGAATGAGAATTAGCGAGCCTTCAAAAAAATGACCAACAGCAGTGTATAAATTTCCACGCAAAGGGTCGGTAGAAATCAATTTTTGGGCGCTTTCCAAGGTTTTCTGGCTGTAGGTATCTAAATTAGCCCAATCCTTATTTCCGTATGCTAAAGATGCCTTCATAGCATAAGCTAGAGGTTCATTTGGCTCTTTGGCTAGCGCTTGGGTGAGGTAACGATCTGCTGCTGGATAGTTACCTTGTTGGAAAATCGCTTCAAAAGCTGCTTGAGTTCGATCGCCAATTTGATGAGGTTCTTTAGTGCGAAAGGGATCGCCAGCTAATGAAGGATTTATCAAAAGATTAAGTGCGATCGCAGTCCCAAAAGCTACCTGAGCAACTAAGTTGAGTCTAGCAAACACGACTAATTGAGAACCAGAAAACCTTTTAGTCATTTTAACCCTCAGAATAATTGCGGTTGAAATAGTTGTATGTGTTACTTAGAATGCAAAAAATGGTTAATTTTAAATTGTGTCTGCTTTAGGCAAAATTTTCTATCAAGATTGACTTGAGTAATTTTTTCATGTTCCCAAGCATGTTGTAGCCATTGTTTAAGGGTGAGTCTGCCACAATGGAGAAAAGGTGGATAATTCTTGCTGCTAGATTAAGGTGTTAACGCAAGTAATGTACTAGAAATTTTTTGCTGAATTTTCCAGCTGCTCTTGGTGTAGTTAATCAGTAATTTGCTGACTTTTTGGTAATCTTAACAAATGCTCTATCTCCGAAATCTAATTTATCACCCCACAGCGTGCCCAACAGCTATTCTTAAATCGATCGACTTAGAATTAGCACCCCAGCAGCTAGGTCTGATTATTGGCCCAAGTGGTTCTGGTAAAAGTACTTTACTAGAAATTTTATCCGGACTAGCCGAACCCACCTCTGGCGGACTATTTTGGCGCGAACAAGAACTGATTCCCGAACAGCTACAACAATTGGCTGGGTTGGTGTTTCAGTTTCCAGAGCGGCATTTTTGCGGTAGTTCGATTTTAGAAGAATTGCGTTTAGGACATCCTGAATTAGGCTCAGATCGAGTCAGACACGCGTTGAGTGAGGTGGGATTAGATCATTTATCGCTCTCCACTGCTCCCCATGCTTTGAGTGGTGGTCAGCAGCGACGTTTAGCTTTAGCAGTGCAATTAATTCGCCAGCCAAATCTACTGTTATTGGATGAACCGACAGCTGGGTTAGATTGGTCGATGCGGCGGCAGGTGATAAATTTATTAGCAAAACTCAAACAAGATTGGACACTGTTGGTAGTGACACACGATGCTGGAGATTTGCTAGCGATCGCAGACCGTTGCTGGACACTTAACCACGGCGAACTAAAATCAGTTGATTCAAAGACACTTGAAGTGAAAGTTAAAGAGCCTCTGCCAGCGGTGTAAGTTGGGGAGTGGAGGAGGCACAGGGGCAGGGAGCAGGGGGCAGGGGAGGATATCTTCCCCTCTGCTCCCTTGCTTGTTCCAATGCCCTACGCTCAACGAGCAATAACTAATAATTAATAACCAATGATCGACTTATTGCCTGAAATGGCAGAAATTTGGCAGCAAACCGTGAATTGGCAACCAAGTGTCCAACAACAGGCGCAATTCCAGAGACTTTATGAATTAATCCTAGAAGGTAACCGTCAATTAAATTTAACTCGCATTACTGACACTCAAGAGTTTTGGGAAAAACATCTTTGGGATTCATTACGGGGAATTGCGCCCCACGGGCAATTTGTTTCGTCTCTCCAAGAGGGTGCGTCTGCGATTGATATCGGTACAGGTGCGGGTTTTCCAGGTATTCCAGTGACAATTACTGCACCTAATTGCACAATAACTTTGATGGATTCAACTCGCAAAAAAATTAATTTTATTGAAAAAGTCTTAACTGAACTTGCCCTCATAAATACCAAAACTCTTGTTGGTAGGGCTGAAGAAATTGGTCAGCAAACCGAACACCGACAAGCTTATGATATTGCCTTAATCCGTGCTGTGGGGACAGCCTCTGTTTGTGCAGAATATACTCTACCACTAGTTAAACAGGGAGGTTTAGCAATAATTTATCGTGGTAATTGGACAGAGGATGAAACAACAGCTTTAGAAAATGCTGTTAAGCAATTGGGTGGCGTTATTGAATTAATCGAAAAATTCATTACTCCTATAAGTAAGAGTATCCGCCACTGTATATATTTGCGTAAAGTAGCGACTACAACAGTTCAGTTTCCCCGAACTACAGGTGTACCTGCTCAAAAGCCTCTTTGAAAACGTGGTGCGCTAGACTTTGGCCTAGCGCACTTTAGTTAAGATTTACTTTTTCCCGATCGCTGCTATTTAAGCAAATTTAAATTTTTTCGCGTCTGCAAACCGCTTGTTAATCTCATCCCAGTTAACCACATTCCACCAAGCTTCTAAATAATCGGCACGACGGTTTTGGTAGTTAAGATAATACGCGTGTTCCCATACATCATTACCCAAGATGGGGTACTTGCCTTCGCTAAGGGGACTATCTTGATTACCTGTAGACGCTACTGCCAGCTTGCCATCTTTGTTACGCACTAGCCAAACCCAACCGCTACCAAAACGACCAGCACCAGCTTCGTTAAACTGTTTTTTGAAAGCTGCAAAACTACCAAAATTTTGATTAATAGCCGAGGCTATATCTCCTGTTGGTTCTCCACCGCCTTTCGACTTCATAATTTTCCAGAACATTGAATGGTTCACATGACCACCACCATTGTTGCGTACTGTTTTGCGAATGTCTTCTGGTATTGTGTCAAGTTTTTGCAACAGTTCTTCAACACTTTTACTTTTGAGTTCTGGATGTTTTTCTAATGCCGCATTCAGGTTTTTCACATAAGTTGCGTGGTGTTTATCGTGATGAAACTGCATTGTTTTGGCATCAATGTGTGGTTCCAGGGCTTCGTAGGCGTAAGGTAAAGGTGGTAGTTGGATAGCCCCAGTAGTGTTTGATGTTGTGTTTGATGCTGTGTTCGGTGTTGTGTCGGGAGTTGGAACATTTCTCTGGACAGAATTTTCTGCCGATGCACAAGCATCCAAAGTCAAAGCACCCGCACCTGCTGTGAGTAAAAACAAGAAATAGCGTCGATTAACAGTCATATAACTTTTTGCAGCGAATCTATGTCAATTAATTGCTCGTTCTCATTTTCTTAGATTCTGGTTGCAAAAAATTAAGAATTAGGGAGTGGGGGAATAAAGGAGCAGAGGGGCAGTGATGTGAGAAAATCACCCACGATGTTGGCTCCCCAATGCCCGACTCGCTATTTAACCAAAATGTTGAATTATCGCTTCGGCAAATTCAGAACACTTTAATGGTTCAACTGGTGGTTCTAACAACCGTGCTAAATCATAGGTGACTTGACTGTTGGCGATCGCATCTCCTAAACCTTTCTTAATTAGGTCTGCGGCTTCTTGCCAACCGAGATATTCCAGCATCATCACTCCAGACAAAATCACTGAACCGGGATTAATCTTATCTAACCCGGCGTGTTTGGGTGCCGTGCCGTGGGTAGCTTCAAATATGGCACTGCTATCGCCAATGTTGGCTCCTGGTCCCATTCCCAATCCCCCAACGATTGCCGCAGCAGCATCAGATAAGTAATCACCGTTCAAGTTCATTGTCGCTAGAATTGAATACTCATCTGGTCTGGTTTGGATTTGTTGAAAAATACTGTCAGCAATCCGGTCATTCACCAAAACTTTCTCTTTCCATTTGCCATCACCGTGGGTTGCCCAAATTGAGTTAAGAACTGTTTCAACTTCCTTGACAATTTGCGCTTTTTTCTCTTCGGTAAGAGAATCAAACCCCGGATCGATCTGACGAGCATTTTCTTCTAAGGAAATATTGGGATTTTTTTCCTTGTTGCTTAAAATCCAAGATTCCCGTTCGGTGACAGTTTCTTGGCGAAACTCGGTGGTTGCTAGTTCATAACCCCAATCGCGGAAAGCGCCTTCGGTGTATTTCATGATGTTGCCCTTATGCACCAAAGTCACTTGTTGCTTGTGTTTGGGCAATTGCAAGGCGTGTTTAATGGCACGTCTAACTAGGCGCTGGGAACCAGTTTTACTGATGGGTTTAATACCGATGCCAGAATCGAGGGGAATTCGTTTTTTCCCGTGTTCTGAAGTGGCGGGAATGAGTTCCTCATTGAGAATTTTAATTAAGCGATCGCCGATTTCGCTACCTTGTCGCCACTCAATACCCAAATAAATATCTTCTGTATTCTCTCGATAAACAATTACATCCAGCTTTTCTGGATTTTTGTGGGGTGAGGGCGTACCTGCATAGTAGCGGCAAGGGCGCACGCAGGCATACAAGTCAAAAATTTGTCGGAGTGCCACATTTAAAGAACGAATCCCACCGCCAACAGGGGTAGTTAAAGGCCCTTTAATAGCTACCCCATATTCTTCAATTGCTGTCAGAGTATCCTGAGGTAAATACTGGTAAGTTCCGTATAAATCGCAAGCTTCATCTCCAGCGTAAACCTTAAACCAACTAATTTGACGTTGACCTTTGTATGCTTTAGCTACAGCAGCATCTAGCACCTTTTGGGTAGCAGGCCAGATATCTATACCCGTACCATCACCCCGAATAAAAGGGATAATTGGATTGTCGGGTACAATCGGTTCACCATTTTTGAAGGTGATTTTCGATCCAGTTGTGGGGGGGGTAATCTTCTCGTACATACTTTAAACACTCCTAAAAAGATAGGCCGTTGGAATTGGAGATTGGGGCACAGGGGCACAGGGACAGAAGCATAGAAAAGAAAGACTTACTGCAACTTTCCCCGATCTCTCAGTCCCCAGTCCCTAGTCCCCAGTCCCCAATCCCTTGAAGCGCAGATGTTCCCCCTATTTTCCTTGTACATTAATTTGGCGATTAAGTGTGGGATTAGGTGAAGCGATCGCAATTTTGTACGATCAAAAATAGTAAACTACTTTTCGCTATCAGTGCTTCACCTTAATGAATGCTTGATAGCTGACTGCTTTTTCACCCTTTTGCTAATACGAGTAATGGCATGACAGACCCAATGATTTTATCAGGCCCTGCTACTGACATCGACTCCCTCCGACAACCATTAATCGCTGGGTCTCTTCAAGTCCAACAACAAATCATCTCACAGTTAGCTCAATTGGGTAATGAGGGATTAGATGTGTTGATGGAATTTTTACGCAAACGCCGCGACAGCCCAGCAACTTGGGTTGATGGCAAAGCGTACCAAGTCCTCTACAAGTCCGATGCACCTCAAGCCAAAGAATTTCTGCTCTCGTGCTTTCCTGAGGGAATTGTACCTCTAAAATCAGAGCGCGGGATTAATTACAATCCTTTGCAACAGCTACTCGCCCTCCAAGATTTCCAAGCTGCCGATCGCATGACTATTGAAAAAATGTGTGAACTATCAGGGCCAACGGCTGTACAACGCAAATGGTTGTATTTTACTGAAGTAGAAAATTCCTCAGCTGTTGACTTACAAACTATTAACAATCTATGGTTAGTTCACTCTGAAGGCAAATTTGGCTTTTCAGTGCAACGAGAAATTTGGTTGAGCTTGGGCAAAAACTGGGAGAATTTCTGGCCGAAGATTGGCTGGAAACAAAGTAATAATTGGACTCGCTACCCCCATGAATTTACCTGGGATTTGAGCGCGCCTAGAGGTCACTTACCCCTCTCAAATCAACTGCGGGGAGTGCGGGTTTTTGCTTCTTTACTATCTCATCCTGCTTGGTCGAAGAATCCAGAATGATTTTGAGCCTATGTACAGATAGATAGTGAGTCCTATCAACCGAGAATTCTACGTCATTATTGAATCAGATCGGATGGCTACTATATTGGAAAACTCCTTTACCAAAGGGATTGACAAATAAAAAAATATCCTACTGTTTGCAGTCAACACTCAACAGGAGCCAGTGCGCCCATGCGCTCTGCTGACAGTCAAGCAACTGGCTCTCAACAGTCAGTAACTTCAAACTGAATAATTTATTTCTTTGAGTTCCCCAGACTGCTATTTTGTCCCTCCCTGACAGGGGTATAGACATCCAAAAAAATAATACATTTTGTTACAGAGCTAAATTAGACTAACTAATGGTGATAAAGTCTCCTTGCCAAACTCAAAAGGAGGCTTTATTTTGTGATTTTATTTGGCAACTCATGTTTTTACTCGTAAAATCGAAGACAAGGTAAAGGTCAGTAGAAAAGAATCCCTAAATTAATGAATCCGTCAATAACTCAAGGTGCAAGAGCTATCACTCAATCCCGGATGATAGACCGAATAAACGATATCGCTTGGCAAGCTCATCAAGGTAGCGTTGCAGCGATTATTCAGCTTTTGAACGAAAAGCTGGCTAAATCAGGCGTTAGAACCAGAGCCATTTTTTCTAATGGTGTCTTACAACTTTTATGTGAAGCGGCTAAGGTTGAGCAACTCGATCAATCTCCCCTAGTAGAACAAATCCAACAAATTCTGGAGTCGATTGCACCGCGTAATATCCGCCGAGTCAATATCAACAGTAGAATAGTTCGAGAACAGCAGTTACTTTGGTTAAAGGAAATATCTAGCGATCGCGAGAATCAATTGCTGTGGTCACAGGAAATTACATTAGTTCAACCCAATGTAATAAAGCAACTAATTAATGATTTATCACAAGCCCAAGCTGAGCTAGGAAAACCAAGTTTCACTAGAACTCCAGTCTCTCGTTCTTTAGTACTGATAAACAAAGAAAAACACAAAAATAAACGTCAAACAAAGATATTAGCAGTGACTAGTCTCTGCTCATTGCTACTGCTTAGTTGGATTGTATATGCCAAATTAGGTAATAAAATTCCAAACCTTATACAACTAGACACTTCTAAAGCTTTAAAAACAGAAAGTACTAAAGAAAGCAAAATCAAAACACCACTTATTACTCCTAACAATAGTCTTTCTGACTCATCTGATGACCCATTCGGAACAGCAGTGCGAATTGCTAACCAAGCTTCTGCATCTGGTAAAGTAGCCACAACTTCGACCCAGTGGTTAGAAATAGCTGCTAGATGGCAACAGGCTTCAGATTTAATGGGTACAGTACAACCAAAGCACAACCGTTATCAGGAAGCTAAAATTCGGACTCAACTATATAAAAAATATAGTGAAGCAGCACAAAAAGAAGCGCATAAGAGTAAATCTTAGTACGATTTTGGCTAAAATCCTAGCGTTTCTAAATACTTTAGCTAGGAAAATAAGTACAAAATCAAGCAAATTATTGCTAAATTTAATTAGTTATTTTACAGCCGTTTTCATCTATTTGAAGCACATCTTTCGTAGGGAGTTTCCTACAACTTGGTTTAATTATGTGAAAATTGCTGCAATGATGGAAATCAATAAAATTTTCTGGATTTAAATAAATATTTAAAATATGCAGTATTCTGAATACTAAATTCTGAATTATGACTCCTTTTGATTTTACTTCGCGCACTTCACCCAGGCGCGTAAAACGAATTTCAATGCGTCGCCAGTTAGGTTCCGAGTGACGATTTACTTGGGGAACGGGAGCAAATTCCCCACTTGATAATATTAATTGTGGTGCTGAATAAGCACGAAATCTAATTCCTGGCATCTTATTTTGTTGTTGAATTTTTATTAATTCTTTCACAACTACCAGAGAACGTATTAATCCTAAATCAGCGTTAGAACCAGGTTTAAGTGTACTAACTGAAACCCTTTGACTAGCTGCTACTTCTAAATTGTTATCTAAATTGCTGTTGATAATGCCAATAGGTTGTTTATCAGTGTATCCAATAATTTCAACTGTATTAATATTGTAATTTCTTGTAGCCTTTTCGATATCAGGTACGAGTTTATTTCTGATATAATCCAATATTGTTGGTGGAATTAGTGTACTACCTGGATCGAATCGAGAATTCTCATCTTTAATAAGTAAAATTGGTGGCGTTCCTGGGTTAGTTATTTGTAATACTGTATATTTGGTAGTAACTATTAATAATAGTAGCAATATCATGAAGGCATTAGACATTAAATCTGTAAAAGCAGGCCAAATATTTAAGTCTTCATTGTAGTCACTATACCGCAAGCGACGAATCATAATTTAATATTTATATTTTTAATTTATTGTTATCAATTATCAAATAAAATCCGTATTTAAAATTTTTCTACTTGCTTTTCCATTCTCTCTCAGTTTGTAAATCTCATCTTTGATATAATTGACATCTTTATTAAATTGTTGAACATTACTAATTAACATTTCTATTCCTTGTTTATTTATTTCTGTTTGCTGAATAATTCCTTTAATAATCATAGCGCTAATATTTTTATATTCGTTATTAAAATTTTCATTATTGTTTTGAATAACATCGAGAAAATCTGATTTAGATATATCAAACTTCACACCTAACTGATTAGTAAATCCCTCCAGACTGGTGACGACAGTTTTAACTTGTTGGTTGTTAAAATCGATTTGTTGTGATAAATTTAAAATTAGGCGATCGCCTAAAGCTTCAATTGCCAAATTAGTTTGTTCTGTATAGTTTTTTACAATTTATAGCAACCGTGCAAAAGTCTCAGCTTTATTAGTAATTCCTTGCTCTAATTTATCAAGTTTATTAATTGCTCTGGAGCGAAATCTACCCATTTTAGCTGGTTTTAAACTTGATTAAGGAGACTAATGAATAAACACACTGCCGATTAAAGCAATTTGTAATGCTTAAAATTAAGGCGATCGCACTTTATTTGCTCAAACTTATAGCAATTCTGATTTGATTGGGCAAACTCTTGCTCAGACTTCGCCCAAGCTTTTATAGTACTTTGACCTTCCTCAAAATCCCAAATTTGGATGGTTTATCGTAATTATGATTAGTTTTACTAGTTTATAAAAGTTCAACACCAAAATTAAGATTACAGAGACTTATCACCTCTTTCCCATTCAGGTATGCCGCCTTTGACCCGGCGAATGGGTAAATTAGCAATTAAAGCTGTAGTTCGTTGGTTGCTTTCTAAAGAGAACTCCAAGCCTTCTGTCTCAACTTCGACATAGCGACAGACGACATCTAGGATTTCTTGCCGCATTTTTTCCAACGTTTGAGGGTCGATATCAGCGCGATCGTGAGCAATCACCAATTGCAGGCGACGTTTCACTTGAGTTCGACTGCTATCAAGACCACGAGAAAAAAGTTTTTCTAGAAGTTCAATCATTACGAATAGGTCTGGGGCGGAGACTGGAAAATTAGGTTAAACAATCTTTGTTGAGAATAACTTTCTAAGACGCACGAAGAAGTTGTCTTGGGAGGAGTCGATATCAAGAAATTCGACGTTTTCCCCTTCCAATCTCCGAGCAATGTTCTCAAAGGCTGTGCCAGCTAGAGAGTGAGTTTCCCCTAATACCAGAGGTTCGCCGCGATTAGTAGATACAATAACACGCTCGTCGTCAGGGATTACCCCGATCAAGGGGATGGCGAGAAGTTCCTGAACATCTTGCACTGACATCATATCATTTGCCTGCACCATTGCGGGTCTAATGCGGTTAATTATTAAATGAACACGCTTAACCCCTTGTGCTTCTAGTAATCCAACTACTCGGTCAGCATCACGAACTGAGGAAATTTCTGGTGTACTGACAACTAGCGCTTCTTTGGCTGGGCCGATCGCATTTTTAAATCCATTTTCAATCCCGGCGGGGCTATCAATAATTACATATTGATACTTTTGCGCTAGTGCATTCACTAATAACTTCATCTGTTCTGGTGTGACTGCATCTTTGGAGCGATTTTGGGCTGCTGGCAAGAGTACGAGATTGGGTTGTCGCTTATCTTTGACTAAGGCTTGTTCTAAACGGCACTCTCTGGCTAAGACTTCCACCGCAGTATAAACAATGCGGTTTTCCAGCCCTAGCAGCAAATCCAAATTTCTTAAACCAAAATCCGCATCAACCAAGGCAACTTGCCGCCCTATTTTGGCTAAAGCCATGCCCAGATTTGCTGAAACTGTGGTTTTACCCACTCCTCCTTTACCGGAGGTAATCACAATAATGCGAGTCATGATAGAAATGCGGTCAATGAGGGTTCAGGAAATATAAAACAGTAAGTTGGAGTATAAAGCTATCAAGTATCTTATCAAGTATGAAGAAATGTCTGATTCTCTGTGACCAGAGTCAGGTATGAGTGTTTTTTTATAGCGTTTTTTGGTTATCTACAATACACTTTGCTACGACAAAGGTCTAGGGATTAGAGTAGTGTATTCTATCTATATGAAAATCGCTATACTTTATCCTGCATATCCTTCATCCTTTAAGTAAATATTCAGGGTTGCTGATTGTTCTTGCTCACTTGATTTCTAGAAAAATCAGTAGCCCTAGCGATGCGAATTCCTTGGGGCGTAATGTGTGCCACCTCTGGATAAAACTGCATCGGCAATTTTTCTGGTGCCCTAGCTACAGCATCTGCGATCCGCAATTGGGTTGGTTCCATTTGCAAGGCCATAATCAGACACGAAACATTTCCTCCGGCCCCAGCATGAGCGATACCACGTAGACGACCCCAGATGATAATATCTCCATCTGCAACTACAATACCACCTGGATTCAAATCTCCCAAGAGAATTACTGTGCCAGGATGACGAATTTCTACTCCGGAGCGTACAGTCATTTCCAAATAAAGGGCATCTGCCTGGGGTATGGCTGTAGCTTTTGGCTCTGTATTCAGGGAAGTTACGGGTTGTAGTTGCTCTACTGAATAACCAGATGTGACAGCAGCGATCGCAGTTTGTCGGCGACTAGTCGAGACGGATATTAATCGCAGTTGAACTTCACTTAAAGCTTCGGCGAGTTCTTGCAGTTGTCTAGCATCTACTAGGCGGTCTTGTGCCATTAGATGCACAGGTGTGTTCGATATACGGAAGCGATCGCTAGCATTCAAACGCTGTCTGATTTGTTGCCAAATATTAGACCAACTCACTTCCGAGGCAGGTACTTGAGATTCTGAGGGTAAAATTAATAACATCTGTTCCCCCTGACTTTTCAACTGGACTTGAATATTCTGATTTAGCCGATGTCCTGGTAATGGTGAGTCACTGCTATTTAAATCAGTCAGGATAGAATTTACCGATGGCTCTACATCAGGTTCGGCAGGAATTGACTCTACATCAGCATCAGCATTTGATTTTAAATACAGCAGCACAGAATTTAACTCAGCATCCGGCAGGATAGAATCTGACTCTAAATCGGAAGTAGGATTTCCCTCTACCTGAGCATGAATAGAGTTTGTTTCTGCATCAGGAAGTGCAGAATTTGACTTGAGATTGGTAAATGCGGAATCAGAAGTCATGCAATACTAGCCAAAAGACAAGGAACATTCTAAATAATTACTAATATTAGATCGGTTGTAAAATCTAACAACATCCTTATAACATTTTAGAATTGAGATTTTTGATTGTGTACTCCTAGTTGAAAGCAAGCTAGCAAGAGCGTCTGGTAGATAAAGTTCGAGCAAATCAACTTTTGGATGTTTTATCTGTCGCAATCATTCTTCTAGTTACTATTAAACAAAAAAGCCTTAAGTAGTTGAAAACTATTGTTATCTTGACTCAGCACTTAAATCTGTTTTAGTCAACCGTTGATAAATTGTTCCCAAAGCATCAGCATCGCCGACATTACCCGGAAACAGCACTACAGGCAAATCGGGAAACTGGGGATGGTCGGATGGTGTCAGCACCATTGAACAACCGGCTAAAATTTGACCGAGTAAGCGGGCTGAATTTAAAGCTAGTCCAGTACTCAAGATATCGTTTGAGGTAATGCCACCTTTACCGATCAAGAATCCGATATCAGATGGTAAACCGCGCACAATATCCATTAATAAGCCTGAAACTTTTGTCCCGAACTCCAATCTTGTCTTTACATCCTTAAAACTTAGTTCCTCGCGACTGGTGTAAACCACTGGCGTTTTACCAGCCTCGTGTACTACGCGCGTACTTTCTTCAATTTCGCTTAAGAGTGCAGCAGATTCATTAGTCTGCTCGTCAAGTAATCGGGCTACATTAACCTCAATTCCCACAGTTCCGTCTATTTGCAATAGCGCCTCTAACTGCTGAGTAGTCTTTTTTACATGGGAACCAACAATCACCGCACCTGGTTTACCTTGACGCACATATTGTGCCATGTTTTCGGCGGCGATCGGTTGGGGAGGTAAAGCAGCTAAAGCCGTTAAAATACTGGCAGCACTGCGAAACAAAAAGCGTTTGCCTTGACTTGCTGCTGTTAGTATATCTTGTGCAAAGCGGTTGAGGTCGGCTTGAGTTTCAGCATCGACAACAGCGCACTGATTATTAGTTAGTTTGAGCAAGCGTTCCAGACTACCAGCGCGAATATCAGCGAGGAGAAACCTTTCTACTGCTTCGGCTTGAATTTGTCCTTGGGTCTTTTGTTCGACGTACTTAGGTAAGTAACTGTGATCGTAGCTGAAGACTGAATCACGAGCAAACTCGGTTTCATGGACTGGGGTAGATACACCATCAATTATTAAATAATGCACGCTTTCAAGGGTGATGCGTCCGCCCTCAAAAAATGCAGGTACGAGAAAATGAGCATCAAAGGGGCCGAGTTCTTGAGCGATCGCATCTGTTTCAATGGGATAATGTCCCCGCAAAGTAGAATCAGAACGGCTGACAATCAAAAAATCCTCGATTCCTTCAACCTGCAAAGCAATTTTCAGATTTTGGCAAACTTCTTTGGTGATAGATGCAGCTGACTCTGGTGTTAGCGCCCTAGTATTAGTCAGCACAAAGAAAATCGGTGAATCATCTTGCAACCCACTGCGTAAAGTGTCCACATCCCAGTGCATCAGCAGCAAGCAACTGTGGACTGTTTGAGAACCTGTAGGATCGTCATCTAGGACAATTATTTTGGGTTTGTTGCTCATTGTAAGTCAACCGGGCAATTGTTTTTTTTGGAAATTTATCAGTACAGGAAAACTCCACTTAGCCTTTGTGCAGTTTTCTGATTTCTGCTTGTACATCGATCGCAATCTGCAATGATTGATTTAAAAGTTGAGCGTATTCTCCTGCTTGATTACTTACTTGTAAGGCTTGGAGACGGGCTAAATTATTCACAAATAACTCTTGGTTATTCGCAAGCAAATTTTTATTATCTCGCAAAATTCGTTCTGTTTTCAGAGCGCGGACTAAATCTTCTCGAATTAGTTGCAGGGCGGCGGTAACTCGCTCTCGGTCAGGGATACTGCTTTCTACGTTCCCTGATGCTGCCAATTGGTCATTGATATCTATGGCACTAATCAGGTGGTGATATTTATCAACTTCATCTAAAAGTATTGTCAGTCCTTCAGGAAAGGTCAACTGTCGCCAAAGGGTTCGCCCAACTAATATCGGAATTGGCACTAGAATTAGTAAAAGAATACCAAATTTTATAGAAGATCCAATTGTTGGCAGAATAATAAACGCATAAATAAAGCCAACAATGATTGGCGTTAGCGCTAAGGTCACCACCATTTCATTGAGCAAAAACCCTAATCGCTTCTTGCTATCTTGCAAAACAGAAGGTCGAAAAACGTCTTCTGGGTCGAACCCAGTCAAGCGTCTCAGTTCTCCTTTACTAATTTCCAAGCCTATTAAGTCCGGCTGCACGGCTGCATACTCCTATGGAAACCCAAGTTGCGTATTCATTTTAATCGGGTTTACCGTGATGATTATGGTTATATTCAGGAAACCAGTTTTCATCTAAAATTTGTTCTAAAGAGCCTATGGGTATTAAGGGGAATATGTCAACGGCAAGTTGAGAGCGATCGCTTGCTTCTTTTCTTGCATCTTGATAGCATTCATCAAATATTTCTAAAATGTAAGGTTTTAAGCTAGGACTATCTTTAAGAGCTTTTTTAATCTCTCTACGAAAAGTCCTAATTTCCCCTTTCCAATGTCCTTGATTAGGCTCTCGTTCCTTATCCCAACACTTGAGTTTTAGTAAATGTTCAAGAAGCTTAATTAATAAACTTTCAATTGTTCGCTTCTCCCTTCTACCCATAGTTTCTAATTCTTCTAACAAATTGTCTAAATCAACAGCAGAAAACTGTTTAGTGCGAAGTTGATTTATAGTTGTTCTCAGCCACAGATAATAATCTTGGTCGTATAAACTTTGAGTTTCTGGTTGTATTATTGGTGTCACCATACAATAGCCTAACTCCTACTATTTTTTATTTAGCTCAATAGAGTTTCTATGCAATTGGAAGCCCAAGTTGCGTATTTATATTAATCGGGTTTAGTGTGGATGAATTTCTTAACTCAACTCGACTTAGGTAAACGCCAACTCAGTGTAACTCGCACTTGTCCATTAGGTAAAGTTGGCATTTCCCATGCACTATCTGGAAGTTCAAAGGCGATCGCATTCATCATTTTAGTGCTATAGCTACCTTTTGGACGTTCACGAGCCGTAGATTTGAGCGCTGAGGTATGATTGGCGATCGATCGCTAAAGTACACCTGTACAGCAGAAAGCTATCTAGTAGTAAGTTGGTTAATACTTGTCCTCATCCACAAGTAATAATCTTGGTCGTATATAGCAGGAGGCAGGGAGCAGTTATTGCTGGAGGCAGGAGGTAAAAACATTACTTTTCCTGACATTCAGGCTTGTTATTATGTCCTAAGCTGTATGACTACGGCTATAAAATCTGAGTTGTTGATTGTATTTGTATCACTATACACTTGTTAAACTCCTATACGGATGGAAATTTTCAGTTGGTATGGGAATAGGGAATAGAAACAAGGGAGGTGACGGTCTACCACTTCTTCTAAGATACAAGGGTGTGTTATGCCATAGGCTAATGTACCAAAACCTTGAGGTAGTTCGTTACGAAAGCCGTAACATACTCTACATATACTTAGATTGTTTCAAAAATCAAATATGATTGCTATATGAGTCCCATATTTTAGATTTTAGTCATAGTCCCGGCTGCTAACGCTACATACTTATCATCCCTCACGCTGAGGTTATGAATTTCAATCACCCTGCAATACTATAAATATTCCTTAGGTTTAAACTAAAGCTTACTAAAAGAATGAGGTTTTAATTTCTAAAATTATCGAGAATAAACGAGATACCATGCATTAAATTCCAAATTCTCAACCCTAAAAATCGATTATTACTGAGGGGACAAAATGGCTAAAACTAAAGCAACAGACATTCTCTCATTAATTGAAGCAGAGCATCGCCAAGTTGAGCAGCTTTTTGTGGAGGCTGAAAAAGCTAAGGGAAGCAAATTATACGAATACTTTAATCAAATCTATAAAATATTGAGTTTACATAGCAGAACTGAAGAATTAATCTTCTACCCAGCTTTACAAGAATACGAAGAAACGGAACAATATATTGATGAAGCTGAAGAAGAACACGAAGAAATTTCATTTATTTTAGAAGAGATTAAGATGCTAAGACATAATAACCCTGAGTTTTCAGAAAAAATGAATGAATTAAAGGAAGTAGTTCAGTATCATGTAGAACAAGAAGAAAGCAAAATTTTTACTGCTGTTCGTGAGTGTATGAACGAGCAAGAGCTAACTAAACTTGGTGAAGAATTTCACAAAGCTAAAGTTGAATTGAAACCAGAGGTTGAAGCTACATTATTTTTTTAAGATCGCTATATTAAATTGCTCAAAGATTTCACAATGATTTCTAAATAAATTTCTATTATTGGAGCTTTAAACCTGATTATAGCACCTTTTAAGTTAACTTAAATATTTCCAAGTGTTTGCGTAAATAAGTAGTTCAAGATTACATATAAATAGTGTATTTAAAATACCAAGAGTTGACTAAGAGGTATAAACATGACTGCTACAAATAGTAAGCAAAAAATTCGTTATGCTGTTGTAGGTTTAGGTTGGTTTGCCCAAGAAGCTGCCTTACCTTCCTTTACCAATAGTAAAAATTCAGAATTAGTTGCATTGGTTTCTGATGACCCCACTAAAAGAGAAGAATTGAGCAAAAAGTACGGTTTAAAGCGGACTTATTCCTATGATGAGTATGAAGAGTGTCTGACAAGTGGTGAGATTGACGCAGTTTATATTGCATTACCCAATCACTTACATTGTGAATACACAGTGCGGGCTGCTAATCAGGCAATTCACGTGTTATGTGAAAAGCCAATGGCAATGACAGAACAAGAGTGTGAGGCAATGATTAAAGCAGCTAATGATAATAGTGTGAAACTAATGATTGCCTACCGCTTACATTTAGAAGAAGCAAATTTACAAGCAGTAGAAATTGTCCGCTCAAAGCAAATTGGTGAATCACGTATTTTTAACTCAGTTTTTACTCAGCAAGTCGAAGAGGGCAATATTCGTTTACGCGATGTAACTGGTGGTGGAACGCTCGATGATGTTGGCATTTACTGTATTAATGCTGCACGTTATCTATTTCAAGATGAACCAATTGAAGTATTTGCTGTGGCTGCTAATAAGGGAGAACAACGCTTCAGCGAAGTAGAAGAAATGACCAGTGTCATCTTGCGCTTTCCCGATGAGCGATTGGCAACGTTTACCTGTAGCTTTGGAGCAGCAAGTGTTTCAACTTATCAGGTTATCGGTACTAAGGGAGATTTGCGAGTAGATCCTGCCTATCCTTGGGAAGGAGAACTCAAGCATTATCTGACTATCAATGGTGAAACCCAAGAGCGTACCTTTGAGCCTCACGATCAACTAGCAGCTGAATTTACTTACTTTTCTAAGTGTATTCTTGAAGATAAAGACCCAGAACCATCGGGAATTGAAGGATTAATTGATGTTAGTATCATTCGAGCGCTTTACGAGTCAATTAAGATTGGTCAACCTGTAAAAATAGAAACTCGCGATGCCTGCGGCGGTAAACTACGCCATCAACGTCCCACTTCAACTCAAACTATTGAGCGTCCTCCTATTGAGGATAATCCAGACTTAATTCATGCCGCTCCACCTCAAAGTTAGTCTTGAAGCACCGATTGTGGCATTTTATCTCACCTGTTAATAACTTAACGTGAGTTCGACAGAACTAAAAAATAGCAGGAGGCAGTGCAGGTAAATCTTTTGGGTAGATGTCAATGGATGGTTTTTTGGGCAAATAGGT
>JBALDB010000070.1:0-25468 GCA_036918135.1 Nostoc sp.
TACCTATTTGCCCAAAAAACCATCCATTGACATCTACCCAAAAGATTTACCTGCACTGCCTCCTGCTATTTTTTAGTTCTGTCGAACTCACGTTGTTTTAGTGTTCAGCCTAAACGCTGAAGTTCTATATGTGTTTGACCAATCAGAATTTCATCTGATATTGAAGCTGGTTGAGATGTAAGGTATTGGACAAAGTCTAGTAATTCTACTTCAGTAAGTAAACTAAGCGTTCGCTTGTCATAATTTTTTTTAAGATGTTCCCGTCTGTGTTCTTGAGTCCAGCCTAACTGCTCTGTTTCGGCATGTACTCGAGCAATCAGAATTTCCCATAATATTGCTGATATCGATTGAGATTCAAGGTATTGGAGGAAGTGTAGTAATTCTTCTTCTGTAAGTAAAGTACGCGATCGCTTCCCATAGTATTTTTTGAGATATTCCTGTCTCTTTTCTGGCGTCCAGCCTAACCGCTGCATTTCAACATCTATTTGAGCTATTACTTCAGAAAAATTCCCAGGTTCCATAGTCTTCGTTACTGTTTCAACCGCCTACGTTATTTGTCATTTGTCCTTCCAATGACAAAGGACAAATGACTATTGACTAACTAAAATCCCGCTAGCGGGTCTGGTTGAGATTGGAGGTATTTCAGAAATCCGTACAATTCTTCTTCAGTCAATAAAGTACGCCCTCGCTTACCGTAGGTATTAATTAGATGTTCCCGTCCCTGTTCTGGTGTCCAGCCTAAGCGCTGAAGTTCAACATCTGTTTTGGCAATTACATCAGATAAATCTACAGGTTCAGCTTTCTTCTTTCTCTTTCCTGTGCTTGTCTGGGGAACTGCATCTTCTTGAGGACTATAATTTCGAGGTGTAAAGGGTGTGACATTACTGGCAGAAATTCCCGGAAAGGTTTGATTGTCCATCTGGTTACCAGAGAAGGTTTCCAAGTTTTCCCCTAGAGGCTCAAATTCTAGCTGTCGGTTAGCACTCAGAGCATACTGTTGACCTAAATCCTGACTGTAGGTATTGCTTGTGCTTGGCGTGTCAGTTGTTAGTTGTAGTCTACTGGTAACACCTGCCGCCTCTGAATTGTCAGCTGTGACTGGTTCTGTTTTGGTGTTCCGCTCTCTGGTGGATGGTAGAGATATTTCTTTGTCGCTGACAACTGACCACTGAGGAGCAACAAAATCCTCATTCTTTGTAGAGGAATAAGTAGATTCACTCAATCCACCTTTGGTGTTCAAGGAAGGATTTGGTTGTGCCTGGGAAATTGATTCCTGTGGTGCATTAGTAATTCCCAAAACTATTAACGCCCTAGTTCTGGCCTGGTCTTCTGCTGCTTCTATTGTTTCTGCTGCTGCCATACCCGTAGCACGGGTTACACCTTCAATTTGTACGCTTGCCCGGACAATATATTTTCCTTGAAAAATTTGAACTAATTCTGAAATTAGGCTGCCGTTGGGATACAAGCTCTGGAATTGAGCCAACATAATACTGTTACCAATCTAAAGGGGACTGGGGACTGGGGACTAGGGACTAGGGACTAGGAACTGGGGACTAGGAACTGGGAACAAGGGGAGCAGAGGCGAAGTTGCAGTAAGTCTTTCCCTTGTGCCCCTCTACGCTAGACCTCTGCCTCTTATGCCCAATCCCCAATCCTCAATCGTCAGTCCCTAGTACAGCTGGGTGGAAATAAACAGACCATTCAAAATAGCGTAAAAGCCCAAAAGACAATTGTTTTGACACTTCGACTTCGCTCAGTGTAAACTTTTGACTTTTGAATGCGTGACTTACTCGGTAGCGGTACTAGTCCCTTTGAAAGTAATATTCTTGCTTTGTCTTTTGTCCCAATTGTAGCAGTAGCTCTTTTTTGAGGAAATTGTTAGCTAGTGCTAACTTACCTGGGTAGTCTTGTCTGTAATGCTATACTATTTACCCAACTTAATGTCTAGAACTATTTTCTGGAAGTGCGCTCTAAATCTACAATAATGAAGATAGGTTCGCCCTCACTGCTTATTAAGCTGCTCGCCTAATTGTTACCGATTCTACGTGTGGAAAAATTGGGTTTACCAGCAGTTCCTCCTAGTTAAAATTCAGAGTCTAATGGCGTAAAATTACCTTTAATCTAGACAATCAAACACCTGTGGTTTACCCTGCATACCGCTTTGGGCAGCATGGAGAGTTCTCCAAACCCAGCTTCTCAATAACCGTCGCGTAATTACCTAGCAAGGCTAAATCTTAATCAGGCGTACTTTCTAAGTTTGGTTAGATGAAGGGATTTAAACCTAGACGAACTTTGAGAGCATCGTGCAGTGAGAAGTCCAAAAGACGCCCAGAGTTGTCCGTGGGTCGGCTGACTCGGCTCAACACAACTTCGAGGGCTGTTTCTCGCAAGGGTAGGCAAAGCTTCCTTTCCTCAGAACTTAGGAAGCTTTGCCTCAGGGCAATTCGTTTGGGAGCTTGTTTCTGTAAGCCGTCAAAACCCTTTAGGCTTTTAATCAGGGTAAAGGTGAAAGGGAAAACACAAGAAGGGAAAGGTTAAAACGAAAAGGGGAAAGGTCTCAAGACAGGTCTTTTTCCCGTTTGTGCTTAACCCTTTGTCAGCCGACAGGGGTTACTTTTCGCCTTTTTTGATGAGGGCATACAGGAAAGAACCAGATTAAAAAATGATGTTTTGACCAAAGGTCGGTTCACTGCATGGAATTTTCAATCGCTACACTCCTTGCCAATTTCACTGATGACAAATTGGTGGCTCGTAAAGTTTTGGAAAAAAAACTTGGTTGTGAAGATGAAAAAAGTTTACAAAAACTTCACATAGCTTTAGATATTTTAGAAAAAATCGGTATTCTGGTGAAAGAACGGGGCAAGTATCGCCGTGTTTTGGAAGAGGGAATCATTGAAGCAAAACTCCGTTGTTCCAGTAAGGGTTTTTGCTTTGCTATTCAAGATGTGGAAGGAGCTGAGGATATCTACATCCGTGAGAGTCATTTGAGTAATGCTTGGAATGGCGATCGCGTTTTGGTAAGAGTTCTCAAAGAAGGCAGTCGCCGTCGCTCTCCTGAAGGAGAAGTGAAGCTAATTTTAGAACGTTCCAACCACACGCTGCTGGCACGAATTAAGCAAGTAGAAAATGGTTTTCGGGCTGTGCCTTTAGACGACCGCTTGCTGTTTGAACTCAAGATTCAACCTAATGGTGCGAAATTAGAACAAGCGCTCGATCACCTCGCCCATGTGGAAGTCTTACGTTACCCGTTAGCTCAATACCCTCCCTTGGGTAGAGTGGTGCAAATCCTTGGTAGCGATGCGGAAGCTGCTGCTGATATAGATTTGGTAACATGCAAACACGACCTGTCCCGCACTTTCCCGGATAACGTCCTCGAAGCTGCTACGAAGTTACCTAAAAAGCTCTTAAAAGCAGACCTGAAAAATCGCCTAGATTTACGTAAGTTGTTTACCATCACCATTGAAGGAGTAAATGGAGACAGCAAAGTAATCGAGAACGCTTTGAGTTTGGAAAGAAATCCGAGCGGAAATTGGCTTTTGGGAGTTCATATCACTGATATTTCTCACTATATCCAACCTGACGAAGCTCTAGATAGAGAAGCACTCAAACGAGGCAAATCAGTGTATCTCGGAGAATTAATCCTGCCGATGTTGCCACCAACTGTGGCAGAACGCTGTTCTTTATTACCGGGAAGCGATCGCTTAACCATCTCTTTTTTAATTACCATCGATCCGCAATCAGGACAAATAGTAGAGTGGGAAATTCAACCTAGCGTCATTAACGTTGAAACTGCACTAACAACAGAACAAGCCGAGGAAATTTTCTCAGGTGAATTTCACAATCAATCTCCAGAGGTGTTAGAGATACTACAAAACCTCCAAGCCTTACAGAGAGATTTAAAACAGGTAAGGTTAAGTCGTGGTAGCCTCCAGTTGAATCTACCACCCAGCCAAAACCCGTATTATGATGAGGGAATTCTTGGGACTGTGGTAGTAAACGATTTACCAGTGCGATCGCTACTGACTGAGTTGGTGCTGCTAGTTAATCAATTGATGGCAACTCATTTAAATGCCCTTGGTGTTCCGGCTATCTGGCGAGTCCAAGGCACACCGGATATCGAAGATGTCCAGGAAATGCTGAAATTGGCAATTAATTTAGGCGTTGACTTAGCCCTAGATCCAGAAGTAGATATCCAACCATTAGATTATCAACATTTGACTAGAGCTTTTGCTGAATCTCCCTCCGAGCAAGTTCTGACCTATTTGTTGCAAGATACTTTAAAGCCGTCTGCATACAGCACCACCAAAGGATCTCACTTTGGTCTGGCACTAGGGCAGTATGTCCATTTTAGCGCCCCCTTGCGGCGTTACCCAGATTTGCTAATGCAAAGAGTGTATTATACTCTACTGGAACATGGACGCGATCGCCGTAACACCCGGGTGAGAGAACGAGTCAACTTGCGCCATTCCTCCAGTCACGCAGAAATTAACTGGAACGTTTTACCCCCAGAATTGCAACAAGAACTGCAAAGCGATTTGACTAGGGTAATTGTCCAAATTAACGATCGAGAAAAAGAAGTCCAAGAAGCCGAAGCTGATTTAGCAGGACTGCAAAAAGCCCAACTGATGAAGCAGCGGATTGGTGAGGTATTTCAAGGCGTGATTACTGGCGTTCAATCCTACGGTTTCTTTGTGGAAATTGAAGTACCAGCAGAGGCGGTTGAGTCTAGCAGTAATCTTGGTGTACCCCTGAGGGTAGAAGGATTGGTACACGTCAGTTCTCTCAAAGATGATTGGTATGAATATCGCGCCAGACAGCAAGCACTATTTGGTCGCAAAAATCGCGCTTCCTATCGATTAGGCGATCGCGTCGCCGTCCAAGTTAAGAGTGTCGATTACTACCGCCAACAAATTGATTTGGTGACTGTTGGTAGCGATGGTATGGCCAAAGGTTTAGCTGGTAGTGTCTCTAATGACGATATTTCAGATTTATACTTAGCAAATGACATTGAATCTGATGACCTAGACCCTTATGCTGAGGATGAGTAAATACTTGTAAATATTCTGTGTTAAATAGCACTAAACCCCTGATTTTAGGCGTATCCGGTGCATCTGGTCTAATTTACGCCGTTCGCGCTCTCAAATTTCTGTTACAAGCAGAATATAGTATAGAACTGGTTGCCTCTAAATCAACTTACATGGTTTGGCAATCGGAACAGGAAATTCGGATGCCAGCAGAACCAACCGGGCAAGAACAATTCTGGCGAGAGCAAGCAGGAGTCCCAGTTTCTGGTAAGCTACGCTGTCATCCTTGGGGTGATGTTGGCGCTGGAATTGCCAGTGGTTCCTTTGCCACTCTGGGAATGATGATTATTCCGTGCAGCATGAGTACAGTGGCTAAGCTAGCAGTTGGCTTGAGTTCTGATTTATTAGAACGCGCTGCTGATGTCCAACTCAAAGAAGGGCGAAAACTAGTAATTGTCCCCCGTGAAACTCCTTTAAGCTTGATTCATTTGCGTAACTTAACTTCTTTAGCAGAAGTTGGAGTCAGAATTGTCCCCGCTATTCCCGCCTGGTATCACAATCCCCAAACCATTGAGGATTTAGTTGATTTTGTAGTTGCCCGTGCTTTAGATCAACTAGATATTGACTGTATTCCAATTCAGCGGTGGCAAGGAAGGAAGTAAAAAGGTAAAAGTAAGAAGGTAAAACAAATCATAGAGTCACTTTTTACTTTTACCTTTTGCCTTTCGTCCTTTGCTTTGTATCTTTTACCTTTTGCCTTTGTTATGGCTGTAATTCGCTTAATTCTATTGGTGGCGGTACTGGGGGGACTAACACTGTTGTTATTTCAAAATTGGTCACCTCCCCTATCGCTAGTATTTTTGGGTCTGCGGACTCAACCATTACCGCTAGCGATGTGGGTTTTATTCAGTACTGCCGCTGGTGCTTTTACATCTATATTGATTGCTACGTTGTTTAAATTATCCAATTATTTTGCGGCAGGACAACGCCAAACTCCAGAAAGAAGATCCACAGCAACTTCACCTCGTGGTCAGGCAAATCGTAGAGAAGAACCTATATCTGGTCGTTCTAGTCCTCCACCAGCTAGTAAAAAAGCAGAACCTACTAATGATGGCTTTGATGATTGGGAGACAAATAGCAGTGAAGATGATTGGAACTTTGATGAGAAGTCAGAACAAGCACCTACCCCTAATCCTCAAACTCAACAATCTAGAGACTCTAAAACTTACGAACGTCAATCACAACCTAAAAGAAGTTCTGGGTCTGGTTCAGTTTATTCCTACAGCTACCGCGAGCCAAAAAATACAGCTGCGGGAAAAACTGAATCAATTTATGATGCTGATTATCGAGTAATTATTCCTCCCTATCAGCCACCAACTACAAATCAAGCAGATGATGATGATTGGGAATTTTTTAATGACGATTTTGAAGATGACGACCGACGCCCCCGCCGATGAAAGGTTTTAGGCTACGTCTTTACTTGATACCACACCGCTCTCTGGACTCTTGCTTGACTCTACCAGTCATGGCAGCTTCCTGCAAAGTCATAAAAGCATTAAAATCTTCCAAGTCATAACGGGTAGTCAACAGTTGTCGCAGTTGATCTTCAGCTTCCAATGTCAAATAACCAGTTGTTAAAGCTTTTTGTACAACGTCACGAATTCGAGTCATAGCTGACGCCTCATTCATCCTACTATTTTTTAATTCAGGCTTATTCAAGTGAAATATGCAGTAGTTTTTGTATCGAAACTTCCAATTTGCAAATATTTTTTGGCTAATTACGGGTAATAAGTCATCATTTACACCTTTATGCTTAAATAATAATTGTCCAGAGCTTGTTATAACTCAATTATTAAAAAAATTACTTTGTGTTCTTCAAAACACAGTATTATATTTACTTCAAATCAGCCACAAGAAAACAATCGAGTTCATCTAAATAGACAGAACTTGTTTCGATAAAGTTTCAAACAAGTTGTGTTAAATTTCTGTGAAATATAAAGATAGCTAAACAACATTTGCTAATTCACATAACAAAAGTTATTAAATTGATGATAAATTTATAGTTTACTTATACTAAATAATTATCAATCTAGTCGCTAAGTAATTTTCAATACATAAATAACAGTGAAAAGGGCAATTGATTTAACTCAAATATCTATAGTAATGCGCTTTGATTTTTGAACTTAAGTAGGTGAGTGGAAAAATTTATTGTTGAGAGAAGGCAGGAAGTAAGTGGCAGGAGGCAGGAGAAAGAAGGGTTTTAGCCTAGTGAATTTTTATTCACATAGTTTGGTTTTATTATACCGACCTACTTATTTGCGTGCAGGGAGTAGGGAATAAGAATCGACCTTTTTGATTTGAGAGTGAGTTTTTTAGACAATCAAATTAAAAATCCTATAGTTAATACCTTCGCCATTTTTTATAGATTTGGGCGATCAAGCCAAACCCAACCTACGAATCGAGACATCTTTCGATTTGCCGAAAGTATTGATACTAGCAATGTTTAAATACGTAGAATAAATGCTAAGTCACTAAATCTTGATACTCAATGAAGGTGAAGAATTAAAGTCGCAAAACTGACTAACTATGATTGGGTTATTGTCGGTATTAGTTTAGCGATCGCTTTTCCATTCTCAATCAAGTACCTGATATTGCTGGAACGCGTAGGTATGAGTCGTTAGGTTTATAATTGGAGATTGTGACTTGGCGAGAAGTTTGAACTAAGGCTTCCTTAAATCAAATCTTCAGTGACTTAGAATTGGAGCGAAGCAACTCGTGGGCAGTTTATTACAAGGAGTCAACCTGTATTTAGTTGGGATGATGGGTGTTGGTAAGACGACGGTAGGGCGCTTGCTAGCCAAGCAGCTAAGTTATGGGTTTGTGGATACCGATGATGTTATTGCCCAAGCAGCAGGTAAATCCATCAATCAGATATTTACCGAGGAAGGAGAAGCAGCATTTCGCCAGTTAGAAAGCGATGTGCTGTCAAAGATTTGTGCTTTTACAAAGTTAACGATCGCAACTGGTGGCGGTATTGTATTGCGGCGAGAAAACTGGAGTTACTTACACCACGGTTTGATAGTCTGGCTAGATGCGCCAGTGGAATTGATTTATAGCCGTTTAGCTGAAGATATCACAAGACCACTGCTGCAAGATGTCGATCCTCAAGGAAAGTTGCGATCGCTCCTCGAACAACGAACATCACTTTACTCTCAAGCAGATTTGCACATTAGCGAACGAGAGGGAGATACACCTCAAGACGTTGCCAAGCGAGTAATTGAGGCAATTCCTAGTGTTCTCAAACCACAAGTCTCTAATTAAAAACAGAGCTATCTTCCCATATTTACCAGATTTTGGACATCTTTAACACAAACCCTGGCAATTGTGGATTACTGCTAACTGTTTCAGGATTATCCAAAATTTCAAGTTGTCGATCGGCAGGGTAAATATAAACCTTTCGATTCTGGCGATCAATATTTTTATTTTGCGGTTCTTCAGCCCTCGCTATTGTGATGATTTCAAATTTAGCCAATATTTGGTAATTTAATAATATTTTACAAAATCAGATTAACTTGGTCTCAAGTGGTGTTGGCTAACGACCGAAAGCTGGCAATTTAATTGCGATCGCAAATATCACTGAAATTTAGATCGTCGGGCTGCATCTACCTCTATCTACCCTTGACCCTACCCCGTAATCTTCTGAGAACAGCTTGTATGATAATCAGCTAATTCTATGAAAACCTTTTGTAAAATGGAATTACAGCTTTTTGTATTTTGTAACTAATTTTATAAAATTAAGTAATAAAAAACTTTTTTTGATGAATTTTAGAGCTAAGTAAAACTCTGAGTAGATTAAAACCCTAAATAGTCATATCTAACTTTAAATTCATCAAATAACAAGGTTTTACAGATTAACAGCCACTTTCTTTTCTATGTAATTTGCATAATAATGACAACCACAAGACCTCACAAATCGCCGTCTTAGGCTAGGTGAAGGCAAATGTTTAAGCCACAAGTTTGACAAAAAGCTATAAGAGGCAAACAAAAGTGAAACTAGCAGTCTATGGAAAAGGTGGTATTGGCAAATCCACAACTAGCTGTAATATATCCGTCGCCCTAGCTAAACGTGGCAAGAAAGTGCTGCAAATTGGCTGCGACCCAAAACATGACAGCACCTTCACCCTGACGGGGTTTTTGATTCCCACAATTATCGACACCCTCCAAGAAAAGGATTATCACTACGAAGATGTCTGGCCGGAAGATGTGATTTACAAAGGCTACGGTGGTGTTGATTGCGTAGAGGCTGGTGGCCCGCCTGCGGGTGCTGGATGTGGTGGTTACGTCGTTGGCGAAACCGTGAAATTACTTAAGGAACTCAACGCTTTTGATGAGTACGATGTAATTTTGTTCGACGTTCTCGGTGACGTAGTTTGTGGTGGATTTGCAGCACCACTCAACTATGCAGATTACTGCCTGATTGTTACAGACAACGGTTTTGATGCTTTATTTGCTGCTAATCGGATTGCGGCTTCAGTCCGCGAGAAAGCACGAACTCACCCATTGCGTTTAGCTGGGTTAATTGGCAACCGCACCTCGAAGCGCGACTTAATTGAAAAATATGTAGAAGCTGTGCCAATGCCAGTTCTAGAGGTTTTACCTTTGATTGAAGATATCCGCGTTTCTCGTGTTAAAGGTAAGACTTTATTTGAAATGGCAGAACACGATCCTTCTCTGGATTACGTTTGCGATTACTATCTCAACATCGCCGACCAAATATTAGCGCGTCCCGAAGGAGTCGTACCTAACGACTCACCCGATCGGGAATTGTTCTCTTTGTTGTCCGATTTTTATCTAAATCCGGGTAAACCCCAGGTTCCTAATTCCGAAGAGGAACTAGACTTGATGATTGTATAAATCACCAAGTTCTCAGGATGGGGGATAATAACATGGCATTCTTTGACAGCTTTACAGATTCATTAAAGCAGAAGTGGTTGCAATTTTTCCAGATAAATCGGGACTGGATTCTCTTGCACATGGAAGTGGAATCAGTGTATACACCTGATGGCGGGAAGCGACCACCTTCTTACCTCATCCTGGGAGTAGTTAACGCCCTAGAACCAAAGTTAGCGCAATTAATGTTGCCCTTTGCCAAACTTAATCCTGATGCCGATACCTTGATTGAAGTGCTGGATTTGCATTTTGACCCAGATTATGCTCTTGGGAACCGCTTTCAAGTCAAACCGGAACCGGAGAATTATTTGGATAATTCAGCCGTTGTCATTGATGAAAAACCTGAAGATGAAACATTGACACATTCCCATACAAATGGCTTTGAGTCGATGGTGGTATCTCAACAGTTCACAATGGTGGATTCTGATGATGAAAATCTGGAATTAAGCGAGTCTCAGGAAAGTAAAAATGGCTTCGGTGATATTTCCTTATCTAACAAGGAAGACTCAAGACATGAGTCCATCCAAACCTCTAATGTAGAAGCAGATGAGTTTGGCGAAATTACCTTCGACACAACGGCTGCAATAGAAGTAAAGCTAGATGATGACCAGGCACTTGAAGATAGTCCACTAGACGAAAATGCGTTTAGCGACGTGTTGTCAGATGTCTGGGGTGATGAAACATCACTACAAAAGGCTGAAGAAAATAATGATTTGTTAGGGGAAGAACTGCCACCTGGCGTTTTTGATGAATCCGAAATTGCCCGTCTCTTCCCCAACGCTTAATTACTAAGTTAGGAGTAGAGACCTGATTAATCGGGTCTCTACTCCTAACTGAAAAAATCAAGGGGAGAAAAAACCAAAATGACTGTCGCTCAACAACCAGAAGCTTTAAACTTTGAGTGTGAAACTGGGAATTACCATACCTTTTGCCCAATTAGCTGCGTGGCGTGGTTATACCAAAAAATTGAAGATAGTTTCTTTTTGGTGATTGGGACAAAAACTTGTGGCTATTTCCTGCAAAATGCGATGGGGGTGATGATTTTTGCGGAACCTCGCTACGCAATGGCAGAGTTAGAAGAGGGGGATATTTCGGCACAGCTGAATGATTATGAAGAGTTGAAGCGGTTGTGCTTGCAAATTAAACGCGATCGCAATCCTAGTGTAATTGTCTGGATTGGCACTTGCACCACAGAAATTATCAAAACCGACTTGGAAGGCTTAGCACCGAAACTGGAATCCGAAATTGGTATTCCCATCGTTGTTGCACGTGCAAATGGTCTAGATTACGCCTTCACCCAAGGAGAAGACACTGTATTAGCTGCAATGGCTAATCGTTGTCCTGATAAAGCTCCTGTAGCGGAAACAGACAGAAACGAACGCAACGCCATTCAAAAGCTGCTCAACTTCGGTAAGAAAAAAGAAGAAGTCGTCCAAGAAGAATCTGAGTACGTAGACCACCCGCCCTTAGTTCTCTTTGGTTCCCTTCCTGACCCCGTGGTTACTCAGTTAACCTTAGAACTGAAGAAACAAGGCATCAAAGTTTCCGGCTGGCTACCCGCAAAGCGCTTCACTGAACTGCCAGTATTGGAAGAAGGGTATTATGTCGCTGGTGTCAACCCTTTCCTCAGCCGCACAGCTACAACTTTAATGCGTCGCCGCAAGTGTAAACTTATCGGCGCACCGTTCCCCATTGGCCCCGATGGTACCCGCGCTTGGATTGAGAAAATCTGCTCGGTGTTCGGTATTACTCCCAAGGGTTTGGATGAACGGGAAGCACAAATTTGGGAAAGCTTGGAAGATTACGTTAAACTTATTCGCGGTAAGTCTGTATTCTTCATGGGTGATAACTTACTGGAAATCTCTCAAGCACGGTTTTTGGTGCGCTGTGGGATGACGGTTCACGAAATTGGCATTCCTTACATGGATAAGCGCTATCAAGCTGCTGAGTTAGCGCTACTAGAGAAAACTTGCCAGGAAATGGGTTCGCCGCTGCCAAAGATTGTAGAGAAGCCGGATAATTACAATCAACTCCAGCGAATTTATGAGTTGAAACCAGATTTGGTAATTACTGGTATGGCTCATGCTAACCCATTAGAAGCACGTGGTATTAATACAAAATGGTCTGTGGAGTTCACTTTTGCTCAAATTCACGGCTTTACCAATGCGCGTGACATGTTAGAGTTGGTGACTCGTCCGTTGCGTCGAAATAATAATTTGAAAGATTTGGGTTGGGAAAAGTTGGTGAAGGAAGAAGCTAAGATTTAAGATTTGGGTTTTTATTGAGCAACACCATAATACTGGGTGAGTAGGGGCGAACTTTCGAGTTCGCTTTTTTTATCTCACGCAGAGGCCCGAAGGAGAGGATGAAAGTTATGTTAGATTTGTACATATTAGTCTTTACTTTCACGTTTTAAACTTACAACTTTAATTATGGATAATTCCAAGTTCAGATCACATTTTAATATTCATAAATGTTTAATTTCATCACCAGCTAGATTCAATGGTGACTATGAAGATAATGAATTACTTATTGCATCAGCACATCCAAGTATGAGAAATCGAACTTTATACACTACACAGAGAGATAATGAATATAATGAAAGTCAAATGAGTAGATATTACTATGTTTGCACTTTTGATTTTCTACCTGAACCAGATCAAAAAATAGTAATACCTGATAATTCATTTATTGGTGACTTTATATCTATTGCTCTTGCTGTTTATTATGGAAAAAGGTTTGATAATCATGGAATATTAGAAAGTTATGGAATTTTTTGGATGCCAAATTATGAACCAATCTTTTCAATATCTAACTCCCATGTTGGTATTACTAATCATTTGCCTCGAAAAGACCTTGAAATTCCACTTGAATTTGATAATTGTGAAGCAATAATCAAATTTATATTAACTCGCAACGACAAATTACATAGATACTTCTTTGCTGCTGGAAAATTTTACCTGAATTCACTTCAGATAATGGATCAGGATATAGAAAAAGCATATCTTGATTTAATTACTTGTGGAGAAATACTGTCAAATTTTTATGATTATACTGATGATGAATTATATGATGAAAACTTAAAAAAAATATTTATTAAATTAGCCTGTATGGGTGAAGAAAGTGATATTAAATACCTAAAAATTAGATTATATCAAGTGAGGAGAAAGTTTAATTTAACTCTCAAAAGTCTACTTAACAAAAAATTTTTTAGTAAAACAGAAAGTAATAATGAGAGTGTAAAACTTAAAGAAGAATGTATTGAAATAAATATAAAAGCAGCTTATGACATCCGAAGTAAGTATGTTCATACAGGCCAAAGTTTTAAACCATATATAGAACAAATGTATAGAAATATAAATGAAGTTGGTATACCTGGTTTAGAACCTAATGTGGATGATAAAGATTTAAAAAAGGTTCTCAAGAGAATACCAACTTATATTGGTTTAGAAAGAATAATACGTTTTGCATTACTCAGATTTCTTCATACCAATGGCGTATATATTCATAAAGACCTTGATGATGATAAAGACGCAAAGCAAGAGAGAGAACTTAATTCAGATTGAAGGTTGTAACTCTAAAGGTTTGGATGGAATGACATACATCAATTCTGCACCTTTAGATTTTACTTCTCTGTTTCCATAATTGTCTATTATTTGCTAAATACTCAGTACCACGATATCTGGTAGCGAGTCGCTTCAATTATGCACAGCAAATACCTACACTTTAGTCAGTATTCTCAAATTGAGTTGTAGTTTGTGTAATAGCCGCTCTTTTTAACCAGAAGATGCAGAGCGATCGCTAAAATATCATCTCAGTTAGATACTTTTAAAATAAAGATATTTTTTGAATTTCAATTAATAGCAATGACCCGCTTTTATATTTATGTATAATATAAACATAAAATTCTATGAATAAAACACCCTCTGCTCATGAAAGTCAGCAAATGCTGAAGTGGCTAAACCAAAATCGCCAAATGTTATTAGATTTATATAAAAATCAATATATTGCTTACAATGCCAACGGCTTAATCGCTCACAGTGAAAATTTGCGTGAAGTTTTAAAATTGGCAGAAGCATCAAACCAGATATTTGCAATTTACTTAGTTCCCCGTCGCACTGCTTCTATTCAAATTCTACCTGTTCGATTTGGCACAGTTGCCCGCCATGATTGGCAACCAAATTATCATGTAAAACTTAAACATAGAGATATAGAAATGTCTACAACTATGTTAGTAGACTCTGGTGCTGAACTGAGTTTAATATCATTAAAAGTTGGTCAAGATTTGGGCTATGCTTTGGCTGATGCAGAGTCAACATTATTAGCAGAAACTATAGGCGGAAGAGTTGAGTATGTTTTACGTAATGTTGAAATGAGAATCGATGAACAGAGTTTTATTGCTCCTGTAGCATGGTTACAAACTAATACAGGTGGCGAGCAATTACTTTTAGGAAGAGAAGTTGTATTTGATAAATTTAATATTGAGTTTAGGCAAGCTGATGAACAAATTATTTTTACATGGCGTGCAGACAACTAATCAATTAATCTCAAACATCTATCACAACTTGCAGAAACTCGTGTAAAACAGGTGTTATATCTTCTTCTCGCCACACTATAGCCGTTTCTACTAATGGTGTTTTCTCCTCCACAGTCCGATAAACTACACCAGTTCTCTGAAGATTTTGCAATGAAGACGGCACGATCGCAATCCCCATTCCTGCTGAAACTAACCCGATAATTGTCTGCATTTGAATCGCTTCTTGAGTTACTTTGGGGCTAAAATTTCCTTGCTGACAAAGACTCACGATTTGGTCGTAAAGCCCAGAGCCTAAATGCCGAGGAAACATGATAAAGTTTTCGTTTATTAGCGATCGCACTGAAATTTTTTCTTGTTCAGCTAAGAAATGAGTTTCCGCTAAAGCCACAATTAAAGCTTCTTGCTGAATGCACTTTTGATTGAGTGTATTATCTTCCAACGGTGGATGAGCAAAGCCTACATTAATACGGCGTTCTTGTAGCGCTCGTTCTTGCTCAGATGTGGTTAATTCCTGCAAAATCAACTCTACTTCGGGAAACTGTTCTTGAAATTGTCGCAAAATTACAGGAAGCAAATTATAAGTTACCAAACTGGTAAACCCAATTTGTAGTTGTCCCTTTTCACCTCTTGCGGTTTTTTGAGTTAGCTCAATTGCTTTTTGGAGTTGAGCTAAAAGCTGATAAGCTTCTTGCAAAAATACTTGTCCAGCTTGAGTTAGTTGTACCTGTCGTTTGGTTTTGCGGTGAAACAGTTCTACTCCCAATTGCGCCTCTAGTTGCTGAATTTGCTGGCTTAACGGCGGTTGAGCAATGTGCAATCGTTCGGCGGCTTTACTGAAGTGGAGTTCTTCAGCCACAGCGATAAAGTAGCGCAGATGTCGCAATTCCATTTTTTTGATATTTTATAAGTCTCAATTTTATTTAAAGATATATTGGACATCTGAAAACTACCTGCGTATGATACTCATACAAATATTGCAGGAAGTCAGAGCGATGCAGGAAAAGTATACTCCAGGCTATTCAAGTAATGCGACGAATTTCATGGCCAAACGCAGCTTAGATACTCATGGTGCGTTTTTCAAGCCTTATTTACGTCCAGGAATAAAATTGCTAGATTGCGGTTGCGGCCCTGGGGCGATCGCTTTGGGTTTAGCAAAAGCAATTTTCCCTGGTATGCTTACGGGTATCGATCGCGAAGTTTCTCAAATCCAGATAGCCAATCAATTACAGCGATGAGCTGTGCCTTGCGGGAATGGAGTCAGCATCCAGATGGATTTTTTGCTGCCGCTTGGTGTAAAGTTGGGTTAGTGAGCAAAGTCGAACTACATCTTTCTTATCTCTCTTTAATTTGCACGGCGCGATTAAACAAATTCATAACTAGAGAGATACTCAAACTCAAAATGAGATAGGTGACCATAATCAGTAATATTACTTCTACAGCTCTCCCAGTTTGGTTGAAAGTGGTGGAGGCGACAAAATAAATATCAGGGTAGCCGATCGCAATCGCTAAGCTAGAATTTTTCGTCAAGTTCAGATATTGACTCGTTAACGGTGGAATAATTACCCGCAAGGCTTGGGGAAAAATTACCAGTCGCATCACCAACTCTGGTTTTAATCCTAGCGATCGCCCTGCTTTTCATTGTCCTTGAGGTACTGATTGAATCCCACCTCGGACAATTTCTGCAATAAACGCACCCGTGTAAAAAGTTAATCCCAATAACAAAGCTGAAAACTCTGGTAATAGAGTCCACCAAGGAAGTTCTAAGCCATTTTGACTCAGCCCAATTAAACCCCAAAGAGATATTTTATTTTCTGCTTTGGGAAAACTGAGGAAAACAGCAAAGTACCAAAATAACAATTGCAGCAGCAAGGGTGTATTACGAAAAATCTCTACATAAACCATAGTGATATTCCGCACCAGCCAATTGTCAGAAATTCGAGCAATTCCAGCGCTAATCCCCACAATTGTGGTGAGAAAAATTCCGGCGATCGCCCTACAAATATCTACATCAATGCTGCTGTATTTCCCGTCAGCTCCCACAAAGCTAAACCCTGGAATTTCACCACTAACACCGCAAATTACTTGACCTCGGCTTTTAATAGTATTCCAACGATTTTGAGTTGCTGATACTGGTGGATTACCGCCTGGAGTGCCGGGTGTATTTGGTGTTTGTCCTGACTCTCCACCACAAGCAGTAATGCTAAAGATGAGGGGAGCGATCGCGACAATTAAACCTGATTTATGCATCAACTTCATAGTGACTAGATAATGAAAATGTATTACTTACTACAATTATTCATTTAAGTGAAAATAATTTGCTGCTTATCATCTAAGACTCTACCAGCCTCTGGACTGTATTTATTCACCTTTCAAAGCAGTATTTCAAGTCTTTACTGATTTTTTCAAGCTTCAGATATAGCAATCTGATTTGATTTTTTCACAACATATCTTACACCTCAAGGTGATAGTCAAGAGGTACTTTTGCAATTAATCTTTCCCTCTTACCGAAGGAGAAGTAGGTTAAAACAGTCCTTTAGTTGATGGAGATTATCTCAATTTTGCTTCGGCTTCCAACTTGGATTTAAATCCAATCACGATGCTTGATATAGCAATCTACTTATAAAATTTAGAAGATAATATTAAAATTTTAATGATGCCAATTCTATATTCTTCACTGCCTAAGAGTTGGTAACAAGTCAAAAACTATTCATAGCTCAGCATCAAAATCTGTTTTTCCTATCTTCAATGTCTCATGCCCCATGCCCTATTTACCAGAAGTAGCCACACTAACTCAAACAACTACCACTAGCAGGTTAAACTAGGTCTGGTAACAGCTGCTCCACTATTCCTTATGAGGCTTTTATGGGAGCTAACCTCAAACAGATTGCCAAGTACTTAGATAACCTTGGTTGGGACTACCGTTTTGATGATGAAGAAGACCGCATTATAACAGGTGTGGAAGCTGATAACTTAGAAGATTTCCTAATAGTTGTCCAACTAGATGAAGAAGGAAAATTTTTCCGAGTATTTGCCCCTCAAGTTTTAGCAGGAATTCAAGACCACCCTTATAAGGGAGCTATCCTACAGACAATGCTTGCTATTTCCTGGGAAACCAAAATGCTGCAATGGGAGTACGATCCATCTGATGGTGAAATCCGTGCCATTATTGAGTTTCCTCTGGAAGACTCAATTCTTACAGAAAGACAATTTCACCGTTGTCTGAGTGGATTAATTCAGATTGTAGATGGCATAGCGATTCCTCGTCTGAAAGAAGTTATGGCAACAGGTCTCGATCCGGGAAATATAGAACTTGGAGAAAGACTATTACTCAGTATCCAAGAAGAAGCTCCAGGATTGCTAGATTTACTGGAAAAGGCAATGGAAGCGCGAAAAAAACGAGGAAGTTTTCCCAACGAGTCAGACGGATCGTCACTGAAATAGCTATACTCCAAAGTGATACCCTCACTATATACTGAAATTTTCTGGGGCTGGATATTATGACATCCTATGCAACCTCCTCTGCCAAAGCGGAAATGAGTGAACTCCGGCGGTTGAAAGGCTTATTACCGCCTGAATTGCAGAGCTGGGTCACGGTAGAAGGCACCACTGAGGTCAATCCACCCCTGATCCGCTGCGAAGAAATTGGTAAAGACCAGGTAGAAATTCAAATTGACTTGGTAAAATGGGATGCCCTCGCAATGGATCAGCGTAATCTGCTGTTCTGGCATGAAGTTGCTCGCGTTCAAAATGACACAATTCCCAAAGATGGTTGGGAAATGGCAGCACTAGCTATCGGTTTAGGCGGTGCTGTCGGCGAATTGTGGGTACAAGATGGATTGCTTTTAGTGTTAGCTTTAGCGCTGTGTGGCGTGTCAGGTTGGCGATTGTATCAAAAGAACAATGGGGAAAAGCAAATAAGAGAACTGCTCAATGCTGATGAAAAAGCGATTGCCTTAGCAACTCGTTTTGGTTATACCCTCCCCAATGCCTACAAAAGTCTTGGTAGCGCCTTGAAAACCCTGATTGATAACACACCTAGCAAACGTCAACGGTCGAAATACGAAGCAAGGCTCTCTGCCCTCAAACGCAGTGCTAATAAGGCAAAAGCTAAATCCAAAACTATAGATGAAGGCGCGCTGTAGCAACCAGAAAGCAGATTGGGTGGGCGATACCCACCCCAAAAAATATCTCAATAGTTGAGCTTGCTAATTTTGAGATTTAGATTTTTTTGGTTTATCCCGGATTAACCTACCGCCAAACTAACATAAGAAAGTAGATGACGTACCCCTACTACTTAACCAAGCTAGTAAGAGCGTCCTATACCGAAGGGCATTGTGTTAACGCCCTTGAGTGCGACACCAAATTTAAAACGATGGTGTCCTGCGGATTTTATTCTAAGACACCTTATAGCTAATTTTGTTTAAAAATCAAATAATAATTCGATAATACCTAGATTTGACAGCACACTTTTAGAGTTGGTTGAGCATTTTATGTGTCTGGGGTATTACCCGCACTTGTTTGAGAAACTGTTTCATCAAAGCTTGCCACATCAAAACTCGATCGGGTGTAGGAGCAAGTATAGGTATTGGAGAAAATTGTTCAAACTCTGTTAGAGGGGTAACAGGTTGTAAAAATACTGGTATATCCGGACTCACATCTGCCACCAGCAAAGCTGAACGTCTTAACTCGGCGGGATCTGTGTTTTGAGACACAATTATCTTGACAAAAACATTTAAATATGAATTGTGACACAATTGGAGAAATTTAGCATGTTCTTGCCAATGACTTTCGCCGCTGACACTGGGCAACTTAAAATCCATCCCCACAGAGTCTAAGTATGGAAGAATCATTGCCAGTTGTTCTGGGCGATGTCCGCCTGTTTCTAAATATATAGGTAGACCAGTTATGGCTCGCACTTCGGGTAGAAACTGCCTTAAAAATTGGGCATGAAGAAGTGGTTCGCCCCCCGTTAGGCTAATGCTATCGTGTAAGGAAGGTAGATTTTGTCTTTGAACCCATTCGATTAATATGGGTAATGGGACAGGATTAGAGTAAATTTCAAAGTCGCGCAATCCGGGCGATCGCTCTATCCGGCAATTAACAGGTGCATTCCAAGTGTGGACACTATCACAAAAGTGACAGCGCAAATCACACAGAGCAAAGCGAATAAAAATCTGACGTGTCCCTACATTCAGTCCTTCCCCTTGAATGGCAGAGAAGACCTCAACCAGGCGTGCGGTAGATGTAACCGTAGTTTTAGTAATCATTTGATCGGGGTAGTGCGAGCGCGCTGCGTCAGCACAACAGCAAGAATATTTTTTAACTTCTTGTTCTATTGTGAATCGTCGCTGGCGATTTCCAATCATACAAAAAGCAGATACCAATTAGTCCTGATTACATTTAAGTAATTTTATAGGACAAAATCATGTTTGGCAGATTATATTATACATGGCAACGAAAGTGCAGAGCTTCATGACTAGCCAACCGACAGAGGTCGAATTTCCAGTTCATTCCCTAAACGACACGGTTATAGTGCAGGTGCCCACACGGTTGAGCGTGCTGGAGGCTTTAAGCTTTAAGCAAACCTGCCAAAGCTTAATCCAACCCAATTCACATCCTAACCAAATCATCATTGACTTTCACGAAACTACTTTTATAGATAGTAGTGGTTTAGGTGCCTTAGTGAGTAATTTGAAATACGCCCAGGCTAAAGAAATTATATTTAGACTGCGGAATGTGACACCCCAGGTTATGGCAGTTTTAAAACTCACGGGATTGGATCAAGTTTTTCCCCTAGAGTCTGTAGACAATGAGTCGCCAATAAAGCAACAACGTATAGTAGATAACCGGAGGACAGCTTCCCGCCAAGTAGAGCCGTTACCCAGGACTCATCCTTCTGTAGCATCTTGGATGAAACGGTTCTTAGATATTACTGGGTCAGTGATTGGTTTATTAATTACAGGAATTTTGTTCATACCCATTACGCTTGCTATTCAAATTAACGATCCCGGACCAATTTTCTTTTGTCAAACCCGCTGTGGTTGGATGGGGAAACGGTTTAAAATTTGGAAATTCCGCTCTATGTGTGTGGATGCGGAAGCAAAGAAATCTGAAGTCAAAAACCAAGTGCAAGGTGCTTTTTTTAAGAATGAAAATGATCCCAGAATTACCAAGGTAGGGCGTTTTTTACGGCGAACTAGTCTCGATGAACTACCCCAATTCTGGAACGTTCTTAAAGGAGAAATGAGTTTAGTAGGTACCAGACCACCCACACCCGATGAAGTAGAACGTTATGAAGTACCGGAATGGCAACGTTTAGATGTTAAACCCGGTATGACTGGCGAATGGCAAGTCAATGGACGGTCTACAGTCCGTAGTTTTGAAGATGTAATTCGCCTAGATTTGCAGTATCAAAAAAATTGGAGTTTGGTGTACGATTTAAAGCTAATTTTCAAAACTATAGCAATTCTATTTCACAAAAACAGTGGTGCTGTTTAGCTAACTACCCTTATTCTCAATTTTTTGCTAACTCGCAGCTCTGACGATAATTGTTAAATATACCCAAGCCCTATTTGAGCTTGGGTATATTTTATGAATTTATTTGTATCACGCTCCAAGCGCTTGGGTTGCACAGAGCAAAAGTTGAGAAGAGTTGATTTGTGAATTTCATATCTCAATTGGGCAACGCGACTTTTGGGCTTGACGCGAAGCTGCTAAGAAAAACTCTGCGCTTGGAGCGTGAGACTACCCAACCGCTTTTTGAACACCAACTACTTCAACCTGCTGTACTTCTGGTAACAAACGCTTCACACCTTGCTTCACAAACCCCTGCAAAAAGCCAATCTGCTGATTTTGCCCAAATACTTTTTGCAAAGTTTGCCGCAACTTCTCCAAATTCAAATTAGTTCCAGAATCTATTGCTATTTCTTGGTGTTGGAAATACTCAACTAAACTTAATCCTGCAACTCTGGTGAGATAAGCTGCACTTACTCCCTGCACCAACCCACCAGCCACAAAGGTAACAGCATTACTTTTGAGAACAGTACTAATAGCCTTAGTAGAAAGTTCAACTAAACCGAGTTTCAGCATCAAACTCCCCATTGTTCCAGCTACGGTTTGCGCCTGTTCTAGGGAAAATTTCTGCTGATAGATATTACCCAAATCCATTACCATCTGAGCATTAATGGCCGCAGTCGCCAGAATATCGAGGGCTGGTACTGGGTTAGCAAAGGCAGCAGCAGCAGCTATCCACTGATATTGTTCAATAATTGGGGTGGCGCGATCGCATCTGATGCCATTGAGCCAGTTTTTCGCCTCGGCTTTCAACAACCCGGCTTTCCTGATGGTAGTTACCCAAACCAACCGCTGTTTTTGCTGTGCCAAAATTTCACCCAATTGCTGGGTTAACTGCTGAATATCTGGTGCTGGTTGTTCCATCCACTCTTGTACAGAACCATCAGCCTCATGCCTTCGGACTTTGACAGGAATGGGAGAAGCCGCAGTTGCAACTACATTTCCCTGCATCCGCTGTTTCAATTGACTAAAGACGCTACCACGTTCATCGGCTAAATACTGGTCTTGTTTGTTAAAAACCAGCATTGTAGGCAGATTTGCTGCTTTTAGCTGCTGTAGGGTTTGAAATTCTGTATCTGTCAAATCACCATTTGTCAAAAACAGTACAAAATCAGACTTTGCCACTTCTGCTAAAACAGCTGCATCTGAATTCTCACCCGCTTCTTTGAACAAAGGTGCTGTCTCTTGTAGAGACAGGAAATTTCTCCCGACTAGATTTTGCTCTAACACTTGAATTAAACTGCTTTTACCAACAGATTTTCCACCGGTTACAGCCACTTTAATTTCTTGTCTGTCTAATTCCAGCGATAATTGGGCAACCTGTTCTTTGAGTGTCTCTAGTGCCAGATGGTTTTCTGCTTCTTGTGCCAGTTGGTTAATTACGGCTTGAGCTTTAGCGATCGCACTTTCCACACTCGCCCGATCTACAAGCATACTATCTAGCTGCTCTAAAGTGTGTTGCGGGCGATTTTGTTGGAATAACCACAAACCACCGCCGACAGCTAAGGCACTCAATAAACCAAATTCACCCACCTGTATTATTGAATGATGCCAACTTTGTAACATCCACAAAGAAAAGGATAGTCCCAATCCTCCCACTAAAATTGGTCGCTGCAACTTCACAACCATGACTCTCCGCGCTTTTTAGATGGCTATTTCTTCCAGAATAGATCAAAATAAAACAAAACCCTGCAATCTTTACTGATTGTAGGGTTTTGGTTTTGTTATTTTATTTGGTGGCGGGAAGTGGATTTGAACCACTGACCTTCGGGTTATGAGCCCGACGAGCTACCAGGCTGCTCTATCCCGCGTCGTTCCTTGACTTTTCTAGTCTAACTTAAAGTCAAGAGTTTGACAACTACAAAAACGATAATTCTCCAATTACTTCTAAACGCTTGTATTTTCCTAAGGTGACAAATTTTTCACAGAGGCTATCGGCAGCACTGGGACTAATCCAACCCATTTGTTGGAGTAAGTGAATAGCAACGGCATGTTTTGCCCGTTTTGCCCCATCCATAACTTTAATTGCTAATCCCATGCCCTCACCAAGTCTACCAATGCACTGCACTCCTTCAGCACCGGCTTTGCTGACCAATTCTCCGGGAGCTAAACGCATTAGTTCCGTATCAAATTCTCCATCTCCTGCGACCATTGCTGGGTGATGAGTCATGGCACGGACAATGCGCTCCATATCCAAATTGCTACTAGAGGCTAGCAGGGCATATAAGGATGCCATTTGACCGAGTTGCATGAAATATGTTGGTGCGCCACAGTCATCATGGGCGCTGATAAATTCCTCTGCTGGCATTCGTAGCAGTTCTGCTACTTTGCCTAAAATCAACTGCTGTATTGGGTGTTTGCGTTCTAAATAGTTATTTAAAGGCCAATGGCGTTGCTGACAAACGGCTAGCATCCCCGCATGTTTCCCAGAGCAATTGTATTCTAGAGGACTGCGTTTGCCTTCAGGAGTCGGACACTGAAGTAAAGTCGGGTCGAGATCGGCCCGCCAAAGGATGTTAAATACCTGTCTGACTTGCTCTATTGTTCCTTTATGGGAACTCGTGATAATTGCTAAATCGCGATCGCTCAGGTCATAGCGTTCCAGTGTACCTGTAGTGGTGGCTGCAAGTGCTTGAAATGGTTTAAGTGCTGAACGAATAAATGCAGCAGTTTCAGAGTTTCCAGCGACGGTTAAAACCCGTCCGCGTTCGTCGCATACAACAGCTTGGACTATATGCTTGGATTCAATAATCCCTTCACGCAGCAACCGGACTTCCAGTGCTGTAGCTTGAGTTCGTTTTCCCATTGTCATGGGTTTATTTTTATCACTTATTTATTATTTAGTCATTTGTCATTTGTCATTTGTCATTTGTCATTTGTCATATCAAGTTCGCTTAATTACTGATAATTTAAAACTCTTCCCGTCCCCCGAAGTTCTGTTTGCCCTTGGCGTTGGCGTTCGCGTAGCGTATCGTAGATCGGGAGTACGCAATTTTACTTTGCGCTTCGTCGTTTGTTTATTTACCAATGACTAATGACTAATGACCAATGACCAATGACTGTTTTATAACAAATGCCAAACTATAGTACCAATAACGAACATTCCCGCCAAGCCAGCAAAGGTAAATTGCAACCGCTGTAGGATAGGTTTGATTTCGTATGCCACAACCAAGCGATCGCGATTGAGAACTTCTTGTGGCTTTGTCCAGGTTTGACCGTCGTACCAGCCTGACTCTTCATAGAATACTGTGGGAGAGCAAAGGCGATCGCACACGTAAAACCAGCCTAAATATAACCTTACTACTGCCAGCAGTACGCCGATACTCGCTGCGGCTGCACCACAGACAAGAAAATGTCCAATATACTTTTGTGGGGGAAAACTTGCTGCTACGACCGGCCCCGCTACTAACCAAGATAAACCCCAAATCCAAACCATTTTTGTGATATAATTGCGCCAATGTAAAGTGCTATCACGAAACAGCCAGGAGGCTTTTAGCTCTTCATACTCGTTAAGCGGTTGTTGGTCTTTGGGAACTGGGCAATTTGAAAGCGAAGACCCGATCATGTTGGTTTACCCCCACCCTCATCAGATTCTGGAAGGGAAATACGTTCTGCATGAATCCAGAACGCTTCTAAATTATAAAACTCGCGTTCCTTGGGCATCATGATGTGAACGATCGCCTCACCGTAGTCTTGTAGTATCCAACTACCCTCAGCTTTTCCTTCTGTCCTCAAGGGGCGTCGTTGTAACTCAGTTTCGACTTTTGCTTCAATTGCTTGAGCGATCGCCCTTACCTGTACCCTAGAATAACCAGTCATGATCACAAAGTAATCTGCCAGATAAGATACGTCTGCTACTCTGAGCAATAAAATATCACCAGCTTTGCGATCGGATGCAGCTTCAGCGATCTTTGCGGCTAATTTTCCGCTTGCGTCTTCTATTTGCTTAGGGTTTCTCAACACACTCTTTGTCAGTGGGACAGATTGTAATGGGAAATTTCCTTGAAAATAATCAGTCATTAAACCTCAGGTGGTTTCTTCATTTTGAAACAATTGTTTATATTTATTTATAAATAACAAACAATTGATCTGAAAATGTGTCAATAGGTTTTTTTGAATACTAACAAAAAAACAGGTATCTATGGAGGCTAGTTTGAGAATACGAATTATAAATTAAGGTGCGATTCGTTCTCGCTTTCATACAAATATTATAAATTTTGGTTTGCAGCACTAGATTTTAGCCTGTTTACTACAAGTTACCAGAGAACAAAGCGCACTTATGCCCGATATATCAAAAGTCTGATTGGCATAAATGTACTAGTACAGGACGGCTAAATCACGTCATCCATTTGAAATGTCTAAAACCCTTACACAACAGTAATTA